>CAJURM010000028.1 GCA_910589025.1 uncultured Odoribacter sp. | reverse complement strand
GGCAGCAGTCGATTACATTAGCCGCAGGAAAGTACAAAATGGAGTGTTGGGGGGCAAAAGGCGGGGGCGGTTATAATACTGGCGGATACGGTGGATATGCGTCTGGAAATTTATCGTTGAATGGTAATGTCGCGTTCTATATTCATGTGGGACAACTGGGTGGCATTTCTACTGCAACTACTTATGGTGGCGGTGGAGGAGGCGGAACGAGTAACAGAGGTTGGGGTAACGGCGGTCAAGGCGGAGGCGCCACGGATATTCGTATGGAGAGTAGTGCATGGAATAATGTCACGGGATTACGTTCCCGTATTATGGTAGCCGGCGGTGGAGGCGGTGGAGTACAATATAATGGGAATGGTATTTATAGTGCTGCTGCTAAGGGTGGAACTGGCGGTGGTACATCCGGAGGGAGAGGCGTAAAGCTTAACAATGGTTCTGTTGCGGCAGGAACTCAAACAGGAGGATATTCGTTTGGTTCAGGTCGAAGAGGACGTAATTCAACCTGTCCGGGATATGGTAGTTGTGAAGGAGGCGGTGGTGGAGGCGGTGGATATTATGGCGGACAAGCTTATGCCGGGACGGAAGCATGGAGCGATGCTGCCGGTGGTGGCGGTTCTGGTTTTATTTCCGGCATGGCAGGATGTAATGCGGTGAATGCAGGCGGAAGCCATACGGGTTCTCCGAATCATTATTCCGGCTATGTTTTTACGGATTGCGTCATGACTAACGGTTTAAGAAATGGTGCAGGTTTGGTACGGATTAGTCCGGTAAATTAAACGAGAATATAATGGCTGGAGGATATTAGAAAATCGGATGGATTGAAACGGGGGAAGTGGAGAAATGTTTTTTCCTCTTCCCCGTTTCTTCATTGTTCCCTTTCAATCTTTTAACTTTTTAGACCCGCTCCTTCGCTTTATAAAAAATAAAACTGCTATTTTTGCAGTGTATTGAAATGAAAAGAGTGGCATGGAGAATATACAGGCTATCAAACAGCGTTTTGAGATTATCGGCAATAATGAGGGATTAAACCGGGCAATTGATATTGCCACACAGGTGGCACCCACCGATTTGTCAGTACTAATCACGGGAGAGAGCGGTGTGGGGAAAGAAATTTTCCCGCGTATCATCCATGCTTACAGTTCGCGAAAACATGCCGCCTATATTGCTGTCAATTGCGGTGCTATTCCGGAAGGTACTATCGATTCCGAGTTGTTCGGCCACGAGAAAGGGGCTTTTACCGGAGCGTTGTCCGACCGCAAAGGCTATTTTGAGGTTACCGACGGCGGTACTATCTTTTTGGATGAAGTCGGGGAACTCCCGCTTTCCACCCAAGCCCGACTGCTACGGGTTTTGGAAGCCGGCGAGTTTATCCGGGTGGGGTCTTCCAAAGTACAAAAAACCAATGTCCGGGTAATTGCCGCCACGAATCTGGATATTCCTTTGGCCGTGAAAAACGGAAAATTCAGAGAAGACCTTTATTACCGACTGAATACGATTCCCATCAGCATCCCTCCTTTGCGCGAGCGGAAATCCGATATCCCTTTGTTGTTCCGGAAATTCGCTGCCGATTTTGCTGAAAAATACCGCATGCCGTCAATCCGCCTGACGGAAGATGCCATCCAGATACTTGAGAACTACCGCTGGCCCGGTAATATCCGCCAGCTCAAGAATATTACCGAACAAGTCTCCATTATCGAGCAGGAACGGAATGTAGATGCCATCACGCTGAAAAAGTACCTTCCCGAAGACCAGACGATTTTGCCGGCCCTGGCACCGGGAGCAGAGCAGCATGAGAATAATTTCGCCTCCGAACGGGAAATCCTTTATAAAATCCTTTTTGACATGAAAAAGGATATGAACGATCTGAAAAAGTTAGTTTACGGCATGCTTGAAAAAGGAGAGGTCCCCCACTCCGCCGTCACAGAGCCTGTCACCTCTCTGGTAGTCCGGGATCAATTTGCCGCCCCCCAGCCGGAGTTTATCCAGACCAATATACTCCCCGGTGAACACAGGCATCCTTCTATCCAGGAAACAGAGGCTGTCATCGAAGAGTCGTTTTCCATTGAAGAAAAAGAGAAGGAGCTGATTGTCAAAGCCCTTGAAAAGAATCACGGCAAACGTAAATCAGCCGCCAAAGATTTAGGGATTTCGGAACGAACGCTGTACAGGAAGCTGAAAGAATACGACATCGAAGATTTTTAACTATCAGAAAAGCACTCCCCGGGGATGTTTTATTTTCCGGCACTTAATTACTATATTTGTCCGGAATATACACGTTCGATTTATGAGATACCTGAAAATTATTTTCCTCACCCTGTTTATTGTAACCTGCTGCGGAGCCTGCAAACTGGCTTCTATCACTTACTCCATGACGGGTGCATCCATTTCGCCGGAGGTAAAAACATTCTCTGTAGACTATTTTCAGAACAAGTCCCTGTTAGTCGTGCCCTATTTAAGCACGTTGTTTACAGAGAAGCTGAAAACTTATATGCGGACAAAAACCAGTCTGAAAGAAATGACAGACAATAACGGCGACATCCGCTTTTCCGGTGAAATTGTAGGGTATTACCAGAAACCTATCGACATACAAAGGGACGAGGTGGCAACCTCCAACCGCCTGACTATCGAAATACGCGTGAAATATATCAACACCAAAGATGATAAATACGATTTCGATTCCCGTTTTTCCAATTATGCAGACTACGATATAAATGCAGACTTTGACGCCATCGAAGAGGAATTGATTACCCAGATTTTAGATAAAATCATCGACGATATTTACAACAAGGCATTGGTGAACTGGTAGAACAGAAAAGGGAGGAGATACATGAAAGCGGACAAACTGATTGAACTGATTTGTCACCCCGAAAATAGCAAGAGTGAAGACTTACTGGAGTTGGAAACACTGGTAAGCCGCTATCCTTATTTCCAGTCGGCCAGGCTTCTCTATCTGAAGGCGCTGAACACTTTTGCAATGGCCCGTTTCCGCAATGAGCTCAAATCAAGCACCATATATATTACCGATCATAAACAGTTCTATAAATACCTGAATGATTTGCTGGAGTTCGACCACTTGCAACCCGTTCCCCAGGAGGATCCGCATTCTCTCTCGAACCGTGTCAGCGACCGTATCCGGGAAATCAACGGTTACCTTACTGTGAATACGGTCGGCATTCCGGCAAACAGGGAGCCTGTCCGGGAAGAGGAGAAACGTGTGAGGGAGCATATTATTCAAGTGGATTTTCCACAATCACCCCCACCGTCAACACCTGCTCCGGCTCCGGCACCGACTACTGCTCCCGTTCCGCCGCAGTTTATGAGTACGCAAGGTTATCCGGAAGGAGAAATTATATCGAATCCTATTTTTCTGGACAATATGCCCGGGGTCGTCAATGACTACTCGGACTATGAAAGCAGCAGTACCCCGAAACAGCAACCTGTATATGAAGTCGTGGAACGGCACAGTTCAGGCAACTATCGGATAGAACCCGTCCCCCGCTTCCCGCAAGAAGCTAAAGAAGCGGAAGAAGCGGTTCAGACAGGCTATATAAATTCCATCGAACTGATCGAGGAAGAAAAAAACGAATATCCTGCAATAGAGACCTCTGTCCCGGAAGAAAAAAAGGAAAAGTCTCCCGCCGAAAAAAAGAGAGAGCGTATTTCTTTGCAGGAACTTCCGGAAATGCTGGGAAATTACCGGCTTGAAGACGATACCCCTTATGAGGAAGAACCTTCTGTCAGCGAACTGGCCGCCTTAGTCAATAAAAAGAAAAAAAACGACAAAAACAAACTGATTGATAAATTCATTACGGAAGAACCGACTATGCCGCGCGGTAATTTAGAAGCGGTGGAAAACTGCGACCTGTCGGAAGAAAGCAGCATGGAGAAAGAAGACCTGTTCTCCGAAACACTGGCTAAGATATACATCAAACAACAGTTATATGAAAAAGCAGTAGCAACTTATATAAAATTAAGTTTGAAATATCCGGAAAAAAGTGTTTACTTTGCACATCGTATTGAAAAAATAAAGGCAAAAATAAATAATAACGAATAATTATGTATACAGCAATTTCCGTTTTAATCGTAATAGTCTGCATATTGCTGATTTTGATTGTATTGGTACAGAACTCCAAAGGCGGAGGACTGGCTTCTTCATTCGCTTCATCAAATCAGATCATGGGAGTCAGAAAAACAACCGATTTCTTAGAAAAAGCTACCTGGACACTGGCAGGCGCTATGCTTGTACTCTGTGTGATTGCGGCTTTAGCCATTCCGAGAGGTGAGGTAGGTGGAAAATCAGCGATTCAGGAGCAGATCTTGAATGCCCCTGCAAATCAGATTATCCCTTCTTTCGGTACGGAACAAGGTGGGGCCGAAACAACTCCGGCTACAACAACCCCTGCTCCCGCAGAAGAGCAAAAATAAGACACGGAATATCCTATAAGAATGTCAGTATGTCAGTCATACTGACATTTTTTTTGTTTTTTTGTCACTTCGTTCCGTCGGATGGATTTTTAATTAAATATTTTATTGTCAGCTATTTGTATATTTTTCATATCATACACCCCTCTTTCTTTCCGGGTTTGGCATGAAAAATGATTATACCCTTTTACGGACTGCGGTGTGTAACCGCATGAACTTAAAAACGTAAAAATTAATTATAAACTTAAAAAACAAAATCATGACACTAAAAACCGTACTTAACAAAGTGATTGTTGAGCCTGCTGAAGCAGAAACCGTGACCAAAGGTGGTATCATTATTCCTGATACGGCGTTGGAAAAACCCCAGAAAGGTACTGTCATCGCAACCGGCAATGGAAAAGCCGACGAACCGATGGAAGTAAAAGCCGGCGATACGGTGCTGTTCGGAAAATATTCCGGTACTGAAATCCACATCGACGACAAGAAGTACTTAGTGATGAATCAATCCGATATTTTGGTGGTATTATAATACTTTACATACAATAATTCTATCCCGGGCGTCAGGCCCATAACTTTAAAATACAAATAATCATGGCAAAAGAAATAAAATTCAATATCGAAGCCCGCGACCTGATGAAAAAAGGCGTGGATGAGTTGGCAAATGCAGTGAAAGTAACCCTCGGACCGAAAGGCCGCAATGTGGTTATTGAAAAGAAATTCGGTGCCCCGCACATCACCAAAGACGGTGTGAGTGTTGCCAAAGAAATCGAACTGGCAGATCCGTATGCCAACATCGGAGCTCAGATGGTGAAAGAAGTGGCTTCCAAAACCGGTGACGATGCCGGAGACGGTACCACGACTGCTACCATCCTGGCACAGTCTATCATTAATGTAGGCTTGAAAAACGTTACTGCCGGAGCTAACCCGATGGAACTGAAAAGAGGTATCGACAAAGCCGTAAGCGCCGTAGTAAAGAATCTGGAAAGCCAGAAAGAGGAAGTGGGCAACAACTTCGAAAAAATCCGCCAGGTAGGACGTATCTCCGCCAATGGTGACGAAACCATCGGTAACCTGATTGCCGAAGCTATGGAAAAAGTAGGCATCGAAGGTGTTATCACCGTTGAAGAGGCCAAAGGTACCGAAACCGAAGTGAAAACCGTAGGCGGTATGCAGTTCGACCGCGGATACATCTCTCCGTATTTCGTAACGGACAGCGAAAAAATGGTCTGCGAATTTGAAAATCCGTATATCCTGCTTTATGACAAGAAGATTTCTTCCATGAAAGAATTGCTTCCCGTATTGGAACCGGTTGCACAGTCTGGCCGTGCCCTGTTGATCATCGCAGAAGATGTGGAAAGCGAAGCGCTGGCTACGTTGGTGGTAAACCGCCTGAGAGGCTCTTTGAAAATTGCTGCCGTGAAAGCTCCGGGATTCGGTGACCGCCGCAAAGAGATGCTGGAAGACATTGCCATTCTGACAGGCGGTGTCGTAGCTTCCGAAGACAAAGGCATGAAGCTCGAAAACCTGACCATCGATATGCTGGGACGGGCTGACAAGGTGAGCATTGACAAAGAAAATACAACGATCGTAAAAGGTGCCGGAAAGAAAGAGTTCATCCAGGAAAGAATCGAACAGATCAAGAAATTGATTGAAAACTCTACTTCCGACTACGATAAGGAAAAATTGAAAGAACGTCTGGCAAAACTGTCCGGCGGAGTGGCCGTACTTTACGTAGGTGCTGCTTCCGAAGTGGAAATGAAAGAGAAGAAAGACCGTATCGATGATGCTTTACACGCTACCCGTGCAGCCAGCGAAGAAGGTATCGTACCGGGAGGTGGTGTGGCATACATCCGTGCCCAGGCTGCTTTAGACGGCTTGAAAGGTGAAACCGAAGACGAACAGACCGGTATCGAAATCATCCGCCGCGCCATCGAAGAACCGTTGCGCCAGATTGCTTTCAACGCAGGTGTGGAAGGTGCCGTTGTTGTAAACAAAGTTCGCGAAGGCAAAGGCGATTTCGGATACAATGCCCGGAAAGATGTTTATGAAGATATGAAAAAAGCCGGAGTTATCGACCCGAAGAAAGTAACCCGTGTCGCTCTGGAAAATGCAGCTTCTATCGCCGGTATGTTCCTGACCACGGAATGCGTGCTGGTTGAAGAGAAAAAGGACGAACCCGCAGCTCCCGCCATGGGTGGCGGCATGCCGGGAATGATGTAATTCCTTTATCCAATATTGTAAAAACAGCCGGAGTAAATTCCGGCTGTTTTTTTTATGCCACAAAGAGAGGATGATTCAGAACGAATTAATCAACTTGCGGGGATTATTTCAGCCAGCTCTGCGGATGTTAAAAAAATCTTAATTATTGTAGCTTAATATTTTTGTAATCGGGAGGAGTTTTTTATTTTTACCGTCACTAAAAATTGAATCTAAAAAAACAGCTCCCATGGATGATGGAATCTTTGAATTGCTGAAGCTGATAGGCTCGTTGGCACTCTTTCTTTACGGAATGAAACTGATGAGCGAATCTCTCCAAAAGTTAGCCGGCAATAAAATGCGTCAGATTCTGACTGCAATGACTTCCAACCGCTTTACAGGTGTTCTTACCGGATTATTCATCACCGCTCTGATACAGAGTTCTTCCGCAACAACGGTAATGGTGGTCAGTTTCGTCAATGCGGGATTACTGGATTTGGTCGGCTCTATCGGAGTCATTTTGGGGGCGAACGTGGGGACGACGATTACCAGTTGGCTGGTAGCGGTTTTAGGACTGGGTAAATTCAGTATGAGCGACCTGGCTCTGCCTATCATCGGTTGTGCTCTGCCTTTGCTGTTTTCGAAAAAACGCTCACGCAAGAACTGGGGAGAGATGTTTGTGGGGTTCGGACTGCTTTTCTTAGCGCTCCGCTTTCTCCAGGAGAGTATGCCAACCAATCTCCACGATTACCCGGGTGTCGGTGATTTTATCCAACAAATCAGTTTTTTAGGGTTCCGTTCCTGGATGATTTTCCTGCTTTTGGGAGCCGCTTTGACCACGCTTTTCCAGTCCTCTTCGGCAACCGTAGCCTTGACATTAGTGATTTGTTCCAAGGGATGGATTGGCTATGAGGACGCTGCAGCCATGATTATGGGTGAGAACATCGGTACGACGATTACGGCAAACTTAGCGGCAGCCGTGGCGAATGTGCAGGCGAAACGGGCTGCACTGGCCCACTTTATCATCAATGTGTTCGGTGTGGTCTGGCTTTTTACCATTTTCTCTCCTTTCCTTCACTTCATCGGTGATTTGTGTGTGACGCTCCATATCTCAAAATACAATCCGATTTATTCGGACCCCCGCCTGTTGGAAGAGGCTTTCTCGCCGGCAGCAAGAGCCGGAGTGATTGCTTCCATTAATATGGCCATGCCTTTGGTTTTATCCCTTTTCAATACGCTGGCAAAAGGAATCAATGTAGCTATTCTCATCTGGTTTACCCGGTTTATTGCCCAGTTGGTCAGCCGGATTATTCCCCCCAAAGCCGGAGAAGATACATTCAAATTGAAGCATATTAAAATCGGGTTGCTTTCCACACCGGACGCTTCACTGTTCCAGGCCAAACAAGAGATTTCCCATTACGGACAGAATACCCTTGAAATGTTCCACAAAATGGTACAGGCATACGACAAGCCCCGGGGGGAATTTGAAAAGGAATTTGACAGGCTCCTGAAAATGGAAGACGAAAGTGACCAGGTAGAAGTGGACATTGCGGATTATCTGACAAAAGTTTCCGAATCCCGGCTGACTTCCGAGAACTCCCAGCGTGTCCGCTCCATGTTTAAAATCGTATCCGAAATCGAAAGTGTTGCCGATTCCATACTGAATGTGTCCAAAGCTGTCCAGCGTCGGCATGAACAGGGTGTGGTGTTCCCGGAGGAACTGAACGAAAAAGTGAAGCACATGTTTGCCTTGGTAGATTTAGCCATTACAGTCATGTGTTCAAATCTGAGTAAAGAATACACGGCTGTGAATGAGAAAAAGGCATACGAATCGGAACATGCCATTAACGATTACCGTACTATGCTGAAACAGGAACACCTCCTGGCGATAGAGGAAAAACGCTATAATTACACCACAGGTATCTTATACAATGACATCTTTTCCGAATGCGAAAAAATAGGCGATTATGTCATCAATGTCACCCAGGCCATCAAAGAAATCGGCCATCAAAATTAAGAGAAGTTTTCAAGATAAATCACAAAAGCTAATATTTACGGAATTATTATGAACTACGGACTTTTCGATTTTCTGAAATTAATCGGTTCTTTAGGGGTTTTTCTTTTCGGTATGAAGCTGATGAGCGAGGCTCTCCAGAAAGTGGCGGGTACCAAGATGCGACAAATCCTGTCAGCCATGACTTCCAACCGGCTGAAAGGGGTCATCACCGGTATTCTTATCACAGCCATTATCCAGAGTAGTTCCGCTACGACGGTTATGGTGGTCAGCTTTGTTAATGCCGGTTTGCTCAATCTGATAGAGTCTATCGGCGTAATTATGGGGGCCAATGTCGGTACTACGGCTACCGCCTGGCTTATCTCCATTTTAGGATTCAAAATCAGTATGGCGGAGATTTCCCTGCCCATGATAGGCTTGTGTCTGCCTTTGTTATTTTCAACCAAACGTTCCCGGAAAAACTGGGGAGAACTTATCATCGGATTCGGTTTGCTATTTATCGGTCTGGAGTTCCTGAAAGCGTCCATGCCCGATATACAAAACAATCCGGAGATATTCGAGTTCCTCCGGGAATATTCGGATATGGGGTATCCCTCCTATTTCCTTTTCCTGTTTATCGGGACGGTATTGACGATTTTAATTCAGTCTTCTTCCGCCACGATGGCACTGACCCTGGTGATGTGTGCCAACGGTTGGATCAGCTTCGAAATTGCCGCCTCAATGGTATTGGGTGAAAACATCGGAACAACGGTTACAGCCAATTTAGCGGCAATGGTAGCCAATACGACAGCCAAACGGGCTGCTTTAGCTCATTTTGTATTCAATTTTTTCGGCGTGCTTTGGGTATTGGCGATATTTCCGTTCTTTTTAAAATGGATCGAACACCTGAGTGTACTTTTAGGGATAGGCAATCCCGTCACCAATACGGAGGCTGTGCCTATGGCACTTTCGCTTTTCCATACGGTATTCAATATTTCCAATGTGTTGTTGCTGATCTGGTTCACGAAATTCATTGCCCGCGTTGTAAGTAAATTGATTCCTATGCGGGAAAACAATACAGACGCTTTTACGCTGAAACACATCAAAATCGGACTTCTATCTACTCCGGATGCCTCACTGTTCCAGGCAAAAGAAGAAATCACGCTTTATGCCAAAAATACATCGGAGATGTTCCACCAGGTCACGGAATGCCTGGATATGCCGGCAAAAGATTTCAGTAAACCGTTCGAGCATCTGGTGAAACTGGAAGACGAAAGCGACAAAATCGAGGTGGAGATTGCCAATTATCTGACGAAAGTATCGGAGTCCAAACTCTCTACCGAAAACTCCCAGCGAATCCGCGCCATGTTTAAAATTGTATCCGAAATTGAGAGCGTCGCCGATTCTTCTCTGAATATCGCGAAAGCTATTAACCGGCGTAACGAACAAAAAGTGGTGTTTCCGGAAGAACTAACCCAAAAATTGAAACACATGTTTTCGTTGGTAGAAGATACATTAAATACGATGTGCCGAAATCTGGCGATGGAATACAGGGAGGTGAATGCCAAGAAAGCGTATGAAACCGAGCGGGCTATCAATGACTACCGGATGATTTTAAAACAGGAGCACCTGATTGCCATCGAAGAGAAGCGATATGATTACCCGACCGGCATTCTTTACAATGATATTTTTTCCGAATGTGAAAAAATCGGAGATTATGCCATCAACATCACGCAGGCCATCAAAGAAGTCGGACATCAATAAATAATTTCTATTTTTGCAGTTCTAAAATCAGATTACAATATGGCACAAGAAGATGTTTTTAAGAAATTAGTGGCTCATTGCAAAGAGTACGGATATGTATTTCCTTCTTCCGATATATATGACGGCCTGGCTGCTGTTTACGATTACGGACAATATGGCGTAGAGTTAAAAAACAATATCAAAAGATATTGGTGGGAATCTATGGTACGGCTCCACGAAAATATTGTGGGCATCGATTCGGCTATTTTTATGCATCCGACCATCTGGAAGGCTTCCGGGCATGTGGATGCTTTTAATGACCCGTTGATAGACAACAAAGACTCCAAAAAAAGATACCGGGCAGACGTCCTCATTGAAGACCAGATTGCCAAATACGATGAGAAGATTGAAAAAGACGTAGAGAAAGCCCGGAAACGCTTTGGGGAAAAATTCGACGAAGCATTGTTCCGTCAGACAAATCCGCAGATTCTGGAACACATCCGTAAAAGAGATGCTTTGCAGGAACGGATGGCGGCAGCTCTGAACGCCAACGACCTGAATGAGGTACGGCAGATTATTCTGGACGAAAAAATCGTCTGCCCCATCTCCGGTACCTGCAATTGGACGGAAGTGCGGCAGTTTAATCTGATGTTTTCCACCGAAATGGGTTCTACTGCGGAGGGCGCAAGCAAAATATACCTCCGTCCCGAAACGGCACAGGGTATTTTTGTCAATTTCCTGAATGTGCAAAAGACGGGAAGAATGAAAATCCCGTTCGGGATTGCACAGATCGGAAAGGCTTTCCGGAATGAGATTGTAGCGCGTCAATTTATTTTCCGCATGCGTGAGTTTGAACAGATGGAGATGCAATTTTTCGTACGTCCCGGAAGCGAGCTCGAATGGTTTGCCAAATGGAAGGAAACGCGCATGAAATGGCACCAACTGTTGGGTTTCGGTACTGAAAACTATCGGTTCCATGATCACGAAAAATTAGCCCACTACGCAAATGCCGCAACCGATATTGAATACCGGTTCCCATTCGGGTTCAAAGAAGTGGAAGGGATACATTCCCGTACGGATTTCGACCTGTCGCAACACCAGAAGTTCTCGGGCAAGAAGATTCAATATTTCGACACGGAATTAAATGAATCATACGTTCCGTATGTCATTGAGACTTCTATCGGTGTTGACCGCATGTTTTTACAGGTGATGTCGGCAGCTTACTGCGAAGAAGATTTAAGCAAAGACGGCAGACAGGATTCGCGGGTAGTGCTGAAATTACCGGCAGCCTTAGCCCCCGTAAAAATGGCTGTAATGCCTTTGGTGAAGAAAGACGGTCTGCCAGAGAAAGCGCAGGAAATCATGAACACACTGAAATACGATTTCAATTGCCAATACGATGAAAAGGATTCTATCGGCAAACGCTATCGGCGTCAGGACGCTATCGGTACACCTTTCTGTATCACCATCGATCACCAGACACTGGAAGACAATGCCGTCACTATCCGTTATCGCGACACGATGGAACAGGAACGCGTCGCCATCGATTGTTTAACCGGTATTCTGAAAGAAAAAACCGATATGCAAAATCTGCTCCGGCAAATCGTCTGACGATTCCCCGCAGAGTACCCGTATAAAATGAGGAGTGGAAAGTTTACTTTCTGCTCCTCGTTCTTTATTCCCCCGATTGGGTAAAAGAGCGGAAATGTTGAAAAGGAGAAGTGGAACCTTGGTTTTCCCATTTCTCCAATACTCTGTTTCTCTACTTTTTTCTTACCTTTGTTCCGCTACGATGCGGATAAGCGTATCCCGTCACAGCGGACATATTTTAATTTGAAGCGTTTAGCTTTATCCTTTGTAAGAAAACGACCAATTTTTAAAGCAGAAGGATAAGCAGTACAAACGCTCGCGTTTGCCGTATATACACATCTATATACCC
>CAJURM010000027.1 GCA_910589025.1 uncultured Odoribacter sp. | reverse complement strand
GAAGTCAATCTCCTCTGGGACAACTCCTGGCGCGATGACTTCAACTGGGATGCCGTCTGGGTGTTCTTTAAGTTCAAGAAACGGGGGCTGGAGAATCCCTGGCAGCATGCTTATCTGGGTTCTTCCGGGCATGTATTGACTCCCGGTGCCGGGAATGAAGGAGGAGGCTACGCCTATATGGCTGGTGCCAACGGCGGGAAAGTGAACGGATTGTATGTAATGCGTAACAGTATCTCGGAAGGGAATGTCAGTGTCCGGTTGCAGGCAAAATGGCCTCTTACCGGGACTGGACTGACGAAAAGCGATTTCGGGGATGCGTTGGATAAAATCTACGTAGCTGCGCATGCCATTGAAATGGTCTATATCCCCTACAACAGCTACTATTTAGGCGACGGATTCTCCAATCTTTGTTTCCATGAAGCGTATGGGACGGAACGCAATCCGATCCGCCTGAACGGATACAAAAGCCTGGATGCCTCTTCCGTCTATGGCGGAAATACTCTGCATCCGTCCTATGGTTTACAGAACGCCATCGATACTAACATCAACAGCCACTATCATTCCGCAGGCAATTCCGATGAATGGTTTGCAATAGACTTTGGCAGCAAAAAAGAGATGCACTATTTTACCATCCGTACACATTACGGCGGATCAGGCTATTATCTGGAAGGCAGTAACGATGGAAGCAGTTGGTCTACCTTGTGGAGCGGTAGCGGTTCGGCATGGAATCAGACATTAAGTAAACACCGGATAACAAATCCGGGAGCCTATCGCTATTACCGTTTTCGCGAGACAGGCAATTATCTGGTGATTTATGACGTGGCATTGTGGGAGCAGGAAGTGCCTCCCCTGCGGATTGATTCGGAAGAGTTGCTATATTACAGTGTTACACGGAATAATCTGACAGAAAAACTCCAACTTCCTGCTGCTTATCCGAAAGGGTATGCCGGGTTTTATGTGATGAAATACGAAACAAGCCAGGAGCAGTATGTCGAGTTTCTTAACTCTCTGACGTTGGAACAGCAAAAGGCTCGTGTGGCAAACAACAATTTCTCTACGATGAAGAAAGGGGATTACGTCTTTGGAGAGTTGAAGACTCCGAGTTGCCGGAACGGTATCGCTTTCGTGGAGCAGAAACAGTCCGATGCTCCCGTCGTGTTCGGTAATAATCTGAATCCGGGTAACGATTTCTTTTCCACCGATGACGGGCAGACTCTGGCCTGTAATTACATGAGCGTGGAGGATATGATAGCCTATTGCAGTTGGAGCGGTTTGCGTCCGATGAGTGAGTTGGAATACGAGAAGGTTTGTCGTCGTCCGTATCCTCAACTTCCGGCAGAAGGAGAATATGCGTGGAATACGAATAACGGAGTAAATGCGTTGTCTTCTTTCGGTGACCTGGCTTATGCGGGGGATGAACGGGAACAGGCGAACAGTGCGGCCAAGAATGTGAACAGCGGAATCGGCAATAAAGTGAATGGTCCTGTTCGTTGCGGATTGTTTGCCAATACTTCCAGCAATCAAGTCCAAGCGGGTGCGACGTATTGGGGCGTGATGGAGATGAGCGGAAATGTGAAAGAGCTGTGTGTCAATGTGAATTACACGAATTTTGACGGGAGCAGTTGCGGGACGGGAGTATACAATGCGAATCTGTGGGACAAGACAGCGAATAAATACGGCGTTCGGGGAGGAGGATACAACAGTGAGGAGGACAGGCTGAGGACTTCCGACCGCACAGAAATGATGGGTTACTTTACGGCAATCACCCAACGCGACAGTACAGTAGGATTCCGGGGAGTATACAGTCTGTCCAATACCATTAGCATTGATGCCGGAGAAATTGATGCTCCGACAAAAATCTGTCCGCAGCAAGAGACTGAAATAGCAAGCGTGCGTGTAGCTTCCTGTACTGACTTTTCGGATATGCGTTTTCAATACAACTGGTATGTAAAGAAACCGGGAGAAAGTTTATACAGTTTGATAGAAAACGAAGCCAGTGAAAATTTAACATACGAAGGATTTTCAAATACAACTTCAAACGCTGTAACCTACTGGTTCAAACGCATCTGCATTTGCGCTTTAGGTCGGGCAGAAAGTAATGAAATAAGCGTCACCGTAGGAACGATGCCGACAGATATACCTTCCGTCCCGCCAAGTTACAATTCGATTGTGGGGACACAATTTAATTTGCCTTGTATTATTGAAGGGCAAAATAAATCGGAGTGGAAAACACCAGAGGGGAATATCCTGCCTTGTGATGCTGCCCAAGTGACAACCTCAGCCTCTCCGGAGATATACCAGGTGTATTTTGTCAATGAACACGGTTGTAAAGGTGAAGTGCGTGATGTCATAGTAAAAGGTTTCACCGGCTTGTCATCAATCCCCAAACATGCAAAAGTGTATCAAGAGCTGGGAGCAACATTGGACGGCGTGTACATGATAGATCCAGACGGTCCCGGAGGTAATGAGCCTTTACCGATTTACAGCAGCATGACTCATGAAGGCGGCGGATGGATGCTGATCGTCAATAGTTTGTCGAACACTTCCGTCTCCACCCTTTACACAACCGGGATTTACAACAAACCCTATTTGGGAAATATTTATATGCCGCACAAATTTGCCGATGCCTGGATTAATCTGATTGATTATGACATGTATTGGACCGAAGGCCGGGACGCTTGTAACCAAATCAGTAATTCCTATTGGAAAGCATCGGAATGTAATGGCGGCGGAATATTTTCAACCACAGGAGGAGGAAGTTATTGTTGTTATCGAAGATATGGTAATGCTGAAGCAACAATTGGATTTCATGAAGGAACTGCCCGATACCGTAGGGCTTCGTTTGATGATGATAGGGCTAATGATGCCTATTTTATTTGGCCTTTATCGGGTACTAACGTGTATATAGAATGGGGACACTCTTGTAATAGAGGAACAATTAACCGTGCAGAATACCGCATTTGGGTAAGATAGGAGAAGTTGAAATATTTCCGATTATCAATAGTTTTATCTAAATTTGACGATTCAAAATTCCGATAGAACCACAGTCATGAGAAAAGACGAAAGATATAATAAACGTGGCGTATCCGCCTCCAAAGAAGACGTGCATAACGCCATAAAAAATATTGATAAAGGTATTTTTCCGAAAGCCTTCTGCAAGATTGTCCCCGATTATTTAGGCGGAGACCCGGCATATTGCAACATCATGCATGCGGACGGAGCCGGGACCAAATCCTCTTTGGCGTATATGTATTGGAAAGAAACAGGGGATTTATCCGTCTGGAAAGGGATTGCACAGGATGCGCTGATTATGAACATCGACGACCTGCTTTGTGTAGGTGCGGCAGACAATATTTTATTATCGTCCACCATCGGACGCAACAAAAACCTCATCCCCGGTGAAGTCATCGCCGCTATTATCAACGGCACGGAAGAGTTGCTGGCGGAATACCGGAAACTCGGGGTAAACATCTACGCCACCGGAGGAGAAACAGCCGACGTGGGGGATTTGGTACGTACAATCATTGTCGATTCCACCGTGACCTGCCGGATGAAACGTGAGGACGTCATTGACAATGCCCGCATCCAGGCTGGAGACGTGATTGTGGGATTGGCCTCCTACGGACAAGCCACCTATGAAAATGAATACAACGGCGGCATGGGTTCCAACGGACTAACGTCTGCCCGGCATGACGTTTTTGCGAAATACTTAGCACAAAAATACCCGGAAAGCTATGACAACGCCGTACCGGAAGAATTGGTATATGCCGGCAACTGCCGACTGACCGATGCGGTAGAAGGCTCTCCGTTAGATGCGGGAAAATTAGTGTTATCAGCAACCCGCACCTATGCTCCGGTTATCAAGCAACTATTAGACCGCTACCGCCGTCAGATTCACGGCATGGTGCATTGTTCCGGCGGAGCACAGACCAAAGTGATGAACTTTGTAGACAACATGCACATCGTCAAAGACAACCTCTTCCCCGTACCCCCCTTATTCCGGTTGATTCAGGAGCAATCCGGCACACCGTGGGAGGAAATGTATAAGGTCTTTAATATGGGGCACCGCATGGAAATCTACGCGGACGAAGAATTGGCGGAAGAAATCATCGCCATTTCCAAAAGTTTCAACATTGATGCCCAAATCGTCGGCCGTTGCTACGACAACGACGAGGGCGAAGGCAATAAGCTTACCATACTCAGCGAATTCGGGAAATTCATATACTGAACGGTAGGTTTTATTCGTAAACCTTATATATAAAACGAAAGGATGCCCGCAAGGCATCCTTTTATCATTCATTCAAATCTTTCCGCATTCGCTCTAATGTATCTTTAACAACGGGATATTCTCTTTTACCGTCTTAAAAATAATGTCCGCATCCACTTCAAAGTAATGATGTACGATTATATCACGCATTCCCATTACTTCCCGCCAAGGGATTTCAGCATACCGGACAAGCAAACTCCCGCTGGTCAATTTATCCAGATTTTTTACACTTTCACCCACAGCTATCAACTTCATACAAACCGCATCCAGCAATAAAGTTCCGGTAGCTGAATCCAAAAAATCATCAATACAAAGAATATTTTCAGTTCTTTGCTGAATGATTCCAATAGATTCCAGCACGTTATCGAGTACGTGCAAAACTTTCATATCATACATAGAGTGCCTCTTTTTGAATGGTTTGTTTCAGCACTTTATCCATTCTTTCCCTTATACGCACTAAATCCACAGGACGTCCCAATAATGCCTCCAATTCATATTTAATATGAACCAAAGTGAATAAATCCGGAGCTTCTCCTTCAAAGCAAATATCAATATCGCTTCTTTCTGTCTGCTCCCCCCTCGCAACACTTCCAAATATTCCCATGCGTTTAATATGATAAACGGAAGCATGGATTTGCATGTAAACAGCCAACAGTTTTAAATATTCCCCAACTGATTTCATAAAGCCCCTTTTATTGCTTCAACAATTTTTCAGGTATTTTTTCACCGTATCATCCATAAATCAGAGTTTTAGTCTTTTCAACACTCTGCCTCAAATAAAGATTCCAAATGGTCTGCCCCTCCAATAAATCTACTCTCCGGTGAAAAAGAGCCTCCAAAACATATTTCAAATCAAAATAATTATCGAAATAATCAGTCACATTTTCTTTATCGAAATCGACGACAAAGTCACTATCGCTTTCTTCATTAAATTTCTCCGTCAATACCGAAGCAAAGACAAAAAGCCGGAGAACCTTATATTTTTTATATAAAGCCCATATGTTTTTCAGTTCACTCTTTATCAAACCCATAACCTATCGACTTTCCACAAATATAAGAATTATCCTGAATTTCCCAAAATAATAGCCGGTATTCCCCAAAGCAGGCACCAGGCAGAAATCAGTTTACCAGAAGGGAGAGGAGTTCTTCAAAGGAGGAGCAGAGGGTGATTTTTCCGGATTGGTTCAACAGCAGGCGGTCGGGGGCGGATGCCCGGAGAGAAGGCAGGGAAGTATTGTCCGGTGTGGACTGCACACAGGCATAATGACGGCGGTTCAGGGCATTGACCATCCAATGCAGCAGGGTATCGTCCTCCGATTCAACAACGATCTGCCGACAGCCGTGCACAATTGGATAATAAACCCCGTGGGCATAGTCAAACTGTATATCCGGTCGCCCGAATAAACTGTCCATACGATGATTTAATATCAAATCTTCCGTCACGCCGCACTGCAAACCTCCCTCTTGAGAAAGCAGCCAGAGTTTGTCCGCCAGCACCAACGCCTGTTCCACATTATGCGTAGAAAGTAGAATCGCCTTGTTCTGCTCCACTGCCAGCTTATGCAACAAATCCATGATTTCAATACGGCTCACGACATCAAGGAAAGCCGTCGGTTCATCCAGTAGAATCAAGGGGCACTCCTGTACCACAGCCTTTGCAATCATCACTTTCTGGCGTTCGCCGTCCGACAGCTCCGCCGTATAGCTCTGTGCCTTATGGGCGATACCGACTGCTTCCAGTGCCTCCGCTATCCGCACATGGTCCTGCCGGTGAAGCCGTCCGAAAAATCCCGTATGCGGCTGGCGTCCCAAAGCAACCAGCTCATACACCGTAAGCCCTCCTGCCTGCGTTTTGTCCGTCAGCACCATACCTATCCGGCGCGAACGCTCCTTTTCCGAATAATGCGACAGCGGACGCCCTTCCAACACCAACTCCCCCGAAAGTGCCGGCTGCGATGCCGCCAGCGTGCGTAGCAATGTGGATTTTCCCATACCATTGGCACCCAGCAGACAAGTCAGTTCGCCGGGATACAACCGAAAAGAAAGGTGTTCATGCACCCGCGTCACCCGCCTCCCGGTCCGGTAGCCAATCGTCAAATCGGCAGCACTCACTATGGCCTCCTTCTTCATCAGTGGAAATATTGAATTTTACGTTGATTCACTATCACATAAATAATCACCGGCGCGCCCAATACTGGTGTTATCGCATTCAAAGGAATCACACCCGCACTGCCGGGCAACACGCTGATCAGATTACACAGCAAAGCGATGACTGCCCCGCACAGCATGGTGACAGGCAACAAAAAATTATGATTGGAAGTACCCAGCAACAACCGCGCAATGTGGGGAACGGCAAGCCCGATAAAGGCTATCGGTCCGCAAAATGCCGTAGTCACAGCAGTGAGCAAACCCGTACTGATTAACAATACGACCCGCACCCGCCGGACATTGATTCCCAGATTCCCGGCATACCGCTCTCCCAATAAAAGCGCATTCAACGGTTTCATCAACAACAACGCCAGAAACAACCCGACCGACAGTATCCCGCAAAAAAACGGCAACTGCCCTGCCGACACGCCCGAAAAATCACCCATTCCCCACATAGTATAGGAAAAAACCCCTTCCGCCGTAGCAAAAAAATTCAACAGGGAAATCGCCGACGACGCAATGTATCCCATCATCATCCCGATAATCAACAACATCACATTACTGCGTATCAGCGTCGAAAAAAAGATGATGAGTCCCAGAATCAGGGCGGCTCCGGCAAAAGCGCCCACCACAACCGCCACATAGCCCGAAAAAGTCAGGCCCACGGTTACTGCCCCCACCGTTCCGCCACACAGCAGCATCACCAACGCCACGCCCAAACTCGCTCCGGAATCTATTCCCAAGATAGAGGGTCCCGCCAGCGGATTAGCAAATACCGTCTGTAACATCAACCCCGCCACAGCCAAAGAGGCTCCGGCAAACAATGCCGTCACCGCCTGGGGGAAACGGGTCTGCCACACGATATACGTCCAGGCGGTCTTTTCCCCCTCCTCTCCCGCTAAGATGCCCAGCACCGCCCGGAAGGGAATCCGTGCCGAGCCCAGGAATAAATTAGCCGCAAAAAGCAGGACCAAAAGCAACACGATACCTCCCCAAATACGATATTTCATTGTCATTCCTCTTTCATTTTCCGGTAATACCTCAGCCGGTAATCCGGCAATAGGTGCGGATGAAAAATTTTCACAAAATCTTTCAGCAGATAATCGGGGCGGATCGGCACCTCCTCATAATAAGACACCACCCCCGTATTGCAAGTAAAGATATGACGTTTTTTCCAGGCTTCAAAATTAGCATACGGGGCATACTCCTTCCGCAGCCCGTCATACCCCAACTCTTCCGCCCGATTGTATTTAATCAGCCAGAAATCCGCCTCCCCTCCCTTCTCAAAAACAGCCTCAAAAGACAACGGAAAAGAACCGGCATGTCTATCATCCGCCCAGCAATAGGCAGCTCCGGCATCCCTCAACAAACACCCTATATAGCTCTGTCCTCCGGAGACATACCACATCCCGCCATATTTCATTTCCATCACTACCGTAGGGCATTCCTTCACCTCCCGCACCAACGCTTTCACCTCTTCATACGCTTTCACCGTCTCCGCAAAAAGGGAATCCGCCAGGGCTTCGCGGTCAAAAAACAGCGCTAAAAACCGGATCCATTCCGCCCTGCCCAACGGCGTCGGCTCCATGTAGTCCACACACTTCACCTGCGGGATCCCCGTTTTCTCTACCCGCCCATAAGGGGCATTGCTCAACGGCGAAGTAATCATCCCGTCCGGTGCCAGTTCAATCAGCCGCTCCACATCCGGTGCCGCCGCCTCGCCGACATCGCTCACGCGTCCGGCTTTCAAGCCCTCCTGCACAAAAGGCACGTCGATATAGCGGGATTCGCATACCCCCACCACTTCCTCCCGCACACCCAGCATATCCAGCCAGCCGCAATGTACCGACGTAGCCGCCACCACCCGCCTCAACGGCGTACGGACCAAGATGCCGTGCGGCAGTTCCGCCGGCAATTCCTTTTCCGCCGGCACCAGCACATAGCGTTGCAACATTTTCGTCGTATCCCACGGATCCCGCACCTCCACCTCCGTATATTCCGCCAAGCGGCGTACGGAAAATCCGGAGGCATACTCCACCGGGAAATTCCCGTCTCCTTTTTCCGCAACCTCTCCCTTCCGTCCGCAAGAAAGGAACAGAAGGGAGAAAGCAGCTACAATAACCAATCGATTCATCAATCAAAAAATACCATATTATTCGGATTCAGGCTTCCCGTTGCAATTTCCCTTACAAACTCGCCTGCTTTGGTAAACCGGTACACATCACCATTATTGACATAATCCGATATTCCGATATAGATGTCTCCGTTATTCGGGTCAATCTCTATCATATGGATACTTTTCGTTGCCAATTCCCGGGCCTTCGGACTGTCCTGCAAGAAAGAGGTCTTATTCAATACACCGCGCTTGGCATCATAGGTAAAAAAGGTCGTGGTCGTCGTATACGTAGACCAATCCGTCTCTGAATTTGCCAAATAAATCACATCATCGTGTTCTGCCATTATCGTAGCTGTTGCGATCTCCTTTTCAACTTCATAAGTCCTTGTGTTTATCCGGGACAAAGTGTAAGGAATATTCACGAAATTTCCATACGAAATGACATACACATACCCTTCCGCCTCCTGCAAATAATTAGGATTTACCACCACTTCCACCGTTTTCACCACTTCGAAGGTCCTTATATCAATGACAGACACCGTGTTGTCTTTCCCCCATCCGGAGTTGGCTACAAATAATTTATCATCTTCCTCCACAATCTGTTCGGGATTCTTCCCTACCTGCACATACTTTTCAATTTTCAAGTCTGCCGCATTAATACGTGCCACTTTGCCGCTATACAGCGTCACATACAACTTTCCGTCTTCCGCCACAATATTCCGGGGTTGTCCGTCTTCCGCAGAAAAAGTCAGAGACGCCACCTCTGTTCCGGTCTTATCCAGTTTTACCAAACGGCTGGAACCGTAGACCGTCACATAAACGTAATCCCGATATAGAATCATATCCTGTCCGGTATCTCCCAATCCCTTGTCGTTCTGCGCCATATAGACATCTTCGGTCACAGCATGGCTCTCCGGATTATACACGGAAATCCCGGCATTATTCCCCCCCTGTTTTCCTTCATTCAAGATAAAAACACCGGTCGTTACCTTGTCATCATCATCGTCATCGCTGCAAGAGGTAAGGCTTACCCCCAGAAACAACGTACACAGTACTGCTAAAAATAAACTTCTGAATCTCATTTTTTCCTATTTTAAATTAAACATCTCAAAATCGTAAGGTAGCCGACAACCGGTAAGAACGTCCCGGCATCGGATAGTATTTTATAATATCATACTGCTCGTCTGTGAAATTGACCAACTCCGCCTGCAAACGAAGACGAAAATTTTTTCCGGTAAATTCACGGGATAGGGAAAACGTATGTTCCGCATAACCCTCTATCCGGTTCGCCGGAATATTCTGCAACAAAACATACCGCTCCCCCACGCCGATAACCGTATAAGCCATATTCACCCACGGCGTCTGCACCTGCAAGGCACCGCTGCCCGAATGGCAAGGCGTATAGGGTATCTGTTCCTTATAATTTTTACTTTCTTTATCTGTCACATCAATGGCTTTCTGCCAGGTATACCCTGCCGAAAAATGCAAACCGATCCGGTTGTACAGGGGTATTTCCGCCCTGACATTCACCTCCGCTCCGGTAATGTCTGTTTTTCCCAAATTGAGCATTTTCCACACGTAAGTAGAAGGGAACGCGACAATCTTATCCGTAACCCGGTTATAATACACATCTGCTGTCACCGACAAGAAATCAATAAAATTCCACGGCGTACCGCTCCACGTAATCCCCCCGCTATATTCCTTTGCCCATTCGGGCCTTAATCCCGTATTTCCGATTCTCAAATAGTACAAATCGTTGAACGTAGGCACCCGGAAGGTGTTTTTGTATAAAAAGCGCAGATACAGATTCCGGTCATGCCACGGACGTAAAGCCAAGGCGGCAAAAGGCGTGAATTTATGGCGATTTTCGGGTCGCTCACCGCTTTTTACCTTTTCCGTAACAAAAGTATTCAGCACATTCGCCGTCACCGTCAGAAAACGGTAATGATATTTTAAAGCCAAAACGCTGTAAGAAGTGTAACGGATCGGGAAAGGACAATCCGGCAAGTTATTCCGCAATTTGTTCACGGCAAAATCCGTTGCCAACGACACCGTCAGATGTTCCGACGGCACATATTGCACCGTAGCGGTTCCGTAATATTCCTGCTGTCTGTTTCTGTCTTCCTGTTTGCCTCCGTCATACTTTACATTGATGTCCCGGTACCTGTTCCACGAATAATTGTATTTCAAAGCACTCTTCAATGCCCAGCGCGGATTGAAATGCTTTTCGTAGCCTGCCTGGACAAAAAAGTTGCGGTCCCACAAGCGCTCCTTATTATAAGGATTGTAGAAAATCACCCCACCCGGCAATCCCCGTTCCGACTGGAAATAATAGACCTTTGCTGTCACCCGGCTACTGTCACGTAACAAGCTGTACAGATTGGCCTCCGTATGCCAGGATAAAATATCGGAATTATAGCGTTTTTCGCGAGTGACCGATTGCCCGTTTTTCAAGGTAAAAGGATAGGTACCGTCCGCCCGCAGAAAATCGCCGTCTACGGACAGGCTCGTCCGGGAAGCAAGCCGCCGGGCATAACGTAACGAAGGATTCACCAAACCGAAAGAGCCGCCTTTCATCCGCAATTGTAGACTATAATCCCGGTTTCCCCGGAACTCCGGACGCTGCGTCTGAATACTCAACACTCCTGCCGAGGCAAACATCCGGGCAGGCTGGAAAATATCATCCTCCTGGCCCACCGCCAGAGTGACCTGCGACACATTATCGAGCGAGAAACGCCCGATGTCAATCTGCCCCGCCTGGCAATTGCTTACCGCAATTCCGTCATACATCACTCCCGTATGGTAGGCCCCCAAACTACGCACCGACACCGTTTTCAACCCGCCAATTCCGCCGTAATCTTTTACTGTCACGCCACTAAAACGACGCACGGCATCAGCCAAACTCTGGTAGCCCAAACGCTCCATCTCCGCGCCGCTGACCACCTGCAAGGGAGATGCCGAACGGACCACCGAAGGACGCCGGACTGCCGACACTTCCACCTGCTGCAACTCATGTACCCGGGTAGTATCTGCCGTCTGAGCAGAAACCGGACCAAAACCACCACCCAAGAGGCAAAGCATCAACCGAAAAAAAAACAAACGTACCAAAACCCCGTTCCGTTTAAAGAGTCATTACTACGCTTCAGAGGGAAAAACAAGAATAGGAAAAAAGAAAACCTACGCCAAAACGTAAACTTGATGTTTCCATAGCTCATTCCTCGAAAGCCATTGAAAAAAATCGTTTTGCAGGTCTTCTGACTTACCCGGTCCAGGCGCCTTCCCATCTCCGCAGAGACAGTGGCTAAAGTATGCCTGACCCCTTATAGGCTTACAGCAGCGGGACTGTTCAGGATTCTCACCTGATTCCCTTTTCATCCGTTCCGCCGGATAGCGGTTCGGAACAAAACAGAGGCAAATATACACTTTATTTGAAAAATACAATTTTAAAACCTGAAAAATCCTGATTCCTTAAACTACAAAAATACGGCCCGGATGCTCCAAAAGAGTTCCGGGCCGTATTTTTCTCTTTGCAACCCTGCTACTTCTTTAACTCAAACCCCAGCAACAACCCGTCATAGTTTTCGGCCAAAGAAGCCACTGCTGAATTATTCTTTGAAGTCACACTCATCAATATCTTCAACGCTGCCATCAGTTTATCGGCCTTAAATAACAAATACATCGTCTTTCCGGTCACAACAACCTGTGCCTTCAGCGACACACCCAACTTATTGGTCATGGTAATCGTCTTCTCTTCCCGGTCAAACACATACGTACCGTTCAAGGTCCTCTTCTTTAACGCCAACCTGTATGTCCCGTCCTCATTAAATACAAACACGCTGCTTTCCAGTCCAAGTTTCTGATATATCGGCTTCACCTTATCCTCAATCCGTGCAGAAACAGCCTCCCCACCCGCCTGTGCCAGCAAATTTTCACTTTCAAAGCGACATTCGGGAGCTGAATAATTCCACGTACCGACAACAGATTCCGCCGTCGTAAGTTTATCCCCGATCACCGATTTCACCACGCCGGAAAAAATCGACTTCAAATCCTGTGCAGAAACAACAAAGGAACACACACACATACCGACAATCAATACTAACCTTTTCATACACCCTTTTTGTATTAAAAATATCCTGTTATTCTGTTCTTTCTCTTTTACTTATCCAACTCATTATGGCCGCCGTCCCTCAGAATCGTCCGTATCCGCTGTTTCAGATTAAGCTGTGCGCTGTCCACATTGGCCTTTCGGGATGGCACAAACCAATCCTTATATTTCGCTTTCGTCACCCGGAACTTCATCTTTTCCAACGTCCCCGAAATGTCCACACCTGCCCGGAAAGGCAAGGGAGATTTCAACAAAGACACATGATATTTAAAACTCATATCGATGTTATGCTCCCCACCGACAGCCACCTTATAGCGGTCAATCTCCAGCAAAAACGGGAAAATCTCCACAACACCGTCCCGCACCAGCACATCTACCGAAATGCTGTCTATCATATTACGCTTTTTATTCTTAAACCACAACATCTTTGAAATCTCCGCAAACGTCTCGCCATCCATCAGCACCAAGTCATGCCCGTCCAGATAAGCCGCCGCCCGCAAGGTCGGCAAGTCTATCATAAACGTGGAATCCAGCCAGCTTTCCGCCGAAATATGAAAATCCACTTCCCCCTCAAACGAGCGCAACATCGGAAACAAAGTATCAATGGAAGGAATCATCCGGACCAAACTGTCTATGCGGATGTCGTGCATTTTCAACGCAAATCCCGTATAAGCCCGGAGCGTATCCGTCGCCCTGTAAATACCCGTCGCATCCATATTCGCCGCAGCAGACTGCAAACTCAAATCCGAAAGCTCTATACACTGATTCTTCATCCTCACCTCGCCATGAATATCACTCATCAGCAACTTACCGAAAATCATCCGGTCTATATCCATTTGGAAAAGAAAATCAATGCCGGGAGGAACAACAAACACAGAACTACTACCACCATCATTCAAAGTATCGCTGACCACCGCCAAATCATCCATATCCTCCTCTTCGGACGTAATGACCTCTCTCCTTTCTTCCGCCGCTTTATTCATATAACTGGTACCCGCATCCATCGCCCGCATCAACTGGTTGCAATTAATCATGCGCGACTTGACGGTAAGCGAAGCATAAAGCGTATCATGCCGGAAAAAAGCCTTCCACAAATTGGTCACACTTCCCGTCAACCGTACATCCGACCGTCCCAAACGCAATCGGGCGGAATCAAGCTGAATCTCTTTCCGGTTAAAATGGATACGCGTCCCCGGCATACTCATCCGCAAAGGGAAATAAGGCGTATAAGCCCGCAACCCTTTAAAATCAATATACCCCGAAGGAATCCATATCCTGTCATCCCGGCGGGTCCGGTTCGCATCCAGACGGATGTCAGCCTTCGCCATACTCAGCCGGTTCCCCATCGAACGCAATCTCAGACTGTCTACCTGCAATCGCGATTCAATGCGGGGCACTTTCGGATTTCTTTTCGTCGGCATCAGCTTGGCATCCACCTTCGCCCTTTTCATTCCCAGCAACAAAGTATCCCGCACAATAAGCAGAGTCCGCCCGACATGCATGCCCGATTTCACCGTAGCTATTGTAGTCGTATCCCGCAACGGCGTCGTCTTAAGCGTCACATAAGCCGTATCCATTTTCAGATTCAGCCTGTTCCTCACATAAAGATCCAAACCGCAATACCCCACAAAACCATTCAGCAAGTCTACCCCCTGTGCTACGTTCGTATTCTTCCTGTTCGTAGCAAACGCCACACCGGCTGACTTCATCCGGACCGTAATACTGTCCTGAGGAACAAAAAGCGACACATCCTTCATCTTGCACCAACCGCCCAACTTCAATTGCCCGTAATTCCCCCCCGTAATGTCCGACATCAACACATTCGTACGTAAAAAAGCATCTATCTTTCCCTGACACGTAACCCCGTCCGTCAACGGGAAAATACGGGTAATATCGTCAAAATCGACTTTCGCTTTCACTTTTGCCTTAATCACCGGGTCTCCAAGCAGATTTTCCACCACCCCTTCCGCATCAATATCCGTCTCCCCGCCTTTCAGACAAAAATGATTCAGCTTCACCTCCGACGACCGTTGCTTCTGCAAATCGACCACCGCTTCAAAGTCCGTATTCAACTCCTCTATGCGGGAAGGCATCCCCTCATAAGCCACATAGCCGTCCTTGACACGGAAAAAAGCCGTAATCAAAGGGACATTCTTTTTGCCATAATGTCCCCGGATATCACCGGTACACAACACATCCCCCCGGATGTCCGCCTCCTTGTCCCTTTGCAACACCGCTTCAGGAATAAGGTCTATCAGCGTCTTAAGCGAAGGAATACGAAGACCGTATTTGATATTGACATCCAAAAGCCGTTGCAACGTATCTGCCCTCACCGTTCCACCCGCTCCGAACTTCATCCCATTCACTTCAAACACAGCCTTATTCAAGGTATACAAAAGCGAATCCCGGTCTATACTCATACCGGTTTCCACGCCGAAAGCCACTCTCTTCACCAAAAGCTGGCCTTCCTGCCAAAACAAAACATTCCGCACATTCAAATTCAACTGCAAATCAGCCGTACGCCCCAGGAAATTACCGTCAATCCCGGCATTCAGATCCTCAAGCCGGAAATACAAATCCGTACTGCGGTCATTAAATATCAGATGTCCCCCCCGAATCCGTACATTCTTTATATCCAGCAACGGGGCTTCACTCTCCTCCTCCATCCTTCCGGAATCCGCCACCGCCGTATCGGCAGCCATATCATACACATTCCAGTTCGCTTCCCCTGCAGCATCGACAAAGGCATATATCCGCGGATGCTCAATGACAAAATCCTTGACCTTTATCTGATTATGCGTCAGATAAGCCAACGGCGCCACCGTAATCAACGCCTTCTCAACATACACCAGCGAATCAGAAGCCACGGCACAACCTGACGTATCCCGGAAAACCCCGGAAACAACCCGTGCATCAGAAACTTTCAGTCCGAAATCAGGGAACGTAGAAAAAAAAGTCAGCTCAATTTCCCCAATCCGCACATCCGCATTCAGGTACTCATTCGCCGTTTTCTCCACCAACGGGGTCAACTTCTCCGGAGTAAAAACAAAATTAACAGCTACCGCTATGCCGACAAGCAACAAAACAAACAAAGAAAAAAGGGTCCACCATACCCATTTCAAAACGCTCTTCCACAGAGCACACTTAACTTTTTCCGCCATGACAGATTAAAAATATAATTTCATTTAGCACAACCTCCGCACACTGCAAAGAGGAAGTGAAGAATCCCCGGCCCCCTCAAACCTGCCGGGCAACTCTTCACTACCTACCGGACCAACCGTCCGGAACCTCTTATTCTACAAAACCGGCAGAAAACAATATCGCTTCCACCTGGCGCATCATATTCCTCTTTTTATCATCGGGAGCATAGACATACCCCATCATATAAACAACCCGGTCATTCTTCTTATCCAATACGACATTCAGCACGAAAGGCCCCCCCATAAAATCGTTTACCACCGTCCACAATCCTCTCACCATCACAGCATAATGGTCTTCATCATAATTGTACGTCTTCATGACCAACGGCGTCACCGTGTCTATCGCCATGTAACTCCCGTTCAAAGGCCCGGGAATATTACGCCGCAATGCTGCATTCACCGTATCAATAATCCTCTGATACCGGAATTGCTCCATCCCCTCAAACTTCCGCTCGATAACCACCAAACCCCGGCTGTCCACCTTCGTCTCTCTGGAAATCCACGCAAAATCTTTCAGATCCTTATTGATATTATACCCCGACGGAACATAACAATCGAGTTTGTACTTCTCTTTCAGAAAAGCCGCTATCTTCGGATCCGGTTTCCGCTTATAATAAGCGATCTGACGATCCTGCTCCGCTTTCAGAAACACCCGGAGCATCTCCTCCTTGTGGGCATTAAACTCCCGGATGAAACTCTCCTTGTCGGGAGCAACAATACGGAAATACTTCTGGCTCTGTATCCAGGGACTCTCTTTAAATTCAAACACCGGTTCTTTCACCGACGGAGAAATCTCCGTGTACAAAATATTCCGGTAAGCCTTTATATTGCCCTCAAAAGAACTCCGGGGCAAATTAATCATATCCAACACCGGTTCCGGTTGCGGCAAACCGGGTTGTTCCTGCCGGAACCAGGCCTTTACCGTATCCCCGGCGGCACCGTTCCAGTCATTCTTATCCATAATCACCAGCACCTCATTGAGGCTGCCGGAAAAATTAGACACCGGCGGTTTCTGATCCCTGCACGACAATACAGAGAAAAAAACAAGAGCCGGAACAAACAGGCGAATTAAAGCAATTGTTTTCATAAGCGGTCCATTTATTTAGTTCATTATTTTCAATCCTTCCCCTGCCGGAACCGTTTTACACTCCCGGCATACTGTTTATTTCTTCACCTCCAGGATTCCCTTTACCGACCCGACCAGAATCTTTGCCTCCACCATCAACGGAACCCGTTCCTCATCCTTACTGACCCAGATTTTCATCCCTTCTCCCCCCGTAAACACATCGCCCTTTACCAGCAGCGGAGAAAAAACATAAGCCTCCCGCTTCTTTCCTCCCACTTTCACCCGATCCGTACCTAAAAAGCGCACATAAAGGCCATAGATTTTATCATCCATCAACACCCTGATCGGGATGGTGTCGTTAGGCGCATATTGGTCAAAATCCAATCCCCGGGCCTTCCAGGCAACAGAAAGCATATCATACGTGTCCGGTTGCAAAGCTATCGTATCCCGTTTCTTATAACGGTTGATCTTGTGTATGTCGGCAAAAATCCGGTTGCTGTCGTAATCCCACACGTAATCAAACGTTTTATGGTAATTCCCTTCGTGGGCTTTCCGCGAAAACTCATACGGCAAAAAAGTCCGGGAATGAAAATGGGAAGTCAGGGTATCCCTCAGCTTAAACATCCAGTCCCAAGACGGCAGGGAAGTACCGATAGCCTCCAGCTTCACGGCTTCCGGGTATTTTTCGGACTCCGCCACCTGAAACGTCACCACCCCGGCCCTCATCCAGATAATACCCCAGTTATAATACCCCGAATAGGTAAATTTCTCATCCTTCGGAAACACTCTCTCCTGTCCCCAAGCCCCGGCAAATAGCCCGTACAACAATATAAAAACAAATACTTTCTTCATCTTCCTATATCATTTCCGGGAAGCTATTTCTTACTCTCCGCTTTCTTATCCCCCGTTTTTTTATCCTTTCTTGTATACGGAACTTTCAGATTAAATTCCTGGTCTATATCAAAATTTTGCCGGACATTTATCTCTCCCGGCAGATAAACAATCTTTTCGGGCTGCTGCCGTTTCAGATACAGACCCGTATCCCACTTGCCGTTCCTGTTCTCATCAAACACCGCCCGGATGCCATACTTCCCGGCATTCACGAAATCAAACACAACGTCTCCCGCTCCCTCTACCGTTTTTTCATCCACAATCGTAAACAACGGCCTGCCATTCTCCGCTTTCTTGTTTTCCCACTTATACAATTGAAGAAGCACCTGTCCCTCTCCCTCCCGGGCATGCAGGATGATTTTGCCGTATGACTCCACTCCCCTCACCTTGAATTTTTTCTCCAACTTGTTGTTATGGTGTCCGTAAATATCAGTTATACGGGCCGAATCGATCACCAGTTTATACTCCTTCTCCGGTTTCCACTCCACCTTCAGCTCATAGTGCCGCGAACGGAGGCTGTCCCGGTTCAATTCGAAGACAACAGGCTGATACACCGTATCGACCTTTTCAAACAGTTTTATACTATCCAGCCCCACTCCGGTCAGCGGCTTATCAAACTCCAGTGATATGCCCCTGTGCAAATCCTGCTCCGAACCGCCGCCCGCCGTTACATTCAAAAATGTCATGACCGGCTTTGCCAACGCCTCATCCTCCTGCTTCCGCTTCTTCCGGTCCGTCTTTTTGTCCGTAAACACCAACCTCACGGTATCCGCATAAGGCGAATTCCGGCGCAAAGAATCGGTTTTCAGATAAGACAACCTAAAACGGAGGGTATCTTTCTTATACACGGCGGAATCCGTAAGCCACAACATCACCGTATCCCTCCCTGCCGATTGTTCCGCCAGATACCAGGGCGCATTCATCACCGTATCCAGCAACTCTATTTCAAAATCATTCCTTCCCGGTATGCTAAAAGTGAAATACAACAACTCCCGTTGCTTCCGCTCACTGTTTGTCATATACAACTGCGTCGGTTCCTCCGGAAACAGGCGTATAAACAGATTATTCGGGCCATACGCCAGGTATGACACCGTCACCGCAGAATCGCCCGACAACGTATCTGTCCGGTTCATTTCCATTACCACCGGACGGACAACAGAATCGAGAAAACCGATCTGCTCCGTTTCGGGAACATATTTATAGTCCCGGTTCTCATCCATCACCGCCACCACTTTATAATCCTCCTGACGCAAATTAGTCAGCCGGAAAAAACCGGAACTGTCCGTTCGGGCCATGTAATCGGGAAGCTCTGTAATAGGCACGGAATCCGCCTGATTGCGATAGAGGAAAACATACGCATTATACACCGGCTCATTCGTCTCGGCATCCACCACATTCCCGCTCAGCTCCAAAGTATCAAGCACATTTCCGGTAGAAAAGACATACCGGTAATAGCCCAACGGGTTCCCCTCATTATTGTCTGCGATTGCATCCGCAAAATCCAGGGTATATGTCGTCTCCTGACGCAAAGAATCCTGAAATTCCACACTGATGTATTTTCCCTTCAGCCGCACTTTCGGCTTTTTAGCCTGAGGCGGAGAAATGATGAACTTTTCATTCACATTCTTCAACTGCACATATTCATCAAAATAAATATTGATGCTTTTTTTATCAAAATTCCGGTTAAAAGAGGCAGGGCGTTCCTCCACCACATGCGGAGGCGTGACATCTTTCGGACCACCTTCGGGATACCCCTTGTTGGCACAGGAATAAATAGCAAAACCGATGAAAACCATCCGGGCATATACCCCCCATCCGGTAAATAAACGTCCTCTCTTCATAAATTGTCTCTATCCGATTGAATCAACAAAGTTAAGAAAAAAAGTTGAAAGAGTTGAAAAGGCAGATTCCTCCACTTCTCCATTGTGCCGTTTCTCCACTTTTTTCTTACCTTTGTTCCGCTACGATGCGGATAAGCGTATTCCGTCGCAGCGGACATATTTTAATTTGAAGCGTTTAGATTTATCC
>CAJURM010000026.1 GCA_910589025.1 uncultured Odoribacter sp. | reverse complement strand
TGCTTAGTAAACATATACCCTTTTGAGGGATAAATCCCGTTATGGGAAAGGCATATGCCTGGCAGGGGGTATGCTATAGTTTCGCTATAACATCTTAATTTGAATTTAGAAGTGTAGTTGGAGTACCTTTGGATTATGTTCGATACCTGACGATTTTATTCGGAATGGACTCCGAAGTTGCTCCGAACATGCTCCGAACTTAACCCAGGGAAACCTATAGGGAACCTATGCGAAGGTGTTGTGCGCATACATCTGTAATTCAGTTGAATAGATGGTGTTCTTCTGCCAAATTTGCAGAAGCATGGCAAGAAGCGGGCATAGAGGGGGGAAAATGGGCTGCGGGATAAAAAAAACGACCCGGCGAATGGGAGGCGCCGGGTGCGTTTCTGTAATTTATTTTACCTTATTTCAGTTGGGCCAACTGGGTTTCAATAGCTTTGATTTTGGCCTCTGCGTCGGCTTGTTTTTTACGTTCGTTGGCGACAACCTGTTCCGGTGCGCCGTTGACAAAACGTTCGTTGCTGAGTTTTGCCGTCACGGATTTAAGGAAGCCTTGGGTGTATAGAAGTTCTGCTTCCAATTTTGTTTTCAGTTCCGTAGTGTCAACTTGTCCTGCGGCCGGAATGAAGTATTCGACCGTGTCGACGATAAAACTCCAGCTTCCTTGTGGTGCGTCATTTACAGTTTCAACTGTCTCCATGTTGCCCATTTTCTGAATGACGCTTTCAAAAGTTACCGGATAGCGGTCACTTTTTTTCACATGAAGGGATAAAGCATCTTTGAAAGCGATGTTGTTTTGTTTCCGGATATTCCGGATACCGACAATCACCTCTTTGACATATTCAAAGGCTCTCAGTATAGTTTCGTCGTATGGCTTGTTTTCGCTGATAACGGAAACCATGATACTTTCGCCTTTCTTGCGTTCTTTCAGGTTTTGCCAAACCTCTTCCGTGATGAAAGGCATAAAAGGATGAAGCAATTGCATGAGTTCTTCAAACAGACGAAGTGTTGTTTCGTAGGTTTGTTTATCAATCGGCTGCCCATAGGCCGGTTTTATGATTTCCAGTAACCAGGAAGAAAATTCATCCCGAAAAGTAGTATACACCGTCATTAAGGCTTCGGAAATCCGGTATTGCTCAAATTGGCTATGCAGGGTTGTTTTGGTTTTGTTAAGCAGATTATCAAACCATTCCAATGCTAAAGCGGAATGCCGTGGTTGGGGTATGTCCGCTACTTGCCAGCCTTTTACTAACTTGAATGCGTTCCAGATTTTGGTCGTGAAATTACGTCCCTGTTCCGGCAGGCTTTCGTCAAACAACAGGTCGCCTCCCGCAGGGGCACACAATAACATGCCTACGCGTACGCCGTCAGCTCCGTATTTTTCAATCAGGTCGAGCGGGTCGGGGGAGTTGCCTAAAGATTTAGACATTTTGCGTCCCAGTTTATCCCGGACGATACCGGTGAAATACACATTCTTAAAAGGCATCTTGCCCCGGTATTCATAGCCTGCCATAATCATCCGCGCCACCCAGAAGAAAATAATGTCCGGTGCTGTCACCAGGTCGCTGGTGGGGTAGTAGTAATTGATTTCCTCGTTGTCCGGGCGGTTGATGCCGTCAAACAGGGAGATGGGCCACAGCCAGGAGGAGAACCAGGTATCCAGACAATCTTCGTCCTGGCGCAAATCCGCCAACGTCAGATGCGGATTCCCGCTTTTCCGGCGCGCCAATTCGAGCGCTTCCGTCTCGGTGGCTGCCACCACATAGCCGCCTTCCGGCAGATACCACGCGGGGATACGGTGTCCCCACCACAACTGGCGGCTGATGCACCAGTCTTTGATATTCTCCATCCAATGGCGGTAAATATTTTTGAACTTGGCAGGATAAAAGCGGATTTCGTCTTTCATCACCGGTTCCAGGGCAATCTGTGCCAAGTGCTCCATTTTCAGGAACCACTGCATGGAGAGTTTCGGTTCAATGGGCACATTGGTGCGTTCCGAACAGCCGACCTTATTTGTATAGGCTTCCACTTTTTCGAGCAGTCCTGCTGTCTGGAGATCTTTTTCGATTTGTTCCCTTACTTCAAAGCGATCCATACCGACGTATAATCCGGCAGCTTCACTGATGGTGCCGTTGTCATTGAAAATATCGATAGACGGCAAATTATATTTTTCGCCCAGCATGTAGTCGTTGACATCATGAGCCGGAGTGACTTTCAGACAGCCGGTACCGAATTCGATGTCCACATAGTCGTCTTCAATAACGGGAATCACGCGGTTTACCAAAGGCACAATGACCTTTTTGCCTTTCAGATGCTGGTTTTTCGGGTCATGGGGATTGATACACATGGCTGTGTCGCCCATAATGGTTTCGGGACGGGTGGTGGCTACAATGGCATATCCGTCTTCGCCCTCTATTTTGTAGCGCAGGTAATAAAGTTTGCTGTGTTCTTCTTTGTAGACCACTTCTTCGTCCGACAGGGCTGTCAGAGCTTTGGGGTCCCAGTTGACCATTCTGACACCACGGTAGATAAGGCCTTTTTGATAGAGGTCCACAAACACCTTGATTACGCTTTCGCTCCGGAGTTCATCCATTGTGAATCCAGTGCGTTCCCAGTCGCAGGAAGCTCCTAATTTGCGCAATTGTTTCAGGATGATTCCGCCGTGTTTTTCTGTCCATGCCCAGGCGTGTTTCAGGAATTCTTCGCGGGTCAGGTCTTTTTTGCTGATGCCTTCGCTTTGCAATTTTGCTACGACTTTTGCTTCCGTGGCGATGGAAGCATGGTCGGTTCCCGGTACCCAGCAGGCATTTTTCCCTTGCAGGCGTGCCCGGCGGATTAAAGCGTCCTGGATGGTGTTGTTGAGCATGTGTCCCATGTGGAGCACCCCGGTGACGTTAGGAGGGGGAATGACTATGCAGTAGGATTCTCTGCTTTTATCTACTTCTGAATGGAAAAACTTGTTATCCATCCAGTATTGATACCATCTTTCTTCACTCTCTTTCGGATTGTAATTCGTAGCAATCATAATTGTATTTTGAACATTGAACCGGGGAAATTACGGACGATTCCGGTTTCCCATTAAAAAAAGCTGCCTGAGCAGCCTTTTTTATTCTTCTGATTTCTTACTTCTTCTTCCTTTTTTCTTTTGGGACTCCATGGCTGATTCGAGGTCCGCTTTCTGCTGGCTGCCGTCGTAGTCGCAAATGTATTTGTCTATCAGGATGCGACCGCAGTATTCACAGACGATGATTTTTTTCCGGGAACGGATGTCCAGTTGCCGTTGGGGAGGGATATTGTTGAAACAACCTCCGCAGGCATCCCGGTCTACAGTCACGACTGCCAACCCGTTACGCGCATTGCCGCGGATTCTTTTGTAGGCTGTAAGCAGACGCTCTTCGATGTTTTTGGAGAGTTGTTCTGATTTATTGGTCAGTTCTTCTTCATCCTTGTGAGTTTCGGCAATGATGTCCTCCAGCTCCGCTTTCTTGGCATCCAGGTCCGCTTTTTTCTCGTCATACTGACGGGAGGCGATTTCTAAGGCCTCTTCTTTTTCCGTTTTGCTTTTCTGCGTTTCGCGGATTCTTTTTTGCTGAAGTTCGATTTCCAGTTTCTGGAATTCCACTTCTTTATTCAGGGCGTCGTACTCGCGGTTGTTGCGGACGTTATCCAACTGTTCGCTGTATTTTTTTATCAGTTCTTCCGCTTTGGTGATTTCCTGTTTTTTCTGGGAAATATTTTGGTCGGCCTCGCTGATTTCTGTTTTCAGATTTTCCAAACGGGTTTCCAAACCGGCAATTTCGTCCTCCAGGTCCTGTACTTCGAGGGGTAATTCTCCTCTCAGGGTTCTGATTTTGTCGATTGCCGTGTCGATTTTCTGTAATTCATACAGGTGCTGTAATTTTTCCTCTACTGAGAGCTCCTGGGCTTTGTCTTTTTTAGTGGTTGCCATATATTATAAATAATTTATCGGATTTGTATTTACCTTCGAAAACTGAACCGCAAATTTAGATATTTTTTTTGTAACTAACTCATAAAAAATCTCTTTTGTATATTGCTCGCTTTCATAATGCCCGATGTCTGCCAGAATAAGGCGGTTTTCTGTGTTGAAAAAGTCGTGGTATTTGATATCTCCTGTGATATACAAGTCTGCTCCGGCACTTATGGCCTGCCGGATAAGAAAAGCTCCGGAGCCTCCGCAAACGGCGATTCGTTTCACTTGGGGTTTGCAGAGGGCAGTGTGGCGGATCACTCCGCAGTGGAAGATGCTTTTTACCTTTTCCAGAAATTCGCGCGCAGCAACGGCTTGGGGCAGTTCCCCGACGAGACCGAAACCGGTGTGCAGGTCGGCATTTTTTTCTAAAATTTCCCTTTCCGTGAGTTCCAGTTTGTCTGCTATTTTCCCGCTGACCCCCTTGAGTACGGCGTCCATATTGGTATGGGCGGCGTAGATGTTGAGGTCGTTTTTTATAGCCCGGATGAGGCAACGTTTGATCCAGTTGTCGGGCAATAGGTTTTTCAAGGGCTGGATGCTCAGTGGATGATGGCTGATAATCAGATTGAAATTGCCTGCAATGGCTTCGTCGATTACAGCTTCCGTCACGTCGGTGCAGAGCAATACGGAGGATACTTCGTTGTCAAGGCTTCCGCAGATTAAACCGGCATTGTCGTAACTTTCCTGGAGGCTTAAAGGTGCATAATTTTCTATGACAGAGGTTAAATCTCTTACTTGCATACTTATGTGATTGGCAGTGAGTTGCGGTGGACCTTCCGCTTTTTATTCCGGATAGTCCAGTTCGGCTTTGATTTGGAGCAATTCTTCCCTGACGTGCTGAAGGCGTTTGACAATCTCAAAATTGGCTTCCGTTTCGCTTTTTTCTTCACAGAGTTTCTGTTGGGCTCCTTTCAGTGTCATGCCTTTTTCCTTGACCAGGTGGAAAATAAGGTGAAAGTTGTCGATGTCCGCTTTGGTGAACTGGCGGTTTCCCTTTTTGTTTTTGTGAGGTTTGATGATGTCAAACTCCTTTTCCCAAAAACGGATCAAGGAGGTGTTTACATGAAACATATCGGCCACTTCACCGATAGAGTAATATACTTTCAATGATTGTTTTTCCTGCTTCATGTGGTGCGTCTAAATCAAATGTGAGTTTAGTCCATGCTCTGGCCCGTGTTGCGGGCTGCTTCAATCATGGCGTAATATTCATCCGGGTCCAGATCGTTGAAATAATAATTCAGCGGATTCATGGGCACATTGTTTTTCCGTACTTCATAATGTAAATGAGGGCCGGTCGAGAAACCTCCGGTATTTCCCAGGTAGGCGATGACGTCCCCCCGTTTTACGATTTGTCCCTCTTTGACATTGTAGCCGTCTAAGTGTCCGTATAGTGTTTTGTAGCTGAATCCGTGGTCAATGATTACGCTTTTCCCGTAACCTTTTATCATTTTTACGGCAATAACCTTTCCGTTGCCTGTAGCATGAATGGGAGTGCCTACGGCTCCGGCGAAATCCATGCCGGCATGAAACCGGATGGTTTTGTAAAACGGGTGCATGCGGTTGCCGAAAGCGGAAGATACGCGGTTGCGCGGATTTTTCAGCGAAAGCGGGATGATGGCGGGAATAGAAGCAATCATGTCCACTTTATTTTTGGCTAATTTTTCGATTTCGTCGTAAGATTTGCTCTGAATATACAGAGCTTTGGACAGTTCATCCAGTTTTTTGCTTACTCCGACAATCAGGTCCGCATCCCGGAGGTTTTTCAGGCTTTCATATTTATTTACGCCACCGGTGCCGGCTCTGCGGATGGCGTCGTCGATGGGTTCGGCCTCGAAAATAACCCGATAGATGTTATCGTCCCGCTCTTCCAAGTTTTTCAGTACGGCGTCCAACCGACTCACTTCGTTATTTAATAAATGGTATTGGGCTAAGATTTCCTGTTTTTCTCGTCTTAATGCTTTCTCTTTTGGGGAGTCTATGACGGCGGAAACAATGAAAAAAATGACAACGGCTAAGGATAGGGAGGAGAAGAATTTTCGAAGTAATCGTCCTATTTTTTTTCTTAACGGGATTTCTATTTTATCGTATGACAGTGTGTCGGGGTTAAAACGATATCCTATTTTTGCCATTGTTTTATTAAAATTATAGTTTTCCGATGCAAAGTTAAAGAAATAATCTAATTTTGCAATCTTATAAAAAGAGGCGTGTGCAGAAAAGAGCGCTATTTAAAAAGAATTTAAACACAATAACATATAGAAGATGAAATCGGCTGAAATCAGACAACAGTTTCTGGACTATTTTAAAGGAAAAGGCCATACGATTGTGCCGTCGGCACCCATGGTAATCAAGGACGATCCGACATTGATGTTCACCAATGCGGGAATGAATCAGTTTAAGGATATTATTTTGGGAAACGTTGCGACGAAATATAAACGAGCGGCTGATTCGCAGAAATGTCTGAGGGTTTCCGGCAAGCACAACGATTTGGAAGAGGTGGGACACGACACGTATCACCATACGATGTTTGAGATGCTGGGAAACTGGTCGTTTGGTGATTATTTCAAGAAAGAAGCCATAGCCTATGCTTGGGAGTTTTTGACGGAAGTCATGAAATTGGATAAGAATCGTTTGTATGCGACTGTGTTTGAGGGAAGTAAGGAAGATAAATTGGGGGCGGATGATGAAGCTTATGAGGAGTGGAAAAACTATTTGCCGGAGGACCGGATTTTATACGGAAATAAAAAAGATAATTTCTGGGAAATGGGAGATATGGGTCCTTGCGGTCCTTGCTCCGAGTTGCATATCGACCTGAGGCCGGATGCGGAGCGGGTTCTGAAACCCGGTCGGGAATTGGTGAATAAAGACAATCCATTGGTGATTGAAATCTGGAATCTGGTGTTTATGCAGTTTAACCGGAAAGCCGACGGGTCGCTTGAAAATCTTCCCCATACCAATGTGGATACGGGAATGGGATTTGAGCGGCTGTGTATGGCCGTTCAAGGCAAGACATCCAATTATGATACGGATGTGTTTACTCCTATTATCAACAGGATTGCTGAATTGAGTGGCATTGCTTACGGGGCTGGAAATGAGTCGGATGTGGCCATGCGTGTGATTGCCGACCATTTGAGAACCATCGCTTTTTCCATTACTGACGGGCAATTGCCCTCGAATGTAAAAGCCGGTTATGTTATCCGGCGTATTCTGAGACGAGCTGTGCGTTATGCTTATACTTATCTTAATCAGAAAGAGGCTTTTATGTACCGTTTAGTGCCTGTACTGATAGAAGTGATGGGACAGCATTATCCGGAACTGAAATCACAACAGCAGCTGATAGAGAGGGTGATGCAGGAGGAGGAGAATGCTTTTCTCAAAACGCTGGACAAGGGTATTAAGTTGCTCGACCGCATTATTGCGAAGACGAAAGCCGAGGAGTTCCTGACGATACCGGGGAATGTGGCGTTTGAATTGTATGATACCTATGGCTTTCCGTTGGATCTGACCGAGTTGATTTTGCGTGAGCACGGGTTGGTGGTGAACCGTCGGGAATTTAAGGCAGAACTGGAAGCCCAGAAAGAGCGTTCGCGTTCAGCCTCAACGGTGGATACGGACGATTGGGTGGAACTGATTGGCGATGACGAACAGGAGTTTGTCGGGTATGATTACACTGAGACGGAAGTAAAAATTGCCCGTTACCGGAAAGTGGTGACTAAAGGCAAAACGCTTTATCACATTGTTTTTAATATTACTCCGTTTTATGGCGAAGGAGGAGGGCAGGTGGGAGATACCGGCTGGTTGATGGGGGGTGATGAACAGATCCGGATTATTGATACAAAGAAAGAAAACGGTCTGACCATTCATTTGGCGGAAAAATTGCCGGCAGAGCTGACACAGGCGTTTACTGCCAAAGTCGACCTGCACCGCCGCAGACTGATTGCCAATAACCATTCTGCTACTCATTTGCTGGATTATGCCCTGCGGAAAGTGCTTGGTGAGCATGTGGAACAGAAAGGCTCTTATGTAAGTGACGAACATTTGCGTTTCGATTTTTCCCACTTCCAGAAGGTGACGGACGAGGAGCTGGCAGAGGTCGGAGCCATTGTTAACCGTTTGATACGACAGAATATTGCCCTTGAAGAGTGTCGGGCTGTCCCGATGTCTAAAGCGAAAGAAATGGGGGCGATTGCAGTTTTCGGCGAGAAATACGGTGATTTGGTTCGCGTAATCAAATATGACGAATCTGTGGAATTGTGCGGAGGTACCCATGTGGCTGCTACCGGACAGATCGGTTTTTTCCGGATTGTCAGCGAGAGTTCTGTTTCAGCCGGTGTAAGGAGAATTGAAGCCATTACGGCAGACAAGGCGGAGGAATACATTGTCAACCACTTCAATCTGATGAAGGAGGTGGAGAAAGTATTTAAATCCAATAAAGGCGTGATGGAAAATATTGCGGCTTTGTTGCATGAAAATGAGGGCTTGAAGAAAGATCTCGAACGATTTGAAGCTGAGAGTCTGAAAATCATGAAAGAGAAATTGAAGAATGAAAAAACGGTAGTGCGCGATATCAATTGGATATTTAAACGTTCCGAATTGCCTCAGGCGAAAGTGAAAGATTTGGTTTTTCAACTGAAAGGGGAGTATGAGAAGGTGATAGCCGTGATAGGAGGCGTGTCAGAGAATAAACCTTATCTTACTGTCATGATTAGCAATGCTTTGGTGGAGGAATACGGATTGAATGCCGGACAGATTGTTCGGGAGGCAGCAAAAGAGATGAATGGCGGTGGTGGCGGCCAGGCTTTTTTTGCCACTGCGGGAGGGGCAAATCCCGAAGGTGTGGACAAAGCTATGGATACGGCCCAGCGATTGATCCTACATAAAATTAACGGGGAATAAAACCGTGGGGGGCTGGAATCCGTAAGGAAGAATAAAGGTTATGACATATTTTGGGAAAAATATTCAAGATATTTTGTAATAATTTAGAGGGGAGGTGTATTCTTTGAGATTTTTTTATACATTTGCTTCCCAATTAAGAGACTAATTAATATTATAGAATAAATTTGTAAATAATTATGAAACGGACATTTAGCGTAGTTACAACTTTAACGTTGGCAGGGCTTGTGGTGGCATCCTGTTCTCCTCTGAATAAGATGAAGAAGAGAGCCGGAGAATTGAAATACAATGTGACCCCGGAAGTTCTGGAAGAAAAAGGAGAGATGGTTGATGTGAAAATCGACTTAACGATTCCTCCGAAGTACTTCAATAAAAATGTTACAATTGTGGCCACTCCGGTATTGAAATACCAGGGAGGAGAAAAAGCTTTTGAATCAAAAACCCTTCAGGGGGAAAGCGTTCAGGGAAACAATACGGTAGTTCCTTATGAAAGCGGAAAAACAGTTTCTTACACAGGTAAACTTCCTTATGAAGATGCCATGAGAATTTCCGAATTGGTGGTGAAAGTACAGGCAGCCAAAGGAGCTAAAACCGTAGATTTTGATCCGGTGAAAATTGCAGACGGAATTGTGGCAACCGCTACATTGGTAAGCAATGAGCCGGCTGTTGTGTTAGGAAAAGATGCTTTTGAACGGATTACTCCGGAACAGAATGAATCGGCTATCTATTATCTGATCAACTCTGCCCAGGTTAGAAATAACCAGGTAAAATCGGAAGAGATCAAAGCAATGGAGAAATTCTTGAAAGAAGCGAAAGCCGATGAAAACATAAAACTGAAAAATGTAGAAATTCAGTCTTACGCTTCTCCGGACGGTTCTTACAATTGGAATGACAGATTGGCTAACAAACGTGAAAGTTCTTCTGCCGATTTCTTGAAAAAGAGCATGAAGAAGAACAAACTGGAAGAATACAAAGACCTGGAGTTCTTCAAAAAATATGTGGTAGCTGAAGACTGGGAAGGATTCAAAAAAGCAATGGAAGCTTCAAGCATCCGCGACAAAGAATTGATCCTCCGCGTATTGTCTATGCACTCGGATCCGGAAGTGAGAGAAAGAGAGATCAAAAATATAGCTTCTGCTTACTCTGTAATTGCTGACCAGATTCTGCCGAAACTGAGACGTTCCAAATTTGTTGTGAATGCAGAACGTATCGGTAAGAGCGATGAGGAAATCAAGACGTTGGCTAAATCCAATCCTTCTGAACTGAATGTGGAAGAATTGCTGTATGCTGCAACGTTGTTTGACAGTAATTCTGATAAATTGGCTGTGTATGAAACTGCAATGTCTCAGTTCCCTAATGACTGGAGAGGTTTCAACGATGCTGGTATGATTTTGTTTGAAATGGGCAAAATCGCACAGGCTAAAGCTGACTTTGACAAAGCCAATGAATTGTCTTCAAACAACAAGGTAGTGAAAAACAACCTGGGGGCTGTGGAATTGAAAAACGGCAACGTGAAAGAAGCTGAAGTATTGTTCGGAGCTGCAACAGGTGCCGGAAATGAGGTGAACTACAATAAAGGTGTTGTTGCTATCATGAAAGGTAACTACAAAGAGGCTGTTAACTATTTCGGTGCTTGCAATTGTGTAAACGCTGCATTGGCTAACTTGCTGGCTGGTAACACAAGTGCTGCCATGAAAAAACTGGAGGACGGTAAAGACAATTCTGCACTGGCTTCATATCTGAAAGCGGTTATCGGTGCAAAAAATAACGATTCAACGGTCGTATTCTCTAATTTGAAGGATGCATGTGCTAAAGATGCTTCTATGAAAAAATTAGCTGCTACGGATATTGAATTCGTAAAATATTTTGAAAATCCGGATTTCAAAGCTATCGTACAGTAAGCTGTAAATAAAAGCATGAAAAGGGCGGCCTGTTAACGGTCGCCCTTTTTTTGTGCGGAGAAACAGAACGGGAATTTATTAGGTTTTTTTTAACACGAAATAAGAATCCCTTTCTCTATTTTTGTATGAAATAGGTTGTGTCGGAACTATTTTTACCGGAAAAAAACATGTGAAATAAACGGAAAGAGAATTGAAAAGAATATATTGTTTTTGGATTGTCTGTTTGTATACCCTGATTGCCTGTAACCGGCAGGATTTTGTGTTGGTAACCGGCAGGATAGAAAATGGTGATTCCGTTGTCGCCATCTGGGTAAAAGACAGTGTTTATACTTTTCCCCTGGATGAGAATTATTTTTTTTCGGGGAAAATTGATCTGAAAAAAGAGATGTATGCTTCGTTGATGCCTAATTCGGTAGATCTTTTCCTGTGTCCGGGAGAGGATATTGAAATTTATACCCATCGTGCCAATATGCAAGGGGCTTTGGTGTGTAAAGGTTCGTTGGGCGGAATCAATACTTATCTGAAAGAACAGGAGATGATAACCTTTGTCAATAAAGATGATTATCTTCTCGAAGAAGAGAAGTTTGTCAAGAAGATGGAGGACATCATTGAAGAAAGGATCCAGCTTTTAAGGGCTAAAAATTTCAATAAGGCTTTTACTCAGCTTGAGGAACAGCGCATCCGATTTGCCGTGGGGGAGAAAGCTGTGTTTTATCCGTTATATCACAAGCAGTTTACTGCTGATTCGGCTTACCGTATGGGGAAGGCCTTGCAGGATTTTTTAAGTTCTTTCCCTGTTTCGTCGGAGGAATTGTTTGTGACGAAAACCTATCGGAAATTTTTACTGAGTTATGTGTATTTTCAAAACCGATATTTTTTTATCAATCGCCGGAACTATCCGGACGGTGTTGTGGACTATATTCTGGAGCATTTTCAGGATAAGGAAATACGTGACTTCCTGTTGTCGGAAGTGATTTACAGGTATGTCTGGGAAAATAACGGACTGAAAGGGGCGGATTATATGCTGGAGGTTTTCAGAAAAGAGTGTTCCGATCCGGGAAAATTGGAATCTGTCAATGAGATGCTGAGGCGTTGGGAACGGCTTGAGCCCGGAAAGGAAGCACCCGCTTTTGTTTTGAAGGACAGCAGAGGACGGGAGAGGATGTTGGCGGCATACAAAGGCCGATATGTATACCTCATGGTGTGGGCATCCTGGTGTATGCCTTGTAAAAAAGAATTGCCTTTTTTGGCTGAGCTGGAGAAAAAATACCGGGGACGGGATGTTTGTTTCCTGACGGTATCCATTGATGGCGGACAGGAGGGAAGCAGCTGGGAAGAGGTTTTGAAACAGGAAGAATATGCAGGTATTCATGCCCTGTGGGATGAGAATAATGATTTCCGGGCGGATTATATGGTTATCAGTATTCCTCGTTTTATCCTGATTGATTCAGAAGGACGGGTACTGGATGCCAATGCACCCCGGCCTTCGGGTAAGAGGATATATACCTGCCTGGATAGTTGTCTGAAGAAAACAGGAGGGGCAAATTGATATTCTCTGCCGGAAATTTATGAAATTTTAATTTTTGCGTAATTCTGGAAGACTTTTATAATCTCTTTATTTATAATGAAAGAAGTAATAAAATAGAAGTAATGAATTGGCAACTCTCTCTGTTTCTGTGTTTTGTTGTGAGTTTGTATCAATATCACTCGTTTTGCCCTGGAAGTAACAATAAAAACCGGAAACATCTCAAAACGTCCTATGTTTTTTTATCACAGGACGTTTTTTTTCTTCGCTGAATATATCCGGTTTAATCGTTAGCTCCATTTTAAGTAAACTACGGGCTATGGTTGCTCAAATTTGTACTTTAATCCATATTCTTCCAGTTTGTTGTACAGTGTTGTACGTCCTATTCCGAGCAGTTCGGTGGCAACCTTGCAGTTACTGTTCGCTTGCTTCAACGCATGTAAAATCAGTTTCTTATCCTCCGCATCATTGCGCAGGGCGAAGCTGACGGGTGAGGTCGGTTTCGTTATGGCAAGCTCCAGATTACTGCATATAAACAATGCCATCAATATATGACCAAAAACGATAATACTATGTATAGGTTTCACATCTTGATTTATAATAGCATTCTATATTGCAACACAAAACATCTATTAGGGTTATACTTAGTTTTTTATACGATAAATTTTGCTAACAATCTTCCAGTTTTCAACATCTTTTACCAGTGTAAACATGTCAATATATTCCTGAGGACCAAATTGAGATTGAATTTTAACTATTGCGATATTTTGCTCTATATTGCAATCCAACAATTTATAACTTGCAGTTGATGCACCACTTTTATCTACTATGTCATACAAGACTTTAACCGGTACAGTTCTTATTTGTCCGTTTTCAGACCAAGACATAGTTGCATTATCGGTAAAAGCTTTCTCTGTAATTTTACTATCCCCCTTTCTTCCACCCTCTACATAATATTCGATGGTTTCAACTATTCCTGTCATTTCCGGATTTGAATGACAATTTAAGATACATTGTTTTTGCATCTTACAAGATTCTTTGGCGTCTTGAGCGGATATTGTCCCTGTTATAAATAGCATTACTATACAACAAACTATTAGCGACATTGAAAAAAAATTCGGTTTCATTGTTTTTACTTTTTAATTGTTCTGGATAAAATGTGTGCGTAATTTCATCACATATAAAGGTTTCTCCATACCGTATTGTTTTGCAGTTTCAATACTTCTTAATAGTCATGCCCTATTCTCTCCCAGAGAACGCAGTGTTTGTCCCCCCCTTCTTCATCCTGATTAACACCTTTTGGAATGAATCCATGAACAGAGTTCCAATATTGCGATGAGACAACAGGCTTGTTACCAAGATATAGCCTGTCAGTTTCAATATCATGCTTATGCAGAGTACGAACGACCTCAGCTAATGCTGTAAAAGTACATCCCTCTTTGTGAGGGTTACCCTTTATCAGTAATACTTTCACTGTTTCAGATGCTTTTACCTAATGAATATGCTTTTTCTAACGAAGGATGTCCAGTAATATCGCCAATCTGCATAACACCGCCAGCATATACTTCACCTAAATTTTCCCAACCGAGGTGACGAAGTAAAGCATGGTAGTAATGCTCCACAGGCTCGAAGTTATCCGGCGTATCTCCTTCTGCTGCCATGAGTAAAACGCAATGTTGCATAGGCGTATGATATTCCGGACTTTTTTCCGTCACAGCAAATAAACGGTCAATGGCGATTTTCAACTGTGCAGTGATACTCCAGTAATACATCGGCGAAGCCAGAACCAATACGTCTGCCGTTTCATAATACGGATAAATCTTCGCCATATCATCCTTCTGCAGACAAGGGCTTTTTGAATCGCGTCCACCGCCCAGACATCCCAGACAAGGATGAATGTCCATTCGTTGCAAATTGAAAACTTCCACCGTATGTCCAGCTTCTTCCGCACCTTGCTTGAAGGCTTCCACCAGTCCTGTCGTATTGCCTTTCATACGTGGACTTCCGTTTAATATGAGAATTCTTTTACTCATTGTTTCTATTTCTTTTGTATCGTATTTGAATTTTGATTATAGGCTTTGGCTACACATTTCCATTCACCGCCAATTTTCAGTAGAAGCAGATAGTCCGTGAAATCAATACGATTTCCCCAGCCCTCTTCAAGAACACGAACAACTGCCAGTGTTTCTTCCACCGCCACCACATCAACACGTGCCTTAAATGCCTCACCTCCACTGACAGTGTCCACGTTGTGGTAGAACTGTTCGATGGAACCGCGTTCCGGTTCTCCATCGAGAAAACCGAACAGCACAGCATCATCGGTAAATAACTCGCGTGCATACTTGCTATCGCCTTCAGCCACGCTCTTTACAAACTTCATTGCAGCTTCTTGTACTGCTTCATATTCTTTAATAGAATCTCTCATAATGTTTTTATTATTTTTATTGATCGTCTGCAAAGTTACAGGGTAATGCTGGTACAGGCAAGTACCGAAAAATTATTCATATACTGAATTATTTTTCAGTATATCTCTATTGTGAGAGATTATGTTTACCTTTGCATTTGTAATAGCGAAAAGAAAAAATGTACGAAAGAAAAATACCTGTCGATTTAAGCTGTCCACTCCGGCTAACTATGAGCCTGATAGATTCTAAGTGGAAGTCTTGCATATTGGATGAACTCCGCAATGTTGCAATGCGTCCAAGTGAATTGCACAAGGCCCTGCCTGAGGCTACACCGCGCGTACTCGATTTACAATTGAAAGAATTGGTGGATGATGGTCTTGTTGTTAAAACCATTTACCCCGAGCTTCCACCACGTTCAGAATATTCCATTACAGAACTCGGACAATCGCTATTGCCAATTCTTGATGCCATGATTACATGGGGAGAAGCAAATCGAGATTTATTCGTTAGAAAATATGGTCAGGAATGAAATCTACAGCCGAACTGTGTTAATTCATCGGACTGTGGGGCTGCGGCTGTTACAATCTCATTCCCCGTTTGCGTCTCTTCTTTTTGCGAAGTATATCCGCCATTTCCTGACTGGTTTCCGCATCAGCGGCGTTGTAAGATGAACAGCTGCTGTTCAGTAGTCCCAATGAATTGCTGAACAACTCGCTTTTTTGATTGTCATTCGTCCCATCATGGGGACAATGCCGTTTTTCTCTTTACTGTCGTTTACGTAAAACAGCACTTTGAATGTGCTTCTTGCCAGACTCGTCTTTTTTGGATTGCAAAATTAAGTATCAGCGAGTTAGACCTTGTAAGCCAAACACAGCCATAAGGAGAAAATGTCAGTGCCACTTGTTAAAAATCACATTTCGGCAGGTAATGATTTGAAAACCTGACGGCTTTATAAATCCGCTTTCCTTTGCATTATCCCGTTTTTTCACCTATCCTTTTTTGTCCTCACGGGCGCCTTATTAACAGGTATTACAAAGATTTTTCTATCTTTTTATTAGCCTTTTCTATAGATTTTAATATATTTGTAAATATCCGTGATTTAAAATGATATGAACGCATGAGGGTTGTGAGTAGACTTTGGAGTGGAGTAGGTATTCTCTTTCTTTTGCAAGGGTGTGGTTCCAGCGAAATAAAAGTGGAGGGGGAATTTACAGATTTGGCTGGAGAAATGAGGCTTTTGGCTGTTATGCCCTCTTTATCGGATACACTGAGTATTGCTGGTAAAGTACAGGCGAAAAAGGTGGAATGGAGAATTCCGGCATTGGATATGCCGGCGAAAGTGTGGATAGAGGCAGAGGGAAGACGGGTGGTGGAATTTATTCTGGATCAAAAAAAGGGCATACGTATCGATGGGGCATTAAAGAATGACAGTGTTGTGGTAAGTGGGGGAAAACTGGAAAAAGAGTATGCTGCACTCCGGCAATTTTTAAAGGAAAAGTATGAGAGCCCGTTAGAAGAAATCAATCACTCTGTCAGCCGGATCCTGGGAAGAAGCAAGCGGACAAGCAGTGATGAAAAGAGACTGTCCCGTTTAGTTACGCTGAAAGGACATTATGAGTATTACCGGAATGTCTATATAAAAAAACTGGTTCGGGCTAATTTGTCGCATGAATTGTCGCTGGTGTTGATTGAAGAGGAATTGGGAGATAGTGTTCATGTGCAGAGGCAATTGTTTCAGGAATTGACTATTGAAAATAAGAACAGTTATCTTTATAGAATTTTAGAGAAAAGGCTGCAATGAAATATGCGTGAAAAGATGGTGTTTCCCCTCTTTCAGAGGAATAGTTTATGGTAAAAAAAGTAATCATCCGGATATTGCTGGCGTTTATGCTTTTTGCTTTCTCTGCCGTCGTTGTGGTGCAGTGGCTGTGGATAGAGCATGCTTTTGAAGAACAGCGGAACCGATTTTCTTCGAGGGTGTATGATGTCCTGAACCGGGTGATTAACCGGGTGGAAGAGGTAAATTATGTGAGCTATGTGAACCGGATGGAATTGCAGGTGCAGGTGGGGAATAAGGTGAGCTACAATCGGGTGGTAACATCGATGTCACCCCGTGTGCAGGGAACGTCCACGGTTTATACGTATGATGTTTCACAGGAAGGGAACGAGACGAAACGGAAAAGCGGAGTTACTTATCTGTCGGTACAGAATCTGTTTTCCGGAAAGAGAGGCACAGCAAAAATGGAGACACAGGAACTGATGGGGCAGGCGATGAATTCGATAGAGATTGTGGAGCGATCTGCAGCTTCATCCCCGGCGTCCTATGAGGTGATGAAAGATAAGGTGCGGGAACTGACCATTCGGTTGATGCAGGAGAAGGACTTACAGAATGTCTCTGTAAGACAGAGATTGATGCAGGTGGATTTACAAAAACTACTCAAGCTTTACTTTCATGAAAACAAAATAGGTGTTCCGTTTTCCTATGAGGTACTTACCAAGGAAGATGTCCTGGAAAAGGTGAAAAACAAGGAAGTGCATGATTTCTACTATGTGCCATTGTTTCCTAACGATTATATACCGAAAGATTATTATTTGGGTGTCAGCTTTGAGTCCGTACAATCAGTCATTGTGGGGAGTATGGGGTGGCTGCTGCTGGCTTCTGGTTTTTGCATTTTTGGTTTGTTGTTTGTCTTTGTGGTGACCATCGTGGTGATTATGCGGCAGCAGAAGTTGTCGGTAATGAAAAATGATTTTATCAACAACATGACCCACGAGTTTAAAACCCCGATAGCTACGATTTCTTTGGCTACGTCTGCCATTATGAAGGAGAAAGTCTTGGCAGACCAGGAAAAGCTCTTGAAATTTAACGATATGATCCGGAGTGAAAACGAACGGATGAATACTTATGTGGAGCGTATTCTGCAACAGGCGAAACTGGATCGTAGGGAATTGCCTCTCAATAAGGCGGAGGTGGATATGAACGGGTTGATAGAAGAAGCGGCGGCTACATTCTTGTTGCAGGTGGAGAATGCCGGAGGTACTTTAAGTTTGGAATTGAACGCCTCCGGTTTTGTGTTGATGGCGGATGAAGTGCATATGATGAACGTCATTTGCAATCTGCTGGATAATGCCGTGAAATATTCCGCAGGCGCTCCTGTCATTGATGTTTATACCCGAAAGGAAGGGCGCCAGTTTGTTGTGGGGGTGCGGGACCAGGGTATCGGCATTTCCAGGGAGGCACAGAAAAAGGTATTTCACCGGTTTTACCGTGTAACGACAGGCAACCTCCATGATGTCAGAGGATTCGGATTGGGATTGAGTTACGTGAAGTCTATTGTGGAATTGCATGGAGGAACGGTAAGGCTGGTATCTAAAAAATATAAAGGCACATTGATAGAACTTATTTTTTAAGGATGGTAATATAGGGTGTTATTTAATTATACAGAGTATGGCGCATAAAATTTTATTAGTGGAAGATGATCCCTGTTTCGGGTCGGTACTGAAATCTTATCTGGAATTGTCCGATTATGATGTGACGTTGTGTGTGAATGGGAATGAAGGGCTGGAAGTTTTTCGGAAAGACCGCTATGACCTCTGTCTGCTGGATGTGATGATGCCTCAGATGGATGGCTTTACCTTGGGAAAGAAAATCCGGGAGATTGCTCCGGGAGTACCTTTTGTATATATTACGGCCAAAAGTCTGAAAGAAGATATGAAACTCGGCTATGAAATAGGAGCTGACGATTATATTATCAAACCTTTTGATTCGGAACTGTTGATATTGAAAATCAGGGCTATACTGAGCAGGTGTGAAGGAGAGACCGAAGAAGCCAAACCCCGGTATATTCAGATCGGTCAATATCTTTTCAATACGGAATTGCGCACCATCTCGAAAAATGAAGAGGTGATAAAATTGACTCCCAAAGAGTCACATCTGCTGGAACTGCTATATAAATACAGGGACCATTTATTGCTCAGGGACAAAGCGCTGACGGAAATTTGGGGGACAAATGATTATTTTACAGCCAGGAGTATGGATGTGTATATCACGAAACTGAGAAAATATTTTAAGGAGGACGAAAAGATAAAAATAGATAATATACACGGTTCGGGATTCCGGCTGATTATTGAAGAGTAATAAAAAACGGAAAGTGATTTTGTTTCACTTTCCGTTTTTTGTAGGAGCAGGAGAAAATAAAGAAGTTATTCCTCAAAATTCCAGAAATCTCCGCACTTTAAAAATTCGGTAGCAGCGTCAATGTCTTTGTACATGACCCGGTCGGTATGGTTGAACGGGACCGCACTTCTGAATTCTTTCAGGAATTCTTCCAGATAGGGCGATGTTTGGGTGGGGCGTTGTAAATCGATAGCTTGTGCGGCATTCATCAGTTCGATGGCGAGAATGCGTTCCGTATTTTCAATTACCTGTACCGTTTTCGTAGCGGCATTGCCTCCCATACTGACGTGGTCTTCCTGTTCGTTGGATGAGGGAATTGAGTCTACACAGCAGGGGGTGCAGAGTTGTTTGTTTTTACTGACAATTGCAGCGGCTGCATACTGCGGAATCATAAAACCCGAATTCAGGCCGGGATCGGCGACCAAAAATTCCGGAATATTGCCGCGGTCACCGGAAATCAGTCGGTAAGTACGTCTTTCGGAGATACTTCCCAATTCGGCAACGGCAATACTCAGAAAATCCAGTACCATCGCTAACGGTTCTCCGTGGAAGTTGCCGCCCGAAATAATCATGTCGTCTTCCACAAAAATGGTCGGATTGTCGGTTACGGAATTGATTTCACGCTCAACGACTGACGCAACATACAGGATTGTATCCTTGCTGGCTCCGTGTACCTGGGGCATGCATCTGAATGAATAAGGATCCTGTACCCGTGTTTTCTCCTTCTTCTGAAACTCTGAGCCTTTCAGGAGAGTGCGGATATTGAGGGCTGTTTCGATTTGTCCCGGATGAGGCCGTGCAGAATGAATCTGAGGCAGGAACGGATCGATACGCCCGTCGTATGCGTCCAGGGAAATGGCACCGATGATGTCTGCGTATTTTGAAAGGTTGAATGCTTTGAGAAGGGCATAGACAGCGTGTGAACTCATGAATTGCGTTCCATTGAGCAAAGCCAGGCCTTCTTTGGCACCCAAAGTAACAGGTTGCCAGTGAAGTTCTGCATTGACTTCGGCAGCGGGGCGGATTTCCCCTTTATAATGAACTTCCCCTTCGTTAATCAACGGCAGGAACAGGTTGGCTAACGGGGCTAAGTCGCCTGATGCTCCGAGTGAGCCGAGTTCCCGTACCACAGGCAACACATCGTGATTAAACATATCGATGATTCTTTCTACTGTGGCTAGTTGCACTCCCGATTTGCCTAAAGACAAGGCATGGGCTTTTAATAAAAGCATCAGTTTCACAATGGTGGGATGAATCGGTGTTCCGATACTGCAAGCGTGTGACATGACTAAGTTGGCTTGCAATTGGCTCAGGTCTTCGGGAGAAATGCTGATTTTGCATAAAGAGCCGAATCCTGTGGTAATACCGTATAACGGTTTGTCGGAAGCCGCTATTTTGCGATCCAGATAATCCTTACATTCACAGATCAGGTTCTTACTTTCTTCCGAAAGGGCAAGTTGATACTGCTTTTTCAGAATGCGGTCGATAACTTCAAACGTTAGCGGGGCGGGAGAAATATAATGTATCATGGCTATGAATTTTATCTATTTATGTGAACGTCTATTTTAAATGCACAGCTAATTCGTCTGTTTTTATATTGGCTTGTTCACCGGTACTCATGTTCTTTAAACTGACTGTGCCTTCTTTGATTTCGTTTTCACCGACTAAAGCTACAAAAGGTATTTTCTTTCTGTCGGCGTAAGTCATTTGTTTTTTCATTTTAGCAGCTTCGGGATAGATTTCTGCGTTTATGCCTTCGTTGCGTAACTGGCGTAGCAGGGGAAGGCAGAAACATTCTTCCTTCTCTCCGAAATTGACAAAGAGTATGCGGGTCGTGGTATTGGCGTCTTCCGGAAATAAATCCAATTGTGTCATGACATCGAAAATGCGGTCGGCACCAAAGGATATGCCGACGCCGGAAACATTTTTCAGTCCGAAGATACCGGTGAGGTCGTCGTATCTGCCGCCACCGGTGATACTGCCCATTTCGGCATCCAACGCTTTTACTTCGAAAATGGCTCCAGTGTAATAACTTAATCCCCGGGCTAACGTAAGGTCCAGTTTTATCTCTGTCTGTAGAGGCATTTCATTCAGATAACTGAATACCTGGGTCAGTTCTTCTATGCCTTTTAGTCCTGTCGGACTGTTCTGTAAAATTGTACGTAATTGTTGTAATTTCTCTTTGGTATCGCCTTCTAAATTGAGAATCGGCTGTAATTTAAGGATAGCTTCTTCCGTCAGCCCCTTTTCCCGAAGTTCGGCATTGACGTTGTCAATACCGATTTTATCCATTTTGTCAATAGCGACGGTAATATCCGTGAGCTTTTCGGGATAACCGATGATTTCTGCAATTCCTGCCAACACTTTCCGGTTATTGATGAGTAAGCGTACCCTTAGCTTTAAACGGCGGTATACTTCATCTACGATTTGAATGAGTTCCACTTCATTTAAAAGGGAGTCGCTACCCACAACGTCAACGTCACATTGATAAAATTCCCGGTAACGCCCTTTTTGCGGTCGGTCGGCACGCCATACGGGCTGAATCTGATAACGTTTGAACGGGAACGAGATTTCGGATTGATGCTGAACGACGAAACGGGCAAAAGGTACCGTCAGGTCGTAACGCAAGCCTTTTTCTGAGATTTTATTCGTTAATTTCAGACTGTTTTTTCCGGCTAACTCTGTTTCCGGGATATTCGAAAGAAAATCACCGGAATTCAGTATTTTGAAAAGCAATTTGTCCCCCTCGTCTCCGTATTTTCCCATCAATGTGGATAAATTTTCCATGGCCGGAGTCTCAAGAGGCATATAACCGTATAGTTTGAATACGCTCTTGATGGTGTCGAATATATAATTACGCTTTACCATGATTTCCGGAGAATAATCTCTTGTCCCTTTGGGAATAGAAGGAGTCTGTGCCATTGATATTATAATTTTAAATAAATGCTGTTGTATTTTTTGTGCCTACAAATATATAAAAAAAATCGGTGGCACATAGTGCTGTTTTTTGTATCATCTCAGGAATCTGATTTCTTTTTCATATACTTTTACTCAACTCTTTTCTTCTTTTAGGGATTTGATTTATAGCGAATTGAGTTTTTGTGATGAGATTTTTCAAAAAATATTACAAGAAAATTTTGGATATTTGCAGATAGTTGTATTATCTTTGCACCCGCTTTCAGG
>CAJURM010000025.1 GCA_910589025.1 uncultured Odoribacter sp. | reverse complement strand
CACTGTTCGAGGCGGGAAAACGTATCACTGTATCACGACCGTACATCACCAATGCATCTGTACCGCAGATTTCATCGGCCAAGTCTCCACGAAGGAGATCGACAACCTTTATCTTCCAAGGACCTACACCGCCGCTGATACTGAAATGGATGGAGACACTGTCATCCTGGCATACATCCTGACTACCGCTCATCACCAATGTCTCTGGTGCATTATACAGAACTTCTGCCACAGGTAAATCCTGTGTACGTATACATCCTGCCGCATCGCTCAGATACTTCATACTATACTTTCCGGACTGAGTTACTTTCACCGTATCTTTCATTTGCAGTATTCCGGATACCGTGTGCAATGATTTATCCGGCCATTCCATTTTATATTCCCAAGGTAAATCCCCGGAAAGCAATTCCACTTCAAATATCGCAGTATCTTCCGCACATATCTTTTGTTCTAGCGGAGAAATCGCCACGCGACGCATCGGCAATACACGCAAAAACATCGTATTGCTCGTATCTTTTCCACACTGATTTTCCACATAACAAGTTATCTGACAACTATCATACTCCAATCCGATATTCCGAAGATTTAATTCCGAAGTCGAAGAAAATGCATCATTTTTATTCACAACCTCCTGCACACTTCCGTCTTTCTTCTCAATCCTCCAAATATACTTCAATCCTCCCCCCGTTGCACTCAATGTATTAACATAAGCCAAACCTTCACAAACAGTATCTGCTGACAGCAACATATCCTTAATTACAGGAACCGTATCTACCCTTATCCAAGAGGTTTCAGTCGTAAAATCCGTTTCACAACGATTATACACTTTACAATAATAATATCCCGTACCACTTGTACACAAAGGAATTGCCAATGTATCTGCACCATTTTCAACACTGACACGATTCGTATCCTGCTCATTCATCCGGTAGAACCACTTAAACTGCGCAAACATCGAAGCATCCACATTCAAACGTAATACCGTATCAGTTGCGCAATCCGCACAAGCTGAAATCATCCTTGGCAGCGGATCGGTCTCAATCTTCTGAGGAACATGAATAACAAAATCTTGTTGCCCAGCTGAACATTTATTACTATAAACTACCCGATAACTTAACGGTGATGCAGTTCCCATAGGACCTACCCTGAAAGAACTTTCAGACGACACAATTGTGCCCACATCCGGTGTCTGGTACCAATAATAATTTACCCGCTTAGCCGGCTCTGTCGTCAAAAATAAAGTTTCATACTCCTCGGGACAACGTAGCATAATCTTATCGCTCATCGCTTTAATCTGTATACTGTCATCGACCAACACTTCTCCGACATTTATCGATGCCGAGCCACATTTATTCCGGGCTCTTACCGCATACAACCCTTCATTAGCTGTCGTAACCGGATATAAAGTATAAAGAGTTCCGGTATCTCCGGTAAGTTGTCCGTTAAATTCCCACTCTATACTTACTCCTGCCCCAGGATGCACTTCCATAATGTAGGAACTCAAGCCATTACAGAGTAATGTATCTCCTCCAGCTACAATACTCACATCCGGCACACTTCCCATCTTTACCTCACACGTATCATAAACCACATTGCAATTATTCCCATTCCAGGCTTTACAAACATATTTCCCCACTTTTGTGGTATCAAAGTCCACAATTTCATAACTACTTTTCAGACTTAACCAATTTTCTTCCGTTTCATCCGCCCGATACCATACAAAATACTGTGCATTGGAAAATGCCGAAGCCAGCAGAACACTCTTTTGTTGCGGATTACAGATGATGATCGGCTCCATTTTCTTCTTCACCGATACCAACGGATAAATGGTCAATTTCACCATTTGAGATTCCGCCATGCCGCAAGTATTCGATATACTGCAATAATAATACCCCGGATCCGTCATCGTATTCAAGGAACGGATATTATAATAAGTTCTGTTTTCCCCTGTCAACGCCACTCCGTCATGATACCATTGATAATGCTCTCCACAACCGGAAGTCGTCACACTAAACTGAACGCTGTCTTTTTCGCAAACTGCAATATCTTCATTCGGCTCCTGTGCCAACACTTCTATTCTTTCTTCCGCCACAATGGTATCCGTACCATTCATCTGCTTCACACAGTTGGTTAAAGTATCACGTGCCATTATTGCATATACGATTCCGCCCCGGGGAGGATACCCCAAATGACGGCACAACCCACCTTCCAGTCCCCTCCACTCCAACGGACCGCCTGTACCCATCTGCTGCATCCCAATAGAAACGCCATTTTGATATATCTCGTATTCAACTCCGATCTGACTATTGCTCAACTGGATAACACCCTTCGTTGGGTCATTGCTTAATGAACAATACCTGTTTACCACCGATATTACATCGTAGCGGTGTACCGTATCAGCTCGAAGAATGCGCACCGGACTGAATGAATTTTCACAGCCGGAAAGCAGGTTTTCCGCCCTTACCATATACAGCCCTGTATCACGGACTTCTTTCGGGAAACGGAATTCACCTCCCGTTCCATCCTTGCTCACAATATCTTCCCGGGGTGACAAACGGTATAAAGTGTAGGTAACCCCCTTTTCACTTCCGCTTAAAGAGAAATAAGTGCCCATCCCGCTTCCATCGGCACACAGATATTTTCCATTACTACTGATCAAATCATAATCTAAAGGCAATTTATCCTCTATCACCTGAATTCGTTTCACCTCACTACATCCAGCAGCCGTATCGGTAGCCACGACTCTGTAATAGCCAACGGAATCCGCCTGTACGGAGAAAGTGAATTCAGTATGATCGCCATTTCCGTAACGGGCATCCAACGGAAGTATTCCGTTTGGAGAATAGAGTTCATAGAAAACCGTACTGTCCGTCGGATAAGCAACCGTCACATCGACTCCTGTTGAAAACTCACAATAATGTAACTCCTTTTCAACATCCAGATGCGGAAGCGGATGCACTTCTACAACCACCGTATCGTTCATCAAGGTTTCACACTCCCCGACTTTCCCTATCACCTGATATTCCCCGCTCTGGGAAACACAGGCCACTTTCAGACGTCCGCCCGTAGCAGTATGGGCAGGATTACCCAAAGTCGCACCGTTTCTTCTCAGGAAATATTCAATACCGATTTCACTGTTTTCCAAATACAGACAGGTATCTGTTCCCTGACAGATGTGAATCACTTCACCAGGGTTCTCCAAGTCATAAGCAATGGCCGGAGTACTCACATTGTATACACCCGGCATCTCTTTCCGGCATTTGCTGGTAGGATGTATTGCAATCACCGTATAACGTCCGATACTATCCTGTTTATTGAAGCACAACTCCCCGGGCCGCGAAGGCGTCAGACTATCCAATACGGTACGTCCATTGACATACAGATAATAGCTCACATTGTTTTCCCGCGATGCCAGGCATAACTGAATACTGTCATTGACGCCATCGGTAAGACACTTGTCATTCCCCAGCACCTGTACTTCCGCAGGCAATAACGCCGGGGCAACAATCACCTTGTCCATCATTTTCTTGCAGCCATTCTTTTCTGCCCACACTTCATACAAACCGGCAGCACCGAACGTTCCCAAAGAAAGGGTTCCTCCGCCTGCACTTCCGGTAACCGACGCCCTTATCCGCCCGGCAGCATCCACAACCGTATACACCACCCCTTCTTCACTTCCCGCCAATACAATATCAAATGTTTTCCCCTCACACAAACTAAAGTTTTTGTTCAGAATCGTATATACGACAGGCGACGGTTTGCCGACAATATTCACCGTATCCAAATTTACCACTCTTCCACACTCGTTATAAGCCCTCAGAATATATTTCCCCTCTCCGACACCCCACATCAGCGTACGTCCTCCGGCAATCGTATCGAAATCACACAGTTCGCTCCGCAGATAATACTTCCAACCGGACACAGAACAGTTATAGCGTAAAGTAACTTTAGCTCCACTACCTTGACACACCTCACCTATAACCTGTAACGTATCTTTACAGTTCAAAGCAGGGGTTATCACGATGCTATCGTTCATAAACACTCCGCAAAGGCTGTTTCGTTTCTCTGCGTAAATTTTATACACACCAGCCTGGGTCAAATGTCCGAAAGTCACCGGTTTCATCCCGTCACCCACTTGCGATACAGCCTGTCTTACACCATCCTTATACAGATAATAAACCACACTATCCACATCTGCTTCACTACTCTGAAAAGTATAAATCGTATCCAATACGCCCTGGTCACCGCAGTCCACTACCACATCCAATATCTGAGGACGTCTCACCGCCCGTATGGATGTTTTCATTGTATCCACACATCCGGTTTGATTATTTTCAGCTATAATCATATAATCCCCTGCAGGTCTTTCACAGAACAAGTCGTTCCCCGGTCCTCTCAGCGTATCCAATTCCACTCCGTTATTCAGACGGTAAATTGTCCCGGTCAACATCCCCCGCAATCCGATACGGCAACTGTCACTATCCGGCACTCCATTATAATCATAGCAATAGAAGCAACTGTCAATCACCACCGACTGAGGCTGAGGAGCAATTGTAATCAGGGTATCCAAATAAACCCCGCAGTCCTTACGGACATCCCGGACGTATATTTCATATCTTCCGGCTTCCGTCAACGGTTGGGGGAATGTCACCGTCATGCCCTCCTGGCCCATAATCGTATCCAAACCGACCGTACTGCCCTGCTTCCGGAGGATATACCATTTATCTTTCTGGGATTCGTGAATATTGACCGAATATTGTCCGCCTGCACACAGCACAGAACCACCCGTCAGCTCAACTTTCAAAGAATCTGCCGGCAGAGGAATTTCCTTTACCTCAAACACAGAATCTACCCGGCACCCGCCTAAGTACCCCGACCGCTCTTTTCTGAAAACGAACGTATCCTGCAACAGATTATCTGGAAACACACGAGTAGGCCGGCGGATAGTCATCAACGTCTTGCCCTCCTTATCCAGAATGCTATAATCAACTCCTATCTGGGTTCCGGAAAGTGTAAGACGAACTCCGGTTCCGTCTCCATACTTATCCTCACAATAGTAAAAATCACCGATAATACTATCCGTACCGACACCTTCCCGCACCGTATCACAGACACTTAGACTTTCACAACCAATCAGGGTATCCTTAACCGTCACACAATAAATTCCTACAGCAAGATTACCGAATATCGTATCTCCGGTAAAATACCGCAACGTCACCGAAGAAGAAGAGATGCCCTGGATTACATATTCCAAACTATCCTGTAAGCCGGACAATTTTATCCAGCCCGTTCCGGTTTCAATACAATCGGCTGCTTCCATCTGTACCGGAGCCGGAGCCGGAAGAGCCTGAATCGTATACAAATCCCCATTCACAAAACAATTTCCTTTCGCTGCCTGCGGATAGTATGTACCGGGCTTCACGCCGTTAAAAATTACGCTATCGTGCCTTATCGTTCCCAGTACAGTGAAAGCATGGGCTGCCGTATCATAAAGCGAATATTTCACTCCAGGTTCGGCAAAAGCCATAAACAAAATGCCTTTGTCATTCTGACACAATTGCTTCACACCATCCAAAGACCAAATCTGTGGCAAAGAATCCACCCTTACAGAATCTTTCAACACGGTAGTACACATTTCCCGTTGGGCAAATACGCTATAATTTCCTGCATCCCCACTGTTAAAATGCCATTCAATTCCCGTAGCCGTCACCACCGGAGTTTCTGTCACGGATACCCCATTAAATCGCAAAGTATAGTCCACATCCGTTTCCCGCGGATCGATTTTCAACACAAATGCACTATCAATACAACCATTTCCCTCCAATTGAAGTTTCAACGTATCATCAGGCAAAGGAATCATATGAATCCGAATCGAATCCATTGCTGCCGGACACGGGTCGGAACTCATCAGACGATAATATCCATCCGTAAAATAAGAAGAGATATTGACCGGGAACCCATTGCCATGAATCACAACAGCAGGATGCACATCCACCCATTTGCTGCTATCCGGATTGATCGTATCAACGTCCCATTTTTGCATATAATAAACCACTCCGGTCTCTGTAGAATCCAAAGTCAGTTTCACTCCGAAAGTACCCTCACAATAGAGCGTATCTCCGGACAAATGCTGAATATCAGGTGTCTCTCGGATAAGTACTTCCGCTTTCTCATTCTCGCATGACGTAACCGAATTGACAGCCTTTACGGAATAATGTCCCAACTCACAATAGGTTCCGAACGACAAACGTCCCGCCGAAGAAATTTTAAAATGGGAAAAAGACTGACCACCATTCAGACTATCCAATACCAAATAATAATCCACACCCGGAATGGCCTGCGTAATCGCAATTTCCACCGGACAATCCATTGCACAATGTGCACCCTGATTCTCCAGGGTTCCGATAGGCGGCAATGTATCGGCAACAATAGTTGCCATACCGTTCATTGTATCCCGGCAAGCTCCGATTTCCGCTACCACAATATAATTTCCTGCATTATAGCGACCGACAAACAATATACTGTCTTGTCCGGGTATCGGCGTAACAACAGCAACCTCCGTTCCCGGAAGTTTTTTCAAATGATAAGTTACCCCTTGCTGTGCCCCATCAAGCACTATCGTATCCCGGACAACCTCATTACCGCAATAATTCCAACTTCCTTTCACATCATACTTTGTCGGAGCTTCCCGTAGTTCCACAATCTGATCCATCACGGCCTGGCACGTAACCTTTCCGTCCTGAGAAATGTGCTCAGCCACAATCCGCAAATATCCGGTAAATTGAGCTGCATTTAATAAAGAAAAAGTAATCTTTCCGTCACTACCGTAAGTAGGTGTCAAACCCGAATAGGTATAAGTCAATCCATCCACCGAATGTTCCAAGGAATAACTGTTACCTGATTCACTGTTTTTCAAGACAATCTGTTCCGGCGAACCGGGAGTCACACAACGGCTATACAACGGTTCCAATGTATCAATACGAGGAGCTTTACCCATCATGACATACACCGAATCCCTGATTTTCTGTTGTCCGCTCTCAATATCCAACCAGACATAACCTTCTGCAGAAGGAGTATAGGTCAGTTTATCCCCTTGCCCCAAATGAGTATTGTTCAAATCGCTCCATGTGTAATCAAAAAAGCCCTGTCCACCTACAGCATAAGCACACAATTCTATATCACTGCCTTCGCATACTTTTACCGTATCCACAGATTTCAAACAATCTTCCTCCCGGATTTCTCCTTCGAGTTTTCCTCCCTTCCGAACCACTTTTACAGAAGTTACCACTTTACATCCGCTGGCATCAGTTACTGATACTAAAAAGTTTTCGGAATCCCAGGTACAGGGTTTTGTATTCGGATTCTGAATATGCACGGACTCTGCCAAATAGCCATTATCTATCCATTCGACTACAGGAGTTCCTTCCGCATTTTGTATCACAATATTTAATTGAGCTACTTGCCCATATTCAACGTATGCAACAGCCGGATCAGGATGTACTTCCAGGCGGCTCATTCTGACCTCAACCGTATCCAACATCGGAACACTGCAATGTTCCGACGTTGTATCCATAGCAATAACATAATACTTATGCTCTTCCAACGGTACATCCAGCTTTATTTCCCCTCCCGTTCCCAATGTATCTTTCACAAGCACGGACGGAAGATACCTGAAACTATACTTCACGCCTTCTTCACTGTTTTGTAAATCCAACCTGTGAGGTCCCGGTTCATCCTTACAATAAATCCGGGCTCCCACCAATGGGAAGCGCTGAGGCAATTCCCGTACTTTCACCTCCTGGCGACCGAAGTCACGGGAACATCCCCACTTATTCATTACCCGGATATTATAGACGCCTTCTTCTATTCCAGTCCATCTCAAAGGCTCGCTATATTTCGGCGGATTCATCAACTGTCCGTTTTTCCACAAAGTATAACTGCTACCACTTTCGAAACAGTCATACGTCAATACCACATCACTCTGACTTCCACGACAATACACACTGTCATTGTTCCATACACCCAGTTCACATTCCTGCGGATAAGGACGGGGCGTTATACTATCCAATCCGGAGAGCACGCGAGCACACCCCGTTGCCGTATCTACCGCATACACTTTATAAAATCCGGTTCCGACAGACATCAACAGCGGGTTCCCTGTTCCAACATAAGGAGGCTGCAATGTATCCCATCCACTCGTTTTATCTTTCAACAGATAGTAAAGCATTCCGTTCTGACTTCCCGGCAAGGCCAAATCTCCGGTTGAATCACCGACACACATGTGTCTTTCCACATACAACCCATAATTTTCCGGCAGCGGATCTTCTATAATTTCAGCTTTTCCCGGCATCCGGTCTTCACAATTATGTCGGTTCATTCCGGTAACATAATAAGTACCCGCAGTCAGATTTTCAAAAACAATATGTCCCCTCATAGGCACCACATCCCGTCCATGAATCTCCCGTAGAGGTAGACTTACTCCATCTCTGTACAAACGATACAACGTGGAAGTATCCGACCCCAATAACTCGGCAGACAACCCGCCGTCTCCGGCACAATAATGCCCTCCTCCGATAAAACGGAAAGTATCGGCATGACTCACGGTAATAGCCGTCTTCGTAATATCATCTCCGCATCCATTCTGCACATGACAAACATACTCTCCGGCCGTATCTACCTGGGCATTCGTAATTGGAAGCATATTACTGTTTCCATTGACAATGGTATCACCGTTATGGGTCCAGATATAGCGGATGGGAGGCGTACCCGTCGTTTCCACACTCAATGTCTGTGACGTTCCCACACACATAATCAAATCTACCCCCCGATCCAGTCCCCGTACGAATCTGGCAGGCTCTTTCAATTTGAAACCAACCGGCAAACTCCAATTAGATCCGCACTTATTCTTCATCTCCACCATATACGTGCCTTCCGCATCTTCTTTCTTCACACCATTTATCTGGAGCAGAGAAGAATGACTTCCAACAATGTGCCCGGCAGTATCATCCGCAAGAGGAGCCCCCTTAAAGTACCAACGGATGGTATCCAAAGGCCACAAAGAAGATACATTAGCCTTGATTTCTACAGAATCTCCCTCGCAATAATCCAACTCTATATTAGAAATACTCACCAACTGTGGCTTATCGGTTACCTTCACCTGTATCGGTCCACTGGCCACCGGATTACATTCGTTATAAACATAACAACGATACACTCCGGCATCAGAAGCCTTGACATTACTAATCTGCAAAGTAGCAGAAGTTTGTCCAGGCAAAATTACATTATCTTTTTCCCAATAATAAAAATTACGCGTATCGGCAGATGCCTGACAAGTGAGGCTCAATGTCTCTCCTATACACAATTCCTGGTTGCCGGGGACACTGACAAAAGAAGGAGTTTCATCTATACGCAAAGTCATAAAAGCCGAATATTTCCATTCCCCGTTACAACATTCATTCTTAAAACGCCAAATGTACTTTCCTGGAGAATTCACCGGAATACTGATCTTAGAAAAACCCGCCCAGGAATTAATAATGTTATTTTCCACATCATTGACATTATTACATCCTACACTCACCTCCAACAATTCATATTGATATATTCCTCCTCCGGCAACCTGCACCGAAAATTCTTTCCGTTCTCCTTTACAAGCATAAACCGGATCATCTACCTGCTTTTCCAGATAGGCCGGTTCATTAACCACCAAAGTGGCTGAATCATAGACGGAACCACAATCATTCCAAATCCGCAACACATACAAACCCGCCGGACTGACATATTTCCCGTTTACCATATTGTCTGCTTCTTTCAGACTTCTTATCAAATAATTCCGAGTTTCCCCAGGCAAATCCACACCATTTTTGGACCATTGATAATGAATCACATCATCGGGTGTCGCCCCTTCAGCAATCACATTATAAGTAAACGTGCCGTTTTCATTCCGACAACGGATACGTCCGTTATTGGTGGAGGATTTGATTACAGGTTCTCCCTTCACGCTCACCGTAAAGGTATCACTGATAACAACTTTGTCCGAACAATAGTTCTTCAAAATACAACGGTACGAACCATTGTGAGAAACCTCCAACGGTTTGAATCTCAGTATTGGCCCATTAGCCCCCTGCACACCGTTACCATCACCGATAGGTTCAAAGTCACTGATGCTCGTATTAAACTTTTCCCACTGAAATTCCACATCCGTCCCTTCATAAACCAAACGCAACACCACAGAATCAGCCATGGCATTATTCCCATCAGCCTGACAGACTAATTTTTCCTGTCCGAATTGCTGCAAAATGGTCGGGTCCAGACACGAAGCCGTAAATCCGTCATCCGGACCTCCATAAAAAGAAGTCCCTGTTTTCAATTTTATATAAGCCGTATCAGAAGCTCCGCAATTTCCGAACTGCACAGCCACCCATACTTTCTCCATTGTCGGACGAACTTGCGGAATATGCAAGGGATTCACTGACGAACCGACTACCGAAGCATTTATTCCCCAAACGAACTGATTGGTTGTGGCTGGATTAATAGTATCTCCCGCTTTATCCCGGGCATGAATATCCACAGGACTGTTTTCCCCGACAACAATCGTAGCAGGCAAATCGACATAAGGAGTATTAACCTCAACAGTCAATGTGTCACTGGTTTCACACCCCTTATAATCCGCTTTAACGACATATTCCGTTTTTACGGAAGGTGCAACCAACGCTGAAGCGCCGTCCTGTCCCCAAACAATGCTATTCCCTGTCCAGACATAATTAACATCCGAAGCCGACAAACGAGTTAAGGCCGGATTTAAACGAGACATCAGATAAATCGTATCACCATAACAGATCAGTGTATCCCCTGCTGGTTCATATACCTGTACCCTCGGGCGCTCATTAACATACACGTATGTGGTATCCGAATGTTTGGAAAATCCGCTCAACTTATCCGTAACCTTACAATAATATTCTCCTTCCGTTGGAAAATCACAGTTGCTTAACGTGCAGGAACTTTTATTCCCGAGTAAATCATCTGAAGGAGAGCTCACTTTATACCAGGCATAATCGTAAAGACTGACCCCGGAAGCCGTTACCTGCAACATTACACTATCATTCTGACAAACAAAAGTGGTGTCCGGTAAAGGGGAAATACCAAAAGGTATATCAGACTGGGCAAACCCGTCATCCCATCCTCCATAAAAAGAGGTTCCGATTTTCATTTGGAAATAAGTCGTATCTGAAGCCATACATTGCCCCATTTTCACGGAAGCCCATGCCTTTACTGACCCGGGAATAAAATCTCCTATTACCAGAGGATTCGTAACCGGATTGAGATGCATGAGCGTATCATTCAATCCCCATTCAAAATGATCGGTTGCCGCCGGATTTATTATATTCCCCTCAATATCCCGTGCCACAACAGTCACAGCACCATGTTCTGAAGCTACCGTTGTAGAAGGCAAATCGACGTAAGGGATGTTCACCCCAACATACAGCGTATCCATGCTTCGGCAACCGTGATTTTCCGCCGTTACAATATAAGTGGTCTGTGCTTCCGGTGCCACCCGGGTATTCCGGTCATTTTCCCCGCTTATCAACCCGATACCTGCCCACTGGAAACGAACATCCGAAAAAGAGATATGTGTCAATGCCGGTTGCAATCCGGCTGTCAGGGAAAGCGTATCTCCATAACAAATCACTGTGTCCGTTAATGGAGATATTACTTTAACATAAGGACGTTCGTCCACTTTCAGATAAATTGTATCAGAATTCTGCGCATAACCGCTCAAACGGTCGGTCACTTTACAAAAGTAGCGTCCCTCATGAGCAAACGTACAATTACTCAACTTACAGATATTCCGATCTACCAACCAGTGATTATTTCCGCCAGCAATGTAATACCATGTATAATCATAAGCGCTGACACCTTGTGCGGTAGCAACAAAAGCGATACTATCATCCTGACAAACACGGAGCGTATCCGCTAACGGAAGGATTCCGAAAGGCACATCGGATTGGGTAAAGCCATCCTCCGTACCTCCTTTGTACGTATTTTTAATACCTACACTCAATGTCGTTACAGCAGCATACGTCCCGACATAGCCTACAGCTGTATATAGCATTGAAGTAACAGGAGACACTTTGATGCTTGGACCGCTTCCGACATAATTTCCCCACTCCGGATGAGAGGTAGGCAAACTCATCCTGCTCATCTTGGACGCACGTATAGGAGATTTCGCATACCATAAAACAGTATCGGCATTTGTATTGACAGACAACATCCCATCCTGCCCCAATGATATTTGCAGAGAAGGACCCGGCTGTAAATACAAATCCACCACCTCTACCTCCACAGCGGCCATAGCTGTACAACGGCTCCCATTTTCTCCGGTAAGTATATAGTAGGTCGATTGTGTGGGTTTTACCCATCCGCTGGCAGGCACATCTACATTCCAATGGTAGTTTTCAGCATTCACCTCTTTTATCAACCGGATGCTATCCCCTCGCGCTATTCTGTTTTTGCCAGCGTCAATACACAAACTGACCGTCGGCAAATTAAAAACTTTCAGTTCCAGCGTATCCGAATAAGCAGTTAATTTCCCGCTCAAATCTTCTACCATACAATAATAACGCCCGGCATTCGCCTGCGTCACAGAGGAAAGTCTGAGAGTAGGTTTGGACTCCGCACGGAAAGCCGCATCCCCGATTTTTTTCCAGGTATAATTATACGCTTCGGTTCCCCGTATCAAAACACTGAATTCAGCAGAACTTCCGACACATGCTTCCAATGTACCGCTTGCCGACAAAGCAAAAGGAATACCTGACTGGGAGAATCCGTCCTCTCCCGCATTAGAAGCCTGATATTTGCATATACTCTGACCTTTCACACATATGGTCAATAAGTACACACAAAACAATAAGACCAATTGTTTGACACACATAACACAACATTTTATAACTTAACGTTACAATTCCTTTCCTTTAATTATATATATGCTTATCCTGACATCTTTGTATTTATTCAGTTATTTTTTCCTAATACACGTTTAATTTCCGCAGCTTTCACCGCTTGTTTTATTACAAATTTTTCCACTCGCCCATCCAAATACACATACTTCCACCAAGCAGGCGACAATACTTCAAAAACCATCTTCCTCCTCAGATTATACGTAGCATAATGTCTTGTCAAGCCCAGATATGAATTCATCTTTGCCACAAAATCCTTGATCTGTTCATGGGTCGGCTCATTCTCAACAATTTTATTCTGAATGCGGATCATTTCATAAAAATTCCCTTTTGTACGATCCGAAATGTAAATGCGTCGCGGTTTGATGAATGCACCGATAAACCCTACCCCCTTCGTATAATGCTGCAAATAAATCTTATTGGGATGAATCTCCAGCCGGGCATCTTCCCACAAAAACTCTTTTGCCTTGGTCAACACAGTTTTCAAATACTCCTTATCCTCATGTACAAAAATCATATCATCCACATATCTGCCATAATACTTCACATTCAGCTCATGTTTCACATAATTGTCAAAGGCATTCATATAAACATTTCCGAACAACTGAGATGTCAGGTTCCCAATAGGTAACCCGCAATCCCGGCTAATATAGAAAAGACTCTTGCTTTTAGGAATATTCACCCAGTCCGTTTTCTTTCCCTTGCGTCGGCAGGCCACTGTCGGATCATTAAAAATGGTCTTCTCCAACAGATAAATCACCAGTGGCAGATCAAAATCACACTCCGCCGCCTTCTGCACTAAATCTTCACGAATCTTCCGGTAAAGAATATGTTTATTCATCGACATAAAATATCCCCGGATATCCAATTTCAATATATAGCAATCACGCGTATAATTCAAAGAACACTTCCTTACAAACCCGTCTGCACGCTTCACCCCGTAATGAATTCCCTTCCCCTTCCGGCAACTGTATGAATCATTAATGAAACGCCGTTCCAGTATCGGGGAGATATAATTATAAATAAAATGGTGAATGATCCTGTCCCGGAAATCCGCAGCAAATACTTCCCGCTTCACCGGTCTTTCAACAACAAAACAGATATTGGGCTTAGGAGTATATCTCCTTTCCAGAATTTCATCACACAACTCAAACAGATTCGCCTCAAAATCCTTTTCGAAGATAAGCACATTGATTGTATCCCGTTTATTTTTACGGGCATCGTAATACGCCCTGAATAAATCTTCCAATATCTTCGTTCTGTTTATTTCCGTAAACAAATCCATGCCACTGCTCTTTACAATATTTAAACCTGATTTAAGCTGCTAAAGTTATAGTTTTATTGTTAATATTAATAAAATTTATCCCTTTCCACTGCATCAGATTATTTTATCGCGACCTGTCGGATTTAATCATGCACACTTGTTCAAGCCATAACTTGTTACAACTCCGGCAAATATCTCTATTCCGAGCATTAAATCCCTGACACAACGAACACTTAAACCGTTCGAACGGGCAACGGCACCCCGGTAAACCGAAGCATAACCCGTGTTCAATGCACGCTCCCAGCTACCTGTACCACCGACAGAAGAACTCCACCAATCCGCTTCCGCACCGAGGTTGTTGAAACCACCACCACTGTGGGTACGATAGCCATAAACAGGTCTTATTCCTCCTAATTGAGTCCTCCCAACAGGAGTCTCTCTACGATAATCATTCTCCATGAATCCTTTAAACATAGCATAAATTCCTGACACAACGGACGCTAAAACCATACGAGCGGGGTTCGACATTCCGTTTGACTGAAGTGTAACTCGTGTTCAATTCACGATACCAAGCTCCTGTACCACTGACGGAAGAACTCCACCAGTCCGCTTGTGTACCGAGATTGTAAAAACCACGACCTCCATCGCCACGATAGCCACAAACAAACAATTCTTCATTCCGCGGAACAGAATGTTTTCCTTGCGATATTAAACGGCATCTCCCGTTTTTATCGCTGTTTGTCGAATTTAATCATGCACACTCGTACAAGCCATGACCTGCAACGATCCCGGCAATATGTTTCATACAATTCATATCCGATTTCCGGATGCAGCAAAAGTGAATATCATTCCCATTAAATTCCTGACACAACGGACGCTAAACCCGTTCGAACGGGCATTGACATTCCGGCACACCGAAGTGTAACTCGTGTTCAACTGGCGGTCCCAAGAGCCCGTACCACTAACGGAAGAACTCCACCAGATTGCGTTCGTACCGAGGTTGTTGAAACCACCGCCACTCGGGTTACGATAGCCATCATACAAACTATTATCCATCAGGCCAAGTCTCCTTTCCTGATCGTCGCTTTGCGACTTTTTTTTGCGATTACCGGAATGCCGGAGCACTCCATGACACAAACAAAATATCGCTGTCTGTCGAATTTAATTATGCACACTCGCACAAGCCGTAGCCTGCATCGATCCCGGCAGAATAACATTTTACTTTCACATGTCATATTAAGTTCCTGACGCAACGAACACTGAAGCCAAACGAACGGGAGTCGGCATACCGCCAAACCGAAGTATAACCCGTATTCAACGCACGGTTCCAAACACCCGAACCACTGACGGAAGAACTCCACCAGAGCGCTTCCGTACCGAGGTTGTAAAAACCACCGCCACTGAGGTTACGATTGCCACAAACAGACATATTCATTTATTGACCGAACCCGGTCAATAACTTTTCACTACGATATAATCAAAACCTCAAAGAACTATTTTTCTCTCCGAGTGCTACCGGATTTAATACTCCCCACCGGTATAATTTCCGATAGATAGAAACGCATTCCATTAAATTCCCTGACACAACGGACACTAAAGCCGTTCGAACGCGCATTGGGATACCGATTTACCGAAGTGTAACCCGAGTTCAATTCTCGGTCCCAAGAGCCTGTACCGCCGACGGAAGAACTCCACCAATTCGCATGCGTACCGAGGTCGTAGAAACCACGGGCTCCGTCGCCACGACAGCCATAAACAGACATCCCGCATCGGAAATTCAGCATCTCCGATTATTTCCTTGCGACATAGAACAGGGGCTTCCGATTCTTTATCGCTGTCTGTCGAATTTAATATGTACTCTCGCACAGACCATGATCCGTACGACTCAGACAGAACACTGTAACCTACCGATACCCTGCATTTTATCTGTATTCCTTAAATTCCTGACACAACGGACACTGAAACCGTTCGAACGGGAGTGAGCAGTACGATGGACCGAAGTGTAACTCGTGTTCAACCCATGATACCAAGCGTACCCACCACTGACGGAAGAACTCCACCAGTTCGTTTCCGCACCGAGGTTGTAAAAACCACCGCCACTGAGGTTACGATGGCCATAACAGACATTCCTGTCAGGACAACTGCTCACAATTGCCCTCTTTCTCTGCGATAAAATCCGGAATATCAAATCCTGTAAACATATCGAAGAACTCTATTTCTTTGCCTAACAATTGTTGTTTCTTCCCTGGCTCTTCTGCCACCCCGCCAACTGTTTGGACACATTCTCTATCTTTGCATTGATCGAAACAAATTTCGGAATATTAATCTGTCTCAAATCTTTCATCAACCGCAAATACAAGCGTATCGTTTCAATCCTCTCCCTGGCTTGCCTTATGATTTCCAATTTATCCCGGGTCGAATTGGCCTGATAAATCAACTTTATCAATTCCACCCCCTCCGTTTTCATATTATCGCCAACCGTATATTTGAACTCCTTACTGAAATTCCGGACAAATTGAAAAATCTCCAGCAATAAATCATAACCGGCTTTGTAAACCGGCAATTCATCATACATTCCCATAACTGAATCCCACTTATCCGGTTATCTATTTGTCCAACTTCACCACCCGGTTCTGTAACTCAATAAAAAACATCTGCACGTCAAGCGGAGTTTTCTGTAAAATCGGGAAATCGCGGATATCTTTTAATATCCGCTCTTTCTCATCCTCGTTCCCTACGACCGGAACAGTTCCCTCTTCTTTTACCTCCCTCACTCCTTTCACTTCCTCCTTTATTTCTTCAAACCATTCCTGGTAACCGGGCAACCCTTCCTTCAACTCCACTTCCACTACTTTTTCCGAAACATTCACAGACAAGGTATACTCCCGCAAACGCTCCAGATTCTCTTTTAACACTACATCCGGAAACCCCATTGTCACAATCCAGCTCTTCACCTCTTTGATATACTTCTTTTTCAGAAGATACTGTTTTACCCGCTGCGAAAAATTAAAAGCAGACTGGTTATACAATTTCCAAAACATACCTTCCCGATAGAAGTGTATCCGATTACCTGTTTCTCTTGACAATTTTTCCTTTAATAGCATATCTCAATTTTTTATTTTCAAAATCGGGCGGCTTCGCCGCCTTTTGGCCGCCACCCCTTCGCTTCGCCCCAAATAGTCAAATAACCAAATAATCAACACCTCACACACGGCTGCCCGTAAACAAGGCAGCCGTTATTCTTCACACTAATCCCTGACACAACGGACGCTAAACCCGTACGAACGGGCATTGACATTCCGGCACACCGAAGTGTAACTCGTGTACAATTCACGATACCAAGCTCCTGTACCACTGACGGAAGAACTCCACCAGATTGCGTACGTACCGAGGTAGTAGAAACCACCGCCACTCGGGTAACGATAGCCATGCGGGCGCCCGTGAAATCTATCTCGGTCATTAGCGGCCGTTGTTGTACTTGTACCATTCCAATTATCCACAGCCGACTTCATACGGGTTCCTTGTGCAGGAGAACCATCCTGACGCCCCCAACCACCATTTGCATTCCCATTGGGATAAGCCAAATCCACAATCGACCGCCTCATTCCTAAATACATCTCCAACTGTTTCCACTCTTCATCCGTCGGCAAATGCCAACCATTAGGACAAAAACCTTTTATATACCGACCATTAGGAGACATTACAACATCCGGCTCAATCGCCTTAACAGCCTCCTCAAAAGAAGAATAAGCACCCTGACTCACCGTCATATTCGGATCGGTAATATGAGAACAACGACCAGCACAAACTACCTCCCACCACTCATACAAACCGCCATATTTATCACAATTCGATTCATTACTTCCATACCCATTACTCCCACCACCGTTACACCATTTCTGTATTCCCGGCTCATCATATACCCAAGGGTTATTGGAAGCGATTTGAACAAATGTTCCAATATTCATATTATCCTGCATCCAACACTGCGCTCCGATTTGCACCACAGCATATGTATGTCCCTCTGCATCCGCAACAGACACCTGCCCACCACAAGGATTACTATTATACGGATCAACTTCCACCGTCACAAGCGAATCAGCCACACAACTACCTATCGTATAACGACAAATCACAGTTTTCAACCCTGCAACAGACTGCGCAGCACCAAAATGATCTCTTGAAGCCCGGTACGTACTTGAACCTGTATTTGCACCAGCAACTATATTCGTTGGATCATTAATCGGATTATTATTAAAAACCCAAGAATACGTTCCATTTTTCTGCGTTGCCACCCCCGCAGTAATTAAACTGCTTGCCGCATTCGCCGAATTTAAACTAATTTTACGAGGCACAACCTCAAATGAGGTATTCGGTACAGATAAAGCCAACTCATTTGAAACCCCTTCTCCCACCTGACAAATCGCTTTTCGTTTGAATTTATATGTTCTGTTAGCTGTTGTCGTATTCACAAAATCACTGTAATCCAACGTTTCACTTGTCTCTCCCGGTATCAATGCCCAACTTCCTCCTTGTTCCTGTACATACCACATATAAGTAAACGTCATTCCCGGAACACCTACCGTTGCCGGAACATCCGTCTGAATTTTAGTCACTGCATTCAAACAAGCATATGTCGTCGTCTGGTTGTTCCCATCCTTCACTACAATCGTACCCGCAGTCACTGCCTCCGCCACTGGCCGAACACCTCTGAATGTTACTGTACTATCCCGCTGTGTCATATTAGAAAAGTAACCCGTCATTTCACTTCTATCGGATGTTCTCAAAAAATCCTTACCACTCATAAATCCGCCCCCCCGAACACCGATATTTCCCGCAGCCGCATTCCATTTAGTCGTTAAATAGGTCCCATCCCCCAATACCGTACCATTAAATACACTACCAGCAGCCACACTATAACACATTTCTTTCAGATTGCCGCTCATTTCCATCACTCCCCAAAACGTTGCTCCGGCAGACTCTGCCGTAGAAGTACTTGTAGCAAAAGAACCACACCGGACAGGTCCTGTAAACACTCCTCCGAAATTTGTATTAGCACCAGTACTCGGTGTTTCCGTGTTTTTGCCTCCATTAATTACATTCGTAGTTCCTGTCGGCACAGAAGCACTATTCCAGGCATACCCTCCGGGTACGGAAGTCTCCGGATACAGAGGGCGGCTGGCTTTCTCATACTCCATTTCACTCATCGGACGCAAACCCGCCCAACAACAATACGCAATCATATCTTCCGGAGAAAGATAGTTACACGCAATTGTTTTCCCATCATCACTTTGTGCATACTTTGAATCATTCGTCAAATTATTGGCAAATATCGCCGTCGAAGAAGTCGTCGCCGGCACATTGAGGATAATCCCGTTACGGGCCGTAGGATAATCCGGATCACCGAAAATATATTTTCCCGCTTTAGCCGGATCATCACACCAAGTAACCCGCGCTTTCTGCTCCGTCTTCTTTAAGGTATTCAGAAAAGCAACGTACTGCTCCTGGCTGACTTCGTATTTCATCACATAAAATCCCTGATAACCTTTGGGATAGGTTGCAGCCAAAGATACACCCGTTCCACTGACTCCACCGTTAGTCACCGGAAGCACACGTGTCACCGTAGAATTACTTAAAGCATCCTCGCTGTCAATAATAGCGGGTGAACCATCGGAAGCCCCGGCAAAACCGTTCAGACATGCACCGTCGCCTAAAGCATAAGCCCCGTATGGAACATATACCATTTCTATTCCCTGTGCCAATATAAATGCTTCATTATTTTCAAATTTTTCCGGTGTCATTCCTCCCAAAGCATTCTTGTGACATTTCACCTGACAATTCAATACCACGGGACCGACTTTTTCCTCTGCACGCATCACAAACAACCCCACGACATTACTGCCCGTTTTTCCCGTCATAAAAGCAAATTTGTCGCTACCACCGTTAAACACATGTCCTGCCTGCGCCAAATTTACATGATTCCAGTCGCCGTTAGCCACCTTGTATTTAAAAAATATCCAGGCTGCATCCCAGTTGAACCCATCCCGCCAGGAATTTTCCCATTTCAAAGGAAAACTTAAAATCAATGTATCGGCTGACGAGGGAGAAACAGACACAGTAACCACCCCATCTATCCGAATGTAATTCGCCCGGCTTTCAAAACCGGATAAAACAAAGCCTACGACCAGCAACAATATCCAGGCCGGTCTCCGCAATTTAGACGAGAGATATTTCCACTTACCCCCCATTTTTCCTGATTGTTTCATCATGAAATCGATTTTGTATTAATACTCCTTTCCTTTCTTTGTCTTTTCCGCTGGAACAACGATTGGTATTGTCGTGATTCCCAATCATATATACTACCAATGGAAACTTCTGAACTGTGGAAAAATAGAAACTCCTAACACGACAGAGTTTTTATCTACACACAACAACACAAAATTATCGATAAAAAATCAATCTACAAACAATAAATTACATTTTTTAATATAGCCCCTCTTCTGCCCTATGCTTTTAGCACAAAAAAAGGATACCCCGACATACAGCATTGTTGTGTGTGTATATTGGGAAAGACACTGCATCCCGAAGGTATCCTCCGTAAGGAGTATTTACGCAGGACACAGGGCAAGGTTGCAGCAAACTTTTTTACAGCCAAACCTTTTTTCTTTCAAATATTGGTTATACTTTTGGCCATTATTAATCAATAAAACTTTTTTGAAAATGGCTTACGTAATATCTGATGATTGTATCACTTGTGGTACATGTGAAGGAGAATGCCCGGTAGGAGCAATCTCTATGGGTGCTGATCACTATCAAATCGATCCGGATGCTTGCACGGAATGTGGTACCTGCGCAGGTGTTTGTCCGGTTGAAGCGATCAAACAGGCTTAATCTTATCATAAAGCAAAATAAAAAGCGGTTTGAGTTTCAAACCGCTTTTTATTTTATTACCTCGTCCATCGGCACATCCATAAAGTCTGTAGGTATCACATCCTCCCGGAACTGAAAAGGGAAACAAATTCCGATTTTATACGCTTTACACTCTTTCAGAAAACGGTCATAATATCCTTTTCCTCTCCCCAAGCGGTTTCCCCAACGGTCAAAAGCCATTCCCGGAACAATAATCAAATCTATTTTATCGTAAGCAGTAAAAACTTCCCCTTCCGGTTCCGGAATCGCATATCCTTCCCCCGGACACAAACGCTCTTTTCCGCAAAAAATCTTCAGTTCCAATTCCTCTCCCCGGACGCAAGGCAACAAAATATGTTTCTTTTCCGACCATTTATTGACAAAGTCATGAGTATACACCTCGTCTTCCATGGACCAGTAGCAAACCACCCACCGGGCAGCAATAAAACACCCGTTTTGTTCAAGCTGCTCCACGACAGCCGCAGAAAGCCGCTTTTTCTCCTCTGAAGAATATAAACTTTTCAGTTGCCGGATCTGATTCCGCAATTCTTTTTTATCCATATTCCGTATTTACGGGGCAGCTAAGGTCTGTATGCAGCCCCCCTCAATATTTTATGATAATCCTGTTCTTCCATTAATTCCTGTAATGTACAGTCTTTTTTACGGAGATACTCCCGGACAATCTGATACCCACACCACACAACCGCTTTCCCGGGAGATTCCTGTGGCATGCCGGAACTGAAAGGTGCTTCATTCAGGTATTTACGAAAAAGCATTTGCTGATTCTCAAAAAGATACTCATTATCTACCATAAATTCCCAAATACTTTCTTCACTGTTCCGACACCATTCCAACTGTTCCGGAGTATACCCAAACAACCGTTCCTGCTCGTAATCAGGCAACAATTTTTCCAGCAGATACATAATTTTCCCCTGATAAATGATTCCGCTCAACAAATCCAAACGACGGGGACGAAAAGGGTATTCCGCATTCAACCAGCCATACAAAGCATCCCTCACAATTTCCCGCTCTGTCATACGACGGGTGATATAACGGGGTATCGGTGTTGCCAACATCTTGTAAAATACACAATCTTCCCCCAAATAGTTGTCCAGACTTATCCCGATGAAATTACTGTCCACCACCACCGATTGGTTAAATCCCGAAATATAGGTGTAGACTGCCGGTATGGGCTTTCCCGGGAAATAATACGCATAGTTACGAAAAGCTTCTGCCAACTCTTTTTCCTGAGACATCATGTCCGGATATCTCAAGGCTACGCTATCATATACTTCCAAAATAATACTGTCCTGTAAAAATAAGGACAAAAGTTCAGGCAATTCCGGATTATCCGCCTTGCCTAACTGCAATATTCCCTCTACATATAACCTGAAAAAAACAGAATCCCGGGCATCCAGGCTTTGTATGTCCGGAAATTCATGGTCCAATGCAAACAGATGGCGGTCAAAACGGATGACGTCCACCCCACTATCCCTCTCGACTGATTCCCGTCCAGAATGACACGCCCAGAGTATCCCTAAAAAAATTATGCCAATAATTCTAAACTTCACCTTACTTTTTACTCCATTTAATTGCAAAAATCGTATTTTTGATACAAAATAATACATGCTTCAAGCCGTTCCAACTTGACGGAATTCGGATGAAGACTGCTTATTTTTGACAAAGATAGTGTAAGTTAACGCAGTATCAAATTTATTTGAATACAACTGTGCTGTAGTTTACTTTATTTAAAACAGTTTTCTTATTTTCTAAATCTATTTATTATGCGCATCGCTCTTCCCCAGTTAAACTATTTTACAGGCAATCCCGGAAAAAATCAGGAGATTATGCTCCAGGCGATACAAAAAGCCCAAACAGCCGGAGCAGATTTGATAGTATTTCCCGAATTAGCTATTTGCGGTCCCTTCCCCCAGGATTTACTGGAAAAGGAAGAGTTTATCAACGAGTGCCGTTTATGTATCGAAAAAATAGCCTCAGCCTGCGGCTCAATGGCTGCTATCATTGGCGGTCCGAATCTGGATAATCAGACCGGTATCATGTATAATTCCGCCTATTTTATCCAAAACGGGGAAGTCACAGACGGCGTACACAAAACCGTTCTCAGCGATTACGATATTTTCAGCGAAAGCCGTTATTTTGTTGCCGGAGAAGACAATCAGCCTATTCGGTATAAAAACCAAAACCTACGCATCCTTTTCGATGAATATGAGTCTGAATACATTGAAAAAACAGATCATCTGATTATTCATATCGGCTTGTCTCCTTTCACGACGGACAGCCTGGCCGAACGCCATCAGATTTTTTCTTCTTTAGCTAAAAAGAATGCCAGAATGATCATTTCAATCAATCCGACCGGAGGCTGTACATCGGTTCTGCTGGATGGAAATTCCATGATATTTAATCCCAAAGGGGAATTGCTCCGGCAACTGAAAGAGTTTGAAGAGGATTTCTTTCTTCTGGACACCCGACAACTCAACAAAACTCCCGCAATAAAGCTATTCCGGAGCAATTGTATCACATGCATACACAAAGCCTTGGTTCACGGTATACGGGACTATTTCTATAAACATGGATTTACCAGAGCCATACTAGGCCTGTCGGGTGGCATTGATTCGGCAATTGTTGCAGCCCTGACAGCGGAAGCATTAGGCAAGGAAAATGTTTTCGGATTACTTATGCCGTCCGAATATTCTACAGACCATTCTATCAAAGATGCCCGCGATTTAGCGGAAAATATCGGCATGCCCTATGAAACAATTCCCATTAAACCCATTTATGAAAGCTATCTCCAACAACTGCATCCCTTATTCGGAAACTTACCTTTCAATGTTGCCGAAGAAAATCTGCAATCCCGTATCCGGGGCATGCTAGTGATGGCAATGTCCAATAAATTTGGATATATCGCACTGAATACATCCAACAAAAGCGAAGCAGCTGTGGGCTATGGCACCCTTTACGGCGACCTGTGCGGTTCTTTGTCTGTAATAGGAGACGTATATAAAACCGATATTTATAAACTGGCACAAGATATCAATCGCAAAAAAATCATTATCCCGGAAAATACGATAACAAAAGCCCCCTCCGCCGAACTACGCCCCGGTCAAAAAGACCAGGATACCCTGCCCGATTACCCGACATTAGACCAGATTCTAAGGTTGTATATCGAAAATAATCTATCGGAAGAAGAGATTATTAAACAAGGTTTTACCGCGGAACTTACCCGAAAAATAATTAATATGGTGGAGTTTAATAATTATAAACGCTCCCAGTGTCCTCCAGTACTCAAGGTTAGTAAAAAAGCATTCGGGATGGGAAGAAGAAGACCTTTTTAAACATTAAAAGCGTAAAAATCTTTTAAAGATGAGGGGGGAGGGACAGGAGAGAATATAAAAA
>CAJURM010000024.1 GCA_910589025.1 uncultured Odoribacter sp. | reverse complement strand
ATAGGTTTTAGAAGAGGGTCTTTAAAATATCCGGGGGAGCAGCTTCCTTTCCTTAGACACACACACACAACATGATGCTGCCTTCCCCGGATTTTTATATCCTTTCGAGTTCTTTCTGAACCGGAAGCGTTATATAATAAGGACGTTGTGTCAGGTTAAATTATAAGAAAGTGACTTTTTTCTTGTTTTTTTAGAGTTTTTTAATCTATCTTTGTTCCACTTATGAAGATAAGTGTGTAGTGTCAGCTACATTAAAGTATAGAAACGTATTGATTTATTCCTAACTGAGAATCCGCCAGATTTTAAACAACAGGAATGAGTACAGGTGCGTTCACGTTCACGTGGACCGTTGTGTTTATTTGTTGTAGGGCCCTTGGCGGAGCCTTTAGTTGAATAAAACTGCGGGTCCACGTTTCTTTTTCGGGAAATTTCCCTTTTCAGGACCCTTATTATTATATGAACGGAGAGATTCGGCTCTTTTTCTGATTTTGTTTCGGCAGGTCGGAAGGCGATGCCGTTGAAGGATATATATAAAATGAAATAGCGTGTAGAAGTATAGGCTACCAGAATAGAAACGTTTGATTTATTCCCGGCTAAAAATCCGCCAGATTAAAGAACAACAGGAATAAATACAAATAGATTCATCGTTGTGCGTGGACTGTTGTATTTATTGCTGAAATACAATAGGTCCACGTTTCTTTTCTTAAAAGTGTCAGCTTTTGTATCGGTCTGCCGTGTGCGAATAAAGGAGAAGTATAGCTGTGTAATTAATAAATGATATGAGTATGAATAGACGGTTATTGTGTTTTTTGTTGGCGGGATTGCTGTTTAGCGTGAAGCTGGTGGGAAATAATGTCCGTATCAGTGGTGAGCCTGATGTGCAGTTGAATGCGACGTCGGATTCCTTGTCGTTGACGTTTACCCTTTCGTGGGATAACTCCTGGCGTGATAATTTCAACTGGGATGCGGTGTGGCTGTTTGTGAAGTACAAGAAAGAGGGGAGTACGGATGCGTGGAGTCATTTGTATCTGGGAAACGACCAGACTGGAACCTCTGTTTTGGATATTGACCCGGGGAATACTGGCAATCAGATAGTGGGTGCGTTTGTTTATCCGAAGAATAAAGGAACAGGCGATGTAGCCGGGGAACGGGTGACGTTAAAAGCACCTTTGAATGGCTTGAGTGCATCGGATATTACCGATAAGAAGGTATATTTTGCAGTCAGTGCCATAGAGATGGTGTTGATACCTTACGGAGCTTATTATTTGGGTGATGGTGTTTCGAATCATACTTTTAAGTCGCATCATATTCCTTTGATTCCGCCGGAGGCAGATATAATCGGGACGAGTTCGGAGTTTAATTATTCATTAAATCGGACTGTTCATAGGGGAGCTTATGCTTTTAATGCAGCTGATAGAATAAACAATGCAAATTGGGATTATGTTCATGTCACTCATATCTCATATGCGGAAAATGGTGTTGATTTAGCTAGTCATAATATATCTTGGACTGTTGATTTTGGTCATGTAAAGACCATATTGAATTTTGGTGTTTCTTGTTCTAGTTATTCAGATGCAACTGGAACTTATCTTCCAAGTAAAGATTGGTACTTGTTGGGATCTGGAGATGGATTTACTTGGGATACACTTCAGCGTTGTGAACCTTCTTGGGTAACGAAAGATGTTAATTCTTATCCTGTTCGTCGGGCGATCCGAGTTTCTTCTCCAGGAGCTTATCGTTATTATCGTTTGTTTTTTCTTGAAATAAATAATGGGAGAAATGGTTTTATGATTTCAAATGTGGCGATGAGTGAGCAGGATTTATATCCGAATGGAGTGAATGAATATAAATATATTGATTCAGAAGAAGCGATTACATTCGGGAATTCTGTGGTTGATGGATTGTATGCTGATGACGGTAGTACATGGTCTGGTGTATTGCCTGCGACTTATCCGAAGGGCTACAAAGGTTTTTACATCATGAAATATGAACTGAGCCAGGAGCAGTATTGCAATTTCCTGAATATGCTCAGTTATACACAGCAAAAGAGCCGAATCGGAAATAATTTGGACAATTTGAACCGTGGTGATTATGTTTTCGGTAATCCGAAGAAGCCTTCTTGTCGGAATGGCATAGCTGTTTTCTCCCGGAAAAATACGTCTCAACCGGCAGTTTTCGGTTGTAATTTAAATCCGGTAGAACCTTTTTTTGATAAAGATGACGGTCAGACATTGGCTTGTAATTACATGACAGGTGCGGATATGTTGGCTTATTTGGATTGGAGCGGTTTGCGTCCGATGAGCGAGTTGGAATACGAAAAAGCATGCCGTACGCCGAGCCGGGTGGTTCCCGGAGAATATGCTTGGAATACGACTTCCGCCGTTTCTTTGGGTGGTCAGGGAGGACTTTCTACAACCACCATTGGTACGGAAAATGAAGTGCCTGTAAATAATAATGTAAATGTCAATTCCGAGGCACCTTCTTTCGGTCCCGTTCGTTGTGGTAGTTTTGGAACCTCTTCTACAAATCAGGAGCAGAGTGGAGGTAGTTTTTATGGTGTTATGGAGATGAGTGGCAACTTGGGGGAGATATGTTATAGTGTGACCGGTGGTTCATATTTGAACACCAATCCGACGTCCGCAAGCAATAACGAGTATCATGGTGATGGTAGCATCGCTGCCAATGGAGACTTTAATGTTCAGACTTATTGGAACAGAAGTAACGATGTAAATGCTTTCAGTGTGCGGGGTGGTAGTTTTGCTTCTCCCAATAGTTTCTTACGTGTATCCGATCGTCGAATGATGATGAATTACGATAACACGACTCGCGATAGTACTGTGACTTTCCGGGGTGGTCGTAGTTTGAGGCATGTGATTGATCCGGGACAGATTGGTTCGGATGCAACGTGTCCGGGATTGGTTTCCATTAACAGTATTCAAAATGCTAAAACATACGGAGATTCCAGTTATGTATGGTATGTAAAACGTCCGGAGAATACTTTTTTTGAATTAATAGAAGGAGAACACAGAGCGAATTTAGTGGATTATGATTTGGTCAGTGTTGGACGGGCTTCGACCGTTGCTTATACTTTTCGTCGTAAGGTGAAGACTTTAACAGATGAAACGTATGTTGATTTTACATTGACTGTACCTAATATGCTTTGGGAAATTAGTCCTTCTGCGGTAGAAATTAATTCTTGTGGTGATGCTGACGAGTTAATAGCAACTTCTATTATTTCGAATGGCACTTCTTATGAATGGAAGTATAATGGAAATAGCTTATCAAAAACCAATACTTACCAACCTTCTTTATCTGATTTTGGAGGTCGTAGCGGTAACAATGAGATTATGTGTACAATGTCTTATAATAATTGTAAAGCTGAAAAAACAGTTGTAGTAAAAGTGCCTTATGTAACAACTGTACCTTCTACGGAGGTAACATTATCTAATTGCGGGGATGTTGTATTTGTGGATGGTCGTGATAGTAAAGTATATTGTACAGAAAAAATAGGGAATCAGTGTTGGATGGGACAAAGTTTGAATATTGGTGATTATCGGAAGGTATCCAATGCTACTCCATGGGATTTTAATACAGCAGGAATCCAAAAGTGGTGTAAGGATAATGATGCTGCTAATTGCAGTATTTATGGAGGAATGTATGAATGGTGGGAAGTGGTTTGTGGGGGCTATTGTGAAAATTTGTCAGCAGATCAAGCAGAAAATTTAACATTAGCGGATGAAGCAGCACTAGGGGCATACGGTGCAAAATATAGTCCTGATGGAACGAAAGTAAAAGGAATATGTCCGGATGGTTGGCATTTACCGACTTTTAATGAATGGAATATGGCCATAAATAATGGTGGATCTAAAAATCTTCTTGACGGAAAGTGTTGGAGTAGATATAATAATTCTTTTCATGTTCAAACGGTCTTTTGGTCGTCTCAACCCTATAATGCTTCTGGAGCACATGGAGCATGGATAGATTTATATGCAGGAATAACTACACTTAGACTTGGAAATTATTCATCTCATTTTTATAACTATACTAATTACCGATCTTACGGACATTATGTGAGATGCATAAAAGATTAAAAAGGGTACATGTTTGTTAAGCAAGTGGTAGATGTGGTAAATGATTGGATATTACCGTGTTTTGTAAGAATGAAAAAGAACTGACAGTAGAATAGATGCAAATTTTTAAGAACTGAAATCTTAATTCATCTATACGAGTGCAAATGTATAATAAAAAAGTGGAAATAAAAACGAGGGATAAGAGGTTTAAAATATGATGATTATAAATACAGAGTGGGGTAGATTGGAAAGTTGATTTAAATAATATTATTTAAAGTAGTACCTGCTTAACAAGCATGTGACAAAAAGCGGTTCAGGGCAGATGAGAATGGAGTTATCGTGTGCGTGGAAGGATAAAAAGAGCGGAAAAATGAAAAGCGATAACTTAAAATTCATTTGCGATGGACGGAAAATTAAAAAAAGCCGGTTGTTTATTTTCTGCCGGGTTCTTAAAAAAGGTATTGATAATGATGTTTGTATTGAATGTGTGTATCGGAAAACTGGCTGCTGTATACGGGAACAATGTCCGTATCAGCGGTGAACCTGATGTTCAGTTGAATGCGACGTCTGATTCTTTATCATTGACGTTTACCCTTTCGTGGGATAATTCCTGGCGTGATAATTTCAACTGGGATGCGGTGTGGCTGTTTGTGAAGTACAAGAAAGAGGGGAGTACGGATGCGTGGAGTCATTTGTATCTGGGAAACGACCAGACTGGAACCTCTGTTTTGGATATTGACCCGGGGAATACTGGCAATCAGATAGTGGGTGCGTTTGTTTATCCGAAGAATAAAGGAACAGGCGATGTAGCCGGGGAACGGGTGACGTTAAAAGCACCTTTGAATGGGTTGACTGCTTCTGATATTACCGACCGTAAGGTTTATTTTGCGGTTAGTGCGATAGAGATGGTATTGATTCCTTATGGGGCCTATTATTTGGGTGATGGTGTTTCGAATCATACTTTCAAGTCTTACAATATTCCGATGATTCCGCCGGAGGCAGATATAATCGGGACGAATTCGGAGTTTAATTATTCGTGTGAGCCTAAAAATTATCGTGCGGCTTATGCCTTTAATGTTGCAGACAGAATAAACAATGCAAATTGGGATGAGGTTCATACTTGTCACATATCAACTCTTGATCATGGTCCTGTTGCTACTATTAATACATCTTGGACAGTTGATTTTGGAAGTTCAAAGACTATATTAAATTTTGGAGTTTCTGGTCCTAATTATGTGGATGCAAATGGCGATTATTTACCTAGTAAAAATTGGTATTTATTGGGTTCTGGAGATGGTTCTACTTGGGATACCCTTCAGCGTTGTGATCCTTCTTGGGTAACGAAAGATGCTAATTCTTATCCAGTTCGTCGGGCGATTCGGGTTTCTTCTCCGGGGGCTTATCGTTATTACCGTTTGTTTTTTCCGGAAATGAATAATGGGAGAAATGGTTTTATGATTAATAATGTAGCAATGAGTGAGCAGGATTTGTATCCTAATGGAGTGAATGAATATAAATATATTGATTCAGAGGATGCTATTACATTGGGAAATTCTGTCGTTGATGGATTGTATGCTGATGATGGGAATAGTTGGTCCGGCACATTGCCTGCAACTTATCCCAAAGGCTACAAGGGATTTTATATCATGAAATATGAACTGAGCCAGGAGCAATATTGTAATTTCCTGAATATGCTCAGTTATACACAGCAAAAGAACCGAATCGGAAATAATTTGGACAATCTGAATAAAGGCGATTATGTTTTCGGTAATCCCAAACACCCTTCTTGCCGGAATGGTATCGCTGTTTTTTCTCGGAAGAACACATCCCAACCTGCGGTTTTTGGTTGTAATCTGAATCCTGCTGAACCTTTTTTTGATAAGGATGACGGTCAGACGTTGGCTTGTAACTACATGACAGGAGCGGACATGTTGGCCTATTTGGATTGGAGTGGTTTGCGTCCGATGAGTGAGTTGGAGTATGAAAAGGCTTGTCGTACACCAAGCCGAGTAATTCCGGGAGAATATGCTTGGAATACCACTTCTGTTACCTCACTTGGTGGACAAGGGGGACTTACGGGTTCAACTCTTGGAACAGAGAATGAATCTCCTGCCAATATGAATACAAATGCCAATTCTGGTGCACCTTCTTTTGGTCCTGTTCGGTGTGGTAGTTTTGGTACTTCTAACACTAACCAGGAACAGAGTGGCGGTAGTTTTTATGGAGTTATGGAGATGAGTGGCAATTTAGGGGAGATGTATTACAGTGTAACCGGTGGTTCATATTTGAACACCAATCCGACGTCCGCAAGCAATAACGAATATCATGGCGATGGAACCATTGCAACTAATGGTGATTTTAATGTAGTGACTTATTGGAATCGTAGTAATGATGCAACTGCTTTCAGTGTTCGTGGTGGTAGTTTTGCTTCCCCGAATAGCTTCTTGCGTGTATCCGACCGTCGGGTGTTGATGAGTTATAATAATGTGACACGGGATAGTACTGTAACGTTCCGTGGGGGGCGTAGTCTTCGGCATGTAATTGATGCGGGTAAAATTAGTTCTGATGCAACGTGTCCGGGGTTGGTTAGCATTAACAGTATTCAAGAAGCTAAAACGTATGGAGATTCAAGTTATGTATGGTATGTGAAACGTCCGGAGAATACCTTTTTTGAATTAATAGAAGGAGAACATGGTGCAGAGTTGGTAAATTATGATTTAGTCAGTGTCGGTCGGGCTTCAACCGTTGCTTATACTTTTCGTCGTAAGGTAAAAACTTTAACAGATGAAGCATATGCTGAGTTTACCTTATCGGTACCTAATATGCTTTGGCAGATAAATTTATCTGTTTCAGAAATAGATGCGTGTGGTATTTCTGCCGGCATTACGGCAACTTCTATTATTTCTGAGGCAACTTACGAATGGAAATATAATGAAAATGTGCTATCCACAGAGAACACCTATCAACCCATTTTATCTGTTTTGGGTACTCAAAGTGGTAACTATAGTATTAAGTGTACAATGTCTAGTAATAATTGTAAATCTGAAAAAATAGTTGTAGTAAAAGTGCCTTATGTAACAACTGTACGTTCTACGGAGGTAACATTATCTAATTGTGGAAATGTTGTATTTGCAGACGAACGTGATAATAAATTATACTGTACAGAAAAAATAGGGGATCAGTGTTGGATGGGGCAAAGTTTAAATATAGGTGATTATCGGAAAACATCTAATGCTATTCCTTGGGACTTTAATACAGTAGGAGTCCAAAAATGGTGTAAAAATAATGATGTTGCTAATTGCAGTATTTATGGAGGAATGTATGAATGGTGGGAAGTGGTTTGTGGGGGCTATTGTGAAAATTTGTCAGCAGATCAAGCAGAAAATTTAACATTAGCGGATGAAGCAGCACTAGGGGCATACGGTGCAAAATATAGTCCTGATGGGAGGAAAGTAAAAGGAATATGTCCGGATGGTTGGCATTTACCGACTTTTGACGAATGGAATGTAGCCATAAATAATGGTGGTACTAAAAATATTCCAGATGGAGGGTGTTGGAGTAGGTACGATAATAATTTTTATCCTCAAATTGTTTTTTGGTCATCACAGCCTTATGGAACTGGTGCTGCTCATGGAGCTTGGTCTAATTCATTTACTCTTAATAGTCTGAAAATTGGAACATATTCAAGTCAATTTATGAGTGGAACAAACTACCGTTCTTATGGACATTATGTGAGATGCATAAAAGATTAAAAAGGGTACATGTTTGATAAGCAGGTGATATATGTGGTAAATGGTTGGATATTATCGTGTTTTTGTAAAAATGAAAAAGAACAAACAGTAGAATAGATGTAAATTTTTAAGAACTGAAATCTTAATTCATCTATACGGGTGCAAATGTATAATAAAAAAACGAAAATAAAAACGGAAGATAAAAGGTTTAAAATAAGAGTGTTATCAAGAGGTTAGAAGAAGATACGTTGAGTTGATTTAAATAATATTATTTAAAGTAGCACCTGCTTATCAAGCATGTGACAAAAAGCGGTTCAGGGCAGATGGAGATTAGGTTATCGTGTGTTTTGGGGATGAAAAAAGGCGGAAAAATGAGAAGCGATAACTTAAAATTCATTTGCGATGGACGGAAAATTAAAAAAAGCCGGTTGTTTATTTTCTGCCGGATTCTTTAAAAAGGTATTGATGATGATGTTTGTATTGAATGTGTGTATTGGAAAACTGGCTGCTGTTTACGGAAACAATGTCCGAATCAGTGGGGAGCCTGATGTACAGTTGAATGCTTCATCGGATTCTTTATCCTTGACATTTACCCTTTCTTGGGATAACTCTTGGCGTGATAATTTCAACTGGGATGCTGTTTGGTTGTTTGTGAAGTACAAGAAAGAGGGGAGTACGGATGCGTGGAGCCATTTGTATTTAGGTGGTGAGCAAACCGGAACTTCTGTTTTAGAAATTGATCCGGGGAATACAGGCAATCAGGTTGTGGGAGCTTTTGTTTACCCAAAGAATAAGGGGGCGTTTAATATTGCTGGAGAACGTGTGACCTTGAAGGCGTCTTTGAATGGATTGAGTGCATCGGATATTAGTGATAAGAAGGTATATTTTGCTGTTAGTGCTATAGAGATGGTATTGATTCCTTACGGAGCTTATTATTTAGGCGACGGGGTTTCGAATCTTGGCTTTCATGAAGCGTTCATTGCAGAACGTAATCCGATACGTTTAAATGGTTATAAGAATCTGGAGGCTTCATCTATTCATACAAATCAGAGTGTTTCATTGCCTATTAATGCCATAGATAATAATATGGGTAGCCATTATCATTCTGCGGGTACAACGGATGAATGGTTTATGATTGACCTCGGTATGCAGAAAAAGATGCACTATTTTACGATTCGTACGCATTATGCAGGGACAGATTATCTTGTAGAAGGCAGTAATGATAAAAACAGTTGGACTATTCTATGGCAGGGAAGTGGTTCGGATTGGGGGCAGACATTAAGTAAGCATGAAATAACCACTCCGGGAGCTTATCAGTATTATCGGTTTCGTGAGAAAGGTGGGTACTTGGTTATTTATGATGTTGGATTATGGGAGGATGATGTGCCTGCTGTATGGGTAGATTCAGAATCTCTACTTTATTATGGTATTTCAAAAAATCTTACTGAGAAACTCCAGATTCCTGTGGCTTATCCGAAGGGATACAAAGGCTTTTATATCATGAAATATGAACTGAGTCAGGAGCAGTATTGTAATTTCCTGAATATGCTCAGTTATACACAGCAGAAAAATCGTATTGGGAATAATTTGGATAATTTGAATAAAGGTGATTATGTTTTCGGTAATCCGAAGCGTCCTTCTTGTCGAAATGGTATTGCTGTTTTCTCCCGGAAGAGTACCTCTCAACCTGCTGTTTTCGGTTGTAATTTAAATCCGGCAGAACCCTTCTTTAGTAAAGATGACGGTCAAACGTTGGCCTGTAATTATATGACAGGGGCGGATATGTTAGCTTATTTGGATTGGAGCGGTTTGCGTCCGCTGAGTGAGTTGGAATACGAAAAGGCATGCCGTACACCCAATCGTGTAATTTCTGGGGAATATGCGTGGAATACGGCTTCCATTGCTCCCCTTGGCGGACAATCAGGACTTTTAGGTTCAACGCTTGGAACAGAAAATGAATCTCCTGCCAATGTGAATACAAATGCCAATTCAGGAGTACCTTCTTTTGGTCCTGTCCGTTGCGGTAGTTTTGGAACCTCTTCTACAAATCAGGAACAGAGTGGCGGTAGTTTTTATGGTGTCATGGAATTGAGCGGGAATTTAGGGGAGATGTGTTACAGTGTGACAGGAGGTTCTTCCTTAAATACGACTTCTTCCAAAAATGAACATCATGGGGACGGGGTGTTAGCTGCTGATGGTAATTATAATGTACTGACTTCTTGGAATCGTAGTAATGATGCTACGGCCTTGAGTATTCGTGGGGGTAGTTTCGCTTCTCCGGATAGTTTGTTACGAGTTTCAGACCGTAGTGTAACGATGGCATATAATAATACGCTTCGGGATAGTAGTGTTACTTTCCGGGGTGTCCGTAGTTTGAATGGAAATGTAAATCCGGGGGAAATTGGTTGTGATGCGACTTGTCCGGGATTGATTACCATACATAGCGTACAAGATGCACAGGCAGATTGTGATTTAAGTTATGTGTGGTATGTAAAACGTCCGGGAGGTATGGAGTTTGAATTGATACCGAACGAAAAAAGTGCAGCATTAGAGGATTTTAATTGGGAGAATGTTGGAACGGCTTCAACTGTAACTTATACTTTTCGTCGGAAAGCGATTGCATTAGTTGGGGATGCGTATGCAGAAAAAGAAGTTACACTTCTTAATGTTGGATTTTCATTAAGCTCTACTGTTTTATCTATAGATAAATGTGTAGAAGTTGGAACGGCAAAAGTGATTGCGTCTCCTTTTGTAGCGGGAGGAAATTTTTCTTGGTCTTATAATGACCAAGAATTAACGGAAGGAGTATCAGTGGAGGGGAAAAATAGTGTGTATAGAATATCCAGGGGAAGTTTTGGAGTGGCAGGGAATAATGGATTTGATGGAGTGATTCAAATTAAATATGCTATAGATGAGTGTTTTGATGTAGGGCAAATATCTGTAAGCATTGAACATAATGATATGGTGTGTCCTTCTTCTGTAATCGATATTCAAGGAAATGAATATGCAGTGGTAAGGGTTGGATGTCAGTGTTGGATGAAACAAAACTTGAGGCGGACAGATGTTCAATATTGTCCTGTGGGTAATCCGGTAGATATGGAAAAATACGGAGTACATTATTATTGGAACGTGGTGATGGATGGTTCAGGGGCTAGTGCTACTAATCCGAGTGGTGTACAGGGACTTTGTCCAACAGGATGGCATTTACCATCGGTCAGTGAATGGCAGGAAGTTATAGATGCCTATGGAGGGACAAGTATGGCAGGAGAATACATGAAAAGCAAAATGAATATGTCTCTAGCAGGATACGGATATGGGTGCAGTAATTCTCAGGTAGAAGTAGGTGGAGTTTATGGATCAACGGAGAATGACGGATATAATAATGGAGTAAGAATACAACTTAATAAAGATAATCAAAAAGTTGTTATAAGCAGGTATATGGGAATGGCAAGTTACCCTTATTCCTATCGTTGTTTGAAAGATTAGAAAGGTGATAGTTGTAGATAAGAGAAAGATTTAATGTAGATATAATGTTAAGGAAAGTATGTGTTTTTGTGCTATGGATGGTGGTGACGGTGGGGAGTTATGCGCAGACAAAGAGTCCGGGGACATACAGAAGTAGCACGCAGGACGGAGCGGCTTTATCGCCGATTAACTTTACGGTAAGTAAGATTACCGGAGATACCCTCGTGTGTGTCGGGGATATAAAAAACTGGCAGATAAAAGTGACGGGGACCAGTGTGTATGCTTACAAATGGGTCAAAATGAATGCTCCTTCACTGTCGTTGTCAGATACTTCTGTTTTGAAAATAGACGGCATACAGCAAAGCCATGCTTCCAAATATTATTGTGAGGTCACGGACTTGATGTCCGGGGTGAAAAAATATTCCGATACGATAGACCTGAAAGTAGTGATAAAACCCACAGTTTCCATCGTTTCGACTGCTGACACGGTGGCTGCGGGGGAGCCTGTGAAACTGACGGCTTCCGGTGCTGAGAAATACCAATGGAGTACGGGAGCTTCCACGGACACTATGACGGTTCGTCCGCGTCAGACAATGATCTATACGGTTACCGGAACCAACGGAGGTGTTTGTACGGATACGAAGACCAAGAAGGTCAATGTTGTACAGATGGTTCTGGACGTGGGACCGGATATCTATATTACCCAGGGAACTTCTGTCCAATTGACTGCGCGCACAAACCTAAGCCGGATAACCTGGTATCGCTTGGTACCGGGGGGCAGTCGGGTAAATCTCGGAATGGGGTTATCCATCACCGAGGCTCCAGCTGTTACAACGGAATACGAAGCCGTGGGAGAGTTTAAGGGAGCTGAAATTTCAGACCGGGTGAAAGTGATTGTGCGTTCCTCAGATAGTTATCGGAGCGGGCGGCAGGATGGTTATGCGGAGTCAGCTATCTATTTTGAGCCCGGTACGATTACCGGCGAAACGGTCGTGTGTGAAGGCGGTACCACGACGTTTACTATCAAAACCAAAGGGACGAGTGTATACCGTTATCAGTGGAAAAAGAAAGGGACGCCCCCGGTGAGTCTCGGGACGGATACCACAGTCCTGACCTTGAATAATCTTACCGTGGCGGATACCGGATATTACTATTGTGAAGTGACGGATTTACGCAACGATTCGATGAAAATGGCGGAGCCTGTTCACTTGAAAGTAGTGCCTTATCCCGAAGCCCACATCGGCTCTCCTGCAGATGGCATTATTATATGTTACGGCGATTCTATTGTTCTGGATGCCCGCGATAGCGAGGTGGGGCGCCCGACAGGAGCAACATATAAATACTCCTGGATCGGAGTTTCCGGAAAGAGTGATACGTCAGTTGTCACTACAGTACCTTCTGCTACACAGAATTATGTAGTATCGGTTTCCAACGAACAGTGTACCACATACGATACCGTTCGTGTCGTTGTCTACCGACCGCAGGTGGACTTGCCTTTTGATTATTACACCACCGAGGGGGCTATGACCGATATTCGTGCAACGACATCCGATACCGTGAACTTAGATTGGTATGTAGGGACGGATCTTATCCGTTCTCAAACCTCTATCCTGCCTTTTGTTTACGGACCTGTGGTGGATGAATTTACGGTATATGCCCGGATGAATAAAAACGGTTGTATGGCGGAAGACAGTTGTCGGGTATTGGTGAAATCCGGAGGAGGTTACAAAAGCGGCAAACAGGACGGGTATGCCCAGTCGTGCCTGCATCCCCGGATTATCGACCAGAGCAGCGGGGATATTGCGGGATGTGCCGAAGACAGCGTCATGTTGTTCGTGGATGCGGAGGGAAGCGGACTGAGTTATACCTGGAAAAAGATGGTGGATCACCAGTTTGAGGTATTTGTTCCCTCTGCCGGCAGCCATGTGTCGGGCTTGGGGACTGCCGTACTGAAATTCAATCCTCCGGTTGTCGAGGACGAGGGACTTTATATTTGTGAAGTATCCAACGAATGCGGGGAACAAGTTTCCGATACGTTCGGCGTCAGTGTAGGGGGAAGACCCGTATTGATTACGAAACTCAATCGGGATTGGGAACAGTGTCTGTACGGCAAGCCTGCGGAACTGGCGGTATATGTGGCTTCGCTGAACAACAAGGAACTGACCTATAAATGGTATAAAGACGGAGTGTTATTGACGGGAGAAGAGTACGATGGGGCAGGTATTACCGTGGGAATGGAGAGTGAGTCTGCGGAGGGATTATATAAAGTAGAGGTAACCAATGAGTGTGGCACGATTACCGACAGCACCTTCCTGCCTGTGGATGTGCCGGCCTATGTGCTTTCTAACGATACGGTAATCCATGTGTGTGAAAACGGAACGGCAGAATTCCGGGTGGAAATCGGTGGTGGAGGTACCTACACCTCTTCCCTGAAAAAAGTGGTTTTCAGTTCGTCCAATCCTTTGGGGTATGAATTGCAGGACATTGGGCGTACCGGTCAGCACGTTCTGCTTCCCGATATGGATAAATCGCACGATGGTGAATACTATGTCTGGGTGGTGGAGAATCATTGCGGAGGCGATACGAGCCATCTGATCCGGGTAGTGATAGAAGAAAAACCGGAAATAGAAATGATTGGTTCCGATACAACGTTGTGTGCCGGAGAATCACTGACTTTACAGGTGAAACTGACCGCAGGGACGGGTACGATGAATTATGTGTGGTATCGGAACGGGGAAAAGACTGTTTACACCGGACCGGTGTTGAAGAAAGTAATGCGGGTGGAAGATGCCGGATTGTATACCTGCCATGTGGATAATTCTTACTGTTTGCCTCCGGTTGTGAGTGACTCCCGGAACGTAACGGTACATGATAAAGCATCCATCTCTCTAAAGGGAATTTATGTGGAGAGCGATGTCATCAACTCCGAAGGAAAATACTGTGAAGGTACGGATTTAAAGCTGAAAGCGGATGTCCTCACTACACAGGCGGTAGACAGTATGCGCTGGTATCTGAATGGCGTGCCGGTGAAAGACGATGCGGTACGAATTAACGGCAGTACCACTGCAACATTGGCTATGGATAGTGTCACGCCGGCGGAGGCGGGTGTTTACACCTTGCATCTTTACAACGAATGCGGCGAAAACATACAGGGCAATTTCCGCCTGACGGTGCCCCAACCTGCCCGGTTTGTCCTGAATGAGGGAAACCTTGTGGACATGACTTTGTGCCAGGGGGTAAATCAGGCTATTTCTGTACAAACGACTGGGACAGCTCCAATCCGTTTTACGTGGACACATAGTGGGCGGATCATAGCAGACGGCTATTCCAATACGCTCCAGTTGAAAGACGTTACTGTGGATACTGCCGGGGTATATTGTTGTGAGATTCATAATGGCTGTAATCCGGCGCAGAGGAAATGTGCCGAAATCCGGGTGACCCATCCCGATACTTTCCGATTGGAAGGTTCGGGACGCTATTGTATGAATGCGGATTCCGGGGTGGTCATTACTTTGAATGGCTCGGACACGTCGACCCTCTACCGTTTGTACCGGAACGATGTCGTCGTAGCCATGATTCACGGAAAAGACGTGAGACCGGCGGGCAATCCGGTAGTATTTAAAAACAATTTGGCGGGTAGTTATTATGTCACAGGTGAAGACGATGAGGATCATTGCGAATTCCGTATGCCGGGAAACGTAACGATACAGGGGGATATTGCGCCGGTGGTTTATGATTTAAAACTGACGAAATCTTTTTGCAGGGGGAGCCGTGGGGCGGAACTGACGTTGTCAGGCAGTGAAGACAATGCGGACATCATTTACACTTTGTATAAAGTGACTCCGACAAGGGATGAGGTGGTGAGTGCCGGACGTCCCGGTACCGGAGATACGTTGGTGTGGAGCGGATTGCAGGAGGGCGATTATAAAGTTGTGGCAGAAAACAGAATCAGCGGCTGCCGGGAGACGATGAAGGGATTGGTAAATGTGTCAGGAAGGGAGTTGCCTGTTCTGCCCGTATTGAAACCGGCGGGTGACACGGTTTATTGTGCCGGTACGGCAAGTTATGTGAAATTGCAGGTGGAACAGCCGGAAGCCAATACGTCTTATGTGTTGCTCAATAACCACCAGCGCCCGGGCAGCATTACGACACAGCCGGAATGGAACAGTCTGAAAGCCGGTTATTATTCGGTATATGCTGTGAATCAATGGGGATGTGAAAGCGGGGAAAGCAACACCGTGCAGGTGAAAGAGCAGACCGTTGCGCGTCCGGTCCTGACAGGAAATGACATCTATTGCGAGGGGGATACTTCTCTTCACCGCATTGAAATAAACGGATTGAGAAATGATCTGGATTATGTGATTTATGAAGAAAGTCCGGTGGATACGTTCGGACGTTTTTCCGGAGTAAGCGGACGATTGACGATTGATGTACCTTCCGAGGAGAAAATATATTACGTGCAGGCAACAGACCGTACGCCGTTGCATTGTTCCGTTCTGTCGGATACGGTTGAAATCCGTAAAAGCAAGTTTACGATTAGTGTCGTATCGCCGATGACAATAGCTAACGGTGAGCAGGCAACATTGCATGTAAACATTACGGGGGCATCCTCTCCGGTTATTGAGTGGCAGCCTGCCGCTAAGATTTCCGGGGCGAATAACGAGGCAACGGTGCAAACTGTCCCCTTGCAGAGCGGTGAATCGTTTACCGTTACCGTAAAAGAGGGCGGGTGTGAACAACGGGCGTTGATAAATGTAATTGTGACGGGTACGCCCCTGAAAGTGGATATCCGTCTGGAAGACCAACTGACATCCGTAGATACGATCCGGCTTTGTACCACTGATTCCTTGAACCTTTTCGGGTGGTATGACGGCGGAACGGGAGATTATACGGCGAAATGGTATGAAAACGGTCAGGAGATAGCCGTGGGGCAATGGCTCAGGAATTACCGGAAGGATACGGACGGTTATTTGCATTATGCGGTCACCAGCGGAGGAATCACGGAAAAAGATTCTGTTTATATACAACTCTTGCCTGTTCCGGAGCGTCCCGGTTTAGCGGATACGGGTTTGCAATGTGTTGCAGGCAATGATTACATTCTTCGTTTGCCTTCAACTGAAAACGGAGTATATTATGTTTTGGAATATGACCGGACAGGGAGCGGAATCTATCAGGAACTTACGGCAACGCAGCAAGTGGGGACGGGGAATCCGTTGACATTTACCGTGGCCAATATTGCAGGGTTGACTGGTTATTATCGGTTGAAAGCTGTCAAAACCAATGCCTACGGGGAGTGTGCGGTGCATTCCTCTGTGCAGGAAGTGCGTGTCGGACCCAAAGCGTATACGGTTTCGGAGAGTGAAACCTATTGCCGGGGAGAAAAAGAACAGGATACCATTTACCTGTCGGGAAGCCAGTCCGGAGTCTCCTATTGGGTGGAACGGCGTCCGAATCTGCCTTTGCTTCCGGTATTGCAGGGCGTGGATACAGAACCGCAATTGTTTACCGGGAACTATGGAACCGGGACTTATGTCGTGAAAGCAAAACTGGGGGATTGTGAAACGGAGATGGAAGACAGCGTGGTGATAAACGTAAAAAACAGTCCTGCCGACAGACCGCTGTTTGGTACAGGTTCCTATTGTGTGGATGCCGGAGAGACGCCGGTAACCATTGGCGTCAAGAATGGAGAGGCGGGAGTCCGGTATACGTTATATCGGAACCGGAATGGTCTGATTTCTGCGGAAGCCACAGCCATGGGCCCGGGGAATATTGTTTTCGGGACGACCTATCGGAATATCGGAGAGTATTATGTAGTGGCGAAACGGGAGGACACGGGATGCGAGAAGATACTGACCGACCGCATATTTATCGGGAATACACCGGTACCTTTTAATATTGCCGGCGATGCCTGTTTCCCAATGGGGAGCACGGATAACCAGTCTACGGTAAAAGCCTGGAATGCCCAGGCGGGAGTGCGGTATAAGCTGTATGCCGTGAATGGCGGTTATGTCGGGACGTTGGGCAATTTCTATCGCGATACGGTATATTATACGGGTGTTTTGCCGAAGGGCAAATATGTCGTAAAAGCCGAAGTCGGTAGCTGCAGGCTTCAGGCGCCTGACACAGTAACCATTTGTGAAATACTGGAACCTTTTACCATTGTCGGGGATACATTGTTCTGTGACGTCAGCGATGACTCCGGTGTGAGTATCGGTCTTGACAGTACCCAAGCCGGGGTGAAATACATCCTGCAGCGCAAGGAGGATTTAACGGGAAATTACGTCAATGTGGAGCCGGAAGTGTCGATGATAGGAACCGGCTATCCGCAGCGGTTTAACGGATTGCATAAAACGGGCACTTACCGGGTTTTGGCAGACAACGGGATGCAGTTGGTGATGAACGGGGAACTGGAGGTGAAAGCCAAACTTTCGCCCGATTACAGGACGCCGCTTTCTTTCACGGGCAATGTGTGTGCGGATAGTGTGGTGACAATAAAGTTCCCGACACAAAATAATGCGGAATATGAATTGTATTTTAATGCCGTTCCGGCTACCGGTTATGCCCTCTTGACAGGAGACGGCAGTGTCATGGGCTGGACGTTGAATACGGCTCAATACGGTACATATAAAATTAAGGCAACCCTGGGTGATTGTCAGGCGGTATTCCCGCTGGACATAAAGGCGGGACACTATCCCGATGAGGTAAAACTGGACGGAGATACACTGATCTGTGCCAATGTAACGGGTGAACTTTACCTGGACCACTATCAGGCGGATGTCGTGTATACACTCTATTCCACTTCAGGCGATACCCTGGGGACGGGGAAAGTGACGGCAGGCAGGTACACGTTTACGAATGTCCCGCCCGACAGTACGTATTATGTAGTGGCGGCAGACGGGCTTTGTGTGCACCGCTCCAATTATCATACTATTGACAGCATGCCGGCAACCCATTTGTTGCCCGGTTTCGGGTTGGATTACAGCGCCTGTACGGTGGCGGATAGCGGGTGGATTGCATTGAGCGGCATGAGTGCTTCGCAAGAGTATGTGATTCACAGTGCCTCCCTGGCTAATCCGATAGAGGTGAGTCGGATGAATGGGGATATAACCGTCAAGCCTTTGCCTTTGGGTGAGTATTGCCTGACAGTTCGGGACACAAATTCGGAATGTCCTACCCGGGACAGCTGCGTCGTGCTTCGTGAAGAGGCACCGGTGGACAGCATTATCGGTGATTTTACTTATTGCGGTACGGATGACAGTGTTTCTTTGCGTCTCTCCGGAGTGACTTCCGGAGCGGAGTATGTGTTGTGTACTTCTGATATGACAGCACTGGATACTCTTGCGGCAGGAAAGGACCGGTTTGACGGTCCGTATCGTGCCGGATTGTATGTGTTGCAAAAACAGCGGAAAGGGGTATTCCCGGGATGTATAGCCTACGATACGGTTCGGGTATATCACCGCGACGAGCCTGTCCGGAATTTGACGGTGGAAATCAAGGAGGGGGCTTCGTGTGCTTCGGATTCCCTGACGTTCAGTTTGCCGCTTTCGGAAAATGGCGTGAATTATGTTCTGCAACAGATAAAGGGCTTGACAATCTCCTCTTTGGATACTGTTTTGGGGACCGGAGGCAGCGTGGATTTCGGAAAACGGCAGTATGTTGCCGGAAGTTACCGTGTATATGCGGAATACCAGGGCGGCGGTTGTGGGTTGTATCTGGATACGACATTGCAGATTACGGACAAACCGGCTGACGTGACGATAACCGATTGTGTGGACTGTATGAGCGGAGGCGTATCTCTGGGCGGATGTGCCATCACTTTGAGCAATATGAAGAGAGAGGTGCGCTACATCTTGTATAAAGAAACGGGCGATGTGGCTGTTGATACGTTGTTCGGTCCTGGGAATAAAGGCTTTAACCCTCAAATAGCAGGAAAATATTATGTTGAAGCGGAAAATCTGCAAACCGGATGCCGGGCTATCATGACTTACCGCCCTGAAATAATAAGTCGTCCGGCTCCGACGCTTTATCCTGTCGTTACGGCTTGTTCCGAAAAAGCGGAAATAAAAGTGACCGGAAGTGACGGGGATAGCGTGAAATATACCCTGTATCGTTATAACGTTATTCAGCGGGGGGATACGCTTCGGGGTACCGGCAGTGCGTTGAGTTTCGGCGTGAAAGAGATACCGGGAATTTACAAAGTATGGGCGGAAAGCGGTAACGGATGCGGTGTGTGGTTGCCGGACAGTGTGACGATATACAACCAATTGGATACGTGTCATTTGCGCCAGGAAGGAAGCTATTGCTTCGGACAGGCAGGACGGGTGCAATTGAAATACGGTTGCAGTGTAACGGGATGGAACTATTACCTGACAAAAGGGCTGTTGCGCAGTGATACGTTAGCCGGTAACAGCGGAAATCCGACTCTTGTTTGGGATACCGTGGGGGGGAGCGGAATAGCGAGCGGTACTTATTACCTGCACGCTCATAATCATTGCAAGGATACGATATTGACCAGTCTGGCGGTAACGACTGATAATGTTCCGCTTTCACAGACGCTTTTGGGGCAGGATCTGTTTTGCGGTAATGAAGGGTTTGATATTTGGCTGGCAAGTAGTGAAGCCGGTGTGGAATATCGTTTGGTGATTGAGCTGCGCGGCCAGGAAACCCCGGTGGGGCAAGCGGTTGGTGTGACAACGGGACAGCAGTTGCAGATTGTGCCTGCTGCCGGAGGGCGCTATGCTGTGGCAGGACGTTACAAGGTATATGGGAAGTTTAAAGGAAGCGATTGTGAAGTATTGGTCGCAGAGAAATATTTTGCTGCCGGAACCGTTCCGGAAACCAAACAGCTTGTGGGACAGGATGTCTGTATGACGAATGGTGTGGCAGACAGTCTTGTGTTGAGTGTCTCCAGCCGGCAGGCAGGAATAAATTATTACCTCTATTCATTGCCCGGACAGGCCTTGGTGGACAGTTTGACTTCCTCTTATCGTCCGGCACCGGAACTCCAGTTCAGTGCACAGACACAAGTAGGCTGCTATGGCGCTTATGCCGTTAATCCGGCGGACGGTTGCCGGAAACAGCTGGAAGGAAGCTATTGTCTGGGTTATCCGCCGGTGATTTATCCTGTGGAAAATCCGGGAGATACGGTTCGTCTGTGCCAGGGGGAAAGCTATCGTCTCCATTTGGCGAATAGCGAAGCAGGAGTGAAATACTATCTGTTGCAGAACGGGACAGAGATAGGAGGACCTTATTACGGACCGGGACGCTTGGAAACGGACAGCGTATTCCAGAGCGGTATTTACCGCATTAAAGCGGAAAACGGTTGTACGGAAATGATGTCCGACAGTGTGATTGTGAAAGTGAGCCCGGTACCTCCGCTCCGTTTGGCAGAAGTGCGCTATTGTGAGGGTGGTGAAGGCAAACAGATTACGCTGAATGCTCCGACACTCACAGATGCTGAATATACGCTGATACTTCCCAATGGAACTGTAGCGGAAACGCTTCCCGGAACGGGATCTAATTTGGTTTTTACGGATTTGCAGACGGACTCTGGCTATTATCATGTCGTGGCAAGGAATATTCATACGGGATGTATGAGCCGGGATAGCGTGCAGATGATTATTGACAGTTTGCCCTTGCCTTTTGTTCTTTCCGGAGTTCCCAATAATTATATCTGTTGGGAAGGGACGAGTTCTTTGGAATTGTCCGGTAGCCAGGAGAGGGTGCGGTATGTCTTGTATCGCAACGATACCGTTGTCAGTGAAAAATTCGGTACGGGCAAACCCCTGACGTTTGATAAAATCCGCAAACCGGGAATCTATCGGGTGGAAGGATATTTCACGGACAAGTATGCCTGTATGAGTCCGATGGCGAATTTAGTGACGATGATACAGGCGGACAGCATCCGGCGCTTTAATCTGACGGGCAATAAGATTTCCTATTGCTATACGGACGATGCGAAAGGACGTCTGACCTTGGATGGAAGTAAAACCGGTATAGACTATGAGCTGTATAAAGACGGGCAACCGACGGGACAGATATTGCCCGGAACAGGTGGAGGGCTGGAGTGGAACGGTCTGGAGGGTAAACCGTGTGACGAGTGCCGGAACGATAATGACGGCTACGAATACTATGTCGTGGGTCGTGACCCGGTAAGTGGCTGCGAACGCCCGATGAAGGGAACGTATAAAATCATAGAAGAAGCCGACGTGCATATTACCTATTTCCATCCGAACAAAGACATTTATATCTGTCAGGATTCGAGTGTCGATTTTACGGTGATAGCTGACGGTTGTCGCCTCAATTATCGGTGGTATCAAAAGGACGGTGCAGGAGTTACCCGTTTGTTGAAAGACAGCGACGAACCTTATTACCAGATTATCTCGGCTTCTCCGGGAAATTACGGGAAATACTGGTGTGAGGTTAGCAACAGCTGTGCGACAGTGGAGGAAACGGGAGCCATGGAAGTGAAAGTGCGCCGGAAAATGGAGTTGAAACCGAATCGCGATATTTCAGTTTGCGATGGTACCATACAGACCGTCCGGATGGAAGCGGTATACTATGCGACGGCTTACGAATGGTACAAGCTGGGGGATACAACCCTTTTGGGAACGGAACAGGTGTTGGAACTGCCTGACGCGACTGCGGAAATGGCGGGGAAATATGTATGTGTGGCTTCGAATGAATGTTATACCTTAACTGATACCTGCGAACTGAAAATCGGACTTCCGCCGTCACTGACCATTGTGAAGGCGAAGACGGACACCTTGTGTAAAGGTTCTTTCTACGAAATGGAAGTCAGCAGCACGGATACGGTGAAATGGTACCGGAACGGTGTCTATACGGGGTATGACGGATTGAAGTATACCATCCCCGCTGTCGATTTAGTGGATGAGGGACACTATTCCGTGCAGGTTGTTTCGGGCTGTTTTGCCATTTGGGAAGACATCAGCGATTTGTATGTGGACGATACCGTCCGGGTGGAAGGGCTGACGCCCGATTCGCTCGTTCTTTGTGAGGGACGGATGGCGAATTTGTATATCATAACCAATCCGAGCGACCGGGTAAGCTATCGTTGGGAATATGTGGACGGAGGAGTACGGACTATCGGAACGGATGCTAATATAGAATACGGTCCGCTGTCTGCATCCAATACGGCTTATACTTTCCGTGTTTGGTACACCAACAAGTGTCCGCAATGGGATTTGCAGGATCCGACCAAACCGGCAAATTACAGGCAGGTACGCATCAGAGTGAATGAACGGGCGGAAGTGGAAGACCCGGTGCGGGAGATTGTTGTCTGTGCGGAGAGCGACAGGGATACGGTGATTCGTATTAAACATGATAACCGTCCCGGAATGTTATACAGCTGGCATTTCTACGATTATCAGAACGATACACTGCCCGTAGCATCGAATGCCGATACGGTGTGTATCCCTCTGCTGACGAAGAATAGCGGTTACTATTTCTGCCGGGTGAATAACGGTTGTGAAATCATTGCTACCAATGCCTGCTGGTTGCGGGTAGATACGGTGCCTGTGCTTCAGAACAATTTGCCTTTGGTTGATACGGTTTGTGAGGGTGCTAAATACGAATTATCGCTTTCTTCGACGGGAGGTTCGTTGAATTACGATTGGATGATTCGTTATAAGACGGGTCTGACGGAGTCTTTGGGACATAATTTTATGCCGGACTACAGCAGTACGGGCCAAGTAGTCATCAATCCCATGACGCCGGTGTATGACAGTGCGCATATTTGGTGTCATGTCTATAACCATTGTGATTCATCAGGTGTTTACAGTGATACGCTGTTGCTTCGGGTACATACTTATAGCGAAATCAGCATTTCGGCTGATACACTTCGGTTGTGTGGCAATACGCCCGGTCGTTTTGTAGTCAAACTGGATAAGGGGGACTTACCCTGGAGTTATAGCTATCGCCTGGAGTCCGGTGCTGAAATTTTCCGGGAAAATCTGACACAGAGGGAAGATACCTTGTTATTGTCCGCTTCGGGTACGTATCACATTGTTTCTGTGGTGGATGGTCCGGGCTGTTTGCGTACACACGACCTTCCTTCGTTCCATCTTCTTTTATCTCCGCGTCCGGTGTTGGGATTTGGTCATAGTCAGCGGGTTTGCTTTGGGGATACCGTGTCTGTAGATATCCATGTAGAGGATGGTACGGGACCATGGCTGGTTAAGATTGTGGACAGATTGACAGGTGGCGATTTGGCTTCGGAAATTTGCGGACCAGACGGCTTGTTGATGTATGGCAGGGATACTGTGGTTCATTTCATGGCGGATAAATCTGCTGTTTATCAAGGAAATTATCTGAAAGATATGAACAGCAGCTGTACAGGGCTGCTTCCGGATACAGTGGTAACGGTCAGAGTGGATACTCCGGCTCATATCAGTTTTGTAAGCGGGCCCTGGATTGTAGGGGCGTGTTTAGAGCATGTCAATTTGCGTCAGGAGGTTTTGAAGCCTTTTATTGATAATCAGGCAAATCCTCTTCCCGATGATTTGGGACATTTTTATGTGAATGATGACGATCGGGGACTGGATGGAAACCTTCAGAAAGGAGATTTGCATGGTGATACTTGTTACCGGGTATATTGTGCATACACGGATACATTGGGTTGTCAGGTCCGTTCGGACGAAGTCCGTGTTTGTGTGGACAGCCTTCCTTCCGGAGAGATTGTTTCTTCTTCCGTATCGTGCGGTTCTGTGGCTTTTGATTTAAAACTGCAACTTCGTCCGGCGGGTCGGATAGATTCCCTTGTTCTTTTGCAGAAACGCTATAAGAAAGGCGGGACAGTGGATGTGGCACAGTTGTCTTTCAGCAAAAGTCAAGGTCAGATACCAGCCAATGGCTTGTTCCAGTTGCGTGTGGATTGGGGCGATGTGGGAGGAGCGGATTCGTGTTTGGTTTATGAGGTGCAAGGTATCTGGGATATTCATGGTTGCTGGGTGGTTCCTGATGTTTCGCAAGCTTGGTATCGGGACACAATCTGGCGTCATGTAGACCCGAAAGTGGATGTTCTTGTCCGTCATACGGAGAGTGACACCTTCACGATAAATAGTCATGAGGAGAATTTATCCGTTGGTGACAGCTTACAGGTGAAAGTAGTACTGACAGAAGGTCAGCCTTTGTGGTCTTTGCCTGCTTTGGGAATAAACAGCATTGTGGGCATGGATACGGTATTTTGGTTGAAGGATACGGGCACATATTGGTTTATTCCGCGTGACGTGGCTTGTGACCGTCAGGGAGATGCGCCTTGGTATGACCTGACACTGACGCGTCTGGATACGGGTTATTTTAGAGGAAAGGTCTTTCTTGAAGGTGTTTTTGACGAGAATAACATGTCTATGGCCTGGGGCAATGATTGCAACTGGGGTCGTTTGCGTGACAGTCTGCGTCTTCCGTCTTCCCTGCCTTTGCTTCCAGCGGGGTTGAATGTCATAGACTGGATAGAGGTGGAATTGCGTATATCGTATGGTGATCCTATAGATTCCATAGCCAGGATGACAAAACCTTCATATTTTGTTACCCGTGACAGTTGCCTTGTTCTTTCTGACGGTCATTTGGCGGACCGTTGGACGGGTGATACGGTCGTGGGAATTCGCAATGCTCATGGTGGAGGAGCTAATCAGCGTTATGTTGCTCTTCGTCACCGTAATCATTTGGGAGTAATGACGAACCGTCTTTACCGTTTTGTGAATAATGCACACAAGGCGAATTCCGCTTATATTGATTTTACGGACACGGTGAACATTTATCGTAAGAATGTTTCCGGCGGAGTGTTGAACAATATGAATTATCACATGACGAAAAAGGGCAGCCAAGGGAGGGAAGTTTGGTTACTTGCCGTGGGGTCTCTGGATTCGAATTATTTGGTATCCTTGTCTGACCCGAACTGTGTGACGCTTCGGGATATATTCCCGTCGCAGTTGCAGGGGTACCGTTACGACTTGCTTCATGACATCAACCTGGACGGTTGCGTAGATTGGCCGGGGTGGAACGGTACGGCACAGACAGACTGGCTGTTTGTAGAACGGAACCGGCGGAAATATTCGGAAATCAGGTGGCGGTAAAATTATAATGATAGAAAATATGTTTTGATATACAGTTCAATTAGGTTTTCCGGATGGGCAGCAATTCCTTTCCTTTTGACACACACACAACGACACGGTTGCCTGTCCGGAACCTATTTATAAAAAAGCGGAGATGAAATTTAAAAGGGTTCTCCGGCAGGGCAGTATCCTTTCCTTTTTGACACACACAACACACACTGCTGCCTGTCGGAAACCCTTTTTATTTATTCCGGATGAAAATATAATTATAGCAAGAATAAGTATAATTTTTCATGTTAGGAAATAATTATAGTAAAAATTCCGTAGAACCTTGCTGTCAGGTAGCTCTCTCCTCTATGTCTCTTATACTGCTCCTATAATTATTCGGTCCGCCGCATACAGGTGTAATATAGGAGATATACAGGAGATATGGAGGAGAGTGGGACTTGGTATAGTGTTTCCTGCGGCATTCTTGCTCCGTTTCCTTCAAGCCGACCGCAAACCTTTTCGGAAAATGACGTTTTTTTTCCGTAATTCGTCATGAAAAGGGAACTTTTTTATAAAAAATGACGTTTTTTTGGCCTTCTGATACTTGATAATCTGCTGGTTATGGAAGGAGAAAAAATAAAGCGGCTAAACTTGTTTAGAATATAGTATTAGCTACCTTTATCATGTTTTAAAATCCAAAAATAATCACATAATTTATATCATGAGTCAAGAAACAGAAGTGATCGAAAAACAGGATGTCGTCATCCGTTTTTCAGGCGATTCCGGTGACGGAATGCAGTTGACGGGACAACAGTTCTCGGATACGGCTGCTTTGTTTGGAAACGATGTATCTACTTTTCCGGATTATCCGGCAGAAATCCGGGCACCGCAAGGAACTGTCGGCGGGGTGTCCGGCTTCCAGGTGCATATTGGTGAAGAACATGTGACCACACCGGGCGACTATGCGGATGTGCTGGTTGCCATGAATCCGGCAGCCTTGAAAGCCAATCTGCGGTGGGCCAAGAAAGCAGGGACCATTATTGTCGATACGGATGCTTTTACGGATAAACACCTTGAGAAAGCAGGATATACCGTTAATCCGTTGACCGATCATTCGCTGGATGATTATAATGTCGTAGCGGTGGATATTACGAAACTGACCGTGGAGGCTTTACGAGAGACGGGATTGGATCAGAAATCCATGCTAAGGTGTAAGAATATGTTTGCTTTGGGTATGACTTACTGGATGTTTGAACGTTCCGTAGAACATTCCGAAGCATTTTTGGATATGAAATTTGCCAAAAAGCCGGCAATTGCAGCTGCCAATAAATTGGTGTTGCGTGCAGGATATAATTATGCTGCCAACGTACACGCTTTGGCTGTTCATTTTAAAGTGGCTCCGGCTGCCATAGAAAAGGGGAAATACCGCACCATCACCGGAAACAAGGCGACAGCCTGGGGATTGCTGGCGGCTGCGGAGAAAGCCGGATTGCCTTTGTTTTGTGGTTCTTATCCGATAACTCCTGCTACCGATATTTTGCATGAGTTGGCATTGCGCCGCGATTTGGGTGCGAAGACCTACCAGGCGGAAGATGAAATCGGAGGAATCTGTACGGCTATCGGTGCAAGTTATGCCGGTAATTTTGCTGTTACGACAACTTCCGGTCCCGGTCTGGCATTGAAAACTGAAGCGTGTGGCTTGGCTGTGATGGCTGAATTGCCTTTGGTGATAGTGGATGTGCAGCGTGGCGGTCCTTCTACTGGTTTGCCTACGAAGACAGAGCAGGCGGATTTGATGCAGGCTTTGTATGGCCGCAATGGCGAGAGCCCCATGCCGGTGATTGCTGCCAGCACTTCCGGCAATTGCTTCGATTATGCTTTTATGGCGGGTAAAATAGCATTGGAACACATGACTCCCGTTATTTTATTGACAGACGGTTTTTTGGCTAACGGAGCCCAGCCCTGGTTGATTCCTTCTATGGCTAAACTGCCGGAGATAAAACTTCGAATAGCCCAAGAGGGAGATGACTATCATCCTTACGCCCGTGACCCGGAAACTTTGGCTCGTACCTGGGCGCTTCCGGGAACGAAAGGCCTGGAACACCGTATCGGAGGATTGGAAAAAATGAATATTACAGGTAATATCAGTTATGTACCCGAAAATCATCAGGTCATGACAGACCTCCGGGCTGCTAAAGTGGACCGTATTGCCAACGCTATTCCTTTACAGGAAGTGTATGGAAACTCCGAGGGAGGAGAAGTCCTGGTTGTCGGTTGGGGCGGTACATACGGACACTTGTACTCTGCAGTGAAAGAGTTAAGGAAAGAAGGGAAAGATGTGAGTCTGACTCATTTTAATTATATCAATCCCTTGCCCCGGAATACGAAGGAGATATTTGCCAGGTATAAGAAAATCATCGTCTGTGAATTGAATCTGGGGCAGTTTGCCGCTTATCTGAGAAGCAAATGTCCGGGATTTGAATTCCTTCAATGCAATAAAGTGGCCGGACTTCCCTTCACAGTGGCAGAAGTCAAAGAAAAGGTGGGACAGCTTTTTAATTAATTCTAAATCATTCAACTCATGTATACAGCAAAAGATTTTAAAAGCGATCAGGAAGTGCGGTGGTGTCCCGGATGCGGGGACCACGGTATCATCATGGCTGTTCAGAAAGCCATGGCGGAATTGGATTATCCCAAAGAATCCTGGGCGATTATTTCCGGTATCGGATGCTCTTCCCGTTTTCCTTATTATATGAATGCTTACGGATTTCATACCATTCACGGGCGGGCGGCTGCCATTGCTTCCGGAGCCAAGAATGCAAACCGTAAATTGAATATATTGCAGATTTCCGGAGACGGAGATGCGCTGGCTATCGGTGGAAATCATTTTATTCATGTGATACGCCGGAATGTGGATATGACCATTCTGCTTTTTAATAATGAAATCTACGGATTGACCAAAGGACAGTATTCACCGACGACCAAGTTGGGTACGAAAACCAAAACCTCCCCCTATGGAACGATAGAACACCCTTTTAATCCGGGCGAGCTGGCCATTGGTGCACAGAGTAAGTTTTTTGCTCGTTCCATCGACACAAATGTGGCATTGACTGCGGAAGTTTTGGAAACGGCAGTAAAACACAAAGGAACGTCGGTGGTGGAGGTATTGCAGAACTGTGTCATTTTTGCAGACGGGGCACACTCGGCAATAACCGATAAAGAATTGAAAGAGGATCGCCAGTTGATTTTACAGCACGGGAAGCCAATGATATTCGGAAAGAATAAAGACAAAGGTCTGCGCCTGGATAAGACCGGAAAATTAGAGGTGGTGGAAATCGGTAAAAACGGGGTAACGGTGGATGATATTCTGGTGCATGATGCTCATGACCCGAATCCGTTCTTGCATTGGATGCTGGTAAATATGAAAGCGCCTGAATTTCCGGTAGCCTTGGGGGTAATCCGTGAGGTGGAGGCCCATACCTATGATGAAGCGCTTGACGAACAAATTGAACAAGTGAAAAAAATCTCTGATATTCATTGTATGGATGACCTGCTGAACAGCGGAGATACCTGGGAAGTGAAATAATATCGTTTTTTTTATAAAAAAGTCGATTCCGTCCGCCTGAGCGGGCGGAATTGCTTTTTAGGACATTTATTGAAACGTATATAACAGTCCGACACTGAATCCCAGATTCATGATTTTGTTGAATCCGATGTTACCTTGGGTGTATTCGTCTATTTTATACTCGTCTTTTATGTTGAGGATATAATCACCCTTGATTTTCAAATCCAATTTGACATATTCGCTTAATTCAATCAGAAGACCTATATCTGGACCGACACCCGGAGAAAAAAGGTTTAGCTTCTTGGATATTGCAGGATCTCCGTACAAATTAGATTGTTGATTGATTTTGATACGAGTCATGTAACCTCCGAAATGCAGACCGCAATAGGGGAGCAACGTACGGTCCCAAGTCGGGATATAGAACGTGGCTTCCATGACGAAGGGAATCAGATTGCATTTGTAATCCTGTGCTACATTGTCATTGCCTGCAATATCGGTTTTAAAGGAGTGGTAACCCGCTTCCAGTCCGATGCCGATAACCCGGTTGATTAAATACTTGGCGGATAAATTCCCACCTAACCCGTTCTTATTGATTTTGCCGAAATCGCCGAGCGGATAGGTATAACCCGCGTTGATGCCCAATAAAAAGCCGCTGTCGTTGTTCCGGTAATATTGTGCCTGCATCCCATTCCAGAAGAGCAGAAATCCGAAGAGTAGATAAAATCCTTTTTTCATTGTTTTCAAGCGGATAAACTTAAAGTTCTACAGTTTTTTCGGTCCTTTCGTTGATTAATTTTTCGACTTCGCCTAATTTCTCTTTGGCATATCTGTCATCTTTCTTGATTTCCAGTGCCTTTTGGTAATAGAATTTGGCAATGGCATAGGATTTTTCTTTGTAAGCCTGATTGGCTTTGTCGATCTGGTTTTGATACTCTTTGTTTTGGAGTGCCAGTCGTTCAGCTTCAATGAGTTTGTTAACTTCCGTAATCTTCTTTTGTATTTCTTCCTTATCTATCGGTAGGATAGAAGCTGCTTTTTCATAATACACCTTTGCCCCGGCATAATTTTTTTCGGACAAAGCCTGTTCTGCTAACTTTTTATTGTGGTTAAATTCGGTCAACCGCTGTTTGTATTTGCCGGAGTTGAAAATGTTGTCAATTTCCTTTATCTTGTTTTTAGGGTAACTTTCGCCGGTTTGGAGTTGGTCGGCTTCCGTATACCGGGTACGGGCAATGGCATAATTTTCGGTTTTGAATGCCGCATCGGCTTCTGCAATGATCTGTTTGTATTGTGCCATTAATTGGGCTTTCTGTAACTCTTCTTGTTGTTTGCGTGCAGCTTCTTCCTGTTGCTGTTGTCTGAGAAGTTTCAGGGCTTCTTCTGCTTGGGCAATCCTCTCTTTGGGATAACTTTCTGCAGGTTTTACACTGAGGGCTTGTGTATACAAGCCGACAGCCTCTTCGTAGGCTTTGTTGTTAAAACTGTTATCCGCACTACTGATTAATTTATTATAGCGGGCTATTAATATGGCTTCCTGCTTCTGTTTGTCACTTTCTTCTTTTCGGATAGCAGTTATCGTTTTAAGTTGATTTTCCGGATATTGTTTCTCGTAGTTGAGAGACAGGGCTTCCTGGTATTTGGATTCGGCAGTGTCGTAATTTTTCTGATGAAATTCCCGGTCTGCTTCCGCAATGATTTGTTTGTATTTTACTATCCGGGCCTGTAAGTCTGCTTCTGCTTGTTTTTCTTTTGCCAACCGGTCCAGAATAGCATCAATTTCCGTTATTTTTTGGGAAGGATATTCGTCGGCGAGAGGTAACGCCTTTGCCATTATAAATTTTTCTTTAGAGGCATCGTAATTCTTTACGGCTAAAAGACTGTCGCCGGATGCAATGAGCATTCTATAGGTGCGTGCATTTTGTGCGGCAACACTTTTCTCAGCCTCTTCCCGCTCATATTCTTTTTGGGCTATGGCAATTTTTTCTTCCAATTCCTTTTTATCGGGTTTAATTTGCAGAGCCTTGGTCCAATGTTCGATTGCCTCTTGCCAGTGGTGTTGGGTGAAAGAGTGCTCTCCCTTACCGGTGAGTTGTGCAAAAAGTTGTTCGCGCGCCAAGGCTTCCGAACCTTTCTGTGCCAATACCCTTCTTATTTCCTGTTCCGTTTTGGCAATCCGGTCTTTCATTTTGGCCGAATATTCTTTGTCGAATGTAAAATCGTCCAGTTCGTAATTGTAATTCAGATTGGCAATTGCCTGGTCAAAAATACTGAGATCAATACCTTCTACCTGAGGCAACAGCGTAACAATCAGTTTTACGGGAGGGAAATCGGGATTGCTTTGAATGATTTCATCCGGCACATCGGTATTGATATTGACGATTTTGGTCACATATCCGTCTTTCTCAAAAAAGAGCCTATAATCGGCACCTAACCCGAACTTTAAATCGAACCGGCCTCTTTTCCCGATCTCTCTTTTTTCGAGTTCAATGTTATTTCTCAAAACGACAATACGCGCGCCTTCGCTGCTGGCATTATCGATAACAAGCGAACCGTTGACATTTAGAAATTGGGCGGAAAGTATCTGAGAGAAACACAAACAAAGCCAGAGGAAAATATATTTATTCATAGACATGTTAGTTGTAATTTTTCACAAAGCTAACACATAAGCAAAAAAAAAGGCCCCGGATGGGGCACTTTTTTGAGAATTCCTCTATTTTTTAAGATTTGTTTTAACTCGTGTAATATATTTTTCAATATTCCGGGCTTCGGATGAATTTGGAAATTCTTTTTCAATTCTTTCATATACCTTTAAGGCAGAAGCAGCGTCTCCGGCTTTTTCGTGAGCCAAAGCGTTTTTCATCAGGAATATCGGGGTAGAAAAATCATTCAGTTTGGAAGAAGCTGCTTTGGCATAATATTCGGCAGCCTTTTTGTAATCTTTCAACTGCATGTAAGCATCACCGATATTGGCGATAGCCATGTTTGACAGCAACAGGTCGTCTGATGAGAATTTTTTCAGGTAAACGATAGCCTGGTCGTAGTCGCCTAAATACAGATAACAAAGTCCGCTGTAATATTTAGCCAAGTTTCCTGCGGGGGTGGAACCGTAATTGTCGGCGATTTCTAAGAAACCGGAAATATTTCCGTCGCCGTTCAATGCCAGATTGAAAGAATCTTTTTCAAAATAGTTCTGGGCTCCGAATATCTGACTGGAGGCTTCCTCAATTTTAGGGGCCTTGATGAATTTATGATACCCTAAAAAAGCTCCGATTATCACAAGGATGACGATTACGGCATTGATAAGCATTTTCTGGTTGTTTTCCACAAACTGTTCTCCTCTCGTCAATGCATCTTCAATGTGTTCGAACTGATCTTCGTGTTTTTTTTCTTTTGACATGGTTATATGCTTTAAAACCTGAATTAAAATGTTCAACTCTATAAGTCCTCCGGTGTAACGCGGATATGCAGACTCTGTTTATAACGTGCAAAAGTAGCTTTTTAATTTAAAACTGAAAATGAAAATAAAAAAATATTTTTGTTTTTTCTTTGACGGAATCCGGGAGGCTTCCGTGATGTTTTTTATATCTTTGCCTGATAGTTTTATAAAAAAATACCGGGCGCCCGGATTTGTTGGAAAATCCGGAAGAAAATCCGGATAGACGGAGCGTTAATGAGAGGCTAAATGTTTGTAAAGGAACTTCATATCGTAAATTTCAAAAATATAGCGGAAGCTACTTTTACGTTTTGTCCCCGTTTTAACTGTATGGTCGGGAATAATGGTGTCGGAAAGACCAATGTTCTGGACGCTTTGTATCTGCTTTCCATGTGTAAAAGTTATTTCGGTTTGCCCGATTCCCAGAATATACGCCACCACGAACCCTTTTTTGTCTTGCAGGGGAAATACGAAAGGCAGGGAGAGGATGTGGACGTGTATTGTGGTGTGAAGCGGGGGCAGAAAAAAGTTTTTAAGAAGAACCAGAAAGCGTATGAAAAGCTTTCTGAACATATTGGATTACTTCCTTTGGTCATGATTTCACCCGAAGATGTGGCTTTGATTGACGGTGGAAGTGAGGAGAGACGCAGATTGGTGGATGGGATTATCAGTCAAAGTGACCGGAATTATCTTTATCTGTTGATTCGCTACAACAAGGCTTTGCAACAGCGGAATACACTGCTGCGGGCGGCGGAAGGCAGGGAGATTGATTCGGCAATATTGGATGTGTGGGACGAACAACTGGTTGCCTGCGGGGAAAAAATCCTGAGGTACCGGACCGATTTTATCCGGGATTTCAGAACGTTTTTCCAGCGTTACTACGACCTCATATCTTCCGGAAAAGAACAGGTGTCTTTAAACTATAACAGTTCCTCCGGAGAGCTGGAGATGAGGGAGGCACTCAGAAAGGCATTGGGGAAAGACCGTCTGTTGGGGTATACTTCGGTGGGGGTGCACCGGGATGATTTGAGTCTGACCATAGATGAATATTCAGTGAAAAAAATCGGTTCACAGGGGCAGAAAAAGACCTTTTTGATAGCACTCAAACTGGCTCAGTATGCCTGGTTGTACCAGACCAATAAAATAAAACCCTTGTTGCTGTTGGATGATATCTTTGACAAATTGGACGCCGGGAGGGTAAAACGGATTATCGAACTGGTCGGAGAAGAAATTTTCGGACAGGTCTTTATTACGGACACCAACCGCCAGCATCTGGACGATATATTGAAAGCGCAAAACGTAGAATATAAATTGTTTTTTGCGGAAGGAGATGGTTCATTTGCAGAATAATATTAAATTTATCCGTATAAATACGTTCAAACCATGCTGAGTCAGGGAAAAACAATGAAATTGGATGAAGTAGTCAATCTGGTGCTGAAGCAGATGGGGTTGGATAAAAAATACAAAGAGTGTGAAGTTTCACAGATATGGCCGGGAGTGGTGGGAAGAATGATTGCCTCCAAAACGAAAAGCCTGAAAATGGTGGATGGGAAACTCATTGCCTGTTTCACTTCTGCAGTTGTCAGGAACGAATTACTGATGGTGAAGGAGGGACTGATATCGGCTCTGAATGCGAAACTGGGGGAGGACATAGTGAAAGATATAATTATAAAATAACGAAGGATTGCTGGAAAAAACAATCCTGAAGCATATAGATATGAACTTAATAGAATCGAGAGACCTTCTGAAAGCCTCGGACAGTCTGAACTGGTTCGGTGGGAACATGGTGGCTAAATTGGTGATGTATATCATGCGGTTGGATAAAATCAACAAGATTTATTCCGATATATACGACACGGATGCGGATGCTTTTCTGGACCGTTTGATTGAAGAACTGGGCGTGAGCATTGAAATCAAGGAAGAAGACCTGCAAAAAATTCCCCGGGAAGGAGCTTTTATTACCATCTCCAACCATCCTTTTGGCGGTTTGGATGGAATCATCCTTATAAAATTGCTGAGCAAAATCCGGCCGGACTATAAAGTGATGGCTAACTTCCTGCTGAAAAAGATCGAACCGATTAAAGATTATTTTTTAGGGGTCAATCCTTTTGAAAACCATAAAAATATATCCAGTACGGGAGGAATAAAAGAAGCCTTGCGCCATCTGGCGGAAGGGCGTCCGCTGGGGCTCTTCCCGGCAGGGGAAGTTTCTGCTTATCAGGCGGATTCCAATATGGTGGAAGACAAAGAGTGGGGGCCTTCTGTGCTGAAAATGATAAAAAAAGCGAATGTACCGGTGATTCCTGTATATTTTAAAGGCTCAAACAGCTTACTGTTTCATCTCCTCGGATTAATTCATCCGATGCTGCGCACTGTAAAATTGCCTTCCGAATTGCTGAATAAAAAAAATACGGTGGTCAGATTGAGGGTGGGGAATCCCATCAGTGTGGAAACACAGAATTCATTTTCCGACTTGGTACAATACGGTAAATTTCTGCGAGCCAAGACCTATTTGTTGGGTTCTTCCTTGGAGGTAAAGAAATTTTTCCTGAAATCGCCAAAAGCAGCACCCAAAGCAGCACCGATAGCACCGCCGGTGGAAACTGAAATCCTGTCGAAAGAAGTACAGGGGATTATGGAAGACTACTTGTTGTTTGACATGAAGAATTACAGTGTATTTTGTGCGCCTTCCATAAAGATACCCAATATCCTGAATGAAATCGGGCGTTTGCGGGAAGTCACTTTCCGGGCAGTAGGGGAGGGAACAAACCGCAGTGTGGATATGGATGAATACGACCTTTACTATTATCATCTGTTTATCTGGGATAATGATGCCTGCCGTATCGTGGGAGCTTATCGGGTAGGCAAAGGGAAAGATATTGTGGATAGCTACGGGATCAAGGGATTTTACATTAATTCCCTTTTTAAAATAAAAAAGGCGATGTTGCCGGTCTTGTATGAATCCATCGAGCTCGGACGTTCGTTTATCATTGAAGAGTATCAGCGCAAACCCCTGCCTCTGTTTTTATTGTGGAAGGGGATACTATACTTCCTCATTAAAAATCCGGAATACCGCTATTTGATAGGTCCCGTAACGATTAGCGGGAAGTATACGGAAGTATCAAAAGAGCTGATCATGAAATTTATCATCCGCAATCATTACAATAACGAACTGGCGTGCTTTGTTGCTCCCCGGTGTAAATACAGGGTGGAAACCAAAGATCCGGACGTAGACGTGATGTTGCAGGCGGCACATGATAACATCGGCATGTTGGATAAAATGATTGGGGACATCGAGCCTTCCAGCGATAAATTGCCGGTCCTGTTGAAAAAATACATATCCTTGAATGCCCGGATTGTTGGTTTCAACATAGATCCGAAGTTCAACATGTGTCTGGACGGATTGCTTATCCTGGATCTTTTTGATGTGCCGATGAATACCATTGAATCGCTTTCAAAGGAGATAAACGACGAAACGATATTGAATCGCTTTACGGCGGATAATGTCGAACTGTAACGCTTGGGGACCATGTACGATATTGTATATATTTTCAGAGGAATGTTAATCGGGCTGATGGTGTCCGTACCATTGGGGCCAATGGGTGTGTTGATTATTCAGAAAACCTTGCACAAAGGGGCCTTGTCCGGATTCATTGCTGGCATGGGAGCGGCCTGTGCCGATCTGTTTTATGCTTCAGTCGCGGCTTTCGGGTTGGGGTATGTAATCAATACCATTCAGACGCACGAACTGATACTCCAGATAATCGGTGGAATATTTCTGCTGATTGTCGGGTTGAAAATCTATTTTGACAATCCGCTCAAACAGATAAAAGCCCGCAGACGGGTTACTAAAAAAGGATTGGTAGGGGATTTTCTTTCTCTTTTTTTCCTAACGGCTTCCAATCCGGTGACGGTAATTGTTTTCATGGCCGTTTTTGCCGGTACATCGGTATTCGGGGATGCTCCGACTTTTTTTACGGAAGTCATGGTCTTGATAGGTGTGGTGCTGGGAGGAAGCGCCTGGTGGTATACCTTATCGACTATCGTTAATATTTTCCGGAAAAAGTTTAGATTGCGGGTACTGATAACAATCAACCGCGTATCGGGAATTATTATTACGATATTGGGTGGGTTGGTTATTTTATCGGCTTTTGAACCCTTCCGCTCTCTGGTACATCCGGGGTAATAGGTTTAGCTGCAAGGTCAGTGCACCCGGCTTTTTGCGGGTCTCCCCATTCGTTCCAGGCAATGCGGCACTCGCAGGCTGCTATATTTTCAGAAAGTAGCCGCAGAGCCTCTTCGGCTCCCTCTTCTATGCAGGGTTTGTTTGGGTATAACTTATAATTTCTCCGGTTACTGAAAGGTGTGATATTAGGCATGATAACATTGGCTCCGGCAGCAATGGCTTTTTCCCGGCCCAATGGGTTGATTGCTTGCAGTGCTGTTGTTGCGGCGATATTGATGTGCGGCATGAGCAGCCGTAAACAGGCGACCATGTGGATGCTTAACCGCAGGCGTTCCGTTGTGGACAACAAGGATTGTCGGCAAGTGTATAGAGGAGTGGATTCATGCTCCAGGTAAGGGCCCATACCGACCATGTCAATGTGGATGCTTTTGAGAAATGACAAATCGTCGGCCAGGTCTTCCGTCGTTTGGAAAGGCAATCCGATCATGACACCGCTTCCGGTTTTGTACCCGCATTTCTGCAAATGCTCCAGGCATTGCAGACGGGTGGTAAATGAATGGAGGGAATCGTTCGGATGAATCTTCTTGTACAGGGATTCACGGGAAGTCTCAATGCGTAAAAGATACCTGTGGGCACCGGCATCAAACCAGCGTTGATAAGTTTCCGCACATTGTTCCCCTAAAGAAAGGGTGATGCCCAGTTGCTGGTTGGTGAGTTGCTTAATTTTTTTGACCAAAGCCTCTATCCGCAACACGAATGAACGGTCATTCCGCTCTCCGCTTTGGATGACAATGGAACCGTATTTTGCTTGCCAGGCATATCGCGCAGCAGCAAGCACTTCCTGGTCGGTAAGTTCATAGCGGACAAGAGGGGAATTTTCCCGGCGAATCCCGCAATACAGACAATTCTTCCGGCAGATGTTTGAAAACTCGATAAGTCCCCGCAAGTACACATTATTTCCAAGATGTTGATTCCTCACCCGTGCAGCACATTGAAACAACTTCTCTTCTTCCTGGCCGGTACAATTCAAATAATAAACCAGATCTTGTTTGTCAGTTATACTCATCATCATGGCAATATTAAGTAAAAATTCGGAATGGCAATAAATTCTACACTTTGTTTTTCTTTCCCGATTCCTGATATTTTTCTAAATTTGCTGTCAAAAGTCTTTGAGTGATGAAGAAAGGGTTATTGTTGTTTGCTGCTGTTGTATTGATGGGGCTTGTTGCCTATACTGTTTGGTATATCAACAGGAGGGGGGAGTTGGCTGGTAATAGCAAAGATTCTTTTATTCCTGACAATTCGGCGTTAGTGATTAGCCTGAATACGGGAGCTTCGCTGTCGGAAAAAATTCGTACGGCTTTTGCTTCCGACATCCGGGATTTCCGGGAAGAACCCCTGTATAAAGCTGTGGATACTTTAATATCCGCTAACTTTGCTGCTCCGACGTCCCGTATTCTTGCTGTCCGTTTGGAGGGCAAAAACAAACCGGTCTTTTTGTGGGTCATGGACAATCGGGATGTGTGGTCACGAAGTGAAATAGTCACATTTCTGAAAGGGGTATTCCGTGTTTCCCGGGAACAGGTTCGTAAATACGGTAATTACCGGATTTATAGTTTGAATATCGGAGGAAAAATGTTGCATTATGCAGTGGAAGAAGGCATGATATTGCTCTCTGGCTCCGAGTTGTATGTAGAAGATGCACTGAAACAATTTGAGCGGGAAGCGGAAGGAAAGAAGACCAATGTGCACTATGAAAATATCAACAAATATTTTTCGGCAGGTGCCGGGATGAATGTATTTTTAAATACGGCCTGTTTTTCCGAATTTTTACCGATGTTCATTCAGACCGAAAAAATGTTTCCGGGCATGGACATCACCCAGTGTTTTAAGTGGGGGGCATTGGACGGGGATGTGACAACGGAAGGGGTGACATTCAATGGATTTATGCATTACAGCGGGATGAATGCTTCTTACATGAAAACCCTGGAAGCACAGCATCCGAAAGAATCTTCCATAGAAAATATTATTCCCGTTTATCCGCAATCTTTGTTATTATTGAATTTGAGTGATCTGAAACAATACCTGGCGGCGCTGGACAACTATCGGTATGATAGCGGTAAAATTGAGAAAATACGAAGACGGAAACAGGAGTGTACCCGCTTGCTGGGGAAAAATGCCGAAACTGAATTGAAGGAACTTTTGCAGGGAGAATTTGCCTTGGTAAGCATGGCTTTTAATGAATCGAGCGGGGAAACGGAAGGCGCAGTCATTGTGGGATTGAAATCCGGAGGGTTATGCCGCTCATGGATAGAAAATGCCCTGGGGGTAAATGCCCGGGTCAACAATGTGCACCCCGATAGCTATCGCCGCATTTATAAGGCCGACCGTGAACAGTCGTTTGTTTTTTATAAATTTCCGGTAGCTGATTTGGCAGCTTTATATTGGGGATACATTTTTGGCGGTATCCGGACAAATTATGCGTTGGTTGTGGATAATTACCTGATACTTGCTTCTTCTGAAAAAGTGATTGCCGATTTTGTAAAAACCCATGTACACCGGAACTACATCAAAGATGCCGATTGGTTCAAACAGGTTAAAGCAAAAATGTCGGCGAAATATAACCTGGCATATTTTGCAGAATTGCCCCGTACATTGCCTTATTACAAATTTGTGGCTTCCGGCAATCTGAAAGAATACATCTCTTCCAATGAGGAAGCATTATCGGCTTTTTCAACTTTGGCGATGCAATGGTCAAATGAAGGCGACATTTTGTATAGTACCGTTTTTTTCAGTACGGATGAGGTGCAGACCGCTCGGCGTCCGCATATTTTGTGGCAAACCAAATTGGAGGCGGGAGTGAGTATGAAACCGGTGCCGGTAGTCAATCATAACACCCAGGAACGCGAATTATTTGTGCAGGATGAGTCCCATACCGTCTATTTGCTGAATAACTCGGGAAGAATATTGTGGAAACAAAAAATCGATGGGGCGATTAACAGTGAAGTTTATCAGGTCGATGCGCTGAAAAACGGTAAACTGCAATACCTTTTTTCCACCTCCTCCCGCATCTATTTGATTGACCGGAACGGAAATCCCGTCACCGGATTTCCGTTGAGGTTGAAGTCGGACTGCGAACAGGGTATAACCGTATTTGACTATGATAACAATCGCACCTATCGTATTTTTGCTCCCTGTGCCGACCGAAAAGTCTATTTGTATGATATGAAAGGGGCATTGGTAAAGGGGTGGAACAGCCTGAAATCCGATAAGCGGATTGTGAGCCCGGTGGAACATTTCCGGGTAGAGGGTAAAGATTATATTGTGTATGCGGATCGCTATCGCCTGTATATATTGGATCGGAAAGGAAAAGAGCGGGTGAGGGTTTCGACGGTCTTTGATTTGCCGGACAACACACCTTTGTATCTGACTGAGAAAGAGGGGAAAACAGGCATCGCTTTTGCCAATGCAAAGGGAACAGTGAATTTTGTTGATTTCACTGGAAAGGTACAGCAGATCAAGTGCGGAGATTACGAAACAGGCTTCCGGATGAATGCGGCTGACGTAAATAGTGATGGCCGGGATGAGTTTATTTTCACTTCCGGAGGGAAAGTAACTGTTTACAACCACCAGGGGAAAAAGATATATGAAAAAGAGCTGGAAGCTCAAAGTTTGGATTTTCCTTATGTTTACCGCTTCTCCAACGGGGACGTGCGTATCGGTTTGGTGGATCGTTCACAACGCAACATGTACATGCTGAATTTGAAGAACGGATTATCCAAAGGTTTTCCTATCGGCGGCGATTCGCCTTTTTCCATCATCTTTGCAGAAAGTGGTGATTTCTACCTGTTTGCTGGCATCGAAAACGGCAGTTTGATAAAGTACCGGGTGCAGCGATAACCCAAAAGTCTCGGCTGAGAGAGGAAAAAGGAAAGTTCGTGAAAAATTTGCTTCTTTGTTGTCATTAACATATTTTTGCATCTCATTGAATAGATAAGCTATGGTAAAGTTTCTGAAAAAAACAGGGTTATGTGCAATGACTCTGTTCCTGTTTGCATGCGGCGATTCCGATTTATTGAAATTTGACAATTTGGAAGGCGTGAAAAACTGGGAGCCGGATTATAAACTGCAATTGGCATATGCAAATTACGATGTGTGGAAATTGATAGAGCGGGTAAACAACGGGGACTCGACCGTTATCGAAAAAGACAATCAGATTTTTATTCGTCATTTTCAGAAAGATATAGCCAGCTTGGATGCGGGAGAGGTGATAAACTTGCCGGAGGATATAAATTTTACCATCGAGGTGCCGGAGATTTCATCGTCGCTGAGTAAAGATTCAGTTGTTATTTTGTCAGAGACAGCTGTTCCTATCGGCTTTAGAGAAGGAAGCCTGACAAAAGTCTATGGGACGGTGACTTGCCAGAATGAATCTTATCCTTCTCCTTTTAAATTAAAAATTGACTTTACGAATGTAAAGGTAGGGTCAGATACCGGAGCCATGTTTAGTTTTAGCCCGTTAAACGGAGGGACTGTTATGGAACCCCAGCAAGTGGTATTCGACATGACTGCTGCACCGAATCAGCTGAAATACAAAGCCAGTATCGTTATTCCCCAGGGACAAATCATAAGTAAGCAAAACTTGAAAATTGGCATCAGGATGAAAGACTTTTCTTTCACACGGGTGGAAGGAACGATGAAAACCCGGAACGTGGAGATAGACGAAGGGGAATTTAATATGGATGTGGAATTCTGGAATCACTTTGCCGGAAGTTTTAATTTTGCCAATCCCAGGGTTGATTTGATTGTACGGAATTATGGTTTGGGCGTTCCGGTGCAGATGGATATGAATTTTGTAGCGTATGGTGAAAACGGAAAACATGTTTCCCTGGAAACAAAAGATAATTACAAACCGGAGTTTAAGGGGTGGATTCCCGATGGTGGAGAGGTGGCAGATACACAAAGTTATAATGTGAACAATTCCAATATTTCTGAATTGTTATCCTTACCGCCGAAAGAGAAAATCACTTATGGTGGACAAATCATTGTATCACCTGATCCGACCCGGTCGTTGACCCTTTTGAATACAGGCAAAGCCAGTGTGGATGCGTATGTGGAGATCCCTTTTCATCTGAGTGCCAAAAAATTGATTTTCCGGGACACCATCGACGATATAGACATCAGTGATGCCGATAAAATCAAAAAGGCAGAGATTGTTATTATAGCTGACAATCAAATCCCGTTGGAGTTAGGAAGCGGATATTTGTATTTGTTGGATGAAGCGAAAAATTGTATCGATTCCGTAAAAATAGAGCGTTTTCTGGATGCACCGGAAGTTGATGACAATGGAAATGTGATTCCGTCAGAAGAGGAAAAAGAGGTGCCGCCGATTGTTTTGAATGAGGAAAACATCCTTCATCTGGAGGATACCAAATTTATGGTTATTTCGGTGGAGGCTACCACTAGTAATGGAGGGGAAAAACCTGTCGTTATTAAAGCGGATGCGATGATGAAATTAAAATTGATATTGGGAGCCAAGTTGAATCTGGAAGATGTTTTCTGAGAAAAAGGAAAGGAGAGCTAACACAGCTCTCCTTCTTTTTCTTCCGTAGTTTTTTCTTCATAGTCTTTTCCGGCAACAAGCATGACAATTTCTCCTTTTACTCCGTTCTCCGTGAAATGGTGTTGCAATTCAGCCAGCGTTCCCCGTTTGTAGTCCTCAAATTTTTTGCTGATTTCCCGGGCGACACAAGCTTTTCTTTCCGGACCGAAAATTTCCGACATCTGTTCCAGTGCTTTCACCAGACGATAGGGGGATTCATAAAAAATCATAGTTCTGGATTCATCCGCCAAGGCAAGCATTCGCTTTTGCCTTCCTTTTTTTTGTGGGAGAAACCCCTCAAAACAAAACCGGTCGCAAGGGAAACCGGAATTCACTAATGCAGGGACGAAAGCCGTTGCCCCCGGCAGGCATTCTGTTTCAATGCCTTGCTCCACACAAGTGCGGGTAAGCAGGAAGCCCGGATCTGAAATACCCGGAGTTCCGGCGTCGCTGACCAAGGCAATATCCTCGCCGTTTTGCAGCCTTTCGGCAATTTTATTGACTTGTTGGTGTTCATTGAATTTGTGGTGTGACAGCAAAGGTGTTTTTATGTCGTAATGTTTTAGCAGATTGGCCGTAGTCCGTGTGTCTTCGGCTAAAATCAGATTTACCTCTTTCAACAAACGCAAGGCCCGGAGTGTAATGTCCTCCAGATTACCCACCGGTGTCGGAATCAAATAAAGTTTTCCCATATCATTCGGCTTTCTTTTACCTTATAAAGACAAAAGTAATGATTTAGTTTTATACGGGGAAACGATGTCTGGCGAAATTCCGGCAGGGGCTAACGTGATTAGCGTTTTCATCGGGAAAACGTAAAGTAAAAAAACAGAGCGGGGATGAAGACTTTTTGAATAACAATCACTTAAACCTTCAAACTAAATTCGATAGAAAAAAAAGAAGTATTTTTTTGGTATAAAATAAAATTGCAGTATATTTGCATCCGCTAAAGCGAACAATGGTCCGTTCGTCTAGGGGTTAGGACGCAAGATTTTCATTCTTGTAACACGAGT
>CAJURM010000023.1 GCA_910589025.1 uncultured Odoribacter sp. | reverse complement strand
TGGCACTATTATCACTGCAAGTCGCACTCAACGTCAAACTGTTATCACAACTCGTTAAAGGTGACGTGAGAGTAATAACGGGTTTCGTACTGAGTTGTACATTCACAGCAACTGTATCACTGACACAACCTGTTCCACCATCAGCGTAGACATAATAAGTACCCGAGGCTGTCACTATTGCAGAAGGCAAAGCTGTGATTCTGTCACTCTTCAACCAGTTCAAGGTAGCATTATTATCGGTACAAATAGCAGTTAACATCAACTGATTGTCACAACTTGTCAACGGGTCGGTCACGGAAACAATAGGACGACTATTCAATTCCACATTCACTGACATCGTGTCGCTCACACAACCGGAACCGCCATCAGCATAGACATAATAAGTGCCGGCATCAGCAACCGTCGTTGAAGGCACAGGTGTGTAATCATCCGACAGCCATTTCAATATCGTGCTATTGTCGGTAGATGAAGCACTTAATGTCAAAGTGCTTTCACAACTAGTCAATGGAGTCGTAACATTAACAATCGGACGATTACCAAACTCAAGAGTTACATCCAGCGTGTCGGCACAACTGCCATCGGTTATAACCAAATGATAAGTATCCGACATCCCCGACTGATTAGCCACTACGCCATAAGGATTATCCGTAGAAGAGATTCCATAAGTGGGATCATACCATTTGGCTGTTCCTCCACTGATACTAGTATATTCTAGATTTCCATAGTCCGGTTGGCAAGACGTTTGCAATAAAGCCACATCCGCTGTCGGTTTGGCTCCAAAAGTAATGCTCACCGGTATAGTATCACCACAACTAGCGTCTTCAATAGCTAAATAATAATAATCAGTGACATTCGTCTTAGTTACCATAAACGGATTTTCATTGGCTGCAGAAGCCACTGTATAATCCTGACGTAACCAATGGGTCGTAGCCTGAGCACTCAAATTCGAATAAAGTAATTTCCCCGAATTTGCATCGCAACTCGTTAACATTCCGTTCATTCCCACGTCAACTGTCGGCTTGGTTCTGAAATGAACAGTGACGGGGAATGTATCGGAACTGCAAAATTGACCGTTATTGCTAATATCTGCATATACCCAATAAGACTTGGCCGCCTGCCCGAACTCACTATACACCTGTGGTTGGTCTCCGGGCAGAGGAGTCGTTCTGTCTTCTTTGAGCCAATGCAAATTTCCTACAAACGAATTTACCCATAAATTTATCGTATCTCCGCAAGCTGTCAGCTCCCGGTTAACATCAACGGAAGGTGTAGCCAAACGGGTCTCAGTCATTAATGTATCCTGACATCCCTCATAATCCAAAGCTAAATAATATACTTTATTCGGAGCTGCAGGCAATGTCGCAGCACCTCCTACAGAAACATAAGGATTTTTCGACGCGTCCAGCCAGGAGGTTGTAGCTCCTGACGGATTCAAATTCGTATATGTCACCGCCATTTGTGCGGCAGCAGAAGTACATGCATATGTGATACTATCCAGATCTGCAGTCGGCATATTCTTAATATGCACCGTCTGATATATGGTATCAGAAACAGCTCCGGATGTTGTATTTTTAGAATAAGCACAAATCGTATAATCTCCTGCCCCCGGCCATTCTATTGTAACTTTCGAACCGCTATCCACCGCAACAATCGGCAAAGAAACATCTTTCACAAACCAAATACAGGTATCCGCCCCCTGGGGTGTATTTTCAGAATCCAATGCATAATCCCAACTCCACGGAAAATCCCGTCCACAAGATACAGTATCCATATCCTCCGCAAATACTGGTGGCACAATTTCTTCTCCCCAAGGAATAAGACCATCATTTTCAAATATTACATTTAAACCTATATTATCATTACCTGTAACTGGATCAATTGCACTTTCATACTTGGATCCACAAGCAAAACAAGTATAAGTACGATCAAACAAAACATCTCCATATATACCAACTTTTCCAGAAGCTGTAGGATTTACTTTAGCCGTAAAAACACCTAAAGTAATATAGCTAGTTGTATCTGGAAATTCTATCACATCTCTTGCTCTATTAGGGGCTGTTATTTGAAGAGCATATGAAATTTGAACCACCTCAGAACACCAAAGATCATGAGTAGTAAAATCCTGGGCTAACGTACTATATTTTAGTAATTTTTTATCGTACTCCCAACTTACCCCCTCTTCTCCTGTAAAATTCTTCCAAATTGCATCTGTTGGATCACATACATCATACCATAAAAAAGCAACAGATAATCCACCAAACGAATATATTTGATTATCTGGATCTTCTGGATCTTCAAGTGGATCATAAACCCATGAATCAACTCTCTTTAATCTAACTTCAACCTGATAGATTAAATTACCCTCTGAATCTGTCTTTATTTGAGGCTCATGAAAATTAATTGCTATAGTATCATTATAATTCACACATTGCGCAAATAAAGAGCCTCCTTGCCTCCAAATAGACAAAGCTAATAGTAGCAAAAATATTTTAACCCCTCTCATAATTATATACTACTAATAAAAAGCCTCAGTAGGAATTCCTTTAAGCCAACTCATCCACGAATTTATATCAGCAGGAGTTACTCTTAAATCAAAATTTAGATCCTCATTATAATAATTCTGAGACTGTGATATAGCTGCGTTTATTCTATTATAATCTGCAATTGTTAGCCTATCATTTCCATCTGTATTTCCTCCATACATATAATTCACATTTGCAGTACGATAATAAGCAATATTAGGCTTACCCGCAACAGGAAATATTGTAGATGTAAAATCAGCAACTACAGATGTTACTATCGTTGGTCTATTTATCAACAATGAAACTTTTTCTCCTGACATGATTCCAAGATGATTACGATGGCGAATTATTACGTAATAATCATTGTCCGATAAATTTTTAAAAGCAATATAAGGATTCCCCACTGTATCACAAACAATACCATCTGATCTTAGAAATGCAGAAATTGAATCTATTTTTTTAGTTATTCTAAAAGGTCTATTCGAAATCCCCGTAGCTTGTGCTTCTACTATATCAACTTCCACCCAATCCACATAACGTTCACCAACAGCATCTTTATCTTGAAGTATCTCACGTAATCGATTCGTCGTAATTTTACAATTCGGATCATAAGGAGATTCGAAAAATGCTCCTGAAGGATCTTTCATATTAGAGAATTTATTCAAATTGTTCTTATCCATAAATGCATACATCGAATTCAATGCAGAACGCCACGCACCCCACAAATACACTTTCAGAGTCAAATATTTCAAACTTTGTACTTCCACCTCCCGCATATAAGCACACTGCTTACCAGGTACATTTTCATACAACACCGTATCCATTCCCATCGTATCCTTTGCTAGATAGGTAAAAGGTAATTTATTTCCAAGTCCCTTTTTAGGCGTACCCAAACCTTTCAAGGATATTAAATTCATTGAAGTATAACTCTGAGTTGCATTGAATATGGTAGAGTTTTTTGAATCTATTTCCACACTCTTACCAGCTGCAACCGTTACACGGGGCAACATCTGCAAACCGTCTTCTTTAATAAAGATCGTATCGTATTCCGTAGCAACAGTTGCGTTATCACAATAATATGTTCCTATTTTCTGGATATAGACCTTTCCCTTCTTTGCTTTAATCGGCGCTTCCCAATACAATACAGACCTGCCATCAACCATAACATCAGTTACAGCAGACATACTCACTCCTACTGTATCTTCTGTTAAGACACCCCCATTGCCCGGATCATTCCGATAGATCATATATATGGAGTCGACATCAGCCAGTTCATCCATAGTAACCCCAAAGAAATTAAAGCGTACGGAAACTACCGAATCTTCCGGACAAATTGTCACCGTATCAATTTTGTTTAAAGTATAAATATCATTTAATGGAGACACAAACCCTTTAATACTATCTCTTACAAATAAACGGGTCTTACAATACTTAGTTGGCCGCGTTACTAAAGTTGTATCCGAAACCACACAATAAAAATAGATGGAATCTATAGAATTCGGGACCTTATCTATATATAAGGTATCTCTTGTCGTGTTAAAATGATAATCATAAGTATATCTTTTCCCGCCTGATGTGGTCTGGTCTTGAGTCGTAGCAGAAGCTAACACACGATAGGAGCGATCTCCCCCCGGAATAGAATCATACCATTCAAAAATAGGCCCGACACCCGTTGATACAGCATGCATTCCCAAAGCCATGACACTACCTTCACATGCATACAATTCATCCGGCATACAATCCACCTCTAATGAATCTGCCGGAAGTTTCTCAACATCTCCAGTTAAAGTTTCTATAATCGGATTACCTCCATACGTCTGCAAACCGGTGGAACCTCTCAAACCTGCATCCCATTTTATTCCCAACTTCACAGAATGCGGTTCTTTCAGTTTCCATTGCACCGTACACAACGTATCCGGTTTTCCGACAGCTAACTTTAATTTATATTTTGCGTTGGGATTTACCGTTACTCCTATTAAAGCATTACCTTGATCCTGGCGGGTCAGCGCAATATGCAACCGCTCCGCCCATATTCCGATGTTGGCTTGTAATATAGCATCCGGATTACCATAAGAAGTAGCCGTTCCCGCACTCAAACTGTCATGCACATGAGTAAATACCGGATTAGCATCAAATGCCTCAAAATTAGCATAAAAATACAAGTCACTGTTTCCCAAGACTGTATCCGGCATATTCCAATTCGCATTTATACGCTCTACCACAATCTTGAATTCCAAATAATCCGCTCCTGAGGCTGACACAACCGTCGAGTCAACAATGCTGACCCGCAGTGAATCCGTCCAGGATGTCTGTGCATATATCGATTTTCCCCACAAAACCCCTACCATCACAATCAAAACAACCGATCTAAAAAAATATTTCACACTCCTCATTCTAAATACTTTTTTGCATATACAAAATTATACCTTTTTTTGATAAAAGGAGATAAAATCCAAATCTGAATCCCTGCATAAATTTACAATTTTATATTCCTAAGCTCTATTGACACCTCAAAAAAAACTTAAAATATTGTATTCCAGATAAATTCATTGGCACATGGTTAATTTATGTGAAAAAATATTTTTAATAACTTCATTTAATTTATAACCATTCTAAATTATATTTTATATGAATTATAGAAAAAATAATAGAAAGAGTTGTGCGAATAATATAAAATCAAATAAAACAAATTTGCAATTCGCTCTATTTTCTCACATTTATTTTCAATATGCGAAGGAAAAGAAATTGTAAAATGAAATCGTTGAGAATCGAATATTTGAAATCCTATTCAAACTCACACGGAAATATGCCCGGGAAAACCACCCACTTCTTTTATTCTTTACAACAATTCCCGTTATAAAGGCGAAGGCAGCCTGTAATTTTCCATATAAATATTTATTCTCATTGTGTTCAAAACAGGAGCGAATACTCCATTACAGCAATTATATTTAAAAGAAGCAACCTATCCATCCGGCGACATATTATCATATAAAATATATAATTAACTACACGTATTCATACCCCCTATTATCCCATCTATACCTTATTTATATATGCGCCTGCTCAACCGACAAAACTTTCATTTACAAACACAAATTAAATTTTTGAAAACATTTTAACAGAAACCTTACTGAATATCAGTGACATTATTATTTTTGTAGTTTTGACAATAATAACCTTAAATGAATTCAAATTATGGAATCAAAAGAAAAAGCACATAGAAAAACAGCCACACACGATAAAAAATTATCGCAAGCCCCCAGCTGTCATGATGTACCTAAACCTATCAGTGAGGAACAACGCCGCATTTTAATCGAGCTACTAAATAGTGCCAAGAGACAGCAAAATCATCTCTCAGAAGCCGTCAAACAACTGAGTGAACTTTTAGATAGGCGCAAAATAAAACCGAAAGATAATAAAACTAACAAATAATATTACTAATACAACAAGAAGGTAATAATTTGTTAAACTGTTAGTTGTACATCCGGAAAAAGAAAAAAACAAAGAATGAAAGCAAATTATTAAAAAGCCAAGAAAGAAGTTTTTAATAAATCCTTCTATCCATACCTTTATAATAATTTATTCGTCTTTTCCGGAGATTTTCTTTAAATTTGTGTTTAATTTAAACATATAAACCATGTTGCCTAAATTTCTTATCGCTGATAATTCACAGGAATCAATTGATTTAGTCTATGTCGTGCATACTGAAAAGCCACGTTGCATCATTGAATGCGACCTGGACGGATTTTACAGTAATCAACGAATCCATTGGATTGACGAAGAACCTCTTTCTTTGGATGATATAGATACATTGCTGGAAGAGGCGGAAGAATTCTATGAAAAAGAACTGGACAATCAGGAAGATATTTACGACGATGAAGAAGAGATTTAATTTGAATGAAACTATGTATACAAAAGAAGATTTAAAGGAATTTAAAGACCGGGGTATCAAGCGCGAACAAATCGATCAACAGATTGACAATTTCCGGAAAGGTTTCGATTATGTGAATCTGACAGAACCGGCAAGCATCGGCAACGGGATAAAAACCATTCTTGCTGATGAACAAAATTACCTCATCGATCTTTATGAAAAAGGTATGCAAAATGCAGAGGTTGTAAAAATGATTCCGGCCTCCGGCTCCGCTACCCGAATGTTCAAGTCGCTTTTTACGTTTTTAGAAAACTACACCGGCTCTACGGAAGATTTTCTTGAATTAGTACAAGATACAGAACCCAACAGCATGCATGATTTCTTTATGCATCTGAACGAATTTCCTTTCTATTCCCGTCTGAAGAATATCATGTGGGAGAAAGGCAAAGATTTAGATAAGCTATTAGACAAAAGAATGTTCAAGGAAATCCTGGAATACATCCTCTGTCCGAAAGGATTAAACTACGGAAATACCCCCAAAGGGTTGGTTGATTTCCACGTATACCGGGATTTTGTCAGAACCGCCTTTGATGAACATCTGGTAGAAGCTGCCCTATACTGCAAACACGGTAAAGAAGCCCGGCTTCACTTCACCGTCTCGGAAGAATATGTGGAAAACTTCAAAAAACGGTTGAAAAAAGTAACCAAGGTTTTCGAAAAAATGTTTGACGTAAAATATGATGTCACTTTCTCCATACAAAAACCTTCTACCGATACGGTCAGCATAAACGATAATGGAGAGCTTGTGCGGGATGATGCAGGTAAAATTCTGTTCCGCCCGGGTGGCCACGGCGCCTTGATTTACAACTTAAATGAAATCAAAGCCGATGTTATTTTCATTAAAAACATAGACAACGTCATTCCGGACCGTAGCAAAGGCGATACCATCAAGTTTAAAAAACTATTGGGCGGAACGTTGCTGGAAACTCAAAGCAAGGTTTTTGAACAATTGGACCGCTTAGACAAAAGGAATATTTCAGACAGCGAATTGGATGAAATCGAAGTTTTCATTGAAAATACCATCGGATATAAAAAAGCTGAAGGGTTGAATTTCACGTCTAAAAAAGAGAGAATCAATTATTTACAGAACATCCTCAACCGTCCTATCCGAGTTTGCGGTATGGTTAAAAATGAGGGTGAACCCGGAGGGGGTCCTTTTTGGGTAAAAACAGCCGACGGAAGTTCCAGACTGATGATTATCGAATCAGCGCAAATCAATTTAAAAGACAAAGAACAGAAAAAAATCTTTGATTGTTCCACCCATTTCAATCCGGTGGATATTGTTTGCGGCACCCGCAATTATAAAGGGAAACGGTTTGACCTTACAGATTTTATTGACCAAAGCCAGGGATTTATTACCAACAAATCGTATAAAGGAAAAGATATAAAAGTACAGGAACTCCCCGGTCTTTGGAACGGAGCTATGGCTCAATGGATTACCATCTTTATTGAAGTTCCGTTGTCCACTTTTACACCCGTGAAAACTGTATTTGATCTGAGAAGATTTGAGCACCGGAATGTTTTTTCCAAGTCTTAAACAAAATATTTCATTTCGTATAAATCCGGGCAGTTTGTCCGGATTTATATATGGCTAACAATAAATTTACTGATATATGGGAAAACGAAGAAACTATCTGTTACTGGTCATTAAAGGTTGTTGCATGGGAGCCGCAGACGTTGTTCCCGGTGTTTCCGGAGGAACCATTGCATTCATTACCGGTATTTATGAAGAACTGATTAATTCTATCAAAAGCATCAACCTGACCTCGCTCCAATTACTTTTCCAAGGGCGGTTCAAAGAATTCTGGAAAAAGATAAACGGAAATTTTCTTATTTCAGTGGTCTGTGGTATCGGTATTTCCATTTTTTCCTTAGCCAAATTAATGAATTATTTACTCAGTACCCATCCCATCGAAATCTGGTCCTTCTTCTTCGGACTGATCATCGCCTCTGCTTTGCTGGTTGCCAAGGAAATACGTAAATGGGACATTTTCACATTTTTGACTCTGGCAGCAGGATGTGTGTCTGCGTATACCATTACGGTGTTGTCTCCGGCCTCTACTCCTCAGACCTGGTGGTTCATCATGCTTTCGGGAGCCATTGCCATCTGTGCCATGATTTTACCCGGAATCTCCGGAGCATTCATTTTGTTATTATTGGGAAAATACACGTATATCATGGCGGCGGTCAGTGAATTGCGTATCGGAATCATTCTGCTTTTTGCTGTCGGTGCCGTCATTGGAATCATCAGTTTTTCCCATTTTTTATCTTGGTTATTAAAGAATTATCATACGCTGACTATTGCCCTGCTGACCGGTTTTATGCTGGGCTCCCTGAATAAAGTATGGCCTTGGAAAGAATCTCTTGAATTCTTTAAAGACACACACGGAATACAGCAGGTTCTGATTGAAAAAAATGTCTCTCCGGCGACTTTCGGAACTTTACAAACCTGTAACGGAAAATACTTTTTTTCAGAAGATCTGCTGACACACACCCCTTGTGAAAGCGGTCAGATTCTGACCCAGGCAGACCCGCTTCTCGGGCATGCCATTATCATGTGCCTGCTCGGTTTTTTTCTGATTTGGGGCGTTGAATATTCAGCCCGGAAATTAAAAAAATAAGCCAGGGATTATGGATACATACGGTATTATCGGATTTCCTTTGGGACATTCGTTTTCCAAACGTTATTTTACGGAAAAATTCCGGCAAGAAAACATCGATGCAGAGTATCTGAACTTCGAAATCCGGGACATTTCGGAAATCAAAATGTTATTATCCAAACATACATATTTGAAAGGATTCAACGTCACTATCCCTTACAAACAATCCATTCTCCCTTTTTTAGATGATATCAGCGAAGAAGCCCGAAAAATAGGAGCTGTCAACTGCGTAAAAGTAGGCTGGCAGGACTCCCGCCCCCGGCTTATCGGATACAATACGGATGTTTATGGTTTTAAAAATGCACTTCTCCGGTTTATTCCCGAAGGAATTACCCAGGCTTTGATTTTAGGGAACGGAGGTGCGGCAAAAGCCGTGCGATATGTACTTCATGAACTCAATATCCATACGCTCACGGTATCCCGTACCCCCCGCACTGCAAACGAAATCAGTTATCCGGAGATTGCCCCCCTGCTTCCGGAATACCGTTTGATTGTCAATACCACGCCTTTAGGAACCTGGCCTGATATTCAAAACAGTCCGGCTCTACCCTATTCGCTTCTGACCCCCCGGCATTATCTTTTTGACTTGGTCTATAATCCAGAAAATACCTCATTTATGCAACAAGGTGCCGACTACGGAGCCCATACCTGCAACGGATTAAACATGCTCATTTCCCAAGCTGAAAAAGGCTGGGAAATCTGGAAATAATACAAAACCTATCTTTAAAATAACCTGCTACAACCCAATCGTCCCTTTGCAACGGTTTTGTTTCCCGTTTTCAATTAATTCCGTTATCTTCGCAAACGTTAACGAATTTCACAATAAATACAAACCAAGATATTACAAACCATGCAAAAGAAACTATTATTGGGTGTGGAAGCTATTGCACAGGGGGCAATAGACAGCGGCATTTCCGGAGTTTACGCTTACCCCGGTACTCCCTCAACTGAAATCACGGAATACATTCAATGTGCCGAAGAAACCCGGACGCGGAATATCCACTGCCAATGGTCCGCCAATGAAAAAACGGCAATGGAAACAGCGCTTGGCATGTCCTATGCCGGCAAAAGAGCTTTGGTATGCATGAAACACGTGGGGATGAATGTGGCTGCCGATTGTTTTATGAATGCAGCCGTTACGGGAACAAACGGCGGTTTAGTGATAGTCGCTGCCGACGATCCGTCCATGCACTCTTCCCAAAATGAACAGGATTCTCGGGTGTATGGTAAATTCGCTCTTATTCCGGTACTGGAACCCTCCAATCAACAAGAAGCGTATGACCTCGTGCGCTATGGTTTTGCCTTATCGGAAACAGTAGGCAGTCCAATCTTGCTGCGCATCACAACACGATTAGCCCATTCCCGTTCCGGAGTAAATACCGCTGCCCCCTTAAATGAAAACAGCCTGAAACTTCCGGAAAACAAACGGCAATTTGTACTTCTTCCTGCCATTGCCCGCAAAAGATACCGGCTATTATTAGACAAACAGGCGGATTTTAAAGAAGCATCGGCAAATTCACCGTTCAACCGCTATACCGAAGAGCAAGATTACTCGCTCGGAATCATTACCTGCGGTATCGGTTATAACTACCTGATGGAAAACTATCCCGATGGCTGTCCTTATCCCACAGCTAAAATCTGCCAATATCCTCTTCCACGGAAAATCATTAAAACTATTTTAAGCAAATGTGAACGCATTCTTGTTCTGGAGGAGGGATATCCTGTCATAGAAGAATTTCTGAAAGGCTATCCGGGCGACAAACGCATTTCCGGACGATTGGACGGTACTATTTCCCGCGACGGCGAACTATCGCCTGATATTGTTGCCAAAGCACTAAACCTCCCTGTCCGGGAAGGCGCAGACGTACCCAAACTGGTAGTTCCAAGACCTCCTGCCCTCTGTAACGGATGCAGTCACCGGGATGTGTACAATGCCCTGAATGAAATTATCAAACCATACGGCGAGGGACGCGTTTTCGCCGATATCGGTTGTTATACCTTAGGAGCCCTTCCTCCTTTTGAAGCCATCAATTCATGCGTAGACATGGGCGCCTCCATCACTATGGCAAAGGGGGCTTCAGATGCAGGCTTATTTCCTGCTGTTGCTGTTATCGGTGACTCCACGTTCACCCATTCCGGCATGACCGGACTTTTGGATGCCGTAAATGAAAAATCACCAATCACCGTCATTATCTCAGACAACGAATCCGTATCCATGACCGGAGGGCAGGAGTCTGCCGCTTTAGGACACCTCGAAGCCATTTGCCGGGGCATCGGAGTAGCCCCCAAGCATATCCGTGTATTGAATCCGGTCCCGAAAAACCACGACGAACTCTGCCAGATTCTCCGGGAAGAACTGGAATACAAGGGCGTATCGGTGATTATCCCCAGACGCATTTGCATACAGAAGGCCAGACGGGATAAGAAATAAACCACTTTCAACAACATTTAAAGACACGAAGAGCATGAAAACAGACATGATATTAGCCGGAGTGGGCGGACAAGGCATTTTATCCATTGCAGCCGTTTTAGGTTCTGCCGCCCTCACCAATAACCTGTACATAAAACAGGCGGAAACACACGGTATGAGCCAAAGAGGCGGAGATGTGCAGTCTTACCTGCGTATTTCCGACCAACCGATTTACTCGGATCTGATTCCCCTCGGAAAAGCAGACCTGATTTTATCCGTAGAACCGATGGAAGCCTTACGCTATCTCCCCTATCTGAAACCGGACGGATATGTCGTAACCAATTCCACTCCTTTCGTCAATATCCCCAACTATCCGGCTACGGAAGAATTAATGCATACACTGGAAGCCTTACCCCACCGGATTATCCTGGATGCCGACACCCTGTCCAAGGAAAAGGCGGGAAATATCCGGGCCGGAAATTTTATCATGCTGGGAGCAGCTTCCCCATTTATCAATATTCCCTTTGAATACCTGGAGGAAGGAATCCGGGCTGTTTTTTCCCGAAAAGGCGAAGAGATTATCGGTATGAATCTGAAAGCCTTGCATGCAGGACGGGATTTTGCCCTGAAAGCATAAAGAAGCCCATCCTGCGGCAGGATTTCAGCGTAATGCCGACAAAGTAAACGTCTCTTTGTATTTATTTCCGATTTTTAATGCTATCTTTACCTGGTTTTAGTGGCGTAATAAAACAAATGAATATCAATATTAACCCCAAACTGTTGTAACTGTTATACCTGTTGCGACTGTTGTAACTTAAAAATGTACACATGAAAGGACTGAAAATCGTTGTTCTTGCGAAGCAGGTTCCCGACACAAGAAATGTGGGAAAAGATGCAATGAAAGCAGACGGAACTGTAAACAGAGCAGCTTTACCTGCTATCTTTAACCCCGAAGATCTCAATGCACTGGAGCAGGCATTGAGAATCAAAGATCATAACGAAGGCTCAACCGTACACATTCTGACGATGGGTCCGGGACGGGCTGCTGAAATCATACGCGAAGCCATGTTCCGTGGAGCTGACGGCGGCTATCTATTATCCGACAGAGCATTTGCCGGTTCTGATACCCTTGCTACCTCCTATGCTCTATCCTGCGCTTTACGGAATTTATCTGCCGACCTGATCATCTGCGGACGTCAGGCTATTGACGGCGATACGGCACAGGTAGGCCCCCAGGTAGCGGAGAAATTAGGCTTGCCGCAGGTCACTTATGCAGAAGAAATTCTGGCTTGCAATGAAAAACAACTCACCATCCGCAGACGACTGGAAAGAGGGATTGAAGTTGTGACGTGTCCGGTTCCTGCCGTGATTACGGTAAACGGTTCCGCCGCTCCTTGCCGCCCCCGGAATGCCCGGAGAGTGATGAAATACAAATATGCCAAAGCTACTTCAGAAGTACAGAATGCCGATGAAGACTACATCAGCATGATTAACCAACGTCCTTATCTGAAAATCACGGAATGGAGTGTAAATGATATTACCTGTGAGGCGAAAGACCTGGGATTGAGCGGTTCTCCGACGAAAGTAAAAACAATTGAAAATGTCGTTTTCCAGGCTAAAGAAGCCAAAGTACTCGAGGCCAGCGACGAAGCTATCGATGCCATGATGAAAGAGTTAATCATCAATCATACCATCGGATAAACAGGTCGGTTTACTTCATTAACTTTCAAATTATTAAATCAGATTATGAACAGCGTATTTGTATATTGCGAAATAGAAGAAGGTGCAGTTGCCGACGTAAGCCTTGAATTGCTTACCAAAGGCCGTACCCTTGCCAGTAAATTAGGCGTAAAATTGGAAGCTATCGCATTAGGTTCCGGATTAAAGGATGTGGAAAAACAGGTATTCCCCTACGGTGTGGATGTCTTATGGAAAGGAGACGACAAGCGTCTGGCTCCCTACACAACCTTACCTCATACTTCCGTATTGGTGAATCTATTCAAAGAAGAAAAACCTCAGATTGCCTTTATGGGTGCTACCAGTATCGGACGTGACTTAGGTCCCCGGGTTTCCTCTGCTCTCCACAGCGGTTTGACAGCAGACTGTACAAGTCTGGAAATCGGTGATTATGAAGATGCCAAGACCAAACAGGTATATAACAACTTACTATACCAAATACGTCCGGCATTCGGCGGTAACATCGTCGCTACCATTGTCAATCCGGAATGCCGTCCCCAAATGGCGACAGTACGGGAAGGGGTAATGAAAAAAGAGATTTTCAACCCTTCACATCAGGGCGAAGTGAAAAATATTGATGTAGACCGCTATGTAAATGCCGACGTCGATTTCGTCGTAAAAGTGATTGAGCGCCACATTGAAAAATCAAAAATCAACCTTAAAACAGCTCCGATTATCGTTGCCGGCGGATACGGGGTCGGTTCCAAAGAGAATTTCAACCTGTTGTATGAACTGGCAGAAGTGTTGGGCGGAGAAGTCGGTGCTTCCCGTGCAGCCGTAGATGCCGGATTTTGCGAACATGAACGGCAGATCGGACAAACCGGAACCACCGTACGCCCAAAATTGTACATCGCCTGTGGTATCTCCGGCCAGATTCAGCACACTGCCGGAATGGAAGAATCGGCTATGGTGATTGCCATCAATACTGACAGCAATGCCCCCATCAACAAATTTGCCGATTATGTGATTACCGGAGATCTGAACGTGGTCATCCCGAAAATGATTCAATATTATAAGAAAAACAGTAAATAATTGATATATGGCTAATTTTTATACAGATAATGAAGATATAAAATTTCATCTCGGCCATCCGTTGATGAAAAAAATTGTAGACCTGAAAGAGCGTAATTACACCCAGGCCCAGCAATATGAATCAGCCCCCAAGGATTTTGAAGATGCCCTTGACAATTACGACAAAGTATTGGAAATCGTAGGCGAAATTTGCGGGGATGTAGTTGCCGTAAACGCTGAATCCGTAGACAACGAAGGTCCTCATGTCGTGGACGGACACGTAAACTATGCAGCAGGTACGCAACAAAACATTGATGTTATCAATCAAGCCGGACTGAACGGTATTTCTTTACCCCGCGAATACAACGGCTTAAACTTCCCCATCGTGCCTTTTATCATGGCTGCGGAACTTGTCGCCCGTGCCGATGCCGGATTACAAAACATCTGGGGTTTACAGGATTGTGCCGAAACCATCAACGAATTTGCCAGTGCGGAACAGAAAGCCAAATACCTGCCCAGAGTATCGGCAGGAGAAACCTGTGCCATGGACCTGACGGAACCGGATGCCGGTTCGGATTTGCAGGCCGTACAACTGAAAGCCACCTACAACGAAAAAGACAATACGTGGTACCTCAATGGTGTGAAACGGTTCATCACCAACGGTGACGGACACATCTCCTTAGTTCTGGCCCGCTCAGAGGAAGGCACCAATGACGGACGCGGTCTTTCCATGTTCATTTACGACCGGAACAGTAACGCGGTAACCGTACGCCGTATCGAAAACAAATTAGGTATCAAAGGCTCTCCGACCTGCGAATTAGTATTCAAGAACGCACCTGCAGAATTGGTCGGTGAACGCAAGATGGGGCTTATCAAGTACGTAATGGCTCTGATGAATGCCGCCCGTTTGGGTATCGGCGCACAATCCACCGGTATTGCCGAAGCTGCCTACCGTGAAGGATTGAAATATGCTCAGGAGAGAAAACAATTCGGTAAGGCCATCATTGAATTCCCGGCTATTTACGAAATGCTTTCCAACATGGAAGCCAAATTGCACGGCATCCGTTCCGTTCTCTATGAAACTGCCCGTTTTGTGGATGTGTACAAAACCTATTACCACATCTCCAAAGAAAGAGCGTTGGATAAAGACGAACGGAATGAAATGAAAGAGTATCAGAAATTGGCTGATATCTACACTCCTCTGCAAAAATTGTTCGCCAGCGAATATGCCAACGAGATCTCTTACGATGCATTACAGATCCACGGCGGCTCCGGTTTCATGAAAGATTATCCCATCCAGCGTTATGTCCGGGATGCCCGTATTACCAACATCTATGAAGGTACGTCACAGTTGCAGGTTGTTGCAGCTATCCGCGGCGTAACAACCGGACAATATCTGAAACACATCCGTGAGGTATACGAAAAAGCTCAAATCGCTCCGGAACAGGAATACCTGAAAAATACGCTGAAAGAGATGGCCGATACCCTGGAAAGAGTGACGGCAGCGGTAAACGCCGTAGGTAACCCGGAATACACAGACTTCCATGCCCGCCGGTTGGTTGAAATTGCCGGTTACACCGTAATCGGACATCTGCTGTTGCAGGATGCCCAGCGTGCGGACCGTTTCTTAAAATCTGCCGAGATATTTATCAAATACGGACAAGCAAAAGTTTGCGCCCACGCCTCTTTTATCGATAATTTCAATCCCGACCTACTGGGAATGTATAAAAAATAGACAGAAACGCCCTTCGGGGCGTTTTTTTTATCTCCTTTGACTTATCGTTTCCAACAATTTCCCAAACATTAATTATTTCTTAAAAACTCCCTGTTCTCTGTTCAATAAGAAAAAAAAGTTATATTTACATCCAATTATATCATTTATTAATCCCAAGAACAATGAGTATTTTAAAAAGTACAATCACCCTGGCTCTGCTTCTGACGGTCTCGGGAGTATGGGCGCAAGGCAACGCTTTATGGATGCGTTATCCGGCAATTTCTCCGGATGGAAAGACCATTGCTTTCAATTACAAAGGTGACATCTACACCGTCAGCAGCGAAGGCGGACGTGCCACTCAACTGACAACCCATCCTGCTTACGACGGACAAGCCGTATGGTCACCCGACAGCAAGAGCATTGCTTTCGCTTCCGACCGTGAAGGAGGTATGGATGTGTACCTTGTCAATGCTACGGGAGGTACTCCGAAGCGTCTGACCTGGAATTCAACGTCCGAAGTACCCATAACCTTCACTCCGGACGGCAAAAAAGTGCTCTTCCAGGCCTATTTGTTGCCCGATGCCGGTTATACCCAATTCCCTTCCGGTTCGCAGGTATATGCCGTAGATCTGAACGGAGGAAGACCGGAACAGTTTCTCACATTTGAAGCCTACAATATCCAATTCAACAAAAAAGGGGACAAAATTATCTACCATGACAAAAAAGGATATGAAGACGAATGGAGAAAACACCACAAGTCTTCTGTGACCCGGGATGTGTGGATGCACGACCTGAAAACAGGTACATTCACCAACCTAACCCAACAGGAAGTGGAAGACCGGAATCCGGTTTTTGCTGAGAATGAAGAAAATATCTATTTCCTGAGCGAACGTTTCGGAGATTTCAATATCTGCAAGATGCCGGTAAACAACCCGAAAGCCATCAAGCAAATCACCAAACACAGCAAACATCCGGTACGTTTCCTCAGCAAGGCAAACGACGGTACGTTGTGTTATTTCTTTAACGGAGAGATATACACGCTGAAAGAAGGACAACAACCTAAAAAACTGAATGTAAACATTGTGGGCGACCAGTTGGAACAAGAGGTAACCCCGATAAACATGGGTGGTAGCGCCCGGGAAATAGCCCTCTCCCCCAACGGCAAAGAAATTGCCTTTATTGTACGTGGCGACGTTTTCGTTACTTCCGTAGAATACAACACCACCAAGCGTATCACGAACACCGCCAATCAGGAGCGTTCCGTAAGTTTCTCTCCGGACGGACGGACATTGGTATATGCCGCCGAACGCGACGGCAACTGGAATGTCTACACAGCGACATTAGCCGATAGCACTGACAAATTGTTTACTTATGCCAAAGAGATTAAGGAAGAACAACTGACCAAGGGTGAAAACGCCAAATTCGAACCCCAATTCTCTCCGGACGGCAAGGAAGTGGCATTCCTCGAAAACCGGACTGAAATCAAGGTCATCAACCTGAAAAGCAAAAAGGTACGAACCGTTTTGCCCGGAAAATACAACTATTCGTATGCAGACGGCGACCAATGGTATCAGTGGTCACCTGACGGAAAATGGATTCTGGCAAAATATTTTGAAAAAGGCGGCTGGCAAAATACAGATGTCGCACTGGTAAAAGCAGACGGCAGCGGAGAAATCCACAATCTGACCAACAGCGGATACAGCGACGGCGCTCCGAAATGGATGATGGAGGGGAAAGCCATTATCTGGGAATCGGACCGTGCAGGCTACCGCAGCCACGGAAGCTGGGGAGCCCATTACGATGTATATGCCATGTTCCTCGACCCGGAAGCCTGGGACGAATTCAAAATGAACAAAGAGGAGTCGGCTTTAGCCAAAGAACTGAAGAAAGAGACGCCTGCAAAGGAAGAAAAGAAAGCAGACAAAAAAGAGGGTAAAAAGAAAGAAGAGAAGAAAAAAGAAGAAGACAGCAAACTTCCGAAACTTACCATCGATTTCAACAATCTGGAAGACCGCATTGCCCGTCTGACCATCAATTCCTCAAACTTAGGCGATGCCGTTTTGACCAAAGACGGGAGCAAATTATATTACCTCGCCAGTTTTGAAGGCGGTTATGACCTGTGGGTTCGCGATTTCAAAGAAGGAAGCACCCGCATCCTGTCAAAACTAAACAAATGGGGTGGTGCACTGGAAATGGACAAAGAAGGAAAAAATCTGTTTCTGCTTGCCGGCGGACAGATTTCCAAAATCGACATCAACAGCGGCAAGGTAACCCCGGTTACTTTTACTGCCGAAATGGAGCTGAAAAAACCGCAGGAAAGAGAATATATCTTTGACCATGCCTGGCAGCAGGTGGTGGACAAATTCTATGATCCGGCCATTCATAACGTAGACTGGAATTTCTACAAAAAAGAATACAAACGCTTCCTGCCCCACATCAACAACAATCATGATTTTGCAGAAGCTTTGGGAGAATTACTGGGCGAATTGAATGCTTCCCACACAGGTGCCCGCTATTACGGTTACAACCGTGCACCTCAAACGGCAGCTTTAGGCGCTTTCTATGATCCGGAGTACAAAGGCGACGGTTTAAAGATCAAGGAAGTGATTGAAAAAGGTCCGTTAAATAATGCCAAGACCAAAATCAAAGCCGGAGTGATCATTGAAAAAATCAACAACCAGCCTATCAAAGCCGGAGAAGATTATTTCGGATTATTGAACAACCAGAGCGGGAAGCGGATTTATCTGAGTCTGTATAATCCCACGACCAAAGAACGCTGGTCCGAATATGTAAAACCGATTTCACAGGGTACACAAAACGGTCTGCTTTACGACAGGTGGGTAAAACAGCGCAAAGAATTGGTAGAAAAGTTGTCGGACGGTAAAATCGGATATGTGCATATCAAAGGTATGAACAGCCAGAGTTTCCGGGAAATCTATTCCGAAATTTTCGGACGGTACCGCAACAAAGAAGCCATCATTTTAGACACCCGCTTCAATGGCGGCGGCTGGCTGCATGAAGACCTTGTCAATATGTTAAGCGGAAAGAAATTCGCAGAATTCCTTCCCCGCGGACAATATATCGGTCAGGATCCTTTTGCACAATGGACCAAACCTTCAGCGGTCATCATGAGTGAAGGCAACTACAGCAACGCTCACGGTTTCCCCTGGGTATACAAAGAACTCGGTATCGGCAAGTTAGTCGGCATGCCTGTTCCAGGCACAATGACTGCCGTATGGTGGGAAACCCAGCAAGACCCGACGTTGGTATTCGGTATTCCGGAAGTGGGTATGAAAGATAACCAGGGACGTTACCTGGAAAACCTGCAATTGGAACCGGACATACGAGTGACAAACGACCCGGCTTCGGCAATCCAGGGACGTGACTTACAATTGGAAGCTACCGTTAAGAGCTTATTGGAAGACCTTCGGAAATAAACCGCCGGATTGATTTTTTGATACACTCCAAAAGCTGAAAACGCTTTTGGAGTGTATTTTTTTATACCGGAATCGGATTAAAGCCGTATCTTTGTGTTCAAAATATAAATCCGAACACAATGAAAGTTCCGTTTAAAACGACCGGATTGATTTTTCTCCTGCTCGTCGGGCTATGTAGCTGCCGCACACGACACCCCCAAAAGCCCGTCATAAGCGTCAGTATACTCCCGCAAAAATATTTTGCTGAGCGTATCGCCAAAGATTTTGCAGAAATCAATGTCATGATACCGCCGGGAATGAACCCCGCCACCTGTGACCTGAGCAGCGGACAGTTAAAAAAACTATACGACAGTGACATCTGCTTTGCAGTCGGTTATTTACCTTTTGAAACAACCCACCTTTATCCCGTATTAAAAAACAAACCGGAGGTTCTGTTAGTCAGCCATTCGGACGGACTGGAACTTTTAGACGGGAGTTGCGGTCATTCACATGCCCATTCGCACGAAAGCGTAGATCCTCATATCTGGCTGTCGCCCGCATATGCGAAACACATCTGCCACCAAATGGCAGAGACCCTTTCCCGGAAATACCCCGACAAAAAAGAGTTTTTTAAAGCCAATTACAGGGAGTTGGAGAAAGATATCGACATTTTCGCACAAGAAGCGGAAAAAATCCTGATGACAAAGAAAAACAAGTCTTTTCTTATATACCATCCCGCATTAACTTATTTTGCACACGATTATGGGATGGAACAAATCTCTATTGAAGACGAGGGTAAGGAACCGAATCCGACCCACCTGAAAAACCTGATTGACGAAGCCCGGAGCAAAAGTATTTCAATCGTATTTATTCAAAAACAATTCGATATACAGAATGCGGAGGCAATTGCCCGCTCCACCAACAGCAAGGTCGTACCTATCGACCCGTTGAATGAAAACTGGCTGGAAGAGATGCATCATTTGCTCCAGGTATTCAAGGAAAACTTATCAGAGTAACCGACAAGAAAAAAAGAAATGGACACAATTTTAGAGCTAAAGCACGTCTCTGTCGGTTACGACGGGTCTCCAGTATTGGAAGATGTCAGTCTGCAAGTCCATGAGAAAGATTTTATCGGGGTTATCGGCCCCAACGGAGGAGGCAAAACGACATTGCTGAAAATTATTCTGGGCTTGCTGAAACCGGAAAAGGGAGAGGTTGTTTATCACCGCTCCAAACACAATCTTTTCGGCTACCTTCCGCAAAACAACCGTTTCGACCGGAATTTTCCCATCAACGTCACAGAAGTTGTCCTTTCCGGACTATTGTCGGAAAAGGGACTGACCGGACGTTATACGCGGGAAGACCGGAAAAAAGCAAAAATGCTGCTGGAAAAATACGGGATGGGGCGTTACCTGAACACCCCCATCGGAGAGCTATCGGGAGGACAGATGCAACGGGTTTTTCTCTGCCGGGCGATTGTTTCTTCTCCCCAACTGCTGATTTTGGATGAACCGACCACATATGTCGATTGCGATTTCGAAAAAGAGCTTTACAATATACTCCGGGAATTGAATCAAACGTTAAGCATCATCATGGTTTCCCATGATTTGGGGACGATTTGTTCGTACGTCAAAACCATAGCCTGTGTAAACCGGGGATTGCATTACCACCATTCAAACCTCATTTCTCCGGAACAACTCAAATCTTACCATTGTCCTATCGAGCTGATTTCACATGGTCAGATTCCCCACCGGGTATTAACCAATCACGAGTGATATGTTGGAATTATTACAATACGATTTTTTCCAGAATGCTTTTATAAGTACGTTGCTTATCGGTATCAGTTGCGGACTTGTCGGAACGTATATCGTAGCCAAACGCATGGTATTTATCAGCGGTGGCATCACCCATGCGTCATTCGGTGGCTTGGGGATTTCTTATTTTCTCGGTTTTTCGCCCATGACAGGAGCAACCCTTTTTGCCATCGCCTCGGCCTTGGGAATTCTCTGGCTATCGGAAAATAAAAAAATAAGGGAAGATTCGCTCATCGGTATCTTCTGGTCAACAGGGATGGCTATCGGTATTCTGTTTATTTACCTTTCTCCGGGATATGCCCCCAATCTGATGTCTTACCTGTTTGGTAACGTTTTAACAATCACCAACGGTCAAATTCTTTTGTCCGGCTTACTCTGCCTGGGCATTCTGTTGTTTTTCATCCTATTTTACCGTCCGCTTTTTTACATCGCTTTCGACAAAGAATACAGCCATACCCATCACCTTCCGATTCATCGCATCGATATCGGCATTTCCGTGATCATCGCCCTGTGTGTGGTGCTTTGTATGAAACTGGCGGGAATTATTTTGGTTATTTCCTATTTAACAATTCCGCAAGCGATTGCCGGATTATTTTATAAAAACTTCAAACAACTGCTTATCGCTTCCGCCATTATCAGCAGTGCAGGCTCCCTGACGGGACTTTTCATTTCGGCCTGGCTGAATCTTCCTTCCGGAGCCAGTATTGTTATCTGTTTTCTGTTTTTATTTATTATTGCCCGTATCTGGAAAAAAATACTCCGATAGCCCGCTATTCCCTATTATTAGGTACCACTAAGAAAAATCCGGATTAACCATTGTTTTAACCCGGAGCAAATCTGTATTAAACCTTAATCCCAATTGGTTTTAACTCGGGTTTAACTTGGATTTGACTTGGATTTAACCTGGATTTAATCATGAATTGAATATAGGTCAACCGAAAGAAGTATCTAACGGGACTTTTGCGTATTTAAAAGATTTTCAATATTTTTGTATACAAGCAAAAATTTGCAAACAGGAATCAAAATAACAGAGCTATGAGTTTCGATTTAATTGTTATCGGGAGCGGTCCCGGAGGATATGTCGCAGCCATCAGGGCTGCCCAGTCCGGCATGCAGGTTGCCGTTGTGGAAAAAGCAGAGTTAGGAGGAATATGCCTCAATTGGGGATGCATTCCGACAAAATCCCTTTTAAAATCAGCCCAGGTACTCGACTATGCCCGGCACGCAGAAGCTTATGGCGTAACCATAGCACAGGCCGAACCGGATTTTCCTGCGATCATCGCCCGCAGTCGGGGCGTTGCCGATAAAATGAGCAAAGGCATTCAATACCTGTTTAAAAAGAATAACATCACCATTCTCTCCGGACAAGGCCGCTTGCTTCCCGATAAAAAAGTCAGCGTAGAACAATCCGACGGGACAAGCGAAATTTATGAAGCCGGGCATATTATCCTGGCTACCGGCGCCCGTTCCCGCGAACTGCCTGCCATTCCTCAGGACGGTAAAAGAATCATTGGCTACCGACAAGCCCTGACATTAGACCATAAACCGGCCTCCATGTTAGTTGTCGGCTCCGGTGCCATCGGCTCGGAACTGGCATGGTTCTATAACTCCGTAGGAACAAAAGTCACGTTGGTAGAGTTCATGCCCAACATCCTGCCGGTGGAAGATGAAGAGGTATCCAAACAAGTGGCCCGTTCTTTCAAAAAAGCAGGTATCGAAGTGATGGTGAAATCCTCAGTAGAAAGTGTGGACACTTCCGGCGAATTGCTGAAAGTCAGCATCCGCAATAAAAAAGATGAGATTGAAATTCATGAGGCCGAAATTGTTCTGTCAGCAGCCGGCATCACCCCGAACCTGGAGAACCTGGGACTGGAAGAAGTGGGTGTGGAAATGGAAAAAGGCAAAATCAAAGTGGATGATTTTTACCGTACCAACATAGAAGGAGTCTATGCAATCGGCGACATTGTGCACGGTCCGGCACTTGCCCATGTGGCTTCGGCAGAGGCTCTCTGCTGTGTCGAAAAAATAGCGGGATTGGAACCCGCCCCTATTGATTACGGCAACATTCCCGGATGTACCTACACCTCTCCGGAAGTAGCCTCTATCGGTTTAACAGAAGCAAAAGCCCAGGAAGCCGGCTACGAAATGAAAATCGGCAAATTCCCGTTTACGGCTTCCGGAAAAGCCAGTGCTGCCGGAGCAAACGAAGGATTTGTAAAATTGATTTTCAATGCAGCCGACAATACGCTGCTGGGAGCCCATTTGGTAGGAGCTAATGTTACCGAAATGATTGCGGAATTGGTACTTGCCCGAAAAGAAAAAATAACCGGACACGAACTAATCACCGCCATCCATCCCCACCCGACCATGAGCGAAGCTGTCATGGAAGCGGCGGCGGCGGCATACGGAGAAGCCGTTCATTTATAATGTTTATAAACCATTCTATATACCTACAAGATGAAAAGAAAAATTTTTAGTGCTTTATTCACCACGATGCTCAGTATGGGGTTATTTGCACAGAGCATCACAGAAAAAGATTTACAGGAAATCCAAGCCAGTTTCAGGAAAGACGCTCCGACACGGGCTATACAGAACATCCTGACCAACGACAAAAATATCCGGGACAATGCACTGAATCGCGATATGCAGGGAAAAGTAGACCATTTTTTCAAATACCGGGTGGATGTGAAAGGCATTACCAACCAGTTAAGTTCGGGACGTTGCTGGATGTTTACTTCCATGAATGTGTTGCGCCCCGGCATCATGAAAAAATACAACCTGAATGCCTTTGATTTTTCCCACAATTTCACCTACTTCTGGGATATTTTCGAAAAATCCAATCTATTTTTGGAAAATATCATCGCCACAAGCAAAAAGGATATTATGGACCGGGAGGTATGTGAATATTTTAAAGCTCCCGTTAATGACGGCGGTGTGTGGAACCTGTATTACAATGTGGCACAGAAATACGGAGTCGTTCCTCAGGAAGTGATGCCCGAAACGGCACATTCCAACAATACGTCCCAAATGACATCTCTGGTCAATGAGAAACTGAGGGCCGGCGGATACTCCTTGCGTGAAATGGCAGCAGCAGGCAAAAACGGCAAAGAGTTGCAAAGCGCTAAAAAAGAAATCCTAAAAGAGGTATACCGTATACTGGCACTCTGTTTGGGAGAACCGCCCCACGAATTTACCTGGCGTTTCAAAGATAAAGACGGAAATATCAAAGAATTGGCACATTATACGCCAAAACAGTTTTACAACGAAATCACACCTGCCGATTATAGTCCGGAGAACTATATCATGATTATGAACGACCCGACACGGGAGTATTACAAGGTGTATGAAATCCAGAATTACCGGAATGCCCAGGAAGGTATCAACTGGATTTATCTGAACTTGCCGAACGATGTCATCAAAAAAGCGGCCCTTGCCTCCATAAAAAACAATGAAGCGATGTATGCTTCCTGTGATGTCGGCAAACAATTCCAACGCGAAACGGGTATACTGGATCCCGAAATGTATGATTATGAATCCCTGTTGGGCGTAAAACTCAAGATGGACAAGAAAGCCCGGATTCTGACCCGGCAAAGCGGTTCTTCACATGCGATGACTCTGATTGGCTGTGATACCGATGAACAGGACCAGCCGCTGAAATGGGAATTTGAAAACAGTTGGGGAAGCAACAACGGTCACAACGGTTACCTGACATTCACAGACAAATGGTTTGACGAATACATGTTCCGCATCGTCATCCACAAGAAATACCTGGATGAAAAGTCAAAAGCCAGTCTGAAAACCAAACCGATACAACTGCCCGTATGGGATTATATGTATTAAACATGAAAAACCGGAAGCAGAACCGCTTCCGGTTTTTATTTTCCTGAAAATTCTATTCCTTGATAAGCAGTACCGTAGCATAGGCGGATACCCCTTCTTCCCTGCCTTCAAATCCCAGATGCTCCGTCGTGGTGGCTTTCACGGACATGTCTTCAACTGCAATCCCGATAATGGAAGCCAGACAAGTGCGCATCGCTTCGATATACCCTTTCAGTTTCGGTCTCTGCATACAAATAATGCTATCGACATTACTGACGGTAAATCCCTGTTCCCGTATCAACCCGACAGTTCTCTCCAACAAGATTTTACTGTCAATTCCCTTAAACGCGTCGGACGTATCCGGAAAATGATATCCGATGTCCCGTAGTCCCGCTGCTCCGAGCAAGGCATCACAAACCGCATGGATAAGCACATCGCCGTCAGAATGAGCCACACAACCTTTGGCGTGTTCCACTCTTACACCTCCGAGCCATAATTCCAGCCCTTCTTCCAGACGGTGTACATCAAATCCGATTCCTGTCTTTATTTTCATCTTGTTCCGATTTTTTATCCGCTATTCCCTTTATTTCCTTTCTCCGGGATTCTTGTTTTCAAGTTTACAAGATTAACAAAAAAATCGTTAAAACCCCGCTGTACAAAGCATTTCTTCAAAAAAATATAGTGTTTTTATTTTTATCAATACATTTTTACCTATATTTGTCAACGATTATAGGTGTTAGTTTTTTAAATTAAGATACAGCTAAAAATTCACTCAAGATGAGAAAACACAGTGTTTTAATGCTTGGCTTATGTACCCTTCTGCTTCTTTCTGCCACTTCTTGTCAGAAAATAAAAAGTATATTCGGAGGCGGAAAGAAATCTTCAACCACAGGATGGGCATATAACAATGCAAAAAACGGAGGTTTTGAATACAAAAAAGTAAAAGGACAAAAAACAGGTCCCGGATTGATTTATATCCCCGGCGGTACCTTTACGATGGGACGTACCCAGGAGGATGTCATGGGAGAATGGAACAACAGCCCCAGACGTGTCACCATCGCCTCTTTTTATATGGATGAACACGAAGTGAGAAACATCGACTGGCTGGAGTATCTGAACTGGCTGCAACGGGTTTTCGTCAGCTATCCCGAAGAGTATCGCAAGGCATTGCCCGATACGCTGGTATGGAGAGAGCAGTTGGCATACAACGAACCGATGGTCACCAACTACCTGCGCTTTCCTTCGTATGCCGAATATCCGGTGGTGGGTGTAAGCTGGGAACAGGCTACGGAATATTGTATCTGGCGTACGGACCGCGTAAACGAACAATTGCTGGTAGAAAAGAATGTACTGGCCCATGACCCGGAAAACCAGAAAGACGAAAACAACTTCAATACCGAAGCTTATTTGGCACACCAGTACACGGGTACTGTCAAAAAGAATTATAAAGGTGCCGGTAAAGAAAGAAGACCGGTGAAATGGGAAGACGGTGTTTTATTACCGGCCTACCGCCTGCCAACGGAAGCGGAGTGGGAATATGCCGCACTCGGTCTGATTGGCAACACCAAAGACGAAAGAATATCCAATGCCCGTATCTATCCTTGGGACGGTTCATGGGTAAGATATGCCGGAAAAAAACACAGAGGCCAGATGATGGCCAACTTTGCCAGAGGCAAGGGGGATTATATGGGTGTGGCTGAAAAAGGAAGAACGACGAACTCAAACGACGGTTTTGACTACACAGCTCCGGTAAAATCTTTTTGGCCGAACGATTTCGGATTGTATGATATGGCAGGGAACGTAAACGAGTGGGTGGCAGACGTCTACCGTCCGTTATCTTTCCAGGATATGGCTGAATTTAACCCGTACCGCGGTAATGTTTTCAAAACACAGGTTACCGACGAAGACGGCAACATCGCTCAGAAAGACAGCCTTGGACGCCTGCGCTACCGCTTACAGACCGATGCCGAGTTAGCCAACCGCGAAAACTACAGAACGGCTGACAACCGGAACTATAACGACGGCGACGTAAAGTCCAGATTGTTGTCGGACATCGACTGGAAAACCAAAGACAACAAAGGTACAAAAGACATGTACTACGTATCAGAGGAAGAAACAACGACGTTGATTGACGATGAAGCCCGTGTTTACAAAGGAGGTTCCTGGAGAGACAGAGCCTACTGGCTGGTGCCCGGAACACGTCGCTATCTGAATCAGAAAAAAGCGACCAACGATATCGGCTTCCGCTGTGCCATGAGCCAAATCGGAGGGAAAAACGTGAAAAAATGACTTCACGAATAATCGAATAAAAAGGTTGTGTAAATTGCACAACCTTTTTTAATGAATTCCACTGACTTTTTAATCCGGTTTTATGCAAAATCTTGAGAACCTATATGATCAATACATCCGGGGCCACCGGATAACAACGGATTCGCGCGCGCTTCAGGAAGGCGATGTCTTCATCGCCCTGAAAGGAGAAAATTTCAACGGGAATAACTTTGCCTTACAAGCCATTGAAGCGGGAGCTTCCGTTTCAGTTACGGATGATGAAAAATACCGGAATCATCCCCAATGTCTCTGGGTACCGGATACCCTCCGCTTTCTCCAGGAGATTGCCTCCTATCACCGTCACCGGCTCGGTATTCCGATATTAGGCATTACGGGAACAAACGGCAAAACGACCACCAAAGAGCTTTGCCACGCCGTCCTGTCGGTAAAATACAAAACATTTGCCACCCAAGGCAATTTCAACAACCACATCGGAGTACCGCTTACCCTGCTCAGTATGGACGAAAGTACCCAGTTCGGTATTGTCGAAATGGGAGCCAATCATCCGGGAGAGATCAAAACTCTGTGTGACATTGCCGACCCCGACTACGGAATAATTACCAACGTCGGACAGGCTCACCTGGAAGGTTTCGGATCATACGAAAATATCATCGCCACCAAAAAACAACTGTATGACCACATCCGGGCTAAAAACGGCAAATTGTTTGTCAATGCCGGGGACTCCCTGCTGTTGGAACTGTCAGAAGGAATAGAAAGAAGCACATACGGACAGAACGGAAATGCCTTGAAAGGAGAAATCAAACAATCCATTCCTTTCCTCGTATATGCTCTCAACACATTAAAAGGAGACCTGTATGTCCGTACCCACCTCATCGGAGGATACAATTTTGAGAATGCGATGGCCGCTTCCTGTCTCGGCATGGAAATGGGCATCCCAGCGCTGGAGATTCAAAAATCCATCGAATCCTATCAGCCGTCGAACCTGCGTTCCCAATTGATAAAAACGTCCCGGAATACAATCATCCTGGACGCATACAACGCCAATCCCAGCAGCATGAAGGCTGCCCTTGAAAATTTCAGGGAGTTCCGGGCTGACAATAAAATAGTTGTCCTCGGAGAAATGCGCGAGTTGGGAGAAAACAGCGCACAGGCACATGAGGAGGTATTCAATCTGACCCGAAATGCCGGTTTCTCCCAGATTATTCTGGTCGGGGATAACTTTGAACATTACGGTAATAGTAGTAACTTTATCCGACATTTCAGAACCACAGACGACCTACTCCTACGGCTGAACGAACAACCGATTCAGGACGCCTGTATTTTAGTAAAAGGCTCCAGAGGAAACAGACTGGAACGAATTGTTGAATATTTATAATCACATCACGTGAACGACAGATTAGTTATCATCCCGACCTATAACGAAAAAGAAAACATCGAAAATATCATCCGGTATGTTTTTTCCCTGCAACCGGCATTCGACATTGTGATTATCGAAGATAACTCCCCCGACGGCACGGCAGATATTGTACAAAAGTTACAAGAAGAGTTTCCGGGACTGCACATGATTCAACGGGAAGGGAAATTGGGTCTGGGAACCGCATATATCGCCGGTTTCGAATGGGGATTAGCCCGGAACTACAATTATATTTTTGAAATGGATGCCGACTTCTCCCATAATCCGGATGATTTGGTACGCTTATATGAGGCCTGCCGCGAAGGTGCCGATATGGCCATCGGATCCCGCTATGTCACGGGAGTAAATGTGGTAAACTGGCCTATGGGAAGAGTACTCATGTCATACTTTGCCTCCAAATATGTGAAAATCGTAACAGGCATGAAAGTGCACGACGCTACCGCCGGATTTGTCTGCTACACCCGGAAAGTACTGGAAAGCATTGACCTAAAAAAAATCCGTTTCAAAGGATACGCATTCCAGATAGAGATGAAATTTACAGCGTGGACATCCGGATTCAAGCTGAAAGAAGTACCCATTATCTTCACTGACCGCACATTAGGAACGTCCAAAATGAGCGGAGGTATTTTCACCGAAGCATTTCTGGGGGTATTCCTGATGAAAATCAGGAGCCTTTTCAGAAGAAAGAAAAAAAACTGATTACAACGCCCGGCCTATGAGAAAGATTATAAAAAACGGCACCCTTGTCAACGAAAACAAGACCTATCAGGCCCATATTATAATTGAAGACCAACTGATTGTCGATATTATTCCCGGCAAACTGAACGAAGCGGATTTTCAGGGAGCTGAAATCATAGACGCCGACGGCCAATTCGTGATTCCCGGAGTCATCGACGACCAGGTACATTTCAGAGAACCGGGACTCACACACAAAGGCGATATTACAGAAGGCAGCCGGGCTGCCGCAGCAGGGGGAGTGACCTCTTTCATGGATATGCCCAACGTTATTCCGCCCACAACAACGCTGAAACTGTTAAAAGAAAAACAGGAGATTGCCCGGGAGCATGCTTGCGTAAACTATTCTTTTTATCTGGGGGCAACCTCCGACAATCTGAATGAAATCAGGCAGGCCGATCCCTATACGACCTGCGGTATTAAAGTGTTCATGGGCTCTTCTACCGGCAACATGTTAGTGGAGCGTGTCGAAACACTGGAAAAAATCTTTGCCGAATCGCCCCTGCTGGTGGCCACACATTGTGAAGACACCCCGATAATCAACCGGAACCTGGCATTTTATAAAAAAAAATACGGCGAGGAGATTCCTCCTTCCTGCCATCCGCTGATCCGGAGCCGGGAAGCCTGTTTCAAAAGTTCATCGTTAGCCTTCGAACTGGCATCCAAACACAATACCCGTTTACATATACTGCATCTGAGTACACAAGATGAACTCTCCCTGCTGGAAAAAGCCAGAAACATAGGAAAAAACATTACCGGAGAAGTGTGTGTACACCATCTGTGGTTCAATGACTTTGCCTACAAGAAAAAAGGCAATTGGGTCAAATGGAATCCGGCAATTAAGACGGAAGACGACCGCAAAGCCCTTCTACAGGCTGTCAATACAGGACTTATCAGCGTTATTGCAACCGACCATGCTCCCCATGCGCCGGAAGAAAAAAGCGGGAACTACCTGAAAGCGGCCAGCGGAGGCCCGATGGTACAACATTCACTGCCTGTGATGCTGGAATTGATGGAAAAAGGAGAAATCACGCTTGAAACAATCGTCAACCGCATGTGCCACGCTCCGGCAGACCTGTACAGAATCGATAAAAGAGGCTATATACGCAAAGGGTATAAAGCAGACCTCTGTCTGTTCAAGAAAGAAGAATGGACCGTAAGAAAAGAAAATATCCTGTATAAATGCGGCTGGTCACCCCTTGAAGGGACACCCTTGTCTTATAAAATCCAAACTACAATAGTAAATGGTACTGTTGTCTATCACAAAGGCCAATTCAACGACTCCGTAAGAGGAGAATTACTTCGTTTCAATCCTTAAAACTGAAAGAAACCAGGTTCTTTTCACAGCAATTGAGTAAAACAGGAGAAGAGGAGCAAGAGAAAGAAAAAGTCGCTTATCCATCCAAACCGCTGCAAAATAAAATACTGCGCATAGAGATAAGCCAAAGGCCAGGATAATGCATAGGCAAAATTCATCTGTATGCCGGGTATCACAAACAGGGTCAGTCCCATAAAAAAGAGCAGGGATATTAAGGAAGCAATACCCCGCCTTTGGTTAACAACCGACATCGGATAGTAGCTGATAATTTTTACCAATGTTGCCAACAACAATAAAAGCAATATTCCCCATCGTAGAGCTTCCGACCAGTCCGGAAATTTCAAAAATTCCCCCGATAATAAATTCTCCCGGAACAACGGCATGAAATCAGCCAAACGATCCGTCCAGAAATAACCGAACAGTGTAAAGAATAACGCAACAGCAAAGCCCAAAAGCAAGGCGACAACATCTTTTACAGTGGAACGGCCAGAAAAAAACAGCACGCACAAAGCCCACAAAGCCATCAAAATAAACTTCGGGTAAACGATTACCGCACTGCATACAAAAAAACCAAGATTAAAAACAGGACTGTTGGACTGGGAATCTAAAATAGCCGCCTGCAACCCACCGAACCCCACCATCAGCAACAGCAAAGCCACATGCAGATAACCCAAACCGTAAGCAGGTATCAACCCGGCAGTCAGAAGAATATACACCAAGGAGGGCAATGCGGTCAGCTGAGATAAAAATTTGTATTTCGCATTCAGGAAAAAAAGAGCATAGGCCAGCAAAAGCAGACCTATGAAACCTCCCGTAACAGCCTCTTCCGCCGACATGGACCCGATAATCTGTAACGGGAACAGAGTCACTCCATCATCCGGCTGACAGGCTCTATGTATGGTATAGAAATGAACAACAGCAAGAGTTACCGCCACAAAAGGCAACAAAAAAAGCATATACAGCTTTTTCGACTTCAAAAAACGCTCAAATATCATCGGTATCTCTTTTTAGTTGCCGTAACCCCTTATTTCCAGTTCATCAAATCTTTTCCGATATCCCTTCTGAAATTCTTCCCTTCAAAGGTTATTTTTCCGATATTGTCGTAAGAATGCCGCAAACCTTCCCCGATGGTCTTTCCGAAAGAGCTAACGGCAATAACCCGCCCGCCGTTCGTCACCACTTTCCCCTCCGACAATTTTGTCCCGGCATGAAATACGATGCTCCCTTCCACCTGACCGATTCCGATCTCTTTTCCCTTTTCGTATTTTTCGGGATACCCCTGAGCAACCAACATGACCGTGGTACATACCCGTTCATCCATTTCAAACACCACTTCAGAGAGTTTACCGGTTGCGGTAGCCTCAAACAGACGAAGCAAATCGGTTTTTAAGCGCGGCATGACTACTTCCGTCTCCGGGTCTCCCATCCGGACATTGTATTCTATGACCAAAGGATCGCCGTTCGAATTCATGAGGCCGAAGAATACGAATCCTTTGTAATCAATGCCATCTTTTTTCAACCCTTCTATCGTAGGCCGGACAATCCGCTCCTCCACTTTTTTGTTGAACTCCTCATCGGCAAAAGGTACAGGAGATACCGCTCCCATGCCTCCCGTATTGAGTCCGGTATCTCCCTCTCCTATTCTTTTATAATCCTTTGCAGACCCCAATATTTTATAGTCTTTTCCATCGGTTATGGCAAAAACCGAAATTTCTATTCCGGACAAAAATTCCTCTATCACCACACGGTTGCTGGCTTTCCCGAATTTTCCCCCCAGCATCTCTTCCAATTCTTCCTCCGCTTCCTCCAGACGATTCAGAATCAATACACCTTTTCCTGCTGCAAGCCCGTCGGCTTTCAATACGTAAGGCGGTTTTAGCGTCCGCAGAAAAGCTTTCCCTTCCTCCACCTGTGCCGATGTTACCGTACGATAAGCCGCAGTCGGAATATGATGCCTCTGCATAAATTCCTTGGCAAAATCCTTACTCCCTTCCAGGATGGCACCCGCTTTGCCGGGACCGATTATTTTCAGGTCTTTAAAACGTCCGTCGGCTTCCAAATAATCCCGGATGCCTTCCACCAGCGGATCTTCAGGCCCCACGACGACCATGTCCACACCTTTCTCTGCAACGAAATCCGCAATAGCTGAAAAATCGGTCACCCCGATATTTACATTTTCAGCAATCTGAGCCGTCCCCGCATTTCCGGGAGCCACATACAATTTTTTCAATTCCGGACTTTGCAACATCTTCCAGGCCAAAGCATGTTCACGTCCCCCGTTTCCCAATAACAAAACATTCATCGTTATCTATTTTACTGATGTTATCTTTTTTGCCTTCCGGCCACACAAAAGTAATAATTGCAAGCAGAAAACTGCCTATCCGCACGCCTAATTTTCACCCTCCCCGTCTACCGTATAATTCAGGAAACGGTTGAAAGGCTGCATGACTTTACATACCTCCGCAATCTTTTTTAACGCCCGCTCCCCTTCAAAAAAGGAGTCCGGTTTCCGGCTGATTACATCGTAATGCTTATGTTTCAACAAATCACCTTCGGGAAAATCGGCAGGAAAAGGAGCCGGCACCTTTTTTAACATGCCTTCCGCATCCAGTCCCTTAAACTCCCTGGCAAACTCTTTGCCCCGCAATATGCCTGTAAATTCCTCTATGTTTTCATAAATATCCCTGCGTACCCGCTTTAACAAAGCAGGCTCGGGACAATACAATCCGCCCCCGATTAAAGAATTATCCGGTTCCACATGCACATAATAACCGGCTCTGACACTACTTCTGCCACGCGGAGCACAGATATAAGCCGCCATGTGGGTTTTATAAGGGGTCTTATCGGGCGAAAAACGGGTATCCCGGTAAATACGATAGACACAATCTTTCACCGCTAATCCCCGGATTTCCTCATCAAACTCCGCAATTTTCCCAATCAATTGCCCTATCCAACCCTCAAAACCCGCCTTTAATTCCAGAAATTCAGTTTTGTGTTCGTTGAACCACTCCCGGTTATTGTTCTCCCGTAATCTCCGTAAAAAATCAAATATCTCTTTCATTGTCATTTACTTTATTGTCCGCTTCTTTTCATTTTGAGTTGAAAGATAATACGATTTCAGTAAAGAATTACCGGATTAATTAATAAATTATTTTAAAAACATTATTATATTTGTCGAAATCATTTCAAAATCAAAATACATAACACCTTCTTTTATGAGAAAAATAAACTTATTTTCTGTTTTATTCTTTTTTCTTATTGCGGGATGTACGGCTCCTCAATATGAGGTGAACGTGACGCCCTCAAAAATGACAACACCTGTATTTATCAGGAAACAAGAGAACTCTTTGTTGACGCTTAAAGTCAATAATCCTACCGACCGGGAAATCTGCGTCACGTCTATCACCCTGACACCAGACGGTACGACCCAATTATCGGATATCGAATCCGTCCGCGCTTATTTTACGGGAAACTCGGCCCAATTCAATCCGAATGTATTGTTTGGTCAGCCCTCTGCCGCAGCAAAAAATATCCGATTTAAAGGAAAACAATTTCTGAAACCCGGAGACAATTATTTCTGGGTATCCGTAACACTGAAGCCCGAAGCCGATTTGACACACAATGTCAATATGACTTGTCAGGACCTCACCATCGAAGATGCCCGGGTAAACATCGAAGAAAATTCCTCCCTCCGGCCTTCTGCTATCGGCTATGCCGTGCGGCAGCGTAACGACGACGGCAGCAAATCCTACCGCATCCCGGGAATGGTTTGCACTCCGAAAGGAACATTAATTACGGTGTATGACATCCGCTGGAACAATTCTGCCGACCTGCAGGAAGATATTGACGTAGGCGTCAGTCGGAGCCTGGACGGCGGACAAACCTGGTTACCGATGCAAAAAGCCATCGACATGGGTGAATGGGGCGGACGTCCTCAGAAAGAAAACGGGGCCGGAGACCCGGCTATCCTCGTAGACCCGGAAACCGGACGCGTATGGGTAGCAGCTTTGTGGCTCCACGGCAAACCGAACCAACGCGCCTGGTGGGCTTCCAAGCCGGGAATGAAACCGGAAGAAACCGGTCAGTTTGTAGTGGTATACAGTGATGATGAAGGAGCCACCTGGTCTGAACCCATCAGCATCACTCCGCAAATAAAGAAACCGGAATGGCACCTTTGTTTCAACGGTCCGGGAATGGGCATCACCACCCAGGACGGGACATTGGTATTTGCCGCCCAATACAAAGACAAAAATCAAGTTCCGCACTCTACCATCGTATACAGCAAAGACAAAGGAAAAACCTGGCATATGGGAACTGGAGCAAAACCCAACACGACAGAAGCCCAGGTCGTTGAACTGACAGACGGTTCCCTCATGCTGAATATGCGTGACGATAACGGAGGCTCCCGGTCTGTATGTACAACAAAAGACTGGGGAAAAACCTGGACGGAACACCCGACATCCCGCTCCGCTCTGCCGGAACCGGTTTGTCAGGCCAGCATCATCCGGATAAAAACAGCCGACGGTAAAAACGGTCTGGCATTCTTCAACCCCGCCACGACCAAAGGACGCCATCATCTGACGTTAAAGCTCAGCTTTGATGAAGGAAAGACCTGGCCTGAAAAATACCATACGTTGATTTATGAACCGGATTCTTTCGGATACTCCTGTTTAGCACAAATCAACCCGACAACACTGGGCGTATTTTTTGAAGGAGCCAATGACCTCTATTTCCAGCGAATCGATCTGGAAGAGATTTTGAAAAGGTAAACAGTGGAGAAGTGGAACCATGGTTCCACTTCTCCCTATTTTCTCACGTAATGTTTCAGTTCTTCGGGAATCTCCAACGATAATTCCATAAATCCCCTATACTCCCCGTTTTCATACCACGGCGTCTGGTAAATCAATTTCTTCACCCCGTTCTTCTCTATCGTATAAACGTGTGTCCTCGGATTTTGCAGCATATCCGCCAACAACGAGTGGGCCGGCTCCGGATGACAATCCAATACATTTTTCCCTATCAACTCCTCCCGGCCGGGCTTCAAAAAAGTCTTGCGCGATTTATCATTCATATCCACAATTTTCCCCTCTTTGTCACACACCGTAACCGCCACATTGATTTCCTTAAAGTAATTCATAGATTCTGAATATTTAACTTAAAAATAAAAGGCCCTCTTCGCTTTTCTCCCCTTTAAACCGAACCAGCCGGAGCGGCAATCGACTCTTTTCCGGTAAGTCCGCTTATTGTTAGGAGAATTAGCAAAGCGGTCTTCCATCCGGTTGTCATTTTTCTGTATATACCAATGCAAGGATAAAGCATGGGTCGTATTTTTATATACCGTTCCCTGATTCATGGGCAATTCATAAGTATAGCAAATCCGCCAGGCCATGCCGGGCTCCGGACTCAGATTTACCCCAAACGTAAATGCCACTGCACTTAAAGCCAATCCCTTGTACTGGTCCTTTTTAAAAGAAGCGCCCAACAATCCGTAACTTTCTTCCTCCCAATAAGCCCCGAACTGCACGTTGGACATAGGCCCCTGTTTTTCATACATCAGGTAGGGAGATAATACGGTATTGATTTCATTGCCAACCACAATGGGATGTGAATAGGAAAAATACATGGACATCCGGCGGTTAATCAGGTTTTCCTTGCTGGAAAGCGAGCCTTGCTCCGACACGAACGACTGGGAAGGCTCTATCACATGGTAAAGGGAAAAACCATATTCAACACTTGCCAACGCCCCGTTCTGCACATGAAAGTTGGTCTTTCCGTACAAACCTGCACCAAAATCGACCAGCGTTATTTTATCTTTATATACATCTAACAGTTCCGGAGATACATCCAGAATTTTTCCGTAATAAGAATCCAACTGATCCCCCAACACCAACCGGCTCGGGTCAAGGCTTTTCTGATAAACAACCGGCTGGATGCCCAGCTGAAGAACCGTATTTTCCATGATTCTCACCCGACCGGATATTGCCATGCCGATACTGTTGGTAGCGTACATCAACGAACCTTCCAAATCACGCTGAAAAAATAATCCGACACCCCCCAGCCCGAAGGTGCGTTTATTCCCGATGGGCAATTCCGCACCCACAAAATAAGAACGGAAGTCGAGCGGGTTACTCCAAAAAGAGCGCTGGATGCCCAAATCAATCCCCAAACGACCGTCAAAACCGGTATGTCCGGGATTATTAAACGTTTTCCACAAAAAAGGATGAGCCATCCGGGGATCCTGTCCTTGACAAACCAAAATACCCCAAAAAAGAAAAGCCGCTAAAAACCCTCTTTTGCCCATCTTCAATTCCCTGTTTTATAAAATCCGTTTCATCAATTATTCTTCAACATCAACACCACGCCCTGTACTGTCTGGGTAGCTCCCGAATCACTGTTTTTACCCGTCCATCGCGTGTCGTCGATAAACGTAGCCTCTGCCCGCCAGATATAAGCGCCCTGAGGCAACATCTCTCCATTTTTACCCCGTCCGTCCCAACCTTCCGAAGGATGCCCGTTTGCCAATTCTCTGGTCTCCCACACCCGGTTACCGTATTGGTCGTATATGACCAAATGATAACTCTTTAAGCCGATTCCCTTACCGTTAAAACGGTTCACCTGCGGATTGGCACTCGAGGGAAAGAAAGAGTTCGGGAAAAATAATCCTTTCATAACCACCTGGTGCTCTATCGCAACCGAATCACGGCAACCGTACCTGTTCACAGCCACCAAAGAGGTTGTATACAATTCCGTTTCTTCAAACTCCACCTGCTGGTTATCAAACGAATGCACAATCTTGTCGAACGGAAGATACCAAATACATTCGTCATACATTTCCGAATGATTGATGTATTCTACAACCTGAGGCTTACCCAAGGTTATGATTTTCTTATCCAGCCCCACCCGCGGGACATTGTACACAATCACCTCACCCTCGTATTCCGATTTACATCCTTTATTGCTTTCGGCGTAAACATGCACAGGATGATACAACACTTCGTCCGTTTCATTCACATATTCATGTTTCACTGCCGACGTCAATTCCGTTCCGTCTCCGTAATCCCACATCAGATGTCCCTCCCCGCTTACCGACGGTTCATAATAAAAAGGCGCACAGGCTGCCGTATCCAAAGGCAATATAGTGATTACGGGCAAAGGATGAATGATAACCTCTTTCTCCGTCTCTCCCCGGCAAACAGCAGGAGAAGACGACAATGCCCATACTTTCACCAACCGCTTGCCATATCCGGCATACCGGTGTACATCCTGCCGGAACAAAGAAGAAGTCGTATCACCGAAATCCCATTCCTGGCGCTGCAAGGGTAAATCCGACTTCAATTCGAAATGAAAGGTATCATTTTCACACAATTCGTTTTCACTCCGGATACTCAATGACGGCAACGGATAGATTCGCAAATAATCACTGATTGTATCAAACCCGCAACCGTTATTCACATACAAATGTACTTTAAATGTCCCGTCCTTTCTGTAACTATGACAAGCATCCCAAGTCGTATCCAAAGAGCCGTCACCAAAATCCCATTGCTGTGTCACCATGTACTCCAGATCCTCCGTCGTATAATTGGTAAAACAGATTTCTTCCCCGACGCATATATCCCGTTCCGGCGTCTGGAAAAACGCGTGAATGGACTGCGGGCGAACGGTCAAAGAATCAACAAAAGAGTCTCTTCCACAATTGTTGATGGCGATTAATGTAATTCGGTATACCCGGGTGACCGTATCCCCATGAAAAAGGTGGACACCCTCTTTTTTGTAGCTGACACTGTCGTCTCCATAATACCACTCATAGCGATTCCGGTTACCCGTACTGAGATTCTGGAAGCGCACTTCTATCGGCGCACACTCCCATTCGTGCTGCTTCACAAACCTTGCCGCCGGAGAGGAATAAACCGTAATCATTTTTTCCAAAGGCCGATGATGCTCACACACCTGATTGTAAACGTCAAAACGAATTGTATAGGCTGTATCCCATACGCCCGCCTGATACGTCAGTACAGGAGGAGGTAATAAATCCGTTGAAGTCAGCCCGTTCCCGAAATCCCATTTAAATAACAAATTATGGTCCGTGTACTGAGATTCGTCCACCTCTATCTGCAAGTCAAAAGGCCCGCATCCCGACGTATCCGACAATTCAAATTTCGCATCCGGAGGAATATTCACAATTTCAACCGTCTGGTATCCCGACGTATCCCAGCAGCCGTGCACAGACTCGGTAATCAACCGCACATCCACAAACCCAGGCTGTTGGTACCGGTGCACGGTATCTCCCCATGATACAGTTTCCGTATTATCCCCGAATTCCCAATGGAAACGGTTCCTCACCCCCTTTTCTTCCGGCTGAAAAAGCGCATCCGCAAACACACAATATTGTCTCTCCGCCTGAAAATCCGTTCCCGGCAATCCCCACACGGTCATAATCAATGTATCCCGATTCGTACATCCCGTCACTTCATCGGTATATAAATATCTCAACGGTCGTGCACCCACAACATCCGGCATAAAATAATTCTTCTCATCCCCGGTAATTCCCTGACCTTCCCACCAACCACCGGTTACCGGTTCCACTGCAACCAAGAGCCGGCCTTCTTCATTGATACAAATTTCCTGATCGTCGCCCGCCACCACCACAGGCAAAGCAATCGTATGTACATTCATCGTATCCCGATCCACACAGCTCCCGTTCCGATATGTATACACCACTTCATAATCCCTTTCCGCATCCAGATAGGGGTCGAAATACACCTCTCCGTCTATCTCTTTCAACATCCTGTCGACCGAACTCCATTCCCCTCCGGCAGGCTCTGCCGTCAGAATAAAAGGCTCCGTTCTGGAACACACCGTATCATCTGACAAGGGTTCCACCGGAATAAATTCATCCGTCACAATGTTCAACGTCACTGTCCCTTCATTCTGACAATGATTCCAATATCTTCCCTCCAAACGATAGCTTCCATGCTCAAAAACCATTTCCGGATAACGGGAGGTATCTCCCGTACCGTTGACATACCGGAATCCGGAAGGCGGATTCACCGTCCATTCCACCCGGATGATTTCATCATTTTTATCATCCACACTCAACTCGTCGCGACCGATAAAAACATAATCTTTCTCACACACATTGGTTATGTCTTGCTGGGGCGGCAGAATCACCGGCGTAGAATAAGACCGGATATAAAAACTGGTCGTATCCCAAGCGCAAATATTACTTATTTTCAATACCACCCTGTAATTTCCCGCCTCGCTGAACAGCACTGCCGGCGCCAACGACGTATCGGAATAAGGAGCCTCATATTCATACCCGTTCAACGGCTCTATCCGCCACAGATACTCCAACGAATCCCCCACCGATGTATTCCGGAATTGTACCCTCAGAGGCGTACACGCTTCCTCTATATCAGGCGAAGCAATCGCCTCCAGATGCGTATCCAACACCGTCATTTTCCGGGCATATTTGCGCTCTCCTCCACACTGTCCGGTCACTTTCACCTCTATCTCATACTGCCCGGACGCATCAAATGTGATCTTCGGATACTTACTGTCTGCATGATCAATACTCCACCCCGTGGAAGGCGTCACGTTCCAGGCGTATGTCAAATCACAATTATTCCGGACATATTCTATTTTTTCCGGAGTGAAACCCAACTCCACTCCTTTACACTCATTTTCCAATTTATGGAAAGTCACCCGGGGCACATCCCGGACAATAATTTCAAATTGCCGTTTCTTTACATTACACTCATTCACGGACCTGATCGTCACCCCGATGTGATATGTCCCGAATTTTGTAAAACGAATCTCCGGGGCAGCCAGGCTTTTCGCCCCTTCCCCACCTGTAAATTCATATCCGTCCGCTTCCGCCACACTCCATTCATAAGTTACCCCAGGTTCACCGCTCGTTGTCGTATTCGTAAAAGCAAGGGTCTCTCCCACACACAAATCCAAACGATCCGGCTCTATTTTTATCTGCAAAGAGGAATCATATACATGATAGGTCTCCATTGCTAAAGCTTTATCCAAATCCCCGCATTTCAAATTCACATCCTCCACCCGCACGCCCAACTGTATCTCCCCTGCCCCAAAATTTACATGCGGATACAAATCATTTGCATTCGTACCGTCCACATAGGTATGAACCCCTTTGATCTCCCAGACCGCGTCTTTCCTATTATGAAACCAGGTATATTCTACAAAATCGGCCAAATCCTGCTTCCCGGGACAAAAAGAATGGGTTTCTTTCAACTTCACTTCGGGATTCTTCTTCGCATGCACCTGAAACGTTTCCTGCAACTCATCACATGTCTTTACCGAAGCTGTAACCTCATAATAACCATCCTCCGAGAAAACCACCGTAGGCCCGCTGGCAGTAGCATCTCCCACCTCATATTTCCAACCGGATGAAGGCAATATCGTCCAATTGTAGGTCACAATATCTTCTTCGGCAACCACTGATTCATTTCTGAATTCCACCAATTCTCCCACACAAACTAACGAATCGATGGAAATTTTCATCGTCTTGCTGTCATTGTACACCGTAATCGTCTTTTTCCGGACAATGGGACTATTTTCCTGACAGCCGACAGGGTCAATAGTCACTTTCAATTCATATTTTCCGGCAGCATTCAATTGTATTTTCGGATACAGCGCGCTGGCATTACCCAACACACACCCATTGGCAGGACTTCCGTCCAGAGGCGTAACCTCCCACCTCACTTTTTCCGGATTGTCCTTCCATTGATACATCACCCGGTTCTCCACTCCCATATCAAGCTCTCCGGGACAATATTTATCCACCAATCCAAACCGGACCTCCGGATCCGATTTCACTTTGACCGGGAAAGTTTTTTCCCAGGTCAGACCGCATACTGCCGACAAATGAGCCACCACCTGATAAGTTCCCCACTTCGGGAATAAAATTTCGGGAGAAGGACTCCGGAAAGTAGTCGGAGCCACAGGAGTGGCGCGCGACTCAAAAGGGACATTCCACTGATAAGTCAAATGGGAAGCGGACGAGTTACTGGTAAACTTCACGGTCTGCCCCTCACAGATTTCTGAAACGGAAGCCGTTATGTCTTTTACAAATGTCAAATCGTGCACATTCACTTCCTGCTGCCTGACAATTTCCTTTTGCGGACAATCTGCACCTTGCACAATAACCTTTACAAGGTATTTCCCCGATTCCTTAAAAGTGTAGGATGGGTACGGATTATTTGTTATTTTTTCCACTTTCCGGGAGGGCGTTGTTATTTCCCAATCCGCCGTCGGCGCATTGCAGTTCCAGGCATAACGCACGTTGTTATAGAAATTAACAACTTGTCCCGGACAAAGCGTATCGAATTTATCCAACGAGACTTCCGGATCCTTTTTAACAATTAACGTAGTGTCCTTGGACAAAGGCGTACACTTTCCTTCTACATAGAGCTGAATATTATACACACCGCACTCAGAAAAACTTAACGACACGTCTTTATCTTTCCATTCCCGAGTATGCCCGTCCGGATAAGTAATAATCCAGGTATGATCCAAATACCCCGTAGCCAGGCTCGTCAGAGACAAATTTTCACCCACACAGATCACACTCTCACTAATCTGATAACCGACAGTTACCTCATCAAAAACTTCTATTGTTTTTTCATAGGAATCCTGAGAACAGGCAGGCCCGTTGGACGCCACCAGTTTGACTGTATGCGGCCCCTTCTCCGTAAACACGATATTAGGGGTAATACCCGTCCCCCTGTATTGTCCGTCCACATACCATTCATATTTCGTCGTTTCCGTACACTCCGCATTCTGTCCGGGTATGGATTTATTCGTTATCCTCAAAAAACTGTTTATACATACAGGCTCCTCACATTCGAATTTAGCTATCGGAGGAACAACAACTTTATAACGCCCCATTTTAGAATTTGTGTAGTCACACTCATTCTTCGCCTGTATCTCATATACAAAACCCTCCTTGTCAACCTTACAATGAGAAGAAACATATTTATGAGATATACCTCCCTTCTTGTCCGCCAATTGTTGCTGTGTGAAAATTTCAGTCTGTGTACGGTCACCAAAACTGACCGTATATTTCGTACCCGGAGCGTTGTGTTCAAAGTCCGTTGCCCACAAAACAGCATTCGAACCGGTACAGGAAATAACCATTTTCTCGTCCCCCAACCCCAAAGAGGGGATTCCGATATTTAAAATCGTATACTCCCGGGTTACCACAGCTCCTGTAGCTTTAGAGCGCGCAGAAAAACGCAAACGGTATGTTCCGTACTCCGAATATGTATGTACCAAACCGGAAATCTGAGCGTGACTTTGAGACGTCAGCACACGTCCGTCACCGAAATCAATCTCATAACTGTTCTCCTGAAAAAGAGAAGCATCACTTTTATTTTCCAGAACAAACATATAGGAAGAAGTATACTGGTCACAATGCCGTTCCTCAATTCCACCTAATTCCAGCCCGGCTTGAGCAAAAACACCGACACCATGACCCGCAAAAAGAAAAATGAAAAATATGAATCTCCACACCATTTTGATTACTTTCCTTGTTTATTTACAAACGCTTTGCAAACTTAACATATATTCATAATCTACCAAACCTTTTTCAAAAAAGATAAAGACAAACCCTCCCCTCTTCATTTTTTTATTATTTATGGCAATAAATTTTGGAAATTTCTAAAACAGCATTATCTTTGCATCGCTTTTAAGCAAAACTCCTTAGTAGCTCAGTTGGTTAGAGCGGCGGACTGTTAATCCGTAGGTCGTAGGT
>CAJURM010000022.1 GCA_910589025.1 uncultured Odoribacter sp. | reverse complement strand
TACACTTTTTTGAAGGAGGAACTTTAGGTGGTCACCTTCATCCGTTTTTAAGGGGGCAAGTTTACCGTTTTTTCCAACTTTAGGCGTTTATTAATCTTTTTCATCACTTTGCGTCTTCTGCATTTTTGTTGCTCTTCTGTTTTGTGAAATGAGGACAGAATAGGAAAAATATAAGATTGGTTGTCTGATTTATACTTGTTAATTAACTCCAGTGCTTTAGGTTGCATTGGTAAGTTAATTAGTTGTTTGGTTTTTCTTCTTGTGTAAATCAGACGGTTGTTCGTTATATTCTTCATTGTTAGATATGCCATATCTGCAAAATTAATACCACCCATGAAGTAAGAAAATGCGAATAAATCTACTGCAAGTTGTGTATAGTAATCTTTAGAATAACTTGGGTAGTTGAGAATCGCCATGATATTAGCTTTTGTTAAGGCGCGTTTGGCAGTTTCCTGATGTAATTTAGATACTTGATATTTTTTGAATGGATAATATTCTGGTTTAACGATGTTTTCTTTAACTGCAATATTAAAGACGGCGCGTAAGGTTCTGAATTTTATTCCAATGGTGTTGTCACTATTTCCCAAACCTCTCAGCCATGTTTCATAGTTTTTTAGCCATTCGTTATCTATTTCAGAAAAATAAATATCAAGATGCCCGTTGAACTTTAGGAGCGATTTATAAACATAATCGTGTGATTCAGCATAGCCTAACCGTTTAGAGGCTTTGAAGTAAGCAATTTGCTTTAGAAATAATTCTCCAACGGTCATACGCTTAATTGGCTTATCGACTTTCTGAATAAGTGTCGTTGCTGTGAAGTCTTTATTTTCCGCTTTGAACTCAATCAATTGCTCTTGATACTGTTTAGTTTTCTCACTGATTAGCCGTAAAATGGTATCACGATTAGGACAGCTGCGTTTAGGTTGATTTTTGGTAAAGTCCCATAATTGAGGCGGTATTGAAATACCCAAACTTTGGTATTTGCTTTTGCGGTCTTTGGTGATACGAAGCATTAATGGGTGCTCTCCGTTTGATAGGGTTTTGTTTTTGTAATAAACCACTGAAACAGAAGTGTTCATATTTAAAATCTGGTTCAAACATGGTTCAAACAACTTACTCAAAACGACCCAAAATAAGAACAAAAAGAAAAGCAGCTACTTTCGTAACTGCTTGATATTCTGTGGTCCCACTTGGGCTTGAACCAAGGACCCCCTGATTATGAGTCAGGTGCTCTAACCAGCTGAGCTATAGGACCTACACTCTCGTGTGTTGAGGATTTCACTCCTTAACGGCTGCAAATATAGGGATAAAATCCGGTTTTTTGCAAAGGATATATAAAAAAAATGTTACTTTCGTAGAGAAAGAAAAGTGGGCGGAGGGCGTGTAAAAAATTAACCGGCGGAAAAAATGAAAGTTACTTTATTGGTGATAGGGAAAACGGATGCTGCCTATATCCGGGCGGGGATCGAGGAATATGAAAAGCGGTTGGGGCGTTACGTGCCGTACGAAATGAAAGTATTGCCTGATATAAAAAACAGCAAAAACATGAGTGAAGGGGTGCAAAAGGAAAAAGAGGGGGAGCTGTTGCTGGGACAGCTCGTCCCGTCGGATTATGTCGTTTTGCTCGATGAGAAAGGGCGGGAATACGATTCTGTGGGCTTTTCGGAATTTGTGGCACAAAAGATGCTGTGCGGAGTAAAAGGGCTGGTTTTTGTGATTGGGGGGCCGTATGGCTTTTCGGAAGCGGTATATAAAAGATGCAACGAAAAAATCTCCTTGTCGAGAATGACTTTTTCCCATCAGATGGTAAGAATGATTTTTGTCGAACAATTGTACCGGGCCATGACCATCATGAAGGGGGAGCCCTATCATCATGTTTAGGAAAATTACAACGTACGTTATAAAAAGAAGTTATGAAAAAAGCGTGGGTCGTTTTCGTCTTGGGAATGTTGGTGTTGTGTGGGGCTGTACTGTGGGAATATGTTTTTGACCGTCGGAACCAGGAAGACTGGGTGGGGCGATTTGAAAAAAACTTGCACGACAAAGAGAGAGAAGCTGACGAGATATTGGCTCATTTTACGGACAGCGTATCCGTCAGTAGTTATGACTGGGAAGAAGACGTTATTTTTGTCGGATTCCGGTCGGGCAAAATCTTTTTCTGGACCAATGAAGTGGTAGGGATGGACGGTTTATATGAACGGCTCAACGTGCATGAAAACTTTCTTAAAATCAACAATGCCTTTTATGAAGTCCGGAAAGCGAAATACAAAGACCTTGAATACTATGCGCTCCTGCATATAAAAGACAGCTATCCATACAGCAACAGATACATCAGAAACCGGTTCGGGAAATTTCTGGATATCGGAATTGAAAATGCGGATAACATTCAGGTCAGCCGTTTTATAATAGACGGAGGGGAATCCATCCGGGACAAAGACGGGAAAATCCTGTGTTATATCGGGTACAGCGAAAACTACAAAGACCGTTCAGCCAACTACCTCCTGATTGTTCTTTACCTGCTTGTATTTTGCAGCTTCTTTTATATATTCAATCATCTGCTGGAATATGCGGGCTCATTGAGAAAACAGATGTTTTTCATCATTTATTTTGTGCTTTTTTTGATGGGATTGCGCTATCTGATGTTACACGGACGCATCCCCGGTTCTTTATACCGTTTGGCCATATTTGACAATAACGTTTCTCCGGATGGATTGGTCATATCCATCGGTGACCTGTTACTGTCGGCATTTTCCATTATACAGGTGCTGTACATCTCTTTTGTCAATCTCAAAATCAACTACCAGAGCATCCGTGTCAAGCGTATGCGTTATCTGATTGCAGCATTTTTACTGGTGATGTCGTGCTTCTATATCCTGTTTTTCAATCATTCCGTCCGTTCCTTGATAGATAATACCGGGATCTACCTCAATATGGCGCAGGTCGTTGATATAGACGTCTCTTCCATCATCGCTTTTGTTGTTATCATCATGGGGGGCATGGGAATAATTATCATCATCGATGGCTCTGTCAGTATATTCAGAAATCTGTTTTCGCTTTCCACCATACTCCTGTTAGAGACGGTCACCGTGTCCGTTTTCATTTTACTCTTACTTATTCTGGACAAGCCCATCGGTATGTGGGGTGGAATTTTTGTGTGGGTAACATTTGTTTTGTCGACATTGAACAGGTACGTCGTCAAAAAAGATGTGCAGCGGAGTGTCTACATGCTTATCATACTTTGTTTGTCAGTATATATCGTATTGGTGTGTAAAAAATACGAACAATACAGAGAACTGACACAGCGTTTGGAATACTCCACCGAGCTTATCGAAGAGCGGGATTACAACTTCGAAAAGAAATTGCAGGAAATAAGCGAGCGGATTAACGACTCGGAAGTGATTGCCGACCTTGTGGCCAACTACAACGAAGAATTTCTGAAAATGTGTCTGACCAATGACCTGCTTGAGCTTAACGGATACAATTACATTTCGGATATTACGCTTTGCCGTGCGGGAGACAGCTTATTGCTGGACTCAGAAAAAATGTATGAATGCCATGCCTATTTCGGGGATTTGCTCCGGAATCAGGGAATAAAGATTCCGGGAACGGACTTTTATGCCCTGAACGACTTCGACGGTTTTACCTCCTACATCGGTATATTTCAGTTCGGGGAGGTGACCTTATATCTCCGTTTCGATTCTACCCCCGACAGTGAAGGAAGCGGCTACCCTCAGATACTGTCGCGGAAATCCATTGAAGGAGAAAACATCGTATATCCTTATTCATTTGCCAAATACAAAAACGGGCAACTTATTTACTCATCGGGCAAATTCAGTTATTATAAATCCCTGGAGCGGTTCGGAGAGTTTGATGGGGCGATAAAAATCGTAGGGAAGGACCACTATTCCCACATGTTGATACCGGTAGAAGAAAATGGGGTATTGGTCATGAGCCTGCATGACAGTATTTTTTCCTTCTATTATATGAATGTGTTGTATGCTTTTTTCGTGTGCATGCTGCTCTCCACTTACGGATTCTTTTTCAATCTGAACAACCATGTCAATTTCAGGAGAGGAACCTTGAAAGCCCGAATTAAAAACAGCATTCTTTTTCTGATTTTTTTCCTTTTTGTCCTTCTTACTGCTTTGTCGATTTATCTCAACATGAAAAGTTTTGAAAACCGGCATAACTCTAAAGCAACGGAATTTCTGAAATATGTCAACAAAGAACTGGAGCGGCTGGAATGTGTGGAATACCAGAAATGTCCGGCTATCATGGACGTACTGACCGACATGTCGGAAGTGCTTCAGATAGACATTAACATTTATTCCTCCCAGGGGATGCTGGTTGCCACTTCCCGTCCGGAAATCTTTCAGGCCGGATTTGACGGATATTTAGTCAACGCCATGGCCCTGGAACAGATTGTGCACCGCGGTTCGATGGGATACGTGGGAAAAGGGCATATCGGGGAAGTTGAATACATTGCCGCCTACATGCCTTTGGTGTTGGAAAACGGAGACCTTTACATTCTTAACGTGCCCTATTTTACACAAAACGATGAACTCAATATCGACATCGTCATTATGGTCATTATCGCTACCAACATTGCGATCATGATAATGGTACTGGCTTTCGTCCTTTCGGGCATCATTGCCGAGCGGGTGATGAAACCCTTGCAGCTTGTGAATAATAAACTGAAAGCCATGCGGATAGGTGGGAAGAATGAGAAAATAGAATACCACCGGAAAGATGAAATCGGAAGTCTGGTCAAAGAATACAATGAAATGGTGGAAAAATTGGAAGACAGCATCAACCAGCTTGCCAAATCCGAACGGGAGACTGCTTGGCGGGAAATGGCCAGGCAGATTGCCCATGAGGTCAAAAACCCCTTGACTCCGATGAAACTGAATATTCAGTTTTTGCTTCGTTCTCTCCAGATAGAAGACCCGGTTGAATTTAAAAAACGCTTCAAAGAAATATCCGGAGTATTGATAGAACAGATTGACAACATGGCGTCTATTGCTTCCGCCTTTTCCGATTTTTCCAAAATCTCCGTTTCCCGGAATGAAATCTTTTCTATCAGTGACATGATGGAAAATTGTGTGACATTGTTTGAAAACAACGTTGCGCATTGGGAATGCGACATCGAATCCGGCATTCGCATTTTTGCCGGCAAAGAACAGATACACCGCGTATTGGTCAATGTATTGAAAAATGCAGAACAGAGTATTCCGGAAGGACGTGAAGGAAAAATAAGCGTAACCCTCAAACAGCAGGGAACGGAAGTGGAGATACGTATCCGCGACAATGGCACCGGCATCCCGGCGGAGATATGCGATAAAATCTTTGAACCCAATTTTACGACCAAAAACAGCGGAACGGGATTGGGACTGGCCATTTCCCGCCGCATCGTGGAGAGTATGGGAGGTAAAATCGGCTTCACAACCTCTGCCGCAGGGACGGAATTTTATATTGTCTTGCCTTGTGAACCGCTTGCCGGAAAAGGCATGGTGTAAATTTTGAATCTATGTTGATAGCGAGTATCGCATTCGTATGTTTGGTGTTTATCGGACTGACCGTCAGACTGAGGCTGAAAATAAGAGCCGAAGAGAAAGTGACCTATTCTCCTCCGGCAGAACCTTTTGCATTCGGGCCTTCTGTCAGTATAACCGCCTTTGAAATTGAAAAATTGTCCAATATCGCTTACATCGAACGCCTGGAAACATTAGTCAGACAGGCCAATGTAGAACAGAAATTGCCTGTCTTTTATGAAAAATATACCGAAACGAACAAACTCTGCCGCGAACACTACCTGGAAAATTTACTGATGCTCTTTAGCCGTGGCAAAGACCGTGAGCTGGACCATTTCATGAAGACCTACCCGGAACTCTCCGTTCCTGATATATTGATGCTGTTTATGCTTGATGCCGGTTTCGACAACAAATCCATTGCGCGGATGTTGTGGATTAATTATGAAACATTCAAGAAAAGGAAGAGTAGGCTAAGAATAAAGTGCGCCACGCTGGGTGTCCCGTTTGATTTTACTGCGGGAAATGCTTCCTGGCTTCGGATGCCACCCATTGGGGGGTGATGTCCGTCATGCATTTCTGATAGCAGGGCAGCTTACATTTTCCGCTTCCGTCTTTTGTACAGGGACGACAGGGCAACGGAATCTCCAGAACGGTGGAATTTTCTCCCGTGGGGAAACCGAATGCGGTAGGACCCATCAGGGCAAGTGCCGGGACATTGAAGAGGTCGGCTGCATGCAGAAAACCCGTATCGGCACTGATAACAAGCCGGGAATGTGCTACCAGATAGCAGGACTCCAGCAAAGAAGTCTGACCCGCCAGATTCCGGACTCTTTCCGGCGCAGCATCTTCTATTTCTTTACAGAAACTATCCGTCGGACCCGCCAGCAGGATGAAATCATACTCCGCCAGCAATTGGACGAGCATTTGCCAGTGCTTCACCGGCCAGCGTTTCTTGATCCAGTTGGCGGAAGGGACAAGAGTAATGGTCCGGGGAGTAATGGTCCCGGTAAACGTTGAAGCGAACTTTTCCGGGAAATGCCACTCCTCGTACGTCGAACTGAAATCCGTGATACCCCATTGCGCTAAAGGTTTCCGGTATGAGATCCTGCCCCGGAAAGGCCAGGGAAACCGGTTTATGCCCAATGTAAACAACAGAAAACGCTTCTTTCTTTCTTTCCTTCGCAAAACAATTGCAGGGCGTTTACCGAACAGGGATCTTAGTTTGAATTTCAATATATTGGAACGTATGTTGCTGTGGGCGTCGTAGATATAATCGAAATGCTCTTGCTTCAATAGCTCCGCCATCTTCAACAGCCCCTTTAACCCCTCCTTTTTGTCGAAAGCCCATATCCGGTCGATGCGCTTGTCCATAGCAAGAAATGAAGACATATCCTTGCGGGCAATCCAATGAATCTCTGCATCCGGAAAATGATTCTTTATGCCGTTTACCACGTCCATACATTGGATAATATCGCCTATCGAACTGAAACGTATGATTAAAAACTTAGGAGCCATCTCTTCTTCGGTTTTGCGGTAACGAAGTTAAAATTTATTCCCGATTCTTGAAAATCCTGCCTAAAAAGAATTATTTTCGTAGAACAAAAAGCACGCAGGGATGTAAATCTGATATTTGGTATCAGAGGGGTGAGAGAGGCTTTAATGATTATTGATAACATAAAACAGGATTGAAAATGAGAGGATTATTCTTTATCGTATGCTTTTTTTCTTTTCTTACAGGCTACTCACAGGCTGTAATTCGTTTCGAACAGAAAGTGCATGACTTCGGAAACATCAAGGAAATAGATGGAACCGTCTCCTATGATTTTATTTTTGTGAACGACGGGAAAGCCCCGATTCTGATAAAAAATGTGGAATCCTCCTGCGGATGTACCTCTCCCGAATGGAGCCGTCAACCTGTTTTGCCCGGCAAAAAAGGCTTCGTAAAAGCCACCTTTGACCCCAAAGACCGTCCCAGCCATTTTGATAAAACCATTACGGTCTATTCCAATGCCCAGCCGGCAGTGGTTGAACTGAAAATAAAAGGAAACGTGGAGGCGCGTACCCGTACTGTCCTGGACGACTATCCTTATGAATTGCCTTCCGGCTTGCGCTTGCCTGTTGATCATATTTCACTGATGAAAGTAAAAAAAGGAGAGGTAAAGCAAATGGCAATCGGAGTCTATAACAACTCCGGGAAAAAGCAGAAAGTAACCTTTGTCGGTTTGCCTGCCCACATCAAAATGCAGATAGAGCCCGAAGAGGTTGATATAAAAGGTCTGGCCTCCTTAAATGTCTCCTACAATGCAGGCATGCATGGGGAATACGGTTTGAATGAAGAAACAGTCACACTTCTTGTTGACGGTAAAAAATACCCGACCCGCTTGTCTGTCTTCGTAGAAGAAGATTTTGAAAAAACAGACCGGGCAACAGCTCCGCAAATACAGGCAGAGAAAAAATATTATAACTTCGGAACTGTTTCTGCCGACCAGTCGGCACGTTTTGTTTACAAACTGACCAATACGGGAAAATCGGTGCTGAAAATCCATCGCGTTTACGCCAACGACAAGCGCCTTCGCATGGGTAATTACGCCAAAGAAGTGCAGCCGGGAGCCACCGTTGAATTGCCTGTCGAAACCGTCAAGGGAGCCGAACAAGGCAAACTCTCCGGTCTCATCAGCGTTATCACGAACTGCCCTTCTTCTCCCGAAACCAGCTTGAGGTTTTATGGGGAGATAAAGTAAACGTCTGATTCAGAGTGTTATATTCTGTCATTCCCTGCTTTTTCTTAGGGATTTGGCAGAATATAATTGTATCAATATCTCTGCTTTCCCCTTTCACTTCTTCAACCTTTTTCACTTTTTCACCCTTTCAACCTTTTTTTGTATCTTTGTTTGCGGAACGTCAAAAAATACGGTTTATGAACGAGAAGAAATACCCCATCGGCATCCAGAATTTTGAAAAACTCCGTATAGGCGGCTATACTTATGTAGACAAAACGGCATTGGTCTATAAACTGGTCGATAGCGGGAGTTACTATTTTCTAAGCCGTCCCCGGCGTTTCGGGAAGAGTTTGCTTCTCTCCACGATAGAGGCTTATTTACAGGGGAAACGGAAATTGTTCGAGGGTTTGGCGCTTGAGAAGTTGGAAACGGCATGGACGAAGCACCCCATCCTGCATCTGGATTTGAATACCGAAAAATATACGACACCGGAGGCATTGACAAACAAATTGAACATTACTTTGTCTAATTGGGAGAAGCTATACGGAAGTGTCGATTACGAAAACACTCTGTCTTCCCGGTTTGAAGGAATCATCCAACGCGCGTGTGAACAAACGGGGGAACGGGTGGTGATATTGGTCGATGAATATGACAAACCGATGCTACAGGCCATTGGCCGCCCGGATTTGCAGGAGTCTTACCGCAATACATTAAAAGCCTTTTACGGTGCCTTGAAATCAAAAGACGGTTACATCAAATTTGCGATGCTGACGGGCGTGACGAAATTCGGCAAAGTAAGTGTGTTCAGTGACCTCAATAATTTGCAGGATATATCGATGTGGGACCGTTATGCGGATATTTGCGGAGTCAACGAAAAGGAACTGCTTTCTTATTTTGATGACGACATCCGTGCCTTGGGGGAGGCAAACGGCATGAGTTATGAAGAGACGTTTGCCAAACTGCGTGAAAACTACAACGGTTACCATTTTTGTGAGAATTGCATCGGAGTTTATAATCCTTTCAGTCTGCTCAATACTTTTGCCCAGCAGAGTTTCCGCAGTTACTGGTTTGAGACGGGCACCCCGACCTATCTGGTGGAGTTACTGCAAATGCACCACTACGACCTGGAAAGCCTGACGCATGAGGAGACCACAGCGGAAGTGCTGAACAGTGTGGATTCGGCTTCCACGGACCCCATTCCGGTGATCTACCAGAGCGGTTATCTGACAATAAAAGGGTATGACAAAGAGTTTGAAATGTATTCTTTAGGGTTTCCAAACCGGGAGGTGGAAGAGGGCTTTGTGAAGTTCCTGATGCCCTTCTATACGAATGTAAGTGAGCGTAAGACGGGTTTTGAGATACAGAAATTTGTTTGCGATGTGGAGGCGGGGAATATCGATGCCTTTTTGCGTCGTTTGCAGAGTTTGTTTGCCGACACATCCTATGAGCAGATAAAACGCGACCAGGAGGTTCACTACCAGAATGTACTTTTCATCGTCTTCAGGTTGATGGGCTTTCACGTCAAGGCGGAGTACCACACCAGCAACGGTCGCATCGATTTGGTATTGCAGACGGATAAATATGTTTACGTCATGGAATTTAAGTTGGACGGTACGGCGGAAGAGGCCTTGCAGCAGATACGCGACAAGGGGTATGCCTTGCCTTTCGCATCGGATGCGCGCCGGGTGTTCAAAATAGGTGTTAATTTCTCCTCTGAAACCCGCAATATCGAACGCTGGATTATTGAATAAATTAAAAATGACAAACAAATGAAAAAACACATACCCAATCTGATAACGGGACTGAATGCCGCTTCGGGGGCGATGGCTGTCTTTATGGCGTTGTATGGCCAAATCGGATGGGCCGCTTGTTTCATGATAGCCGGTATGGTCTTTGATTTTTTTGACGGAATGGTTGCCCGTTTACTACATGTGAAATCGGAGATGGGAAAAGAACTGGATTCCTTAGCCGACGTCATAACTTTCGGAGTGGCTCCTGCTTTGTTGGCACATATGCTGATTCGCGATTTACTCCTCCCGGAAGGAACGGGAAGTATTGCTTCGTTGACGGCTTATGAGCAGGTCATATTGTTTATCCCTTTGCTGATACCTGTATTCTCTGCTTTCCGGCTGGCAAAATTTAATTTGGACACACGGCAGTCCGTCTCCTTTATCGGTTTGCCTGTGCCGGCACACGCCTTGTTCTGGGTGGGATTGGTATTTGCACGTGTCAAAGCGCCTCTTCTCTACCAGACATTCTTTGGAAACATATGGGTATTGGCTCTTTGCGTTCTGATTTTGTCCATACTGCTGATTTCCGAATTACCGATGTTTTCCCTGAAAATATCCGGATTCAGTTGGTTTGCCAACAAAGTGGTTTACCTCTACTTTCTCACCCTGCTTGTGGTAGCCCTCTGTTTCGGTTGGGCGGTTCTGCCTTTCGTCATACCTTTTTATATCCTGTATTGTGCTGTCAAAGCACTATGCAGCAATAGATAAAGTCATAAGGGAAACCTTCTGTTCCCTTTCCGTTCCAAAATGTAGGAATTTACTCTGCTAACGGATCGTAATCGACGTAATCATAATCCGGTGAAATGGCGACGTGCAGGCTTTTGGCCTGGGCATTTGCCGGGATTTGAGGAAGTACCGGTTGTACGGTAGTTGTAATAAGTCCTTGCTGATACTGGGAGTTATCCCAATAAATGTAACCGAGGTGGGACAAGAAAACGATACCTGCAATCACAGCGACTGCCAGTCCGTATTTCAACAAACGGTGCACCCAATTCTGGGACTCCATGTTGATATAAGGAGGCAATTCGGAAGCAGAAGGGATGTTGATTTGAGCCGGTGAGGATTTTTTCTCCTCATGCACCACTTTTTTCACTTCGATCCTTTCCATTCCGAAAGCGTCTGCTAAGAAATTGTTTTCCCCGTTTTCAAAAATGATATTGAATCTGCGGTCTGTATAGAAAACGCCGATATCCCCGAAAGCGATTCTGTGGTGCTGGTTCAGCTTCACCTTCAACTCTTCAGCAAAGAGTTCCACTTGCTTCGTCGCTTTGTCATACGAAATTTTTTCCTTGGAGGCAACCCAGTTGACTAACAAACCGTCATTGTGTTTCAGGCTCCGGTTGAAAGCAATCTCCTTTGCCGGCGGCAGAATCATACCGCTGTCTTCGTCAATATACGCACACTTATAATTGCAGATAAATCCGCCGAATTCGGGGATGATCACACAATCGTGCAGAAACAGAAGATCCGATATGTATTCTATAAATCTATGCATACTACAAAAGTATGAAAAAGAAATAGAAATGCAATACAAATTCAAACGTTTTTATAAAAATTCATATTTTATTGCTTACTTTGCATTGTTTAAGGGTTCAAAAATAACTTTATCATAAACAGAAAAGCATGAAAGTATTTGTTACAGGAGGTACCGGTTATATCGGTTCCCACACGGTTGTAGAGCTTCAGCAAAGTGGTTTTGAAGTAGTCATTGTTGACAATTTGTGCAACTCCAATATTCACGTATTGGACGGCATCGAAAAAATTACCGGAGTACGCCCGGAATTTGAACAGTTTGACCTGACGGATGAAAAGGCGACCCGCGATTTCTTCGCCCGTCATAAAGACATCAAGGCAGTCATTCATTTTGCTGCATTGAAAGCCGTTGGCGAATCGGTCTCCAAACCGCTGGAATACTATAAAAACAACCTTAACTCATTGATGAATGTACTTTCATCTATGCGCGAATTCGGGGTAAAGAATCTGGTATTTTCTTCCTCCTGCACGGTTTACGGACAGGCTGATGTATTGCCTGTCACTGAACAGACGCCGCGCAAACAGGCGGAATCTCCTTATGGAAACACGAAAGCCATGTGCGAAGACATCATGCGTGACCTGGCCCATGTGGAGAAAGAAATGAATCTGATTGCCTTGCGTTACTTCAACCCTATCGGTGCACACCCTTCCGCCAACATCGGGGAATTGCCCAACGGCATACCCAACAACCTGATACCCTACCTGACGCAGACGGTTGCCGGTATCCGCGAACAATTAAGTGTCTTCGGAAACGACTATAACACCTCCGATGGTACTCCGGTCCGGGATTATATCGATGTAGTGGATTTGGCAAAAGCACATGTCGTAGCCATCCGTCGCCTGTTGGAAGGGAAAAACAAGGCAAACTATGAATACTTCAACATCGGAACCGGAAACGGCGTCTCCGTATTGGAACTGATTCAGGCCTTTGAAAAAGCGACCGGCAAAAAAGTAAACTACAAAATTGTAGGTCGCCGTGCCGGAGACATCGAAAAAGTGTGGGCAGATACCACCCTGGCAAACACCGAACTCGGCTGGAAAGCTCAGGTGCCCTTGGTGGAAACCCTGGCAAACACTTGGAGATGGCAGGAAAAATTAGGGAAATAACAGAATACCCCTGAAAATATAACCTATCCCCCGGAATTATCCGATTCCGGGGGATAATTTTATGCCTGAAGCAGAAAAACAACTCCTCCATCGGAAGCATGAAACCTGACAGCAAGTTGGAAACCAGACAGGACAAAGAAAAAACAGCATGAGCTTCAACCCATGCTGTTTTAAATTTTATTTTGAAGTATCGAGGATCTGGTCGAAAAAATCGGAATAAGCATCGATGTATTCCTCTTTGTTGGGATATTCCAATATAGGCTTGCCTGTCTTGGCTGCAAAACTTTTCAAATCGGGGGATATATCCGGCGTATTGAGGATGATGCCGTCGGAATACTGGAAAGCCAGCTTATTGACATTGTCGAAATTGGCTTCCTTCACCAGGCTCACATCTTTGGCTGTGACATTGCCCGTCAAAGCCTTCTTATGGAAATGCTTGTTCAGAGTCTCCTTAAAATAATCGTGGGACGTGGAATATACCACCTTCGTATGGGCAAACATCGGGTCGTCGTAATACTCTTTTTTCAGATAAAGGGGCACCAATGCAGTAAACCATCCCTGGCAATAAATCAGGTCCGGAGCCCATCTTAACTTCTTCACCGTTTCGAATACGCCGCGGGCAAAAAATATCGACCTTTCGTCATTGTCTTCAAAAAAAGAGCCGTTTTCGTCCGTAATCGTATGTTTCCGTTGGAAATAATCCTCATTGTCTATAAAATAGACCTGCATGCGGGCGGCTTGAATGGAGGCGACTTTGATGATAAGCGGATGGTCCGTATCGTTGATAATCAAATTCATCCCTGACAAGCGAATCACTTCATGCAACTGATTGCGGCGTTCGTTGATACAACCGAACCGGGGCATAAAAGTACGGATTTCCTTCCCTTTCTCCTGTATTCCCTGCGGCAGATACCTTCCGATATGAGCCATTTCTGTTTCAGGTAAATAAGGTAATATTTCAGAGGATATAAATAAAACTCTTTTTTTAGCCATAATTGTATTTTTCCCAGAAAAACCTTACAAAGATATACAATAAAGTTTAGAAATCAAAAAGTTAAAATGTGTAAATCTTCCTCCCTGTGGGCAATGAAAACGGATATTGTTGTTGTTCCCGTTTTTTTTGTTTATTTTTGATTAAAACTTTCGGGCGTATGAAAGGAGAAAACCTGGGTGCCGTTGGAGAAAGGAGGGCGGCCGCTTATCTGGAAGCCTGCGGTTATACGGTCTTGGAATCCAACTGGAGGGTGGGGCACAAAGAGATAGATATCATTTGTACGGACGGTGACCGCATCATCGTCGTCGAAGTGAAGACCCGCCGGGCGGGGGTAGACTATCCTGCGGAACTGATGGACCGGAAAAAGAAGCACAACCTGCTGAAAGCGGGGGCGGCCTATCTGCAACGGTACGGATTGGAAAAAGAACTGCGCTTCGACCTGGTGATAGTAGAAGGCGGGAACGGACCTGTCCGACACATCCGGGAAGCAATACAGATTTTTGATTGATAACTTTTTAAATAAACACACACGACTATGACAACAGTAAAAGCAACCTATTTGGGAGGTTTGAGAGTAGAATGCGAACACCTCCAGAGCGGAACCAAAATCGTAACGGATGCACCGGCAGATAATCACGGCAAAGGAGAGGCATTCTCACCGACCGATTTGTGCGCGACCTCCCTGGCCGCCTGCATGATGACCACCATGGGGATCTATGCCCAAACCGCAGGAATTGACCTGACGGGTACGGAAATTGAAATCACCAAAAAAATGGCTGCCGAACCCCATCGCCGCATTGGGGAAATTGAAATCCTTTTCCACATGCCCGACCGTGAATATTCCGACAAACACAAAGCGGCAGTCGAACGGACGACGAAAAGTTGTGCTGTGCATTACAGCCTGAGCGAGCAACTCATACAGAACGTACGTTTCGACTGGAAAAAATAGGGACATCACGGGGAATACCCCGTGATTTTTATGGATAGCAAGATGGTATTTATTACTGGAGCCACAGGCTTGTTGGGGAGCCACCTGCTGGGCTACCTGGCGGGTGTGTGCGGGAAAAAAGTATGTGCCTTGAGACGGCATAAAAGCCGGCTGGAAGAGGTGAAAGAAATATTCCGGCTGTACACCACGGATGAAACCTGTTGGGAAGCGGTCCGATGGGTCGAAGGGGATGTATTGGAACCGGAGACGTTGGAAGATGCGGTTGCCGCATCCGGTTGCGTATATCATTGTGCGGCTGTTGTTTCTTTTGCAGGAGCAGACAAAGAAGCGTTGTCGGACATCAACGTACAGGGAACCCAAAACGTGGTACGCTTGTGCAGGAAACGGGGGATAAGGCTATGTTACGTGAGTTCCATTGCGGCATTGGGGGATGCCCGCTTTGACGGGGACACCATTGACGAAAAGACACCGATGATAGAGGGTACACCCCGTTCTCTCTATTCCGGAAGCAAGATCGCGGCGGAAAAAATAGTGTGGCAAGCCATTGCAGAAGGTTTGAACGCCGTTATTGTCAATCCCTCTATTATATTGGGCCCCGGACACTGGGACAGAAGCAGCAGTCGGCTGTATATCGCAGCTTCTAAGGGAATCCCTTTCTACACACAGGGTATTTGCGGATATGTGGATGTGCGGGATGTGTGTGTGGCGATGGTACGCTTGGCAGAGGACCGGGAACTCAGGGGAGAACGCTTTGCCCTGAATGGAGGGAATTACAGCTACAAAGAGTTGTTTACTGTTATCGCCCGGCATACCGGACATCACCCTCCGTTTATCTGTATGCCTCCCTGGCTGACCGGGATAGCGTGGCGGGTATTGGCGGTCGCCGGAAAACTGACGGGACGACAGTCGGCGTTTACCCGCGAAACCGCTCGTTCTTCTCAGCACAAATCCTGTTATTCTGCACTAAAACTGCAAAAATACTATCCCGATTTCATTTTCCGCTCTCTGGATGAAACCATCCGCAACATACACGCAGTCTATCAACAGAAACAGGCGGAATTGAGTACCCTTTCCCGTTGAGCATCCTGGGGAGAAGGTGACATTTTCTGTTGAAAAACACCTGCCCCTCTGGCTAAAAATATTATTTTTGTCCTGGAATTAAAGAAAACAGATACATGGAGAATCCGCTGATTGAGAAATTAGATACGTATTACATTCGTTTCCGCGAAATCGGGCAACTGATTACTGACCCGGAAGTCATTCAGGACATGAAGCGTTATGTGCGTTTAACCAAAGAATACAAAGAGCTGGAAGAAATAACGGCTGCGGCGGATCGCTACAAAGAATCTTGCCGGACTCTGGAAGAATCGAAAGAAATCCTGGCCACGGAAAGCGACCGGGAACTGCGCGAAATGGCACAGATGGAACTGGACGAACTGACGGAAAAATTGCCGGGCATGGAACAGCAAATCAAAATGTTGCTTATCCCCGCAGAGCCGGAAGACAGCAAAAATGCCATTCTGGAAATCCGCGGCGGGACGGGAGGAGATGAAGCATGCCTGTTTGCAGGCGATCTCTTCCGGATGTATGTTCGATTCTGTGAAAAGCGGGGCTGGAAACTGGAAGTCACCAATGCTAACGAAGGCGCCGCAGGAGGGTATAAGGAAATTGTGGCGAGCGTATCCGGAAACGGAGTGTATGGCATATTGAAATACGAATCGGGCGTACACCGCGTACAGCGGGTACCGGAAACGGAAACACAGGGACGGGTGCATACCTCTGCTGCCACAGTTGCCGTTTTGCCCGAAGCCGAAGAATTTGACGTGCAGATAAACGAAGGCGAAATCAAATGGGACACCTTCCGTTCCAGTGGTGCTGGAGGGCAGAACGTCAATAAAGTGGAATCGGGCGTGCGTCTGCGCTATATGTGGAAAAACCCGAACACGGGCGTTGCAGAAGAGATACTGATAGAATGTACCGAAACCCGTGACCAGCCGAAAAACAAAGAAAGGGCATTGACCCGTTTGCGTTCCTTCATTTATGACAAAGAACATCAGAAATATCTGGACGATATTTCTGCCAAAAGGCGCACCATGGTCTCCACGGGCGACCGCTCTGCCAAAATCCGTACTTATAATTACCCTCAGGGACGGGTGACGGACCATCGTATAAACTTCACTCTTTATAACCTGGCGGCGGTGATGGACGGCGAAATCGACGAAGTCATTGAAAAACTGCAAATCGAGGAAAACACCGAACGCCTCAAAGCCAGCGGACTTTAACACAACAGTATCGACAATAATCCATTAAAACGAAATACCATGAACTATACACAGCTTTTCGAGCAGATTAAAAAGAAAAAATCATTCCTCTGTGTCGGTCTTGACTCCGACATAGCGAAACTACCTGCCCATCTGTCCGGCGTGGAAGACCCTGTTTTTGAATTTAATAAACAGATTGTGGAGGCTACCGCAGACGTGACTGTTGCCTACAAACCCAATATCGCTTTTTATGAAAGCCGGGGAGTGGAGGGCTGGAGCAGTCTGGAAAAAACCGTGAAATACATTCGGGAACATTATCCCGAAATCTTCCTCATTGCCGACGCCAAACGGGGCGACATCGGAAATACCTCCCAGATGTATGCCAAAGCCTTCTTGCAGACGCTGGACTTTGATGCCATTACCGTGGCTCCCTACATGGGAGAAGATTCCGTCACGCCTTTCATCCAGTATGATGGCAAATGGGTGATACTGTTGGCACTCACTTCAAATAAAGGTGCTTTTGACTTCCAGTTCTTTGAAAACCAAGGGGAAAAACTCTACGAAAAAGTGCTCCGTAAATCTCAGGAATGGGGGGACTGCCACAACATGATGTACGTTGTGGGAGCTACCAAAGCAGAAATGCTGAGTGGCATCCGTGACATTGTGCCCGACCACTTCCTGTTGGTACCTGGCGTCGGAGCCCAGGGCGGAAGCCTGGAAGAAGTGGCAAAATACGGCATGAATGACCACTGTGGATTGATTGTCAACTCCTCGCGCGGCATCATCTTTGCTGACAAAACCGAAAACTTTGCCGTCCGTGCCGGAGAAGAAGCCCGCAAACTCCAACAGGAAATGGAACAACTTCTCAAGCAAAAAGGAATCCTCTGAGGAGAAAATTGAAGAGTTGCGCTCCTTTCCAACAGGTGCAAATCTTCCACTTTTTTACGTGTTAACCGGGATGATGCTGAAAATATAGGCATGATCCCGGTTTTTTATTGAAAATCAATGACTTTTCGCTTGAAATACGCAATACTTTCCCTGTATTAAGTTCGGAGTATGTTCGGAGCATGTTCGAAGCCCATTCGGATAATTCAGGGCTCCGGACGAATTTAATCCGAAAAGAATTTGGAAATATTAAAAAGTTTCTTTAAATTAACCCCAGCGAAACCTAAGAGAGGGGGGTGCGGGGATATTGTTACACTTAAAACTGCATGCGTTATGAGTATCATCATTTCTCCACTATTCACGGATGCCCGGGGTGCCTTGGGCGGCGTTGTCATCTATAAAGCGTGCGGACAAGTTCGTATGCGGACGAAACCGTTTTCTTTTCGTGATAAAAAAAGCGACAAGCAGATTGCACAACGGCAGAAACTTAAGAATTGTCTCGGGATGTATCGCGTACTTACCCCCTTTTTTGCCTGCTCCTGGCGTTTGAAAGCCAAAGACCTGGTCATGAACGGCTGCAACCTTTTTATCAAAGAAAACATCCATAACTTTAATAGTGAGGGAAATCCGATTGACTGGGCAAATCTGAAAGTGACTGGCGGTACCTCGCCTTTTTCCGGAGATTGGCAGGTGGAACAGACCTCGCCCGGCATGCTGACCCTCCGCTGGAACACGGGCGGCATACCTGTATCTGCACTTGACGACCTGCTGCAAATCGGTGTTTACGGTTATGAAGACGAAGATGAAGACCGAAAAGTCCTCTTCCGGCTCTCAAGCGTCCGGGCCGTCCGGGAGGAAGGGGAATGTACCTTTGCCATCCCCGCTAACCGCGACACCGTGCAACTTTACGCCTGCTTCAAAAACCTCTACTCCGGCGCCTACACCGACAGCGTCTACCTCGGAGAGTGGTGATACATGGGGACGGGGCTTTTGCGTCAGACACAAAAGCCCCGTCCCTATGTATCATTCGATATGAATATGGAATTGGTCGTAAGGAGCTGTTCTCCATGCTTTGTCGGAGGTCAGGGGCGACAAGGCAAAGAGGGGGGAAAAGGTTTTGATGCTTATTGTTTTTCCATCCGGCATGAATTCCATGATGCGCAACCAACAGTCGCCGCCGTTACCGTGCCATTGACCGTCCGCCGTTTGGGCATTAAACATCATTTGGGCCACATTCTTGCCGGAACTGTTTTTGTCTGTGCGGAAACTGACGTTACCTTTATAGTCTGCAATTTCGCATTCGTGTCCGCAGATGACCATGCAGATGTTGGAGGAGGGATAAACCAGTTTTTGCCAGATGGCTTCTCCGTAGTTGGCGGGTGAAATCTTGTATGGCTCTTTGATGTGCCGTTTGGCTTCCGGCGACATGTAGGAATGGGTCAGCAGGATTACTTTATGATTTTGGTATTTCTTTTTAGCGGCAACGTGGGCGGCCCATTCAATTGCTTCGTCGCGCGGGGCGAACTCAAGGGAAATGACGAGCAATTCGCCCCATGTATCGGTTTTAAATTCATAGGCGGCATTTTCCAGGGTTGGAATACCCTGGTAATTCAGACCTGTTTCGACGAGTGACTTTTTCCAGCAACTGTTTCGTTCGGAAGGGAAATAATCGGGAAAGCGGCAGAGACGGTTTTCCGCTTTTTCGTAGCCGTAATCGTGGTTTCCGGTACAGATGACATACGGTATTTTATTGTCGAGCCGTTCGAAGGCCCTGGAAGCTGCTTTCCATTGCTCTTCGCTGGTCTGGTTCCCGTTGGTCCCGTCCGGAATCCGTATTTCGTTCTGCTCTACTAAATCTCCGGTGCAGAGTACCCCTTTTATCCGGAGTGGTTCGATATTGTTGGCTATCCAGGCCGTTTGCAATTCAAAAAGCGGCTGGTTTGCGTCGAATTTGTTGTAACTCTGCGGGTCGGGCAACAGAATCATGGAAAAGGAATTCTTGTTTTCGGGTTGGACCCGTACGGGATAGACTTGGGCTGCTGCATTGACCAGGCAGAAAAACAGGATTACGGCGAGTGAGAATCGGATTTTTTTCATGTATGATTTTTTTAAAAGTTTATTTGTTTTGCGTTATTCGGACAGGTTTTTGCCCCATTCACTCAGTTGGTAGAGAAGGGGGAGGATGGATGTTCCCCTGGGGGTGAGGCTGTATTCGACTTTTGGAGGCATGACGGGAAATATTTTTCGTCGGAGCATTCCGTCGCGTTCCAGCTCGCGGGCGGTTTGGGTAAACATTTTGTTGGATATGCCCGGCATGAGGTGTTGTAATTCAGAGGAACGCAAGGTGCCGTCTTTCAGACGATAAATCATCATTGTTTTCCATTTTCCGCCAATTACATCCAATGTTAGTTCGAGAGGGCAAAAATATTGCTGTCCGTTAAAAAAAAGCGGGAGGGTATTCTCTTTATTTTCCATAATTTACTCCTTGGGGTAACTGTCTCACCTTTTGGTAAGTACTTGTAAAAGTAGGAAGGTTGGATTTATTTTGCAATCAAAATCGGATAAATTATGGAAATAATCATCATTAACGGAAGCCCGAGGCATGACGGTAATACCGTCCGGATGTGCCGGGCATTTGCGGAAGGGGCAGAATCATCGGGGAAAAACATTTCCACCAGAATGATTCACCTCTGTGATTTGGAATTTAAAGGGTGCAGAAGTTGTTTTGCCTGCAAACTGAAAGGGGGAAAATCGTATGGTACATGTGCCGTAAAAGATGCCCTTTCCCCCGTTTTAGAGAGGGTGAAAAAGGCCGATGCCCTTGTTTTGGCGTCTCCGGTCTACTTTATGGATGTCACGGGGACCATGAGGTCTTTTCTGGAGCGGCTTCTTTTCCCGCTTGCTACGTATGAGGCGGGTTACCGGACAATCGCTCTCCGGCGCATGCCTGTAGTGATGATTTACACCATGAACGTCCCTCGGGAAATGGCACCGCTTGCTATGATGGACGATTTGGAAAGGTTTGTCGGGCATGTTTTCTCACCTCCGCGACGGTTGTGTGCATATAACACCTACCAGTTCAACGATTATTCCAAATATATTGTGGAAGTGTTCTCCGAGGCAGACAAACGGAGATACAGGGACAACATTTTCCCGCAAGAACTCCGGGCTGCAGAAGAGATGGGACGGGAAATATAGACACAAGGGGACGGGGGTTTTGTGTCAGACGCAAAAGCCCCGTCCCCATGTGTCAAATGTTTTGCGGATGAATTCGGTGAAGCCGTTGTTGCGGTCGGAAGCGACGGATTTGTAGTGGGGTTTGAGGCGTTCGGGTGCATTTTGTACCAGATAGGCCTGGCCGCAGATGTCTAAGAAATCGACGTCGTTGTAGTCGTTGCCCAGTCCGGCACAGTCAAGGCCTGTAAGGTTGAGAAGGCGTAGCAGTTCCTGGCAGGTGGAGCCTTTGTTGATGCCCGGAGGGTAGATTTCGAGCCAGATGGCTTTGTGGTCGAAAGGGGAGGTGGAACGGATAACCGAAAAGCGGGATAAGTCCGTTTTGATTTTTTCAATCAGTTTGATTTGGATGGGTTCCAGAATCAGAATGACCTGGGTGGCAGCCGTTTTTATTTCAGATGTTTGTTGTATCACCGTCCCGAATTCCTGAAATTTTTCCACTCTTCTTTGGTAGTCGGTATGTCGGGGATAAATGTCTGTGTAATAAAAATAGTGGTTGTCGGGGATTTCCTGCTGGATGGTGAAATTGATGTTATAGTTCCACAGGTAATCCGCAATATACCGGGCTTCTTCGGGTTTGAGATGGTGGGCGGCAAGGATTTTTTTGTCCGCCCAGCGCATGATCCCGGCACCCGATGAGAAAATGAGATAGTCGATGGGGAAATTGTCCGGCAGGAATTTGCGGGCGGCGAACAGGGTTCTGCCTGTGGCAATAATCCGGATAATGCCTTCCGCGCCCAATTGCTCTAATGTATGCAGGGTGGAGGTGCTGATGTTTTCTCCCTGGGGCAGAATTGTACCGTCTAAATCCGTGATAATGGCTTTCATCGGGTGAGGTGTCAATAAGGAAGTAATTCGTAACGGTAAAAGGGCAGGGGTTCGTTCAGGTAGTGCAGCACTTTTTCCTGGTTAATCCCGTCCAGTGGCGGTTGGTTGTACCCGAATGTCGTTTTTATTCCCATGGTGATGAAATATACAGCCCGGTCAATGGCTTCGGGGAGGCTGTCTCCGTTCAGCAGGCAGCCTGTAATGACACTGGCGAACGCGTCGCCTGTACCGGGATAGGAAGCCGGGATATAATCCGCCGTCACCTGCCAGCAGCGGTTGTCGTTTCGGCTGTATGCAATTGTCGTTGTGTTTTTCCGGTTTTCGGAAGGAGCCGAAGTGATAATCACATATCCCGGTCCGTTTTCGCTGAGCTGGCGGCACCAGCCAACGGCTCCTTTTAAAGTAATATTCCGGCAATCGTTTTTACCGAGCAGGAAAGCCGCTTCCGTCAGGTTGGGCGTGATGATGCCCGCTTTCCCGCACAGGCGGCGCATGCCTTCTATCATCTGCGGGTCCATACCCGGATAGAGTCGGTTGTGGTCGCCTAATACCGGGTCGACCAGAATGAAGTTGCGGGAGGTTTTGAAGTCGTCAAAGAAGCCTGCCACAATGTCCATCTGCTTGAGGGAGGCCAAATAGCCGGAATAGAGGGCGTCAAAAGATAGGCCGAGCTCTTTCCAGTGGCTGATAATCGCTTCCATGTGGTCCGTGAGGTCGAAGCTCCTGAAATTCTTGTATTCGCTATGGGCTGAAAGAATTGCCGTCGGCAGGGGACACACCTGGTATCCCATGTTCGACAGGATAGGAATGACTACTGTCAGGGAAGCCCTGCCGTAGCTTGACAAATCGTGTATGGCCGCAACTTTTTTCATATAACAGGTTTTGCAGCACAAAGATAGAAATAAAATTAACAGTACGGGCGGTTTTTCGTGGTTGTCCCCTTGTGCTATCTCCGTGTTACGAAGTTTTCAAAGCGTTTCAGCCCTTCCAGCATTACTGCTTTCGGGCAGGCGATGTTCCAGCGCATGAATCCTTCGCCTTCCGTTCCGTACATGGTTCCGGCGTTGAGTTGCAGTTTGGCTTCCCGGCTGAGGCGTTCTGCCAGTGTTTCCGACGGCATCTGTAAGGCGCGGCAGTCCATCCAGACCAAGTAAGTGCCTTCCAGTGCGGTAATCGGGAATTGGGGCAGGTGTTCCGTGCAGAAGGTTTTCATGTGCTGATAATTCCGGTGCAGATAGTCCAGCAGTTGCGACAGCCATTCTTCCCCTTCGTTGTAGGCGGCAATGGTTCCTGCCACGCCGAAAGGATTGACGTCACACACTTCGTTGATGTTCATGGCCCGGTCGATTTCGGCCCGCATGTCTGCATCGGCACATACGATGTTGGCAATCTGTAAACCTGCTGTGTTAAATGCTTTGCTGGGGGAGACACATGTCACCGAATGGCGGAGAAATTCTTCGGACAAAGAAGCAAAAGGTGTGTAGGTGTGTCCCGGCATTACCAGTTCGCAGTGGATTTCGTCGGCCACGACGGTTACGCCGTTCCGGAGACAGATGTTCCCGATACGGGTCAGTTCTTCCCGTGTCCAGACGCGTCCTGCCGGGTTGTGGGGGTTGCATAGCAGCATGACCTTTACTGCCGGGTCGGCGGTTTTCGCTTCCAGTTCGTCGTAATTGACGGTGAAAGTGTTGCCGGCATAGATTAACGGGTTTGTAATGATTTCGCACCCGTTGTTCCGGATGGACGAAAAGAAACAATTGTAGACGGGTGTTTGTATCAGCACTTTTTCTCCGGGGACGGTCAGTGCTTTGATAATGGCGGAGAGTGCAGGTACTACGCTGGAGGTGTATATGATCCATTCCCGTTCAATCTGCCAGTGGTGGCGTCGGGCAAACCAGTTTGTTATGGCTTGGTAGTAGGTATCGGGGACGTGGGTATAACCAAAAATCCCGTGTTCTGCACGTTGCTGTATGGCTTTCACAATAGCGGGAGCCGTACGGAAGTCCATATCGGCTACCCACATTGGTAGTATGTTGCTGTTTTCCAGGCTGTCCCATTTTACGCAATGGGTGCCGTGGCGGGGGATGATTTCGTCAAAATCGTATTGCATAGGGTTTGTTTTTTCCGTTGTTCAATTCTACAGTCGGCAGGAGCTTTGATGTTTTCGTCGATAGTCACCGAGCCTATTTCGTCGGCGACGATGCGGCCGGACATCGGATTTTTAATGTTTGTAATGGCTCCGCGGATGTCGGCTTGCAGTGTGCTGTATTCGAATGCACGGTCGCAACCGGGGTCAAAGGTACAATTTTCCAAGATAAGATGGTGTGCGTAACAGAGAGGTTGTTCGCCGCTGATGTGGCAATTCACCAACCGCAGGTTTTTCGAGTGCCAGCCGAGGTATTCGCCGTTCAGTTCGGAATCGTAGATGGTGACGTTTTCCACTTCCCAGAAGGCATCTTTGGTGGTAATCCGGGCATGGTGTATTTCTGCGTTCTTTACGTATTGGAATATGTATTTGCTGTCGCTTTCCAGACCGTCGATATAAATGTTGTTGCTGAACATGAACGGGTAGGTACCGCCGTGCAGTTTCAGGTTTTTTATGCGCAGGTTCCGGCACCGCCAGAAGACTTCGTCGGCGTCGTTCATTACAACGTTCTCCAGGTCTGTTTCATTCATTTCGCGGAACATTTTCGGGGCGTCGATAACCGTATCGGTCATTTTCAGCTGGTCGCAGTACCATAGTGCCGAGCGGCCTCCTACGTCAAAGAAACAGCGCTCTATGGTAAAGCCGTGTACGTGCCAGAAGGGATAATTGCCTTCAAAACGGCAGTTGGTGGCTATGATGTTGCTGCACTCCTTGATTGCCGATTCTCCGGCGCGGATGGTGACATTGTCCAGGTGTAAGTCATGCGATTCGAACAGGGGGCGCTCGCCTCCGAATTCTTTGTCTTTGATTAGCTGCATATCAGATGTATTTAGTGTTTGTTTTTTCAGGAATGTTTTCTGTTTTATATTCTGTGACTGAGTTTTTCGTACGATGCAAAAGTACAGCCTGTCCCGGTCTTCCCCGGTAGACGGATTACGGATTCTATAACCCTGATTACAGGGGATATGACTTTGTTGCGGGGAATGTTGTTCGGGAGTTCCCGCATGATTTTGTACTCGATTGTTTCCCTGAACCGGCTTTAAGGTTTCCATATAATTTTTTGTGCCCAATAGTTGAAAAATCCTGTTTTGTAAATAGGTCTATCCGGATACGGCTGAAATTGATTCGGTCGTTTTATCTGTATCCGGGGTTATGGAATCTGTAATCGGGGTTATGGGAATGTGTGGTTATTCTCCTATTTTTGTCACGGTAACCGCAAAATGGAAGGTATATGAGTGAAGTGCTTCATCTGGATAGTGTGGATGTGTATAATCGGTTGTTTGGGCTGGAAACGCTCCATCCGTTGGTGAGTGTTGTGGATTTGAATAAGGCGACCCGTGGCATTGAGGTGATGACGATGCATTACGGGCTGTATGCGTTGTTTCTGAAGATGGAAAAGGCTTGTGCCATTAAGTACGGTCGTCAGAATTATGATTATCAGGAGGGGACGATTGTTTGTTTTGCTCCCGGTCAGACGACGGAAACCACCCGTACGGTGGATCGGGTGCAGACGGATGTGTACGGGATAATTTTTCATCCCGATTTGTTGCAGGGTACGTCGCTGGGGAAAAATATGAAGAAGTATACATTTTTTTCTTACGAGGTGAGTGAAGCGTTACATCTTTCGGAGTCGGAGCAGCATATTGTCATGGATTGCCTGCGGATTATCCGCATGGAGCTGGAGCACGGGGTGGATAAACACAGTCGGCGGCTGATTGCCACGCATATCGAGTTGTTGCTGGGGTATTGCATGCGCTTTTATGAGCGGCAGTTTGTCACCCGCAGTAAGGCGAACCGGGATGTGTTGACGCGTTTTGAGACGCTTTTGGAGGAGTATTTCGAAGGGGAGTATGCGGAACAGAACGGGTTGCCGTCGGTGAAATATTTTGCCGGGGAGCTTTGTCTTTCTCCCAATTATTTCGGCGATATGTTCAAAAAGGAGACGGGCAAGACCCCGCAGGAGTATATCCAGGAGAAGGTGATCGAGGTGGCCAAGGAGCGTATTTCGGATACGGGGGAGACGGTCAGCCGGATTGCGTATTCTCTGGGCTTTCAGTATCCGCAGCATCTTTGCCGTTTGTTTAAGAAACGGGTAGGATGTACGCCTAATGAGTATCGCATGCGAGTGAATGGTTGAGGAACGGGGGGACGATGAAAAGGGAGGTGTTGGACATCCGAACGGTGTGTGAATGCAACCGCTGTCTGGGTTGTAAGACGTTGCATCCCCAGGTCACTATTATTAATCTGGCGCATTCCGGGGTGGAGCAGGAGCGGGTGAAGTTTGAGTTTTATGCGGTTCTGCTTATCGAGGAGTGTGCGGACGGTTGCAGTTGCTGTGGGCGGGCGTATTACGATTATTCCCATGCCACGATGGTGTTTTTGAAGCCCGGAGAGATTTTCCGGATGAGCGAGGCGGGTGTGCTTCCCGGTAAGGGGTGGTTGTTGGCGTTTCATCCGGATCTGTTGTTTTGTACGTCACTGAACAATCGTATCGGGAATTATACTTTTTTTTCTTACCGCAAGGAGGAGGCGTTGCATTTGTCGCAACGCGAAACGGCTACGGTGAACTGCTGTCTTGAAAACATCGAAGAGGAGTTGCACCATGCTATCGATACCCACAGCGGAACGATACTTTCCCGTCACATAGAATTGCTGCTGGATTATTGCACTCGTTTTTATGAGCGGCAGTTTGTCACGCGTGAAGGCCGGAATAAGGTTGTCATGGAAAGGCTGGAAATCCTGTTGGATGCTTATATTGCTTCCGGGCGGTTGCAGTGTGGCGAGTTGCCGTCGGCGGAGTATTGTGCGGAGCATTTGGGGCTTTCCGTTGCCTATTTCTGTGACCTGATGAAGTGGGAGACAGGAAAGACGCCGGATGAGTATTTTTGTTTCAAGCGGTTGGAATTTTCCAAAAAAATGTTGTTGCAGGAGGGGAATACTCCTTTGTTTGTCGCTCAGTGGCTGGGGTTTCCCAATGTGCAGTATTTCAGTCTTATTTTCAGGAAAATCACGGGGGTGGCGCCCAATGAATATCGGTATACACGGAATTAGATTTCTTTATTCGGTGAAAAATCGTTATTTTTGCCGTTACTTAATTTGTGCGTATGGCAAAAATCAGATTTTCAGCTTTAGAGGAATTGGCAAGGTGTGTCCCGGTGGAGAGGAAACACAGGCCGCGTTTGACAGAAGTATATGGAGCCGATGTGTTCACGATGGAAAAGATGCGTCATTATCTTTCGGTGGAGGCTTTTAGGAAATTGGAAAAAATCATGTCGGAGGGTGGGGCTATTGACCGCACACTGGCAGACCAGGTGGCTGCTGCGATGAAAGCGTGGGCGGTGGAAAAGGGAGCAACCCATTATACCCACTGGTTTCACCCGTTGAACGGGGCCACGGCTGAAAAGCACGACAGTTTTATCGATATATTGAAAGACGGGGAGGTGATAGAGGCGTTTGACGGGAAATTGCTGGTGCAGCAGGAGCCTGATGCTTCGAGTTTTCCCAACGGGGGTATCCGGAATACGTTTGAAGCGCGTGGATATACGGCCTGGGACCCCGGTTCACCGGCTTTTATAAATAACAATACGTTGTGTATTCCGACTGTCTTTGTGGCGTATACGGGTGAGGCGCTGGACTATAAGACTCCGATGTTGAAGGCCTTGTCGTTGGTGGATAAGGCAGCAGTGGAGGTGTGCCAGTATTTTGATAAGGATGTGCGGAAAGTGATTGCTACGCTGGGATGGGAGCAGGAGTATTTTCTGATAGATGCTGCATTGTTTAATGCCCGTCCGGATTTGAAGTTATGCGGACGGACACTGATGGGACATTCCGCTGCGAAAGACCAGCAGTTGGAAGACCATTATTTCGGGGCTATTCCCGAACGGGTGAACGCTTTTATGGATGAGTTGGAGTATGAGTGCCACCGTTTGGGTATTCCGGCAAAGACGCGCCATAATGAGTGTGCGCCCAACCAGTTTGAGCTGGCGCCTATTTTTGAGGAGGCGAATTTGGCGGTGGACCACAATCAGTTGCTGATGTCCACGATGAAACGCGTGGCACGGCATCATCATTTCCGGGTGCTTTTGCATGAGAAGCCTTTTAAGGGAATCAACGGTTCCGGTAAACACAACAATTGGTCGCTTCTGACGGATACGGGGGTGAATCTTTTGTCACCGGGCAAGAATCCGAAATCGAATATGCAGTTTTTAGTGTTTTTGGTTGCGACGACAAAAGCCGTGCTGGAGCATGAGGCGTTGTTGAAGGCGTGTATCGTGTCGTTGGGAAATGAGCACCGTTTGGGCGGTGATGAGGCGCCTCCCGTGATTATGTCCGTGTTTTTGGGGCAGCAGTTGGATTCTATTCTGGATGAGATAGAGGCAAAGGTCAGCAGTGAAAAAATGAGTGCGGATGAAAAGACGGAACTGAAATTGAATGTGGGCAAGATACCGGAAATCATGCGGGACAATACCGACCGCAACCGGACGTCGCCTTTTGCGTTTACAGGCAACCGATTTGAGTTCCGGGCTGTCGGTTCTTCCGCTAATTGCGGGGGAGCGATGATTGTGTTGAACACAGCGGTGGCGGAGCAGTTGATGGCTTTTAAGAGGGAGACCGATGTTCTGATTGATAAGGGGGTGAAAAAGGATGAAGCGATATTCCAGACGTTACGGAAGTACATTATCGATTGTAAGAAAATCCGCTTTGAGGGAAACGGGTACAGCAAAGAGTGGAAGGAAGAAGCTATGCGCCGCGGTTTGTCGGTCGATAGCGATTGTGTCAGCGCGTTGAAGGCTTATCTGGCACCCAAGGCACTGAAACTTTTTGTCGGGAACGGAATTTTTACCGAGCGGGAGTTGGAAGCGCGTTTTGAAATTAAGAATGAGATTTATCTGAAAAAGTTACAGATAGAATCGCGCGTGTTGGGTGATTTGGCATTGAATCATATTATCCCGACGGCTATTGCTTATCAGAATACGCTGATCGGAAATGTGAAGGGATTGAAAGAGATTCTTCCGGATATGTATGCGGAGGTGGGAAATGTGCAGTTGGAAAGTATCAAGGAAATCTCCCGGCATATTAATGAAATCCGTACGATGGTAGGCGACATGACGGAAGCCCGCAAGGTGGCCAATAATACTTATGGGAATGAGGTGGATCGGGCGGAGGCTTATTCAGCTACCGTACGGCCCTATATGGAAAAAATCCGTTACCATATTGATAAGCTGGAGTTGATGGTGGACGATGAAATGTGGCCTTTGCCGAAATACAGGGAGCTTCTTTTTTCCCGGTAAAGAGGGCAAAGGCGGGAATCGGTTTCAGCGCCAGAAACGGTAGTATACGCCTAAGGGGAGGGATTTGCCGAAGGAATCGGTGAAGAATAGTTCGCCGAAGCATTCCCCCTGGCATTCTCCGACTAACTGGCGTACTGTGGTGCGTGCCAGCAGGGCGGATAGTCCCATGGAATAGAGATTCAGTACTAAAAAGCTGTTCCGGGGTTCCAGCAATTGTCTGCACAGGCTCAGCAGTTCGTTGAGGTTTTCTTCCAGAATCCATTTTTCACCGTCGGGTCCGCGTCCGTAGGCAGGAGGGTCAAGTATGATTCCGTTGTATTTTTTTCCTCGTTTCACTTCCCGGCGTGCGAATTTGAGGGCATCGTCCACTATCCACCGGATGCCGTTCAGTCCGGATGCTTCCATGTTTTCTCTGGCCCAGGATATGACGGGTTTGACGGAGTCTACGTGGGTTACGTCCGCTCCGGCACTCCGCGCAGCTAAAGAGGCTCCCCCCGTGTAGGCGAAGAGGTTCAGGACACGGGCGGAGGTCCCGATTTTTTTCACCTGGTCGTAAATGAAATTCCAGTTTTCCGCTTGTTCCGGAAACAGACCGACATGTTTGAAGGAAGTAAGTCCTAAACGCATCCGGAGGTTCATGTTTTCGTGGCGGTAGTTGACGAACCATTGTTGGGGCATCTGGGGTTTGGTGCTCCATTCGCCCCGTTCTTCATTGCGTTTGTCTTTGCGGAAGTAGGCGTTTGTCCGTTGGTTCCATTCGGCGTCGGGCAGGGATTTGTTCCAGATGGCCTGGGGTTCCGGACGGGCGGTGACATAACGTCCGAAACGTTCCAGTTTCTCAAAGTTACCGCTGTCTATCAGTTCGTAGTCGCTCCATTCCTGGGGCGTCAAAAGTTTTATGTCCATGTCGTTTTAGTGATTCATTTCCAACAACTGTTCGAGGTGTGTACGGTCGTTCCATAACCGGGGCACTTTATTTTGTCCGCCGAGTTTTCCTTTTTCTTTCAGCCATTCGTTGAATAAGCCGGGGCGGGCGATATGCAGTTTCAGCCGTTCCAGAGAGAGCAGCCGTTTGGCTTCGTAGTCGGAGTTCAGCTTCTGAAGTTCGCGGTCCAGCAGTTCTGCAAAGTGTTCGGGGTTGGCGGGCGGTGTTTCAAATTCAATCAGCCATTCGTGAGCCCCTTTTTTTCCTTCGTCCATGAATACGGGGGCTGCTGTAAATTCGTAGACCTGGGTCCCGGTTTCCTTACAGGTCCGGTACAATGCCTGTGTGGCATTGTCAATGATCAATTCTTCCCCGAATGCGTTGATATACAGTTTTGTGCGACCTGTGATTTTAAATTTGTAGGGGGAGGTGGAGGTGAACATGATGGTGTCGCCTATCATGTACCGCCACAGTCCGCCGTTGGTGCTGATGATGAGGGCGTAATTGACGCCTGTTTCCACTTCTTCCAGGAGTAGTGTTCGGGGTTTCGTATTTCCCAATTCGCTGACCGGCATAAATTCGTAGTATACGCCGTAGTCCAGCATCAGCAGCATGGACGAGTCGTCCGGGTCGTCTTGTATGCCGAAGAATCCTTCGGAAGCGTTATAGGTTTCGAGGTATTTCATTTTCGGGTCCGGAAGCAGGCGCTGGTATTGTTCGCGATAGGGCACGAAACTGATGCCGCCGTGTATGAATAATTCCAGGTTGGGCCACACTTCGTGGAGGTTGTTTTTTCCGGTTTTCTCTAAGATTTTATTGATGAGGGTGAGGAACCAGGAGGGGACGCCTGCCAGGCAGCGGACGTCTTCCTTGATGGTAATCTCGCATATTTTTTCGATTTTTTCTTCCCAGTTGCTCATCAGCATGATGGAGGCGTCGGGGGTTTTCATGAAATTGGCCCAGAAAGGGGTATTGGAAATCAGAATGGCCGAGAGGTCTCCGCACTGACAGTTGGTGTTGGTGCTGTATATTTCACTGCTGCCTCCCAGGGCGAGTGTTTTCCCGCCGAATACCTGGGCATCGGGGTTCAGGCGGTTGAAGATGGCAATGATGTCTTTTCCGCCTCTGAAATGGCAGTTCTCCAGGGAGGACGAGGTGACCGGAATAAATTTGCTTTTGGCGTCGGTGGTCCCTGATGATTTGGCAAACCATTTGATTTCCTCCGGCCAGAGTAGGTCCGGTTTGCCGTTCATGGTGGCGGCAATCAGTTCCCGTATGTCTTCGTAGTGGACGATGGGAAGGCGTTCCCGGTATTGTTCTGCTGTGGAAATGGAATGAAAATGGTGTTTCTGTCCGTATTCTGTTTTGGCTGCTGTGGTCAGTAGTTCTTTTAAAACGTTCCGTTGCACTTCCGAGGGGTTGGTTTTGAAGTAGTCGATTTGCGATAACCGTTTGGAAGTAAACAGGGAAATCAATGAGTTTATAAATGCCATGTCTGAATTCAGATTAAAAATTTAATGAAGCTCCGGGAGCTTTTTTATTCGTTGAAACGGAGTTCCAATTGCGAGTCTGCTAAATTAAAACTTTTTCTGTGGAAATCGGTTATCCCGAATTCTTTAATTTTGTCCCGGTGCTCCTGGGTCGGGTAACCTTTGTTCTGTTTCCAGTTGTAAACGGGAAACCGGCGGTCGAGGTTTTCCATGTATTCGTCGCGGTAGGTTTTTGCCAGGACGGATGCGGCGGCGATGGACATGTATTTGCCGTCTCCTTTGACCACACAGGTGTGGGGGATGTCTGCATATTTCTTGAAGCGGTTGCCGTCGACGATGATGTGTTGGGGTCGGAGGGTCAGTTGGTCCAGTGCCAGGTGCATGGCGGCAATGGAAGCGTTGAGGATGTTGATTTCGTCGATTTTGTGGTTGTCGACGGAGGCTACGGCCCAGGCTGCGGCTTCCGTTTCAATGACGTAGCGCAGTTTGTCCCGCTGCCGGGCGGACAATTGTTTGGAGTCGTTGAGCAGTTCATTGGTAAAATCGTCCGGGAGGATGACGGCGGCAGCAAAAACCGGTCCCGCCAGGCATCCCCGTCCGGCTTCGTCACATCCTGCCTCAATGCATGCCGGATTGAATTTTAAGTCGAGCATAGCGTGTAAATTGATGAGAGGGTTGAATTAAAATACTACTTTTGCAAAAGTAATATTTTCAGTTTTTAATTTTCTATTTCCATCGGGTTATGTTGAGTAAAGAGGAAGTCAAGGAGTTAAGGGTGAATTTCTGGAAGGGGTTTAAGCGGTATTGCGGCAGGGAGAAGATCAACCGTCACTGGGTTTTGACCGGTGTGAAAATCAAATCTGTTCAGTTGAAATTTTTTGCCGATACCCGAAAGGCGTTGGTGTTGTTCCAGATTGACCATAAGAATAGTCTCCGGCGTTACGAGATTTACGAATGTTTTCTGAGTTACCGTAAGCTGATGGCGGAGGATTGCGGGGAGGATTTGAAGTGGGAGGAGGATTATGAAGGGATTGACGACCGTCCGGTGAGTGCCGTTTATTTTGAATTGCCGGGAGTGAGTATCAACCGGATGGAAGATTGGGAAAGGATATATGCTTTTTTTGCGGAGAAAATGATTCTCCTGGAGGAGGCTTATTGGGAATACCGGGATTTAATCAATGAGCGGATAAAGATGTCCAGAAACTGAAAAAAGACGGGGATACCGTCTTTTTCTGTGTTTGTGTGTTACCGGAATGTGATTTGCAATCCTACACCCAGAATCTCTTTAAACTGGATTTTGGGGCCGGCTTTCCCGTCTTTTTGGACGATTTTCACCTCGTTATCGTAAATCAGATTGGTGGACAGGTTGGTGGAGAACCAGTCGTTTATTTTCATGTTGAGCAATACGTCCCAAAAAATGTCGACGTTCTGCGGTTTTTCCAGGTAGTTGGAGTAAAATTCCAGTCGGGAGTAGATGGTCATGTTTTTGAGAAATTCATATTTTACTTCCATTCTTAAGTCTGCACCGAATTCGGACAGCAGGTGGTTCCCTTTTTTTACGCCGAATGCACCCGCATCCGACAGGCTGTCGTTGGTGACGAATGTCCCCCGCCATGCGGCTGGAGTAAAAGTGGCCGTGAAATAAGGTTTGGGTGTCCAGGTTACTCCGGCACCGACCAGAAGGTAGGCGGGAGCCATGAATTTGGAAATAAAGATGTTTTCCGACAGGTCGTAGTTGTATCCTTTGGCAAATTGGGTCTGGAAGGAGAACAGACCGCTCAGGTAGAGGTTTTTCCTCAGTTCGTAGCCGTAGGTGGAGGAGAGGTAGATTTTGTCGTTGGTTTTGCGGGTTCCGTTGCCGTCTGTTCTGTTCAGTCCGTATGCCAGTTCAAGGCGGTTGTTCAGCAGGTGCCTCTCTTTTTTGTAATCGGCGGTGTAGGTTAACAGGGCATCCAGTCCGATGGCGGATTCCCCTCCTGCCGACCAGCTACTGAGGTTTGCCTGGGAGAGATTGAAAGAAGCGATACCGTTGCGTGTCCAATAGGGATTCTGGTCGGGTTGTGCCGTGGCGTCCCATGTGCTCCACAAGAGCAATTGGAGAATGATGCAGAGGGAAAATAGTTTCATTTGTTCCGTTTTTTGCAATTTGTTACGTCCGCAGTGTAAAAAGGTTTTAACTCACGGATGAATAAATTTTCATCACCGCTTTATTTTTAACAGGAGAAATGGGGAATAAATCCACAGTGTTGAGGCGGAATTCCCCATTTTTGTTGGTTCTGAAAGTGCTGTATCTGGGTGTAAACGGTTGATAGATATTGTTTTGAAATGAGTGTGCCGTGTTGGTATGTGTTTTGCACTTAGTCAAGCAATAAGTCAGATAAACCATAAAAATAGGAACATTATGAAAAAGTTTGTTTTTTTAGTCATAGGCCTGGTGGGTCTGTTTTTTATTAATGGGTGCGTGGAGAGTTCCCAGAAATATAAGAATTTGTTGGCTACGGTGGATACGTTGAAAGCCGTGAATGCTTCGCAGACGGCAGAAATGGAGAGTCTTTTTGCCGATTTGAATGATATTTCGGCAGGGATGCAGTCTATCCGTGAGGCCGAACATTTGTTGGCATTGGAAACTTCGGGGGATGTGCCTTCCGCAAAGTCCAAGAAGCAGGTAGAGGCTTTGAAAAGTGATATAAGAGCCGTTTCGGAAGCCATCAACGGTTACAAAGAACAGGTGGCCCTGTTGGAGAAAAAGAATAAGAGACAGTCGGCTGAGTTTAAGAAATTGATTGCAGGGCTGAATGAAGAATTGGAGCAGAGGAGCCAGAAAATCAATGAGATTGTAGCTCAGTTGGCAGAAAAAGATAAGCAATTGGCGGCAAAAATCAGGGAGATTGCCGATTTGAACCAGAATGTGGCGCAATTGAATAAAGAGTCTGCCAGCCAGAAATCGACGATTGCCGAACAGGATCAGACGATTCATGAAGCCAATTATTTAGTGGGCACCCGTAAGGCATTGAAAGAAGCAAAGGTGATTTCACGGCAGGGCTTGTTCTGTCCGCCCATTGTTTCTTCGCAGGCTCAGGATGCGGATTTCAAGAGTATTGATGTGCGCCAAACGAAAGCCATTGCTCTGGAGAGCAAAAAAGCGAAAGTGTTGTCTGTACACCCTTCTGATTCATATACTTTAGAACCCGGCGAGGACGGAATGCTGGTCCTGAAAATTCAGGATGAAAATGCGTTCTGGAAACAAACGAAGTATCTCGTCGTTATGATTGGTTAATCTGTGTTTTTTACACAGGATGCAGGACTGTCCGGAAAGATGGTCCTGTTTTTTTGTGCAACGGCAAGTGTTGAAAGTAAAAGGCGGTCCGCAAAGACCGCCTTTTGGGTGTAAGGTGAGAAAAAGGTTTATAATTGATTGATTGTTTCAATATGCTCCATTCCCATGCGTACGGCTTCGATGTTCATCGGTATCATGCTGTGGTGGCGTGGAGGCAGGGATTTTTGAAGTCCCTTTTCGATGTTTTCCAGTTTCACCACCGGTTTTACTTTCAGAAAACCGCCCAGGATAATCATATTGAATATTTTCGGATTGCCGCTTTCTGCTGCCAGCCGTGCCCCTTCCACCCGGTAGATGTTGATGTCTTTGCGGGTGGGATGATGGGTGATGCCGTTCGGGTCGTAGAGGAGGGTACCTCCCGGTTTCACCTGCGATTCGAATTTGTCCATAGATTGTTGGTTCAGTATAATGGCCGTATCAAAACGGGTCAGAACGGGAGAGCTGATGCGTTCGTCGCTGATAATGACGGTTACATTGGCCGTACCTCCGCGCATTTCGGGACCGTAAGAGGGCATCCAGGATACTTCCTGGTCCTGCATAATTCCGGAATAGGCAAGAATTTTTCCCATGGAAAGGACGCCTTGTCCTCCGAATCCTGCTATAATAATTTCTTCAGTCATAGTTTTAAATAATTGAAATTAAATGTCTTTCATGTCTCCTAACGGATATTTTTTGAACATGTTTTCCCGCATCCAATTGTTGGCATCCACGGGAGTTTGTTTCCATCCGGAGTTACAGGTTCCTACCACTTCGACAAAAGAGGTACCTTTGTTCAGACGGGTGTTCTGAAATGCTTTTTTGATGGCATTTTTCGTTTTTCTTACCGCTGCCGGTGTTTCCGCACTCTGGCGGGTAACGTAACAGGTTCCGTCGAGTTGGGCTATCAGTTCTGTAATTTTAAGCGGGAAACCGTTTAATTTGGCATCGCGTCCGTATGGGGTGGTGGCTGTCACCTGTCCCAGCAGGGTGGTCGGGGCCATCTGTCCTCCGGTCATGCCGTAGATGGCATTGTTGATGAAGATAATGACAATGTTTTCCCCGCGGTTGCAGGCGTGCATGATTTCTCCGCAACCGATGGAAGCTAAGTCGCCGTCCCCCTGGTAGGTGAAGACGTATTTTTCCGGATGCAGGCGGCTGATGGCTGTTGCCACGGCAGGAGCACGCCCGTGGGCGGCTTCCGCCCAGTCTACGTCAATGTAGTTGTAGGCAAAAACACTGCAACCTACCGGTGAAACACCGATGGTCTTGTCCTGGATGTCTAATTCTTCAATAACTTCCGCAACCAATTTGTGGACGACACCGTGGGTACATCCGGGACAGTAGTGCATGATGTTATCGGTAAGCAGAGACGATTTCCCGTAGATGAGGTTCTCTGGTTTTACTATATCGTTAATATCAATCATTGTGTTTAATTTTTAAATTTTGAATTTTAAATTGCTGTGGAGAAATTACAATTTAAAATTGGCTTTCAGTGCCTCGACAATTTCTTCCGGGGTCGGAACCACACCGCCCATACGTCCGTAGTGTTCTACCCGGGTTTTTCCGTTCACAGCCAGTCGCACGTCTTCCACCATTTGTCCGGCACTCATTTCAACGGTGAGCATCCCTTTTGTCCGGTCAGCCATTTCGGCAATCGCCTGTGTCGGGAAAGGATAGAGGGTGATGGGACGCAACAGCCCTACTTTTATGCCTTCCTGGCGGGCGAGTTCGATGGATTTCTGACAAATGCGGGCACTTGAGCCGTAAGCGATGAAGAGGTATTCCGCGTCGTCACAGCCGATTTTTTCAAAGCGCACTTCGTTCTGTTCGATTTCCCGGTATTTGCGCTGTAGTTTTTCGTTGAAGACTTCCTGACGATGGGCATCCAATTCCAGCGAGGTGACAATGTGCCGGTCGCGGTTTTTCTTTTTGCCTGTGAGGGCCCAGCTACCGCTTATTTTTTCGATTTCTTCTTCCGTCCATCGGGGTTTGTAGGGAGAGAGTTCCACTTTTTCCATCATCTGTCCGATGACGCCGTCCGCCAGTATCATGGCCGGGTTGCGGTATTTGAAGGCCAGGTCGAAGCCTAAGGATACAAAGTCGTTCATTTCCTGTACGGAAGCGGGTGCCAGGACAATCAGATGATAGTCGCCGTGTCCGCCGCCTTTGGTTGCCTGGAAATAGTCGCTCTGTGCAGGCTGTATCGTACCTAAACCGGGGCCTCCTCTGACAACGTCCACCACCAGACAGGGCAATTCGGCACCGGCAATATAAGTAAGGCCTTCCTGCATCAAGCTGACACCGGGACTGGAGGAAGAGGTCATTACTTTTTTGCCGCAGGCAGCTCCGCCGTATACCATGTTGATGGAGGCGATTTCGCTTTCTGCCTGCAATACAACCATTCCGGTTTCTTCCCACGGTTTCCTTAGCATGAGAGTTTCCATAACTTCCGATTGCGGGGTAATGGGGTAGCCGAAATAACCGTCACATCCGCAGCGGATGGCAGCTTCAGCAATGACTTCATTACCCTTCATTAATTTTATTTCAGACATTTTCGGTAGTTTTATTTTATTGTACATTGATTTTGTAAACACTGATAACGGAATCCGGACACACCATAGCACAGCTTGTGCACCCGATGCAGGCTTCCAGTTCTTTCATGTAAGCATAGTGGTAGCCTTTCCCATTCACTTCGGAATGGAGGTCGATTACTTTGGTCGGGCACGCTGCGACGCACAATCCGCAACCTTTGCATTTTTCGTTGTCTACAACAATTGCTCCTCTGAATTTAGCCATATCTAAAATGATTATAGATTATTTAATATTTGTTATTTTTGATTTTGTATTGTAATCTTTTTCGGCTATAAAATTACATTTTTATATCAACGGTGCAAAAAAAAGTGTCTTTATTTTCATTTTGGCGCCCATATTTACACACTCTGCCGCCAGGTGTGCAGGTTTTGGCTTCTTCAGGTGTGGTCTTTTTTGAAAAGAGCCAGTCTTTTTTCCAGTATGTCGATTTTATCCCGTCCGATTTGTGATACGCATGCCCGCAGTCCTTCTTTTTGGCTGCCGCATTTTTTCAGGGGCAGGGAAGCGATTCCGTAATAGAGCAGTTCTTTGGCGAGTTGTCCTCCGGTCATTCCCGGATAGCCGATGGTGAAATAAAAACCGTCTGCAATTTTTTCTGTCTCGTCTTTTTCGTAGACGATGTGGAAGCCAGCTTCTGTGAACAGTTTTTTTATGATTCCGGCTCTGACCCCATATTCCCGTGCATCTTCCAGGATGTTCAGCCTGCCTTCGTTTGCGGCCTTGAGAATGGCGGTGATGGCCAATTGGGGAGAGTGGGAGGTGCCGGAGGTCTGGGTGTATATCAGTTTGTAAACGATGGTATAGCCTAATTCCTCCGCTCCGTAGCGTGTTTTCAAACGGGCGGATTTTTTATGGTAAAGGCTGTCGGATATGCCCAGTAATCCTAAGCGTTGTCCGGCATAGCTAAACAGTTTTGAGCTGGAAATCATCAGCATGAAGTTGTCGGTGTAATGTGCTACGCTGGGTTGGTAGGGCGGTTCGCCGGGCTTGGAGAGGTCTTTGCGGAAATCCATGGCGAAGTAAGCCAGGTCCTCCACAATGATAACGTCATAACAGGTAGCTAATTCGCCGATGGTTTTCAGTTCTTCTTCTGTCAGGCATATCCAGGCAGGGTTGTTGGGGTTGCTGTAAACGATTGCGCAGATGTTTCCTTTTTTTAGGTATTCTTCCAATTTCGTGCGCAGTTTTTCTCCCCGGTACGGATAGATGTCAAAGCTTTCATAAGGTTTGCCGATGACTTCCATCTGTGTTTTCTGAACAGAAAAGCCGGGGTCGATAAACAGGACGGTGTCTTTGCCTTCCTGGTATTCCGTCAGCGCCATGAAACTGACATAAGAGGCTTGCATGGCGCCGACGGTGGGAATGATGTGTTCCGGTTTCACATTGACGTCCATGAAGTTTTTTATGAACCGGGAGGCTTCTTCCGACAGGAGTTGGTTCCCTTCCAGCATGGGATAATATTGGGCGACTCCCGTTTTGAGCGCCTCGATTTCGGCTTCGGTGCCGATGCGGGAGGGAGGCAGACCCGGAACGCCCATTTCCATCCGGATGAATTTTTCGTGACTGGCTTTCTCTAAAAGATTGGTTATTTTTACAATATCCCGGATGGAAGCTGTGTCCATGTCCCGGATACCGGCTTGCAGAAGTTGTTCTTCTACCAGTTGTTTGTCTATAATATTGTTTTGCATGGTTTGGATGTAGTTGCTTTCATTTTGAAACAATATTATACTTTTTTCTTTAAAAATGCATATTTTATCCGTGATTTTTATTTGTAATTGATGTGATTCCCGGTTTTATTGTAGTTGAAAGCGGTTTTGGGGAGGGAATAGGAAATCGGAGTTTTTGGGAAAAAATGGAGAGGAATGGAGGTGTGGTCCTGAAAAGAGCGTGTCGGTGTTCGTTTATTCCGGAGATTTGCTTTAATTTTGTCGGGAACAAAGTTAACGGGAGTGAATCTGGAATTATTTATTGCACGCAGGTTGTTGAAAGGAAGTGAGGCGCATTCGGTGTCGGTGCCGATTGTACGCATCGCATTGGTGGGTATTGCGTTGGGTGTTTGCGTGATGTTGCTTTCCATATTCATTATAACGGGCTTTAAAAAAGAGATTACGGATAAGGTGACGGGTTTTTCCGCCCATCTGAATATTACTTCTTATGCCAATGCGGGGACTTATGCGGGGGCGAAAGTAAGTGTTACGGACACTTTGACGGAGGCTTTGGCTGCTATTGACGGGGTTGCGTCTTTTTATCGTTTTGTGACGAAACCGGCTATTTTGAAGAGTAAGAAAGAGATTCACGGTGTGGTGTTGTATGGTGTGGATTCTTCTTACCGGAGTGATTTTTTCCGGAAGAATTTAGTTGCAGGAGAGGTTCCGGTGTTTACGGGCGGGCGGGCTTCTGCGGATATATTGCTTTCTGCTGCTGTGGCGGGAATGCTGGATGTACAGGCGGGTGATAAGATACAGGCGCATTTTGTACAGGATCCGCCGCGGGTGCGGGTTTTTACGGTTGCCGGGATATATAATACGGGCTTTAAGGAGTATGATGATGTGTTTGTGTTGTGTGATCTCCGGCATTTGCAACGGCTGAACGACTGGGAAGGGCGGGAGGTGACCGGAATTGCTGTCGATGTAGCGGATATTGCCCGTTTGCCGGAGGTATATCAGGAGATGGACGAGACGTTGCCTTTGGAAAGCGGGAATGATTTTTACAGGATAGAGACGTTGTACGACAAGGCGCCAGCTATTTTTGACTGGCTGGGGTTGCTGAATATGAATGTGTGGGTGATTCTCATTTTGCTGGTGATGGTTGCGGGGTTCAATATGGTGTCGGGGTTGTTGATACTGATTTTGGATAAAACGTCACTGATCGGGATATTGAAAGCGCTGGGATATAAGAATGTGAACTTGCGGAAGTTATTTTTGTACCTGTCTGCGGGATTGATAGGGAGAGGGATGTTGTGGGGAAATGCCCTGGCGTTTCTGCTGGGGGCTTTGCAGTATTATTTTCATTGGGTTCATCTGGACCCTGTCACGTATTATATGGATACGGTGCCGGTGAATTTTAACGGATGGTATGTGTTGTGGCTGAATGTCGGTGTGCTGGTGGTGTCTGTGGCCATGCTGATTGTGCCGACGATGCTGATTTCGCATATCCGTCCCATTAAGGCGATACGGTTTGAATAGGATTCAAGGTCGGGAAATGAGTTGGAAAGAGGATATAATAAAGAGTATGTATGCCCATAAGCACGGTATTATGGGCACGTTGATTTTTCATCTTTTGCTGGCGATATTCTTTTTAAGCATGGGGATTGCGGGGCTTCGCCTTCCGGAGGGCACGGAGATCGAGTTGGCGGCTCCGCCGGAGCAGGTGCAGAAGAAAATGGAGGAGGAGAAATTACGGAAAGAGGAAATCCGGAAAAAAGTGTCCCGTGAGGAGGTGCAGAAGATGTTGCAATCCATTGCCGTGAATGAGAATGCGGATAAGCGTCCGGGGCAGAAGGCCGATGCACAGAAATATATTGATGAGGTGATGAAGGAGCTGGAGCGGGAAAAATCGTCTTCCGGCCGTTATAAACCTCAAAAGGATAAGTACTATCAGGCGGACAGTTTGCGGAACCTGCGGGACAGGAAAGAGGCTATGCTGGATTCGTTGAAGTCTACATTTTATTCGGGGAAAAGCAGTGTGTCGTATAATGTGAAGGGGAGATATGCCCGCTTGTTGCCGATTCCCGTGTTCCAGTGTGAATTTGGAGGACGGGTTGTGGTGACGGTGGTAATCAACCGGAATGGGGCTGTTCAGCGTGCATCCGTGCTGGAAGCCGATTCTGATGCGGACGAATGTTTGCATGAAGCGGCAGTGAATGCCGCACTGCGTTCCCGGTTTAATGAGAAGCCGGAGGCTCCGGCCTTGCAAACCGGAACGATTACCTATAATTTTGTGAAACAATAGGATGGGAATGGGGGAGTTGCCTGACATTTCCCGAGAAAGGTGAAAGTTTTGATTTTTTTGGCTTTCATTTTTGAATTATTGCATTAACTTTGCTTTATTTAAGAAGAATCTATGGGACTGTTTTCGAAAAATAAGAAAATTCGCAGCACGTATGAGGCTGAGACTTTGCGGAAGGCGTTTGATGAAGATTATGAGATGTTTAATCGTGTGGGGAACAGCGAGGACCTGAAGCGTTATAACGAGTTGGATGCTTATGTGAATAGTCCTGTTTTCAAGGACCGGCGTAAAAAAACCGAACAGCTTTCCTATAAGGGCAGTGAATACCATACCGCTGAAAAGAAGTATAAGAAGCTGTTGAAATGTTCGAAGCTCAAATCGTATTATATCATCCGTGAATCGCAGGAGTTGAAGGGGTATCTGAAAGTCCGGGAGTCCTCTTCGTATGCCGAGTTTGCCAAGTTGCATGTTATTGTCAATGCTGCGGGATTTGATAAAAGACTGCGTCCGGAAGAGTATCTGGCCTACCGGAGTCTGTTGAAGGACCCGAAGATTAAAGCTCTGCTCCGTTTTGAGAAGAACAGGCAGTTCAGGGATTATACAGAGATGAGCCAGAGCCCGGTGCCGCAGGAATTTGAGCAGTTGTCCGCTTATATCAAATCGGATGAGTTCAGGAAAAACAGGGAGTTTCTTCTGAATAAAAAGAGGTATTTTACGACAGATGATTATAAACTGTTGTGTGAATTCAAGGAGTTGAAGAAACGTCCGGATATTGTCCGCTATTTTTCACTGATGGCAGATTCCAATTTCAGGAATATGTGCAAGTGGGAGCTGGTGTTCCGTGATGATTTTAACCAGGGAAAATTAGATGGGAAACGCTGGATTACCCGGTATTATGCCGGCGAGCGTTTTCTGGACGATACGTATGCGGTGGGGCAGGATGTGCAGTTGTTTACCGCTGACAATATGGCGTTTACCAACAGTTCGGTGGTGTTGAAATTCAAAAAAGAGTCGATTATCGGTAAATATTGGGATAACGCTTTGGGCATCCGGGAAAAAAGTTTTGAATACACGTCCGGGCTGTTGAGTACAGCTGTTGATTTCAGGCAGTGTTTCGGAAAGTTTGAGGCCAAGATAAAATTATCCCGTTCGGCGGTGAAGCAGTGTTTCTGGATGCGCGGCGATACGGATACGCCTCATGTGCAGATTATGGAGAATGGCCCGGAGGGTGTGAAGATGGGAACGATATGCGGTTCCGGTTGTAAACGTACTTCCACGGTTCAGCCGTTGAAAGATATGAAGTTAGCGAACGATTATTATATTTTTACGTTGGAATGGACCCGGGAGAAAATGGTGTGGAGAATCAATGACATGGTGGTCAAAGAAATCCGGGAGGATATACCGGATATTCCCATGTATGTCATTCTGAGCCTCGGTACGAATGAGGTGCCGGCAGACCGTTTTGTTCCTGCTACGATGGAGATCGATTGGGTGCGTTTTTATAAAATGAAAAATTGACCGTATATGCCGGATAAAGAAAAAGACAGGGGGATATGCCTTTCTTTTCTTTATGCCTTGCTTGATTTGCTGTATCCCCGACTATGTGTGGTGTGCCGGAAGAGCCTCACCCGGGGCGAGCGTTTTTTGTGTACGGACTGTTTGTATGATTTCCCTTTTTCAGATGTATATTTTTCTTCTAAACGGGAATTGTTTGCCGGATTGGAGGAGGAGGGCTGTTCCGGTAAAATTTACTCTCTTTTCTATTACAATAAATTCAGCGATTATAAAAATCTGATTCATGCTGTGAAATACCGTTCCAGAAAGGAGTTGGGCGTATTTCTGGGGAGAATGCTGGGGGAGAGGTTGCGTGGGATGGTGCAGGTGGATGGCATTGTTCCGGTGCCTTTGCATCCGGAGCGGGAAAAGAAAAGGGGGTTCAATCAGTCGTATCAGATTGCTTTGGGAGTGGCGGAGATTTTGCAGGTAGAGATATGGGACAATGTTGTTATCCGGACAAGAAATAATGTCTCCCAGACCGGGCTGGAACCGGAGGAGAGAAAGAAGAATGCAGAGGATGTTTTTACTTTGGCAGACGCGGCGGCAATTGCAGGAAAGCATGTATTGCTGATTGACGACGTAATCACCACGGGGGCTACCGTGCATGCTTGTATGAAGACTTTGGCGGGAGCCGGCGGGGTGCGTTTTACGCTGGCTTGTCTTGCCTGCACCCAAGCATAAAGTCCTATTTTATTTTCTTCTTCCGTCATCGATTTAAAAAATCCCTATTCGTTATTTTTTAAAGCATCTTTCAATGCTATACCTTTATGGGTTAGTTGATACTTTTGATTTCTGCTGTTAGGCTTATCTGGATGGGTCTGTTGGAGTATATCTGCTTTTAAAAGAGGATGTATGTATTTCCGCCTGAATTTCGTTCTATCTGTATAATCCATAAAAGATAGCATCTCAGAGAAAGAACGTGCTTCAGTACAAAAAATGATTAATTTATTTATGTTCTCAATATTGGGTGCCGACTGGGTGCCGACTGGGTGCCGACTGGGTGCCGACTGGGTGCCGATTTGTACATTTATAGGTAAAGTTATACGAATAAAGTTATCTGTAAACTTGAAACATTCTTCACCATATGCTCGCAAAATACGAGGGATTCCGGATCCTAACGATTCTACCAATTCCACATCGCGGTAAATACGCATCAACTCTTTGTTGCGTGGAATTGATATGCCATTGAAAAACTCTTCCCTTGTGAGAGATTCGGGTAATCGGCCTGCCGAAGTTATTTCAAGTCTGTCGGGGAATATCTCAAACTTAGGGGGCACTTCAAACGAGTAGTCATTATGTACCATCGCATTGATAACGGCTTCGCGCAAAGCGACCTTGTTCCACAACGGAGTTTCAATGCGCTCCATAGGTGTTATTGTCGCAGTAACCTTGTTTTCAATATCAAGCTTAGACAATACGCTTTTAGTCGCTTTAATGAGTGAACAATATCCATATTCGTTGTTTTCCACCAAGTTGCAGCGGTCAAGGCTTGAATATTTCGCCACCTTGATTGAATTACCATTTTCATCAGCCAGAAGATAGGCTACATAGTTGTACTTGCCCTCATCCGTTAGCAACTCCAATGTCCGTTTAAAATTATCATTAAGTCTCTTGTCTCGTTCATCATAGTAGATGCGTAGTTGCTCAAAACTCAAATCCTGACGGTTAGAGATCATGCGTCTAATTGAATTGCGTGTACGCATAGCAAACAAACGGTCAATCTGCTCTTGTGGCATAGGTTCAGCTGATGTTCCTGTACGCATGTATGCCCCTCGTGGAGTCATTCCGTATTTTGTTTTGAAATATGGTTTCTCTATTCCGCTGGCAATTGTAACTTTAATAATGCTATGCCCATCCCTTTGTTTCTCGGCAATATCGAAGAGCCCCATAGCAGAAGGAGAGATATTGTGCTTGATGCGGTCTTTCAACTGCAACATACAATCATCCACATCGTTCACTCCTACCGTTGAACCATCCTTATCAATTCCGATATAGATGTATCCGCCCTCCTTGTAATTCAAGAAAGCCACAACCTCCTTCTCTATATCAAGTGCCGAGGTTAATTCTCTTTTATATTCTATGCGGTTGGTTTCAGACATATAAAAGTATCATTTAATATTTTACAATTATATCATGAAAACGTCTACCTTCTTGCTTTGAAATATAACTGATAGTAATTATTTCATATCTGTTCTATTCCAAAGAGTAGCAATAAGTTGATGATGTGTATAAAAGTAGTGATAATTTCTGAAAGATAGGAATGGATCGAGATAAATATTGCTCATAATGAAAGGGGCATATGTTATTTCTATGCAGTTCCTGAAATTGGGACAAAAAGAAAAGAAGAAGCGAAGAAAATCGTTGTTTCATTGCTCCGCTTCTTCTTTTTCTATCCTTCAACTTTTAATTTAGTGGCGTAATCCGCACTTGCCCATGCCCGGCTCTTGCTCCGGCTGTCATGGATGTATTGGTGAAAAACAGTCCGGAATAATGATTCGGTTGTCCGGTGTGAACGATATTTGATGAGGTTGAGGCCGCACTGATTGCATTACAACCGCTATGTCCGGAAATAAACGACGAACCGCCTGCACCGGAACCAACTGTGCCACAAACAGCACCACCATTTCCACCGCCGTAATAACCACTACCTCCTCCTCCACCATGATTGTTATATTGACAACCGCCTAAACCAAATGCTCCAGCACCACCTCCACTTCCTCCTTGTCCTCCATATGTTTGAGCACCTCCTGTCGAACCTTTATATGAATAACCATTACATGTTCTTCCATGTCGTCCTCCGTTACCTCCTGTTAAACCTCCGGCATTTCCACCATTAGATCCGTTATTACTATAATAATCACTTCCTCCCCCTCCACCAGCAACCATTAAGCGGGATTTCAGACTATTGAAATTATTCCAATCCGCTCCTGCCAAGCGAACATCCGACGCTCCACCCCCACCTCTTGCGTTATATTGATTAGCTGCAATTCCTCCACCATTAAATGTATAATTAGAAATATTTTTATATCCCTGTTGACCGACATAAATATACAATACATTCTGTGACGACAAATTGATTTCTCCGGAAGTATAACCGCCGTAACCACCCGTTCCTCCATAACTTCCTCCTTGCGCTCCCCATGCCTCCACCTTATACTTTCCGGCAGGCAATACGGCACATTGCATTGCTCCTGTGTAACCGAACGTACTTGAAGAAGAGAGAACCAATACATTCTTTTCTTCAACAGTAACGGAAAACACATCCGGACACTGTTCCCACTGTACCTCTAAGGTATAGTTTCCATTCGTTGCGATTCCGTTCACATATACCTGTTTCGTGTCATCCACAAAACTGACGCCCGGCACTCCCGACATGCTCCATGTATAATTCAATCCGCCCCACCGATGCGGTATCGCAACGGGGCAGGGGTTAAAGGTGTAGGAAGAAGCAATAAACGGCTCGGGCAATACTTTAACCGTCACTTCATTGCTTTCCGCCACGCCCATGGCACAAATGCCCGTACGGCGGAATGTATACACTACCGGAGCGGCAGTTTTGTTTTCAAAGTGCTCATAAGTTAATGACACGCCTCCGGCATTGGGGATAATATCAAATTTTGCCTCTCCCGGTTTCTTTACATACCAGTTGTATTGAAACCGTATGTCCGGGAAATAGGGACAGGAAGCTGCCGTCACATTCAACACATCCGTTTCTCCCCAGCAGGCAGTATCCAGGGACATTTTTATTTCTCCGCCATCTATCTTAATTCCCGATAGACTATACACTCCCCGGAATCCCACTGTACTGTCACGTTGGGTGATTGCCGTAAAATAATTCATCACTTCCGAGCGGTCGGAAGTACGAAGCGAAGAATCGGCAGAAGAAAAGCCGCCACCCCGAACGCCGTATTTATTTACGGTCTTGTCCCACAGATTCGCATTATATACCCCCGTTCCGCAACTTCCTCCGTTAAGTGTCGTGTAGTTCACATTCGCACACAACTCTTTCACATTACCGCTCATCTCCATCACTCCCCAGTACGTCGCACCCGCTTGTGTCTGGTTCGTGGCAGAGGTGGCAAACAATCCGCATCGCACGGGACCGTTAATGCTGTTCGTGGTACCGCTGTTCACATTCTTCAGATAGCTCACAGCCTGCTCCCGCTGGTCACCCTGATAGCTTAATTCATACAGTCCGCTGAGACGGTTTACTCCGTTGTTCGTATTCCAGGCATATTCCCCTTTATCGGGTAGTTGGGGATAAAACCTGCGGCATGCCTTTTCGTATTCCAGCTCACTCATCGGACGCAAACCGCTCCAACTGCAATAGGCTATCATATCCTCCACGCTCATGTAATTACAGGCCAGAGTCTGCCCGTCATCGGTGGAAAAGAAATCGTTACCCGGATTCAGATTATTACCGAACACGACGGGAGCATCGGACTGTTTCTGCTCCACGAAAGCGATACCGTTCCGGCAACTCGGAGTCTTCAACTCTCCAAAGACGTAATCCCCTTTCTTCATCGTAGAGAAATTGTTGTTTGCCACACGAGCCTTTTGCTGTTCCAACGTCAGAGAGTTGAGGAACTCGACATACTGCTCCTGGCTTGTTTCGTACTTCATGATGTAAAACCCGGCATATCCTTTCGGGTAGGATGCAGTTAAAGAGACATTGGGCATTCTGTTCTTTGCGGCAAGTGTCAGAGCATTTTCGGAGTCAATCACAACGGCAGCCGTATCGCCAATGGTAAAACTCTTGTAAGAGGAAGCATCTCCTAAGTAGTATGCTCCGTAGGGGATATATACCATTTCAATGGCGTGGACAGCTACGTAGATTTTATCCAACGCATCCCCGAAATCACTTTTCGTCAGTCCGGTCCCGGTAAGAGGCCATTTTGCCT
>CAJURM010000021.1 GCA_910589025.1 uncultured Odoribacter sp. | reverse complement strand
CCCAACACGCCTTCAAAAGCCCCCGTGCCGGGATAAATTTTAGCTACAGTACTACATAATGCCGTATATAACTGCTGGAACTCCCCTGTACTTCCGCCGCTTGGCAAATGCCATCCGTCCGGACAAATTCCCTGCCACTGATTCGGACTGTTACCGTTAACATTACCCGAAGGATTACCTGACGTATTGTAAACAGCATTGGGATGATTCATAGCTGCCTGCCAATTGTATAAATGACCTCCGCCTGTAACTGTACTGGCAATACAAACACCGTAATAACCAGCTGCTATCTGATTCTGTGTTGATGATGTATAATAAGAGTTAAAAGTGGAGTTATTACACGTACCAAATCTTAAATTCTCAACCATCCACCAACGACCGTCAGGCATCTTACGAATCTTATACGTCTGACCATCACGACTATCAGTCAAAACACCATCCTCATAACCTCCCGTAAGCACAACAATCTCCTTAGAAGCAACCACACCACAAGCTCCCGTCACCCGACAAACATATTTTCCAGCATCACCTGCCACTGTCGGATTTTTCGTATACGTAGCGGACTTAGCATTTGAAATCACAGCGCCATCCTTTTCCCATTGATAAGAAAGAGAAGTACCCGTTGCTGTTACGCTTATTGAAAGATTACAAGGAGCATTGACCACATCTGTCGGCTGAGCGGTTATTACAGTAGGTGCAGAAGCAGCTATCCCTGTGGTCTGTGTAGAAGCCTCACCCAAAGCACAAACAGCCGTGCGCCGGAAAAGATAAGTCTTGCCCGTTTCAAAAGCAGAATACTTTAGAGTATTAGCCGTTTCACCGGAAATCACTGTCCACGTACTACCGTTATCCGTACTGTAACTCCAGGTATACGACAAAGGAAAATTACCCGTCATACCGGATATACTGGCTGCGGCTGTTTCAGAAACCGTAGCTTCCTGCCCCGGACAAAGCGAACCGCTCAAAGAGATGGCTCCAGGATTGACGGTAATACTACCCGCATCCAAAGTACGTGTCAAGCGGAAGCCTACCGTTTCATCGCGGTCGGCAACGGAAGCAACCTTATTCATCTCGCTACGACCAGAAGTTCGCAACAAACTGTCGGAACCGGAAAAACCACCACCACGCAAACCGAAAAAACCAGGCGTAGCACTCCCCCAGGCTGAAGTACTGAACGTACCCCCGCCGTTCGTCGTACGGCTTAAAGAAGTGTGGGAAACGCCGGCAACGAGTTCCCGAACGTTACCGGCCATTTCCATCACACCCCAATAAGTAGCTCCGGAAACGGTCTGACTGGACGTTGAGCGGGCAAAAAGTCCGCAACGCACAGGCCCCTGATTACTTCCCGTCAAACCGTTACCGCTATTGACATTACAACTCGTAGTGCTTGCCACTTCCGTTTCTCTTCCGCCAGCACTTAAACCTGTCACCCGAGACACTCCGCCATTACTATTCCAGGGGTATTCCCCCGCCAACGGATCCTGAGGAAAAGGAGCACGACAGGCACGCTCATATTCCAACTCGCTCATCGGACGCAATCCCGACCAGGAGGCATAGGCAAGCAGGTCATTCAATGACATATAATTACAAGCTACACACTGACCATCGCCATCCTCACCGTAAATATCATTGCCGTTCAGGTTATTATCAAAAATATAAGGCTGACCCGAAGATTTTCCGCTCAAAACAATACCGTTACGGAAAGTGGGCTGCAAAGTATCTCCAAAGATATAACGCCCCGGGGACAGGGCAGACAGAAAAGAAGCGCCGAGCAACGTCTCCTGCTCCGCTCTCGTCAATGTATTCAAAAAGGTGACATACTGCTCCTGGCTCGTCTCATACTTCATCACATAAAAACCGCCGTAACCCTTCGGATAATTGGCATTCAGATTATTGATTGCAGCACTAATCGCCCCATTGGAAGCACGCTGGTAAAGGGTCGCTATTGCGCCCTCTCCACTCACAGCAAAAGGCTTACCGTCGGCACCACCAAACGTATTCGCACTCGAACCGTCCCCCAAATAGTAAGCACCGAAAGGAACATACACCATCTCTATACCCTGCGCAAGAAGAAAAGCCTGATTGTTGTCAAAAGAGGCCTTGGTATAAGCACTGCCGCATGCCCACTTCAGCGTCACGGTCGTAGAAGCCTGACGCCTCGTATCGTTTTTGCCCAGAAAAACATATACCCCTACAACATTATTGCCGCTCTTTCCATTCATCACTACATAATCATTTGTCGCCGTATGCTGCACATCCTGCAACATCACATGCGACCACGATCCGGATGCCGGCTTTGTCTTCAAAAAAATCCACACCGCATCCCAGTTGAAATTATCCCGCCAGGAATTATCCCAGGCCAGATCCAATTCCAGCGTAGCCACTCCGGAAGTCACATCCGTTACTTTCACCGTCCCGTTCAACCGTACATTATTAGCCCTCACCGATACATGCATGCTTAAACACATCACAAGTACGACCATTACCATTTTACAACAGCAAAAAATCCGATTGCTTTTTACCTTTTCATTATACATTGTGATCAATTTTAGTTACTCCTCCTTTTTTCGCCCTTCTCCACCAAATAACCTACTCTTGATCAACCTTCTATAACACTTTTGATACATGCCTGCTAAGCAGGTATCATTATTTACAAAAGAGTGATCATCTGATGATTACAGAGCAATAAAAGTATTTTATGTGTAATAATTACTGTTTTTGACATTTGAAAAACAAGACAACTACACACGAATGCAAATGTATAATAAAAAAATAAAAATAAAACTTTTATTCTTAATATTTTTAAAATGTACGACTTAGCACAATAAGGGAACTGTTTGTAACATTCAGTTACAAACAGATAAATAAGAAATTATACCTGCTTAGCAGACGTGTATCCCTTTTTCTTCCTCTTCCTTAATAATTCTTGACACAACGTACTGTGCGACCATAAGTCATAGTAATGTAGATTGTAAGGTCAATTCGACTTTTGTCTACATACATAATATATGCATCTGCACCTCCAGCACGCGTACTAGTCCAATAGTTTTCCCATCCACCACCTCCACTATTCAACACACCATGCCAATCCGTACAACCAGGGTAAAAGGGTGTAGCTTTATTTCCCAACGCAACAGCCAATTGTTTATATTCTCCTGTACTTCCTCCACTTGGCAAATGCCATCCATCCGGACAAATCCCCTGCCACTGATTCGGACTATTACCATTCACATTCCCTGAAGGATTAACAGTAGTACCATAATAAGCATTAGGATCATTCATGGCTGCCTGCCAATTGTATAAATGACCTCCGCCTGCTACCGAACCATTAACACAAACACCGTAATAACCAGCTGCTATCTGATTTTGAACTGATTTTGCAGTATAGGTATTAAAAGCAGAATTATTGCAAGTACCAAACTTTAAATCCTCTATCATCCATACACGCCCATCCGGCATCAAACGGGTTCTGTATTTTTTACCATCACGGCTATCAACCAAAATGCCATCCCTATTCGGTTGTACCGTATTGATCACCTCTACCTCCGACGTCTTCACACCACAAGTTCCTGTTACAACACAACGATAGTGACCATCATTTCCCGTTTTATAGGCAGTAGTAGTTGCACCCGAAATATCATTGCCACTTTCCTGCCACTGGTATTTCAATGCCACACCCGATGCAGAAATAGTAAAAGTAACATTACATGCATTATCCGGCGTACGAGTCATCGAATTTATAATAGTAGAAGCCAATACAGTAATCCCTGTGGTCTGTGTAGAAGCCTCACCCAAGGCACAAATCGCTGTACGTTTGAAAAGGTACGTCTTCCCCGCTTCAAAAGCAGAATACTTTAGAGTATTAGCCGTTTCGCCGGAAATCACTGTCCACGTACTACCATTATTAATACTGTAACTCCAAGTATACGACAAAGGAAAATTACCCGTCATACCGGATATACTGGCTGCGGCTGTTTCAGAAACCGTAGCTTCCTGCCCCGGACAAAGCGAACCGCTCAAAGAGATGGCTCCAGGATTGACGGTAATACTACCCGCATCCAAAGTACGTGTCAAGCGGAAGCCTACCGTTTCATCGCGGTCGGCAACGGAAGCAACCTTATTCATCTCGCTACGACCAGAAGTTCGCAACAAACTGTCGGAACCGGAAAAACCACCACCACGCAAACCGAAAAAACCAGGCGTAGCACTCCCCCAGGCTGAAGTACTGAACGTACCCCCGCCGTTCGTCGTACGGCTTAAAGAAGTGTGGGAAACGCCGGCAACGAGTTCCCGAACGTTACCGGCCATTTCCATCACACCCCAATAAGTAGCTCCGGAAACGGTCTGACTGGACGTTGAGCGGGCAAAAAGTCCGCAACGCACAGGCCCCTGATTACTTCCCGTCAAACCGTTACCGCTATTGACATTACAACTCGTAGTGCTTGCCACTTCCGTTTCTCTTCCGCCAGCACTTAAACCTGTCACCCGAGACACTCCGCCATTACTATTCCAGGGGTATTCCCCCGCCAACGGATCCTGAGGAAAAGGAGCACGACAGGCACGCTCATATTCCAACTCGCTCATCGGACGCAATCCCGACCAGGAGGCATAGGCAAGCAGGTCATTCAATGACATATAATTACAAGCTACACACTGACCATCGCCATCCTCACCGTAAATATCATTGCCGTTCAGGTTATTATCAAAAATATAAGGCTGACCCGAAGATTTTCCGCTCAAAACAATACCGTTACGGAAAGTGGGCTGCAAAGTATCTCCAAAGATATAACGCCCCGGGGACAGGGCAGACAGAAAAGAAGCGCCGAGCAACGTCTCCTGCTCCGCTCTCGTCAATGTATTCAAAAAGGTGACATACTGCTCCTGGCTCGTCTCATACTTCATCACATAAAAACCGCCGTAACCCTTCGGATAATTGGCATTCAGATTATTGATTGCAGCACTAATCGCCCCATTGGAAGCACGCTGGTAAAGGGTCGCTATTGCGCCCTCTCCACTCACAGCAAAAGGCTTACCGTCGGCACCACCAAACGTATTCGCACTCGAACCGTCCCCCAAATAGTAAGCACCGAAAGGAACATATACCATCTCTATACCCTGCGCAAGAAGAAAAACCTGATTGTTATCAAAAGAAGCCTTGGTATAAGCACTGCCGCATGCCCACTTCAGCGTCACGGTCGTGGATGCGTGTTGCTTTGTGTCATTTTTATCAAGAAAGACATACACCCCCACTACATTGTTGCCGCTCTTTCCATTCATTACCTGATAACCGGGGGTAGCCTCATTTCCCGTCTCCTGCAACATCACATGCGACCAGGCCCCTGATGCCGGTTTGTATTTCAAAAAAATCCACACCGCATCCCAGTTGAAATTGTCCCGCCAGGAATTATCCCAAGCCAGATCCAATTCCAGCGTAGCCACTCCGGAAGTCACATCCGTTACTTTTACGGTTCCGTTCAACCGTACATTATTGGAATAGCCAGGCAGGCTAAGCCAGACTAAAACCAAAATCAGGATCACATTCTTCATTATCTTACACATCGGAAAAAGATTTAATTTTTAACAACAGATGTGTCCTGATTTAAAACCCGGAGGCAAAAAATACGTACAAAAAAATACGCGGTACTGTTTATTTTGCTGTAACGAAGGCCCTAGGATAGCCCGATCAGTAACAAATAAAAACAGTCCGCGTATTTAAAACACGAGGATGCTGTCAAATTTATTCTTACTGATCTGAAAATTTCCTAGGTTTTCGTCCAAGAATAAATCAACACATCTTATTTAGCAGCGTACACTACTCACTTATCTCCATAAGTAAGGGCAAAGATAAATAATTATTTATCTTTTCTTTTAGTTTATAAAAAAATATATACCCTTTCCTGTTTCCCTGCTCTGCTTTTAACGAATAAACGCTGCCCCGCACAAAGCGAAACAGCGTCTATAACTCTATCTGATTTCCGTAAATTTCTGACGGTTGCGACGGACAATGTTCCAATCGGCCTCTCCGGAATCCACATTCCACCCCGGCCAATCCACTTTGCCGTCAAAATTGACATCGTGCATAATATCATACCCGCCGGACTTAGCTGAACCGTGAATATCCTGCAAAGTAATCCGGTTCGGATCAAACAACGAAATCAAAGCATTGGTATTCAACTCTCCTCCACTCATCAGATAACCGATACCGCTGATGTAAGTCATGTGATCCTGCAAACGGCCATCGCGGGTGTAAATATCGCTTGCCGAAGTAAAATCAATATACGACAGCGTGCCTGTTTCTCCCTCACGGATAAAATGGACAGGTGCTTTACTCATGATACCCAAATGATTCCGGTGACGGATAACAAGATAACGGTTATTGGTTCCTGCATCACAAGCCCGACGGATTCCCACCTTAACATCTCCCGTTGTCCGGTCGGCCAAACGCCCGTCAGAGAGCAACAAACAGGAATCAACGGCAATAACCGTAGCCGATTGTCCCAATAAAGCGACGGAATCCACGTTCGGACCAACCCGCAACTCAACCTGAATCCAGTCAATCACACTCACTCCGGCGGGCAAACTCGTCAGCGTACTGAGTGCCGGCAAGCCCAATTTATTGTAAATAGACGAAGACATCATGGCATTCTCCTTATCAAAAGGACCTTCCAGCCACAAACGACCGGAAAAATAACCCGTCTCGCGGAAAGTCACCTTCAATTCAGGATGAACCAAAGAATAACGCCCGCAATAATCGTCTTTCGCTCTGAAAACATACGTTCCTTCCTCCTTCAACCAAATCACGGTATCGGTTCCCGTAATGTGCTCTATACCCACATCCGGCAAACTCCACACAGGCATACCGCTCGTCAGGCTTACCTTCACACAAACACTATCGCCTTTCACCATACTCACCTCATATACTCCACTCGTCCAGTCCGCATCGCCCAAGCGTTTTGTCTGTATCGCCACTTCCGGATCTGCATGTCTCCACACCGTATCGCGGTAATACATATCATACTCCTTATCCGAAGATACCCGCATATGGCATCCGCTCCGGTCAATGATGTCCAACACCTCAAAGACCATGCATGAATCAGGCATTCCTACATTATCCCAGGTCACCGGAAAACGCAACAACCCGTTTTTCAAATCACTCTGTTTAAATCCGACAGTCGCATATTCGGATGTCTCCACCGGATTTTTCTCCGCATCCCACTTCTTATACCGCCTCATCCGTACCGTCAACGAGTCTATCTGATCCGCCGGAGTCATTTGATACTCGGCATAAGAAGCAACTGAACCACACGAAACAGACGAAGAAACAAATCTCCCCGACGGGAAATTATCCACACAAATTCGAATCAGGTCAGAACGCACCTCACAACCGATGCTGTCAGTATAGCGGTACTCTATCGGATAACAACCCACCGCCACATCATTCAGCAACCACTGCTCACCATTCAGCAAAGTATTGTTCACATAAAAATCACCCTTCGTCATAGGAACTTTATTCAAAGAAGGCTGCAACGTCGTCAACAGATTGATTCCCGATACACACCTTCCCAAGTGTGTCGGCCATCCCGTCCGGAACTCCACATGTCCGACCTCATGCATTTCCACCTTCACCCGCTCCGCATTCAAAACGGCATCACAGCTTCCTCCCAAATCTTTCACCCTTTGGTAAATATAATACTCATCGCTCTTCTCCGCATAGAACGTCAGCACCGTATCCCTTCCCGTCATCCGTATCGGATAAGACTCGGCCACCTCCGTAGCATACCCCCCGCTCTCCTGCGCCAGCGTAACCTCCCACGGCCCACGCCCCTCCTCTATATGAATCCGTATCGACACCGTATCCCCCTGACACCTTTCCCCTCCTCCGGTAAAGGTAATTTCTGCCGGCTGATAAGCATCATATTCAATCGTCGGCAAACTATCCGTAACAACACAACCTATTGCATTCTTCACCCACGTAAAACGATAAGTTCCATATTCACCCAATACCAAGGAATCAACATCTCCGCCTGTCACCTGCACCTCTTTTTCTTCTTGTGAAGGAGTCAGATAACGATAACTCCACGGCGAACGTCCACCCTCCAATTTAACCACAGCCGTATGAGACAGTGTGTCACATATACTCAACACTTCAGGAGTAACAGTCAGGCGATTGCTTTCGTCCGTAATCCGTAAAATCATCGAATTGGATTCCACCTGTCCGCAGCTATTCTCAATTCGACACCAAATCATACAACTGTCATACTCCTCGGAAAGATTTCTTAAAACCAACTCATTCTTCAACGGGACCTCGATCTCTTCTATGGCAGGGTCATCACGTTTCTGAATTTGCCAAACGTAAACCAGACTTCCGCCATCGGCATCAATGCTCACCCGATAATCCGTATGGGAACAAACCGTATCATTTACCAACTGTCCTTTTACTGTCGGTATCGTATCCACACGTACCCAGGTCGTCTGTGTCGTTTTGCTCTCACACTCATTATATACTTCACAATAATAATATCCCGAATTGGGTCTCGTCAAAGAAACAGTAAGATTATCGGTCGTACAATTCAAATCTACCCGTTCCGTAGTTTCTTCCGATTTCTGGAAATACCATCTGAACTTAGCCATCAAAGAAGGATCTATCGTCACCTTCAAAGCGGACGACTCCATATCCCCGGCACAGACCGACACATTACGATCCGGCTCAATAAAAGTCAATTTCTCCGGCACATGAACAGATACTTCTTTGTAGGATACCCCCGACGTACACTTGTTCGTATACCAAACCTGATAACCATACGTTCCTCCCTGAGTATAAGCTGGTGTCAGATAAGAACTACTGTTGCCTACCACTTCCCCATCCTGATACCACACATATTTTTCCTGTCCGTTGGCAGGCGACACTTTAATAAAAAGATCTTTCGTCTCTCCGATACAGCCCATAGAAAGAGCCGGAGATACAGTATCTACCGTCAACGGTTGGTCAACATATAACTTACCTACAACATGCACCTTCGTCCCACACTGATTGGTCACTTCAACAAGATAATTACCAGCATCGGACACACTCACCGGACCGGCATTGAAACACTGGCCGGAAAAATTCAGCGTATCTTCATTGTGCTTCCATATCACAGTTTGTGCATTTTCAATATTCACCACTGCCGTTTGCCAAACCGTTCCGACACAAACCGTATCCACCACAACATTTCCCGTAACTACCGGATATTCACCCAAAACAACCTCACACGTATCATACACCACATTGCAATCCAGAGCACTGCCTCCCGCCTTACAGATATATTTCCCCGCCATCGATTTTTTAAACGACGCCAAAAACAGATAATCTTTCGTACTCAGACATCTCCCCGGAGCATCCTCTTTATACCAATAATAACCATTCGCATTTACAAAACCGGAAGAAATCATCACGTTTTCCCCCTCGGCACAAGCCCATACATCTTCCATCGGTTCCGCCAACTGCACCGTCTTACGGACAGTGACTTCGATATCCGGTGTGCGGGATTCACTACAACTGTTTTTCACCTCACAATGATAAATGCCCCCACTCGTCGTTTTTATACTATCCAGGTTGTAATAATTCCGCCGCCCTTCATACAATACCGAATCATTATGATACCAGGTATAAATTTCACCACAACCACTCGTCACTACATTAAAATCAATCCTTTCACCCTCACACTTCTCTACCGCTTCATTCGGCTGATAGGTCCAAACCGTCAGGATATTTGATTCAATTACCGTATCAATGCCATACATATAAGCCTGGCAACCGGTCAGTGTATCCCGTGCCACCACGGTATATTTATAACCACTGTTCACCTCACCCGGTGTACCGGCACAAGCTTTTCCCTCCACCTTTGTCCACAATAAGGTGTCGCCTGTTCCTACCAGAATCAAGCCGGTATTTGCACCGTCACGCAACAACTCATAATCCACCCCTTTATGACTTCCATCCAAACCGACCGTACCTTTTTCTTCGTCCGTAAAACAATAATCTCCTTTAATATCTATCAATTGATGTATCCTGACCGTATCCGCCAGCTTCAATTCCAAAGAACCGAAATCATTCTGACATCTGACACCGTTCTGAGCCGTAGCCGTAACAAAATATACACCGGCATCCTTAATCTTGGTAAATTGAATAGCAGCTCCCGTTCCCTGTCTTGTCACCAACGCTTCCGCACTATTTGTCCGAAATAATTCATAGCTCACATTCTTTTCCGTCCCCTGCAATGTCAATGTCACACTTCCGTCTACACAGATATAATTTCCCTGTTCGGAAACCAGATCAAAAGCCTTCGGCAATGTCTGCTGCATCACAACCGTACTGTCTTTCCCATAACATCCGGTAACCGTATGGTGAGCTTCCACATAATAATACCCCGCCAAATTACTTACATCCGCAAACTCAACCGCTCCTCCCAATGCATTGCCGCTTTGTACCTCCCGCTTCCCGTCCGGAGTAATCAATGTATATTCCGTATTGGTTTCAGATGCGCTTAACTGAATACGAACACCCTTTTCCCCTTCACAATACAGGAACGTATCCTTTAATGCCAGAACAGGCAAAGGAAGTTTATCCAAATAGACAGAATCCCGCATCCAAAGTTCACAATCACCTACTTCTGCTTTCACCCGATAAGAGCCGACACGGTTCACACTGTCAAAATTCAATTGTCCACCCGTACCAGCCAATACCTGCATCACCTCTGCACGATCCCTATACAAAACATAACTTACTCCTTTTTCACTTCCGGATAAAGAGAAACCGTATTTACCGTTTTCGCAAATCTTTACTGTATCACCCGCATCCGGCAATAAATCAAAAACTTCAGAGATACTACCCGCACAATGCACGCCCCGCATCGGTTTCCGGCAACCGCTCTGTTCGTGAACGGCAACCGCTTCGTAGCACCCGACTACCGTCTGACCGTTGAATGCCAAAGAGCCCGGTCGCGAAGAAGTCAGACTGTCCACAACCTGTGTTCCGTCTTTATACAAATAATACTTCACTCCCTCCTCTCTTGCCGAAAGGGACAACTGTAAAGCAATTGCCGTTTCGGGAGTAAAACAAATATCGTTCCCCAGCAAATTCTGTATCACCGGCAATTTTCCACTCACCATAACCGCCGAATCCATCAGCACCCGGCAACCGTTATCCGCATATACCTTATATATACCAGCAGCAGTGAACGTCCCAAGCGTCAAAGCATTTCCCGAACCTGCCACTACCGGATAATTTCTTACATAATCTCCCGAAAGGGTATAATACTTGATTTCGTAATTCACGTCTTTTTCACTTCCGGACAAAACCAACGGCTGCCCTTCTCCCGAACACAAAGGAACCGTATCCGACAGAATCGGCTGAACCACCGGCAAAGCATGATCTGCCACCGTTCCCCGGGCAATTACTTTTGCACCTTCCAAACAAGGAGACATTACATACAACTGGTATTGACCGGGATGTACCGGCTGTCCCCTGACCTCTGTAAATTGCAGGGCACGCCCGGTCCCATTCAGTGTATCACTGCACAAACGCCCATCAGTAATGTAATATTTCCAGGATGCCGTTGACAGAGGATAAGAAAGTGTCACCCCACCCTGAGCTCCACAATATATGCCGGAAACATACAAAGAGTCTCCGGAAACCTGTAAACCGGAAAAAACAACAACACTATCCTTCATAAACAATCCGCATCCCAATGAATTTTCCGCCCATATCCGATAAACACCTACTTCCGATAATCCACTGAAAGAAACCACAGCCCCCGAACCGACAACCTCCTTTTTCGTCGGCTGACCGTTTTTATACAAGATATAACGTACTCCGTTTCCTTCTCCCGCAGTTAATGTTGAAATTGTAGCAGACGTACCCGTCAATACACAACCGCCGTTAACAGCCAGCATTTTCGGAGCATCCACACCTCTCACAGTTACTTTTGCAACCGACTGACAACCGGATAAGGTATCCATAGCAATTACCTGCCAGCTTCCCTGGGATACCTGTTCAAAATAATTATTCTCTGCACCCAAAGTATCGGTAACCGAACCATCCGTCAAATAATAAACCACCTTATTCTGTCTGTTCGTCACTTCCAACTGACATTCAGGCGAACCGGGAGCCAGACAATATGAACAATCTTCCACCACCGGAACAGCAGGCAATGCATTTATTTTCAATGACTGCTTCAAAAGAACTTCACAACCCGATGCCGTATCCTGAGCATATACAATATATGTTCCGGCAAGCGTTACAGGTTTGAAAGACTGCATTGTTCCGTTACCATATAGTTTATCGGACACGTTGTTTTTATTCCCCCGACACAACCAATATTCTTTTCCCCGCTCAGTTCCTTCTATCCGGATAACATGATCACTCCCTGCACAAATCGCTCCGCTTTCAGCAAAAGAAAGACGCAATGAATCCTTGGGCAGTGCTACTTCTCTCACGTTCAACACCGGACTGACAAGTTTACATTCACCAATGGATGCTTCAGCATAATATTTTCCGGCAGTATAATTACCGAACCAAACTTCATTACCATTCCACAATCCTTTTTTCAATGTGTCACCGGTCATTGCATCGTATAACCAATACTCCACACCCAATTCGGCATTTTTTACCATTAAATTGGAAACCTCTCCGGCACAATAAACGGAATCACCCACAAACTCCAGTCCGGCAGGTGCACTGAGCACCTCCAACGACTGAGATAAAAGCACTTCGCAACCCGACATCGTATCCCGGGCATATATCACGTATATCCCGGCAGCAGTTACAGGCTTGAATGTCCGGGCTCCACCGTCTCCATACAAAACATCTTCCGGAGCTGTTTTGCCTTTACGATACAACGTATACTTTTTCCCCCGCTCAGTTCCGTCTACAACAATCAAATTCTCTTTACCGGAACAGGCCACTCCCGCTCTTTCAAATTTCACATTCAAAGAATTCAGAGGTAACGGAATCTCCGTAACGCTGATGGAATCACCCGTTGCCACACATTCCCCCGACACCGCTTCGATATAATATGTTCCTTCCCCACAACCACCAAAAACCACATCATTACTGCTAAGACTTCCTTTTTTCAGACGCTTACCGCTCTCGGCATCACACAACCAATAATCTACACCGCTTTCTACATTGCCTGCACTTAATTCCGCAGCACTTCCCGCACAATAAATAGCATTCCCCTCCGGATTCACACTCCGCGGCATCCGGTTGACTTTTACTTTCGTCGGCAATATCAATTTACAATACCCATCAGATATTTCCACCGTATATTCCCCGTCGGCAGCAGGTGACAAGGTCCACTTTATACTGTCCGTAATCTCTGTCGGACAGGTATAGACCACTCCGTCTTTTTTCAAAGTATAGGTCAGTTCGGGACGCTTCTCACTCAGGCTTAACGTCACAACACTATCCTTACAAGCCAACCCCGATTTATGCAATACCGGAATCCCGTCAGGATAATCCAGCTGATTGATTTTTATCCATACACTATCCCTGATTTCCTCAGAACCGTTTACCACTTTCCAACAAAGATATCCATCCGCATCAGGCGCATACCCTATCAGCGAGGATGTCGTGTCAAGAACTCCGGTGTTATCCCACCAAGTATAATAAAATCCTAATTTTTCCACTCCACCGCTCGCCATTCCGCAAAAATTCACCTTCGATCCCAAACAAACCACGACAGTATCTCCGGCATCAGTCATACAATCACTCAAACGAATTTCTCCCCCCAAGGGTCCCCCGAAACATTTCACCATCACCGTAGCTGTCGCCGTACATCCCAAAGAATCCGTCACGGTAACTTTATAAAGCCGGCTTTCCGTTACAACCGTAGTCTCCGGATTCGCTACCGCACCGCTTTCTGCCAATTTATCAACATTATCCCATTGCCACTGCAATTGAGAAGCACTTCCGATATATCCCGAAACGGAAACACCCAAACGAACAGCATTCCCATAATCTACACTGATGGTCTTCGATACTGCCCGAATGTCACTTCTACGTAATACCAATGTATCCGACACCGCCCTGCATCGCTTCGGTGTATTGTCTACCGCCACCACATAGTAGCTTCCGGATTCCACCGGAACATCTATATTTATAGCTCTTCCCGTACCCAATGTATCCAATTGGAATTTTCCATTCAATGAACGTACCTGGTAAGTATACCCCGGCACACTCCCTGTTAAAACAATCTGCTTTTCCGGAATATCAGCACAGAAATAAGGCTCTCCCTCTAACGAAAATGCTTTCGGCGGCTGCTGGGCTATCACTTCCCGTTCCGAAGTAACCGATTTACACCCCCAATTATTCGTTATTTCCAGCGTATAGTGTCCTTCCGGTAATTTTCTCCATTCCAAAGATGAAGAGGTAAGAGCAGTTCCCTGATTCGTCCCGTTATTCTTCAACTGATAACGATACCCACTGGTCCACTGGCTATACTGCAATATCACATGCGATTCAACATTGGCACAATAAACACTGTCCTTATTCCTGAAAAACAAATCATACAATTGAGGCAAAGGACGCACTGACAAATTTACCATATCTGAAACATCCCCCTTACACCCCGTAGAGGGATTATAACCGAACAGTTTATATTGTCCCGCTCCAAGATGATTCAAAGGCAAAGCCTTTCCCGTACCTACATAAGGCGTGGATAATGTATCCCAACCTGTATCGTTCTTACGACATAAATAATACTCTATCCCTGACTGACTATTTTCCAGCAACAAATCACCGTCCGTATTCCCCTCGCAAATCTCCCGGGCTATTTTCAAACGGTAGCGGAGAGGTAACGAATCTTCCACGACAACCACTTCTCCGTTCATTACTCGCTCACAAGCGTTTGTATCACGCGCCACAACATAATACGTACCTTTCAGAAGCGCATCATAACAAATGTTTCCGGATACCGTGTCTCCCGACACAACATCACTGATAGCTGTTCCTTTCCCACCGCTTGCTTTTTTATACAACTGATACGTAGTATATTTATTCGGAGTAATTAAGCAAGCCTCCATTCCCTTTTCTCCGGCACAATAGTGCCCTCCCCCTGTAAAATCAGATAGCGGAGGCAAACTCTGCTTCACGTAAGACACCACTTTGTCATTACCGCAACTATTCTGCACCTGACACACATATTCTCCGCTGGCATCCAGATTCTCCCCTTTTACGGTCAAACGGTTGGAATAACCATCGGCAATCACTTTCCCGTTAAAGGTCCATGTATAACGTATCGTGTCGGAACCCGTTGCGCTGACATACAGCGTCTGATTCTCTCCACCGCATAAAATAAGATCTACCCCATCCGAAGCATTCCGGACAAAACGAGCCGGATAATGCAATTTTACCTGCACGGCTGCACTCTCCACTACCCCGCACTGATTATAAATTTTCAAGCGATACTGTTTCACAACATCTGCCGCTTTTAAATCAGTAACCACCAATTGTGTCGTTTTGCTTCCCCGGATATAGTCATTGTCAGTCAATGCCACATTCCCGTAATACCAACAAACGCTGTCTATTTCGATGGCATCATCCAAAGTTACGCTTAAAGAAAGAGAGTCTCCTTCACAATAATATCCCTGTACAGAAGGCTGTATTAAAACCTGAGGCTTTTTCTTCACTTCCACATGAGCGACCTCCGTTTTTACAGAAGGGCAGGTATTGTACACTTCACACCGGTAATCCCCTACCGTCGTTTGAGAAACATTCCGGAGGCGAAGATAATTTTGCGGACTCCGGCTTATGGATATCCCGTCTTTATACCACACATAAGTCAACGGTGAACTCACCGCAGGCGCTACCGCACAAGTAAGCATGAGTGTGGTCCCTTCACATACCGTATCACTTTTAGGATGCGTCACAATGACCGGAGCATCCTCCACTTTTACATACATTAAATCACCGGACACCGATCCGCAATCATTATTTACTTTCCAACGATATACACCCGACGTACCGATATTCTCCAATGTGCACGTGTTCACGATACCCATCCAGACCAATGTCTCCTCCAAAGAAGGATAATTCACCTGATACAATTCATAGGTATAGTCTCCTCCTTCTTTCACTTTCACCGAAAGTGTAACCGACGAGTCCCGGCACACCCAAACCGTATCGGTAAACGACTCAATCACCGGAAGTACGGAAATCGTTAATTTGGACGTATCCCGGACACTTCCGCATTTATTGGTCACTTTCACCGTATATACATCCGTTGTTTTCTTGGTTGCTGCAGCCTTGAATGTATAGAAACTCTGATTTACACCACTAAGTACCGACCCGTTTTTATACCATACATACGTATATTCGGGATCCCCCTGAGCCTCTGCCACAACACTATACATCACCTGTTCCCCCACACATACATTGCGGTCGAACAATCCCGATTTGATGAGCGGCTTGCTGCTGATATCAACGAAAAAGGTATCGCTTATCACATCATCCGAACATTCGTTCGATAACACACAACGATAATATCCATTATCCAGATCCGTCGTTTGAATAAAACTCAGCTTCGGCCCGTCCATCCCTTCTACCTCACTCCCGGTTTGCGGCACATACGGCTCAAAACGGCGGGTACTCGGATTCTGTTTCTGCCACTGATAGTTCACATTGGTCCCCGTAGCCTGCACAGATAAATACAAATCTCCGTCCTCGACACACCCTCCGTTTTTCAATCCCCTCACACTCTGAATAACCGGAGGCACACACCCCCGTGTATATCCGTCATTCTTTCCCCCGGCATGTCGGTTTGTTTGACCCCAAACCAAAGAAGGTAAAGAGACTGTCCCTGTTAAAATGGCAATTACAAACAAGGTACGTCGTAGCATATCCGTATATTTTTTGCTTCTAATTTTCATCATCAGCATCTGTTTTATTCATTTTTTATACAACGTAAGGATGCATAAGTATTTTTATCCAATATATAGCGATTAATCGTTGCATAAGTATTTTGGAAATAACGATAATAAGCATAACTACCACTTTGTGTTGAAGACCAGTAATAACCTCTAACGCCAAAATAACTACTGCCATTATAACCAGATAAAGTAGCATTAAAGCCACTATTTCCTCCCGATTTCAGACGAGTGCCTTGATTATAACCTCGCCAAGCATTATTACCATTAGCCTGTCCGGAAGTCATGCCGTAAGCCATTTCCAACTGACGCCATTCCAAATCGGTCGGCACATGCCATCCTACCGGACAGATTCCTTTGGCTTTCTCTGCAGTACTTCCCCCCATGGCCACACTCCATCTGTAATGAACTCCATGATTTCTATCATTTGTCTGGACTCCTTCATGCGTACTCTTTCCATCCGCTGCCGCTGCCGCACTATTACCAGCATGCATATGAACAACATTCGTTCGCCTCATATTCTGTGTCATCCAACAACGGGTATCCGCCATTTCCTTAATCGTATAGACATTTCCCTGTTCATCTGTAACAGTAGAAGCTCCCTGACATGGAGTTACAACCGTTACCGTAGCAAGTGCTTCCGAATAGGTTCCATTATCAGCAGTTGCCCGACGTTTTATGGTATATCCTCCTGCCTTCGTAAAAGTATAAGTCAAAGAAGCTGCCACCTGACCACTTACCAATTTTCCATCCACATACCAACTGTATTCCACCCCTCCGCAATTCACTGTCGCTGCCCCACTATTCTTTATTTTAAACGGATAATTCACTCCCACTTTTCCTCCCGTAATAGAGCCTGCCGAAGTGATTGCCGAAGTTGTTCCAGCATAACACATCGTCCGGATACACCGCAAAGAAGCATAAGTATTCTTATCTAATATATAACGATTGATCGTTGCGTAATTATTCTGGAAATAACGATAATAAGCGTAACTTCCACTTTGTGTTGAAGACCAGTAATAACCTCTGACTCCCAAATAACTACTACCATTATAACCAGATAACGTAGCATTAAAGCCACTGGCACCTCCCGGTTTCAACTTTGTCCCTTCATTGTATCCACGCCAAGCATTATTGCCATTCGCCTGAGCAGAAGTCATACCATAAGCCATCTCCAAAGTCTTCCACTCTGCATCTGTCGGAATATACCAACCCGGAGGACAAAGACCTTTCACCTTTTCCGCCGTACTACCTCCCATAGCTACACTCCAGGTATAATGAACTCCATGAGTTTTATCATTGCCTTGTGCTCCTTCATGAGTATATAAATTCGTACCATCTGTATCCGCTGCGGCACCATTTCCTGCATGTCTATGACTAACATCCGTACGACGAAGATTCTGCGTCATCCAACAACGGTCATCCGCCATTTCTTTAATACTATAGCGATTCCCCTGTTCATCGTCCACGTAGGTTTTTCCGGCACAAGGAGAATAAGCTGTTACTGTCGTTTTAGCTTCTTTATAATTAGTTGGGTCATCGTCCATGGTTACACGCCGGACAATTTCATAAGTCCCCACTTTTATCGGAGTCCATGTTAACGCAGCAGCCCGTTGATTAGCCACCAATACCCCATCGATATACCAGCTATATATCAAACCTCCGCAACTTACAACCGGCTTCCCAGTATTTTTAATTGTTATAGCATAATTAACACCTATATAACCACCACTAATACTTCCTGCGGAAGAGATGGTCGGTTTAACTCCATAACATGTAGCCTTAATACACCGCAAAGAAGCATAAGTATTCTTATCCAATATATAACGATTAATCGTTGCATAATTATTCTGGAAATAACGATAATAAGCATAACTTCCACTCTGTGTCGAAGACCAGTAATAACCTCTGACTCCAAAATAACTGGTTCCATTATATCCTGACAATGTTGCATTAAAACCACTATTACCATTCGCTTTCAAGCGAGTACCTTGATTGTAACCGCGCCAAGCATTATTGCCATTGGCCTGACCGGAAGTCATACCATAAGCCATCTCCAAAGTCTTCCACTCTGCATCTGTCGGAATATACCAACCCGGAGGACAAAGACCTTGAGCCTTTTCACTTGCACTACCTCCCATGGCAACACTCCAGATATAATGAATACCATGATTCACATCATTCGCCTGAACACCATCATGAAGATGCTTATTGGTACCATCGTTATCCACTGCAGCTCCATTATTAGCATGACGGTGATTTACATCACGACGACGGATATTCTGAATCATCCAACAACGGTTATCTGCCATCTCTTTGATATTGTAACTATTCCCCTGGTCATCAATAACCGTACTCAAACCGGAACACGGTGAATAAGCAATTGCTGTCGTCTTCGTCTCTTTGTAAGTCATCGGATCCGTATCTACTGAAGCACGACGGACGATCTCATACGTACCGGCATACTTCGGGGTCCATGTCAATGTCGCTGCACGCTGATTAGCTAACAATGAACCATCTACATACCAACTGTAAACCAAGCCGCCACAACTGACGGCAGCCGCTCCCGTACTCTTGATCTTGATTGCATAATTTACTGCCGTCGAACCGCCACTGATACTACCGGCTGTCGAAATCACCGGTTTCGCATCATAACAGGTTGCTTTGATACAACGCAATGAAGCATAAGTATTCTTATCCAATATATAACGATTAATCGTTGCATAATTATTCTGGAAATAACGATAATAAGCATAACTTCCACTCTGTGTCGAAGACCAGTAATAACCTCTGACTCCAAAATAACTGGTTCCATTATAACCCGACAACGTGGCATTAAAGCCACTGTTACCTCCTGCCTTTAATTTCGTTCCTTCATTATAACCGCGCCAAGCATTATTGCCATTAGCCTGTGCAGATGTCATGCCGTATGCCATCTCCAACTGACGCCATTCCAAATCAGTAGGTACATACCAACCGATAGGACAAATTCCTTTGGCCTTCTCTGCCGTACTACCTTGCATGGCAACATTCCAAACATAATACACTCCATAAGCCTTATCATTCCCCTGCTCTCCCTCATGAGTATACAAATTCGTACCATCAGTATCTGCTCCGGCTCCATTATTAGCATGACGATGGCTTACATCCGTTCGACGAAGATTCTGCGTCATCCAACAACGGTTATCTGCCATCTCCTTAATACTATATTCCTTACCCTGTTCATCGATAACCGTCGACAAACCAGAACAAGCAGAATATACCGTTACGGTGGCTGTCGCATCTGCAAAATCCCCATTGTCAGCAGTCGTTCGACGCACAACTTTATACACCCCAGGTTTAGTAAATGTATAAGCTAAAGCTTGCGCGACCTGTCCCGTAACCAATACATCATTTACATACCAACTATAATACAATCCTCCGCAACTTATCGTCGCTTCCTGAGCATTTTTTATAGTAAACTTATAATTTACTGCACAAGTTCCTCCCGTTATTTTTCCAGCATTCAATGAAGTCGGTTCTTGTCCGTTTTCACACCTGGAACGGATACACCGCAAAGAAGCATAAGTATTCTTATCCAATATATAACGATTAATCGTTGCATAATTATTCTGGAAATAACGATAATAAGCATAACTTCCACTCTGTGTCGAAGACCAGTAATAACCTCTGACTCCAAAATAACTGGTTCCATTATATCCTGACAATGTTGCATTAAAACCACTATTACCATTCGCTTTCAAGCGAGTACCTTGATTGTAACCGCGCCAAGCATTATTGCCATTGGCCTGACCGGAAGTCATACCATAAGCCATCTCCAAAGTCTTCCACTCTGCATCTGTCGGAATATACCAACCCGGAGGACAAAGACCTTGAGCCTTTTCACTTGCACTACCTCCCATGGCAACACTCCAGATATAATGAATACCATGATTCACATCATTCGCCTGAACACCATCATGAAGATGCTTATTGGTACCATCGTTATCCACTGCAGCTCCATTATTAGCATGACGGTGATTTACATCACGACGACGGATATTCTGAATCATCCAACAACGGTTATCTGCCATCTCTTTGATATTGTAACTATTCCCCTGGTCATCAATAACCGTACTCAAACCGGAACACGGTGAATAAGCAATTGCTGTCGTCTTCGTCTCTTTGTAAGTCATCGGATCCGTATCTACTGAAGCACGACGGACGATCTCATACGTACCGGCATACTTCGGGGTCCATGTCAATGTCGCTGCACGCTGATTAGCTAACAATGAACCATCTACATACCAACTGTAAACCAAGCCGCCACAACTGACGGCAGCCGCTCCCGTACTCTTGATCTTGATTGCATAATTTACTGCCGTCGAACCGCCACTGATACTACCGGCTGTCGAAATCACCGGTTTCGCATCATAACAGGTTGCTTTGATACAACGCAATGAAGCATAAGTATTCTTATCCAATATATAACGATTAATCGTTGCATAATTATTCTGGAAATAACGATAATAAGCATAACTTCCACTCTGTGTCGAAGACCAGTAATAACCTCTGACTCCAAAATAACTGGTTCCATTATAACCCGACAACGTGGCATTAAAGCCACTGTTACCTCCTGCCTTTAATTTCGTTCCTTCATTATAACCGCGCCAAGCATTATTGCCATTAGCCTGTGCAGATGTCATGCCGTATGCCATCTCCAACTGACGCCATTCCAAATCAGTAGGTACATACCAACCGATAGGACAAATTCCTTTGGCCTTCTCTGCCGTACTACCTTGCATGGCAACATTCCAAACATAATACACTCCATAAGCCTTATCATTCCCCTGCTCTCCCTCATGAGTATACAAATTCGTACCATCAGTATCTGCTCCGGCTCCATTATTAGCATGACGATGGCTTACATCCGTTCGACGAAGATTCTGCGTCATCCAACAACGGTTATCTGCCATCTCCTTAATACTATATTCCTTACCCTGTTCATCGATAACCGTCGACAAACCAGAACAAGCAGAATATACCGTTACGGTGGCTGTCGCATCTGCAAAATCCCCATTGTCAGCAGTCGTTCGACGCACAACTTTATACACCCCAGGTTTAGTAAATGTATAAGCTAAAGCTTGCGCGACCTGTCCCGTAACCAATACATCATTTACATACCAACTATAATACAATCCTCCGCAACTTATCGTCGCTTCCTGAGCATTTTTTATAGTAAACTTATAATTTACTGCACAAGTTCCTCCCGTTATTTTTCCAGCATTCAATGAAGTCGGTTCTTGTCCGTTTTCACACCTGGAACGGATACACCGCAAAGAAGCATAAGTATTCTTATCCAATATATAACGATTAATCGTTGCATAATTATTCTGGAAATAACGATAATAAGCATAACTTCCACTCTGTGTCGAAGACCAGTAATAACCTCTGACTCCAAAATAACTGGTTCCATTATAACCCGACAACGTGGCATTAAAGCCACTGTTACCTCCTGCCTTTAATTTCGTTCCTTCATTATAACCGCGCCAAGCATTATTGCCATTAGCCTGTGCAGATGTCATGCCGTATGCCATCTCCAACTGACGCCATTCCAAATCAGTAGGTACATACCAACCGATAGGACAAATTCCTTTGGCCTTCTCTGCCGTACTACCTTGCATGGCAACATTCCAAACATAATACACTCCATAAGCCTTATCATTCCCCTGCTCTCCCTCATGAGTATACAAATTCGTACCATCAGTATCTGCTCCGGCTCCATTATTAGCATGACGATGGCTTACATCCGTTCGACGAAGATTCTGCGTCATCCAACAACGGTTATCTGCCATCTCCTTAATACTATATTCCTTACCCTGTTCATCGATAACCGTCGACAAACCAGAACAAGCAGAATATACCGTTACGGTGGCTGTCGCATCTGCAAAATCCCCATTGTCAGCAGTCGTTCGACGCACAACTTTATACACCCCAGGTTTAGTAAATGTATAAGCTAAAGCTTGCGCGACCTGTCCCGTAACCAATACATCATTTACATACCAACTATAATACAATCCTCCGCAACTTATCGTCGCTTCCTGAGCATTTTTTATAGTAAACTTATAATTTACTGCACAAGTTCCTCCCGTTATTTTTCCAGCATTCAATGAAGTCGGTTCTTGTCCGTTTTCACACCTGGAACGGATACACCGCAAAGAAGCATAAGTATTCTTATCCAATATATAACGATTAATCGTTGCATAATTATTCTGGAAATAACGATAATAAGCATAACTTCCACTCTGTGTCGAAGACCAGTAATAACCTCTGACTCCAAAATAACTGGTTCCATTATAACCCGACAACGTGGCATTAAAGCCACTGTTACCTCCTGCCTTTAATTTCGTTCCTTCATTATAACCGCGCCAAGCATTATTGCCATTAGCCTGTGCAGATGTCATGCCGTATGCCATCTCCAACTGACGCCATTCCAAATCAGTAGGTACATACCAACCGATAGGACAAATTCCTTTGGCCTTCTCTGCCGTACTACCTTGCATGGCAACATTCCAAACATAATACACTCCATAAGCCTTATCATTCCCCTGCTCTCCCTCATGAGTATACAAATTCGTACCATCAGTATCTGCTCCGGCTCCATTATTAGCATGACGATGGCTTACATCCGTTCGACGAAGATTCTGCGTCATCCAACAACGGTTATCTGCCATCTCCTTAATACTATATTCCTTACCCTGTTCATCGATAACCGTCGACAAACCAGAACAAGCAGAATATACCGTTACGGTGGCTGTCGCATCTGCAAAATCCCCATTGTCAGCAGTCGTTCGACGCACAACTTTATACACCCCAGGTTTAGTAAATGTATAAGCTAAAGCTTGCGCGACCTGTCCCGTAACCAATACATCATTTACATACCAACTATAATACAATCCTCCGCAACTTATCGTCGCTTCCTGAGCATTTTTTATAGTAAACTTATAATTTACTGCACAAGTTCCTCCCGTTATTTTTCCAGCATTCAATGAAGTCGGTTCTTGTCCGTTTTCACACCTGGAACGGATACACCGCAAAGAAGCATAAGTATTCTTATCCAATATATAACGATTAATCGTTGCATAATTATTCTGGAAATAACGATAATAAGCATAACTTCCACTCTGTGTCGAAGACCAGTAATAACCTCTGACTCCAAAATAACTGGTTCCATTATAACCCGACAACGTGGCATTAAATTTTGAAGTCCCGTTAACTTTAAACTGAGTTCCCTGATTGCTACCACGCCAAGCATTATTTTGTACAGCCTGCGCATAAGTCATCCCATACGCCATCTCCAACGTCCGCCACTCTTCATCCGTCGGCACATACCAACCCGCAGGACAAATCCCTTGGGCCTTTTGATAAGTCGCTCCCTGCATGGCAACACTCCATGTATAATATACTCCATAGACCTTATCATTCATCTGGACACCATTATGCAACCGTTTATTCGTCTCATCATTGTCTACCGCAGCACCATTACCCGCATGACGGTGATTGATATTCCGACGCCGCATGTTCTGCGTCATCCAGCAGCGATTGTCTGCCATAGGCAAAACCGTATATACATTTTCTTCATCATCCACCACCGTTCCATTCGATTTTCCGCAAATAGCCGTCTTGGAATTTACAATAACCGTATCCATCGCATCCGCAACATCCCCATTATCGGCTGTTGCCCGGCGTATCACCTGGTAAAAACCGGCAGCATCAAAAGCATGTGTAAACTGTGCGTCGGAAGCCCCTGCCACCAACACACTATCAATATACCAACTGTACTTGAAATTCCCGCAACCCACAGAAGCACTCTTCACATTCGTTATCGTAGTTTCTACCGTCTCCATCACCATTCCACCATATATCTGCCCCGCTTTCAGATTTACGGCAGTAATAGTAAGAGTCGCTACAGCATCCTTTTGTAAACCAAAAGCAGAAGCCCGCCGAACCACCCGGTAAGTTCCTGCCTCCCATTCTTTAGACAAAGTCTCGCCAATAGAATCCTTTACCAATACATCATTAATATACCAGCTATACGTTATCGGATAACCGCAAGTAATATTGGCAGGAGCCTTACTCCCTATCTTAAAAAATCCAGGTGCACAACGTGTTCCTCCGGTAATTGTACCAGCATTCAATACAGGAGAAGTAACATATACCCGAACCGTATTGGTACTTTTCTCTCCAAGCACACAAATGGCTTTCCGCTCAAAATTGTAATATGTTCCCGGTTTCCAATCGCTATAAACCAACGTATCTGCCGTTTGTCCTTCCAATTTAACAGAATTCAGATACCACTCATACCGGACAGGTATATTATTCATTCCTCTTACAGAAGCGCCTGCCGTACTCTGAATAGTAAGCGTAACATTCGGACAGATTGTTGTCAAAGCGGTAATAGTTCCCGGATTCAGATCAACAGCACCTAACTCTAACGTACGTACCATACGGAAACCGACTGTACTATCCCGGAATGTAGCTGACTTCTCCTTAAAATATTCACGCAAACTCCGGTCCGAAACCTGCAACTCTTCCGCATCACTGGTAAATCCTCCCCCCCGGACTCCGTAATAAGACAAACTCGCACTCCAAAGTCCCGGATTATAAGCCCCTTCACCATGCCGGTTCCAATAAAAATACCAATCATTCACATTCCGGCACAACTCCCGCACATTTCCACTCATTTCCATCCCTCCCCAGTAAGTCGACCCGGACGCCTGGGCTGTTGAATTTCCGGACTTTGCAAAAATCCCGCAACGCAACGGACCTTCAAAAGTATTCTTAAAATTCACATTCCCGACACCTACATTTTCCGATTCAAACCCTTCAGCGGACAAATTCATTGCTCTGGCTATAGTACCATCACCCTTATTCCAGGCATATCCTCTTTTTTCCAAAGACGGATAAGGAAGACGACAAGCCTTCTCAAACTCCATCTCACTCATCGGTCGCAGACCCGACCAGGAAGAATAAGCCAACAAATCATATATACTCATATAATTGGAGGCTATCGTCTGACCATCCCCGGCACCATTATATTCATCATCCTTATTAAAGTTATTGGCAAAGACCATCGGTGCAGCCGGATCAGTATGATAAGCCAGTATAATCCCGTTCCGGCAAGACCGTCCCTTGGCATCTCCAAAAATATAATCCCCTTCTTTCAAACTACTCCAGTTCGGTAGCAAAGCCTTTTGTTGAGCCAATGTCAACGTATTTAAAAAATTAACATACTGCTCCTGGCTTAACTCATACTTCATCATATAGAATCCCTGGAATCCCTTCGGATAAGACGCCGAAACCGTTACATTCTGATAAACACCCCCCTCCTGCACATATCCCAAACCGATATTGGACGACTCCGTCCGAACGGTAATCGGCTTGCCGTAACTATCTGCAAAACAGCTAGCACTTAAACTGTCTCCCAAGACATAAGGACCGGCAGGAACGAAAACCATCTCAATGGCCTGCGCCAGCAACTGAACCTCCCCATTGTCAAACTGTTCCTGTCTGAAATTCGTTTTCCAGCGGATTTTACAAACCACATTGGGATTGCCTGCACCCAAATTATCCCGGTAAATGAAAAGCCCCGGAGCTGTTGTCTGATTCGGAGTTGCAGTCATATAGGTATAAGGAGAGGAAATGATATTACCGGCTAACTGAACCGGGATATGCGTCCAACTTCCACTGCCCGTACGATATTTCAAAAACAAATAAGCAGCATCCCAATTTTCTGCATCCCGCCACGAATTTTCCCAGGCCAAACGCACCTCAATCGTCGCATACCCGCCGGAAACAGAAATAACCCTTGCCGGTTCTTTTATCTGAATATTATTGGCAGATACCCCGAAAGGAAAAAAGAAAAGAAGGAAAAAGAAAAAGATTCTCAATTCTTTTAACAGACAGCTATAAATTCTCGCATTCATTGGAATCAACTACTTTTTATAAACATCATGAAGTTCCAGAAATATTCCCCATTGAAGCAGATATACCGGGACAACACACAAATTATCAAATAATTACAACTACATATCAGAAGATAGTATCGCATTCCCGCCACTATCCCCAATATATTTTTACAAAATTATAAAAAAAAGACTACGTTTTACAAAAAGATGTATTTTTTTATAATGTGATAGTTACTTTCATTTTTACGATTCCGATTTTTGAAAATAACAGACAAGAAAGTCCCTAAACATTTTCCTGAAAACAGCCTTTATTTACATGTCCGTGACAAAAAACAAGAGAGTTACACCACATAAAAAAACCGCTTTTTCAAGCGGTTTTTAGATCATCCAAATATCTTTTATTTTGAAAACTTCCTGCCGTAAAAACAAGCATCTTTTCCCAACTGTTCCTCTATCCGGAGCAATTGGTTATATTTTGCCAAACGATCGGAACGACTCAGCGAACCGGTTTTAATCTGCCCCGAATTGGTTGCTACGGCAATATCAGCAATCGTGGAATCCTCCGTTTCTCCGGAACGATGAGACGTCACTGTCGTATATCCTGCCCGATGCGCCATTTCAATCGCATCAAGAGTCTCCGTCAGGGTACCGATCTGATTTACCTTAATCAAAATGGAATTAGCACATCCCCGTTCTATCCCCTTTTTCAGATACTCCACATTCGTCACAAACAGATCATCGCCCACCAACTGACAACGGTCCCCGATTTTAGCCGTCAGCATCTCCCAGCCGTCCCAATCATTTTCAGCCATTCCATCCTCAATAGAATCAATCGGATACTTAGAAATCAGTTCTTCCAAATACAGGAGCTGCTCGGCTGAATTACGTTTAGCTCCCTTCGATCCCTCAAATTTCGTATAATCATATATCCCCTCCTTGTAAAACTCCGAAGCCGCACAATCCAATCCGATCATAACCTCCTTGCCCGGTTTATACCCGGCTTTTTCAATAGCAGCCAAAATGGATTCCAGAGCATCCTCCGTTCCGTTCAAAGAAGGAGCAAAACCGCCTTCATCCCCGACAGCCGTACTTAATCCCCTGTCATGCAACACTTTTTTTAATGTATGGAATATTTCAGCCCCCATGCGAAGAGCTTCTCTGAATGAATAAGCACCAACCGGACGTATCATGAACTCCTGAAAAGCAATAGGGGCATCGGAATGAGAACCTCCGTTAATAATGTTCATCATCGGAACCGGCAACACTTTCGCATTGCATCCTCCGATATAACGATACAGGGGAACTTCCAAAGCTGCCGCAGCAGCCTTTGCGCAAGCCAACGAAACACCCAGCATGGCATTAGCACCCAAATTGCACTTTGTCTTGGTTCCGTCCAACTCAATCAATAAACGGTCTATACCCACCTGATCCAAAACATCCATGCCTAAAAGAGCGTCCGAAATAACTGTATTGACATTGTCCACGGCTTTAAGCACGCCTTTCCCCATATACCGGGACTTATCTCCGTCACGCAATTCCAAAGCCTCATTCTCTCCCGTCGAAGCCCCGGAAGGGACCGCAGCCCGTCCAATAAATCCGGATTCAAGTATAACATCCACTTCAACCGTGGGATTCCCCCGGGAGTCCAAAATCTCCCGTCCTATGATTTCTACAATATGTGTCATAAATTTGATTTTTTAAGATTAACGCAAAATCACAGAAATTAGTTACGGCAAAATCGGAAGATGAGAGCATAAAAAAACCGTTCTGCCGAAGCAAAACGGTTTCTCTATACAAATTCCGGACTTTATTCAGCCTTGGGGGCTTCTGTTTCCGGCGTTTCTGTAGCTGCAGGAGCTTCCTCAACAACAGTAGCCTCTGCCACTTCCGCGGTAGCTTTTTTAGCAGAAGATCTTCTGCGGCGGGTTGCTGTTTTCTTCACTTCCTGTTTAACCTCCGTATAGGTAGCATTGAAATCTACCAATTCGATAATACAGGTTTCGGCGTTATCTCCGAGACGCGTACCGGTCCGTAAAATACGGGTATACCCTCCGGGACGGTTAACGATTTTCGGAGCCACCTCTTTAAACAATTCGGTAACAGCTTCCTTTTGTCCCAGATAACTGAAAACAACACGGCGTGAATTACTGTTATCATTTTTACTCTTGGTAATCAAAGGCTCCACATACATTTTCAATGCCTTTGCTTTAGCAACGGTAGTGCTGATTCTCTTGTGAAGAATCAAAGAGGCTGCCATATTGGAAAGCAATGCCTTTCTATGAGCACTCGTTCTATTTAGGTGGTTAAATTTTTTACAATGTCTCATGTTACTTATTCCTTGTCTAATTTATACTTAGATACATCCATACCGAATTCAAGGTTATTGTTTTCCAACAAGGCTTCCAATTCCGTGAGTGATTTCTTACCGAAATTACGGAATTTCAACAGATCGTTCTTATTGAATTTAACCAATTCACCCAGTGTTTCTACTTCAGCAGCTTTCAGGCAGTTTAAAGCACGGACTGACAGATCCATATCCACTAATTTCGTTTTCAGAAGCTGGCGCATATGCAATACTTCTTCATCGAATTCTTCATTTCCGTACTTATCTTCAGATTCAAGAGTAATCTTCTCATCCGAGAACAACATGAAATGGTGAATCAGAATCTTGGCTGCTTCTTTCAAAGCATCGGTCGGATTAATAGAACCATCGGTTTCTATTTCAAGTAAAAGTTTCTCATAGTCCGTTTTACCTTCCACACGATAGTTCTCTATCTCATATTTTACATTTCTGATAGGGGTGTAAATTGCATCGATCGGAATAAATCCGGCTTCGGCATCTATCGGCATATTCTCTGTACTGGGCACATATCCGCGACCTTTCTGGATGGTAATCTCCATCTGGAAGTTCACGCTCGGATCCATATTACAGATGACCAGGTCCGTATTCAAAACCTCGAAACCCGTCAGGAACCGGTTAATATCGCCTGCAGTAAAAGTTTCCTGCCCAGAAACAAGCACAGTCAGTTTTTCTTCCTCTGCATCTTCAACCCTTCTCTTAAACCGAACTTGCTTCAAATTCAGGATGATCTCGGTAACGTCCTCGATAACACCCGGAATGGTGGCAAATTCATGTTCTACGCCATGAATTTTTATACCGGTAATCGCATACCCTTCAAGTGAAGACAGCAGGATTCTGCGGAGCGGATTACCTATGGTGATTCCGTAACCAGGCTCCAACGGACGAAATTCGAATTTACCGAATTTGTCTGTCGATTCAAGCATGATTACTTTGTCCGGTTTCTGGAAAGCTAATATTGCCATAAATATTTTATTTATTACTTAGAATACAATTCTACGATTAACTGCTCTTTGATATTTTCCGGAATATCCGTTCTTTCCGGAACATTCAACAGTTTTCCGCTCATGGAAGCGGCATCCCATTCCAACCAGGAATATTTGCTTACCCGGTTGCTTCTCAGTGAGTCAGCGATTACTTCCAATGCTTTCGATTTCTCACGGACAGCCACAACATCACCCTGGCGCACAGCAGCAGAAGGGACATTGCATACACCTCCGTTTACGGTAATGTGACGGTGAGAAACCAGCTGACGGGCAGCAGCGCGGGTCGGAGCAATACCTAAACGATATACTACGTTATCCAAACGGCATTCCAAAAACTGTAATAAAACCTCACCGGTGATACCTCCGGAACGCTCTGCTTTCTCAAACAGATTACGGAATTGTTTTTCCAACAAACCGTACGTATATTTTGCTTTTTGTTTTTCTTTCAACTGAACACCGTACTCAGAAATTTTCTTCCGGCGACGGGCCAATCCATGCTGACCGGACGGATAATTTCTCCGTTCCAATGCTTTATCCGGGCCATAAATGGGTTCCCCGAATTTTCTTGCTATTTTAGACTTAGGTCCTGTATATCTAGCCATTTTTATTCAAATTTATTACACGTTACATTGACAAAACTATACTCTTCTACGTTTCGGAGGACGGCAACCGTTGTGCGGCAGCGGAGTAACATCGATGATTTCCGCTACTTCAATACCACTTGCATGAATGGCACGGATAGCAGATTCACGGCCATTACCCGGTCCCTTAACATATACTTTTGCTTTTCTCATTCCGAGATCAAATGCCACTTTTGCACAATCGCTTGCTGCCATCTGTGCGGCATAAGGAGTGTTTTTCTTAGATCCTTTAAAACCCATTTTTCCTGCTGATGACCAGGAGATCACCTGTCCCGTCTGGTTCGTTAAGGAAATAATGATGTTATTAAAAGATGAATGAACGTGTGCTTGTCCAACGGCTTCTACTTTAACTAACCGTTTTCTGTTTGATGTAGACTTCTTTGCCATAATTCAATTCAATTTCTTTTATTTAGTTGCTTTCTTCTTGTTAGCAACAGTTTTCTTCTTACCCTTACGTGTGCGGGCATTGTTCTTTGTACTCTGTCCTCTTACGGGCAGTCCTAAACGGTGACGGATTCCACGGTAACAACCGATATCCATCAGTCGTTTGATGTTCATCTGAATGCTTGAACGCAACTCTCCTTCAACTTTGTACTCCGTATTAATCACTTTTCGTACAGCTGCGAGTTGGTCATCATTCCAGTCTTTCACCTTCGTGTCATAATCGATGCCGGCTTTCTCCAGAATAGTCCGGGCACTACTTCTACCTATACCAAAGATATAGGTCAAGGCTATTTCTCCTCTTTTGTTTGAGGGTAAATCTACACCTACGATTCTTGCCATAAATCTTTTTAATTTAACTTAGATTAATGATTAACCCTGACGCATTTTAAACTTCGGGTTCTTTTTGTTAATGACGTACAAAACGCCTTTTCTTCTTACAATTTTGCAATCGTCATTACGTTTCTTAATTGACGCTCTTACCTTCATGGTTTTTTAATTTAGTTTTTGTATCTGAACGTAATTCTACCCTTTGTCAGATCATAGGGAGACATGTCCACTCTGACTCTGTCGCCGGGAAGTATCTTTATATAATGCATGCGCATTTTACCGGAGATATGAGCGGTGATAATGTGCCCGTTCTCCAATTCCACCCGAAACATCGCATTCGACAACGCTTCGGTAATCACTCCATCCTGCTCTATTGATGGCTGTTTTGCCATAAAAACAATTTTTAATTTTGTATAATCGTCAATTCTTCAATGCCTGCTCTACAAACTCGAAAGAAGACAGAATGTCTGCCCCATGCTTGCCGACAGCCACCGTATGCTCAAAATGTGCCGATGGCATTCTGTCTCTTGTCCGGATCGTCCACCCGTCAGCATCCTGATAAACGTAACGTTTCCCCAAATTAATCATCGGTTCGATAGCGATGACCATTCCTTCCGCAAGTTTCGGCCCCTGACCTCTTTTTCCGTAGTTCGGCACCTGGGGTTCCTCGTGCATATCATGCCCCACACCGTGTCCTACCAATTCTCTGACTACCGAATATCCGTTTGCCTCACAATAACTCTGCACAGCATAACCGATATCCCCTATCCTTAAACCGGCAATTGCCTTTTCTATCCCCTTGTAAAGGGCCTCCTTGGTCGTCTTTAAAAGTTTCCGGACTTCTTCCTTCACTTCTCCGACTTCAAAAGTATAAGCGCTGTCGCCGTAAAAGCCGTTCTTCAATGTCCCGCAATCTATGGAAACCACATCCCCCTCTTTCAGAAAACGATCTGCGGCAGGGATGCCGTGAACCACCTCCTCATTGACAGAAATACACAGGGTATTCGGAAATCCGTCATATCCTAAAAAACCCGGCACAGCTCCGTGATCGCGAATAAACTCCTCTGCAATCTTATCCAATTCTAAAGTCGAAATCCCCGGACGAATATGTTTTGCCAATTCACCCAGAGTCTTTCCTACCAAAAGATTACTTTCCCGAAGTAATTCGATCTCTTCTGCTGTCTTCAAAAAAATCATGCCGCAAAAGTAATACTTTTTTTCTAAACGACAAAAAGCCAAAAGCCCGAAGCAAAACTTCCGGCTTTTGGTTTTAATCTTTTAATATGCAGCAGGACCTCCCGGTGTTTTTCCCTTAATCCGTCCGGATTTCATCAATCCGTCATAATGACGCATCAACAAGTGGGACTCAATCTGCTGTAACGTATCCAACACTACACCCACCAGAATCAACAGAGAAGTACCTCCGTAGAACTGTGCAAACTGATTGTTGACTCCCGCTATAACAGCAAAGGCCGGCAATATGGCGACAATACCCAGGAAAATAGATCCCGGTAAAGTAATCCGCGACATAATCGTATCCAAAAACTCCATCGTCTTTCTTCCCGGTTTTACTCCCGGAATAAAGCCTCCGTTCTTCTTCATATCCTCAGCCATCTGCATCGGATTAACCGTGATAGCCGTATAGAAATAGGTGAATGCCACAATCAGCACAAAAAAGGTGAAATTATACCAGAAACCGGTGAAATTCGAGAAAGCAGCAGCAAAACCCGACAAGGAATCAGATGCTGCAAAATTCACGAAAGAAATCGGTAAAAGCATAATGGCCTGTGCGAAAATAATCGGCATCACACCGGCAGCATTTATCTTCAACGGAATATATTGACGTACGCCTCCGTACTGTTTGTTTCCTACAACACGTTTTGCATACTGTACAGGCACTTTCCGTGTTCCCTGAACCAACAGAATCGTTCCGCAGAATACAAAGAATAAAAGAACCAATTCCACCAACAAAGCAACCATTCCGCCACCCTGCTGCGACAAACGGGAAGTACCTTCGGCAAAGAAAGCAAAAGGCAAGCGGGCGATGATACCGATCATGATAATGATAGACACTCCATTACCGATACCTTTGTCCGTAATCTTTTCACCCAACCACAGCACAAACATAGAGCCGGCAGCCAAAATGATAACCGATGAAATCGTAAAGAAAGCTCCGCTGGTAACAAAAAATTCCTGCGGAATCTGGGCATGTAAGTTTGTAAGATACGCTGACCCCTGCAATACCAGGATAATGATAGTCAGATAACGGGTAATCTGGTTGATCTTACGTCTTCCGCTTTCCCCTTCGCGCTGCATACGCTGAAAATAAGGAACGGCTATTCCTAACAACTGCACAACGATGGAGGCAGAGATGTAAGGCATAATACCCAAAGCAAATACAGAAGCATTCGAAAACGCTCCTCCGGAAAACATATCCAGCAAACCAAGTACTCCTTTTGAAGTTTGTTCTTTCAAAGCTGAAAGTCCGGCAGGATCGATACCCGGCAACACAATTTCAGTTCCCAGCCGATACACGGCAACCAAACCGAGAGTCATGAGAATCCGGGTTCTTAACTCTTCAATTTTCCAAATGTTCTTTAATGTATCAAATAACTTCATAAGTTTAGTATTTAAATATCTGAAGACGCATCCGATGAGCGTCTCCAGATATTATTTTTACAAAACGACTACTGAACCGCCGGCAGCTTCAATCGCTGCTTTAGCTTTTTCTGAAAAAGCATCAGCCTTTACTTCCAGCTTCGCTTTCAGTACGCCATCTCCCAAAACTTTCAACAAAGCGTTTTTAGAGATCAATCCGGCTTTAATCAGTACATCCTTATCGATAGCCGTCAGGTTGTCCCGTTCTGCCAATTCCTGAAGCATGCTGACATTAATTGCTTTGTAAGCAACCCGGTTGATGTTTTTAAAGCCAAACTTCGGTACCCGTCTCTGCAAAGGCATCTGTCCGCCTTCAAAACCGATCTTGGTATGATAACCGGATCTTGACTTCGCTCCTTTGTGACCTCTCGTAGAAGTACCTCCTTTTCCCGAACCCTGTCCACGACCGATTCTTTTTTCGTGATGCGTAGAGCCGCAGGCCGGTCTTAAGCTACTTAAATCCATTTTATTTTGTATTAAAATAGTTCAACAATTTACTTTACTTCTTCCACTTTTACCAGGTGGGCTACCTTAGCCACCATTCCCAGTATCTGAGGAGTAGCTTCGTGTTCTACACTACTGCTGATTTTGTTCAGGCCAAGTGCGGTTAACGTGCCAACCTGACGTTTATCGCTTTTGATTTTGCTTTTTACCAATGTAACTTTAATCTTTGCCATAATTTCATCAAATTAACCGTTAAATACTTTATCCAGACTGATATTTCTCTGACGTGCCACCATGCGGGCATCTCTCATTCCTTTCAATGCTGCAATCGTAGCTTTCACCAGATTGTGCGGGTTGGAAGAACCTTTACTCTTAGCCAATACGTCATGAATACCGGCACTTTCCAATACGGCACGCATAGCACCTCCCGCCACCAGTCCGGTACCGGAAGAAGCGGGCTTCATATATACCTCCGCTCCACCGAAGCGAGCTGCCTGCTCGTGAGGGATCGTTCCTTTCAATATAGGCACTTTCACCAGATTTTTCTTGGCTGCTTCCACTCCTTTGGCGATAGCCGTAGTCACTTCGTTAGCCTTTCCTAATCCCCAACCTACAATACCGTTTTCATCTCCTACCACAACAATAGCTGCAAAGCTGAATGTTCTACCTCCTTTTGTAACCTTGGTCACACGATTGATAGCCACCAATCTGTCTTTCAGTTCCAAGTCAGTATTATTTACTTTCTGTTCCATTCTGCTAACTTTTAAAATTTAAGACCTCCGTTACGGGCAGCGTCAGCCAATGCTTTCACTCTACCGTGATATAAATAACCGTTTCTGTCGAAAACCACAGTCTCAATCCCGGCAGCTTTTGCTTTTTCAGCAACGGCAGCTCCTACATAAGTAGCCTGTTCTGTTTTCGTTCCTTTCTTTTCAGCAATATCTTTGCTCAATGAAGACACTGACAAAAGCGTTTTACCTTCATTGTCGTCAATCAGCTGTACAGAAATCTGAGTATTTGAACGGAATACGCTCAAACGAGGTCTCTCAGCTGTTCCGGAGATAATCTTACGAATTCTCCTTTTTATTCTTAATCTTCTTTGTTCCTTAGTTAAAGCCATAACTTTTACTTACTTTAGGTGATTAAACTTTAGCTGACTTACCTGCTTTCCGGCGTACCTGTTCTCCTACAAAGCGGATACCTTTACCCTTGTAAGGCTCCGGTTTACGGAATGAACGGATTTTAGCAGCTACCTGACCTATCAGTTGCTTGTCGCAACACTCCAGCGTAATAATCGGATTGGCACGTTTTTCGGTAACGGCAGACACCTTTACTTCCGGCGGCAATTGTAAGAAAATGGCATGAGAATATCCCAGACCTAATTCCAATACATTTCCCTCGGCATTGGCTCTGTAACCTACTCCGACCAACTCCTGCTGAATTTTATAACCTTCAGAAACACCTACAACCATATTATGGATCAATGAACGGTACAGACCGTGCATTGCTTTGTGATTCTTATCTTCTGTGTGACGTTCCACATGAACGTTCGTTTCATCGACTGTAACAGTCAGATCTTCGCTCACTTTCTGAGAAAGTTCTCCTTTCGGACCTTTCACTGTGACGGTGTTATCCGGACTCACGGCTACCGTAACCCCTTGTGGTATATGGATTGGTAATTTTCCTATTCGTGACATTTCTTCTTCACTTTTAAATTAATACACATAGCACAATACTTCACCGCCAACATTTTTCTGGCGAGCTTCTTTATCTGTCATCAAGCCCATAGAGGTAGACAAAATGGCAATACCTAAACCGTTCAATACGCGAGGCATTTCCTCTACATTCGTATAACGTCTCAAACCCGGCTTGGAAACACGCACCAATGATTTGATTGCCGACTCTTTGGTCTCCGGATGATATTTAAGAGCTATCTTAATATTGCTTTTTACTCCGTCTTCTTCGAACTTATAGTTCAGAATATATCCTTTTTCTTTCAGGATTTTGGTCATTTCCCGTTTCATTTTGGAACCCGGGAGTTCTACTACTTTATGACCGGCACTTATCGCATTTCTTAAACGCGTAAGAAAATCTGCTATTGGATCTGTCATCTCTTCATCAATTTTTTAATATTACCAACTAGCTTTCTTCACTCCCGGTATCAATCCTGCCGATGCCATTTCACGGAACTGGATACGGCTGATACCAAACTGTCTCATGTAACCTCTCGGTCTGCCGGTCAGTTTGCAACGGTTGTGCAAACGAATAGGATTGGAGTTTTTAGGTAGAAGGCTCAACCCTACATAGTCGCCTTCTGCTTTTAATTTTGCCCGTTTTGCGGCGTACTTTTCTACCAATTTTGCACGCTTTACCTCACGGGCTTTCATTGATTCTTTTGCCATTTTCTCTGGTTTTAGTTCTTTTTAAATGGTAATCCAAATTCTCTCAGAAGAGCAAAACCTTCTTCGTCGGTATTAGCCGAAGTTACAAATGTGATGTTCATACCCATGATTTTGTGTACGTTATCCAACACAATTTCAGGGAATATGATCTGCTCTTCCAAGCCTAATGTATAGTTGCCTCTTCCATCGAGCTTGCTGTTGATCCCTTTGAAGTCGCGGATACGCGGCAATGCGGAAACAATCAGACGCTCCAGAAATTCGTACATACGCTCTTTACGCAAAGTTACCTGTACACCGATCGGCATACCTTTACGCAGTTTGAAGTTTGATACGTCTTTTACTGATTTGCAGGTAACCGGTTTCTGTCCGGAAATAGCTGCGATTTCGTTCACTGAAAATTCAAGGATTTTCTTATCCTGAATAGAGGAACCTACTCCCTGGTTGATTACTATCTTCTCCAACCGCGGGGTCTGCATAACTGACTTGTATCCGAACTCTTTCATCAAAGTCGGTACAATTTCTTCGCTATACTTCTTCTTGAAATTTGGTACGTAACTCATTTATTTGATTATGATTTTTAATTCACGATTGACAATTTTACACACAATTATCCACCGAAAATCAGATTTTCAGGCGGCAAAGATATAAATTATTTTGAATTTTCTGCGGACGTCCGGTGAATAATTCACCTAATCGCCTCATTTCAAATTCAAAATACGATGTCACTTCGTAAACCCTTGTTTATTTCTGACAAACGATTCATGATTTACGATTCGGAAAAACCGTAAATCAAAAATCGTATCGTCGCTATTATTTTAAAATCTCTCCCGATCTTTTAGCAAATCTGACCAATTTACCTTTATCGTCCAGCTTACGACCTATACGTGTCGGTTTGTTCGTAGAAGGATCAACCACGTTCAGATTGGAAATATGAATCGGAGCTTCTTTTTTAATGATACCTCCCTGCGGATTGGCAGCATTCGGCTTCGTATGTTTGCTGACCATGTTGATACCTTCAACGATAGCTCTTTCCTCTTTCGGAAGAACTTCCAGGACTTTGCCCTGTTTGCCTTTATCAACACCGGCGTTTACAAACACCAGATCACCTTTCTTTATATGAAACTTTCTGTTCATTGTTTTGATTTTTATGTCGTCTAAAGCCGCAAGTCAAATGCCTGTCCGGCATCGGCTCCCGACTTTTGACTTCCGACATTTAACATTACAGTACTTCAGGCGCTAACGAAACGATTTTCGTATATCCTTCACGAACTTCACGGGCTACCGGACCGAAAATACGGGTTCCTCTCATTTCTCCGGCATTGTTCAACAATACACAGGCATTGTCATCAAAGCGGATGTAAGAGCCGTCCGGACGACGGTATTCCTTGCTCGTACGCACTACTACTGCCTTACTTACGGAACCTTTTTTCAGGTCGCCTCCCGGCAGGGCATTTTTTACAGAAACAACAATCTTATCGCCTACGCGTGCATATCTTTTCCGGGTACCTCCCAGAACACGGATACAAAGCACTTCTTTGGCACCGCTGTTGTCTGCTACTGTTAATCTGGTTTCCTGTTGTATCATGATTACTTAGCTCTTTCAATGATTTCAACTAATCTCCATCTCTTCATTTTACTCAAGGGACGGGTTTCCATAATTCTCACTTTGTCTCCGACGTTACATTCGTTCTTTTCGTCGTGAGCGGTGAACTTCTTGGTCTTGTTTACGAATTTACCGTAAATCGGGTGTTTCTCCTTAAAATGAACGGCAACCGTGATGGACTTTTCCATCTTATTGCTTACCACAAGACCGATACGCTCTTTTCTAAGATTTCTTTCTTCCATTACTTTACTTCTTTACCGTTAATTCTCTCTTACGCAATTCTGTCATCATGCGGGCGATGTCTTTCCGTTTGGCACGGATCTGCATCGTGTTCTCCAAAGGAGTCACCGTATGATTCATGGTCATCTTATTCAAGGCAGCCTTTTCAGCGGCTACTCTCTCTTTAAGATCATCCGTGGTCATTTCTATAACTTCTGAATTTTTCATCTTCTGTCAAATTAATTTGGTTTTACAATCAAATAGCCGGAAAGACTATTCGGTATAATCACGTCTGACCACAAATTTAGTCGTAATAGGTAACTTCTGGGCTGCAAGACGTAAAGCCTCTTTTGCGATTTCATACGGCACGCCGTCTGCTTCGAAAAGAATACGGCCCGGAGTAACTGGAGCAACAAAACCTTCCGGATTACCTTTACCTTTACCCATACGTACTTCGGCAGGCTTCTTGGTAATAGGTTTATCGGGGAATATACGAATCCATATCTGGCCCTGACGTTGCATATAACGGGTAACGGCAACACGGGCTGCTTCAATCTGGCGTCCTTCGATCCATTTTTCTTCCAACGCCTTAATGCCAAAAGATCCGAATGCCAGTTGATGTCCTCTCTGGGCATTTCCCTTCATTCTTCCCTTTTGCTGTCTTCTGAATTTAGTCCTTTTTGGCTGTAACATAACTCACTACTTTTTTCTTTTTTTGAAATTCTTCTTTCCGGCGGCATTGGTATTGGCAGCGTTGCGGGTTTCACGGGAAGCCAGTACTGAATTCGGCACCAACTCACGTTTTCCGTATACTTCACCTTTACAAATCCACACTTTAATACCCAGCAAACCGTAGGTGGTCAATGCTTCTGCCTGTGCATAATCAATATCTGCACGGAAAGTGTGCAGCGGAATTCTTCCTTCCTTAAAGATTTCTGCGCGGGCCATTTCAGCACCGTTCAAACGACCGGAAATCAAAACCTTGATTCCTTCAGCACCCATTCTCATGGTAGACTGAACAGCCATTTTGATTGCACGACGGTATGCCACACGTCCTTCAAGCTGACGAGCTATGTTATTACCTACGATGACAGCATCCAATTCAGGACGTTTGATTTCGAAGATATTAATCTGTACTTCTTTATCGGTGATTTTCTTAAGCTCTTCCTTCAGTTTGTCAACTTCCTGACCGCCTTTACCGATGATAATTCCTGGACGGGCGGTGTTGATGGTGATGGTAATCAGCTTAAGGGTCCTCTCGATAACAATTTTTGCGATTCCGGCTTTGGCCAAACGGGCGTTCAGGTATTTTCTGATTTTGTAATCTTCTACCAGTTTATCGCCGTAGTTTTTACCACCGAACCAGTTAGAATCCCATCCACGGATGATTCCTAATCTATTGCTTATTGGATTAACTTTTTGTCCCATGCTAATTATTCTTTTACTACGTTTTCAACAGCAGTCTTGCTACCCAAGACAATTGTCACATGATTTGATCTCTTGCGGATCCGGTGTGCCCGTCCCTGAGGCGCAGGTCTCAGCCTTTTCAGAATGCCGGCTCCGTCAACGAAAATCTCTTTAACATATAAAGCAGCATCGTCAATGCGTTTGCCTTCATTCTTGGCACTCCAGTTGGCAATAGCCGAAAGCAACAGTTTCTCTACTTTACGGGCAGCTTCGCGAGGACAAAATTTCAGTGTATCCAAAGCTTTCTGTACGTCCATTCCACGTACCAAGTCAGCCACCAATCTCATTTTCTGTGGTGACGAAGGACAACCCCGGAGACTTGCAAAAGCCTTCTCCTTTTTGGCTTCCTTTATCTGATTTGCTCTTAATCTTTTTCTTGCACCCATTTTAATACATCTTCATTGGTTCAACTTTCATCATGCTTATTTCTTGTTAGCATGACCTCTAAAGGTACGTGTCGGTGCAAATTCTCCCAGTTTATGTCCCACCATGTTTTCGGTGATGTAAACCGGAATAAATTTATTACCGTTATGTACAGCTACAGTATGGCCTACAAAGTCCGGAGAAATCATAGAGTAGCGAGCCCAGGTCTTAACAACCGACTTTTTATTGGACTCATTCATTGCCAACACTCTCTTCTCCAGCTTCACATCTATAAAAGGGCCTTTTTTTAACGAACGACTCATAACATTAAACTATTAATCGGTTATTATTTCCTTCTTTCTACGATATACTTACTTGAAGCTTTCTTCGGAGCTCTGGTCTTGTAACCCTTAGCCAACAAGCCCTTACGTGATCTCGGGTGACCTCCTGAAGCACGGCCTTCACCACCACCCATCGGGTGATCAACCGGGTTCATTACCACACCGCGTACACGGGGACGACGGCCCAACCAACGGGTACGACCGGCTTTACCTGAACGTTCCAGCGCATGGTCTGTATTGGATACAGTACCGATGGTGGCTTTACAGGTTATCAATACCATACGGATTTCTCCCGAAGGTAACTTGATAGAAGCATATTTTCCTTCTCTTGCAACCAACTGAGCGAATGAACCGGCGCTGCGAGCCATCACTGCGCCCTGTCCCGGTCTCAGTTCAATGTTATGTACGATAGTACCTAATGGGATTTCAGATAAGAACAGGGTGTTACCCACTTCAGGAGTTACCCCCTGGCCGCTCATCAGCGTCTGGCCTACAGCCAAACCAACGGGAGCGATGATGTAACGTTTTTCCCCATCTGCATACACTAACAAAGCAATACGGGCAGTTCTGTTCGGGTCATACTCAATAGAGGCAACTTTTGCCGGAATATTGTCTTTGTCCCGTTTGAAATCAACTACTCTGTATTTTTGTTTATGACCTCCACCTATATATCTCATTGTCATTTTACCGGAATTGTTACGGCCTCCGGTTTTCTTTACGGGTCTTAACAATGATTTCTCAGGTCTATCTGTAGTCACCTGTTCAAAGGTATTCACTACCTTATGTCTTTGACCAGGAGTTACAGGATTTAATTTTCTTACAGCCATGTTCTTTAAATATTGCTAAAAAAATCAATACTATCACCTTCTGCTAAGGTTACAATTGCTTTCTTGAATGAAGCGGTACGGCCGGTAATCACGCCGGCTTTCGTATAACGGGATTTCACCGTTCCCTGGTAACGCTGTGTGTTTACAGCCGTTACTTTCACTCCATACATTTCTTCAACTGCCTTCTTAATCTCTATCTTATTCGCATCTTTTGCTACGACAAAAGCCACTTTGTGCTCTTTGTCGGTCAGCGCTGACATCTTTTCTGTCAGAATGGGCTTCAATATAATTTCCATCTCTTCTTCTATTAGTTAAGATTGAACATTTCATTCAGGCCCTTCACAGAACTTTCAACCAGCACGAGGTTTTTAGCTCTCATGATGTTGTAAGTTGATAAATCGCTGACTCTTTTAATTTCCACGTTCTGTAAGTTGCGAGCCGATAATAATATATTCTCGTTTGATTCACTCAAAACCAGCAACAATTTACCATTGTTTAGTTTCAGATTGTTTACCAATGCAACAAACTGTTTGGTTTTCGGTGCTTCAAAGCTGAAATCTTCAACAACCGTTACGGCGTTTGCACCGGCTTTCACTGCTAATGCAGATTTACGAGCCAATTTTTTAAGCTTTTTGTTCAATTTGAAGCTGTAGTCTCTCGGTACGGGACCAAATACTCTACCTCCTCCTCTGAACTCAGGGTTCTTGATGCTCCCGGCACGTGCACCTCCGGTACCTTTTTGCTTTTTCAGCTTTACAGTACTACCTGATACCTCGTTTCTCTGCTTTGACTTGTGAGTGCCCTGCCGCTGATTGGCAAGATACTGTTTTACGTCAAGGTAGATGGCGTGTTCGTTAGGCTGAATTCCAAAGATAGCGTCATTCAACTCTATCTTTCTGCCTGTTTCTTTTCCGGCAATGTTTAATACACTTAACTCCATTACTTCTCAATAATTACGTATGAACCTTTAGTTCCGGGAATAGATCCTTTCACCAACAACAAATTATTTTCAGGAATTACTTTCAAAACCTGCAAGTTTGCGATAGTAACTCTGTCGCCGCCCATACGGCCACCCATGCGCATGCCTTTGAATACCCGTGACGGAGTAGAACATGCTCCGATTGATCCCGGTTTTCTCTGGCGGTTGTGCTGACCGTGGGTTGCTTCTCCTACTCCGGCAAATCCGTGACGTTTCACAACGCCCTGGAATCCTTTTCCCTTCGTAGTTCCGACAACATCCACGAAAGCTGCGTCTTCGAAGAGTGTTACATCCAATACATCGCCTAACTTGTGCTCAGTCTCAAATCCTGAAAACTCTACGAGCTTCCTTTTCGGAGTTGTGCCTGCCTTTTTAAAGTGTCCACTTAGCGGCTTCGTTGTGTGTTTTTCGTTTGTTTCATCAAAACCCAACTGAAGTGCTTCGTAACCGTCGGTCTCTTTCGTTTTAACCTGGGTTACAACACATGGACCGCACTCAATCACAGTGCATGGGATACTTTTCCCCTCGACACTGAATACGGAAGTCATTCCGACTTTTTTTCCAATTAAACCTGGCATTTTCTTTTTTTACTTTTTAATAGGTTTACATTCTGATAACGACATAGGGTTTCGCCATTATCACACTTTAATCTCTACTTCCACACCACTCGGTAATTCAAGTTTCATCAGAGCGTCGATAGTTCCAGCCGTTGAGCTGTAGATATCAATCAATCTTTTGAATGTGCATACCAAGAATTGTTCACGGCTCTTCTTGTTTACGAAAGTTGAGCGGTTCACAGTAAAAATCCCTTTGTGGGTAGGAAGCGGAATCGGTCCGCTCACCACTGCACCGGTAGCCTTTACTGTCTTAACAATCTTTTCTGCCGACTTGTCTACTAAGTTGTGATCGTAAGATTTCAACTTAATTCTGATTTTTTGGCTCATTGTTTTATTTATTTGTCTAAGCGGCCGGAAAGGGGATCCCCCCTTCCGGCATTAAATTATACTAATTCTACTCTTCCGTTATTTTTCTCTACCACTTCCTTGGCGATGTTCTTCGGAACTTCAGCATAGTGAGAGAATTCCATAGAAGAACTTGCACGACCGGAAGACAGTGTTCTCAAAACCGTCACATAACCGAACTGTTCTGACAGCGGCACTTTGGCTTCAATAACACGGGCACCGGTACGGGATTCCATACCTTCCACCTGTCCGCGACGACGGTTCAGGTCGGCGATGATGTCTCCCATATAATCTTCCGGAGTCACAACTTCCAGTTTCATAATCGGCTCCAACAATACCGGTTTCGCTTTCTGAGCAGCTTCCTTGTAACCGATTTTGGCAGCCATTTCAAAGGACAGCGCATCGGAGTCTACCGGGTGGAAAGAACCGTCTATCAAGGTGATCTTCAGAGCTTCCAACGGATAGCCGGCCAATACACCGTTTTCCATTGCTTCTTTGAAACCTTTTTCAACAGAAGGAATAAACTCTTTCGGAATGTTACCCCCTTTCACTTCATTAACGAAAGTCAGGCCTTCCTTACCTTCTTCAGCAGGTTCCATGCGGAAGATGATGTCAGCGAACTTACCACGACCACCGGTCTGTTTCTTGAATACATGACGGTGTTCAACAGGCTGCGTAATAGCTTCCTTGTAAGCCACCTGGGGTGCACCCTGGTTACATTCCACTTTGAATTCACGACGCAAACGGTCAAGGATAATATCCAGGTGAAGCTCACCCATACCGCTGATCACGGTCTGACCGGAATCTTCATCGGTTTTTACACGGAATGTCGGGTCTTCTTCAGCCAATTTAGCCAAAGCCATACCCAATTTATCTGTATCTTTCTGTGTCAGAGGTTCGATTGCGATACCAATCACAGGTTCCGGGAAGGTCATACTTTCCAGTACAATCGGTTTTTCTTCGGAACATAAGGTATCACCGGTACGAATATCCTTGAATCCTACGCAAGCGCAGATATCCCCTGCTTCCAGCACGTCTTTCGGCTGTTGTTTGTTCGAGTGCATCTGGAACAAACGGGAAATACGTTCTTTCTTGTCGGTACGCGGATTGTAAACGTAAGAACCGGCTTCAATCTTACCGGAATAGATACGGGTGTAGCACAAACGGCCTACAAACGGGTCGGTAGCAATCTTAAATGCCAATGCCGACAGCGGAGCTTCCGGGTCAACCGGGAAATGAACATCCTCTCCCGTGCGCGGATCCGTACCCTTGCTGTTCGGAATATCCAGCGGATGCGGCAGGTAAGCGATAACAGCATCCAACAGATTCTGTACACCTTTATTCTTGAAAGAAGAGCCGCACATCACCGGACAGAAGTCCATAGCGATTACTGCCTTACGGATAACAGCCTTCAAATCTTCCACCGTGATGGAATCCGGATCTTCGAAGAAACGTTCCATCAAAGCTTCGTCCTGAACGGCAGCAGCTTCCACCAGTTTTTCTCTCCATTCCTGGGCTTCTGCTTTCATGTTTTCGGGAATATCCTTTATCGTAGCTTCCAAAGCTCCGTTTTCCCAAACGTATGCTTTCATTTCTACCAAGTCGATGATACCCTGGTAGTTTTCTTCTGCACCAATCGGAAGAACCAAAGGCACAGGATTTGCACCCAATTTCTCTTTGATTTCGCGTACAGCTTTGAAAAAGTCGGCACCGGAACGGTCCATCTTATTGACGAAAGCGATTCTCGGCACACCGTATTTGTTAGCCTGACGCCACACGGTTTCAGACTGAGCTTCAACACCACCCACGGCACAGAACAATGCCACAGCACCGTCCAATACACGCAAAGAACGCTCTACCTCAACGGTAAAATCCACGTGTCCCGGGGTATCAATGATGTTGATTTTATAGTCATTTCCCTGATATTTCCAGAAACAGGTCGTAGCAGCGGAAGTAATGGTGATACCTCTCTCCTGCTCCTGCACCATCCAGTCCATAGTAGCCGTACCATCGTGAGTTTCCCCGATTTTGTGGTTTACTCCGGTGAAATACAGGATACGCTCGGTCGTCGTTGTCTTACCGGCATCAATGTGAGCCATGATACCGATGTTTCTTGTATAATGTAAATCTCTCTTTGCCATTTATTCTGTCCCTCCTGATTAAAATCTAAAATGTGCAAACGCCCGGTTGGCTTCCGCCATACGGTGCGTATCTTCTTTCTTCTTGAAAGCGGCTCCTTCTTCCTTGTAAGCGGCCATAATCTCGGCAGCCAATTTTTCTGCCATGTTTTTGCCACTTCTCTTACGGGAGAAGAAAATCATATTTTTAACGGAAATAGCCCGTTTGCGATTCGGATTGATTTCCATCGGCACCTGAAAAGTAGCACCACCTACGCGGCGACTCTTTACTTCCACCTGGGGAGTAATGTTCTCCAATGCTTGTTTCCAGATATCCAATGCGGATTTCTCTTCTTTCTGAGCCATTTTCTCTTCTACAATATCCAATGCAGCATAGAAAATGCCATAGGCAATATTTTTTTTGCCATCGATCATCAAATCGTTCACAAATCGGGTTACCAGTACGTCGTTGAATTTCGGATCCGGCAACAGGATTCTTTTCTTCGGTTTAGTCTTTCTCATTTCTTTCAGTTTACGAATTCGTTCGATCAGCTGTCCTTCTTTGTCTTCAACGGTTTCCCAACCATTTACTCAACTTTCCGGGAACAACCCATAAACACAATTCCTGTTAATCACTCATTTTTACTTTTTACCTTTTGCAGGCGCAGCCTGACCCGGCTTCGGTCTCTTCGTACCGTACTTAGAACGTCCTTGTTTTCTTTCCGCAACTCCGGCAGCATCCAAAGTCCCGCGAACCAAGTGATAACGAACCCCCGGAAGGTCTTTCACACGACCGCCACGTATCATTACGATGGAGTGTTCCTGCAAATTGTGTCCTTCTCCCGGAATGTAAGCATTCACTTCTTTTCCGTTGGTTAATCTCACACGAGCCACTTTTCTCATGGCTGAATTCGGTTTTTTCGGAGTCGTTGTGTAAACGCGTACACAAACACCGCGTCTCTGCGGACAGGAATCCAAGGCAGGAGCTTTACTCTTGTCCTGAATTTTCGTTCTTCCTTTTCTTACTAACTGTTGAATAGTAGGCATTACAATAGTTTTAATTAGTATACTTTTATTCAAATTGGAGTGCAAATGTAGCTACTCTTTTCCTAACCACCAAACATTTACATCTTTTTTTGTAAAAAAAGGACAAGACTGTCAGCAGGTTACCTTTTATTATACTCTTATCATGGGTTTTGCCATAGTTTCGCTGGGGTTTCGCTGATACAGCTTCGATACAGCATGCTTGTAGTATGCTTACAGTATGCTTGGAGAAGCATCCATCAAGCCAACCGTAAGCCTTCTGAAGCGTTTCTGATACAGCGTTGATATAGCGAAACGTCAGAGCAACGACAGCGAAAACCCTGAAAAGGCCTTCTGTTCCATTTTTGCTCTGCGCTCGGCGAAAGTATCGAAAACCATTCTTTTCCTCATATAAAAACCTGTATATTTCCTCTATAAAGTGCTTACAAAATACTTTGAAATACACTTTATAAAGATTTTATATCGATTTTTATACTTTTTACAGAATTTTCACATTAGAGGCGGCAGTATGAAATATTGAAAGGGTTGAAAAGTTAAAAAGTGGAAATGGAAAAAGCGGAGTGTAGTTTCCTGAAATAGGTTTAGTCTTTAGTGTAGTAAACTTTTTCCAGGATAATACAATAGCCTTTCTTCTACATACATCCGTTGGCAGAACGAATCTTTTCCCGTTCTCCGCCGTTCCAGAACGGAGTTGATTCGGAGTTGAAACGGAAGAGTAACGGCAGTTTCTATAAGGGCAAGTGGTGTTCGGAAGGGGGAATAGTGAAGAAAGATTGAAGAGTTGCGTTCCCTTTTCAACCTTTCAACTCTTTAACTCTTCAACTTTTTTCCTACCTTTGCCTCGCTACGACAGGAGTAAGTGTATTTCTCCGTAGCGGACATATTTTAATTTAAAGCGTTTAGCTTTATCCTTGTTCTGAAAACGACCAAATTATAGTAAGAAAGGATAAGCAGTACAAACGCTCGCGTTTGCCGTATATACACATCTATATACCCGGCTAAGCGTGGGTAACTGTTTATTTCGATGTGGGTGTTTGGCGATACCTCTGTTAGATAAACTAAAGTTCCCACGCTTTCTTTATTTTATAAACCAGCCTTTCGGGGGACTTTTCAAGGTGCTAAATAATTTTCCGAATGAAGAAATTATTTGGATGTGTATGTGTGTGTCAAGTGGTATTGCCCGTCCTATTGGTGTTGTGTACGATAGCGGGACTAAAAGCAAATAACATCCGGGTAGACGGAAAGACGCGGGTCACGGGCTTTGTCGGTGATACGGCGGTTATTGAAGTCAATCTCCTCTGGGACAACTCCTGGCGCGATGACTTCAACTGGGATGCCGCCTGGGTCTTCTTTAAGTTCAAGAAACGGGGACTGGAGAATCCCTGGCAACATGCCTACCTTTCGTCTTCCGGGCATGTATTGACTCCCGGTGTCGGGAATGAAGGAGGAGGCTACGCCTATATGGTCGGTACCAACGGAGGGAAAGTAAACGGGATGTATGTGATGCGTAACAGTATCTCGGAAGGGAATGTCAGTGTAAGGCTACAAGT
>CAJURM010000020.1 GCA_910589025.1 uncultured Odoribacter sp. | reverse complement strand
TGGATGGTTGTGTTGATTGGCCTTGGAGTGGTACGAACAAGTTGACGGACTGGAAAATAGTGGATCGTAACCGTGGTAAGTATTCAGAGATACGATGGGACAGATGAAAAAATTATAGCGGAGAAATCCGCTATAATTTTTTTTAGATTAAAATTGATTTTATACCTTTGTGGTCTGATTTTTACGGGGAATATTGAAATTGTGCAATGGGAAAACGGCTTGGCTTATACCCCCGGAGTTGCGGTTCGTTTTTGAGTAGCACGCTAATAAGATGTATTATGCAAATATTTGAATTAAAGGGAGAAGTAAGAAACAATTTAGGTAAAAAAGCTTCTAAATCTTTGCGTACGGAGAAGAAAGTACCTTGTGTATTATATGGTGGAGAAGGGAATGTTCATTTTTCTGTAGTAGAAAAAGATTTGATGAAATTGTTGTATACACCGGTGGTGTATGTGGTGAAAATCGATCTTAACGGTAAAACGTACAATGCTGTTATGAGAGAGATTCAATTTCATCCGGTATCGGATCGCGTTTTGCATATCGACTTTTATCAGATTTTTGAGGATAAACCAGTTGTTATGGAAGTTCCTGTGAAATTACAGGGATTTGCAGAGGGTGTACAGGCCGGTGGTAAATTGGTGTTGGTGACCCGTAAATTGAAAGTAAAAGCTGTTCCTGCCAATTTACCGGGAGAGATTGTGGTGGATGTTACGACGCTGGGATTAGGAAAGTCAGTGAAGGTGAAAGAACTTTCATTTGAAAACTTTGAGGTAGTCAACGCAAAAGAAGTTGTTGTTGCTCAGGTTAAAATGACAAGAGCTGCTAAATCGGCAGAATCGAAGTGATAATTTAACGGCAGTAATATGAAGTATCTGATTGTCGGGTTAGGAAATATCGGCCCGGAATATGAAGATACCCGTCATAATAGCGGATTTAGTGTATTGGACGCCTTTGCAAAGGCGTCCAATATTGTTTTTGAAAATGTACGTTATGGCGGGATGGTGGAGGTGAAGTTGAAAGGGCGTACCTTGCTTTTGCTGAAGCCGAACACTTATATGAATTTGAGTGGAAAGGCGGTTAATTACTGGATGCAGAAAGAAAAGGTTGTGCTGGAAAACGTATTGATCGTTGTGGATGATTTGGCTTTGCCTTTTGGTGTCCTGAGGTTGCGGGGAAAGGGAAGTGACGGCGGGCATAACGGATTAAAAAATATCAATGCATTTTTGGGAACGATGGAATATGCTCGATTGCGTTTTGGTATTGGCAATGAGTTTTCCAAAGGGCAACAGATCGATTATGTATTGGGACAGTGGACCGAAGAAGAAAAGATGAAAATGCCGGTTTTGCTTGATCGTGCAGTAGAAATTATTCAGAGCTTTGTGTTATTGGGAACCCCGAAAACCATGAGCCTTTATAATGGAAAATAACGGATGGATAAGGTTAGGATTGATAAATGGCTGTGGGCAGTACGTATTTTCAAGACCCGTTCGTTGGCGACGGATGAATGCGGAAAAGGTCACGTGATGATTGGAGACGTGAAGGTCAAGGCTTCCCGGGAAGTGCGCATCGGGGAAACGGTCAAGGTGAGGATGGCTCCTATCGAACGGCATTATCTCGTGAAGCAAGTGGCGGATAAACGGATGTCGGCGCAGGTGGCTGCTGCTTTTGTGGAGGATGTTACCCCTTCTGAGCAACTGGCATTGTTGAATGCTGCAAAAGCGTATGGTTTTGAATACAGAGAAAGAGGAAGCGGACGTCCAACAAAACGAGACCGGCGAATGCTGGATAAATGGAAAGAGGAGGAGTGTTGAGAGATAAGCCTGAAAGAGAGGATTGTAATTGTAGAACCGATATTTGGAATTGCATGTTAATAGCCAGAGAGAAGAAAAAGAGTAATATAGCCGAATATATATTGTATATGTGGCAGGTGGAAGACCTGCTTCGTGCTCTTGGGTTCAATATGAAACAGGTGAAGGAAAAAGTGATTGACCGATTTGAGGTAGCGGAGGATACGGCAAAGGAGATGTACGATTGGTATGATAATTTGTCTGAAATGATGCGCAAGGAAAAAGTAGAGCAGAAAGGGCATTTGCAGATATTGAAAAATAATGTGGATGAATTAACGGAGTTGCATTATTTTTTATTGCAGAAAGCCAATGATATACGCTATCGTCAAATTGTAACTATGGCGACAAGAAATTTAATCGATTTTCGACTTAAATCTGAAGCAGGCAATGAGGTTTCGGATGTAGAACTGGCATTGAATGCTCTTTACGGGCAATTGATACTGAGGTTGCAAAAAAAAGAAATCTACCTCCAAACTGCACAAGCTATGGAATCTTTTAGTAAGATGATTGGTTATCTGGCTGCGTGCTACCATAAAAATGAAAGAGAGGGATAAAGAATAATCTATTAAACCTAAAACGATGAGAAGTATATTGTTGATATGGGGTGTTATATGTTGCATGCAGGTCAATGCGGAGAGCAGCAAGACGGAATATCGTAAAAGTTTTCCAAAAAACGGAATTGAAGAAGTGATGCTGTCAAACAGAAACGGAGGGGTAGAGATTATGCAGACTTCTAAGGATTCTATTTATATTACAGCTGTGGTTTCGGTTGTTGCCAAGACCCAGAACAAAGCTGACGAATTAAGTGATTTTATCCGGATTGAAGATGAGTTGACAGATAAATATTTGAATGTTTCTACGGTTTTTGCCAAAGATATGACATTTAATCAACTGCTTGCAGGAGTTGAGCTGAATATCAGTTATAAAATTAATTTGCCTATAGGAATAAAATTAAGGCTTATCAATGCTGACGGCAATGTTTTTCTGGATGATTTTTCTGGTGATTTGAATCTGGATGTAAAATCATGTAATGTCAGAGTTGGAAAGGTGACGAAAGGAGAATTAATGATTAAGCAAACGGGAGGGAATTTTAAAGTTATGGATGTGGATTACTTGAATGGAGAATTCAAATCCTGTATGGTGCGTATTGACGTAGCAAATATCGTTCAGTTGAGTATGAGGGATTGTGAAGGACGGTTCGAGTCGGTGGAAGACCTGAAACTTACGACAAACGGAGGAACAATGCGTTTCGGACAGATAGAAAATATGACGGGGTCCTCTTCTTCTACGAAATATGAGGTGCAGGATATAGGAAATACTCTGAAAATGGATATGCGTATGGGAGAGATTAATGTCCGCAATATTCATTTTAATTTTTCAACGGTAGAGGTTATCGGTTCCTATTCCAAGGTGGGTTTATCTTTTATGGAAGGAGCCGGTTATCAACTTGAATTTAAACACAATAAATCCGTAAAAACGGATATACCCAAAAGTTTTAAGCTGACGACGCGTCCGACTTCGGAGAAAAATGTCATTGTGGAAACTGGTTTTATCGGCGATGAAAAATACAAAGGAAAAGTTCTTCTGAATTTGAGGAACGGCAATATGTATATTCAGTAAAAAATACGATAATGTAAGATTGGATTAATCGGATTCGTCCAATCTTACATAAAAACTATTGGAATAAGCACTCTTGTCTTTTTTGGCCCAAAAGCAATATACGTGCACGATGTCCGCAGGGGATTTGGTTAATGTGAATGTTCCTTGCAGTTCGCTTCTTTTTTTGTCGATTTCTGTTATCAAGCAGGGGGCGCCGGGGTTATTGTCATAAATCACCCCGATACATAATCGGTCGTCGGGAGAGGAGAATTGCTTCGGTCTTTCTTCTTCCCAGGTTATCCGGTAGCGGTTTCTTTCTTTCCGGGGTTGGCTGTACGTCGTGCATACTGTTTGCCGTTCATGACATAGTAAGTTAAGTTCCCGATTTTCCACTCAGCAGTCCTGTTCTGGGGTCTTTTACTTTCATATATGCTTCTGATCAAATTTGACTCTGTTTCGTAATGAATGTAAGATAATTTTTTAATATTTGATATAATCTTGGTTTATTCTTTTATTTAAAAGAATAACTAATTTATAATTAAGGAATAATTAAAGGGTAATGCGGAGTAAATGTGCAGGGATGTAAGAAGTGATTTAAATGTATGGAAAAAAAGAATGCTTGGGGAGAAAGGGAGGATAACTTTTTGTCTGCTCCATTGCTTGGCTTTCACTTTGTATCGGATTATTTGCGTTATTTGAAATTTCTTTTTAGCTTTAGGATAAATTGAGTAAGAAACGAGATTGAAAATATGGGAAAAATATATCCGGATTTTGTCGGGGCCTTTACCAATTCACTAGGGTAGACGGTATATTATATGTGGAATGGACAGAATTTGGTCAGGCGCAAAGGAGTACAGAGGAAAGTGCCGACTTTTTTGCAAAAGAGGCTGCGGGCTCAGTTTAGTATGCTTGTCCAATTGGCCTTTTTGTTGCAAGAGGCGATACGGATAGGTTTTTTACGGGATAAGCGGGGGGTGTCGAGAGCCAATCTATTTTCCGGAAGAATAAGGATATTATGTGGTGTTATTTTTCGTTCAGAGCTTTCCAAAGAATGTCTTTAAGTTCTGTGATGCCGGTGCCGGCTACAGAGGAGATGAAAACGTAAGGGATGTCCGGAAGGTCTTTTTCCATTTCGGACATGAGTTCGTGGTCGGCGTAGTCACATTTTGTGATGGCTAATATCCTTTTTTTGTCCAGTAGTTCGGGATTGTATTCTTTCAGTTCGTTCAGCAGTATTTTGTAATCAGTGTGTATGTCATTGCTGTCAGCGGGGACCATAAAGAGCAGAATGGAGTTGCGTTCAATGTGGCGCAGGAAACGGATTCCCAATCCTTTCCCTTTGTGTGCTCCTTCAATGATACCCGGGATGTCAGCCATGACAAATGATTTGTTGTCTCTGTAGGCAACAATTCCCAGGTTGGGAACTAGTGTTGTGAAAGGGTAGTTGGCGATTTCGGGTTTTGCTGCTGATACGACAGAAAGCAGAGTGGATTTCCCGGCGTTGGGGAAACCTACTAGTCCGACGTCGGCCAGGACTTTCAGTTCGAGGATGACGTTTCTTTCGATACGGGGTTCTCCCGGTTGTGCGTAGCGTGGTGTTTGGTTAGTGGCGGAGCGGAAGTGCCAGTTTCCCAATCCTCCGCGTCCTCCTTTTACCAAGATGCAGGTTTCTGTGTGTTGGGTGATTTCGCAGATGATTTCTCCCGTGTCGGCGTCCCGCGCCACGGTGCCGAGCGGCACGTCGATGATTTTGTCTTCTCCGTCTTCACCTGTACATCTTGATTCACTTCCGCCAACCCCGTCACCAGCAAAAACGTGACGTTGGTATTTTAAATGTATGAGTGTCCAGTAGTTCCGGTTGCCTTTAAGAATGATATGGCCTCCGCGCCCTCCGTCTCCTCCGTCCGGGCCTCCTTTGGCGGTCAGTTTGTCACGGTGAAGATGGGCAGAGCCTTTGCCTCCGGCTCCGCTCCGGCAGAATATTTTTACGTAGTCGACGAAATTCGTAGAAGCCATGGATGTTTGTTTCTGATTCGGTTTGATATTTGTATATAGAGGCGGATTATGCTTTTTCTTCTCCCTGGTCAAGTATATAAAGGTCCGGCAGGTTTCTGCCCAGGTCGTTGTAATCGAGGCCGTGGCCCACAACAAAGTCGTTTTCCAAAGAGAGGGCGTAGTAGTCCACGGGGATTTTACAGCTCAATGCCTTGGGTTTGTAGAATAGGGCGGCTACATATATTTTCCGGGGGTTCCTGGCTTTCAGTAAGTCCAGTAGGTAGGCCATGGATTTTCCGGAATCGATCATGTCTTCCAGTATGACTACGGTGCGTCCTTCGATGTTTTTGTGAAAGCCGATGAGTTCCCGTACTGTTCCTGTGGAGCATGTGCCGGTGTAGGAGGCTATTTTTATGAAACTGATTTCGGTTTCGGGGATGGTGATTTGTTTGATCAGGTCGGAGGTGAACATGAAGGAACCGTTCAGAACGCTTAGGAATAACGGTTGTTCATCTTTCAGGTCTTGGTTGAGTCTTTGGGCAAGTCCCGTTACAGCCAAATCGATAGCGGATGCTTCGATGAGCAGTCTGAATTCTTTATCGTGCAGTTTAATTTTTTTCATGGAATGATGCTGTTTGGGTTCCGGAGAATCTGTGAATCTCTTTTTTTTTTATTTACTTTGTACAAAAGTACAATTTTGAATTTAATATAGAATAAAATGACACCAAAAGTAAGTATAATTATGGGGAGTACTTCTGACTTGCCTGTAATGGAAAAAGCGGCGGCTGTGCTGAATGATTTTTGTATTCCTTTTGAAATAAATGCGTTGTCTGCCCACCGTACTCCGGCAGAAGTGGAGGATTTTGCCCGGAATGCCCAGGGGCGGGGAATTGAAGTTATTATTGCGGGCGCAGGGATGGCTGCCCATTTGCCGGGCGTGATAGCTGCCATGACGCCGGTACCTGTTGTTGGTGTGCCCATAAAGGCCTCTTTGGACGGGATGGACGCATTATTGGCAATGGTGCAGATGCCTCCGGGGATTCCTGTAGCAACGGTTGCAATTAATGGAGCGATGAATGCCGGGATATTGGCGGCTCAGATGTTGGCGGTCGGTGATAGTGGGTTGAAAGAAAAAATTCTTGGCTTTAAAGAATCGCTGAAGAAAAAAATTGTTGATGCCAATAAAGAATTAGCGCAGGTAAGCTATGAATTCAAGACGAATTAAATGACCTTCTGACAGAGTAAACGGGGAGTTTGGTTTGTAAAATGCACTTCTTCGTTTACTTTGATTTTTTTACTTTTCACTGAAAGAAAGCAGACAAAATATTAACGCCCGTGTCTTAAAATTTCGTAAATTTGAGATACGGGTTGATTTTTTGTGTGTATACGTTTTGAAGAAGCTCTTTTTTTGGATCCGGAGTCCGGGGAAATCCGATTCCGGAGGCTTTGCTCCCGAAAAGCTTTGTGACGATTCTGCTGTCCGGCTTTACTGATTGAAAAGGTTGTATGTTGCGGCAATAACGATGAAATGATTTATATCCCGTTTATCGTTTTTTGCTGATAAATGGAATGGAGTTATGAAAGTCCTGTATGTGATTGCTTTTGTCCTTTTGGGCATGGCTACTGTTGTATCAGCGCAGGAGAATGGGAATATTGAACAGTTTTTGGATGCCAATGACGTGGTACGTTCCGATGAGCAGTACGAAGACATGCTGGCCGTTTTGCAAAAATTGTGGATGGCTCCTTTAAATCTGAATACGGCGGATTTTGATTCTCTGAAATTGTTGTTTTTTCTTTCCGACAGTCAGATTGATAATATACTGGCTTTTCGGAAAAGATATGGTATTTTTCTTTCCCCCGAAGAGTTGCTGCTGGTGCCGGGGATAGGAAAAAAGGATGTGGAAAACATCCGTCAGTTTCTTTATACGGAAAAAGTGCAGCCTAGTCAAAGAATAAAGGGCATTCGTTCTGGAACAATACAGGAACTGATAACCCGGGGAAAAATAAGTTTCCCGCGTCAGGAGGGGTATAAAAGGTATTCTCCGGAAGATTTCAAAACGGAGGAGCAATATTTAAGAAAAATGAAGAGCCGTTTTCAGGGTATACCCTTGGGAACGATGGTCCGATATAAATCGCAGGTGTATGAGCGTTTCCAGATGGGACTGACACTGGAAAACGACCCAGGAGAAGCCTATTTTACGAAATATCAGAAAGCGGGATTTGATTTCTGTTCCATGTATGCAGCTGTTTCGACGGAGCGGTGGATGAAAAGGCTGATACTGGGAGATTATAGAGTGCAATGGGGACAGGGATTGGTGGCATGGAGCGGTTTTGCTTCCGGGAAGTCTGCGGTTGCTTTAGGAAATGAAAAGTCTGCCCGGGGTATAACACCTTATTCTTCAACAGATGAAAATAATTTTTTGCGGGGAGTGGCATTGGATTTACAGCCGCTTCCTAATCTGAATACCGAAATATTTTTCTCTGGTAAAAAGACGGATGGGAATATACTGGAAACAGACCGTTTTTCAGAAGAAGATATTGTTACTGCTTCATTGTATCAGTCCGGTTATCACAGAAATAAAAACGAATGTGCGAAAAAACATACGCTGAAAGAACGGACGGTAGGTCTTTCGGTGAGTTGGAATACCCCTTATTTTAAAACGGGAGTACATGCCTTATATTACCACTTTGAGCCGGGAATGGGAATCAGAGATAAAATATACCAGCAATACAATGATGACGGGCAGAATCGTGTGGTGACAGGGGTGGATTATAAAACCGGGTTTCGGAGCTTTTATTTATTCGGGGAGACGGCATGGAGTGAAAGGGGGGAGGTGGCGAGCTTACATGGAGTTCGTTACAGCGGCAGCAGTCTTGTTGCATTGTGTCTTTTGTACAGACGTTATGCCAAAGGATATGCTTCCCATTATGCCGGAGGATTTGGAGAGTATTCCGATACTTCCAATGAGGAGGGTATTTATTTAGGGATGGATTTGTATCTGATAAAAAAATTGAAGATAAATGTTTATTATGATCATTTTCGTTTTTTTAGTGCCCGTTATAATTCTACGATTCCGACTTCCGGAGATGAAATACTGGTGAATATGGCTTATGAACATGTCCGGTGTAATCATATATTCCGTCTAAAATATGAAGAAAAACCGGAAGACTTAAAAGGGGGAAGGATGGCGACGGTATGGAGAAAAAAACTGGAGTTGCGCTACCAGTTGGGAATTGAATGCAATAACTCCCTGGAGTTACGTACCTGTTTGGATTGGATGCACTATGCTAAAGCGGATAAGAGGGAAAACGGTTATATGGTTTATCAGGATTTGATTTATGGTAGGCCGAAAGGAAAATTTAAAATGCAGTTCCGGTGGGCCTGTTTTAATACTGATTCGTATAATGCTCGGATATATGCGTATGAACATAACGTTCTGTATGGCTATTCTTTCCCGGCATATTATGACCGGGGAATGCGTACCTATCTGAATATAAATTGGAAGCCGGTAACATATCTGACGTTATATGCCAAATCGGGATGGAGTTATTATCCTGCCCGCGAAACATTGGGGTCTTCGGTGACAGTCATAGAAGATAATAAAGTATTTGATTTTACATTTCAGCTCCGTTTCAGGTTCTGATTCAGGAAGTGGGGGTCATTTCTTTTTTTGCAATATGCTTTTTATTTCTTCTTCCGATAATTTTTTTACGTTGGTAATGATCATGTTTCTCTGTAGAAAATTCCCGTAGAGGTTACATTCGTCAATGGTTTTTTCAAATATAGATTTGAGGTCTGCGTTTAACGGAAAGAGTAGGTGCAGGGTACAATAGTCTTCAAAAAAGTCAATCTGTTCCAGAATTCCTTTATAGGGTTTCAGCGCCACAGTTATTTCGTTACAGATGATTTGGTGCTGAAATTCCAGCAGAGTTCCCGGGTTGCGGTAGAGAAAGACACAGAAATATCTTAACATGCCGTTTTGTCCGCCTAGTCCGGTTGAAATGAAGATGCCCGGAGTATCCATTAAGGTTGATTGTATTAGCATGCGGGATTGCTGGAGTGCAATGACAGCCCATTTTTTTAACGGAGAGTCAGTCTTGGAAAGAGATTCAATAGCCCGGTAAACTGAAATATCGTCAATTCTGGCCAATACGACTAACATTCTTTTTTTACTTCATTATCAATGGATTCATCAAAAAGATTATTGATTTCTTCCAGATATTGCGAGCAGAGTTGTTTATACTTTTGCGGTTTGGAACTTAATTCGCGGATAATCTCAAAGTATTCTTTTTGTAGTGATAGGTCAACTTCTTCCTCCAGAATATTCAGATTATTTCCTGCACATGAAAGAAATGCGGGGATGGTTTGCCAGTTTTTTTCAATCTTTTTATCCATTTCAGTTGAAATTGATATTACAAAATTAAATCTTTTTCCCCATGAATAAAAAAGTAATGGCTAAAAAGAAAAAAGCTGCCCGGGAGCAGCTTCATATCTTTTAGAAGATTATGCTTTATGTCTGTGATCGTCTGATACAGTCAATCTCTTTCTGCCTTTTGCTCTTCTTTTTGCAAGAACTGCTCTACCGCTGGCTGTAGACATTCTTTCTCTGAAACCGTGTTTGTTTCTTTTTTTTCTGTTTGATGGTTGAAATGTACGTTTCATTGCACTTATTTTTTGATATTATTTTTTTTCAAACTTCGGATTGCAAAAGTAGATATTTTTTTAATTCCTCCAAAGAGAATTACTCTTTTTTCCGTAGGTAAATTTCTTTCTGCCGGGTGCTCTTTTTTTAGGGGCCAACTTTTTTTAACTAAAAACGTATATGAGGCTAACAAGATAATTCATAATAATGAGATATAGATTTTGATTTTTTATATAAATTTTGTACCTTTATAGAAATTTCTTTTATGAGACAAATAAAAATAACAAAGCAAATCACTGGTAGGGATTCCTACTCCATGGAAAAATATCTCCAAGAGATAAGTAAGATACGTGTTTTGTCTCCCGATGAGGAGGCAAGTTTAGCCAAGAAAATGAAGAAGGGTGATTCTTTCGCCAAAGAAAGGTTGATATTGGGAAATCTTCGTTTTGTGGTATCGGTTGCCAAACAATATCAGAATCATGGTTTGACATTGGGAGATTTGATTAACGAAGGAAATCTGGGCTTGCTGAAGGCTGCGGAAGGTTTTGATGAAACCAAAGGTTTTAAATTTATTTCTTATGCTGTATGGTGGATTCGGCAGTCCATTCTTCAGGCCATTGCGGAAAATGCTCGCCTGATTCGGTTGCCTCTGAATAAAATCAGTACAATGAATAAGGTGAACCGATGTTACATCGAGTTAGAGCAGGAGTATCAAAGGGAACCGACAGCAGAAGAGATTGCTGAAAAAATGGATGTTCCTCTGGAAGATGTCAGAGAGAACATGAAAATTGCAGTGAAACCGATTTCCATGGATGCTCCTCTGAATAATGAGGAGGAATCCTTGTCTATGCATGATCTTTATGTCCCGACGGACAATGCAATAGGGTTGCCGGAAAGTGCATTGAACAGTGATTCTTTAAAGAAAGATATTGAACGATCCCTTTCCGTACTTTCAGAGAGAGAGGCAACGATCTTGAATATGTATTATGGTTTGCATGGATATTCCCCCATGTCGTTGGAAGAAATAGGAGTAAGTCTTGGATTGACCAGTGAAAGAGTTCGTCAGGTAAAAAATAAATCAATTCGTAAATTGAAAGATATGAGTGGTATTAAACGTTTGAAAACCTACCTCTGACACAAAGAAACGTTTGTTTTATATCATTTCTTCTGAAAATATGAAAGTTCGGGTCTATATTCCCGGACTTCTTTTTATATTGTTATTCCTGTTCTTTCCTTTATTTTTTTGATTTTTTTGAAAATCCGTTTACTTTTGTTGTAATATATAAGACTGTGATAAGAGTGCGACCTTGAATCAAACGATTGTGGAAGTACTTATGGATGTCGGAAATCGATTGCAAAATTAAAATACGAAATACATGACAAACGAAAAGAGTTGCTGTGAGAGTCGGATTGCTCTGAAGCGTAAAGATTTTCAGATGGAGTTGAACGGAAAGGAAACGGATCTGTTCATCTTGAAAAATAAGAATGGAGTGGAGATTGCCGTAACGAATTATGGCGGTTTTATTGTTGCAGTGATGGTACCGGACAGGCAGGGAAAATATGCCGATGTAGTGTTAGGACACAGTTCGATACAGGATTATTTGCATACACCTGAACCTTATTTGGGAGCTTTGATCGGGCGTTACGGAAACCGCATTGCCGGTGGCAAGTTCACCTTGGAAGGAAAGGAATATACGCTGGCTGTTAATAACGGACCGAATACGCTTCATGGCGGATTGACTGGTTTTAATGCCGTGGTATGGGATGCGGAACAACTGAATGCTCAGACGTTAAAGCTGAATTATCTTTCGGTGGATGGAGAGGAAGGTTTTCCTGGGAACTTATCGGTAGAGGTGGTTTACCACCTGAATAATGATAATGCTTTGGAGATTTCTTATCAGGCAGCAACTGATAAGACCACTATTATTAACCTTACGCAGCATTCATTTTTTAATTTGGCTGGTAATGCCAAGCCAACCTCGACAGTGTGTGGAAACATATTGACAATTCATGCTGATTATTATACCCCGATGGATGAGGTTTCTATTCCTACCGGCGAAATTGCTCCGGTGGAGGGTACTCCGATGGATTTCCGTACGCCTCATACTATTGGTGAACGTATTGACAGCAATTTTGAACAGTTGGTTTTCGGAAAAGGTTACGACCATTGTTATGTGCTGAATAAGAAGGAAGCCGGAGAGTTGTCTTTTGCAGCTAAAGTGGTGGAACCAGAAAGCGGTCGTACACTGGAAGTTTATACAACTGAACCGGGAGTACAGTTGTACACTGGCAATTGGTTGGGCGGTTTTGAAGGAAAATATGGTGCAACTTATCCTGAGCGGAGTGCCGTTTGTTTGGAAACCCAACATTTTCCGGATAGTCCCAATAAACCTCATTTTCCAACGGTCGTGTTGTATCCGGATGAGCTTTATGTCCAGAAATGTATCTATAAATTTGGTGTGGAAAAATAATTTTTCATTTATAAATTAATTTAAAATATGAGTCAGAAACAAAAGCAATGGGGAGCCATTATTGTAATGATTGCGCTCTTCGCCATGATTGCCTTCGTAACAAACCTTTGTACACCGATGGCTGTCATTGTAAAAAATCAGTTTGGTGCGTCTAATGTACTTGCCCAGATTGGTAATTACGGAAACTTTATAGCTTATCTTTTGATGGGTATTCCTTCCGGTATATTGCTGAAAAGAATAGGTTATAAAAAAACGGCTCTTGTGGCCCTTTTGGTCGGTATTGTCGGTATTTTCGTTCAGTATATGAGCGGTTGGGAAAGCATTGGCGGTTTCGGTCTTTATTTAGTGGGGGCATTTATTGCCGGTTGCTGTATGTGTATGTTGAATACGGTGGTGAATCCGATGCTTAATATTTTAGGCGGTGGTGGTAAAAAGGGAAATCAGCTCATTCAGACGGGTGGGGTATTTAACTCAACAGCAGCAGTTGCCTGCTACATTTTGATGGGTGCTCTTATCGGTGAGGCAGCCAAAGCAAAGATTGCTGATGCTACGCCGGCTCTGTTCATCGCTTTGGGTATTTTTATTGTAGCTTTTGTTGTTATTCTTTTTACAAAAATAGATGAACCTGAACAGCAGGTAGAAGTTAAAAAAGCCGAGAAAGATAAATACAGTGCATTTTCTTTCCGTCATTTTAATCTGGGAATTTTAGCTATTTTTCTGTATATGGGAGTGGAAGTAGGTGTTCCGAATTTCGTTCAGCAGTATCTGGTGGCTGCACCGACAGATGCGACTCCCGGTTTGGGTATTGGAGCTGGTACAGCAGGTTGCATTGTTGCTGTGTATTGGTTTATGATGCTTATCGGTCGTTTTGTTGGCGCTTCTATCGGGGGTAAGGTTTCCAGTCGTCTGATGATTACGACCGTTTCTATTGCCACTTTGGTATTGGTTGCTTTTGGTATGTTCACTCCGCAGGATATATTGGTTAGCGTTCCGGGGGTAGATTGGGGAAATGTGGAAATGATCTGGCAGGAAGTGCCCGTCAGCATTTTTGCCTTTTTGTTGGTAGGTCTTTGCACTTCCGTGATGTGGGGAGCAATCTTTAATATGGCGGTTGAAGGCTTGGGTAAATATACCTCCATTGCTTCGGGAGCCTTTATGACGATGGTATTCGGTTGTGCCGTTATGCAGGCTATCCAGGCCTGGGTTGCCGACCTTACGGGTTCTTATCTTACAAGTTATGTAGTAGTACTTTTCTGTGCTGCTTACATTCTGTTCTATGCTCTTGTAGGTTCTAAGAATGTGAATAAGGATATTCCGGTAGAATAAGGATATTTTGAAATTATATAAGATATAAAATCATGGATACTTCGATTGTAAGAAATAAATTCAAAGAAAAATTCGGAACGGAGGGAGTATTATATTTTTCTCCGGGACGTGTGAATCTGATAGGAGAGCATACGGATTATAATGGCGGATGCGTGTTGCCCGGTGCGATTGATAAAGGTATTTTGGCTGAAATCAAACCCAACGGAACCGACCAAGTACGTGCTTATTCTGTAGATTTGGACGATTACGCCGAATTCGGTTTACGCGAAGAAGATAAACCGAAAGTTTCGTGGGCTTGCTATATTTTTGGTGTTTGCCGTGAGATGCAGAAACGGGGGGGGGAGATAAAAGGCTTTGATACCGTATTTTCCGGGGATGTACCTTTAGGTGCGGGATTGTCTTCATCCGCTGCCTTGGAAAGTACGTTCGGTTTCGGTTTGAATGAACTTTATCATTGCGGTTTTGATAAGAAAGAATTGGTGTTGATTGGGCAGAAAACGGAGCATAACTATTGTGGCGTGAACTGTGGAATTATGGACCAGTTCGCCTCTGTATTCGGAAAGGAAGGTCATCTCATTCGTTTGGATTGCAGTACGATGGAATATGAATATGTGCCTTTTGCCCCCAAGGGCTACAAAGTGGTATTGGTGGATTCTGTCACCAAACATGAATTGGTGGATTCTCCCTACAACAAACGTCGCCAGTCTTGCGAAAGAGCCGCAGCCGCTATTGCTGTCAATCATCCTCAGGTGAAACTGCTGGGAGATGCGAATATGCAGATGCTGGAGGAGGTGAAAGGAAAAATCAGTGAGGAGGATTATATGCGTGCCACTTATGCTATTCAGGAAAATGAGCGTCTGATCAACACCTGTGAGGCATTGAAGAAAGGGGATTACGAGACAGTGGGTAAGAATGTGTACGCGACTCACCACGGTATGAGTAAATTATATGAAGTAAGTACTGTGGAACTTGATTTCCTCAACGATGTGGCTAAAGAGTGTGGAGTAACCGGTTCCCGTATTATGGGCGGCGGTTTTGGTGGTTGTACCATCAATATTGTGCCGGAAGATAAATACGATCATTTTATCGGAACGGCGATTGCTAAGTTTAAAGCTAAATTTGGCAAGGAACCGAAAATATATCCGGTAAAAATCAGCGATGGTGCCCGTAGATTAAGCTGAAAAAACGGCCACTGAAAATAAAATGCGTGGGAATTTTCTCACGCGTTTTTTATTTGTTTATTTTGATAAATTAAACGGATTTTAATAGTTTTGTGTGGCTTGAAAGAGGGGAAGGATTATTTTTAACAACACTGATATTATGGGAAAATATGAATTAAACAAAAATCTGGCCCAGATGCTGAAAGGCGGGGTGATTATGGATGTGACCAACGCAGAACAGGCAAAAATCGCCGAGGCGGCGGGGGCTTGTGCTGTTATGGCATTGGAGCGGGTGCCGGCAGATATCCGCCGCGATGGAGGGGTGGCGCGTATGTCTGATCCGCGCATGATAAAAGAGATACAGAATGCTGTCTCTATCCCTGTCATGGCAAAGGTACGTATCGGTCATTTTGTTGAAGCCCAGATTCTGGAAGCGATTGGTATTGATTTTATTGATGAAAGTGAGGTCTTGACTCCCGCTGATGAGCTATATCATGTGGAAAAATCGGCTTTTAAAGTTCCGTTTGTATGTGGTGCCCGTAATTTGGGTGAGGCATTGAGACGTATTGGTGAAGGGGCTGCCATGATTCGTACGAAAGGGGAGGCCGGAACGGGGAATGTTGTAGAAGCGGTGACCCACATGCGTCAGATTACGGACGAAATGCGTCGGGTGAAAAGTGCACCTGCCGAAGAGCTGATGAGTTTGGCAAAAGAATTTGGAGCGCCCTACGAATTGATTAAATATGTGCATGAAAACGGAAAATTACCGGTCGTCAATTTTGCAGCAGGAGGTATCGCTACCCCTGCTGATGCAGCTTTAATGATGCAGTTGGGATCGGAAGGGGTATTTGTCGGTTCGGGCATTTTTAAGTCAGGAGATCCTGCCAAGCGGGCAAGAGCAATTGTGCAGGCGGTTACTTATTTTAATGACCCGTTGAAACTGGCCGAGTTGTCGGAAGATCTTGGCGAACCAATGTCCGGATTGGAGATCAAGATGTTGGAAGATAAATATGCGGAAAGAGGTTGGTAAATTAAAGAGTGCTCCGGCACTCTTTTTTATATAGATATGAATATAGGAATTTTAGGTTTTCAAGGGGCTGTTATAGAGCACCAACGGCATATTGAAAAATTGGGGTATGAGGTCGTGAATGTGAGGTATCCAGAACAATTGGAGGATCTGGACGGTATCATATTGCCGGGAGGGGAAAGTACAACTATGGGTAAACTTTTAGTGCGTACAGGAATGATGGAACCTTTGCGTCGGAAGATTGAGAGCGGGTTGCCGGTGTGGGGAACTTGTGCCGGTATGATACTTCTGGCTAAAGAACTGGAAAATGATCCGCAGAAGCATTTGGCTGTAATGGATATTTGTGTTCGGAGGAATGCCTACGGTACGCAGATTGACAGTTTTGATATCATGGCAGAGATTCCCGCTGTTACTAAGCAGACGGTCCCGCTGGTTTTTATCCGGGCGCCGTATGTGACGCGGGTGGGGGAGAACGTGGAGATATTGTGTCGTATCGACGGGCATATTGTAGCGGCGCGTGAGGGCAATATGTTGGTGACTTCCTTTCATCCCGAATTGACGGATGACTTGGCTTTTCACCGTTATTTTACCGGCATGTGTGTAAAATCATAAGTTCCGGGGAAACAGAGGAAAGTGAATTGCGTATATCTGTAAGTGAAATTTAAAAATGGACAGATGAAAAAGTGTATTTTATTATTGATGGGAGGGCTCCTCTTGTTAACGGCCTGTAAAAGGGAAGGTAAAATTGAGATACAGACTCAGAAAAGTGTGGATAGTACGGATCATTTGAGAGTAAATATTGTTCAGAGTGTTTTTACCTCTGCGGATTCGGAGATTCAGAAAAGCTGTGATCTATTGAATGCAAAAGTACACTATTTGATTGATAGTATTCAAAAAAGCCTCTCTTTACAGGCGGATACATTTTATTCCCGTCTGCTACAAAATGGGATAGAACGCCCGGTATGGAACTTTGAGTTTTATGCAGAGGATTCTGTATTTATGGTCAGGCCGGATTATATCAGCTTGAGGTTAATGACCTATGTATTTCGGGGCGGAGCACATGGCATGACCGATTTTTATGCTTTCAACTATGATGTAAGACGGCAGCAGTTGCAATCACCTGCCCAAATTTTGGATTTTAGAAAATACAGGGAGATTAACGAGTTGTTGAAGAAAAATTTTGTAAATGCGGAGGGCTGCTTTACGGAAATCCCGACGTTAGAGAATGGCTTTGCGGCATTGAATATAAGTACGAAAGCCGTTTGCCTGACTTATCCTCAATATGTTTTGGGACCCTATGCCTGTGGGTATGCACAAGTGAATTTGCCTCGTGCTGAGTTAAAAGGCATGTTGCTGAATGAGTGAGCATAAAGGATAAATTTCCGGACACCTCAAGGTACGAAGAAGCGTTCGGAAATTTATTTTTTCAGACTTTCTTTTAGTTCTTCACAGCTTAAAGTTGCTGTTCCTATTTTTTTGACAACGATGCCGGCGGCAACATTGGCTATCTGCATCGCTTTTTGGATTTCCATCCCGTCAGCCAGACAGATGCTTAATGTGGCAATGACCGTATCGCCTGCTCCGCTGACATCAAATACCTCTTCCGCATGGGTCGGAATATGTATACTTTCATGTGGGGAGACAAGGCTCATGCCTCGCTCACTTCTTGTCACAAGTAAAGACGTAAGGTGATAAAGTCCGATTATTTCCAGGGCGGCTGCTTCGATTGCCTCATCTTCATTATCGACGGCATATCCCACAATATCGCTCAATTCTTTGACATTGGGGGTGATGAGGTCCGCTCCGGTATATTTGTTCCAGTTTTTTCCCTTAGGATCAATAATGACAGGTCGGTGATTTGCATGTGCTTCTGAAATCAGAAATTGACAAAGTGAATCTGATATGAGGCCTTTGCCGTAATCGGAAATGATTAAAATATCAAATTGGTTGAGGCTTTCAGAGATTTTTTGTTTAATTTCCTCTTCATCCACCGGCAACAGAGACATTTTTTCTTCAAAATCCAATCTTACAATCTGCTGTTTCCCGCCAATGATACGGGCCTTGGTAATAGTCGGAAAGCTACTTTTTACAAAAGCGGTTCCGATATTCTTTTGGCGGGCCATGCGTTCAATCTCTTTGCCGAAAAAATCGTGTCCGATGGCTCCGTAAAGTAAAACTTGGCCACCTAAACTGATTATATTGTGGGCCACATTGGAAGCTCCTCCCAGTCGGGTTTCTTCTTTCTTAATATTAACAACGGGAACAGGTGCTTCCGGTGAAATACGCTCGACTTTCCCGAAATAGTACTTGTCGAGCATAATGTCACCGATAATCAATATTTTGCACTGTGTAAAATCCAGGTTATTCTTCACCGCCAAATTCCATTAAGTAAGCTTTGATAAAATCGTTGATTTCTCCGTCCATTACCGACTGTACATTGGAAGACTGGTAGTTGGTGCGGTGATCTTTGACTCTGCGATCGTCGAATACATAACTCCGGATTTGGGAGCCCCATTCGATTTTCTTCTTATTGCTTTCCACCTTTTGTTGTTCTGCCATCCGGTGCTGCAATTCTTTGTCATATAAGATAGAACGTAGCTGGCGCAGGGCGTTTTCCTTATTCTTGGGCTGATCCCGGGTTTCTGTATTTTCAATTAATATCTCTTCCTCCTCGCCGGTATACGGGTCTTTGTATTGATACCGCAGCCGTACGCCGGATTCTACTTTGTTGACATTTTGTCCACCGGCTCCTCCAGAACGGAACGTGTCCCAACTGATGGATGCCTGATTAATTGAAATTTCAATCGTATCATCAACCAGCGGCGTAACGAATACCGATGCAAAAGAGGTCATGCGCTTTCCTTGGGCATTGTAGGGGGAGACCCGCACCAGCCGGTGTACCCCGTTTTCCCCTTTCAGATAACCATAGGCATAATCTCCTTCGATTTGCATGGTAACGGTTTTTATTCCGGCTTCGTCTCCATCCTGCAAGTTACTGATAGCCGCTTTATAATTGTTGGCTTCTGCCCAACGTATATACATACGCATCAGCATGGAGGCCCAGTCCTGGCTTTCCGTACCACCTGCGCCTGAATTGATTTTCAGGACACAACTCATCTGGTCGGCTTCCCCGCGGAGCATATTTTTTAACTCCAGTTTTTCCACTAACTCCAGTGTATCGGCATAGTGGGCATCCACTTCTTCTTCCGTAGCCTCCCCTTCTTTGGCAAAATCAAAAAGAACGGCTAAATCTTCTATGGATTGCTTGATTTGCTCGTAACCGGAAATCCAGCTTTTCAATTCCCGCACTTTTTTCATGACAATTTCCGCTTCTTTCTGGTTGTTCCAAAATCCCGGAGCTTGCGTGCGCAGTTCTTCTTCTTCTAATTGTATTTTCTTATGTTCGATGTCAAAGATACCTCCTCAACGCGTCACCACGCGTTTCAAGCTCTTTTAAATGGTCAATTGTGATCATGTTTTCTGTTTTTTAACTTTGTTTGCTACTGTCCACTGACTTTTCCAGTTCCGGTTGATAGGGATGAATGCTGGTCGGATTGTACAGGTTTTCCACCTGGTTTTGTATAGACTTGGCCAATTCATGTCTTCCGGCATTTCGGGTATAGGCAATCAGATAGCGTATCACTTCGAGGTTCATGCGTTGTTCCTGCTGGAGTTCTCCGCTTTGGGCATCCGAGGGAGACAGGGAATGGATATATCTCAGCATCTGATAATTTTTTACAGCCAGCTCACGTGCCAGATTATCAGCCTTTTCTGTTTCTCCTAATGCGTAATATAACGGAATATAATTCAGAATGTTATTGTCAATAGGCACTTGAGAGGTCGGCAACTCTTCCAGACTTTTGTCCAATACTGCAACGGCCTTGTCGTTTTTCCCTTCTGCGATTAATGCTTCTGCCAAGCGCAGGAAAGTATTCCGATAGCGCATCACGGCAATGGTGTTGTCGTGAAAATGGTCGATGTTGACCTTCGGGTTTTTGATATTTCCCCATTCGAATTTATTCATCACATTATCATAGAGGATGTCTGTATCAATGCGTCCGAAACTGTAGTATTCCTTGTTATTGGTTTCGATGGGGACAAGACGGTAAGCGGCTCCTTCCAACTGGAAGTATTTCTCCAATCCCATGTAGTTGTCGCTTCCCATACCGATACCGAAATAAATGGGACGTTCCCAATTGTTGGTCGCGATGATATCCAATACCATTAACTCCGATTTATTCAGATTATTTTTCTTGATGGGAATTTCCACCTTGTCTACAATCAAGGCGGAATCTTTTGCACTAACAGTACCGTTGGCGATTACTTTTTTCGCCTCTACGGGAACATATACGTTTTTAGTCGGAATGTAATCCAGTACTTCATTATTATATGCCGATCTGGCTTTGGTGTTGGGATGATCGCTGGCGACAAATTCCATCACGTCTTTCAGATTAGCGGATTTGAAACGCTCTTGTACAGCCACCCAGTCGCGCACCCCTTCATGATATTGTTCATGGGTGAAAGAAATGGGAACTCTGTCACTTTCATATGCTTTCCGGTTGATTTGGTCGATATACCATCCTCCGGCCAGAAGGCTTAGGTTGACAATACGGATGTCTCGTCTAATGCCTTCGACCTCCTGGGCATACCAGAGCGGGAAGGTGTCATTGTCTCCGTATGTAAACAATATGGCATTCGGTGCACAGGAATTCAGGTAATTTTTTGCATGGGCAAGTGTTGCATACCGTTCTGCACGGCTATGGTCGTCCCAGTTCTGAGCAGCCATATTGACCGGTACGATAACGAGGCAAACACCCGTTGTGACTAATGCTGCGACTTTGGAGTTGATTTTTTTGCTCAGGAATTCCCAAATGGAAAGTACCCCCAAACCAATCCATATTGCGTACGCATAGAATGAGCCGGCGTATGCATAATCCCGTTCACGGGGTTCTCTCGGAGTTTGATTCATGAAGATAATAATGGCCAGACCTGTCATAAAGAACAGTAACATAATGACCCAGAAATCCTGTTTTCCTTCCCTACCTTTTTTATATTGGTAAAACATGCCTAAAATTCCCAGCAGGAACGGGAGCATATAGTACTTGTTTAACGCCTTTTCTGATTTCAGTTCATCCGGAATTTCATCCTGGTTGCCTAAACGCAATTCATCCAGGAATTTGATACCCGTAATCCAGTTCCCGTGACGGATGTCTCCGTATCCCTGGATGTCATTCTGGCGACCGGAAAAGTTCCACATAAAGTAGCGCCAATACATGTGACCAATCTGATAGTTGAAGAAATATTTCAGATTATTTCCGAAACTCGGTTTCTGTATCGCTTTGCCGTTGACCATGTACGTGGGACCGTTGGGTTTGCCTCCCCAGGCTTCATATTCCTGCGGAAAATAAGGCCTCTGGTTGCTGTACATACGCGGGAAAAACGTACAGAAACGGCTGTCATAAGTATAATTGGGCTTATTCCCGATTTTATCATATTTACCAGTGACCTTATTTTGGTAGTAAATCGGAGAACCTTCACTGATATCGGTTAGCGGTGCATTGTAATATTGACCGTAAAACAACGGAGAATCTCCATATTGGTCGCGGTTAATATAAGACAGCAGGGCAAACACATTGTCCGGGCTGTTTTCGTCAATCGGCGGATTGCTGATGGACCGGATAACGACCATAGAATAGCAGGAATACCCGATCATCATGACAATAAAACTGGTCAGGATGGTGTTAAGTATTGTTTTGTTCTTTTTTAGCGTATAGCGGACGCCGTATGTCAAACCTCCGATCAGCAGCAAGGCATAAATAATCACTCCTGTATTGAACGGCAAGCCCATCCCGTTTACGAAAATCAATTCGAAAGTCCCGGCCAGCTTAATGACACCGGGGATTAACATGAAATTGACAATTCCTAAAATAAGTAAGGATAAAATACCTGTTTTGATGATACCTTTGGTGGTTGGTACGTATTTTTTGAAATAATAAACGAACACAATAGCCGGGATGGCCAATAAATTCAGCAAGTGTACACCAATCGAAAGTCCGATGAGGTAGGCAATTAGGATCAGCCAGCGGTTGGCATAAGGCTCAAAGGCTACATTTTCCCATTTTAATATTGCCCAGAAGACAACGGCGGTAAACAGAGAAGACATAGCATATACCTCGCCTTCTACAGCTGAAAACCAGAAAGTATCGCTGAATGTATACGTCAGGGCTCCGATGAGAGAAGCACCCATAATGGCAAACAACTGCCCAAGCGTACATTCCCGATTCCCTTTCAGCACTAATTTGCGGGCCAGGTGGCTGATGCTCCAGAAAAGGAATAAAATTGTGAATCCCGAACACAATGCAGACATGTAGTTAATCATTAACGCCTGTTTATCCAAAGAAGGTGCAAAAATGGCGAAAAGCCTAGAAATAATCATAAACAAAGGCGCTCCGGGAGGGTGTCCTACTTGCAGCCCGACGGAGGTGGTGATAAACTCCCCGCAATCCCATAAACTTGCCGTTGGTTCTGCCGTAAGAATGTAAGTGAGACTGGCGATGATAAATGTACCCCAGCCGGTGACATTGTTGATGAGCTGAAATTTCAGCTTCGGATGATTCTGAATCTGATACATTTGCTTTTTGTTATTGAATGTCATTTAATATTCTGAATACCAGTGTGTATTGTAAAATATTCTATTGTTTTTCTTACAGAGGATATTACCTCAATTTACAAAGCACGAAAATAATTATTTTGATTGAATTTTGGTGCTTTTTTTTGTTTGAAAAAGAAAAAGTTTTACTTTTGCAACGCTCAAAGCAAAAAAGATTGTCCCATTGTGTAATGGCAGCACAGCAGGTTTTGGTTCTGTCAGTCCAGGTTCGAGTCCTGGTGGGACAACTTTCTGGACTCCCTGAAATTTTCAGGGAGTCTTTTTATGGATGGGCATAATGACTTTTCTTGACTCCCAACTCTCTGCTTGCCGCAATACTGTTGATTTGGCTGTTAAAATTAAGGTGTATATAATTTTTGATGTGTGACTATATTTGTGTTTGATATTGAATGTTAAACATTTTAAATTCACATTTATGGCTTCATTGAAAGTTATGCTGGATAAGCAAAAAATTAATCAGGAAGGAGAATGCCCGGTAATGATTAAAGTGCTGCACAACCGGGGGCGGCGTTTGATTAATCTGTTTCAGAAAGTAAAAATAGATGATTGGGACATTAAAAAAGCCAGGCTAAATGAAAAGCACGGCACCTTGGAACAACGGCAGAAACATATAAAGGTGAATTTTTATATTGAGTCGGAAATGATGAAGCTGAAAAAAATCATTATGGATTTTGATATGAGCCGGACCATTTATACTATTGATGACATTGTCAGCAACTATTACAATAAATCCTCCGTAGTTCCCATTTTTGATTATATCAATGATATCGTCCGTTCGTTGGAGAAAATCGGGAAAAACGGTAATTCGAATGTCTATCGGGAGACCATGGGGCGTTTGAAAAAGTATTCCAACCGGGAAGACCTTACATTTGGGGAGGTGGATTACAGTTTCTTGAAAAATTTTGAATCCCATTTACAGGAAAGAGGTTGTAAAATCAATACAATATCTTTTTATCTGAGAACAATACGCTCGATTTTCAATCGGGCCATCAAAGATGGGGTAGTGGGAGAAGAATATTATCCTTTTAAAAAAATTACGATACGGAAAGAGAAAACTGTTAAACGAGCCATATACAAAGATGAAATTGCTGCTATCAAGAACCTCGATTTGTCCTCTAGGCCTCAGGTTGCACTGGCACGGGACCTGTTTCTGTTCAGTTTTTATATGCGGGGCATGTCTTTTAAGGATATTGCCTTTCTGAAAGTGGCTAATATTATGGGGGATCGGATTTATTATTCCCGCCAGAAAACCTCTCAGAAACTGAATATCAAACTTACGGATAAGGCTATGGATATCATATTGAAATACAATGATCTCTCAAACAAAGGAACTTTTCTTTTTCCGATTATCCGCTATCCCGGTAGAAATGAATTCAATCAGTATAAAAATGGTTACCGCAAGACCAATCGCAGGTTGAAAATGTTGGGGGATATCTTGAATTTCAGAATACCTCTTACCACCTATGTTGCGCGCCATTCCTGGGCATCCATAGCCAAACGTTCGGGAATCCCGACTTCTGTAATCAGTGAGGGATTGGGACATGATTCAGAAAAAACCACTCAAATTTATCTCGATAGTTTTGAAAACAATGTGCTTGATGCTGCAAACGAGTTGATAACGGATATTTAGTCAGTCGTAATTTTTTTGTCTTTAAAATGTTGTTTGGATAGATTATAATCTATTGAAATACAGAATGCAAAAGAAAATCGGATAATAAAAAGTTTTCGGAAAGGTGATTTTTTTTAATTTCATCCTTCCGAAAATTTGGCAGGATAAAAATTGTTTGTATCTTTGCACCGCAATGCCCGAATGGCGAAATTGGTAGACGCGCTAGTTTCAGGTACTAGTGTCTTTACGGACGTGCAGGTTCGAGTCCTGTTTTGGGCACTTTGAAATGATGAAGATTTTTCAGCCCGGATGGTGGAATTGGTAGACACGCTACTTTGAGGGGGTAGTGGCCGCAAGGCCGTGCAAGTTCAACTCTTGTTTCGGGCACTTGTCTGGGGGTGAAAGGCATTAGAAAGCCGCAGTGAAAACTGCGGCTTTTTTGTTTATTAGTCGTTCTTGTTTACTCTGGATAGAGAAGGTAGGGTTTGCGTTGTTGTTTGAAGCGGAGGATGTCGGGGTGCCAGCAGGCTTTTATCTCATCGGCAGACTTGCCTGATGCAATCATTTTACGGACATAGCCGACTCCTATTAACTTTTCAAAAAAAGAGCTGAAGAAGAAATCGTCCATATGAAGGTTGCGGTAGGCTTCTATCAAGTAGCTGAGATCGATACCTTTGGCCAGAATTTCCTCGTCCTTTAGTAGGCTGAGGTCTGCTCCATAACATTTGCGGTTAAGCTGGGGTGGATTCTTGGCTCCTGCGATACTGCGGGGGGTAAAAGAAAAATTATACCCCAGCATATTCGGGTGGCCGTATATTTGGAAAGGCAGAGACGTACCTCTTCCCAGACTGACAGGTGTTGCCTCAAAAAAGCAGAGTGACGGATAGAGATATACTGCTTTCATATTGGGTAAATTGGGTGAGGGAGAAATAGGCAACCGGTAGAGCGTTTGATGGGTATAATTTTTACAGGGGATCACTGTTAGATCACAGTTTCTGCCGTTAGGCAACCATTTTTCGCCGTTCACCATTTGTGCTAATTCTCCTAAAGTGAGACCGTGTACAATGGGGATTGGGAGCCAGCCCACACCTGATTTGTATTTCATATCCAGGATGGGACCATCTACATAGTGGCCGTTGGGATTGGGACGATCGAGTACCAGCATCTTTTTTCCGTGCTCGGCACAGACATCCATGAGCTTCACCATCGAAATATAGTAGGTATAAAAACGCAGTCCGACGTCCTGAATGTCCACTACCAACCAATCGAACAATCGCATGGTTTCGGCACTGGGTTTACCGTTTTTACCGTTATACAAAGAACGAATCGGAATCCCAGTCTTTGGGTCTATGCTTCCTGCCACGTGTTCTCCTGCATCAGCCGTACCCCGGAAGCCGTGTTCAGGAGAAAAGATGGCAACAACATTGAATCCGGAGCGTTTTAATAAATCCACAGTGTGCTCCTTGCCGACCATGCCGGTGTGATTGGAGAAAACGGCAATCCTTTTCCCTTTCAATAAAGGAAAATACTCTTCAGTACAGGAAGCTCCGACTTTCACCGTCCTGTCTTGTGAAAAGCCGAGGGCTGTGACGGAGAAAAGCAGGAAAAAGCAGAATAATTTCAAAAGCATAGCAATTTTTTTTCAATGATATAAAAATTTCGGGATATCCCGGGTATTAATTTTTATTTTCTCTGAATAACAGTAGACCCATGACCGTCAGTGCTCCGTTAAAGAGCAGAATTTCAAAACCGAATTGGTAACCGTTTAAGAGAACGACGGAATAGTGATCAATGCTGATAGTCAATGCAATTGAGGAAGCAGCGATAAAAGGAATGGCTTTGTCCCGCACTTTGGTTTTTAGCAAAATCCCGACGAAAAACAGTCCCAGTAGCGGACCATACGTGTAGCCGGCAAATTTGAAAATGGCATACACTACGCTTTCGTTATTGAACGAGCTGAACGCAATCATGACCAAAGCTAGTAACAGGGCACAGCCGATGTGGGTATAGAAACGGATTTTTTTCTTTTCATCTTCTGTCTTATTCTGTACGCCATATAGGTCCACAGTAAAAGAGGTTGTCATGGCAATCAGGGCGGAATTGGCACTGGAAAAAGCAGCTGCAATAACTCCCAGCATGAAAAATATACCGGTGGTCGTATTGAGGTATTGGGTGGCTATCATCGGGTAAATACTGTCTGTCTTGGCGGGAATCGGAATTCCTGTCTGGTTCATATAGATGAAAAACACCACTCCCAGGCACATGAAAATAAAACACACCGGAATGGAAATAACGCTGAACGTCAGGAAGTTCTTTTTCGCTTCCCGGATGTTTTTCAGACTCAGGTTCTTTTGCATCATATCCTGATCCAAGCCAGTCATCACGATGGCGATAAAAATTCCGGCGATAAACTGTTTCAGGAAATGATTCGGATTAGACCAGAGATTTCCGAAATCAAAAACGAGGAACTGGGGATTCTCACCGATTCGCTTCACCATTTCCGGAAAAGAAAAATCCAGTGCCTTTTGAATGGAAAAAATCGTGAATACGACGGCGAAAATAAGGAAAAAAGTTTGTACAAGGTCGGTCCATACAATGGCCTTAATACCTCCTTTAAACGTATAGGCCCAGATAACCGCTACACAAAAGAGAGCATTGACGGCATAAGGGATATTCAAGGGACTAAAAATAGTAATTTGCAAGACCAGTGTCACGATAAACAGCCGGAATGAAGCTCCTATTGTTTTGGACAATAGGAAAAGGGCGGCACTGGTCTTGTAAGCCCGGAAGCCGAAGCGTTCCCCGATATATGCATAGATAGAAGTCAGATTAAGCCTGTAATAAAGAGGAAGCAATACTTGGGCAATAAGTAGATACCCGACGAAATTTCCTAGGATAACCGTAAAATAGGTCATTTTTGCCGGAGAAGATACCCAGCCCGGTACTGAGATAAATGTGACTCCGGACAACGTGGTCCCTATCATGCCGAAAGCAACTACCCACCAAGGGGATTTATTGCCACCCCGGTAAAAATCGGCCGTGCCCGACTTACGCGAACTGAAATAAGACACCCACAGGATCAGACCTAAATAAATCAGAACAATCAATATAGAGAAATAAGGATTCATCAGCTGCCGGTTTTTGTTTCTTAATAGGGATGTTTCATGATTTTTCCGGAATTTTCAAATGGCGTATAAGAATAAAACCGGGGATAGTGCACAGCATTACCCAGAGGAAAAACGACGGATAGCCGAATGTATCGCAGATCCAACCGGAAATCATGCCCGGCACCATCATGCCTAAAGCCATAAATCCGGTGCATAGGGCGTAATGGGCGGTTTTGTATTCTCCTTCGCTAAATAAGATCAAATAAAACGTATAGGCGGAAAAGCCGAAACCGTAACCAAATTGTTCAACCATTAATAAAGAAGAAATCAGCGTCAGACTTTCCGGCTGGAACCAAGCCAAATAAACGTAAATAAAATTGGGCAGGTTGATGGCTAACGTCATCCAGCCTATCCAGTGTTTCAGCCCATGCCGGGCGATCAGTATCCCTCCGATAATTCCCCCTGCCGTGAGGGCTATCATGCCCAACGAACCGTAAATGAGACCGACATTGGAGGCACTAAGTGCCAGCCCTCCTTTTTCTTTTGGGTCCAGTAGGAAAGGATATACCATTTTCAGCAGTTGGGATTCCGACAGACGGTAGAGCAACATAAACGCCAAAGCTGTACCGATGTGTTTCTTGTGGAAAAAAACGACAAATGTGGAAACGAATTCTTTGAAAATCTCATTGCCCTTCCCGTGCGGATGATCGGAAGAGGCATAGGGAAGTGTGTAATAATGATAGATGCAGAACAGTAGAAAAAGCACGGTGAGGCACAGGTAGAGAATAGTCCACGATTGGGCCGGGTTCCAGTGTTTTTGCAGGAGGTCTGAAAAGAGTAATATACTTCCTACCCCCACAATCGTGGCAAAGCGGTAAAACGTCGTCCGTATCCCCACAAAATAGGCTTGTTGCCTGGGATTTAGTCCGAACATATAAAATCCGTCGGCGGCGATGTCGTGTGTGGCGGAACAGAAAGCCAGCAGCCAGAAAAACAAAAGGGAGTAAAAAAAGAAATGGGAAGCCGTCAGCGATAAAGCGATTCCGCCGGCACTGATGGCGATGAGTAATTGCATAAGCAACACCCAGCGGCGTTTGGTACTGAACATGTCTGCAACCGGACTCCATAGGGGTTTAATCACCCACGGCAGATACAGCCAACTCGTATAGAAAGCGATGTCTGTATTCGAAATTTGAAGGTCCAGATACATAACAGTTGAAATGCTGATAACCATAATGTATGGGAGACCTTCTGCCAGATAGAGCGTGGGCACCCAAAGCCAGGGATTTCGTATATCTTTTTTTAAAGTAGGCATAGGGATTAATATTTTTTCTCTAAAGTGGCCTTCGGGAAATAATGGTGGAGGATTTCCCGGTAGGTATAACCTTTGGCCCCCATAACGGCAGCACCGATTTGGCACAAACCGACACCATGGCCCCAGCCTGCGCCTTTTAGCCGGAAGCCCTGCAACTGACCGTCTTTCCATTCTTTCCGGATGATAAACGCCGAACTGTAAAGGTGGGTTTGGGAAAATGCTTTCCGGATAACCAATTCTTTCCCGATAATCATGCTGCGCTTGCTCCCGGTCACTTTCAGCCGGATGATGCGTCCGGATTCGCCCCGTTCTATCGGGGTCAGGTCTGTGATATCCCCGAAATCAATGCCTAACTTCCGGCAGGCAAGGGCAGAGATTTCCTGTTGAGTGTAATACACTTCCCACCGGAAAAAATCGTGCGTTTCCTGGTCGTAATCGTTCAGCACCTCAGACAATATCCGCTGGTCACTGGTATTGCAAAATACATCCGGCGAGCTGCTTATCCATTTCTCTGCCTCTTCTTCCCGAGCAGGTAATTCCGGTATTTGGGCACCAGCACCGTCGTAGATCGTCGTCAGATATGGATGCGATACGGATTCCCATACATTTTCAAACTTTTCGCTGAGTCCGCCGCAGCACTTGGAAAAACGGGCGTCACAGGTGCGGTGTTGGTAACACAAAACCTCCCCCCGGGTATCTGCTATTGCCTGATTGACGAGAGGTGTGCTTGCCTTGTGTATCCCTTGATAACGCTGGCAATGATCGTCGGCACACACGTCAAAGTTCCGGTGGTCCTCCCGGTCATACCAGCGTATATACTCCTCTTGGTTTTCCTGGAGCGACAGATAAGTCTTGCCGGATTCCTTCAATTCCGCCGATTTTTCGCATTGGGCTATAAGCCAGCTCCGCGAAATAACGGCATGGGCTTTCAGAAACTCCAGAGAAGACGTAGCTTTCATTTCCGAAGAAATAACGCTGAGCAGATACTCTTCAATATCCAGAATATTAATGGCGCTTAAATGATTATCTTCTGTAATGATTTTCAATTTCCCTCTAAAAAACTGGTTTTCCTGCCTTTCCCAATGGAAATTTATTCCGATGGTGACATCTGTTAATTCGATTCTTGCAGTCTCTTCTCTTTCGGGAGTAAACTCCAGCGGCAGCCGGACAGGTATCGATTGTTGGGGTGTTGTTAAAAAAATGCCGTCCGGTGTCTGTAATACAGCATATTCCCCGGAGAATTTTCCCGGCATATTTTTTTCATGGAAAATACCATGCAGACGGAAACGGATGGCAGGGGCAAATAAAATACCGACAGAAATCAGCATAATCGGAAATTTTTAATCAGTTTTTTTAAGGTTGAAAATTCATCCTCTTGAAATGTCAATTGGGCAAACAGATCGCGAAGCGTTTCCCCGTCCAGACGGTTAAAATCTTTTTCTACCGGCAGAATTACTACACCTCCGAAATCCACGGCTCCCGGACTGAAAACAATCCGTTTTTCGCCGGTTTCAAAAAACTGGGACGGACGATGAGTCCTGCGAGGAAAGAGGTAGGTTTTCCAGCGATTTTCTGCAAATAGCGTTAATAGATTGAACATAGGTTCCGGTTGCCGGGGTACCACTTCTCCAACGAGTTGGCAGATGCTGGCAATCGCCTGAACAAGCAAGGGAAGCGAATCGCTTTCTGCTATGACGGTTTTTCTTAATTCATCGGATTGGCAGCTTATTTTAAGCTGTGATGATTCACTGATAACCTCCATATTGCTTTTCGTCTCCTTTTCAATAGGCATATAGCCGCGGTTTCCCGCTTGAAAATGGAAATGGTCGGGAGCTGAAGCTCCGCAGCCGGGGCCATTATAAAAAATCGTATATTCCGGCAAATTCCGCGCAAAAACAAGCATATCTCCGATGCGTTCAGGACTTAGCCGTTGGGCTTGGTGGTGCTTGTCCACGATAGTGAAATGCCGTCGGAAAATAGGGAACGGATTAATCAGGATATTGTAGTTGTTCCAAGAAATACTTTGCTGTTCTGCCGACCGGTTGGACGGACAGAGAAAACAGGGGCGTTCCTGTATGGACAGTGAATCGACTTTAGCGGTTGATGAATCAATCCGACAGGGATTGTGGGTGAGGAGCAGGGTGCAATGGGGGTAAGCCACTGTCCGGCTTTTTACCTGTTCCAACTCCCGGAATCGCCGGGCTACTGTTTCCCAATCACGGATTTGCTCTTCAAACAAGCGGTTTACGTCTGTCAGAAGAGTAGGAGAATAGAGAGACCGGTGTATATCTTGTGAATCCACGTTGTGTATTTTTTTTCAATGAATTGAAAATCTGTTTATTGTCCTTGGATAACTGTTTTCCGGGCTTCCACTTCGAACGTGCGTATCCGGTCTTTAAAAACATTATTTTTATTTTCTTTCTCCACGCTCAAAGCAGCATCGGAATTGCCCTCCCACCTGCGACACAGATAGAGGGCATCGTATAGCCGTCCAATCTGATAATGCCGGGATATGGCCAGGACGGCGGCATAGTCCTCTCCGTAGCTTGTATTGGGGAACTTTATTTTCCGGATAATTGAAGTACAGAATGCTCTGGGAGCTCCCAGCCCATTAATGCGCAGGGCATTATTTCTGCCATTGTCGGGCGTCCATTCTTTGTGGTCGATGAGCCCCGGCGGCAGGGGGTGCAGATTAAAATCAACAATCCGGTAAGAACCAATGACGGCAGCCGTTTTTTGTGTATAAAAAGCGTCACGCACTTGTTGTAAAACCGTATTGTCTATGTATAAATCGTCACTATCCAACTGTATACAGAACCGTCCGCAACGGTCGTCGGTGATGGCCCGGTTCCAGCATCCGCCTATCCCTAAATCCTGCTCTTGGGGAATAATGTGAATCAAATTATCATATTCTGTACAAAGTTGTTTCAAAATACCACTCGTCCCGTCTGTGGAATGATTATCCACTACCATGACATTGAACGGAAACGAGGTGTGTTGATTTAAAGCGGATTTTACAGCTTCAGAGATGGTTTTTTCCCGGTTTCTTACCGGAATCACCACACTCATTTCTACGGGGAAATTGCCTTCAAAATCAGGGGCTTGAAAGACGGGAGGCAGCCAGGCTCCGACATGTTTTAAATGCTGGTTGCATACCTGTTCCATTTCGGATTGCACCTCTCTGTTTTTCGGGTCGACATAATCGAAATTCTTTTCGCCCGACAGCCGGGAATCGGCAGGAGCCATGTTGTACAGAATTTCGGGAATATGCAGGATTTTTCCCAAACGGGAAAGGGCCAGCCGCAAATCATACAACGCTGCAAATTGATACTCGGCAGTCATTTGCTTTACGGCTTCTTTGAACTTTTCCGTTCGGAGCAGCCAAAGTGCGCCGAAATTGAAATCATCCCTCAAGCTTCCGTCCTGGTAATCGGTGAGCGGATGAGGAGAAAGTCCATTGACTCCGTTGTCGTTATAATCGGAATACAGCATTGCTGCGGAAGTCGCCTGAGCTATTTGCAACAAGCGATCCAGGGCGAACGTCCCAAGGTCTATACGGTGTGGTTGGATGATAAGTAACGTATAGGGCGTATCGCAATAGGGCAGAAGTTGCCGCAAAAAGGCGGTCTGGCAGAGATTCCCTTGCAGAACCGGGGCTTCAACCTCTTCTTTTGCGGTGTGTGTATTGATCACATAACAGCATTTTATATATGCATTCTTTTTTAATTGTCTGATAATGTGGTTCGTATTATTATGATTGCCACCTGTGGCAAAGCACGTCACTTGTTTTTCCATGAGATTGAATTGATGGATTCAAATATATACTATTCTGCCCGGAAAAAGGCGTATTTCTTCCGGAAAATAGGGAAAGAATACAGAGAATAACTATTATCTTTGGTGCGGGAGACAATTCCCGTACGGCTAATAATAGGAATTATGTATTTGATTGCAGATAGCGGTTCGACAAAAACCCAATGGTGCATGGTGGAAAACGGGGAGTATGAAGTCATTTATACTTCGGGTATCAATCCGGTGTATCAGTCGGATAAGGAGATATTACAGATGTTGGAACAGGAATTCAGGGCTCAGGAAAAGAGGGTGGAAGCCGTTTATTTTTATGGGGCGGGATGTGCTTTCCCGGAAAAAAACGAGCAGGTGAGGCTGGCTTTGAAAGACTTCTTTACTGCTCCGCAGGTGGAAATCGCTTCTGACTTATTGGCTGCTGCCCGCTCTTTATTTCAGCACTCGTCGGGGATTGTGTGTATTTTGGGGACCGGATCCAATTCCTGTTACTATGATGGGAAAGACATTGTCGGTAATGTTCCTCCTTTGGGATTTATATTGGGAGATGAAGGCAGTGGGGCTGTGATGGGAAAGAGGCTGGTCGCCGATGTACTGAAAGGCATCTTGCCGGGAAAAATACGGGAATCTTTTTTTAGGGAATACCGCTGCACTTACCCGGAAATTATTGACCGCGTTTACCGGCAGCCTTTGCCTAATCGTTTCCTGGCATCGTTTACTCCGTTTCTGAAAAAATATATCGCGTATCCCGAAATTGAAAATATCGTATGTACGGCCTTGGAGGAATTTATTTGCCGGAATCTTTTGCAATACAGGGAAATACGCCGTTTGCCTGTCTCCTTTACGGGGAGTGTGGCGTTTTATTTCCGGGAGCAGCTCCTCTGTTTACTGGAGAAATATGACCTTTGTCCGGGACAGATATGCCAGACACCGATGGAGGGATTGATTACTTTTCATACCGCTCCTTCACTTCAGTAAGGACAGGCCGGAGTGAAGCGTATGTCTGTGGCGACACAGTGTCTATGGCTGAATAGGGAAGCCAGTACACCTCTTCAATCTCTTCCTCAGCCTGCGGAGTCAGTCTCTGATTTGGCGGACATGCCATCGTAAACCAATGGGTCTGCTTCAGATGCCATTGTTCTTCCCGGAAATAGATGTGCCATGTGTCTGGCAGTGGGCTTTCAATCCGGACTTCCTGCAAACCGCATTCCTCCCGTACCTCCCGCAGGGCGCAAGTCTGCGGGTCTTCCCCGGCTTCGATGTGGCCTTTGGGTAAATCGGGTATACCCAGTCGTTTTATCATCAGGATTTTACCGTCATGTCGGACTACGCCGCCGGCTGCTCCAACCACTTTAAAACAGGACTGAAAATGGGAAAATAATAAATTAAGGTCCGGGTGATAGAGTGTGGCATGGAAAATGCTGTCTTCTTTCAGATAAGAATATACAAAAGAAAACAGTTCGTTTTTATCAGGTTGAATGAGGACGTCCTGGTGATTTTTAAGTATTTCGCTATCATCAGTTAACCCAAAAAAGCTTTCTTTAAAAAATACTTTATACATTTGTACCAGAATAGGTCTTGTAAATAATATTTTAACCCGACAAAAATAATAAAAATGAGTACAGTAGCAGAAAATGTCGCTTCACATTTGTTGAAAATCAAAGCTATAAAGTTAGAGCCTGCTCACCCTTTTACGTGGGCATCCGGTTGGAAATCACCTATTTATTGTGATAACCGGAAAACCTTGTCTTTTCCCGGGGTGCGTAGTTATATCAAAGAGCAGTTTGCAGCTGTTATCCGCGAAAAATATCCCCAGGCAGAAGTCATTGCAGGGGTGGCTACCGGAGCTATTGCCCAGGGCGTACTGGTTGCTCAGGAACTGAACCTGCCTTTTATCTATATCCGTTCTTCTGCCAAATCCCACGGTCTGGAAAATCTGATAGAGGGAGAATACAAAGCGGGACAGAAAGTAGTGGTTATTGAGGATCTCATTTCTACTGGCGGTTCCAGTTTGCAGGCAGTAGAAGCCCTTCGGAGTGCGGGCTGCGAAGTATTGGGAATGGTAGCGATTTTCACTTACGGATTCCAAAAATCTGTGGATAATTTTGATGCGGCCCGTTGCGAACTAACCACATTGAGCAATTATAATGCCATGATAGACCTGGCAGTCAAGACCGGATATATTCAGCAGAGCGATGTGGAAAAACTGAAAGAATGGCGCAAAAGTCCTGAAACCTATAAGTAAAAATGCGAAGCATCGGGAATCTGGGATGGGGAAGTAGGGAGCCCCGGCATTTCTGGCTATCCAAATGAAAAACAGTATGGCAGAAACAAAAATTGTAAGTGAAATCTATAAGATTGACAGCGCTATTGAGAGCGTGTATTCCTTGCTTTCGGATTTCAACAGAATCGGAATGATAATCAACATGGCCAAGCAGATGGGAGCGGGTAGTGGACAGTTGTCACAGATTTCTGATAAGATTGAAGACGTGCGTTTCAGTGAGGACGCATGTACATTGACTGTGAAAGGGATGGGAGAGGTTGTTGTGAGAATTGTGGAAAAAGAGGCGCCTAAGATGATTAAATTGGGGGGAGATGAAAATCTGCCTTTTGAATTTAATTTGTGGATACAATTGCTGGAAAACGGTCCTTATGACACCCGCTTGAGGTTGACCTTTATTGGAGAGTTGAATTTTATGCTGAAAATGATGCTGAAAGGAAAATTGGAAAAAGGTATCAACCAGTTGGCGGAGGGATTGACTAAAATACCCTACATGATGTTGAGATAAAAAAAGCGGATCATTTGATCCGCTTTTTTTTAAGCCCTTAATGTTTGTGAGTTGAGCTTGCTCAGTTTCTCCTCGGCATAAGCTTTGGTGATGGTAATATTTTTCCGGTCCTGCGAAGGGGCTTCAAACATCAGGTCCGTCATGATGGCCTCACAGATGGACCGCAACCCCCGGGCTCCCAACTTAAACTCAATAGCTTTGTCTACAATATATTCATAAACTTCTTCCTCAAACTTCAGATGGATACCGTCTAATTCAAACAGTTTGACATACTGCCGTATGATGGCATTCTTGGGTTCTGTCAAGATGTTACGCAATGCGGTCCGGTCGAGCGGTTCCAGATAGGTCAGTATCGGCAGACGCCCGATAATCTCCGGTATCAGTCCGAACGATTTCAAATCCTGGGGGGTGATATATTGGAGGAAATTATCCCGGTCAATTTTTTCTTTCGCCTTGCTGGCATTGAAACCGACCACCTGCGTATTCAGCCGCATGGCGATTTTCCGCTCGATACCATCAAACGCGCCTCCGCAAATGAACAGGATATTTTTGGTATTGACTGGAATCATCTTTTGGTCGGGATGTTTGCGTCCGCCTTGGGGAGGAACGTTAACTACCGAACCTTCCAGGAGCTTCAGCAATCCCTGTTGTACTCCTTCGCCGCTCACATCCCGCGTAATGGAAGGATTATCACCTTTCCGGGCAATCTTGTCCAGTTCATCGATAAACACGATTCCTTTTTCTGCGGCGGCTACGTCATAATCTGCCGCTTGCAGCAAACGGGTCAGGATAGACTCAATATCTTCTCCCACATATCCCGCTTCCGTCAGAACAGTGGCATCTACAATCGTAAAGGGAACGTGCAGCATTTTGGCAATGCTGCGTGCCAGCAACGTTTTCCCCGTTCCGGTTCTCCCCACCATGATGATGTTGGATTTTTCTATTTCCACACCTTCGGTATCCTCTTTTTGGAGGAGGCGTTTATAATGGTTGTATACAGCAACGGCAATGTGTTTTTTTGCATCATCCTGTCCAATGACATATTGGTCTAAAAATGTCTTGATTTCCAGTGGCTTCTTTATCTCGATATGGTCCAGATTAAGTGAAGATTTGCTTTTCATCTCCTCATTGACAATATCGTTCGCCTGGTGGGCGCATTGGTCACATATAAACCCGTCCATTCCGGCAATAAGTAATTCCACCTCACTACGCGACCGTCCGCAGAATGAACATTTATCTTGCATACTCATTATCTGTTTTCTCTGGTTAAAATCGTGTCAATCATTCCATACTCTTTCGCCTCTTCTGCCGACATCCAATAATCGCGGTCGGAATCTTTTTCCACTTTCTTGAGCGGATTACCCGAATGGTCGGCGATGATGGTATAGAGTTCCTTTTTCAGTTTCTGGATTTCCCGGGCAGTGATTTCGATGTCGGAAGCCTGGCCCTGTGCGCCTCCCATTGGCTGGTGAATCATCACCCGTGAATGTTTTAACGCAGAACGCTTGCCTGCGGTTCCGGCACAGAGGAGTACGGCACTCATCGAGGCTGCCAGTCCGGTACAGATCGTGGCGACATCACAATTGATGTATTGCATCGTGTCGTAAATGCCTAAACCGGCATACACAGAACCTCCCGGACTGTTGAAATAAAGCTGGATATCCTTGCCGGGGTCGGCGGAATCCAGGAACAAAAGTTGTGCCATAATGATATTGGCTACATCATCGTCAATGGGCACACCAAGGAAAATAATACGGTCCATCATTAACCGTGAAAACACGTCCATCGAAGCCACGTTCAACTGACGTTCCTCAATGATGGTCGGTGATAAGTAACTTGCTGTAGCCGATTCGAACCGATGGAGATTCAGGCTGCTGATGCCTTTGTGTTTGATGGCATATTTTTTGAATTCGTCTTGTGAATACATATTCTTACTTTTTTGTTTTGAGCTGCTAAGTTACGAAAAAACTCACCAATAAAAAAACCGCTCCCAACGGGAGCGGCTTCTTATGGGGCTTGTAACCGGAATTACAATTTCGGACCGGCAGCCACTAAAGCCTTACCGGCAGCGTTTCCTTCAAACTTCTTGAAGTTTTTGATGAAACGTTCGGAAAGATCTTTGGCTTTCGTTTCCCATTCCTGTGCGTTTGCATAGGTGTCGCGGGGATCGAGGATCTTCGGATCAACACCCGGTAAAGCGGTCGGCACTACAAAATTGAAGAAAGGAATGGTTTTCGTCGGAGCCTTGTCGATAGAACCGTTTAAGATGGCATCGATGATACCGCGGGTATCTTTTATGGAGATACGTTTGCCGGTTCCATTCCATCCTGTATTCACCAAATAGGCTTTGGCGCCTGACTTTTCCATTTTCTTCACCAGTTCTTCCGCATATTTTGTCGGGTGCAAAGACAGGAAAGCTGCCCCGAAACAAGCGGAGAACGTCGGGGTCGGTTCAGTAATTCCGCGTTCCGTACCTGCTAATTTAGCTGTAAAGCCGGACAGGAAGTAATATTTCGTTTGTTCTGCATCCAGAATAGATACAGGAGGCAGTACTCCGAACGCGTCGGCAGACAGGAAGATTACCTGCTGTGCAGCCGGGCCTTTGGATACCGGTTTAACAATGTTTTCGATGTGGTAGATCGGATAAGAAACACGGGTATTTTCCGTTACAGACTTATCAGCGAAATCAATTTTGCCATTGGCATCTACTGTTACGTTTTCCAGTAAAGCGTCGCGTTTGATGGCATTGTAAATGTCCGGTTCGCTTTCTTTGTCCAGGTTGATAACCTTAGCATAGCAACCACCTTCATAGTTGAATACACCTTCATCATCCCAGCCGTGTTCGTCGTCACCGATTAACAACCGTTTCGGGTCTGTTGACAGGGTCGTTTTACCCGTACCGGACAATCCGAAGAAAATAGCCGTGTTCTTACCTTCCAGGTCGGTATTGGCAGAGCAGTGCATGGAAGCAATGCCGCGGAGAGGATTCAGGTAGTTCATGATAGAGAAGATACCTTTTTTCATTTCCCCGCCATACCAAGTGTTCAGGATGACCTGCTCTTTTGTTTTCAGGTTGAAAACGGTAGCAGTTTCCGAATTCAGACCCAGTTCTTTGTAATTGTCCACTTTGGCTTTGGCTGCATTGAACGAAACGAAATCCGGTTCGCCGTAATTAGCCAATTCTTCTTCTGTCGGACGGATGAACATATTTTTTACAAAGTGAGCCTGCCAAGCCACTTCCATGATGAAACGTACTTTCAGACGGGTACCTTCGTTGGCTCCGCAGAACGTATCCACCACATATAATTTTTTGCCGGACAACTCCTTAACGGCTTTGGCTTTCAGGTCAGCCCAGGCTTCTTCCGAACACGGTTTGTTATCGTTCTTGTATTCTTCTGAAGTCCACCACACACTGTCTGCGCTGGCTTCATTTTTTACAAAGAATTTATCTTTGGGAGAACGGCCGGTATAAATACCTGTCATGACGTTTACGGCGCCCAGTTCGGTCACTTGGCCTTTTTCATAGCCGGTCAATGACGCATCGGTCTCTGCCTTGAACAGTTCTTCGTACGAAGGATTGTGGACGATTTCCTTCACGTCCTGTATCCCGTAAATGCTTAGATCTAACTTTGCCATAATTGCAATTTATATTAAAAAATTAATTAATACTTTTTTTCCGTAATATCTGTACAAATATAAAAAACATTCTTTTTAAAATAAAGTGTGGCGAAATGAAAAATATCTCTTTAATATTTATTAACATTCGCTACTGGGCATTTTTTTCTCCCGTCAGTGGTAGCGTGCTGCCACCAAGCGGACGTATTTGTCTTCGTATTCCTTGTTAAGCAGAGCTTTAAACAAACTTTGCGGAATCAGCGGTGCGTCTTTATGTAAAACGAGGTGACGGGCTCCGGCACACAAGGCGGCTGTTTGCAAAAAGGGGACGGATGAATTTGTCCAGCTTTCCACGATTTCCCGGAGGTCGGGATGTTCAGCTATCACAAGGAAACCCATGTATTCCGCTATTTCCGGACTGATACAAAGTGACATGAATTGTGTAATTTTTTCTTTATTTATTTTTTTAGGAAGCAGGAAGCAGGCCAAGATTTGCTCTTCTCTTTGTTGCGTGAGCCATAGCGCTTCCGCTACATTCTCGTCGGGAGTATATTGGGCGGCGAGAGTTTTGAGCGATACAAAACTGGCACCGACCTGCTGCCGGGTATTTATTCCCAGATGGCGGAGGCTGCTGATACTGCCCCAATTTTGCAGACGCCGGATTCGTCGGCTTATTTCTTTTATTTTTTCTTCCGTATCCTTATTCAAAATCACGTAATCCATGCAGAGCTCTTTTTATTTTTATCGGTAAGCGCGATTATCCGGACAAAAATAAGCGATTTATAAATAGGAATCTGTTTTGCAACAAAAAAATCCGTTATCCGTTTCTATTTTAGAGAAAAAGTTTAACCTTTAATTAAATTATTATGGCAGCAAATATTGGATTGGAACCCCAAATGGTAAAAGCCAGCAAAACCGTATTGAATAATCTGCTGGCCGACCATTTCGTGTTATTGGCAAAAACCTGGAATTACCACTGGAATGTCAAAGGCGTAAGTTTTCATTCTTATCACGTCTTCATGGAAGAACTTTATAACGGGTTGATTCGGGACATTGACGACATTGCAGAGCGTATTCGTTCTCTGGGCGAACGTCCGGTCGGATCATTGCAGGGCTATTTGGAACACAACAGAATCAAGGAACATTGCGACTCCGAGGCTCTGCCCGAAGCAAAACAGATGTTGGCGATACTGAGCGAAGACAACGACACGCTGATACGGGAAATCCGTAAAGACATCGAACAACTTGAAGATGATGAAGAGACTGATGATGCCGGAACAACCAATTTCCTCGAAGACATGATCGAAAGAAAAGAGAAAACGGCATGGATGATCCGGGCTTATCTTGAAAAATAAGCGGACGGCTCTATCCGATAAGTTTTAAAAATTCAGGCAGAGCTGTATGTCATTTTTTTTCAAGTCATGCAGCTTTGCCTGAATGTGTAGTAGAGAGGGGGAAGAGGCAGACAGGAGCCTCTTTTATCTCTTGTGGAGTAGCACAATGTTTTCCACATGGTGGGTATGAGGGAACATATCCACAGACTGTACCGCCATGACTTTATACTGATTGTCCATCAGATGCAAATCACGGGCTTGTGTGGCGGAATTGCAGCTCACATAAACAATGCGGTCGGGGGCGGCTTTCAGAATCGTGGCGACCACGTCCGGATGCATCCCTGCGCGGGGAGGGTCTGTGATAATAACGTCCGGGTGACCGTGTGCAGCAATAAAGTCTTCGTTTAGCACGTCTTTCATGTCGCCAGCGTAAAAAGTGGTGTTGGTAATGCCATTAATGGCAGAGTTGATTTTGGCATCCTCAATGGCTTCTGGCACATACTCTATGCCGATGACTTTCTCTGCTTTTTTCGCTACGAAATTCGCAATCGTTCCGGTACCGGTGTAAAGGTCATACACAATTTCCTTACCTGTCAGACCTGCTAATTCCCGGGTACGGGAATAGAGGTTGTAAGCCTGTCCGGAATTAGTCTGGTAAAAAGATTTTGGGCCGATTTTAAACTTCAAACCTTCCATCTCTTCAAAAATATGATCCTTCCCTTTATAACAGATTATTTCCTGGTCGGTCAGCGTGTCGTTGGCCTTTCCGTTGATGACATACATCAGTGAACTGATTTGAGGAAACTCCTGTTGCAAAGCATCGAGCAGGGCTTCCCGTTTCTCCCGGTCTTCGTGGAAAAACGCCAGCACTACCATAATTTCTCCGGTGGAGGACGTACGGATAATTAACGTCCTTAAGAAACCTTCCTGATTGCGGATGTTGAAGAACTCCAACCGGTGTGTCAGAGCATACTCTTTAATGAAATTCCGGATTTCGTTTGAAAAACCGCCTTGCAGATAACAGGTATCGATGTCCACTACCTTGTCGAAAAGTCCGGGCACATGGAATCCAAGTGCCGGAGTGCGCTCTATGTCCATCTCTTGTCCGATTTCCTCCCGTGTGAGAAACCGTTTGTTACTGAATGTAAATTCCAGTTTGTTGCGGTAGAGTGTAGTCAGTGCAGAGCCTAAGATGGGGAAGATATTCTGAAGTTCCATCTTCCCGATGCGTTCCAGGTTGTCAATAACTTCCTGCTGTTTGAATTGCAGTTGCATCTCATAAGGCAGGTTCTGCCATTTACAGCCGCCGCAGATACCAAAGTGCGGACAGAAAGGTGGAGTACGCAGTTCAGACAATTTGTGTGTTTTTACTACAAATCCCTCTAAAAAACTTTTCCGTTTGCGGGTGACCTGCACATCGACTACGTCGCCGGGGACGGTGTTGGGCACAAATAATATTTTTTCGTCAATATACGCAATGGACTTTCCTTCCGCTGCGATTTTTTTTATTTCAACGTTTTCCAGTAACGGTTTTTTTCCTCTTCCCATGCCGTAGCACTTATTGATTTAATAATAATTTTTTCAATTCGGCGACCCCCTCGGAGGCTCCTTTTTCAATCAGGTGAAACCTGTTGTTGCGGGCTTGTTGCGGAATGTGCGGGTCAATGACGAAAACCGGAATCCCTTCGGAGGCGTAACTCAGAAGTCCCGCTGCCGGATAAACGGCCAGAGAAGTCCCGATGATAACGAGGATATCCGCTTGGCGGACGAGTTCCGTAGCAGGCTCGATATTGGGAACGGCTTCTCCGAAAAAGACAATGTGGGGGCGCAACAGGGAACCGTCTTCACAGCGTGTGCCCGATTTCAGTTCCCAACCCTCCAGGTCGTAAATAGCTGACGGATTTTTGCTGCTTCTGACTTTCTTCAATTCGCCGTGGAGATGCAGCACGTGTTTACTGCCTGCCCGCTTATGCAAATCGTCTACGTTCTGTGTGATAATTTGCACATCGAAATAAGGCTCTAATTCAGCCAATCCGGTATGTCCGGCATTGGGATACGCTTCGTACAACTGTTTACGTCTTTCGTTATAGAACTGGTTGACCAATTCCGGATTCCGTTCCAAAGCCTCCGGAGTGCAGACGTCCTCAATGCGGTAGTTCTCCCACAATCCGTCGCTGTCACGGAACGTTTTTATCCCGCTTTCCGCACTCATGCCTGCACCGGTTAAAATCACTAATTTCATCCGCAGAAATATTTGATTCATTCCCGCAAAGATAGGAAATATTATATCATCCGGAAAGTTTGGTACAGAAGCCTGGAATGGGTTTGTATAATTTTTTTACATTTGTCGATAAATTTTATAAATCCTTATGTCTGCAACAACTGGAAACACATCACGTCTTGAAGTGGTGGATGCCTTGCGGGGCTTTGCTTTGCTTGCAATAGTCCTGCTTCATAATCTGGAACACTATAATATTTTTTACGGCGACTTGCTTCAATCCGGATGGTTGGCGAAACTGAATGTGTGGGTGACGGACGGTTTGTTTTTTCTGTTTGCCGGTAAGGCTTATGCCACCTTTTCTTTGCTTTTCGGATTCAGCTTCTATATTCAGATGCGCAATGCACGTCGCCGGGGTTGTGATTTTCGTGCCCGCTTTGCCTGGCGACTTCTTTTGCTTGTGGGATTTTCGCAATTGCACGCTTTGTTCTACAATGGCGACATCCTGCTGCTTTACGCCGTGTGTGGTCTTATCCTTATCCCTGCCTCCTCGTGGAGCAACCGGACGGTAGTGCTTGTGGCTGCCATACTTATGCTGCAACCTTACTGCTGGGGAAAAATTGTATACGCGCTGTATCATCCGGAATATATAGACAATAATTCTTTATTCATCCAATACGCCGTGTCGGCAGGAGAGGTGGGGCGGAACGGAAACCTGTGGCAGATGCTGCTCAACAATATCTGGAATGGTCAGCTTTATAGCAACTTCTGGCAGGTGGAAGCCGGACGCTTGTTCCAGACCCCTGCACTCTTTTTACTGGGTATGTTGGCGGGGAGAATGGAGTGGTTTGTCAAATCGGTGGCGAGTGTACGGTTCTGGCGCAAGGCTCTCGTGGGTGCTGCCGCAGCCTGTGTCCCGCTCTTTTTGCTGAAAACCTACGTGCCGCCTGTGATTGGCAATGTAACCGTACTTTCCTATTATAGCATTGCTGTTCCGATGCTGTATAATTTCGCATTCATGGTGCTGTTGGTATCGGTGTTTGTATTGGCTTGGTTCCATCACGGAGACAAAGGGTATGCCTTCCAGCGTATGCCAGTGGCGTACGGGCGCATGAGTCTCACGAATTACATCGGGCAGTCCGTTATTGGGGTGGCCATTTATTATCATTGGGGCTTTGGCTTATACAATTCGGTCGGAGCAGCGGGCTCTGCCCTTATCGGACTCGGAATCTTTTTTGTACAGTTGTCATTCAGCCGCTACTGGCTGTCGCGTCACGCCCAGGGACCTCTTGAATACCTCTGGAAACGCGGCACGTGGATTAAGTAGGATTCGTTGTTTTAAATAAGGGCGTATGAAAGCATGTTATTTTTATGAGGGAGCTATCGGGAAGTATGGGTTGCAGGAGAGTGGGGGAAAACTGACGAGGATATGGGTGGGTGACCGTGTGGCGGCTGTTCCGGATGAGTGTGAACGGAGGGAGACTCCTTTGCTCAGGGAAGCCCGCCGGCAACTGGATGCCTATTTCGACAGACGATTGAAAACCTTCGACCTTCCTTATTTATTAGATGGAACTCCTTTTCAGCAAAAAGTGTGGCATGCGCTATGTGGCATTCCATATGGAATTTGTATTACCTACGGCGAACTTGCCGCTCTTATTGGAGACCCGAAGGCTTGCCGGGCAGTGGGGATGGCTAACGGACGGAATCCTTTGCCCATTATTGTTCCCTGTCACCGTGTTATCGGGAGCGGCGGGAAACTGACCGGATATACCGGAGGGCTGGATATTAAAACAAAACTTCTGCAAATAGAGGGCATTACCCTGTTCGGGTAAAGAAAAACTTGAAATACGGGTGGAGTACCGGGCCGCTTAACTATGAAGCTGCTTTGTGAACGAGGAAATAAGAAAAGAGACCGTCAAATTCAATTGGCAGTCTCTTTTCAATTTTAATTATGAATGAATAGTTTAAAACTCTTTAGAATCTAAATAAAGAAACTTTAATTTAAAATCACCCCGCTATTGCTTGTCGGATTTTGGGTTAATGTGCCCGGATAAGCATTAATGGCGTTTTGCGGAATGTAATATATTACCCGGAAATCGGTTGCCGGCACATTCTCCAATTGCTTGTGCGGTCCCGGATAATGACGGTCCAGAGCCTTCCCGTTACGGAATACGTCGTAACTGCGTTCAGCCTGGTAGGCCAACTCCAACTGACGTTCTTTGTCGATTCTCTCTCCGGCATTGTTTGCGTCCAAAGAATTATATTCACCGCCGACAATGGCACGTCCGCGGATGATATTCAGATCTGCCAGTGCAGCACCATAATTACTCAATTTGGCATACGCTTCCGCGCGGTTCAGATAAATCTCGCCCAAGCGGCTGATAAGTGGTGAATGCAAATGGGAATCTTCTCCTTCCCGGGAACATTTTGCAATATAAAATTCCGGATAAACGCGGTTCAGCGTGATATAGTTGTCCACCACACCTTCATACGTTCTGCCTTTATAAGTAATCGTGTATATTTCCTGCTCCTTATCCACGGGCGATAACGCGTAATTCGTATAGGTGGTGTCTTTTTTATTTCCTATGGTTTCGATTTTCATGTCTCGGCAAATCAGATCGTTACCCTCAACTTTTGTGTCAAATTGGAGATAATTCTGCAATCCCGTTTCGGCATCCGTATAAATAAAACGGAATACCTCTTGGGCATTATCGGCATAATGCGGTTCGATGAAAGCTGCCCGGGCATCCACCATGTTATAATGATCCGGACGCCAGTCGTTTCTTCCCGTTTCATCCAGCAAAGCGAGATATTTGGCACTGGCAAACATTTCGCCCCAGCCCATGCCGCCGATGTTGGCGTACATACCGCCGATACCGTAATAATGGTCATAACCGGAAAATTCGGAAGCCACACGTTTGATTGCAAAAATCGTTTCGCTGTTATTTTCGGGAGTAAATGTATTATACGCCATGAAACTTTCCCGGGGTAACAAAGCATAAGTACCGGAATTAATTACTTTGTCCGCATATTCTACCGCCAACTGTGCATACTGGGTATTCGGATTTTCATACGTACCGCTCATGTAAAGATATACGCGTGATAACATTGCCTGAGCTGCTTCTCTGGAAGCATAAATCGCCCCCTTGTTAATTGTCATTAAACGCTCTGCTGCTTTCAGATCGTTGATTGCCTGTTCGTAAGTCTCTTTTACGGTAGCTCGGTCCGGTAGAAACATTTCGCCAACAACATCATCCGGCGTTCCGTTTACGATGGGCACGCCCAAGTTTTTGTCGGGAGCCTGGTAATACGGACGTCCGTAAGCCCGGCAGAGATAGAAATACATCATGCCGCGTACATAGTAGCACTCGCCGAGTTTATTGTCGATTTCGGCACTCTGTCCCTCCTCAATCATATTGATGATATTGGAAGCTTGGGCGATAGCTTTATAACCGTAATCCCAGAAATCCTGCAAACGGTAATTGTTCGGGGTACGGGCAAAAGAGATGAACTCAAAAAATGCGTCTGTGGAATTTCCGCGGATCACCATATTGTCGCCGGCATACTCCCCGCAACGGTGCATCGGGTCCGACCACGTTTTCAACTGGGCATACATGCCGTTCATTAAAGCGTCCAGTGAAGCGTCCGGGTCATTGGTAATCTGTTCTGCCGACATCGAACCGTAAGGCAGACAGTCTATATCGCATGCGGTCAGCGAGAATGCAGCCGCTACTAATACTGTAACTATTTTTTTCATATACTTCAATTTAGAATGTTAGATTTAATCCGAACATAAACTTACGTACGGAAGGATACACACCCGGACCGGCACTTCTCATCACAGAGCCGTCCGAAGCAGGGATTTCAGGATCCACACCGGAGTAATCCGTAATCGTGAACAGATTCTCGCCGCTCAACGCTACACGCAGACTCTGGATGCCCCATTTCTTTACAGGCACATTGTAACCCAGCGTCAAAGAACGCATTTTCAAGAAATCACCGTCTTCCAGGTAACGGCTGGAAGCGTAATTGCCTTTGTCCGAATTATTGTATTTGGCTACCGGATGAGTGGCTTTGTCGCCCGGTTTCTCCCAGCGTTTCCAGCCGCTTTGCAGTTTCATCTGGTTACGGTCGCAATACGTACCGTCGGAGTCATACTCCTGGCGGGAATAATTGTAAATCTTACCGCCGATGGAATAACCGAATACGGCATTCAAATCAAAATTCTTCCAGGTCAGTGTCGTAGAGAAACCTCCGAACAAATCGGGTGAACCGGAACCGCATTTGAAATATTCGGCCTCCGCATAATTGGAAGTGGTTACCAGCTCACCGTTTTCACCCTTTTTGTACCACATCGGGGCACCGTTATCCGGATTGACACCTGCCCATCTTTTCATATAGTATGTATCAATCGGTTCGCCCACTTCCAAAATGCGTTCAGCAGAACCGACAATACCACTGCCGTCGCCGATAATCACCGGTTTCACGACGTAACTGCCGTCAGCCTCTTTTTGTTTATACAGGTTTTTCAGCTCATTCTTATTGTGGCTGATATTCAGTTCTATGTTCCAGTTCCAGTCTTTCGTACGGATAATGTCGCCTCCAAGGGAGATCTCATAACCGGTATTGCGCATTTCACCGATGTTCTTGTAAATGCTCGTTACTCCCGTCAAACCGGTCACCGGAACATTGTACAGAATATTGTCGGTATTCTTGATATAATAGTCAAACGTCAGGCGCAAACGGCTCTGGAACATGGCGGCATCCAAACCGAAACCGGTGGTGTACGTCCTTTCCCAGGTCAGGTCCTTGTTTCCGATAACGCTGATTAAGGCGCCGGAATTGGTATTGTAACTGGCTCCGGTAGAAACGGCATATAAATCGTATTGCGGGTAAAGCGAACTCGGACGGTTACCTACCGAACCGTAAGAAGCACGAACTTTCAAATTATCCACCCAGTCGGCTTTGAACCAGTCTTCGCGGTTGATGATCCAACCGGCACTGAACGAGAATAAATTACCGTATTGGGCGTTGTCACCCAGGTTGGAAGCTCCGTCACGGCGGAAAGAGAATTCAGCCAGATACTTGCTGTCATAAGCATATTTCCAGTTCGTGAAGATGGATTGCACCTTCCATTCCAGGATACCGCCTTTCGTCCGTTCCGGTTTTGCTACCACATCCAGTACCTCAAATCCCGGAATAAATCCGGTTCCGTAGACATCCAGTGATTTGTACCAATAGTCTTTGTACTCGTATGAAATCAAACCGTTAAGAGAATGTTTTCCGTTAAAGGTTTTGTTAATCAATAATTTTTGGTTGGTCACCTTCCGGGCGGTTTCCGAACGCCATTCCGTCAGACGTCCTTCCACACTCTCGCCGCCGTTGGAACGCGGGTCGGTATAACTGTGCTGGGAATAATTGTTATAACGATAGCTGTTCACAGAGGCAAACGTCAGCCAGTCTGTGATTTTGACGTCAAAATCGAAGTTACCCATAAACTCATGATTCGTAGATTCTCCGTAATTGCCGTAATCCAGATCCAGCAGGTAGTTGGTGGATTGGGTATTTACCCACCCACTGTAATGATGTGGAACCAATTCCCCGTTTTCGTCGTAAGGGCTATCCCACGGAAGCATGGAATACATGGCCGTTACGGAATACTGTTTGTCTTCAATATCCCGGCGGGAGCCGCTGATGGCGGGTTTGATTGTCAACCAATGGTACGGTTTGTAATCGGTATTGAAGCGGAAGCTGTAGCGCTTGTAGTCGTATCCTCTTATCGCACCATCTTCATCGTAATAACCCAGTGAAAAATAAGACCTGATTTTTTCAGATCCCCCGGCGATAGACAGGTGATAATCCTGCGTGAAACCAGTGTGGGTTGCCAAGTCCCACCAATCGAAGTTACTGTTCCGCAAATCTTCATTCCAACGGGGGAATGCGATTTCATTGGCATTTTGGAAAGATTTATAATAATCATACAATTCGGCTCCGTTCATGACTTCCAGATTACCGGTAGTCAGGCGGCTGATACCCAGTTTAACGCCGGCGTTGATTGTCATTTTTCCCTCTTTCCCTTTTTTTGTCGTTACCACGATAACACCGTTGGCTCCTTCTGAACCGTAGATGGCTGTAGAAGCGGCATCTTTCAAAATCGTCATGCTTTCAATATCGGAGGGATTCAATTCCCCGGCACTGCTGCCTACAATTACCCCGTCAATCACCCATAATGGGGAAGTCGTACCGCTCAAAGAAGCCTGTCCGCGGATAACCACAGCCCCGGCGCTACCCGGCTGGCCGGAACCCGGAGCCACATATACGCCAGGAACCTTGCCGTTCAGCATGTTTTCCACAGAGGGAGTGGTGATGTCTTTCAGTTTGTCGTTCTTGATGTTTGTCATGGCACCTGTCAGACTCTCTTTCCGTTGGGTGGTGTAACCCACGACAATCACTTCGTCCAGGCTCTGGGAGTCCTCTTTTAGCATAACAGTTATGGGAGTGCCTGTCCATTGCACTTCCTGGGTCTGGAAGCCCATGAAAGAAATAACGAGCGTACTTCCTACCGGAATGTTGTTGATGGTAAAATCACCGTCCATACCGGTGGTCGTACCGATTGGCGTGGCGGATGAACCGATCGCATTTTTCACTACTACGGAAGCACCGGGGAGGGTTTCTCCTTTGGCGTCTTTTACAACACCGGTACATGTCCCTGTCTGTTGTTCAGTCGATGTACTTGCTGTTCTCCTTTCTGCCTGTGCGTAGTTACCCACACAGAGGAAAAAAGAAAGAAATAGCATTCCTGCTAATTTTAAGTGTTTTGTCATAATAAAGTATTTAAAATTAAGAAATGTATTTGGGTGAATACTCATCTTGCTTTTTAGAATGATACGAGCTTTTCCGCTAACGATTTCGTAGCTTTTTCTTCTCCGTTCAACTTTTTATCCTGTTTTAGAACACGCTTACTAAGCA
>CAJURM010000019.1 GCA_910589025.1 uncultured Odoribacter sp. | reverse complement strand
CAAGGGTCACCTTCATCCGTTTTTAAGGGGGCGGTTTTTCCGTTTTTTCCAGTTAGCCAGAGAAGACAAATTGGGAAAAGCTTTGCAGGATTTGAGTTTGAAGACAAGGAAACGAGCTTCAAAAAAGGAATAGGGCGTATGTCCTCCTATACATAAGTTGCAATTTGCTCTGTTGGAATAAAAAAATATGGCTCAAAATTTTGTGTTATGCGATAAAAACATTATGTTTGCATTGCATAATAAATAAGATGTATGAAATTCGTTGATAGAATAGATGAAGCTGCACGATTAAAGGATGCTCTTGCAAGAGAGAAGTCCTCGTTAGTCGTGATGTACGGTCGTAGACGGTTAGGTAAGTCAACGCTTATTAAAAGGGTGTTGTCGGACAATGATGTTTATTTTCTTGCCGACCGTTCTGAAGGTCAACACCAGAGGATATTGCTTGCAAAAGTGATAGCACAGGTATTTCCAGATTTCGACAAATTGACATATCCAGATTGGGAATCTATATTTCGTGCGGTCAATTATCGGACAGACAAACGTTTTACTCTATGCTTGGATGAATTTCCGTATCTTGTAGAGCAATCGCCAGAGTTGCCGTCTGTATTGCAGAAACTTGTTGATGAGAAGCAGTTGAAGTATAACCTTGTGCTTTGCGGTTCATCACAAAATATGATGTATGGGTTGTTCCTTGATTCTACTGCACCTCTATATGGGCGTGCTGATGAAATAATGAGGCTTGCACCGATACGTTTGCCGTATATTCAAGAGGCTTTGCATCTTAATGCGATGAATGCTATTGAAGAGTATGCCATATGGGGCGGTGTGCCGCGTTATTGGGAACTGAGGGAAAACAGAAGTTCGCTTGATGATGCCCTGTGGCGCAATATCCTTTCTGTAAATGGAACTCTTTATGAAGAGCCTATAAAACTGTTTCAGGATGATGTCAAGGATATTGTCAAGACTTCAACGATCATGTCTTATATCGGGACTGGTGCAAACCGGCTTTCTGAGATTGCAGCACGATGCAATGAGCCGGCAACCAATCTGTCGCGTCCGTTGAAGAAACTTATCGATCTCGGATTCTTGGAAAAAGATGTTCCGTTCGGTATTGATGAGAAGAATGCGAAAAAGAGCCTCTACAAGATAGCCGATCCGTTTATGGCATTCTACTATCAGTTTGTTGTTCCTAATCGCTCGTTTATCGAGCTTGGACGTCGTTTGCCCATAGAACAGGCTTTGACTGCTCATTTCTCTGAGTATGTGAGTATGCAGTGGGAAAAACTGTGTCGGGATGCCGTAACAGGAAATCTTGTTAACGGAATAGTTTATGGCAAGGCAAAACGTTGGTGGGGTTCTGTTCTCAATGAGGACAAGAAGCCGGAACAAGTTGAATTTGATGTGATGGCAGAATCGCTTGATAAAAAGTATCTTTTGGTCGGTGAATGCAAATGGACAACCCAAGAGAACGGCAAACAACTGACAGCCGAACTTCTCCGTAAAGCTAATCTGCTGCCGTTTACCAAGAACTACACCGTCGTTCCAGTGCTGTCCCTTAAGAACGCTCCGAAAGATGATGCTGGGAATGCGATGTTGCCGGAAGATGTTATCAAGTTAATGAACCAAAGCTAAGAATATAAGATGATAATGCTTTGTAGAATGTGGCATAACAATCTAAAAAGAATAAAATAATGATTAGAAATATTTCAAAACCAATATTCTCTGGACATGAGTCATTCGCTTGCAAGTCCCATTGGCTTAAGCGAGGATATGATTTTGTCAACGCTGGAAATAATTTCAACGATGATGAGGCAGTTGTACATCTTGGCGTTGGTAAGAATATGGTAGCTTCAATCAGATTTTGGCTAAAAGCGTTTGGATTATTGCAGGAAGATGGTCTTGCGCCAATAGCTGGCTACATTTTCGATGATGCGAATGGTAAAGATCCCTATCTTGAAGACATTGGAACTCTGTGGTTGCTGCATTTTATGCTGATCAATACAGAGTATGCTACAATCTACAAAACGACATTTGTCGAATATCATCGCCAACGAAATATCATAGAAAAGAGCAGATTGCAAAACTACATTAAGCATACTTGCTTTGAAGGAACACAGTATAAAAACTTGTATAATGACAATACTGTCAAGAGAGATATTGGTGTAATGTTTCACAACTATTGTAACAAAAGCAATACCAATTTGGAGGATAGCAACTGTTTGTTGGCTCCTCTGAATTTGATAAATGAAGCAGAAAAAGATAGCTATATATTCAACTATGATGCTCGTAGCAAAGTACCTAGTTTGGTATTTCTTTACGCATTGATAATTAGGTGTAAGGGTCAAAATAGTGTTTCCTTTGATGATATTGCCGAGCTAGCTTTGATTTTTTGTTTGACTAACAATGACGTCATAGATCTTATCAAACGGCTTTGTCTTCAATATCCATCGGAGATTGTATTTTCAGATGTCGCAGGTATTAAAGAGTTGCAATTCAAGACATCGCCTGCACCTATAGAGGTACTAAACAAATATTACGAAGAGAACTAATATGAAATATACTCCATCAATAAATATCGCTCAAACTACCTTTGACTCCAATAGCTATATTGTGACTCAGAATGCTATAAAGGTCATTGGTAATATTGTGAATTCATTCAATGCGGGCGTACACTCATTTAATATTATCGGCTCATATGGAACTGGTAAATCTAATTTCGTTTTGGCTCTTGAGGATAGCTTAAAAAATAATAGTAAGATTCTCATTACCAACAAGGGGCAGTTTAATGGTTTTGTCCGATTCAGGTTCGAGAAAATTGTAGGCGATTATGCCTCTCTTCAAAGAGTTCTCACTGAGAATCTCTTTCCGACAGAGGCTTCGGACAATCTTTTTGAAAATCTGAAAAGTTATTTCAAGAGGGCAGAGAAACGTGAGGAGTTTGTAATTCTCGTAATCGATGAGTTTGGCAAATTACTAGAGTATGCAGCAAAAAATAACCCTGAAAAGGAGTTGTACTTATTTCAGAAGTTTACGGAGTTCATCAATGATGAACGACGTAATGCCATTCTACTTACAACATTACACCAGAATTTTAATTCGTATTCTCGTACATTAACAGAGAGCCAGCGCAATGAATGGACAAAGGTAAAGGGTCGTTTTCAGGAGATTGTTTTTAATGAGCCTATAGAACAGCTACTTTATCTCGCATCTAAACGTATAGGAAGAACGAAACGAGATATTGTGAATCAGCATTTTAAACAGATTTACAATTTAGCCATTGCAAGTAAGTTTGCCAGTTCATCTATTGCTTATGATACTGCAGTAAGTTTGTATCCGTTGGACATTTTTGCTGCACAAGCATTGACCCTGTCCATTCAGAGGTACGGTCAGAATGAAAGAACTCTATTTTCTTTTCTTGAAGCTACAGGACAAGGCTCTCTTCATCATTTTAAGGAAAAAGAGAATACAACATATAGCTTAGCCGATGTCTATGACTATGATATATACAACTTTTACTCTTACTTGTCGGAAGTAAATGCAGACTCCACTGCATGGACTGCCATACGCGTAAGCTTAGAGCGCGTTGAGAGTTTATTTGAAGGCGAAACAGCTACAGATGCCATGAAGCTTATTAAGACGATTGGTATGTTCAATCTCTTTGGTAAGGCAGGAGTGCAATTTAACAAAGAGAAGCTTTCCGAATATGCAAAATTTGCTTTAGGTATCGACAACCCGGTGTCTGTTATTGAATTGCTTACGCAACATAAGATTATTCGGTATGCGACCTACAAGTCTCAATATATATTGTTTGAAGGAACGGATGTCAATATCGAGGGCGAATTATTGAAGGCTGCAGGTATTGTTCCCCGCTCTAAAGATATTGTGGAGAAGCTCATCACAAACTTCAATTTTCCCATTGAGTTTGCTAACGCCTCTTATTACCGCAAGGGTACACCTCGATACTTTAAGTATGAGATTACAGACCATCCGATTATTTTACAGCCTCAGAATGAAATCGATGGCTACATCAATCTCATATTTAATGAAGATCTCACAGTAGATGCATTAAAACAACACTCCGTAGGTGTTGAAGAAGCTATTTTGTATGCATACTTCAAGAAAGCAGACCAAATTATAGATCACGTATGGCAGCTTGATAAACTAGCTTATGTCCAGAATGATGTTGACAATAAAGATAATGTAGCTCAGAAAGAGCTCAATGCTCTTATTGCACATGAGCAAAGTTTGCTAACCACCAGTGTATTAAATACCCTTTTCAGCTATAACTCAGATGTCATTTGGGTATATCGAGGAGATATCCTTGACATCTCTTCGAAAACCCTATTTAACAAGTGGCTATCAATGATATGCGACCGGGTGTATTGTGACACTCCGGTGTATATCAATGAGATGGTCAACAAGCATAAGCCCAGTAGTGCAATATCAATGGCTCGCGTTAACTTCCTTACTCATTTACTGCATAATAGTTCAGAGCCCAATTTAGGCTTTGAGGATAGTAAGTTTCCTCCAGAAAAAACTATCTATCTGACGCTACTTCATAACACGGGCATCCATAAGCATATCGGCAAAGAGTATTTTCTTGATGCTCCCAACGAAGAAAGTTTCATGCCTTTGTGGAGGGCCTGCGAGGAGTTCCTTGATACTAGTAAAGAAAAACCTCGTAAATTAGGAGATCTTGTAAAGATATTACGCTCTCGCCCCTTCAAGTTGAAGCAAGGAGTGATAGACATGTGGCTGCCGGCATTCTTGATCATTAAAAAGAATGATTACTCGCTGTATAATGATGCTGGGATATATATACCTACGATTACTCGTGAGGTATTGGACATTATGCAGAAATCCCCTGCAGGATTCTCCATTAAAGCTTTCAATGTTGATGGGGTTAAACTAGACTTATTCAACAAGTATCGTGAGGCATTAGGCTTAATGCAGGATGCAGAGTTCACGGCTGATAGTCTTATCGAGACAATCAAACCGTTCCTGCTTTTTTACAAGAAACTCAATAAATACACAAAACAGACCAAACGTCTTCAGAAATCTACTGTACAGTTCCGAGCTGTATTGGCATCTGCAAAAGACCCAGAGAAAACCTTTTTTGAGGATCTCCCGCGTGCATTAGGATTTAAGGATGCAGAGATAGCAAGTAATGCAAATGTTCTTAAGCGATATGTAGAGTTGCTCCAGAAGGCTATTAGAGAGCTCCGTATGTGCTATTCAAATCTAATTAATCGATTGGAGGGTGTACTTGTTGACGAACTTGGTTTGAAGAGTAAAGAATTCTCTTTATATAAAGCAGAATTAGAACAACGATATGCATCTATCAAAACATACTTGCTAACCGAAAGACAAAAAACCTTCTTAACTCGTATATTGACTAAGAATACAGACAGGGCGACTTGGTATCAATCTTTGGCGTATGTGGTTTTAGATAAGCAGTTGGAGGCTTTGATAGATGAGGAAGAAGCATACTTGGTTGATAACCTCGTACACTTGTTTAAAGAGCTTTTAAAGTACGTTGAGATTAGTAACAAGGGACTGGCAAGCGGGGATAATTTCTTCCGTTTTGAGATGATTTCAAGTGATGGTACAACCTCACAGCAAATTGTTCAGTTGAATGCAACAAAGACAGAGCAAGCAAAAAAACTTGAAGCAAAGATTGATAAATTATTATCAAGTGATAGTGACATCAATGCTTATGCACTTTTAAGTATAATTAAAAAGAGATTGAACGATGACTAAGGTAAGACATGTTCTTGGAATTTCTGGTGGAAAGGATAGTGCGGCTTTAGCCATCTATATGAAGCAGAAGTACCCAACACTGAAGGTGGAATACTACAACTCAGACACTGGATGCGAGTTGGAAGAAACAGAGAAATTGGTCGATAATCTAGAGTCATTCCTAGGTAAGGTCGAGCGATTGAAGGCTGCTGAAGGTAGTCCTGAGCCAACACCATTTGACCACTTTTTAAAGATTAGTGGTGGCTATTTACCATCGCCACAGGCTCGCTGGTGTACACAAAAAATGAAGCTAGCTGAATTTGAGAAGTTCGTTGGTGATGAGCCTACAGTATCTTATGTTGGTATTCGAGGAGACGAAGACCGAGAAGGTTATGTTTCGACCAAACCGAATATACAGGCTGTATTTCCATTTAGAAGGAATATTTGGAGCCTTGATGTTATACACAAGGTTTTACACAATGAAAACATGGAGTTAATTACTGACCTTTACAAGCAGTGGGCTCCAGAGAACATTAAAGAAGAATCTATTGAGATCGCCTCAACTCTGATAAACAAATCATTCTTTTATAGCCGGAAATTGAATGCCCTGCTAGATTTGAGTGTAAAGACTTTTAATCGTGTGGTGTTTGAATACTTGAAGACAACTGATTACCCTGTAGGTAAACTTGAAGAGTTTCCTTTGATTGATAATGAGGATATCCTAGTCAAGGATGATATATTCAGAATCTTGGAGGAAAGTGGTGTCGGAATTCCTGCGTACTACAATCCAATAGAATTTGAGGTTGATGGTAAGAAAGGAAAGTATTGCCGTAGCCGTTCTGGTTGTTATTTTTGCTTTTTCCAACAACGTATAGAGTGGATTTGGCTTCTAGAGCAGCATCCAGAGTTGTACAAAAAGTCTATGGAGTATGAGAAGGATGGCTATACATGGATTCAAGGAGAGACACTTGCAGAATTAAGTCGTCCAGAACGAGTTCGTCAGATAAAATTAGACTATATCAAAAAGCAAGAGAATTTGAAGGCAAAAACAGTGAGTGGCTTGCTTGTCGATATGTTTGACGAAAATGATGAAATACCTTGTGCTAACTGTTTTATATAAATATAGTATGTTGTATAGAGCATTTGTAGCTGACGATGATGAAAACTTGAAGCATGAGGTTTTGTATTACCATAATCCTTCAAGATGGAAAGATAATATATTGCCAGTAAATGATCCTATTAGGAATGAAAATCAATGGTCTGTTGAATTTAAATATTTAAATGCTGATAACTCAGATATTTCCAATGAGATTAAATCTTTGCCAACAGATACAGGTGGTTTGTATATATTCTTTCTGAAAGGAATTAATTTGCCTTTTTTTGAGAATCATATTTTATATATTGGTAGATGTAAATATACTAGGGTTCAAAATATACGGAAGCGTGCACTTGAGTACTTTGCTGATACAGAACGAGCAATGATTAAAAAAATGTTTCGACTGTGGGGACCGTATTTGTTTTACCGATATTACCCTAATACGGATAATGATTGGATTGACAAAACAGAAGCTGTTCTGATTAGGTCGATACTACCTCCGTTGAATGAAAAGATACCAGATAAAGTTAATGTTCAAGCAACAGTCCCCGCTTTTAATAATAATTAATATATGAATATACCAGCTATAAGAGGAAAAATAGGTAATACTGTCTATTATTCTGCAAACTTTTCTTTTCAGCAAATCAATGAATTAGTTGATAGAAAAGTTGGAAACGAAATATATACATCTAAAACGCTGAAGGATAGACTTCAAAGATCTCTTACTGATAATACAGGAAAAATTAAACAATATATTTTAGATCGGGATGACCGATTCTTTAATGCTTTAGTTTTAGCCGTGTATGATGGGGAACCTCAATGGACGGAAATTAGATTCGAGCTTGATGAAAATGAGTTCCCCAATGTTGGTATATTACATCTTAATGGTAAAGAGAAAATATTTCCGGTAGACGGACAACATCGTATTGAAGGAATAAAAGAGGCTATCAAAAAGAATCCAGCACTAGCCTCTGAAACAATTAGTGTTATACTAATAGGTCATAATACTAGTGATATGGGGATGAAAAAGTCTAGGCGAATCTTCTCGACACTTAACAGGTATGCTAAGCCGGTTAAGTTAGGAGATATTATTGCTTTAGATGAAGATGACATTGTGGCAATTGCTACACGAGAATTACTTGAAACTCATATTTTATTTACTGGTAATCGTATAAAAGCTACTAATACAAAATCTATCCCAGTAAATGATAAAAGTTCATTTACTTCACTGATTACCTTGTATGAATGCAATGTTGAGTTATTTCAGATTTTTTATTATAAGAAGATTATTAGTAAAACCAAATTGAAGGATTTTCTAAGAAGCAGGCCTGATGAAGATATTATATCTGGATACATTAAATACTTAAATAACTTTTGGAATTTAATGCTTGATATATTCCCAGAGATAGAGGATTTTATACTTAGAGATTCGTTAACTGCAGCAGAAAAGTATAGGGACCCCATAAATGGGGGAAATATTATATTTAGACCTGTAGCTTTGCTTCAAATGATAAAGTCTATTTCTTATATATGTTCAGAGAATAATGAGATATCTATAAAGGATATTCTGGGCGTATTTGCTAAATTAGATAGGAATGTATCAAATGAACCTTGGGTTAAAATTATTTGGGATCCCGCATCAAAAAGAATGTTGGTAAATAACCAATTATTGCTAAAATATTTGTTTGTTTATATTTTTAATCCTGAGTTGCTTAAAGATAAAGATAAAAAAGATCTTTATAATAGGTATGCATTGGTCAATAATATTTCAAGAGAAAATGTTGAAAAAATACTAAATAAATACATTGTCAGATAGAGATCGTATGCTTAAATCAGATATCATATGGCCTGAACATCGGCGTTATAAGTCGCGTACAGAGTGGGAACCAATAGGCTTCTTCTCCGATTGTCTATGTAACGCAACGTATTTTGACCTTATGCTTGGATTCTTTTCTTCATCGGCAATAAGCGTACTCGCAAATGGGTTTGCTGTATTCCTTTATAATGGGGGCAAAATGCGGCTCATTGTCAATGATATTTTGACAGATGAAGATAAAAACGCCATTGCAGCAGGAACCGGTGATATTGAAATGCCATTTTTTGACATATTTGATATTCAAAAGATTAAAAACACATTATCAGAAAGGGATCGACATTTTTTTGATTGTTTAGCCTGGCTTATACGTCATAACCGCTTTGAAGTTAAAATCATTGCTCCTAAAAGCAGTATAGGGATTTCTCATACTAAATCTGGCATTTTCTACGATGGTATTAACAAAGTTGGATTTGATGGTTCGTGTAATTTCTCACGAACAGCACTCGTAGATAATATCGAAAGCTTGACTGTCTCATGTGATTGGGATGGGAATATTGAGGTTGCGAAGGTTGAAGCGATTAGAAAAGATTTTGAAAACGTATTCCAAGAAAAGGATGACAATGTTGTTTATTTATCAGTAGATAAGGTTCAGACTAGAATTACAGATAGCTTTCCTGATAAGTCAATGTCTGAATTGCTTGAAGCGGAATACAATATATTAAGAAACCAACGTCAGCAGAGTATTTACAAACACATAATCAAAGCATTGGATAATTCCAAAGAGCGTTTGGAGGTCATTCTGGATAAGCTCAAAGAGATTGAATATAGGGCTGCTGTTATACGGAGCAATGAACCGCAATTTCCATATACATCTGGTCCAAGAGATTATCAAATTCAGGCTTTTGAGAATTGGAAAGCCAACAAACAGAAAGGCCTGTTTGCAATGGCAACTGGTACTGGTAAAACCATTACCTCATTAAACTGCCTACTTGAAATTTATAAAAGATTAGGTTATTATAAAGCCCTTATACTGGTTCCAACAATCACCCTTGTAGACCAATGGGAAAAAGAGTGTGCAAAATTTAACTTTACCAATGTAATTAAAGTCTGCTCTAAATATAGTGGATGGCAAACCTCATTGGCAAATATAAGGATGTTGGAGCTTTCAAATCCAGGCAATAAGCAATCTTATGTGATAATTTCCACATATGCATCCTTTATTCGACCGGCTAATTTCATAGAATTAAATCAGTTCCCGAAGAACAAATTATTGTTCATAGCTGATGAAGCCCATAATATGGGAGCCGGACTCATTGCCAAACGTCTTAACGATATAAAGTATTCACGAAGAATTGGTTTGTCTGCAACTCCAGAACGTCAGTTTGACGAAGAAGGTAATGCTCGCTTAATGGATTTCTTTGGTTGCAATGGAATATATACTTTTGAATACTCAATGGCGGAGGCTATTAGGAATAATGCATTGTGCAAATATTATTACTATCCACATTTAGTCGAACTGACAAATGAGGAGATGGTTCAATATATTGAATTATCGAAGAAGATTGCAAAAATAATCAATCGAGAAGATGATGATAGCCGCGAGATATTAAAACGGCTTTTGCTTAAACGGAAGCAGATTATACATAAAGCAGAAAATAAAAAGAGCATATTTGAAGATATTTTAAAAGAACATCGAGAGAAAACAGGTTCATTAAAATATACGTTAGTATATGTCCCGGAAGGGAATCAACCAGATGATCAAGGTGCAGATGTCTTTGATACGACAGAACGAATCAAAGATGATGAAGACACAATTCATCTTATTAACGAATATACCCGAATCGTAAGAGATATTGATTCGCATATTGTTGTACGTCAATTTACCTCAGAATCCACCGACCGTGATGCAATGTTGGCAGATTTTGCAAAAGGCAATATTGATGTATTAACTTCTATGAAATGTTTGGATGAAGGTGTTGACGTTCCGCGAAGCGAGTTTGCAATCTTCTGTGCAAGCACAGGAAATCCCAGACAATTTATTCAACGACGGGGGCGTGTACTGCGAACACATAATGACAAACGGTTTGCTATTATTCATGATTTAGTAGTGATGCCACAGATAAATTTTGATCCAGATTGCTATGAGTTGGAGAAGAGTTTGGTTTCAACTGAAATAAACCGTGTTCGAGATTTTGCGTTGCTTTCTGAAAATTGTAATGACACATTGAATACATTAGATGATGTATTAAACCAATATCAGATTTCAATATTTAACTAATATCATTATGGTTACTCATTATACAAATGGAGATAGAATACTGCAAGCAGTATTGGCCGATCCCAAACTAGCCGAGTTAGGAGAGTATACACCAACTGGAAGCGAGACTATTATAGATGCTCTCGATTCAGAAAATGCTACAATACGAGCTGTTGCAATGATTATTGATGGCAATGAAAATCAATATACTCAAAAAGAAATATACACTCAAGTATCGAACTTCTTGACCTCGAATATATGAAACTAAATAAGATTATTATTAAGAATTTCCGCAGTTATTACGGAGAAAACAGTTTTGAACTATCGGACGGTCTTACACTTGTCATTGGAGATAATGGTGATGGAAAAACAACCTTTTTTGAGGCGTTGGAATGGTTGTTTGATACCAGCAAAGACAATAAAAGTGAAAGTAATATTTCCGAAATGCGTAAAGCGGAAATGGGAATTGGAGAGAGTGATGAAGTTTCTGTCACTATGACATTTGAACATGGAGGAGAAAAAGAAATTTGTAAAAAATTCATTTTTGAAAAAACATCCGATAACCTCCTAAAAACAAGAGATTTTTCTTTCGTTGGCTATGAGATAGTTGGTTCGGAAAGACATAATCGAGATGGAAAGATATTATTGGAATCATGTTTTGATACAGTTATTCGTCGTTATTGCCTTTTTAAAGGAGAACGTGAATTAAATGTGTTCGATAATAATACGGCACTCAAAACACTTGTTGATACATTCTCTGGAATCAAGCAATTCGATAATCTTGTCGAGATGACCTCATATTTTGAGCAACAGTCGGACAATTTAGTTACTAAAGAATTAAGAAAAGACAAAAAACAAGAGGCAATTATTAAACAGCTTGAATTTGATTTGGGTAAAGTGCAGTCAGAGATTTCTGATGTGCGACATGATATTAGTACAAAAGAGAAAGCTGTATCAGACTATGAAACTCGTTTGAAAATTTTGGAGGAGAACCAAGATGCTTGTGAGAACCTACAAGATATAAATGCCCGAATTGAACAGAAAAAAAATGAGCAACGTAGACTACTGGGCTATATTAATTTGGATTATAATGCCATGTTGCTTGATGATATGTGGATTCTTCGTGCATATCCTTCTGTTTTAAGTGAATATCAGAAAAAAGTATCGGCTCTTAGCCGAGAGAAACGCAAATTGCAGAAGGCAGAAGATGAACGAATTGCTATTGAAAAAGGGAAGTTGGAAGCAATTAAAGAGATACAAAAATTAGCCAATAATGCAACTCCTCTTCCATGGAATCTCCCTGATAAAGAAACGATGCAGGAGATGATTGATGATGAGATATGCAAAGTTTGTGGTCGTCCAGCAGAAAAAGGGAGTGAGGCCTATAACTTTATGGTCAACAAACTTAATGAATATCTGGAGCATATTCGTAAAGAATCGGAATCTGCGCAACAACAAGAAGCCCCGATAAAACCACTTTTTGAAAACACATATATAAATGAACTTCATACTCGGAGCATTCAATTAAGTGGTGATACTGAACAAGAATTATCTAAGTTAGCAACTGTTATTGCCGACAGACTATCTTTTGTACAAACCAGAAAGCAGGACTTGGAGAAAGTAAATAAAGACTTGACAGAGGCTGAGGACTCAAAAATGCAGCTGCTTATTCAAACTCCTGATTTAACAGAGGAAATGCTTATCAAAAACTTTAAGGATTTCAAAGGGCTATCTGACAGTAGTAAAAGAGCGTCATTAGATCTCCAAGACCTTAAACGCAGACTTGAAGAACTCGAGATACAGAAACTGGAGTTAAAAGATAAGCAGAATCAAATTGTTCCGTCTAATGGAATTGTAAGAGTCTATCAGAAGGTCCATATTACGCTTGAGCGAATAATGAAGGCATTTGAGGCGGCAAAGGATAGAAATGTAGAAGAATTTATTATGACCCTCGAAGAACAGGCTAATATATATCTAAAAAAACTTAATGCAGATGATTTTCGTGGTGTTATTAAAATAAAGAGAACAGCTGACGGATCTGCTAAAATAAATCTTTATAGCTCAAATGATACTATAATAGCTAATCCGGGTGGCGCACAAAAAACGACAATGTATATGTCTGTTCTTTTTGCCATTTCTAATATCACTACGCTAAAGAGAGATGAAGATTATCCTTTGATTTTTGATGCTCCGACATCTTCGTTCGGAGATTTCAAAGAGGATATTTTTTATAATATAATTGATGATATTGACAAACAATGTATTATATTTACAAAAGACCTGTTGAAATTTGATCGAGAAACACAGACTCGTAAGTTGGATTTTGATAAAATAAATCAACTATCATGTTCTGTATATCGCATTCAGAAAACTTCTGGTTACGATGAGGAAGATTTGTCGACAATTCAAACATTAACTGAAAGAATTAAATAAAGCTATGGCAGAGAAACTATATGATGTGTGGGCAAGACGTAATCCTAACTGGGAGAAACGTTATGAGGAGTCTATAATCAAAAATTTCAGCGATTATGGGAAAGGTGTTACTAATTTGGGGGATGCCAAAGGAAAGTTGTTTGGTGCTGGTTATGAGATTTTCATCATAGCATTCTTTATTGGTCTATATTATGATCAAAGACGAAAACTCATTGATGACAGTACAAAAATCAAATCTTTGGGACAGCCGATTCAATATTGGGGTAATATAGATTCCGTAAAAGGTCGTAAAGCTTATCCCAAATTAAGAGAGTTTATTTTTACAGCACTGGTCGCTAAAACCGATTTTGATTTCATTGCTCTTGATAAAGGTTTAGTAACACCTCGTAAAGCGGTTGATGCTTTAATGCAGACAATGGAAGAGTATGCCAACTGGGGATTCCATTTTATAGAAGATAAATTGATTGATAATCCGAATTACTTTTATAGAGAAACGGCTTTTCTTGAAGTATTTTTAACTTTTGATGCAAGTACAACTGACTCTGCTGATGATGAACCTGAGTCGTTAGATTAGAATGTAATGTGTAAACTGAAGAATACTTTCGTAAGATACATCTGTAGTTTTTATAATATTAGAATTTTGCAAAATCTTAGTAATTGTGAAGGCTAAAACATAAGTATATGCCCAAAGATATTCAATTCATATTATACAATCTTCCGGAAAAGGAAGGCAAGGTGCAGGTAATCATTAGGGATGAGACATTGTGGTGTACCCAAAAGGCGATGGCTCAACTTTTTGGCGTGGATAGGACTGTTGTTTCCAAGCATCTCAGAAATATATTCGAGTCGTCGGAGTTGCAGCAGGATTCAGTATGTGCAAAATTTGCACATACTGCCGAGGATGGCAAGATATATAACACCCAATTTTATAACCTTGATGCTGTTATCTCGGTTGGGTATCGTGTAAATTCACTACAAGCTACTCGTTTCCGTCAATGGGCTACGAAAATCCTGAATGAATACATTAAAAAAGGGTTTGTTCTTAATGATGACCGTTTGAAGCAGGGAGAGACTGTATTTGGGCAGGATTATTTTCAGGAGTTGCTTGAACGGATACGTTCCATCCGTGCCAGTGAACGTCGGATTTGGCAGAAGATTACGGATATATATGCAGAGTGTAGCATTGATTATGACAAGGACTCGCCAACGACACACGATTTTTATGCGATGATTCAGAATCGGTTTCATTATGCAATTACAGGACAGACTGCAGCCGAAATTGTGTATCACAATGCGGATCATACCAAAGAGCATATGGGCTTGACAACTTGGAAAAACTCTCCCAATGGACGTGTCTTAAAATCTGATGTCTCTATTGCAAAGAACTATCTGCCAGAGAAAAAAATAAAGGAATTGGAACTTGCCGTATCAGCATTCTTTGATTATATTGAAACCCTTATTAGACGTAGGAACACTTTTGATATGGAGCAATTCTCTGAAAGTGTAACAAAGTTCCTTTCATTTATGGATTATCAGATTTTGCCAGACAAAGGGCGTATTTCTGCAGCTCAAGCAAAAACTAAGGCGGAACATGAATATGATATTTTTAATCTTACTCAACCAATTGATTCTGATTTTGATAAGCAAGTCAGAGGGGTATTAGAGCAAGGAGAGTAAATAGCTGTCTTTTGACACAATACAAAGTAAAGTCTCAACGATAACAATCCTATCCAGTTGAGACTTTTCGTTTATTTACGCCTATCCAAAAATTTCTGTATAATTATCGTAATGCCAACTCCTAAAATAGCCATGAGAATACAACCAATAGCAACTTTCCAAATCAATACTGAGTGTAAAATCTCTGCATTCGCTATTATGATGCCGGCGAAAAAAGAAGATAGTACGACCAGTATGATAATCAAGATATAGAATGCCGTATGCGTTATGGAAATGTAGTTGTCAGCCTTACGGATTTTCCGTTCAGTTTCATTACATTTGATTTGAATTTGATGAAGGAACTTATCAAGTACAGATTGCCCGAATTTTTCGGCTTGCTCCTGCGTACTTTGGGCAATAGTTAACTTATACTTCTGTAGAAATTTGAGTAAATTTTCCAGATTTATACTCATCTTATGCACATTGTCATTCAGGTTGGCAAGTTCCTTGGCGTTCACATCAAGTAGCCGTTTCTCTTCTTCCAGATATTCATTCTTGGGAGTGATCTTTATGGATTCCGTATCATTCATTTCTGCAGAAAAATCGAATTTCTTTTTCATGGGCTTATCGTTTTAATCCTGTTTTCGGCTTCTTTCCTAACGAACGACCGGCAGCACGAGCGCATCTGCGTGCCCAAAGCAACTCATCTTCGTCCTTATCTCTCCACGGAAGGTCGTTTTGAGAACCTCCGCCACCGCCTCCGGTTGCAATGTTGGGCGTTTCAAGCAGTCCGACAAAAATAGCCACAGCCATATCGGTAAGCTCCTGACAGTTGGAAACGAACCTGTAATCAAACTCGTCATTGAAGCAGTCGAGCACTTTTTCCGGAATATAGAACTTGTGCTCTTTGCCTTCATGGGTCAGGGCATAGGGAATCATATCCGAACGGTCTGTGCGATATTGGGTATAGTTAATAGGAGCCGCCTTATGCTCTGCTGGCTGCAGGATGACTTTGGGAGTATTGCTCTTAATGACAGTAGCAGGCTGATGGTGCAGTTTCCTCCATGTCGTAGGAAGTTTCGAAATCATCAGATTCCTGCCGATTCCCAATTCAGAAGCCTTGTATTTGGTGTTCCCATGCACGAGTGCATAACCACGGAGAATACCTTTCTTATCTTCTCTTTCATGTACTGTATAGCCTTTCCGTATAAGAGCGTTTTTGTACTCTTCCCATGACCACGATTGCATTGATTTCAGTATATCCATGCAATCACGATTTACTTGGTGGACATTGGAAATTCGGATTTGCGCTGCCGTTGTCCATCCTCGTTTTTTTGCCACCCGTTCGGCGACACGTTGCGCACGAAAATGAATGTTATGGTCGTTGTTGATATTGCCATCTTCATCCAAACGGCAAACCGCAGCATGGAGGTGGGGAACTTCGCCTTTGGATTCCGTATGAAGCCAAACTGTGTATTTGCTGCCAGCCAAATTAGTCGGACAGGAACGGACTTTCCCGTCCTTGCCGGTAATCACTTGTTTGTCGAATTCCTCAGCGAAATCCTGCCAAAGCTTTTGCCAGTCCTCAATGTCGAAGAACCGGGTATGCTCAGGCGACGGACTCAACTCGATTCTAATAACAGAGTTCTTGATAGGCCGATGCTGGGATAAGGTCAACTGCATGGAGTTCCATATCCCCATAGCGTCCGGTTCTGAGGGTAGCAGATTGTCCAATACCCGATAGATTTTCTCCGGATGTTTCTTGTGTTGTGATTCGCCAGTAATGTAACGGAGATCGTTTATACCGTGCGATATAGCTTTTGCTTTTGCAATCATTCTTCTTCATGTTTAGCGTTAGACGGAATTTTGTTATGCTCTTTTACGGCATTCAGAAACTGGCAAACGCTTTCGGCCACATTGCCAAGTTCCTTAAGCCAGCCGACCATGAACGGAATCTGATTGAACATTACCATGCGCTGCTTTGTGGACATTCCGTGCAGTGCGGAGGTATATTTTACGAGGTCTGACCGACAATCGTCCAAATTCTGTAATAGTGCCGCTTCGTCTTTCGTAAGCCTTGCTTTGGGCTTGAAGTTATAGGCACACGACAATATGTAATCGCTTACGGTCATACCGCATTGTGCTGCCAGTGATTTTATATGCTCTTTCTGACGGGGAGTGACTTTCGCTCCGATGAAGACGCATCTTGTTTCGTTAGAGGAACCCAATGAATTTTCAGTATTTTCTTTCATATCAATTGTTCTATAATGGTAAATAGGTGCGAGCTTGCGAGTACCGCACCGGCGAAGGAACTGAGCAGGCAAGAGCGCCAATGTACAACCGGAACGCAGTGAGGTTATACCTTGGCATATCTTGCAACAGTTACCTGTTGATACTTCCCGGCAAGCCATATCGGATGTGGATATGGAATCGGCATTCGGATAGTAAGATATATCTCTAAAAGAGGGGAGAGTATGGCTATCTCACATTATGTTATCCTGCCTACTTTGCTTTATTCCTATATATACGCCCCGACAATAAAGTAAAGTTGAACTCAGTAATGGCATTAGGGATTGATTTTATATTCTTTCCCCTCTTTTATCACCATCCGCTTGTTGCCGAGGAAGGTGGCTACCTTGACCGCCTTGTTGTGACCGAGTTTTACACCTTGCAATCCGTACTCCTCTTTCAACCGTTCCAAATAATCACCATAATTATTGATAGTGCCATTCGCAAAAGCGGCATCCAATGCTGCGCGATGTACATTCTCTGGAATTTCTTTGTATGGATCAAACGGTTCTTTGGTCGGGCGTCCTATCCTCTTTTCTTTGGGCAAGTAGGGTTCTACCAGTTCAGGCAAACCCTCTTCGTTTATGCGGAAAGCGAACGGTTCAAACTCACGGTCGCGGATATGCATAGCTTCAATTACGCTTATGGACTTGTCATCTTTGTCCACTTCGACCTGCATGATGGTTTCGGCCTTATTATTGAGTTCCGTGCCGATGTGTCCACGAGCATGTTCATCATTCTTATTCTGATGCAGGACAGTATGGATGTGTATCTGCTTATCATCCGTCCACTGCATGAATTTAGATATAATGTCAGTGGATTCACTGGGTGAGTTGATGTCATAAAGAAAATCACGGATGCCATCTATAATCACCAATCCTAAATTGGGAATTGTGCCGATAGCTTGTTCAACTATAGCTAATCGCATATCGGGAGAATATTTGCGCAAAGCCAGCATAACCAGATTGTCTGGCTCTTTGTTTTCCGGTAAGTCCGCCAATCGTAAAATGCGTTTTAATACGTTCTGACAATGATACCGTCCTTGTTCCGTATCAACGTATAACACCTTCCGTTTATCTTTTGGGAATGTAGACCGATAATGAAGAATGGTGCTGCCCCTCAATGCCGATGCGACAATGGCTGAGACATTGAACGTTTTCTTGCTTTTAGCCTTACCTATGGAAGCACTGAAATTGCCTAATGTGCCTATAACTGCATCGTCCACCATCAGCACCACAGGCGACTGTTTGTATGCACTTGTCACGCTCACTATTGACTCCTCCATGTAAACTGCCAACTCCTCACGTGAAAGAGTCGTATTATCCGCCTTCTCCATCGTTACCAGTTTTTAGGGTTCGGCTTACGGCGATGGGAAGCTAACATAGATTCATTCTCTTCCTCGAAACTCTGCGGAGCCGGATTCTTTCGGGAGGATTCCAGCCATCTATCCAGTTCGTCCCGATAGATGTAGAGATGTTTCCCTTGTTTGATAACCGGAATATCATCCTTTTTTACCTTATAATAGAAGGTCGATAACGGCATTTTGAGATAGGCGCAAGCCTCCTGCACGGTCATAGGCACGTGCGTGTTCTCTTTGGCTTCGTGCTGATGGGAAAGTTTTTCCGTCAGCAGATTTTCCATACTTGCAATCCGGTTGCACAGTTCGCCTACCACTGCCGGCAGGTCATTGAATGTCAGTTCTTCTTGTTTCATATTAAAAGTGTTTTAATCGTTTAACATGCTGCGAACCAACTCAATGAAACCTTGCAGAACAATACAGACCGGATTAATTATTTCATCTGCATACGTTTTTTATTTTGAGTTACTATTATCTGTTTCTAAATGGAAGCGATAGTCGCCTTTATCGGGTACGTCAATAGGAATTTGGCTTGAAACATTATCGCGCAAATTAAGTTTTAGATATTCAATGGTTGCATTTGTGAGTTCATGAGGAAATGAAGCTTTTATAAAAGTTGCTCTTTGAAGTAGAGATATACCCAAACGTTCACCGATGTTCCATGCTAAATGGCGTAGTCCTGGAGATTTCAACGGATTATCTATATTGGAGCGAATAGGTTTGTATAAGTCATATCTACCACAAGCCATATATTCTATATTGGAAATGAGGATTGAAATAGCTTCTTTAGACAGATAAGGAGCGGTTTTAATAGTTACATATTCACGAATAGCATTCATGACTTCTACTTGTCTTTCTGCTTCTTTCTTTTTGATGTTCTCCAGCAGTGTATCATAACTATCTATAACTGATTTATTGGGCTGTTCAATGGTTTGAGCTTCATTTGCACAACCGTCTTTTATCTCGAAATCAGAGTCAAAAACAAGCGGAGATTGCCAACCAAAAGAAAAATCGATTGGATTCTTCGTCAGCCATCTATGGAAAAATCGTTGCAGCAAACCGCATGTTGGAACTGTTACCCCTATTCCGAGTATTATGGGTATCATTACCTTCATTGTGTTGATCTCGTGATAAGTATAAAGATAAGTACTTATTGTTGCGTAGGTGATTACCGACAGCGCAAGAACAAAGCTTATTCTTTGAGTACGAATTTGAGTCCTATTTGTCATATACTGTAAATGTTTGGAATGATTATGCCACAAAGTTATGTGCCGTATTCCAGATACTTATGATTGGTGATGACAAATTGCCCAATATTGGTAAAAAATAACGGGTATAGTATGATTTCAGGCTAAAAATCATACTATACCCGTACAAATGGAGGCTAAAATCGTTATCAATCTTTCCTTGTCAGGGTGATTTTCTTGCTGGCTTCCCGTTTGTTGGCATCCACTACCTTGATATACCTTTGCGTGGTCGTAATACTCTTGTGAGCCATAATGCTCTGTATGGTGCGGATGTCCGTTCCTGCCGCAGCTTGCAGCGTGGCGAATGTTCTCCGATACGAGTGGAAAGTTATGTTCTTGGTAATTCCGGCAGAGCGAATCCACTCTTTCATGGGTGCTTGTGTCCAACTGCGCATCAGTCCCTTGAATACCAAACCTTTCTTTTCAGAATTATAGCCAATCAATCCCAATGCTTCTTCACTGATGGGAATAATGTCTTCCGCTTTGTTCTTTTGCGTAATGATGTGTACGCATTTTCCTCCGGCTGAGTAGTCTACAATATCTTCCCAACATAAGGCGAGAATATCACTGATACGTAAACTGGTCATACATGAAAACAGCGATGCTATTTTCAAGATCGGTTTCTTGCACGGTGTTTCTGCCAACTTGTATAATTCTTCTACAGACAGATATTCTTTGACAACATCCTCCGTTTCAATCTTATCCAAGAAATCATTGACGTTGGTCTTTATCATCCCATTACGGTAGAGGATTTTCAGAAAACCCCTAAAAGTAGACCAATATCCCGATGCGGAGTTTCGTGTGATGGGTCCATTGCGTCTCAGCTTCTTGGCACTCAGCAAGTATTCCCGAAATTTGTTGCATAGGTCGATGTCAATCTCCTCAAAGGTACATTTGCCATGTACGAAGTTTCTGAAATGGAGATAGACGAACTCCCATTTCTGGTCATGCTTGCGGAGCTGTTTGCGATAATACTCCAAGAAATCGGCTTTGAGTTTGTACCTGTCGAAGAAATCATACCGTTCATTCACCACAGATTCAAACCTGCGGCAACGGATGGCTTCGGCTTTCTCGGTCATTACCTCGTTGAAGTTCTGTTCACGCTTGTTTCTCGGATTGGCATATACGTAAATACCAAGCGACTCATGGCGGATAACTTTCATTGTCTCTTTGTCTCGATAACCCGGATAATAATCCAAGTAGAAAGACAGCATCCTGTTCTTTAAAGGACGTGTCCTTAATGTTACTGTTTTACACTCATGCATAATACATATTTTTATGGTTGTTATTAACTTGTCGGCAAATCTCTGTAATGTAACCATGCAGAAATCCTTCATCAGGGATTAATTTTGGAATAATTTACGGAAGTCTATAATTGGTTACTTACGGACACCCATTACCTTGTCAAACTCCACTTTCAGGAACCTGACGAATCGTCCGTTCTTTTCACGATTAATCTGATGGAATTGCAGAATACCATAGACCGAATTACGGGATAGCTTGAATTTCTCCATTGCCTCCTTGACAGTGTAGTATTCCGCCTTGTTTTCCTGTTCGGAACTTTTCGAGAGGTCGAAGTGGAGCTTGGAGTAGAATATCTGCCCATGCTCTTTCTTGGATGGAATGTTGTTCCGATACACCTGCGAACGGATGGCGACACGTGTCATGCCGTACTTTTCCTGAATTTCTTCGGGCGTATACCATTCGGTCAGGTCGGAATCCACCTCGTATTTGGCAAAGGCAGCATCGATATGCTTCTTACTATAATAGTTGAACTGGCGGATACGCACTTTCGGGACTTTGTGCTGTCGTGTATAAGTCCACACCCATTTAGCGTTTACCTTATATTTCTCGGCAATCTCTTCGGCGGTGTAATACTCGGTGATGTCGAAGTCATTTTTCGCTACCAACCGTTCGTAAGGCTTGCTTTTGAGCATGAGTTCTATGTCGGCACGTCTTACCAGAGCCATTCTTCCGCTGAGTCGGGACGCTCTCAGTTTATCTTCCTTGACTAATTTATAGATGTACTGGCGGCTCACGCCCATCAATCGGGCTGCCTGCGAGAAGGTGAAATACTCCTGCTTCTCCAGACTGGAGCGTAGCTCTTGCATTTCCTGAATATGGCGCAACTCCATTTTGCGCTCCTTGATACGATGTTTGTAACCTCGCTTCGAGCATTGAGGGCTACAATAGCAGGTCGTTGTTTTTTGTGCGATGAACGGTTTTCCGCACCATTGACAAATCCTTTTTACTTCCATATTTTCGTTCTATTTTCTGCCATTTTCCATGAATTTTAATTTCCCTTTTTGTCAACACATGTAAACCATTGTCAACACACGTCAACTAATGCGTCACTGTGACATTCGGGCTAACCGTGAATTTCTGTCGCGGTAGAAATATGATAGAAAAATATGGATAAAAACCGTTACTTCCAAATACGGATTGGAAAGTGCTAAAATAGAAAAGTCACTGATATACAGCGACTTTATTCTAAATAGTTATGGTTGGTTACGGCTGTTTACAAGCCATCACTTGCCGATGCAAAACCTCTCAAAAATATTCCCCAATACTTCATCCGTAGTAATTTCGCCGGTGATTTCGCCGAGGTAGTGGAGGCATTCGCGGATGTCCTGGGAGATGAATTCACCACTGAGGTCTGATTGTAAGCCGGAGTGCACCCGCTGGATGGCTGAAAGGGCATGTTGCAAGGCTTCATAATGCCGTACATTGTTGACGATTACATCCGAGGAATTTAACTCATTTAAATTTACGACATCCGTCAATTCATGAATTAAAACCTCCAAATTAAAGCCCGTGCGGGCTGAAATCGGGATGATTTGTTCTCCGGAAGTAAAAAGCCGGATTGTTTCCTGGGGAGTCAGTAAATCTTCTACCTGGTCTGTCTTATTTAGTACAATAATCAATTTGGCCGTATCTGTCAGGTGTTTTTTTACTTCACAGTAATACTCTTCAAAGCTTTCGGCACCCCGCTGCAAATCGGTCAGCAGCAACACTATACTGGCCTGGCTGATTTTTGAAAAGGTCCGCTCAATTCCCATATTTTCTATCTCATCAGACGTCGTGCGAATCCCGGCTGTGTCGATAAAACGGAAAGTAATCCCGTTCAGACTTACCGTATCTTCAATCACGTCACGGGTGGTACCGGCAATATCCGATACAATGGCTTTTTCTTCCTGCAATAAAGTGTTCAACAAGGTACTCTTTCCCACATTGGTATTGCCAACAATAGCGACAGGCACTCCGTTCTTGATTACATTTCCCAACGAGAATGAACGACACAAACGTTCCAACAAAGCTTCTATATTGCCGGCAAGCCGAAGCAACTCCGAACGGTCGGCAAATTCCACATCTTCCTCTGAAAAATCCAATTCTAACTCTAACAACGAAGTAATCCGTAACAACTCTGCCCGCAACTTCATCAGTTCAGCAGAAAATCCGCCTTTCATCTGGTTGATAGCCATCCGGTGGGAAGCTGCCGAAGAGGAGGCAATCAAATCGGCCACGGCTTCTGCCTGGGACAAATCCATCTTTCCGTTCAAAAAGGCCCGTTGCGTAAATTCTCCCGGGGTAGCTAACCGTGCCCCGGTATCTATCAGTAATTTCAATAACCGCTGCTGGATATATACCGAACCGTGACAGGCAATCTCCACTGACTCTTCCCCTGTAAATGAATGGGGCGCATGAAAAATGGTCACCAATACTTCATCCACTATCTCTCCTTTCTCCATAATCCGTCCGAAATGTACTGTATTGGCAGCGGCTTCCTGCAATTGCTTTCCCGCCGGCGATTTATAAATCCGCTCCACCAAAGCAATACATCCTTCACCGGAAAGCCGGATTACAGCAATAGCCCCCATTCCCGAAGCCGTTGAAACCGCACAAATAATATCTTCCTTTATCATATATCAACATCAAGTATAACTCAAAAAAATCATCCTTTTGACAAAATTACGACTTTAGGTTAAAATAAGAAATAAATATTCGCATAACTAAAAGTTAAACTTTATAACTTTTTTAAATAACCCCTCATGAACTTGTGGCCTCATTTTTGCGTATATGAGCGTAAATTAATACTTAAAATGAGTTACCTAACAATAAATTTATGAACCAAATAAAACAACCTACTATGAAAAAACTATTTTTCTTACTCCTGCTGGGATTATTCGCATTCCCCGCTTCCGAACTTGTAGCACAGACGCAAACGCAAACACAAACACAGGCATTGACTAAAAAACAACTGCGGCAAATGAAACGCGATCAAAGAAAACATGCTCGCGAGGCTATGGACCAAGCTGCACATGAAGCAGCTCTGCTCGCACTGAAAGACAATAATTGGGTTCTGATGGCCAACACCCTCTATGGCCCGAAAGGACAAGCTATTCCGGTTTCCGACAACACCAACTTCATACAGTTTAAAGACAATACCGTATATGTACAACTGGCATTCAATGGAATCGCCGGACCGAACGGTTTAGGAGGCATTACGGTACAGGGAACTCCCAACAACATTAGTTCCAAAACGGATAAATACGGCAACGTCACATATTCATTTTATGTGAACGGAACAGCTATCACCGCACAGGTTATCATTAACCTGAACGGCAGTGGCAACTACGCACAAGCTACGGTATACCCGATGATGAACAACAACAACCTGACCTTCTCAGGTACGTTAGTACCAACCTCACAATCCGGCATTTTCAGAAGCGGATTCATTAGCTATTAACTTCAATAAAATACAAAAGACAGGGTGCCCAAATCAGTTTTAGGCACCCTGTCTTTATTTCATGAAACACCCCCCCGGAGAACAAATGCACTTTTAAATGGAGGGTACGTCTCTTTATTGATCATTCATTGAAATCAAAAACTCTTCATTGGAATGCGTCTTTTCCAAGCGATCCTTTACAAACTCCATAGCTTCAATAGAATTCATATCCGTTAGGTAATTCCGCAAAATCCAAATCCGGTTCAGCATATTGTCGTCCAACAATAAATCTTCCCGACGAGTACTGGAAGCCGTAATATCCACTGCCGGATAGATACGCTTATTCGCCAACTTGCGGTCAAGCTGCAACTCCATGTTACCCGTACCTTTAAACTCTTCAAATATCACATCATCCATTTTAGATCCTGTTTCCGTCAAAGCAGTAGCCAATATCGTCAATGAACCGCCATCCTCAATATTCCGGGCTGCTCCGAAAAAGCGTTTAGGCTTATGCAGTGCATTGGCATCCACACCACCAGAAAGCACTTTCCCCGAAGCCGGAGACACCGTATTGTACGCACGGGCAAGACGCGTAATGGAATCCAATAAAATCACAACATCATGACCACATTCCACCATACGTTTCGCTTTTTCCAGTACGATATTCGCCACCTTTACATGACGTTCCGCCGGTTCGTCAAATGTTGAAGAAATCACCTCCGCATTTACGCTCCGCGCCATGTCCGTCACCTCTTCAGGACGCTCATCTATCAACAAGATAATCAAATAAACTTCCGGGTGATTAGAAGCAATTGCATTGGCAATCTCTTTCAACAAAACAGTCTTTCCCGTTTTAGGTTGCGCAACAATCAAACCGCGCTGTCCTTTCCCTATAGGGGCAAACATATCCACCACCCGTGTAGAAATAGTCGCTCTGCCTCCCCCCGTCAGGTTAAACTTCTCATCCGGGAACAGCGGTGTTAAATGGTCAAAAGGTATCCGGTCACGTACGGCTTCCGGAGATTTTCCGTTAATCCTCTCCACCTTTATCAACGGGAAATACTTCTCTCCTTCTTTAGGAGGACGAACTGTTCCCTCAACAATATCCCCTGTTTGCAAACCAAACAACTTAATCTGGCTTTGAGAAACATAGATGTCATCCGGTGAATTCAGATAGTTATAATCAGAAGAACGCAGGAAACCATATCCGTCTGGCATAATCTCCAAAACTCCTGAATTATTGATTATTCCCTCAAATTCATAATACTTATCCCGCTTATCAAATTTCATTTTACCAGCACCGACATTCCCGTTGCCGGAAGCATTATTGCCGAACTCTCTTTCCCGACGTTCGGAATAGAGATTTTCATTCGGTTCCTGTACCATCTGGAATTCAGACTGTTCCATCTGTCCCGCTTCCGGTTGAAAATCATATGTATCTGTATTGTAATCCTCTTCCTCTCCGAAATCCAAATCCTTTTCTATCACATCCCGGTGATTCACATGCAGCGGCTTTTCTTTCATGGCATTCTCCTGAAAACCAGGTCTTTTGAATTCTTTCCGCACCGGATATTCCACCGGCTGGTTCATCATCCTTTTCCCCTCCTCCGGTTGCTTCTCTTCCCGTTTCTGTTCATCACGTTTTACATATTTCTGCATCCCTCCTCCTTTGGAATCTCCAACTTTCTCCACTCCGGACCTCATCACCCTTACCCGGGGCTTACGCTCCCGCTTCTCCTCCGGGTGGGAAGCTTCTCCTCCCCGGGTCTCAGCCACAACCGGACGCACTGCTTCCGACGCTGCCACTGCCTGTTGATCTAAAATTTTATAAATTAATTCCTGTTTCTTATAAGCTTCGACCCGCTTAATATTTAAATCCTTAGCAATTTGCCGCAACTCTGTCAGCAATTTGTCATTCAATTCTAAAATGTCGTACATATAACGATGTTAATGGATATTTATTTTTGTAGAAATATCATCTGAACGGAGCCAGATGGAAATGAATATAATGCAAATTTATGAATAAAAATCTTTATCACAAAATCGTTTAGAAATAAAGTTGAATTATACATCGGAAAGAAACCCGATTTATAAAAACGGCACTTGCTGCTGCAACTAACCGATTCACTTTTCTTGCATATAGATGATTTTTTTCGTTTCAAAAAAATCCTCTGAAAAAAAATCAGAAATAGTATAAATACGGATTCTTTCCCGATAAGGTTTTATTTCCTCCTCAAAATCTCCCCCTTTAAGGTATAACACCCCATTCGGCAATTCGTTCTCTTTTCCCGGACGAATTTTATTTCTTATCAATTTCAAAAAATCGGGGAAAGCAGTAACCGCCCGGCTCACAATAAAATCAAATTTTTCCGGTACCGTCTCTACCCGTCTTTGTTCCGCCTTCACGTTTTGTAATTCTAAAGCAGCGGCAATTTCATTCACCACTTTTATTTTCTTAGCAATTGAATCTATCAGATAAAACTCCGCCTCCGGAAAGAAAATAGACAGAGGTATACCGGGGAAACCGCCTCCCGTTCCCACATCCATCACCCGTGTCCCCGGACGAAATGAAATAATTTTGGCAATAGCCAAAGAATGCAGGACATGATGAATATACAGAGCATCAATGTCTTTCCGGGAAATTACATTGATTTTGTCATTCCATTTCCGATACAACTGTCCCAACAGAGTCAAACGTTCCTGTTGCAAAGACGTCAGTTGAGGAAAATAAGAAACAATCCGTTCCATTAGCAACACTTTTATTTATTCCTGGCCGTATTATACAAAGGCAAAGCTATCAGACAAACTATACCCACTGCGATATATACGAAAGTCATTATTCCATGCGTCAAAAAGGCAAAAGCCTTCGCCATACTCTCCATCTCCGGAGTGTGAGGTAGATAAAGCATTAATGCTGATATCACCATAAAATGCCAAGCCCCGATCCCCCCCTGGACAGGAGCGACCATTCCGAAACTTCCAAAAACGAATGCTGTCATTCCCGCCATCATGCCCAAACGAGATGTAAATTCAAAACAAAAAAAGCAGAAATAAAACATCAGAAAATACAATCCCCAAATCAACACTGAGTAAAAGACAAACAAGCCCATTTGTTTAACCTTACGAATCGCAAGTATTCCTTCCTTTAAACCACTCAAAAAAACGCCCAAGCGTTGTTGCAGCTTCGTTCCGCGGCACAATCTCCACATCCCATATACAGCCAGAGGCACGACCACAATTACCATCCAGATTTTCCAAGAATGCGCCAGCGATACAAACCGTTCCTCAACCCCTTTGTTCGTATCCAGGAAAAAAAGTATCTCCCGAAACTGCGACACAATAACAATAAGCATGTACGCCAATAAAAAAAACATATCAATCACCCGTTCAGCAACCACTGTTCCCAGTAGCTTAGGAAAGGGCACATGCTCATACTTACTGACCACACCACACCGGGTAAACTCCCCCATACGCGGGATAGCCAGATTGGCAAAATAACCAATCATCACACCGAAAAAACTATTCATCAACCGAATGGGGCATCCCATCGACAATGTCAATAATTGCCAGCGCAACGCCCGCACCACATGACTCAATATACCTACAACACAAACCACCGCCACCCAGCTGTAATTCACCTCCTCCTCCAAAGCTCTCCGCAGGTCATTCCAATTCTGATCCCGATACACCAGCCAGAACAAAAAAAGGGAAATACAAAGAAAAACCAGAAACTTTAAAATTTGCTTATACCAGGAATGCATATATCTGAAGATTTCCTATTTACGAATTCATGTATGAATGACCTACCTCAACGACCACCAAAATAGTCTTCACCCCTTCAAAACAAGAATCAAAGGTTACCGCTTTATGTTCAACCGCCGCAAAAGTAAACAAATAAATGCATTCCAGAGACATAATTCTCAACCTATTTATATACTTTTGTAACATGAGTATAGTGAAAGCCAAAAAAAATTTAGGACAACATTTCCTGAAAGATCAGAATATTGCCAGGAAAATCACGGACAGTCTGTTGCCTGTCACCAGGGAGATTTTAGAAATCGGCCCCGGCATGGGAGTACTCACCCGCCATCTATTAGCAAACAAACAATTTGCAGTACGGGCTATTGACATCGACCAGGAATCCATTGACTATCTGCATGCAGAACTGCCTGATTTTCGGGACCAAATCCTTTATGGAGACTTTCTGAAAATGGATCTTTCCGCCTTCTATACCATGCCCTTTTCCGTCATCGGAAATTTACCCTATAATATTTCATCCCAGATCTTTTTCCGCATCATCGAACATCGGCAACTCATCCCACAAGTGGTATGCATGATTCAGAAAGAAGTAGCCGAACGGGTCAGTGCCCCCTACGGCAACAAGACATACGGGATTTTAAGTATCTTCCTCCAAGCATTTTATGACATTGAATATCTTTTCACAGTCAGTGAAAAAGTTTTCGACCCGCCCCCAAAAGTAAAATCGGCAGTCATACGGCTTCTACGGAATTCCCGGGAAAAACTCGATTGTGAAGAAAAACTCTTTTTCCAAACCGTGAAAACCGGTTTCAACCAGCGAAGAAAAACCCTGAGAAATTCCATCCGTTCCATTTGCCCGCCGGGCTTTGAATCGGACTACCTGAACCTGAGGCCGGAACAATTGAGTGTGGACGATTTCATCCTGCTTTGCCAGCAAATCAGCTATGCACGGCAGAACACTCCGCCCGCTTTATCCGTTAACCCTTAACACTACAATCATCGGTTATGCAGCAATTTGAACTCACACACAATTTCCTCAGTCAGCTAGAAGGACTGATTGATGCAGGCGAAAAACAGCAGATCACAAATCAACTTAAAGACTTGCATCCCGCCGACATTGCTGAAATACTGAATGAATTGAATAACGAAAGGGCTCAATATGTCTTTCTGCTGCTGGACAACGAAACTGCCAGCGATGTACTGGCAGAAATTGACGAAGAAGAACGGACGCATTTTCTGGAATCTTTTCCGGCAGAAATCATCGCCAAACGCTTCATTGACCACATGGAATCGGACGATGCTGCCGACATTGTCGGTAGTCTGCCCGACGAACAACAACACGAAGTACTTTCCCACATCGATGACGTAGAACAGGCCGGTGACATTGTCGACCTATTGCATTATGACGAAGACACCGCCGGGGGATTGATGGCCAAAGAGCTCGTTATCGTCAATGAAAACTGGACGGTATTAACCTGCCTACGGGAACTCAGCCGCCAAGCAGAAAACATCGATGAAATCTATAATGTATATGTCGTAGATGACGACAACAAACTGAAAGGCCGCCTGTCACTGAAAAAAATGATTCTTTCTCCGACATCAGCCAAAATCAGCAACCTTTATTACGAAGATATCACATCCGTAAAAACCGACGAACCGGCAGAATCCGTAGCCCGCATCATGCAAAAATATGACCTGGTAGCCATTCCTGTTGTGGATTCCATCGGGAGGCTTGTCGGCAGAATCACCATTGACGACGTCGTAGACGTCATCCGCGAAGAAGCAGAAAAAGACTACCAGATGATGTCCGGTATCACCCAGGACGTCGAAACCTCCGACAGCGTGTGGTCACAGACTAAAGCACGGCTTCCCTGGCTGATTATAGCCCTGTTCGGAGGAATGGTTTCCGCCTACATGATTTCCTGCTATGAAGCAGAAATTGCCCTATTTCCCGTAACCGCCATGTTCATTCCGGTCATTACGGCTATGGGAGGAAACGTAGGCATCCAATCTTCCGCCATCGTTGTACAAGGCTTAGCCTCAAACTCGCTGGGTCTAAAACACGGCATGCAGAACATTCTGAAAGAACTCGGCGCAGCTTTGCTGAACGCGACCATCTGTTCTTCCATCATCTTCGTACTGACCCTATTTTTTAAATTAAAGACCTTAGCCATGCCGATTACGGTCACTTTATCTCTCTTTGTCGTCATTCTTTTCGCTTCGATTTTCGGTACAGCATTCCCACTCCTGCTCCACAAAATGAAAATCGATCCCGCTTTGGCTACCGGACCTTTCATCACCCTGACCAACGACATCATCGGACTGAACATCTATCTGATTACCGGACGGATTATTCTGGAATACTTTTAAATACCTTATTCCTCCGACATCTTCTGACGCTCTGCATAATTATTTCAGCATTCTGCATAATTATAAGCGCTAATCACAAAGTTATTAATAACTTATATTGTATTTTTGTGTAATATACTTATCCTGAAAAAACAGTAAAAAAAGATGGTTCTTTTTCGGATAATCCCTTTTCAACAGGTAAACGAAAAAACAAAGAAACAAACACTTAATACGATATGAATCCTATTGTTGAAGTCAATATCCAATCGGAAATCGGAAAACTCAACGGAGTAATCATCCACACTCCGGGAGAAGAAGTAGAAAATATGACTCCGGAAACTGCCGAACGGGCTCTGTACAGCGACATTATCAACCTGTCCATTGCCCGTGAAGAATACAAACAGGTAAAGGGAGTCCTTTCCAGATTAACCAAGACCTATGAAGTCCGGGATCTACTATGCAACATCCTTAAAGACGATGCCATCAAGGCGGAAGTACTGGATCGCATAGAAAAAATCGAACCTTTCATCGGAGAAAAAGCCCCTTGGGGCAGTCTCAAAGAACAACTGATGCGGGAAAACGCCGAAAACCTCTCACGGTTGCTTATCGAAGGCGTGGAAATGGTAAAAGACAACCTCACCAAATTCCTGAGCAAAGATTGGTATGCACTCCGTCCCATGCATAACTTCCTCTTCACCAGAGACGCCTCCATGAGCGTCAACAACGAAGTACTGATTGGCCGCATGGCAAACTCCATCCGTGACCGGGAATCAGTCATTATGCGTTCGATTTTCGACTTCACACCAGAATTCAAAACCCGGACATTGACAATTCCCCCTGTTCCGAGAGCTACAAAGAGGATACGCACCATTGAAGGAGGCGACGTACTCATCGCCCGTGACGACATCCTACTGATTGGTAACGGCGCCCGGACCAGTTCCCAGGCCATCGACATACTTATCGATGAATTCATCAGCCGAAGAAGTGAAAAAGCACAACACATCATTGTACAACAACTACCGCAAACACCGGAATCATTCATTCACCTGGACATGGTGTTTACCCTCTTGGACCGAAATAAATGTATGGTCTTCGCTCCGTTAATCCTCAACCCAGGAAGCTACCAGACAGTTCACATCAAAATACAAAACGGCAAATTGCAAAGCATCCGGAACGAAAAGAACCTTCTCAGTGCCTTGAAAAAATTAGGCATGGACCTCGAACCCGTATTGTGCGGAGGCTCGGACGATTGGAACCAGGAAAGGGAACAGTGGCACAGCGGTGCTAACTTCTTCTGCGTCGGACCGGGACAAGTATTGGGGTATGCCCGCAACAACTATACTATAGAAGCCATGAACAACGCTGGCTTTGAAATCATCAAAGCCAACGACTTCATCGAAAACAAAGTCAATATCTCGGCCCATGACAAATACGTAATCACCATCGACGGTTCGGAATTACCGCGAGGAGGAGGAGGGGCAAGATGTATGACCATGCCGGTCAACCGGACCAACCTCGATTAAAAGCATCAGCCGGAAAGATGAAATTTCTTTCCGGCTGATTTTCAGACAAACATTCAACCAGACATTCATTCCAAGCATGAAGAAACTGCAACCCTACATCCGCAGCTTCCGCCTACGCACCCTTCCACTCTCCGTTTCCGGCATTCTGTTAGGGACGTTGTTCGCATACAGCGAAGGGAAATACGACAACCGGATTTTTTTGCTTGCAATAACGACTACCCTCTGTCTTCAAATCCTATCAAACCTGGCTAACGAATTAGGCGATGCTCTGAAAGGCACCGACAACAATAACCGCTTAGGTCCAACCCGTAGCATTCAAGCCGGATTACTGACACAGAACGATTTCAGACACCTCATCGCAGGATTCGTTATCCTCTCTTTGCTCTCCGGCACAAGCCTGGTTGTCCTTTCTTTCCGCAATTTATTCTGTTACAAAAGCCTTTTATTACTCCTCACAGGAGGTGCTGCCATCCTGGCTGCCCTCAAATATACCTTAGGAAAAAATCCTTACGGTTACCGGGGACTCGGCGATCTTTTCGTCTTCCTTTTCTTCGGTTTACTCAGCACCTTAGGCGCCTATTTTCTAATGACCCACACTCTCTCCACCACACTTCTCCTGCCAGCCTGTTCTTTGGGACTGCTATGCGCCGCTGTCCTGAATGTAAACAACATCCGGGATATAGAAAACGATAAGATTTGCGGCAAATATACACTCCCGGTCAAAATCGGAGAAAAGAACGCATGTATCTACCATACCTGCCTCATCACAGGCGCCTTATCAGGAAATATAATTTATACAGCATTAACCTATAACGGCATCTCCGCCTTTCTGCCCCTCCTCACGCTGCCCCTATTCCTTATCCATTTACGCATCATGTGGACAAACTCCGGAAAGAAACTGGATTCTCAACTAAAATTTTTGTCCCTGACTACCTTAGCCTTTTCCCTGCTATGGGGCATAGGCCAGCACTAACCGCTACTTTATTCCGCAATACAGACTGGCTATACCGAAAGTAAAACGGCGGCTGGAAACCGTTGTAAATCCGCAAGTCTTCAGAATAGAAAGAAACTCTTCTCCCTGGGGAAAACTCCGAACCGAAGCCGGCAAATACGCATAAGCCCCTTTATTCCCCGACACCAGTCCTCCCACAAATGGCAGAATACGACAAAAATAACACGTATACAACTGCTTCACCGGAAAACGGACAGGCATTGAAAATTCCAGAATCACCGCCTTGCCTCCTGGTTTCAGTACACGTCGGATTTCTTTCAACCCTTTTTCCAGATTCTCAAAATTACGAACGCCAAAAGCCACCGTGACCGCATCAAAAGAGGCATCCTCAAACACCATTTGTTCGCTATCCCCTTCCTGAAGGTCTATTTGCTTTTCCAACCCCAACCTCCGAACCTTCTGCCTGCCTATCTCCACCATCTTTTCAGATATATCAATTCCTATCACGTTCTTCATCCCCGCCTTCACCGCAGCCACGGAAAAATCACCCGTACCGCAAGCCACATCCAGTACTCGTTTCTCTTCCGGATGTTCAATACTTTTCAACGCCCTCTTCCGCCATCCTTTGTCAATTCCCCAGGACAACAAATGATTCAAAGCATCGTATTGGGGTGCTATATCATTGAAAATATTTTTTACAGCCTCTTTCTTTGCCATCTCCGACACAAAATAAAAATGGGAAATTGAAATGACGAATACCTTTCAATCTCCCATCCGTAAATTTACATCATCATTTTTCAATCCTGAGGAAACTTTCCCTCCAATGCAGCCTTTACCACATCAACAGCCTCTGCCAACCCTTCTGTAAACTTTTCGAAGTCTTCTTTATATAAAAATACTTTATGCTTCTCAAAGCTCGCATTCCCATCTTGGTCAAACTTCTTTTTACTCTCGGTAATTGTCAGATAATAATCGTTGTTACGGGTAGCCTTCACATCAAAAAAATAGGTTCTTTTTCCAGCTTTCACTGCTTTTGAATAAACTTCCTCCCGCTCCTCGGTCAATTCAAAATCTTCATTTTTTTCATATCCTTCCATATACACAAAAATTATACTGTGGCACACAACCACGTTAATGATTTGCAAATGTAGGAAAAAGCTTATAAACTAAACGATTTTTTAATCTTTTTTTAAGAATCGACTTCTCCTCTTCCGTTTTATTTCCCTACCTTTGGAAAAATCCAAAAAAGAAATCATGACGGTTACATTTTTTGTTATTGTTCTTATCCTGGTCGGCATAGCACTTGTCCTGCTGGGTATCGGCATTCTGTTGAAACGGGGATTCCCCGAAACACACATCGGACGCAACAAACACATGCGTGTACGAGGAATCAACTGTGCCAACACCACAGACGCCAATGACCGTAAAAACTACAAAGCGATAGAGATAAAAGAAGAAAAAAGTAACCTTTCTCATCCCCGCGGATAAGTTAGATTCTTATCTTCAATCACCTCCAACACCTCCCGCAGGTATTTATCCGCCTCATACTTGGCCATTGGAAGATTGTGAAGCAGATAATTACCGCAATCCCGCGGAACCGCCCCCGGGACCTCGCCTTCAAAATCCCGGATAAACCGGAAAGTTTCCTGCATCAGCTCCACAATATCCCGCGCTTCTAAGTCTCCCTGTATCAGAAAATAATTTCCAGTACAACACCCCATAGGTCCCCAAAACACAATCTTATCCCCCCACACCGGATGATTCCGCAAAAAAGTGGCGGCCAGATGCTCAATGGTATGCAACTCACCGTAACCTAACGCCGGTTCCCGGTTGGGCTCCTTCATCCGGACATCAAAAGTAGTAACCACATGTCCGCCCACATAATCCTTCCGGGACACATATATTCCCCGGAGCAAATGAATATGGTCTATATTAAAACTCGGTATCTTTTTCATATTATATTGTTTTTATCAACTGCTTCAACAACTGAAAAGAGTGTTCCGGTGCCTTTATCCAGAAATCCCGGTACTGCTCTGCATGCCTGTCTACCCCCGGAGTATCACTGATAATCCGGAAACTCAAAAAAGGAACGGCATACATATAACACACCTGAGCAATGGAACACGATTCCATATCTACCGCCAGCCCTTGCGGAAAATTGCGCTTAATCTCCTCCAACTCCGTCCGGGAAGTAACAAAACGATCTCCACTGCAAATACACCCCCCATGCAGGGATACCGTCGGCTTCATCTGCAATGCCATCTCATACAATCTTCTGTCGGATCTGTAATAAGGGGGCATTCCCTGTATCTGACCATATTCATTTCCTTCCCCGCACCACACATCATGATACACCATCGTATCCCCCACAACAATATCCATCACCCGCAACGCCGCATCTATTCCTCCCGCCACTCCCGTATTGACAATACAATCCGGTGCAAAAATCCTGATCATCTCCAGCGTACCCACAGCAGAACAGACCTTTCCGATACCGCATTGCAAAAGAACTATCGACTTACCTTCCATCGTCCCTTCAACAAAACAATACTCCCCCACCTTTCGTACCGTTTTATCCGCCAGAAGCCCCTCCACCAACTTAAACTCGGCTCCCATTGCCACAATAACACCTATTTTCATATCGCTGACTTCTTGGTTCAATCTATCAATCCATCCAGCAAACCATCTGATTTACTGAAAAAAAGGATTATACTTTTTTTCTTTTTCTATCACTGTAGCAGGACCGTGTCCGGGAATCACCTTCACATCATCACCCAGTACAAACAAGCGGGTGCGGATAGCCTCCAGCAATTGGGTACCATTTCCGCCAGGCAAATCTGAACGCCCAACACTTCCGGCAAACAACACATCCCCCGCTACCAGCAGTTTATCTTTTTTACTATAAAAACAAAGTCCGCCGGGAGAATGCCCCGGTATGGCTATAACCTCCAGCTCAGACTCCCCAAACCGAATTACATCACCACCTTTCAAAAAGGTCCCCACCTGCGGCGGCTGGGCTATTCCCGTAATCCCGAGCACAGCGGCATACTCTACCGCATGCTGAATCAAAAAATTATCCTCCTCGCTCGCCTGAGTCTCCAACCCATACGTCTTCTTCATAAACTCATTGCCGAAAATATGATCCGGATGCAAATGCGTATTCAACAAAACAACTGGCGTCAACCCTTTCTCCGTCAAAAAAGACTGTATCGCCTTACGCTCCTCTTCTAAAAAACAACCGCAATCTATTACAGCAGCCTCTTTCGTATCGTCATACAAAACAACCGTATTCTCCTCCCAAGGATTATTGACAAAAATCTGTATATTCATATCGATAATTTTATCCAGACACAAAAATCGCGAAGAAATTCCGGATTTCCAACACTCCTTTTTAAAAAGGACAACCGACAGCGCTATTCTTACTGGGTCAACGTAAACCTCACACTCACACCGAAATTCGTATTCGTTGTTGGAAACGACAAAGACACATAAGGCGTATTAACTACCCGGTCATAAAACAGTCTCAGATTCAATCGGTTATTAAATGTATAATCCGCCGATACTTTTACACTCATTACCTCCTGCCCTGCCGTCAGCTGATCCACCTGCTCCGAAATACGCCGGATAATCGTATTGTTTCTGCGAAGAGAAAAATCACACTGAATATTAATGTCGTTATCCAGCTGCTTATTCTTAAAGAAAATCGGCAAATTACCGAAACGGTAGCCCGCACCAATCACCAGCTCATTACTGGAATTCTCCGTCACCAAAGCACTTACCAGCCCCAATGTCACATCCCGGCGACGAATCATACTAAAACGGGTCGTCAAATTATTCAACCAGGTCATATCCATACTGATTAACGGATTCAACTCCTCATTAATGGAAACGCTGTTTACATCAAACTGACTCATCCAATTCTCCTGTGCATCCATAATTTCAGTAAAACCATCCGCACCTTCCACAAATTTCATATTGCTCGCAAAAGAACCGATATTATACTTACAACGGTACGTATGATTCAGACTGAACGAACGGAACACCTTCTTCATAAACGGAATTTCCATCAGACCATTATAGGTAACTCTCCAATTGGGCCGCATCGCCAACACTTTGGGTATCAACCCATCATGATCCCCCACTCCATATGCCCGGTTAAACGCACCAATCAACACCTCCTGTGAAGTCTCGCCATATCCCTTATAATACCCTGTCGGTTTCCCGTTCTTATCCCGCAACACATACTCACTCTGCATATATTGATCTCCCCACCGCTTTTGTGCCAATTTACGGGACACCGTTTTCCTGTTATCCAAAAACTTACGATACACGGCAGCCGAAGACTCCAAGTCATTCCCCACTTTATAAAAAGCCGAATGAAGCCCCACCATCGTCATGCTGTAATTACCGGAATACGTTTTATTATTCTCATTAAACCGAGTTCCGTCATAATACAGATATTCACTCATATTCCGGGAACGCGAACGATTGGCAGTCAGGTCCACTCTGAAATTCTTAAATGGTTCAAACGTAGCCGACACATAAATATTCTGCGAAAAACTCATCTGATACGGATTATTCAACGCCGAATCCCGGGTAATCCATCCTTTCTCCGCAGCACGGATACCGAACTTTTCACTCTGACCACCAAACAAGAAGCCGAATCCCGGAGCAGAACGGCCTTCATAACTCTCCTGGCCCAACCAACGGGCTTCCGGCAAGAAACCGGGAAGAGTAGTACTACGGTCCTCCGAATAAGACACCCTAATATTCTTCACTCCCGTGACAACCCCCATCAACAAACGTCCCATCTTATTCAACGTACTTTCATACGACCGTTCATTTCCGGTAATGGCAATCTTAGCTTCATTCAAATTTTCCGTAGACTTAATCCGCACCTTATTCCTCCCCACCGTTTCATACCCCACTTTTACAGGTTTTCCGTCCGCACCGGACACTTTCACACGGATGTCACTGGTTTTCAACTTGTGATGCACCACAAAAGAACGGCCCTTCTTCACCTTCTCTACCTCAGTATTATAATTCACTTTCTTCCCTCGGGTCTGCCGGGGAGGACGGGAAATACTCCGCAAAAACTTCGATTTATTATATAGAGAAGTCAGCGACAAACCGCCGTCCAACTGTAAAGAATTAGCATTCCGGATCGTATTTCCCAACTCCGTAGAATCCCTGGTAATCGCACCTGCCTGCCAATCATAACGAGTCGAATACATCGTCCGGAGATTCGTCCAGTCCAATCCGGGCAACTTGTTAATCGGCACCGTATAATCCACGCTGAAATCGTGATTATAATTCACCGGACGTCCCCCGTCCAGAATATTCTGCCACACCGTATCTTTCCACTGTTCATACCTCTCCCTGTCGCGCTGGCGGTCTACAATACCCTCCGGCTCATCAATACGCGACTGCACCGTTGCACGGAAATCCAGCCGCAAATTGCGGGTCAGATTAAACTTAAAAGCATAATCCCGGTTCCACATAAAATCCTTATCAATAGTCGGCAATATCAGCAAATCCGGATTATCCAGATTCCGGGAAAGAATTTCCCTGTAATTACGCGTAATATCGGAAGTCACGGAAACCATTGAAGGCATATAATAGAAATTGAAATCCTTAATTAGCCGTAAAAAAGGCGAATTCAAAGATTTCGATTTCTTAAACGGCTCCACAATCTTCGGCATACCGTTATAAATATAACTCACCAATCCCCGGTAATCTTTTTGTACATCCCGGTCCGTATTGACATTATGCGCCTCCGCCTTATTATAGGAAAACGTCAGTGTCAGATTCGACAAATCAAACAAATGCGACTGTCCGTCCTTACTCTCAAACCCGACATTGGTAAAATTCAGACTCTTCCGCATCGTATAATCCTCTGCGCTCCGTTTAATGGAATCTCTCACCCGTTTGTTCTCCGCATTTTTCAACGCCACATCCAAAGGTATATCTGAATCCAACGGGTCATACTCCGGCAGCGTCTTCTGACGCGAATAGGCATAATACATCGGTATCCTCAACCGCCAATTCTGTGGGAAAAACTTCCCAAACTCCACATTGGCAGAAAAATCGATGGAACGGTAATCCTCCCGGGCAATCTCACTGGCATGCTGTTCTATACTTCCGAATCCCGGTGTCATCCGACTCCCGGCAAAAGTCAGCGTACCCACGTCCGCCAACTTAGCCGTCATCCGGACATTGGCAGCCCAGCCCCCCTTATTGTCAAAATCCGACAACCTCAACTCATTGACCCATACCTCCACGGAACGGGCACTACCACCTTTCCGGTTACGGATACCAATCATAATGGTTTTCAGCTCCCCTAAACTCGGTTTACCTTTCACCTTCAGCGTGTGAGTCAGAATATCGGCATCAGCACCCTCATCCAATTCCGCAACGGCCATTTCGTAAACCGTAGAATAATCCACGCCTCCCCCACTATTACGCATATCCGTATTCCTCCTCTGTTTCAACTCCTGCAACAACCGGAGAGGCAATTTCAGCTTATTAGCAAGCGGCCAGACAGCCAGACGCCCACGCTCATCATCCGGATAAAATCCCGGTGGCGTCAGACGCAACGGCAACTCATATTCATAATAATTATTCACATTATCCCCTCCCATACGCAGGAACAAAGTCATATCGCCGTCATTCAGCGTATAGCCCGGAACCGCCTCTGCATGCACATCCATCTGCAACGTTTTGTACCTCAATACATCCAGAGATACATTCTTATACACGGCACGGGCATCCTGTTCACTCAACTCCAGGACCTTCAATGCCATTGCCTGCTCATTCAATTCACGCAACTGAGGATTAGTTGCATCCACCACCCGCTTTATTCCGGGAGGCATCACATAATTTACAGGTGTTTTCGTCGCATTCTCCTCCAGATTCACCACCGACACATCAAACACCGTATTCGGATTCTCCACCAATCCCATCTCCTCACGATCCACAACATCCTCATACTTTCTCCAATTGTCGCGCACCAAATCCAGACTCGCCATACGCAAAATCACACTGTCCTGAAACCCTTTCAGAATCACCCGCATAAAACGGATAGACTTGAAATCACGGATCCCGTTAATGGCCACCCTACTGGAAGCATTTACCGGAATCTTGATCTGATACCACTTCACCTCCTCCGTATTCCCGTTGGGCAAAACCACGGAAGCCGTAGTGATACTGTTGATGAAATTCTTCCCGACTTCCATCTCCTTAGGCGAAAGTTTCAGCTTATAGCGGAAATAAGCCTCCGTCTCATTCAGCGTATTGTCGCCATTGATATCCTCCACGTCCGGCAATGAGGTAGCTGCTGTCGGATAAGACTCAGGCGACATATCCGCTGTCGGTGAATTTCCCTCCGTATTATTATATCTTTTATAACGTTCCAATATGGACAACTCACGGGCATCATAATCCGATCCCCGGAAAAAATGATAATCATCGCCCGACGGATCCTGGAAAGCATCCGTATACGCCTGTGTTCCTTCACCATATAAATCCCGTATCCTTTCCAGATACCCCGAAAAATAAGAACGCTCATCCTCACTGCTTAAACCGTCCAACCCCACATCCTGAAAACGCCGTGCCTGGGTATTATTGTCAAACCCCTTGGTCACGGACTGCACATTGGGCACCCGCCCCCACTTCGTTGAATCCACATTCGTCACTATTGCAGAAGAAGGCAAACCATTCTCAAACGCCTTCCTCCCGTCACGCAAAATATCTTCCGACACATTTCCCAGATCGAAATACACCTCCCCACCCTTATGGTCCGGCCGATAAATAAACGGGTCCATCAGCCACATTTCGATATACTGCACATTCGCCGCTTCAAAATCATTGGTTTGTATCGCCCGCATCATCCCTCCCCACCGGGACTCCGGCTGATTCAATTTACCGTCCCGGCTGATTCCGGCAGAATATCTGGAAGGCTCCACATCAAAATTATAAGGTCCCTTTTCTTCCGGATAATAAGCCAACGACAAAGCCGGAACAATATTGACATCCCCGACGGCAATATCCTTATCCGGAAAAATCTCCGTCTGCCGTATTTCCCGCACATAATGGTTCGAACGCTGTTCTTTATCCGCACGGACATGAGCTGGCGTAGCCGTAGACATCCGGTAAAACATCGGGTCCACCACATACCAGGCCAACCGGGCACGGTTGTACCCGGCCTCGAGTCCATCCCCCCGCCATTCCGGAAACTCATCCGTCACCGAATGATCTGACTGAGGCGTCGACGCCAGCTTCCATGCCGTCACCGACTTCAAATCAATAGCAATCTTACTGCCCTCGAAATCATCAATATAAGCATTTCCCCCGGCACCACTACTCGTTCCAGGCTGAAACTGAGCAAACTCGGCATCCACACTCAAATGCGACTTCACCTTCGTATCAATAAAAGGCAACTTATCCACCAACGTGGTCAGGAATCCCGATTCGGTATTATAAGAAGCATTCAGCCCCCAAATCGTATTGGAAATCGGTTCTTCCCCGATATTCACTTTATGAGTCAAAGGCTTCTCGCTCATGTGCATAATCGTCGCACCCAAATTCAGCTTATCATTAAACTTGTAGTCCAGATGCGTCCCGATAAGGGTCTTCGTCTGCATACCGAACATCGAACGGTTTTCACTTTTTATCGTTATCGGAGTCCCCGCCTCAAGCAGCGACTGGTTGATAATCTTCACCGTTCCCATCGTATAATCCACGATATAATCAATATTTTCCACCAATTCCACACCTCCGGCAAGCACCTTCACCGCTCCCTGGGGAATATCCCCGCCTCCCAACGATATTTCGGACGAAGAAGAAGACTTATAACTTCCTTTCAGATAAAACTTATCCTTCTCCGATTTCTTTTCCGCATCGCTTTGGGTCTGATCATACAACTCCTGGAAAATATATTGGGCAGCCACGCCGTCATTATTGATTTTCTTCTTCAGGTAAGAACCGAACGGTTCAAGCACCGGAAACACAATCCTACCCCAGTTAGAATATACCGTCACCCCTTCGATATAGTCGAAACGACCATCCGGCACAGCATCCATCTGCGAATTCAGATTATCCAGATTCAGCACGGAAAGCAATATCTTATTGTTAATATCCCCGGCAGGCAGATAATTCACCTTCGTACCCGCCTTGTCGTTCTGGTAGAGCACATCCAGTACAAAATCCTCCGAACTGAGATTGTAACTTCCGATGTTGTACACATTCTTCATCATCAAATCCCAAGTCGGCAGATTCGGACTCTGCATCGTACTCCTCAGCATCTTCACTATCAAGGAAGAAGGTGCCGCCAATGCATTGGAAGTCAATTCACCGACGGTATAAATTTCACCCCGGACAGTATACTCATACGCCACAGCGAGCACCTCATCCGAATTCAACGCCTGATTCAGTGAAATATATCCTAACTTATCATTCAAAATATATTCGGAAGGGTCAAGCAACCGGGCATTTTCCACCTTTTCATAATCCTTGCCGGAAGAAAATCCCGGAGACAACGGAGTAAACACATTCGTCACCTGATTAATATCCCGTATCGCCGAATAAGTAGTATTCATCTGCTCATAAAGCCGGTTAGCTGAATTATCCGGATAACCGCTGCTCCCCCCCAACCACATACTGTTGGAAGTATTTGCCCCGTTTTCTCCCAAATCGACAAAAGCAACAATATTCCGTGCCTGCTCAAAACGCGACGACTTATTCGTCACCCACACCTCGATCTTCGTAATCGTCACCCCGCTATTAATCACCGGCAACCGGGACAAAGAAGCATCATACGTATCCCGAAAATACTTGGAAAGAAAAAAATGCTTGTTCGCCTCATACGCATGAGCAGACAATTCAAACTCCTGCTTCTCCGCCCCCTTGTCCAGCTGCACCACTTTCGATTCGCTCTTCTGCTGGGTAAAAATGGAAGAAACAGACAATTTTCCAAACTGCAAATCCGTACGGAAACCCCACAGATTCTGTCCTCCCGTAATCAACGTCCCCGGCAACGGCAACGACACATTACCGGCCTCCACCTTCTTGACAATATCATCCTCCTTTCCCTCATAATTCAACTTCAGCATATTTTCAAAGTCGAACGTAGCATCAGTATTGTAACTCCAATCCAGATTAATCAAATCCCCGATATTCCCGTTGACATTAAACTGAATCTTCTCATCAAAATCAAACGTGGTAGTCTTGCGTAAATCGATAGGCAACGTCGGATTGTCTACTTTATTCGTCTTCACTCCCAACGTCAGTTCCACAGACCCCTGCACATTCAGTTTCACCTTATTGATACCGAAAATCGGGCTCAGAATCTTATCCAGGAACTGAATCTGGGACACCAGATCCTTAAAATCCGTTTTATTTCCCTCCTCCCGCTTCCGGCGATTATATTCATACAAGGAAACTTTATCCGTAGAATGCAGATACTCATCCGAAGTCAGGGCATAAGGACGGGAATAATAATACTTATCCCCGATTAACGTCATGACAATATACCGCCTCGTCTGCGGATTGTATATGACCGTATCCCGGATATTGGAAGGCTTCTTTAAAAACAGAGGAGAAGCAGGAACCTCCGAACGTATCTCATTGTCCCGGTTCTCCTTCACAGGCAAACGTAATGTATCTCCCTCCGGCAGCCTCGCAAAGACTGACAGCACCTCTTCTTCCTGTAAAGGAAGAGCTTTTCCCGAAACCCTACACACACAGGTTATTATAATAAATAATAACGCTAATTTCCACATACACCACATTTAAATTTTCAACCGAAACAAAAAGCAGCCTTCCATTTAGGAACCGCCCTTTTATTTATTCCTCTTCACTATTTTTTCACTACATCTTCCGGAGCTTACAATTGCTTCAACGCCAACTTTATCAACTCTTCCACACTGCTCACTCCACCGCCTGCAATAATCTTATCCAGCACCTTGGAAGCCTGCGCTTTTACAAACCCCAACATCACCAGCGCCGACAACGCCTCATCCCGGATAGTATTGGCTGCAAACACCGGTTCTCCGACAACTCCAGCCGCCCCGACCTTATCCTTTAGTTCAATAATTACCCGTTGCGCCGTTTTCAAACCGATACCCTTCACGCTCTTTATGACATTCACATTCTCCGTCACAATCGCATTGACAATCTCACCGGTAGTCATGGAACTCAGCATCACGCCTGCGGTATTGGCTCCGACACCCGACACGGAAATCAGTTGCCGGAACAATGCCCGTTCTTCCTTGCTGTAAAACCCATACAACAAATGCGCATCCTCCCGTACAATCAGATGCACATACAGGCAAACATCCGTTGCCGTAGTGATTTTAGAATAGGTATTGACTGAAATATTGATATAATATCCTACCCCCCCACAATCCACCACCGCATAGGCAGGCGTGGTTTCCGCCAGTCTTCCTTTGATATATTCGTACATACGCCAAACTTAAAAACGCTCCGACCGTTACCGGAAATTCCAGCAGGCCAGACAACACTATTTAAACCCGATAATCTTACGCACCTCCTTGATTGTCCGCGAAGCACTCTCCCGCGCTTTTTCAGCCCCCTGAGCGACCACCTTATCCATATAAGCCACATCCGCCGAAATCTCCAGAATACGCTCCCGGATGGGTGCCGTAAACTGAACAATATCCTCTGCCAACTGCTTCTTCAAATCCCCGTAACGGATCTCGCAACAATTGTATTTCTCATTAAAATAATCATACGTATCAGGAGAAGAAACAATCTTCAGCATGGTAAACAAATTCTCTATCGCTTCCGGCTTCACACTATTGGGTTCCGTCGGACCGCTGTCCGTCACCGCCTTCATGACCTTTTTCCGGATCGTAGCGGCATCATCCACCAAATAGATAGCATTTCCTTCCGATTTTCCCATCTTCCCCGAACCATCCAGACCCGGCACCTTCACCGCTTCTCCCGTAAAATAATAGGATTCCGGTTCCGGGAAAAAGTCCACCCCGTAAATCGTATTAAACCGGCGGGCAAACTTACGCGCCATCTCCATATTCTGCTCCTGATCTTTCCCCACAGGCACCTTATTCGCTTTATGGATGATAATATCTGCTGCCATCAACGTCGGATAAGTCAACAACCCGGCATTGACATTCTCCGGTTGCTTGCGGGCCTTTTCCTTAAACGAAGTGACACGCTGCAACTCACCCAAATATGCATTCATATTCAGAAAAAGATACAATTCCAGTATCTCCTTCACATCACTCTGCACATAAATAGCCGCCTTCTCCGGGTCAATACCGCAAGCCAGATATTCCGCCAGAATCTTACGTACATTCACCGTCACATCGCCGGGATGCGGATGAGTGGTCAATGAATGCCAATCCGCAATAAAAAAGAAACATTTATACTCATCCTGCAAACGCAGAAAATTCTTAACAGCCCCGAAATAATTGCCCAAATGCAAATTTCCCGTGGGTCGGATACCACTGACAACAATCTCCATTTTCATTATAATTTTTATAGACACGGATAGCACACTCCCGCAACAGAATCGGACAAGCCCGAATCACGCGAAGATACTGCCTATCATTTGCAAAGATAAAGTTTTATTTAAAACCCATAAAAAGGATTTTCAAATTATATCGGAATTTAACAGTTATTTCCCCACCCCCCGGGATAAAAAAAGACACCGCAACCTCCCAAAAGTAAATTATTTAAAAAAAATGTTACGGGTATTGTCTTTTTTTTCTACATTTGGAGCGCAAAAGTCTAATTAAATTTTTTAAGCTAAAAATGGAAGGATACGAAAAAAAAGATGGCATGGAAATGATTGATCGGGAAGAAATTTATTCCAAAGCAGTGAGAGCAGGGAAAAGAACCTATTTTTTCGACGTGAAAGCAACCCGTAATAATGATTATTATCTGACAATTACCGAAAGTAAAAAGAAATTTGACGATAACGGAGCACAAAATTTTGAGAAACACAAAATCTTTTTATACAAAGAAGACTTTGAAAAATTCAGCGAAGGATTGGATGAAGTGGTAGCTTACATCAAAGCCGCCCTGGGCGGGGAAATTCCGACACCTAATGAAGGGGAGAAAAAAAGAAATGAATTTGATGTCGACTTCGACCAGATTTGAAATGAAATGAAACAGTAAAGCAAGATGCCTGAAAAATCAGGCATCTTTTTTATTTATCAAATCCCGCACCACCACCGAAGCCACAAAACAACCGAAAAGGGGGGGCATATAGGAAATGGTTCCTACATTCGACTTTTTATTCTGGCTCTCTGACAACACCACGGCATTCGGGTCGGTAAACTCCGAAGAAAAAACCACTTTCACTCCCCGGTAAACACCCAATTTATGCAACCTTTTCCGAAGCATCCGGGCCAGATTGCAATTGTAACTCTTCGATATATCAGCTATCTCTATCTTCAAAGGATCCAGTTTCCCCCCCGAACCCATTGAACTCACAACAGGCAGACCTTTCTGTAAACTATGGTAAATCAGAAATATCTTAGGCGCCAACGTGTCTATCGCATCCACCACATAATCGTAAGAAGTCCTTTCCAGCACGTCAACCATCCCCTCATCCCGGATAAAATCATTGATAACATGTAATTTTAAATCCGGATTAATATCCCGGAAACGGGCAGCCATAATCTCCGCTTTAGGCAACCCGACCGTACTGTCCAACGCCGGCAACTGCCTGTTTTTATTAGTCATTTCCACCACATCCCCGTCGATAATTGTCATTTCACCGATACCGGAACGACACAACTGCTCCGCAGCATACGCCCCCACACCGCCAAGCCCCGCTACCAACACATGAGCTCCCCGCAATCGTTCCAAACCATCCGCTCCCAACAACAACTCTGTTCTGCTCAACCAATGCTCCATACTCTTTCTAAAATAAAATCACACCCCTGACACATTTAATCGTACTCATAAAAATACTTCAACAACGGAGCTACCATCAACGACTGAAAAATACCGTTACGGTCTACCAACTCCTTTACCTGTTCCCTGGTCATAAGATAGACAGACAAATCCTCTGTCGGGTCAAGACAGGGTTCCGCTATTTTCTCCACACCTGTTGCCAGGAAACAATAGGTTGTATTGGACATCGAACCCGGATTGGGCGACAACTCCATCAGTGGCTGCCACACGCCGTTGCCGTATCCAGTCTCTTCCAAAAGTTCCCGCTTGGCAGCTTTGAGCGGAGTCTCCCCAGCTTCCATCACGCCGCAGGGCAACTCGCAACTTACTTTCCCCGCCGCATGACGATACTGCTCTTCCATGACAAACCTCCCCTCTTTCGTAATGGCAATGACATTCACCCAATCGGGATACTCCAGCACATAATACTCCGGAATCGTCCTCCCGTCAGGCAGTTCGACGCAATCCCTTCGTGCCGTCAGCCACGGACGTTTAATCAGATACTCCGACTCGAGCACCTTCCATGTTTTTTTATTCTCCTTCTGATTCATACATCCCCTGAAATAACTCCGGTCAACATCCCGACTCACCCCTCACAATGAAAAACCCTTTTAAAATTTCCGTAAACCTGACGGCACAACACCTCCAAAGAAACACCCCGCAACTCTGCCGCTTCCCGGTATACCCTCTCAATAGACAACTCCGAATCATCCGTTTCCAGAAACAACTGTTCCGGCGGAATCAGCGGCAACACGCGACGAATATTGGAGTGCGGTACAAACAACTTTTTCCCCGCCGAAACATACATATTCTGCCGAAGCAATTGGGCGAGAATCTCCTCATTATTATTATATCCGTGAACAATCCATGCCTGAGAAGGCCTCCTCCTCTTGTACACCGAAAGAAGTTCCGGGAAAGCCCTGACACAATGAATAATAAGGGGTAAACCATACCCTTCCGAAATCTCCACCTCCTCCTCAAACAACCTCCTTTGCTCCTCCATAGCTGTCAAGGCATTCCGGTCAAACCCCGCCTCTCCCACTGCCACAATCTCCCCCCGCCCGGCAGCCTCCCGGAGCTGTTCTATACTCACCCCTCCCTCTGTAAACAAAGGATGAATCCCCCAGGAACACAACTCTCCCGACGCCCTCCCGACACCTCTGCCGATGTCCCGGACATATACCCCCTCACCCCGCGCATGGGTATGTACATTCACATACGTCATACTCCTTAATTCAGGTCTTTCTTCTTCGTCATAATATCCAGAATCGTCCGGTCCGTCTGTTCCATCCCCGCAGTTCCTATCACCCCCACATTCCGGATCGTCCTCTCTATATCATCCTCAATAATCCCGTCATTGTGCGTCTTTATTCCTCTCATTGACAACAGAGCCGCCTGCACTGCCGCCGAAACCCCGGAATACACCTTCAAGGCACACCCCTGCTTGGCTCCGTCACACATCATCCCCGTAAGATTAGAACACATCGTTTTGATTGTATTCACCACCTGGTCATAATTCCCCCCCATCAAATAAGTAATGGCAGAGGCTGAACCCGTACCCGCTATCAATATTCCGCACAACGCAGACAAATGTCCCAAATAATAATGAATATGTGCCGCTATCAGATTACTCAACGCCAGCGCCCGCACCAACTGCTCCCGCGAAGAACCGAAATACTCAGCAGCTACTACCACAGGCAATATCACCGTAATGCCCTGATTTCCACTACCGGAATTCGTCATAACCGGTTTTTCACACCCGTCCATCCGGGCGTCAGAAGCCGCCGTCGCCTGAATCAACGCATTATTCAACAAATCATTCTCCAGCAACCCTTTGTCGATATTCTCCTTCAACGTCCGACCTATCTGCAAACCGTAAGCGCTTCTCAACCCCTCGTCCGAAATAGCCTTGTTCATCTCCGCCCCTTCCAACACAAACTCAATCTCCGTCACATCCACATCCTCTATAAACTTCCATATCCGGGCCACACTCAGCTCCGGACGCCGCTTACAGTCCTCCGCCACCATCCTATATTCACGATTCACCAATACTTTCCCGTTCTTCTCCACCCGCACAATATTCGTATGAGCATGCACAATAACAGTACGCACCACATCCCCCCCTTTCCGGCAAATGGCCTCCGCATACAACTTATCCACAGCATCCGCTTTCATCTTCACAACCACCGCCTTATCAACCAAAAGCCTTTTCGCCACCTCCAGATTATTTCCCACCGACACGTCTTTCAACACTTCCAAACCGTAACAACTCCTGCCGCATACCACTCCCAAAGCAGCAGCAATCGGCAAACCCGTCATTCCCGTTCCCGGAATCCCGACACCCATACCGTTCTTGTAAATATTGCCACTCACCCACACCTCCACCTCATCCGGAACCCCATCCAACTCCTCCCGACAACGGGCACAAGCCAATGCACAGGCTACGGGCTCAGTGCATCCTAAAGCAGGAACCGACTCCTGTCTTAAAATATCAACAATCTGTTCATTAGTAACCTGACACATCCTGATAAGATTTAGTATTTAAGTCAAACAAATTTATGCGTTTTCCTTCTACTTTTATTGTTATATGCCAATATTAACTTTTATTTACACTTCCCTCCGAAAGGCAGCAGATATCCCTCTCGCACCAAAGTGAAGAAATAGAACAGTGGAGAAAAACTATTGCATTTCTCCACTGCTCCGTTTCACCTTTTTGACTCTTCAACCCTTCAATTCAACGGCGTAATCTTTACCTGTCCATGACCTGTATTACCCGTCATGGTTCCAGTTCCTGCTAAATTCGGCATATTGGTTTTGGAACCTTTTGTATTCGTCCACCGGTATCCCTCACCATCAATCATGATCGTATTTTTGAAATAGAAACCGGAATAATGGTTCGGTTGTCCTGTATGAAGAATGTTATCCGATGTAGAAGAAGCATTGATTGCATCGCAACCGTTATGACCGGATATAAATGACGAACCTCCGGCACCGGAACCGACAACATGAGTTGTACAATACGGCCCACCACCACCATAATAGCCTCCACCAGAACCAGCACTATTATATCCATCTCCTCCTATTCCAAATTTAGCAGCATATCCATAATTCGCATTATAATGCCCAGCTATTCCTCCAGTTGTTTGAGTCCCAGCTGTAGCTGGTGTATGATAAGTACCTCCAGCACAACAAACAGAATAAGTACCACTATATCCTGTCAATCCTCCACCCGATCCTCCTCGTCCAGTAGCTCCCCCATACGTTCCATAACCAGAAGCTCCGCCACCACCTCCTGCTACCATAATTCTAGATTTTTGACCGTTAAAATTATCCCATGCAGCATTTAGCAAGCGAATATCTGAGGCTCCGCCTCCACTACCACTCCCATAATATACAAACCCTTTTCCCCCACCATTAAATCCTCGCTGTGAGACAGAACTCGGTTTAGAACCCACGTAAATAATAAAAGAAGTTGCTGTCGGTAATTGTATTTCTCCTGCCGTATAACCACCGTAACCACCTATCCCGGTATGATAATAACTTCCATTCAATCCACCTGCCCCCCACGCTTCCACTTTATATTTACCCGCTGGCAAAACGACACACTGAGCTGTTCCCGTATAACCGAATGTCGTAGCCTTTGATAAAACCAAAGAATTGGATATCTGAACTTTCGTAGTAAACACATCCGGACATCCTTCCGTACTACCCATTAAAGTATATGTACCATCTCCCGTTAAATTAGCCACCAACAAATTGCTGCCATCCTCCACAACAAATGCTTTCGGCTGTTCCTGTATACGCCAGGTATTCTTCATCCCTTCCCAACGATGCGGTATCGCTACCGGACAAGGATTAAAGGTATAGGAGGAAGCAATAAACGGTTCCGGTAATATCGTTACCGTTACTTCATTACTCTCCGCCACACCCATGGCACAAATGCCCGTACGACGGAATGTATAAACTACCGGAGCAGCGGTTTTATTTGTAAAGTGCTCATAGTTCAACGATTCCCCGCCCGCATTGGCAACTATATCAAACTTCGCTTCTCCCGGTTTCTTCACATACCAGTTGTATTGGAAACGCACATCGGGAAAATCCGGGCAAGAAGCTGCCGTCACATTCAACACATCCGTTTCTCCCCAGCAGGCAGTATCCAGGGACATTTTTATTTCTCCGCCATCTATCTTAATCCCCGACAGACTGTATACTCCCCGGAATCCCACTGTACTGTCACGTTGAGTGATTGCCGTAAAATAATTCATCACTTCCGTGCGGTCGGAAGTACGTAGTAAAG
>CAJURM010000018.1 GCA_910589025.1 uncultured Odoribacter sp. | reverse complement strand
TAGGACGCAAGATTTTCATTCTTGTAACACGAGTTCGATTCTCGTACGGACTACAAAAATAAGAAGGGCATTATGGTCCGTTCGTCTAGGGGTTAGGACGCAAGATTTTCATTCTTGTAACACGAGTTCGATTCTCGTACGGACTACAGCTAAAGAAGTTGAATTTTTATATTTGTAGAGATGGCAAATCATAAATCATCAGAAAAAAGAATAAGACAGACGGCAAAAAGAAACGCAAGTAACCGTTATTACGCAAAAACAACCAGAAATGCAGTAAAAAAATTGCGTAATATGACCGAAAAAGCTGTTGCTGTTGAATTATTGCCGAAAGTTACCGCTATGCTGGATAAATTAGCTAAAAAACATGTTATCCACGCTAACAAAGCTGCTAACTTAAAATCAAAATTGGCTTTACACGTAAATAAACTGGCATAATAGTTATTACAGTTTAGGATATACAGAGAGTGCCCAATGGACACTCTCTATCTCTTTTTATACTTGTGTAAAGACAATAACTCCATCATTCTCTTTTTTATTTCCCTGAAAAATCGTAAATTGTTCATACATTAAATCGTTGTGCTATGTGTGGACAATCTGTACCGATGAAATCTTGGGCTGAAGATGATAAACCCAGGGAAAAATTACTTCAGAAAGGGGTAGCCGCCTTATCTACCAATGAACTTTTGGCCATTCTTTTGCGTTCGGGCAAAGTGGGCGAGTCTGTGTTGAGTATATCGCGGCGCATCCTGGCGGATTGCGGGAATGAACTGAACAATCTGGCCCGGCTCAGTATACATGAACTGATAAAAAAATACGACGGCATAGGAGTTGCCAAGGCTGCTGCCATTGTCGTAGCTATGGAAATGGGGCGCCGCCGGATGCAGGAAGAAGTACTTCAGTCTGCTATCATTTCCTCCAGTAGACAGGCGTATAATTTTTTTTCGCCTTTGCTGAAAGATTTGGAACATGAGGAGTTCTGGGTGGTGTTCCTTAGCCGGGCCAACCGTATTTTAGGAAACGAATGCCTCTCCTCGGGAGGAATGACCAGCACCATAACTGATTTGCGTATGCTTTTCAGGAGAGCGCTGGAAATGAAAGCCTGTGCATTGATTGTTGCACACAATCATCCCAGTACCCTGGCTTCTCCCAGTCCGCACGACCAGGTGATTACAGAAAAAATCCGTTCGGCAGGAGAATTCCTGGATATTACACTGCACGACCATTTGATTATCGCGGGAGATAACTACTATAGTTTTGCAGACGAGGGAACCTTAAGAGTCCGGGAAAGCGTAAAAATAAAAGAACGGCTGTCAGATTGACAGAACGATTCTGATATTTTGGGATTGGCAAAGATTTTGTGTAATTTTGTTACCATTGTAATTAACATGTAATTCTTAAATTCAGATACAAAATATGGCAGAGAAAAAAGAGAAACCGACAGAAACGGAAGAGAAAAAGGAAACCGTTCAGGATGAACAAACCCTTGAGACCGACAGACAGGAAAATACCGACGGACAGGAAGAAAAAGCAGCGCCGTTGAAAGAAATGGAGGAAAAGGTAGCTGCAATGAATGAAAAATATTTGCGTTTGTCCGCTGAATTTGATAATTATCGCAAACGTACCGTAAAGGAAAAAGCCGAACTGATAAAAAGTGCGGGGGAAGATCTTTTGTCACGCATATTGCCTGTGGTGGATAACTTTGAACGGGCATTGGCCAGCATCGAAAAATCTGATGATGTGGCTGCCTTACGTCAGGGGGTAGAGCTGATTTACAACAGTTTCCGCGACTTTCTGGCGCAAAACGGAGTGAAAGAAATCGAATGTATGCATGCGGATTTCAACACTGACGAACAGGAAGCAGTGACGAAAATCCCGGCTCCCAGTGACGAACTCAAAGGGAAAGTGGTTGATTGCATACAGAAAGGCTATACTTTAAACGGCAAAGTCATGCGCTTTGCCAAAGTGGTTGTGGGAGAATAAGCGTGATAAATTTATATTCTTGATTGGAAATTTGCGAAGACAGGAAGACGGGGAGTGAGAACAGAACGAAGGAGTTGCTGCCGGAAGGGGCAGGACATTCTTCGTTTTGTTGTGGATATAAGGTTCTTTTGTAAATTTGTGGTCTAATTCAAAACGAAATGGCAGAAAAAAGAGATTATTATGAAGTGCTGGGTGTGTCGAAAAATGCAGAGGCTTCAGAAATAAAAAAAGCTTATCGGAAGCTGGCTTTACAATATCATCCCGATAAAAATCCGGGCAACAAAGAGGCGGAGGAGAAATTTAAAGAAGCGGCAGAAGCTTATGATGTCTTGGGTAACGAAGAGAAGAGGAGAAGATACGATCAGTTCGGACATGCCGGATTGGGCGGTGGGGCTGGTGGTTTCGGCGGAGCCGGAATGAGTATGGACGACATATTTTCTCAGTTCGGAGATATTTTCGGAAGCTTTACCGGATTCGGCGGATTCGGCGGTGGACGCCATGCCCGTCATGTAAACCGGGGAACTAATTTACGGGTAAAAGTAAAACTGACGCTGGAAGAGATAGCTACTGGTGTAGAGAAAAAAATAAAAGTAAAAAAATACGTTGCTGATACCCATTGTAACGGGACGGGAGCCAAAGAAGGGAAATCTTTTTCCAACTGCTCCACTTGTCATGGAACAGGACAGGTAACCCGTGTACAGAATACCATCCTGGGACAGATGCAGACGACCTCCACCTGTCCTTCCTGCGGGGGAGAAGGCAAAATCATCAATGAGAAATGTCCCCATTGCAATGGCGAAGGGGTGATGCTCTCAGAAGAGGTGATTACGTTGAACATTCCGGCAGGCGTGGGGGACGGCATGCAGTTGTCCATATCAGGAAAAGGAAATGCTGCCCGGCGGGGCGGAGTGAATGGCGATTTGATTGTATTGATTGAAGAGCAGGAGCACGGACAATTGGTACGGGATGGAAACGATTTGTTGTATAATGCCTTTGTCAGTTTCCCCGATGCTGTTTTGGGCAGTTCTGTGGAAATCCCTACCCTGGAAGGAAAAGTGAAGGTAAAAGTGGATGCCGGTACACAACCCGGGAAAATACTGCGCCTTCGTGGCAAAGGCTTGCCGGATATAAACGGATACGGCAGGGGGGATTTGTTGGTGAAAATAAATGTCTGGATACCGAAGAATCTGTCGAAAGATGATAAAAAGATGATGGAAGGACTCCGGGAAAATCCTGTATTTAAACCGGGAAAGGTGGATGAAAAAAGCGGTTTTTTCCAAAAGGTAAAAGACTTTTTTGATTAATACGGCAGGGCTATCCACTCTTGTGTGCGGGCTTTTTTATGAATAGAGGTGCTATCTGTGCGGACGTTGCATAAAGACAGAAGAGGGATTATTGTATAGGGCATGAATAAAGAATATATGGATTTGATTCAGAACAGTTTGGAACAGGCAAGTCGTTTGCTGGCAGAATTTATTGCAGAAGACGGTAATATTGAAAAAATCCGTACTGCGGCAGGACTTATGACTGAGGCTTTGAGAAACAAAGGGAAAATCATAAGCTGCGGAAACGGGGGCTCTTTGTGTGATGCCATGCATTTTGCAGAAGAACTGACCGGGCGCTTCCGCCATGACCGGGAAGCATTGCCCGCAGTGGCCATAGCAGACCCTGCCCACATCACCTGTGTCGGCAATGATTACGGTTTTGACTACATCTTTTCCAAATATCTGGAAGCACACGGTAAGGCAGGGGATGTATTGCTGGCTATCTCTACCTCCGGAAATTCCGTCAATATATTGAAAGCAACAGATGAAGCCCGCCGGAAAGGTATGAAAATAGTCGGGCTGACAGGAAAAGACGGCGGGGAAATGCGGAACAAGTGTGACGTATGCATCGTCGTGCCCTGGCATGAATATTCCGATAGGATACAGGAGATACACATTAAAATCATTCACATTCTGATAGAATGTATAGAAAAACAATTGTTATCGACAGATACTAAATAATTTAAAAGAGAAATGGGAAATAAAATTAATGATCCGATAGCCCGTTTGATGGGATTAAGATACAAATCTCATCCGTGGCACGGATTGGAAGTAGGAAATGAAGCCCCGGAAGTGCTGACCGCTTTTATTGAAATGGTGCCGACGGATACTGTAAAATATGAATTGGACAAAGTGAGCGGATACATCAAGATAGACCGGCCACAGAAATATTCCAACGTTGTTCCGGCTTTGTATGGCTTCATTCCTCAAAGTTATTGCGGGGACCTGGTAGCCGACTATTGTATGCAGCAGACGGGGCGTACCGGTATTTCCGGAGACAGCGACCCGCTGGACATCTGTGTGCTGACCGAGAGAACTATTGCACATGGGGATATTATAGCCCGGGTACGTCCGATTGGAGGTTTCCGGATGCTGGATGGAAATGAAGCGGATGATAAAATTATCGCCGTACTGAAACACGATGCCACATATCACGGCTATAACGATATTACGGAATTGCCGCATGTCGTGGTGGATCGTCTGAAACATTATTTTCTGACATACAAGGATATGCCGGGAATGGATGGGGAAAACGGACATAAAAAAGTGGAAATAGTTGACGTATACGGAAAGCAAGAAGCCTGTGAAGTAATTCGTCGTAGTCTGGAAGATTATAAAAACCATTTTGAAGGTTTGGAAGATATTTTGAGCAGAGTATAATGCCTTTCGGAGCTGAAAGAAAAAAGTGCCTGATTTATTCAGGCACTTTTTTTATGGAATGAATTTACTTGCTGCCTGAAAAGAAGTATACCGGAAAATAAAAAGAAGAAATTTTTCAACTATATTTTTAGTTGTTTTCCGCAAATAATTTTTTACATTTGTTTCTGTATCTCATATTCAAATGATTACCTATGAAATGCTTCTTTTCCCTTATCGCTCTTTTCGGTTCTCTGTTGTCATATGGCCAAGCCGCATGGGAGGGACGATTGGAGAAATTAATGAGTAACAAACGCTATAATGAGGTTTTGCGTTATCTGGATTCTCTGGAACAGGGAAACGCAGATAATTCAACTTTATATCTTTACAGAATCAGGGCAAATGAAGGTCTGATGCGTTATAACAACGCCTATCGCTATGCCAGAGAATGGGCGGCGAGGGATACGGCCAACCGGGATATTCGCATGACACTTGCCCGCTTGGCAAACTTAGCGGGACATAAACCAGAGGCTTTGCATCTGTATGAACAATTGGCGCGAGAAGATTCGCTTGATTTTTCGGTGAATTATGCTCTGGGGCGTCTTTATCAGCAAAATAACCGGACGGGGCATGCATTGGAGGTATATATGAGGCAATTGGCGGTGGACTCTTCCCATGTGATGTTACTGACTCTTATTGGAGACTGTTTGGTGGAAATGGAATTGATAGCCCAGGCGATGAACTACTATGAAAAAGCTTTTTACGAAGATATACAGAATACGGTTTTAGCCATTAAGGCAACCAATGTGATATTGGCATATAAAGACTATCTGCCCTATTATTGCACTTCTTTGAGCGAGATGTTGAATAAGGCAATTTCTATTGCTCCCTCTTCTTTTCCCCTGCGTCAGACGTTAGGGGTATTGAAATACACGGATAAGCGCTATTCCGAGTCCGAAGAGGTTTTTGCACACTTGCTTGCGGATGCGGATTCTTCGCGGATTACCTTGAAATATATGGGATTGGTGAAATATCAACAGAAAAAATACGGAACAGCCTTGCCGTTTTTAAGCAAAGCCTATCCGTTGTATATCGGGAAAAATGGTCATCCCACCGATATCGATCTGGCAATGAAATATGGAGAAACCCTGTGCCGGACAGGTTCATGTGGTGAGGCCCTGACTGTCTTTGAGTTAATCGAGACGATGATGGCGCCGGATAAAAGATTTTTGTCGGCACTTGAAGTGATGAAGGGGATGTCATATACTTATATCATGAAGAAAGAGCAAGCCATTGTATCTTACTGGAAGGCTTACCAGTTGAATCCGGCCAACACCGGGGCCATAGCGAATTTTGCTTATTTATCTGACAGGACAGGCATGGATATCAACCAGGAAGAACTGACAGATCGGGACAAAAAGAGAATTTGGTTTGCCCAACTTTTGTTTTTGCAGAAAGTGAGGGAAAAACCGGATGCCGGACCGGATAGCCAGCATGCACACTCCCGGAAAGTATTGGGCGAAGCCCTGGATGAATTGTTTTTTTTAAATGAGAGCAAACTGGTGGTGATAGATCCCGACGGGAAGGAATACAGTTATCCTGTCGGAGAAATCCGCAGCTTGATAAGGCGCGATTGACTTTTATCTGCCCCAGCACTCTTTGTCCAGACTCCGGTATTGTATGGCTTCGGCGATATGGCAGGGAAGAAGTTTTTCGCTGTGTGCCAGGTCTGCAATGGTGCGTGCCAGCTTGATTATCCGGTCGTATGCCCGTGCCGACAAACCGAATTTTTGCATGGCTGCTTTTAATAGCGTCAGGCAATCCGTGTCAAGCGGACAATATTTCTTTAGCAGTGTGGAATTCATTTGGGCATTGCAATAGATACCGGGATAGTTTTTAAACCTTTCCGTTTGGATACTGCGCGCCTGGATAACTCTTTCCCGTATGCAACTGCTGGATTCGGTTTCCTGGAAGCCGCTGAGTTTGTCCAACTCTACAGGCACCACCTCGATGTGCATGTCTATCCGGTCGAGCAAAGGACCGGAAATTTTTGAAAAATATTTTTGTACAGCGCCCGGAGGGCAGGTGCATTCCCTGCTTGGATGATTATAATACCCGCAGGGGCAGGGATTCATAGAGGCAATGAGCATGAAATTTGCCGGATAATCGACGCTTGAACGTGCCCGGCTGATGGTGATTTTCCGGTCTTCCAGAGGCTGGCGCATGACTTCTAATACACTTCTTTTGAACTCCGGCAATTCGTCCAGATAAAGAACACCATTGCAGGCTAAGGATATTTCGCCTGGATGCGGGAAACTGCCTCCGCCGATGAGGGCAATATCCGAAATGGTGTGATGGGGAGCCCGGAACGGTCGGGCGGTTATTAGTGAAATCTGTGGCGGTAATTTGCCGGCGACGGAATGGATTTTAGTGGTTTCTAAAGATTCCTCCAGCGTCATAGGGGGAAGAATACCCGGGAGACGTTTGGATAACATGGTCTTACCGCTGCCGGGAGGACCTACAATTAACAGATTATGAGAACCTGCGGCAGCAATTTCCAGGGCACGCTTCACATTTTCCTGCCCTTTTACGTCTTTGAAATCAAAAAAGGAGGTGTCGAAGCAGCTTTCGCCTGCCTGACGGATGTTGAAAATAACGGGCGTTGCGCTTTCCTTTTTCCTCAAAAAAGCGACCACCTCCCTCAGGTGGCTGAACCCATATACGTGAAGCCCCTTCACTACGGCGGCTTCATTGGCATTGTCCAGGGGAACGATCATGCCCTTGAATCCGTTTTCAAAGGCATTGATAGCAATCGGAAGCACCCCTTTCACAGGGACTAAACTGCCGTCTAATGAGAGTTCGCCTGTAAACACATAATCCCGGAGATCGGGGAGGGGAAGTTCTTCATTGGCAGCCAAAATCCCGATCGCCAAAGGCAGGTCGTAAGCAGAACCTTCCTTTTTTACGTCGGCAGGAGCAAGGTTGATAATAATTCTTTTGCCCGGAATACGGGAACCGATTTGCCGCAGGGCCGAGTCCACCCGCTGCTGGCTCTCCTTGATGGCATTATCCGGTAAACCTACGATAATGAATTTGGCTCCGCTAAGGATGTTGACTTCTAAGGTGACGGGTAGGGCATGGATACCTGTTACGGCTCCGCTGTAAATCTTGACTAACATATCGGTATGGATTTTACAAACACGATAATAAGTTAAGACTTTTTTGCGGAATTTCCAAATATTCAGTCTTCGGATAATTTTTTTAACGCTACCTGTTCACCGTCAAAAACGGCATAGGTATAATGAGTGATCCAGTCGCCGGTATTGATATAGCGGCTCTTTGGAGACAAAGAGATGTCTAAAGGAAGGTGACGGTGGCCGAAGATGAAATAATCGAAATACTCCTGCTCCAGCGTCTGACGGCAATAGAGTTCGATGTCTTCCTTATCTGAACCGCGGTATGCATCCGCCTCGATTTTCCCGTTGCCTTTCAGGCGTGAATGGGACGACCATTTGTGGGCAAAAGCAATGCCTGAATCCGGGTGTATCCATCTGAAACAGCGTTGCAGAAAAGGATTATGGAAGACTTTTTTAATAAAGAGATAGCCTTTGTCGTGCGGGTCCAGGCCGTCGCCGTGACCGATATAGAATTTCTTCCCGTTGAAAACGAATTTTTCATCGTGGGTGTGAATAATTACACCACATTCTTGCCGGAGGTAATCGAACGCCCAGATGTCGTGATTTCCAGTGAAGAAGTGTACTTCAATACCGTGATCCGTAAATTCGCAAAGTTTTGCCAGAAACCGGACGAAACCTTTGGGTACCACCCGTTTGTATTCAAACCAGAAGTCAAAAATATCCCCCAATAGAAACAGAACGGAACAATGCGGCCGGATGGATTCCAGCCATCCCACCAACTTTTGCTCTCTTTCCCGGTTGTTGTTCAACACGGAAGCACCTAAATGTGCGTCCGAAAGGAAGTAAATGTTTTTCCCCTTCTCTGTTTCTTCCATAGGATGCCGGATTATTTTATTACATCTTTCAATCTCTCTTCCAGACGTTGCCCTGTCAGATTTTTTCCGGCGATTTCGTATTTTTTATTGATGATATAATTGGCAGGTATGTTTTGTATGTTCCATACGGCAGCGGCAGGACTCTTCAATCCCTCGCCGTCACGCACGCAAACCCATTTAATGTCGTATTTGCGCACCAGCTCTTCCCACAGCAATTTATTCGGGTCTAAACAAACCTGATAAATTTCCAGCCCTTTCCCTTTGAATTGGTTGTAAATATTCTTCAGGCTTTTCACGTATGCTTCGCTGCCTTCCGCTCCGAGTACGGTAAAATCAAGCAGGATATACCGGCCTCGTAATGAACTTAAAGCAACGGAATCTCCTTTGGCATTCGGCAAATTGATTTCGGGCAGGTTATTTTCCGAATTTACAATCATGTCCCTGATTTTTTGGTTTTTCAGTTGCTTTATAATCTGGTCATGATGGTTCAGTAGAGCTTTGGTATATTGCGACTCCGGATGCAAAGCCTTCATCGAAGTGGCGACAATCCGGTAAGACTGCAAGTCGGTTTCCGGGTTCAAAATGAAATTTGTATGATCAATTTTTTGATACAAAGCATAATAAGAGGCCGGGGAAATGGCGTGTTCAATAATAAAATGGCGTGAAAAACGCACTTGTTTCATGAGGATGGAATCCCATGCTGCTTCCAGCTCTTTGCGTTGGGCGCTGAACTTGTTGTCTGCGGGCAAAGCGGCATAACTTTTTCTTAAAGAGTCCAGTTTGTTTTGGGTGTGGCGGAGTTCCTGAATAAGTGTTTTGATCCACGCAGAACTTTCCGAACCTTCCACATGATAGTTTTCACTGAGTTTGTTGAAATTTCCGGTAACGCTTATTTCTTTCTCCGGCTCGGCCACAATAGTAATGGCTTCGTTTTTTCCGAATCGGAGCATGTAGTATGTGGGGTCCGTTACCGTCGTTTTGAATGAAAAACGTCCGTTACTGTTGAGCTTGGCAGAATCAACCGTGAGAATATTGTCCACGTCAATCCGGTCAAGATAAACACTTTGCTTGTCGGCACCTTTGATTTCACCATTGATTTTAACTGTGTTTTTATTGTTGCAAGAAGCTAAGACAAACAAAGCAACTCCCCAAAAAAAGAAATGTTTCATATCTGTATTTACTTATTCTGTGCTATATTTTTGAATGCGCAAATTACGACTTTTTTCCCTATTGACCAATGGGAGAGGATGAAAAAGTTAAAAGGTCGAAACAGTTGAAGAGTTGAAAGGAAGCAGCGGAACGATGGAACAACATTTCTCAGATAGGATTCCTCCCTTCATGCAACCCGGGAGAATATTCTGAACAAATTTGTCAAGGGATAAAAGAAAAGAGTTGAAAGGAAAGCCTATTCAACTTTTAAACCTTTCAACTCTTCAGTCTTTTTTCTGTGGGTCCTGAGGGATTCGAACCCCCGACCCTCTGGGTGTAAACCAGATGCTCTGAACCAACTGAGCTAAGAACCCGTGCGATCTGTTCTGATTGCGGATACAAATGTAGATGTTTTTTTTATACCTGCAAAATATTTGCGAAAAATAATTTTAACAAACAATAATTCCGCTCTTCGGGGCATTGTTCCGTCAAAGGCCCGTGAAGCTTGGTTTTACCTTCTGCTTGCATTATCTTTGTGGGATGTAAGAGTAAAATAACATGAATATCAATTCCATACAAAAAAGAACAATTCTCTTGTTTTTATTTATGATGGTGTTTTTGACGGGACAAGCGGAGGGGGTGAATGATACATTACGTACGGATTCGCTCGAACTTCGGCAGCATGTACAATCCCGTACCTCCCCCTTGCCATTCAGTTACAAAAATGTCAGGGATTATATTTTCAGTCATCTGAGCTATCCCGTACAGGCCGTTGAGGAGGAAATAGATGGAACGGTGATTATTCGCTTCACATTAATGAAAAGCGGAGAAATAGACAGTATTAAAGTGATTACTCCGGTACATCCTTTACTGGATGCAGAGGCGATAAGGTTAATCCGGAACATGCCGAAGTGGAAACCGGTTTATTGGCAAGGAGAGCCGGTTGCGCTTTCTTATGAAGTACCTGTCATTTTTGAATTATTGCCTCCGGAAACCGGACAGGATACATTGGAATGGGATTAGGGAGAGAGTGTGACACATTATTTTATAATATTTAACACACAGTGCTTGTAATTTTAAGAATATTTCACAAATATATATACTTTAATATCAGAATAACCGCTACTTTTGCACTGTCTTTAGAAAAGATTGTTTTTCATAAGTTTGTATGGTTTAGGTTAGTAGTTAGTAATGTAAAAGGGCTGAATTTCAGTCCTTTTTCATTTTGTATATATACCTGCTAAAATAAGAAACAGTAATGGACGGTATCATTGAAATTGAGGGCATGGAGTTTTATGCGTTTCATGGATGTTTTGAAGCGGAACAGATTGTCGGCAACAAGTTCATCGTGTATGCTTGTATCCGTTATGATTGTCAAAAAGCGGCTCAATCCGATCAGATTGCCGACGCATTGAGCTATCAGACGGCTTATGAAATCATTGCCCGGGAGATGATGAAAAATTCCCATTTGCTTGAAAATGTAGCTACCCGGATGATAGAGGCGATATATGCAGCTTTCCCCCAGACTCTCCATGTAAAAATCAAAATATCCAAATTAAATCCGCCTATTGGCGGAAAAGTCGCTGCGACAAGCTTGACCCTGGAGAAATAATTTCTTTCTTTTTTTGGTAATTATTAAAATTGCCCTATCTTTGCATCGCAAAACCGCAAAGGGTCGGTTGGCCGAACGGTTAGGCAACGGTCTGCAAAACCGTGTAAAGCAGTTCGACTCTGCTACCGACCTCAGGAAATCAGTCACTTGTCAAGTGGCTGATTTTTTTATTACTGCACATTGGGGGAATTTTAGGCGAAAATATTCCCCAAAGTCTTCCCTTTAGCGGAAAAGAGATCGTTTTTTGCTGAACACCTTCCTGGTATGGCTTCTTATCCGGATTTGTCCCTTGACGTTGTATAGAATCAGATTTCCTATTTTGCCCTTCAAATGCTGAAAAGCGGATGAAAATAGAATTGCCATGTTCGTAATAGGTTTAATAATAAAACAATATCTCTTTACTGTCTCTTATAGACACTTTCTTTATATTTTCGTGTTTTTCTTATGTTCCCGCCGTTTCGAAACGGCGGGATGACGGTTGAGATACGGTTATATGACGGCAGTATCTAAAAGAAGGAGCGGTGTTTTACCGGGGAGATTGCGGTGTATGATACAGCAAAAGCTGATGCCGGAATTTCTCCATCGGAAAGACAGGCCCCGGATTCACTTTGCGGGGAACGGATTTGTTTCTTTTTATTTACCGGGAGCGAAAGAGTGTCGATGATTCCACCGACTTCATTCACCAGATAAATGGTAGGCATGACGGGTTTTCCGGTAGTAGAGCAGACCGGTGAGGTCGGCTAAAATCCAGCCTGTGGGGATGGCCCACCAGACGCCGGTGACGCCGATAGAGGGGATGGCGGCTAAGGCATATGCCAGCAGCACGCGGGTGCCTAAAGAAATAAATGTCAGAATTACAGACATGCCTGGTTTCCGGACTGCCCGGTAAAAACCGTATAGCAGGAACAGGCAGCCAATACCGAAATAAAACGTGCCTTCAATATGCAAATATTGTACCCCGATGGAGATAATCCCGCTTTCATGAGGTTGTACGAAAAGCAACATAAGAGGCCGGGCAAACAGGATGACTCCGGTAGAAATGACAATACAAAAAACAATTGTTATTGTGATGGCGGAACGGATTCCCTTGCGGATGCGGTCGGATTTCCGGGCGCCGAAATTTTGGGCGATAAACGTCGAAAAGGCATTCCCGAAATCCTGTACGGGCATATAGGCAAACGAATCGATTTTTACAGCCGCGGCAAAGGCTGCCATGACGGTGGTCCCGAAGCTGTTAATTAAGCCCTGCACCATCAGTATCCCGAAATTCATCACCGATTGCTGGGCACAGGTCAGGGCGGAATATGAAGCGATTTCCCTGACTGTTTTCCATTCCATGCGCATATCCTTCCGGCCTATCCGGAGTTCCGGAAACTTCAAAAAAGTATAAAAGCATAATCCGATAGCGGAGACAGCTTGCGAAATCACGGTTGCCCAGCCGGCACCTTCGACGCCCCAGTTAAAAAACAGGATGAACAGGAAATCGAGGATAATATTCAGAAGAACGGCAACGGCAAGGAACCAGAGCGGCACCATCGAGTTGCCGATGGCTCGTAAAAGAGAGGCATAGAAATTATAAAGAAATGTGAACCCGATGCCCCAGAAAATAACCCGTAAATAATCGTACATGAGGCTATACAGCTCTGCGGGGACTTGCAAAATACTGATAATCGGATGTATAAAGACAAAAACGGCGACATTGAGCAAAAGTGTTGTCACACTTATCCACACAAAAGAAACATATACGCTCTTTTTTAAAACCTCTGTTTGCTTTGCTCCGTAACGGTGGGAAAAAACGGCTCCGCTGCCCATGCACAACCCCAGGAGAACCGATGTCAGGAAAATCATCAGGGTATAAGCCGATCCCACGGCAGCCAACGCATTTGCTCCTAAAAACTGCCCTACGATAAGCGTATCCGCCACATTGTAAAGCTGCTGCAGCAGATTGCCTATAATCATCGGAACCGCAAACGCGAGCATCGTCCGGGTAATACTCCCCTCTGTCAAATCAATGGCTTTTGTCATGCCCGTTCAGTCTTAATCGTCGCAAAGGTAACAGGACTTATTCAAATGTGTTCGGTCCGGGTAAAATTTGATTTTGTATTCTGCTTGTGCTATCTTTGCACGTGATGTATTAAGACGGTGTTTAAGATCGTTTGGTTATTTTTTGGCTTCTCATGGTGGCGGCGCAGACATTCAATGGTTTAATTTTTACAAATATGAAGTATATCGTTTTAGGGATACTGATGTCAATCAGTGTGTATGCCTCTGCACAGGACGTGCGGGGACGGGTGGTGGAGCAGACAGAGGAGGGAAAGGTGGGACTGCCCGGTGCGAATGTGTTTTGGGCGGGGACTTCCGAAGGGGGAGGAACAGATACAGAGGGATATTTTAAGATAAAATGGAATCCCGTAGGGAAATTGGTTGTCAGCTTCATCGGCTATCGTGCCGATACCGTTCTGGTAAAAAATCCGGGGGTAAATCTCGAAATCACCTTACAAGCCGGAGAACTGCTGGAAGAGGTGACTGTAGTGAAACGGGGCAACACGACCATTATGAGCACCAAAGGCCCTTTGATAGAGCAGGTGATCACAGGAGAGGAATTGTGTAAGGCGGCTTGTTGTAATTTGGGGGAGAGTTTCACGACCAATGCTTCCGTAGACGTGGCGTATGCCGATGCGGTGACCGGGGCCAAACAGATACAGTTACTGGGGCTGACAGGGCGCTATGTGCAGATGATGACGGAAAACATACCGAACTTCCGGGGGGTGTCCTCTTTGTATGGGCTGAGCTATGTGCCGGGGCCTTGGATGAGTGCCATATCGGTTTCCAAAGGAGCCGGGTCGGTGATCAACGGATATGAGGCGATAGCCGGGCAAATCAGTGTGGATTACAAGAAACCTTTGACGGGTGAAAAAATTTTCGGAAATGCCTATGTCAGTGACGAGGGCATGGTCGAATTCAATGCCAATGCGGGCATCGTGTTGAATAAAAGATGGAGCACCGCTCTGTTATTACACGGCGACTGGCTTGGCGAAGCGCATGACGGTAACCACGACGGATTTTTGGACATGCCGAAAAAAACGCAATACAATCTGATGAACCGCTGGCAGTATAAAACAGACATGTGGAACATTCAGTTCGGAGGAAAATTGCTGGACGAAACCCGTTTAGGAGGCCAGAAAGGTTTCAGAAAAGAGATGAAAGACCGTGTCGGGCCGGGCAACCTTTATGGCATAGGCATCGATACCCGCCGGTATGAAGGTTTTCTGAAATGGGGCTACCTCATGCCCGAATATGAAAATACCAGTATGGCGTTGATTCTGAACTACACCGACCATGACCAGGATTCTTACTACGGAGGCCGGAATTATGATGTGCGCCAGCGGACGGTCTTTGCCAATTACATATACCAGTCGGTTTTCGGCGATACCGAAAATCACAACTACTCTGCCGGATTGACGATGAACTATGACGATTATCGCGAGGGCTTCAACGATTATATGGCGGAGACCGGAGTCCAGACACCATGGGTCAATTTTGACCGCCGGGAGCGGGTGTATGGCGCGTTTTTCCAATACACGGGACATTTCTGGGACAAACTGACCGTTATGGCAGGGGTGCGCTACGATCACCACAATTTATACGATGGTTTTGTGACGCCCCGACTGCATGTCGCCTATGCCCCCGACGATTTTACCATGCTGAAACTCTCTGCCGGCAGAGGGTCCAGAGCTGCCAACGTATTGGCGGATAATAGTTATTTGCTGGCATCTGCCCACCCGGTTTATGTCAATGGTAAATTATTGGCGATACACCCGGAAGAAATCGGGAAACTGGATATGGAGAGAGCCTGGAATTTCGGGGTTCAGCTTAACCGGAAATTTGTTGTCTTCGGGCGCATGCTGAATATAAATTTAGATTACTATCGTACTGATTTCACACATCAGGTGGTGGTGGACAATGAAAGCGATCCGGAGAAGGTGAATTTTTATAACCTGGACGGGGATTCCTATTCCAACTGCTATCAGGTGGAAGTGAAATATGAATTGATACCCCGTTTGGACGTTGTGGGTGCTTACCGTTACAACGATGTGAAGACGACTATCGGCAAGCGTTTGATGCGGGCAGCTCTCCAGAGCCGTTACAAAGGGTTGCTTAATCTTTCGTACTATACCAACATGCGCAAATGGCAGTTCGATTTCACCGCCCAGTTCAACGGTCCGGGACGTTTGCCCAACGGGATGGGAGACTTTGAATCCTTCCGCATCATGAATGCTCAGGTAAGCAAATTTTTCCGGAAATGGAGCCTGTATGCCGGTTGTGAAAACATCGGAGACTTCATGCAGATGCATCCCATTATTGCTGCCGACGCCCCTTGGAGCAAGGATTTCGATTCGTCCAAAATCTGGGGGCCTGTCCACGGACGTAAATTTTATCTCGGGGTGCGTTTCGGCATAGACCGGGATTGAAGGAATAATTTTGTAACTTTGCTGGAAACAGCGTAAAAACAGATAATGATGAAAACAATGAATTTTATTTTGGCGTTGGTGATTGTCATGTTGGCCAATGCCGGAGTGTATGCGGAAAAGAAAGAAGCAAAACAGAAAACGAAGACGGTAGTATATAGTGCGACTCTGCATTGTGAATCGTGCAAGGCGAAAGTGGAGAAAAACATTCCTTATGAAAAAGGGGTAAAAGACCTCAAAGTGGATATGAAAGCCCAGACCGTTACGGTCACGTTCCGGGAAGACAAAAATACGCAGGAAAACATACAGAAAGCCATCGAAAAATTGAAAATTCCGGTAAACGGGGTGGCTGAACAGGAGAAAAAAGACGGAAAAGAAAAAAAATAATCCCTTCGAAACGAAGATAAATGGCACATCAGATTATCATTTATACCGATGGAGCTGCCAGTGGTAATCCCGGTCCCGGAGGTTTCGGCGTCGTGTTGATGGCAGGACCCCACCGGAAAGAGTTGATGGCGGGATTCCGGATGACTACCAACAACCGCATGGAATTGCTGGCGGTCATCATCGGCTTGGAAGCCTTGAAACAGGAAGGGCAACAGGTTACCATATATTCCGATTCCCGCTATGTGGTGGACGCCGTAGAAAAAGGCTGGGTGTTCGGTTGGGAGAAAAACGGGTTCAAAAAGAAAAAAAATCCCGACCTGTGGAAGCGTTTCCTGCAAATTTACCGCAAACACCAGGTGAAATTCGTCTGGGTGAAAGGCCATGCCGAAGTGCCGGAAAACGAACGTTGTGACGAATTGGCCGTTGCGGCCTACAAACGTTCTGATCTTCAAGTTGATTATTATTATGAAGAAGAGCTGAACAAAGGATTGGAAATTTCTACTTAAAAAGATAAAAATATTTTATTTTTTAGCTTTGTAAAATATTTAATTATCCTATTTTTGTAGAAGAATTTTAAACTTTCAAATCAGAATGAAAAAGATATTAATCGTCGGTGCTGGTGGACAAATCGGTTCGGAACTTGTTCCACATTTGAGATCCATTTACGGTAACAACAATGTCGTTGCTGCTGATATCAGTATTGAAAAGTGCAAACAGTTGGCAGAGGACGGCCCTTTCGAGGCGTTGGACGTGCTCGACAGAGACCGTTACATCGAAATTGTACGCAAATACAATATCGACACCCTGTTTAACTTGGTGGCTCTTTTGTCTGCTACGGGAGAAAAGAATCCGGAATTGGCCTGGAAAATTAATATCGGAGCTTTGACCAACTCATTGAATATCGCCAAAGACAACAATTGTGCCGTTTTTACGCCCAGTTCCATCGGTGCTTTCGGTAAAGACACCCCGAAAGATAAAACGCCGCAGGATACCTTGCAGCGTTCCAATACCACTATTTACGGCGTGTGCAAAGTGACGGGAGAGTTGTTGAGCGACTACTATTTCCATCGCTTCGGCGTAGATACCCGCAGTGTGCGTTTCCCCGGATTGATTTCATACGTTACCTTGCCTGGTGGAGGTACGACGGACTATGCCGTAGAAATCTATTACGATGCCATCCGGAAAAACTCCTTTACCTGTAACGTAAAAGCAGGTACCTACATGGACATGATGTATATGCCTGATGCACTGAAAGCCGTGGTAGAATTGATGGAGGCCGACCCGACGAAACTGAAACACCGGAACAGCTTCAACATTGCTGCCATGAGTTTCGATCCCGAAGGGATTGCTGCTGAAATCCGCAAACACATGCCGGAATTCAAGATGGATTATGACGTCGATCCGGTAAAACAGGCGATTGCCGACAGCTGGCCCAACAGTATGGACGACACCTGTGCCCGGGAGGAATGGGGATGGAAACCCGACTACAATCTAAGCAACATGACCACGGACATGCTGGTCAAAGTCAAAGAAAAATTTGATAAAGGATTGATAAAGTAAAAGAAAGCGGCTGAAAGGCCGCTTTTTTTTGTAACTTAGCAGGGTAATTAATATTGTGATAATATGGCGAGAAGTAAGAAAAAGGGCGAAGCGGGCAGAGGAAAAGCCGATTTGCGGAAGGCGATGTGTGAATTGATGGAAAGACATCCGGGCCGGAGTTATAACTACAAACAGATGTCGAAAAGTCTGAATGTGCATCGTATGGATACCAAACGGCTGGTATTTGAGCTCTTGAAAGAGCTGGCGGATGCCGGAGAATTGACAGAAGTGTCGACGGGAAGATTCAAGTGTAAAAAAATCGGGTCTTACATCACCGGAGTCGTGGAATTGACGGCAAAAGGTTCGGCTTATATTATCTCGGACGAAAGTGAAGAGGATGTATTTGTGGCGTTCAGTAACCTCAAGCATGCCCTTAACGGCGACAAAGTGAAAGTATTGGTCTATGCCAGAAGGAAAAACAGCCGTCCCGAAGGGGAAGTGGTGGAGATTGTGGAAAAGAAAAAGGCGACCTTTGTCGGCACCATCCAGTTGTCGGAAAACTATGCCTTTCTTTTGCCCGGCGGCAAGCAGATGCCGTATGATGTTTTTATTCCGCTTCATCAGTTGGGCGGAGCGAAAAACGGGGAAAAGGTGATTGTCAAGATTACCGACTGGCCGGAAAAACAAAAGAATCCGGTGGGGCAGGTGATTGAAGTCCTGGGTGCTCCCGGCAACAACGATACGGAAATGAACGCCATCATGGCTGAGTATGAATTGCCGGTGAAATTTCCGCCCAATGTATTGAAAGCTGCCGAAAAAATCGGCATGGATATTCCTGAAAAAGAGATAGCCCGGCGGAGGGATTTCCGCGAGGTGGTCACCTTTACCATTGACCCCAGAGATGCCAAGGATTTCGACGACGCCTTGTCCGTGCGCAAGTTGAAAGACGGACTTTGGGAAGTAGGGGTGCATATTGCGGATGTGTCGTTTTACGTTACGCCGGACACGGTTTTGGACAAAGAGGCGTATGCCCGGGCTACCTCGGTATACCTGGTGGACCGTACGATACCCATGTTGCCCGAAAAACTGTCGAACGGCGTATGTTCCTTGCGTCCGGACGAAGAAAAACTTTGTTTCTCTGCCGTTTTCAGGCTGAATGAAGAGGCCCAGGTGCTGGAAGAGTGGTTCGGACGTACGGTAATCCGGTCAAACCGCCGCTTTACCTATGAGGAAGCACAGGAAATCATAGAAGGGGCGGAGGGTGACTACAAACAAGAAATACTGACATTGAACCGGTTGGCACAGAAGCTGAGGGAGGCGCGTTTTAAAAACGGAGCCATTGATTTCGACCGGGTAGAGGTGAAATTCGACCTGGATGAAAAAGGCAAACCGTTGGGCGTTTATTTCAAACAATCGAAAGAAGCCAACAAACTGATAGAGGAATTTATGTTGCTGGCCAACAAGAAAGTGGCGGAGAAAATCGGTAACGTAAAAGACAAAAGTAAAGCAAAGACCTTTGTCTATCGTATTCACGACAAGCCCCTTGACGATAAATTGGCCGAGTTCAACCGCTTTGTGGCAAAATTCGGTTACGGATTGAAACTTAACAGCCGTAAAGCCCTCACCTCGTCCATGAACAAACTGATGCAGGAGGTAAAGGAAAGGCCGGAACAGAATCTGATTGAGACATTGGCCGTGCGTACAATGGCTAAAGCGGTCTATTCCACGGTGAACGTAGGGCATTACGGGCTGGCGTTTGATTATTACACCCATTTTACCTCTCCCATCCGGCGTTATCCTGATGTGATGGTGCACCGCTTGTTGCAACGCTATTTGGATAACGGGCGGTCCGCCAACAAGGACAAATACGAGGAAATGTGCCAGCACTCTTCCGATATGGAACAATTGGCAGCTAACGCCGAACGGGCTTCCATTAAATACAAACAGGTGGAATTCCTGTCTGACAAACTGGGACAGGAGTTTATCGGCACCATATCCGGGGTGACCCAATGGGGATTCTATGTCGAACTGGAAGAGTCGAAATGCGAAGGGTTGGTGTCTATCACCGAACTGGAAGACGACTATTACGAATTTGATGAAAAAAATTACTGCATTGCAGGGCGGCATCACCATAAAATATACCAGTTGGGCGATACGGTGACGGTAAAGGTGGCCAAAGCCAATTTGGTAACCCGTCAGCTGGATTATGAACTGGTACGGAAAGAAGGGGAAAAGGAGGTGGAGAAGAAACCGGTAAAGGTGAACAGAAAAAACAGCGGAAGAAGAAAGAGATAAAAAGTCATTGACGGCATCTGAAAAGCGTGCGTGAAAAATGTTGACATTTACAATTTGTCTGGTTATACTGATAACAGGCTATTTTACCTATGGCCGTTATATTGAAAAATTGTTCGGTCCCGATAGCCGGCCCACACCGGCTGTGACAAAGTCCGATGGGGTGGATTTCATGCCGTTGCCGGGATGGAAGATATTTATGATTCAATTCCTGAATATAGCGGGGTTGGGACCGATTTTCGGAGCCATTATGGGGGCAAAATTCGGGACGGCATCCTATTTGTGGATCGTCTTCGGGAGCATATTGGCGGGGGCTACCCATGACTATCTGGCGGGTATGCTTTCTTTGCGGCACGGGGGAGAGAGCCTGCCGGAAATCATCGGGCGTTATTTGGGCATGACAACCAAACAGGTGATGCGTGTATTTACCGTTGTATTGATGATATTGGTCGGGGCGGTTTTTGTTGCAGGGCCTGCGGGATTACTGGCAAAACTGACTCCCGGATGCCTGAACGAGACTTTTTGGATTATCACCGTATTCGTCTACTATATTTTGGCGACCTTGTTGCCCGTAGATAAAATTATCGGTAAAATATATCCGCTTTTTGCCATTGCCCTGCTTTTCATGGCTGTCGGTATTTTGGTTATGCTATACGTGACTTGTCCGCCTTTGCCCGAAATATGGGACGGGTTGCGTAACATCCACCCCCATGCGGAGGTATTTCCTGTTTTTCCTGTTATGTTTGTCAGTATCGCCTGTGGTGCCATATCGGGTTTTCATGCCACCCAGTCCCCGATGATGGCGCGTTGCATGGTGTCGGAAAAATCAGGACGCCCCGTATTCTATGGGGCGATGATAACGGAAGGCATTGTCGCGTTGATTTGGGCGGCGGCAGCTACTTATTTTTACCATGAAAACGGCATGGGTGAAAATAATGCGGCGGTGATTGTCGATTCCATTACACGCAATTGGTTAGGGACTGTCGGAGGGATACTGGCTATCCTGGGGGTAATTGCCGCCCCGGTGACTTCCGGGGATACGGCATTCCGTTCCGCCCGCCTGATTGTCGCCGATTTTATGAAGATTGAACAGAAGAGTATCCGTCTCCGCCTGATGATCTGCATCCCGATGTTCTTGCTGGCGGTAGGTTTGTTATTATACAGCTTACAAGATGCCGAAGGGTTTGGTAAAATCTGGCGCTACTTTGCCTGGGCCAACCAGGCACTGGCGGTGTTTACCTTGTGGGCGGTGACAGTCTGGCTGGTGGGGGAGGGAAAGAACTATTGGGTCACTTTTATCCCGGCATTGTTTATGACGGGTGTGTGTACCACTTATCTCTGTATTGCTCCCGAAGGCTTGCATATATCTCCTCTTTTTTCCTACGGAATCGGTGGCGTATGTGTAGGTATCGGAGCATTTTGGTTTGTGGTGTGGAAAAGGAACGGGTGTGGAAATAAGAAAAATAGAAAGCTGAATTTTATCTGAACAGGAAATGACAAAAAGGAAACAGGTTATTTTTTCTTCTGCGTTGGGAATCGTATTGTTAGTGGTGATATTTCTACCCCATCGGAAAGGAGAAGTCGAGTCGTTGGATGAGGTGGAAGTGGTGGATTCTGCGGGTGTTGAAGAGATTGTCTACCGTTACGGGATTCCGATGAACGATTATGAAGTTGATTTCGGAGTAGTGAAAAAAAATCAGAGTTTGTCTGTTATCCTGGCGGCCCACGGGTTGACGGGGCGGCAGATTCATGAATTGAATGCCGCTTCCAAGGATATATTTGATGTCCGCAAAATCCGGCGCGGTCAGCCGTATGCTGTTTTTTCAACCAGGGACAGTGTGCCGGTGGCGGAATATTTTGTCTATGAAATCGACCCCCGTTCATACATCGTGTATGAACTGAAAGAGGGAGGGAAAATCACACTCGGAAAGAATCCGGTGGAATGGAAGACTAAAACGGCGAGGGGACAGGTGCAGTCCTCTTTGTGGAATGCGATGGTCGATTGTCAGGCAGACCCTTTGCTGGCAGTCGATTTATCACGCATATTCGGCTGGACGATTGACTTCTTCGGCTTACAGAAAGAGGACGAATTCCGGGTCATTTATGAACAGGAATGTGTCGACGGGAAAGAATTGGCAAACTTCAATATCCTGGGGGCTGTCTTCCGCCATGCCGGTACGGACTATTATGCTATCCCCTTTCTACAGGACGGTGAAGTACTGTTCTACAATGAGAAAGGAAACAGTCTGGAAGGGGCTTTCCTGAAAGCTCCCCTGGATTATTTCCGTATATCCTCCCGCTTTTCCAACAGCCGTTTTCATCCCAAACTGAAAATATACCGCCCCCATCACGGCGTGGACTATGCCGCTCCTGTGGGTACTCCCGTATATGCCATCGGTGCGGGTACTGTCGTTGCAAAAGGCTTTCAGGCCAAAGGAGGAGGAAATTACCTGAAAATAAAACACAACGGCACTTATACCACGTGTTACATGCATTTGTCCCGTTTTGAAAAAGGCATAAAAATCGGTTCGAAGGTGGCACAGAAACAGATCATTGGTTACGTGGGCAGTACCGGATTGTCATCGGGACCTCATTTGGATTTCAGAGTGTATGAAAACGGCAGGGCCGTAAATCCGCTGACCATCAAGTCACAGCCGAAGAAGCCTGTCAGTGATACAAACAGAGCCCGGTTTACCGTATTGTGTGATTCTGTTATAAATCAGTTGGAACGTTTGTAAGATTTTGCAAATACAGTGTCGGCATCCGAACCTTAAGAGGCCTGCTGAGAGTATAAACGGTATAAAAACGGGGGAAACCGTTTTTATACAATTTACATCAGGGGCAGCCATGTACACTTTTAGTGTAAAAAATAAAAATAATTTATCTTTGCCGCCCGGAGAAAAACAGAGGATATGAAATTTTATTTTCAGTTGTTTTGGGTATTTTTTAAAATCGGGGCATTTACCTTCGGAGGGGGATATGCCATGATTCCGTTAATCCAGCGGGAAGTGGTCAATAAAAGGAAATGGCTGGAAGAGGGGGAATTTATTGACATGCTTGCGATAGCCCAGTCCGTTCCGGGGCCGATTTCCTTGAATACAGCGGTTTTTGTCGGGAATAAACTGAAAAAGAAACGGGGCAGCCTGGTGACCAGCTTGGGAATCATATTGCCGTCGTTTATTGTCATATTACTGATTGCTCTGGTATTTACCGAATTTAAGGAAAATCCCGGTGTGGAGCGGGTGTTTAAGGGCATTCGTCCCGCTGTGGTGGCTTTGATTGCCGCTCCGTTGTGGAACATGGGAAAATCGGCAGGCGTTACGTGGAAAAGCGCATGGATACCGGCAGCCGCGGCCTTATTGATTTGGCAATTGGGTGTTTCTCCTATCTATGTGGTGATGCTGGCGATAGTGGGGGGAATCATTTATTACGGTTACAAACGGAGGAGGAAAATATGATGGAAAACTGGGAGTTGTATCTGAATCTGTTCTGGACCTTTTTTAAAATCGGATTGTTCGGTTTCGGCGGGGGATATGCCATGTTGTCCCTCATACAGCACGATGTGGTGGAAGCGCACCATTGGATCAGTGTTTCCGATTTTACGGATATTGTGGCGATTTCGCAGACCACACCCGGCCCGATAGCTTTTAATACAGCGACGTATATCGGTTATACGGCAACGGGAAGCGTATGGGGTTCATTCATTTGTACGTTGGCGGTAAGTTTGCCTTCCATTATACTCATGACGTTGGTGTGTCGCTTCTTTTTTGCTTTCCGTAACAATTTTTACGTAGATGCGGCGTTGAAAGGATTGAAACCGGCGATTATCGGACTGATTGCTGCTGCCGCTTTGTTGCTGTTGAACCAACGGAATTTCATCGACTACAAAAGCTGGATTATTTTTGCCTTGGTATTCGGGGCTTCCATCAAAAAGACCGATCCGATTTTATTGATAGTGTTCGCGGGGATCGCCGGCTATTTCCTGTATTAGTCAGTTTTCCGGCGAAAGGTCATCGGCTTCCTCTGCTTCCGGGATAAGCAATGCCGCCTCGGCGGAAGGCAGGGCTTCAATGTCCCGCAGCCGCCGTTGAATGGCGCGTGTGCGTTTGCCCATGACTTCTTCAATCTGGTTGTTGGCGGTCTGGATGTTTTTCTGCGCTTTTTCCAGCATGCCCCCGAATTTTTCAAACTCCGTTTTGACAGCTCCCAAGACTTTCCACACTTCGCTGCTTCTCTTTTGAATCGCCAGCGTCCGGAACCCCATTTGCAGGCTGTTGAGAATGGCGGCTAAGGTGGTGGGGCCGGTGACAATGACTTTATAATCCCGCTGCAATTGTTCCAGTAGGCTGGCGCGGCGCACCACTTCTCCGTAAATGGCTTCAAAGGGCAGGAACATGATGCCGAAATCGGTCGTATAGGGCGGGTCCAGGTATTTGTCGTGAATGTCTTTGGCCATATTTTTGATAGTGGCTTCGATATTCCGGGAAGCGGCATCGATTTGTTCCGGCTGCCCCGATTCATAAGCCTCGACGAGTTGTTCGTAGGCATCTTTAGGAAATTTGGCGTCAACCGGAAGATACACGCTTTCCGAGTGATCTTCCCTACCCGGTAGTTTGATGGCAAACTCCACCAATTTGTCGGATCCTTTTTTGGTCTTGACATTGGCTTCATACTGTTCGGGAGCCAGGATTTGTTCCAACAGCATCTCCAGCTGCACCTCCCCGATGCTTCCTCTCATTTTGACATTACCCAGCACTTTTTTCAGTCCTCCGACATCCTGTGCCAGATTCTGCATTTCTCCCAATCCCTTCTGGACGTGTTCCAGTTGTTTGCTGACCAGTTCAAAAGATTGGCCGATACGTTCGTGAAGGGTTTTCTGTAATTTTTCGTCCACGGTGGCGCGCATTTCATCCAGCCGCTTTTCTGTGGATTGGAGCAGTTCGCTCTGCTTTTTGTCAAGCTCTCCGAATTTTTCGCGCTGCACTTCGTTGAATGACCGGATGTTTTCTGCGAATATTTTCTGGAACTCTTTGAACGATTCGTCCAGCGTCTTGTGGATCGCTTCCAGAGATTGCAGGTTTTGTCCGGTGATGTTTTTTAGGATATGGCTGTTTTCCGTCCGGAAATCTCCTAACGACTTACTGAGTTCCTCCCGGTTTTCGCGGGCGCCTTTGGAGGTGTTTTCCTGCAAATAGCGGAATTCGTCTTTTATGTTTTTTTCCAGACGCTCCAGTGCGTTTCCGATGGCATCGAAACGAGCGGCGGAATGATCTGTTTTCCTCTTTAGTAGCAGAAAGATAATAATGATATTCAGCAATGTAAGCAGAATGAGTGCGAAGTCCATATTATTCTCCTTTTTTCAGTTTATTGGCTAATTGTCCGCAGGCGGCATCAATGTCTTTTCCTTTACTTCGGCGTACATTCACAATCATGTTCCGGCTCTCTAAGAAATGAATGAAAGCGTCCCGTTGTTTGTCCGGCGTGTGTTTGAAAGCGGAACCCTCTACGTTGTTGTATTCGATGATATTGATTTTTACCGGAAATTGTTTGCAATAGGTTGCCAGCGTCCGGGCATCTTCTGTAGAGTCGTTGATACCGTTCAGAAGTAGGTACTCAAACGTCGGGCGGGTGCCTGTCTTTTCGACGAAATATTTCAGGCTTTCAGCCAATTGGTCTAAAGGATACGCTTGATTTACGGGCATGAGCCGGCTTCGGGTATCGGGCTTGGCAGCATGGAGTGAAACGGCTAAATTGAAGCGTACTTCATCATCCGCCAACTGGCGTATTTTTTCCGGAATGCCTGCCGTGGAAACTGTAATGCGATAGGGCGACATCGCCAGTCCGTTTTCGTCGGTAATGTGTTTTATGGCCGTGAGTACGTTCGTATAATTGAGCAGGGGTTCCCCCATGCCCATAAAAACGATATTGGAAAGTGTGGAGCCTCTCTCTTCGGCTGCCTTCTGGGCAAATACCACCTGGTCAAAGATTTCACCTGCCGACAGGTTGCGCTTGAAGCCGAGCGTACCGGTGGCACAAAAGCGACAGCCCAACTGGCATCCCACTTGTGAAGAGACACATACCGTATATTTATCTTTTCCCGGAATCAGAACGCTTTCCACAAACTGGCCGTCATGGAGTTCCCATGCCGTTTTGGTTGTGCCGTCCGTCGCTGTCTGAATGCGTCCGGCTCGGAGATTATCAAAATAGAAAGCGGCGGCCAATTGTTCGCGGACCCCTTTGGAAAGGTTGCTCATTTCATCAAAGGAGTGAACCCCTTTCTGCCATATCCATTGATAAATTTGTTTTGCCCGGAATGCTTTCTCCCCGTGACTGCACAGAAATTCAGTCAGTTCCTCCGGAGGCGTATTGCGTATGTTTTTCTTTTCCACTGCGTAGTTTATCTTTCTACAAAGATAGAAATTAAAAATGAGAGTAAGAGCAGTATCAGACAGGGAAGTGGGAAATAGGCGGTTTGGGGTGGGGCGTGATATGCTATCGAAGTAATTTTTGTTCGTTAATATTAGTACTCTCCAATATACCCATTTGGTGGATAGCAATTTGATTCAGTTTCAAAAGCCGCTTGCTTTGTTGCATTCCGTGTTGGATAAATACTGCGTTCAAGTTCTCCATATTAGATAGACATATCAGCTCATTAATGGAGGCGTAATCTCGGATGTTCCCTTTCAGTTCTGGATTGGCTTCGCGCCACTGTTTTGCTGTCATACCGAACATAGCCACATTGAGTACATCTGCTTCATTGGCATAAATGATATTTGCCTGTGTTGGGGTAACTTTTGACGGGATTAGGTTTTGCTTAATGGCATCTGTATGAATGTGGTAATTGATTTTTGATAATTCCCGTTTGGCAGACCAGTCTGAAAGCCGCTGTTCCTCCGTCTTCAGTCGTTGGAATTCTTCGATAAGATATAATTTGAATGCCACGCTTATTGCTGACCCGAATTCAAAAGCTATATCTTTATGGGCATACGTACCTCCATACCGGCTTTTTTGACTACTAATCCAATGGCATTCGTCTTTTCAATCCATTCACTTGCACTAAGGACGAAAGACGGCAGTCCGGCATTCATTCTAAAGTGGTCAAATTCGACCACTTTGAAACGAGGATTATGAATCACCTCCCAAGTTCCAAGAAACTCAATTGTGTAGCGGTTTCTCATCCAGTTCTTTATAATGTCTGCTGCCCGGCTCCCGCCACTCTTGGCTGAAGCCATATCAGTAAGAGATATATAATCTTGGTCTTGAATACTCAAGACGGTTACATCTGTATTTTGAACTGTAATTTTCATGATAGAAATATCCCTTTCTGCAAAATTAGTACAAACCGTTTTCATTTCAATGAAAAACAGTCGCTTTCTCTTTAGGCGCTTTGTATTTTGATGCCCGATTCTGAACGCAAGATGTAATATATATTTTTGACTTTTTACGGTGTCAGACAGAGAAAAGAGGCGGTGAGGGACAGAGCGTAATTGAATGCCAGCGGTTGTCCCGGTACGGTGATGAAAAGATGTACTGCTCCGGGGAGTTCATTGCGCTTTATGTTTACACCGAGTTGGTATAAATGGTTGGCAAATTCCTTGCCTTGCGAGCATAAAATGTCGCGTTCGGCGGCTATTAAAAGTGTGGGAGGTAATTGGGACAACAATTCGTCGGGGGCGTGGGCTACGGATATAAAAGGATGGTGTGCGGACTCCTGAGAGCTATAAGCCTGGTTAAAAGCCTCCATTAATTCGCTGTCGAGGGCGAAGCCGGAGCGATAGCGTTGCCAGGAATCCGAACGGTCGGTATAGGCTAAGGTTACCGGATAAAAGAGTACCAACGAACGCAATGGAATCGTGTCTGACCGGAGCATGCTTAAGGCTGCCGCTATGGCAAGATTACCACCGGCACTATCGCCGCCTGCTGAGACGAGATGGCTTGCGCTGCCCCATTTCTCTGCATGTTGCATAGCAAATCTGATGGCATCAATACAATCGTTTAGCCCTTTGGGAAAAGGAGCTTCGGGAGCGAGACCATAATCAACGGCAAGGACGGAAATCCCCGCTTTGGCTGCCAATTCCCCGCAGAAACGGGAGCAACTGTTGATGCTGCCGAATGTCCATCCGCCGCCGTGGAAATAAACCAATACCGGGCGTGCGGATTCCGCTTGGGCGATGGGGGTGTATAACCGTAACTGCGGAGTCAGATAGGTGGCAGATATACCTTCGGGCAAAGGAGATGGCGCGTTACGCGAATGGCGTACGTGGTTTAAAACTTCCGTATCTCCCTGTATGGCACGGCGCACCGCCTCTGCCTGCCGGGCTTGCAGTCCGCGAGGCATCCCGGCAAGAAAGGTGTCCGCCTCTTTGCGTAATGTGGCGCTATCCATCTCCGGATAAGGCATCTGTGCATACAACCGGGGCATATTCAAAGCCAATAAAACAAGGAAAATCCGTATCATGCGTAATCTGATTTTGTGCGGGTAAAGATAACCTTATTTTCTTGTCCGCTTTTTTCTTGTTTGTTTATTTAAGCCAAACGAGGGTGTCGGGTTAGTTCCTGGCATTTTTTCCTGCCGATTCTGTTGCCCGGGAGATGGTGTTTTCGGTAGGAAAGTCCGTACGACCTTGCTATAAAGTCCCACTCTCCCGGTTATCCCTGTTGCATTTAAAAGATAGACAGTTTATGCGGAGTTATCTGTGTAACTTTGTGCAGGGGTGTGGAAATTGGGGGCAAAAAAATGCGATTGTATGGATTTAATTATATATTTGCAGTAACGTTGTGGAATAAATTATGATTTGATATATAAATAACGAAAAAAGTTAAAGATGAAAAAATTAGTATTGGTGATAGGTGCATTGTTGGTGTTCAGTTTTGCGAAAGCGGACGAGGGGATGTGGCTGTTGTCCCGGCTGAAGCAGCAGAATATCGATGAAATGCAGACAATGGGATTCCGTTTGACGGCGGAGGATATATATTCGGTAAACCAACCGGGCATAAAGGATGCTATTGTAGGGTTGGGATATGCCAGTTCGCCTTTCCGTCATTTTTGTTCGGGAGAGATTGTTTCTCCGCAGGGCTTGTTGATTACGAATCATCATTGCGGTTTCGGTGCCATCCAGGCCCATTCGTCGGTGGAACACGATTACCTGTCGGATGGTTTCTGGGCTTATAAGATGGAGGATGAGCTGACCAATCCGGGCATGACGGCTTCCATTCTGGACCGGATGGAGGAGGTCACCGACCGGGTGAAAGCTGCTTTGCGCGACGACATGAGTGAGGATGAGCGGGAAATGGCTATCGACAGCATTTCCAAGGTGATTGTGAAAGAAGCCGAAGAGGGAAGCGATGCCAAAGCACAGGTGATTTCGATGTTTGAAGGAAACCAGTATTTCCTGTTTTTGTATACGATTTACAAGGATGTCCGTCTGGTAGGTGCTCCTCCCCAGAGTTTAGGAAAGTTTGGCGGTGATACGGACAACTGGATGTGGCCCCGTCATACGTGCGATTTCTCAATGTTCCGCATTTATACCGCTCCCGACGGCAAACCGGCGGAGTATGCCAAAGAGAACATCCCTTTGAAGCCGAAACATCATCTGCCGGTGTCAATAAAGGGAGTGAAAGACGGAGACTTTGCCATGATAATGGGTTTCCCCGGCAGTACGGACCGTTTTGCCACCAGTTTCAGTTTAAAAAACACCATGACGGGAAATGATATTCGTTATAAAGTACGTACGGTGAAATTGAATCTCATGAAATCCGAAATGGAGAAGGATACGAAAACCCGTATACAGTATGCTTCCAAGTATGCGTCGTGTGCGAATTACTGGAAATATTCCCACGAACAGAACAAGGCTTTGAAGCAATTGAACACACTGGGCAATAAGGAAGCTATTGAAAAAGAATTCGGCGAATGGGTGAATGCGGATACAAGCAGAAAAGCCCGTTATGGCGAAGTACTTGCCAACCTGGAAAAATCGTACGGGGAGATGGCAAAATACATGAACGTGCAATCTTATCTGGTAGAAGCACTGAGGGGTACGGAAACCCCCGCATTGGCTTACCGGGTGAACCGGATGGTGGAAAAATGGTGTGACAAAGAGACATCGGCAGAAGACAAAGCCAAGATTTTGGAAGACCTGAAAAAGGCGGGGACCGATTTCTATAAGAACTTTAATCCCGTTGTGGAAGAAAAGTTGTATGCTGCATTGTATAAAATGTATAACGACAACGTAGATGCCGAATTTCATCCGGAAATCATTAATTTGATTAACAAGAAATACAAAGGCAATTATGCCAGGTTTGCCGCTGACGTACGCAATAAATCAGTCTTTATGGATGAACAGCGTTTCAATGCTTTTGTCCGGAATCCGGACTGCAAGAAACTGAAAAACGATTTGGCGCTGGTTGCCGGACGCTCTTTCTATGAAGTGGCTTTCAAACTATCGGCTTATGTGGGCGAGATGAACGAGCAGGCAGTGAAAGGAGACCGCCTGTTTGTAGAGGGATTGATGCAGATGAGCCCGGATAAAAAATGGGCGCCGAACGCCAACTCTACGTTGCGCCTTACTTACGGAAAAGTGAAAAGTTATAAGCCGCGCGATGCCGTGTTTTATGATTATTATACCACATTGGACGGTGTGATACAGAAAGAAGGAGCGAAGGGAACGGAATTTGAAGTGCCGGCCCGTTTGAAAGAGCTGTATGCGGCGAAAGATTTCGGACAGTATGGAAAGGACAACGTGGTGACCTGTTTTATTACCGACAGCGATATTACCGGCGGAAATTCGGGTTCTCCCGTTATCAATGCCAACGGCGAACTGATAGGTGCTGCTTTTGACGGTAATTCCGAAGCCATGTCCGGAGACATTGACTTCGAGGAGAATTTGCAGAGGTGCATCAATGTCGATATGCGTTATGTGCTTTTTATTATCGACAAGTATGCAGGTGCGAAGAATCTGATAAATGAAATGACAATCGTGAAATAAATTTTTAACTATCATACGCGATGAAAAATATAGATTGGAGTACACTGGGTTTCGGTTACTCAAAGACTGATTTTAACGTCCGTTGTTATTACAGGGACGGCAAATGGAGCGCTCCGGAAATAAGCGATTCGGAAATGCTCAGTATTCACATGGCATCTACGTGTCTGCATTACGGACAGGAGGCTTTTGAAGGGATGAAAGCATTCCGGGGAAAAGACGGCAAAATCCGCTTGTTCCGTTGTGAAGAGAATGCAAAACGCATGCAGGCTTCGGCGGAGTATGTGATGATGCAGGCGCCTTCGGTCGAGCTGTTTACAGAGGCTGTGGTAAAAGCGATTAAGGCCAATGAGGAATATGTACCGCCCTATGAGTCGGGAGCCAGCCTGTATATCCGTCCGCTGTTGATTGGCGTAGGCCCGCAGATGGGTGTCGCTCCCTCCAAAGAGTATATGTTTGTTGTGTTTGTTGCTCCCGTAGGACCTTATTTTAAAGAAGGTTTCAGAACAACAAAGGTGATGCTGGAACGGAAATACGACCGTGCGGCGCCCAACGGAACGGGCCATATCAAGGTGGGAGGAAACTACGCATCGGGCATGCGCTCCGGGGTGATAGCCCATGACAAAGGCTACTCTACCGCGATTTTCCTGGATTCCAAGGAGAAAAAATACATTGACGAATGCGGCCCTGCCAATTTCTTCGGTATAAAGGATAATAGCTATATTACGCCGGCTTCCCACACGATTCTGCCCTCCATTACCAATGCCAGTCTGATGGTGTTGGCTGAGGACATGGGCTTGAAAGTGGAACGCCGCCGCATACCGGTGGAAGAGCTGGAAACTTTTGAAGAGGCTGGGGCTTGCGGTACGGCAGCCGTAATCAGTCCTATCGGACAGATTGACGATTTGGAAAACAACAAGAGCATTTGTTTTGGTAATCCGGGTGTTGTAGGAGCATGGTGTACGAAATTGTATCATCGTTTGAGGGCTATACAATATGGGGATGAAGCGGATAAATTCGGTTGGATTACGGTGGTGGAATAAACAGACGTTCCGATAATGAATAAACGGGAGAGGGCTTTTAGCTTTCTCCCGTTTTTTATTCTTTCAACTTTTTTACTTTTCGTTTGTAAATGAAGCTGATTTTATCTATCTTTCTTGCTCACTGGTAAATTTCGGACGGATGAAAATAAAATGGCTGGTTGTATGTGTCCTGCTGCTGGCGGGGTGCCGGGAGAAAAAGGCTCCTCTTGCGGAGGCGGTTTTCCCCGTTTATAAGGTGGATTTGGATAAGGTGGACAGTGTGAACATGCGGGACCTTTTTTCCGCTGTTGAGCTTATTCCTTTGCAGAAAAAGGCGGGCTATACCATAACATCGCCTCAGTTGGGGCTATACAAGGGAAACTATTACCTTTGGGATGATACTGAAAAAAGGATGTTCTGTTTCGGGTCTTCCGGAAATTTTAAATATGTGACGAAAGAGGACGGACTGAAATCCATTAACCGCAATTCGGCAAGCCACCGGAGCAGACGGGTGAGTATTATGGATCAGTTGGGCTATCGGTATCAGAAGAAATGGTATTTGTATCAGACCTTTCGGACGGAAGTGTATCACCTGGATAAGAGCGGAGAGAAAACGACGGCTTACCGCTGGGATTTCGGAAAGTATAACGACAAGGATACGGTGGTCAGGTTTGAGAAGAAACCCTTGGATGAATTGGTGGAGGACCAGCAGCAATGGTTACATGAAAACTCTGCTTTTGCCTTGAATGAAGCCAAAGAAAACGAACGGTACGTATATGTGTCGGTGGAACGTATCTACAAACGGGAGCACAGATGGGATTTCGGGCAGGTGGTACACCTGTTCTATGACAAAAAGCGGGGGGATTACAAGTTGTTTGAGCATTTTGAAAACGGGATGTATTTACCCGCGGAGATGCGGATGGACGATACGTGTATGACGGCTTTGGTGACGTATGACACCCGCCACTGGTTCCTGGACCGGGAGTTGCTGGACAAGGCGGGAAAAAAGGTTTATGACGGGATGAAAAAAGAGGATTATCCGTTGGTGGTAAAGTATGTTTTTAAAAAGGATTGAGCGGTTGGGATGATTCATTAAAAAATAAGATATGAAAACGATGAAATGTATTTCCCTTGTTTGTTTGGGAACTCTTTTATGGGCTTGCGGGGAGAAGCAGGCCCGTCAGGAAAAGGTTATTCTTTTGGAGGAAAAGATCGCAGCGCCGCAAGAAGAGCTGAAAACCTCCGGTTATTTTGCTTCAATTGCCTATGTCCCGTTGGAAACGACTGATTCGTCGCTGATAGGCAACAGGCCGATGGCAGTGGTTGGAGGGGATAAAGTGTATGTGGGGAGTAGCAAAAATGCCTGTCTGGCATTTGACTTGAAGACCGGGAAATTTATAGGCTGTGTCGGCTCTTTGGATAAAGGGCCGCAGGGGTATCGTTCGTCGACGGAAGTGTGGGTGAATCCGGAGAGTGGTGTTCTTTATTTTCCTGGCTGGAAAAAAGAATTTATAAAATATTCTCGGGAAGGAGAGTTTCTGGGGGTACAGAAATTGCCGGAGAATGCAGGCGATGCGGCATCATTTACTTATTTGAACGGGAATACCCTGGTGGCGCGTTGCGAAAGTTTTATGGGTAAAGTGTCTGATTACATGCTTTCTTTTGACGATAAAGGGAAGGTGTTGAAAAGTTATCCTGGTGTGTCCCGTACGGATTCATTGGGAGGCGTGTCGGATATTGCGAGCATTTCGTTTTACGGTGGTAGTGCTGTTGGACTTTCCCGGGGAGGAGTGGCTCTTCTGAAGACGAAAGAAGCCGGCAAAGAACGTGTTGTCATGATGTCGCAGCCTGTCTTTTGCCATTGGAACGGAAAGACTTATTATAAAGACAGCTATAATGATACGGTTTTTACTCTGACGGAGCAGGGAATGCTTCCGGGACGGGTGTTGGATATGGGGAAATACAGGCTTGCTCAGGAAGAGCGGGACAGCCGCGAAGCCCGGAAGGAGAAAGGCAATATCAATCAAATCATGGAAAGCGACCGCTTTCTGATGTTTAGTTATTTTTTCTATCCGGAGGAAGAGATGCAGGCGTATCGCGGCATATTTGACAAAAACACCGGAGAAACGGAAACTGCTCCTTTTGAAAACGGTTTTACCGATGATTTGAACGGTTTTATGAATATCCATCCGGTGATGGAGAATTGGGATAACTGCCTGATTTCTTTTTTACAACCGATAGACATTCTGACTTGGTTTGAAGAACATCCGGAAGAAGCATCCCGTTTAAAACCGGAAATCAGCCGTTTGAAAGACCTGAAAGAGGATGACAACCCCGTATTGGTGGTGGCAAGGTTGAAAAAATAAATCACTGGCTTAACCCATGTAATGATTAGAGAGGAATGAATAGCCCGTCTGTGAGACATAGAATGGAGTGATTTTGTTTGGGTTAAATAAATGGTTTGAAAGAAGAATGGCTAATATTATCAAACTTGCCGACGTAGAATCGGTTATAATAGGAATAAGAGGGTAACGTGTTATACTTGAAAGACACAAAGGAAGACACAAAGGGACGGGGCATTTGTGTCTTGTGTTTTTTGGAAAAACGACGGGTTATTTCCGTTTTTTTTCAATTTCCCGGAGATTTTCCATTTTCTTTTTCCGCAAAAAACCGTTGATGTCTTCCAGGTGTTCCGTCACTTTCCGGTTACCGAATTCATAGACTTTTTTTACCAGGCCATTGAGAAAATCCCGGTCGTGGGAGACGACAATCAATGTTCCGTCGAAGTTGATCAGGGCATTTTTAAGTATGTCTTTTGTTTTTAAATCCAGGTGGTTGGTCGGCTCATCCAGTATCAGGAAGTTGACGGGTTGCAGCAACAATTTAATCATGGCCAGCCGGGTGCGTTCCCCTCCGGAAAGGACTTTCACTTTTTTGTCGATGTCGTCGCCACTGAACATGAATGCGCCCAGCAGGTTTTTGGTATTGCTTTTCAGTTCGAGGGGCGTAACGTCGTCTACGGTCTGAAAAACCGTCAGCTCTTCATCCAGCAAGGAAGCCTGGTTTTGTGCAAAATAGCCGATCTGCACGTTGTGTCCCAGGGTGAGTGTTCCCGTGTAGTCTGTGAGTTCACCCATGATACATTTGACAAGGGTGGATTTCCCTTCTCCGTTTCGTCCGACGAATGCCACTTTTTCCCCTCGTTCCAGGGTAAAATGGGCATTGTTGAACACTTCGTGGCTGCCGTAGTGTTTGGATAAATCCTGTGCGATAAGCGGATAATTGCCCGACCGGGGAGAGGGTGGAAATTTCAGCCGCAGGGCAGAGGTGTCCTCTTCGTCCACTTCGACCAGTTCCAGTTTCTCCAGCATCTTTACCCGGGACTGCACTTGCAGGGTTTTGGAATAGGTGCCTTTGAAGCGTTCGATAAACTCTTTGGTTTCGGCAATCATTTTCTGCTGTTCGTCGTAAGCCTTTTGTTGTTGCTGGCGGCGTTCCTGTCTCAGCACCAGGTATTGGGAATAATTGACTTTGTAGTCGTAGATGCGTCCCATCGTGACTTCGATGGTGCGTGTCGTAATGTTGTCTACAAAAGTCCGGTCGTGGGAAATCAGTACCACGGCTTTCCCGTTTTCAATCAGAAAATCTTCCAGCCATTGGATGGAATCGATGTCGAGGTGGTTGGTCGGTTCGTCCAGTAAAAGTACATCCGGATTTTTCAGCAGCATTTTGGCCAGTTCGATGCGCATGCGCCAGCCCCCGCTGAAATCGGAGGTGGGTCGGTTGAAATCCTCGCGCCTGAACCCCAGTCCCAGCAGCGTTTTTTCAACATCGGCTTCAAAGTGGATCATGTCGATGCTGTAAAATTTCTCGCTGAGCGTGGATACGTCTTCAATGAGTTTATAGTATTCGGGCGAATCGTAGTCCGTCCGCTCCGTCAGTTGTCGGTTCAGGTCTTCTATCCGCTTTTCCATTTCAAACAGATGGGCAAACGCTTGCGATGTCTCTTCAAATACCGTTCGTTCGTCTTCCGTCATGAGGTGTTGCGGCAGGTAGGCAATCACCGCGTCTTTGGGGGCCGAGACACTTCCTTTGGTGGGTTTCCGTACGCCTGCCAGTATTTTCAGCAGGGTGGATTTGCCTGCGCCGTTTTTGCCCATCAGGGCGATACGGTCTTTTTCATTAATCTGAAAGGAAACATCTTTGAAAAGAATGCGGTCACCGAAATCTACTGTAAGTCCGTCTGCTGAAATCATAATGTCAATCTGAAATTTAAAAGTCCGTCAAAGGTAGAAAAAAATAAACACCTGTTTGCAGGAATCGTATATGAGGAGGAGATGAAAAAGGAAAAACTCCACAACGGTGGGGAATTTTTCCCCGCAAAAAGTGAAACAAAATACGTTAAAAAAAGGTAAGGTCTTTGTTGTGAGGGGATTGTGTCCGAAGGGGGATTTTGGCATGTGATTTTCATACGGAATTTAGTTGAAATAACATAAAGTATCATGAGCAGAATGTATATGTTGGCAGTCGTGGTTGTAGCTGCCGTTTTATCAGGAGGATGTAAAAAAGAGAAAGAACCGGAAAAGGTGGTTGTGCAGATGGAAAAAGTGGGGACGGATAACCTGGAAATTTATGGCGAATATGTGGGGCGCATCCGGGCGCGGCGTTTTGTTGAAGTGCGGGCGCGGGTGGAAGGCTATCTGGAAAAAATGCTTTTTGAGGAGGGGAAGCGGGTGCAGCAGAACCAGCCTTTATTTATGATTAACCGGGCACAGTATAAAGCGCGGGCGGACAAGGCGGATGCCCAGTTGAAAAAAGACCTGGCACAGGAAGCTAAGGCGGCAAGGGATGTGGAGCGTCTCCGGCCTCTTTACGAGCAGAAAGCCGCCAGCCAGTTGGACCTGGATAATGCCGTGGCGGCATACGAAAGTGCGAAGGCGAGTGTTGCCATGAGCCGGGCTGATCTGGCGCAGGCGAATCTGGAACTGGGTTACACTACTGTAAAATCGCCTGTTTCGGGATACATCAGCGAGCGCTATGTGGACATCGGTACGCTGGTCGGTCCCGGAGCTAAGTCGTTGCTGGCTACGATTGTAGACAGCGATACGGTATTGGTGGATTTCAGTCTTACGGCACAGGATTATCTGAGAAGTTTGCAGCGGAATGTGAAGTTGGGCGAAAAAGACATGTCGCGTTCCTGGCAGCCGAATATCACCGTTACCCTGGCCGACAACTCCATTTACCCCATCCGGGGATTGGTTGATTTTGCGGAGCCGCAGGTGGACCCCAAAACCGGAACTTTCGGTGTCCGGGCGGAGCTGTCGAATCCGGAGCGCAAGTTGCTTCCGGGACAGTTTACCAAAGTGAAATTGCTTTTGGACGTGCGGGAAAATGCTATCGTAATCCCGTCGAAAGCGGTTGTCATGGAGAAAGGCGGGGCGTACGTGTATGTTGTCCGCCGGGACAGTACGGCTGAAAAACGTTTTATCGAAACCGGCCCGGAAGTCGACAACCGTATTGTGGTAGAGCGTGGGCTGGGAGTCGGAGAGATGATTATAACCGAAGGATATAACAAACTGGCACCGGGAGTCTTGGTAGTACAGGAGGCTTTGCCTCCCCGGAAAGAAAAAGAGAAGAGGGATTCGGTGAACGTGCCGGCAGTGTTGAACAAAGAACAGGAGGATAAACAATGAAACCGGCTTTTTTTATAGACCGCCCGATTTTTTCGGCTGTCTTGTCCATATTGATTGTCATTCTCGGATTTATCGGTTTGTTTTTGCTTCCGGTGGACCAATATCCGCAGATTACGCCGCCGGTGGTGAAAGTTTCGGCGTCCTATCCCGGGGCGAGTGCGTTGACGGTGTCGCAGGCTGTGGCGACTCCCATTGAGCAGGAATTAAATGGTACACCCGGTATGCTCTATATGGAATCGAGCAGCAGCAATTCGGGAGGTTTGACAATAGACATTACTTTTGATATATCCGCAAACCCTGAATTGGCGGCGGTTGAGGTGCAAAACCGGGTAAAGCTGGCGGAATCCCGTTTGCCGGCGGAAGTGATTCAAAACGGCATAAAAGTGGAAAAACAGTCTGCCAGTCAGTTAATGACCATTTGTCTGAGGTCGTCGGATGCCCGGTTTGATGAAATTTATCTGAGCAATTTCGCTACTATCAATGTGTTGGATATTCTCAGACGTATTCCGGGAGTGGGGCGTGTCTCCAACATCGGCAGCCGTTATTACGGCATGTGTATCTGGGTTTTGCCCGACAGACTGGCAAATTTCGGGTTAACGGTCAAGGATTTGCAGAATGCACTGAAAGACCAGAACCGGGAATCGGCGGCAGGTGTCTTGGGGCAACAGCCCATTACGGGAGCCGATATTACCATACCTATTACCACGCAGGGACGTTTATCGACCGTGCAGGAATTTGAGGAGATTGTTATCCGGGCGAATCCCGACGGTTCCGCGATCCGCCTGCGTGATGTGGCCCGGGTATCGCTGGAGGCTTCGTCATACGCGACAGAGAGTGGTATCAACGGGGAAAATGCTGCCGTATTGGGTATTTATATGCTGCCGGGTGCCAATGCCATGCAGGTGGCAAAGGATGTTAAGGCTGCCATGAAAAATATCAGCAAGGATTTTCCCGAAGGACTGAGTTATGAAATTCCGTTCGATATTACCACCTATATTGCGGAATCGGTGCACGAAGTATATAAAACCTTGTTCGAGGCATTGGTGTTGGTGATTCTGGTTGTTTTCCTGTCATTGCAGAACTGGCGGGCGGCGTTGGTGCCTTTGGTAGCGGTGCCGATTTCCCTGATTGGAACGTTCGGGGTGATGCTGGTAATGGGATTTTCCTTGAATATGCTGACTCTCTTGGGGTTGGTTCTGGCGATCGGTATTGTTGTGGACGATGCCATTGTCGTTGTGGAGGCGGTGGAGAGTTTTATGGAAAAAGAAGGGCTTTCCGCTTATGAAGCGACCAAAAAAGCGATGCAGGGATTGACCGGAGCGTTGGTGGCAACTTCTTTGGTGCTGGCTGCCGTATTTGTTCCGGTGAGTTTCCTTGGCGGTATTACGGGAATGCTCTACCGGCAGTTTGCCGTGACGATTGTCGTGTCGGTATTGATTTCGTTGGTTGTGGCATTGACTTTGAGTCCCGCCATGTGTGCCTTGCTCCTCCGGCCAAATATGGGCAAGAAAAACCGGGTGTTCCGGAAAATAAACGTATGGTTGGCCAAGGGCAATCACATCTATACGGGTTGGGTGGAAAAGGCGGCCTTTCATTCCCGCCGGGTGATAGCCGGATTCGGTATGGTGCTTGTGTTGATATTTGTTTTGAATAAAATCATACCGGGGAGTTTTATTCCGGAAGAGGACCAGGGCTATTTTAAAGTGGAGCTGGAATTGCCGGAAGGCGCTACGCTGGAACGTACGAGGAAAGTCACCGATCGGGCTATTGCTTATCTGATGGATCATCCCGCGGTGGATTATGTGCAGAACGTGACGGGGTCAAGTCCCCGTGTCGGTACCAACCAGTCCAGGGCGGAACTGACCGTTATCCTGAAGCCCTGGAAAAAACGCAAAGGCGGGGATATGTCGGTAGAGGATGTCATGTCGGATGTCCGTGAGGAAATGTATCACTATCCGGAAGCGAAAGTATATCTGTCCAAACCGCCGGTGATACCGGGTTTGGGAACTGCCGGAGGTTTTGAGTTGCAGGTGGAAGGACGGGGAGGCGCTTCCTTTGAGAATCTGGTAAGTGCAGTGGATACGCTGATGAAATATGCCGCGAAAGAGAAAGCCCTGACGGGGTTGTCTTCTTCTTTGCAGGCGGAAATACCTCAGCTTTATTTCGATGTGGACCGGGATAAGGCCAAACTGTTGGGCGTGCCGATGGCGGATATTTTTTCAACCATGAAGGCGTATACGGGGTCGGTGTATGTCAATGACTTTAATATGTTTAACCGTATTTACCGGGTATACATCCAGGCGGAGGCTCCTTACCGTATGCATCCCGACAACATCAACCTGTTTTTTGTCCGGACGGCTTCCGGCGATATGGTGCCTTTGACGGCTTTGGGGACAACGGAGTATACCACGGGACCGGGAAGTATGCGGCGGTTTAATATGTTTACGACAGCGGTAATCCGGGGGAATGCTGCGCCGGGGTACAGTTCCGGGGAAGCCATGAAGACCATGGAAAATATTGCCCGGAAATACTTGCCGGAAGACATCGGGGTGGAATGGAGCGGGCTCTCTTATCAGGAAAAGAAAGCGGACGGGCAGATGGGACTGATTCTGCTGCTGGTATTTGTATTTGTTTTCCTTTTTCTGGCTGCTTTGTATGAGAGTTGGCTGGTGCCGGTTGCCGTTTTGTTGTCCTTGCCTGTGGCCGCCTTGGGGGCTTATTTGGGGATATGGATTTTCGGACTTGAAAATGATGTGTATTTTCAGATCGGATTGGTGACGTTGATCGGTCTGGCCGCCAAGAATGCAATTCTGATTGTGGAATTTGCGAAAGTGGAGATGGACAGAGGGGTGGGTGCGCTCAAAGCGGCGACGACGGCTGCCAGTCTGCGTTTCCGTCCCATCCTCATGACCTCTTTGGCTTTCATATTGGGTATGTTGCCGTTGGTCATGGCTTCCGGACCGGGGTCCGCCAGCCGGCATTCGATAGGTACCGGTGTCTTTTTCGGCATGTTGGCGGCGATTACAATCGGGATAGTCATGGTACCCTTTTTCTTTTATCTGATTTACCGTATAAAGGAAAAAATGCAGCGTAAGATGAACAGTCTGGCTTTAAGGGAAAAATACGGAGTGAAAATGAAAACCTGGATTGAAAACCAGAAACGGAAAAGAGGAGTGAATTTCTTTTTATGAAAATGTTCGAGTTATGAGAGGAATCTATAAAATAGGGGGTATCGGAATAATTGCGGGTGTACTGTTTGTTTCCTGTAAAGTGGGGAAAGAATATGTCCGTCCCGAGTTGAACCTCCCGGCAGCGATAGAGGTCGGTAATAAGGCGGACACAGAGTCCGTGAGTGAGCTGAAATGGTGGGATTTGTACACGGATACCGTGTTGCAGGGGTTGATACGGGAAGCGTTGGTGTATAATAAAGACATGCAGCTGGCCATCACCCGAATAAAGTCTACGGAGGCTTCCAAACGCATTGCCAAGGCGGATATTTTTCCGAAGGTGGACATGAAAATCAGCGGACAGCGGGATTATGACTATACGCCCGAGAACATCTATGAAACCAAGGGGTTATTGTCGTGGGAAGTGGACCTGTGGGGACGGTTGCGTTGGGGCAGTCAGGCTGCTGTGGCGGAATATCTTCAAACGGTCGAGGGACAGCGGGCGTTGCAAATGACGATCATAGCCCAGGTTGCCCAGGCTTATTATGAGTTGTGTGCGTTGGATGAAGAGTTGAAGATTGTACGCCAGACACTGGCGGCCCGGGAAGAAGGGGTACATTTGGCAAAATTGCGTTATGAAGGGGGGCTGACCTCCGAAACTTCTCTCCGGCAGGCACAGGTGGAGTTGGCGAAGGCTGCTACGTTGGTTCCGGATTTGGAGAGAAAAATTAAATTGCAGGAGAATGACATTTGTTTGTTGACAGGCAGGTATCCGGGGGCCATACGGCGGGGAGAGGGGCTTCGCCGGCAAAAACTGCCCCGTATGCTGCCTGTAGGGCTTCCTTCGGAATTGCTGGAGCGGCGTCCGGACATCCGCGGTGCGGAATATAGACTCAAAGCGGCAACGGCTAAAGCCGGAATGGCCTATACAAATATGTTCCCGAAACTTACCTTGTCGGCGCAATACGGTCTGGAAAGTAATCAGTGGACGGAATTTTTCAAGTCTCCCTTTTTCTTTTTGGGCGGGCAGTTGACCGGACCTCTGTTTAATTTAGGGAAAAACCGGGCGCAGTATAAAGCGGCAAAGGCGGTGGCCGAGGGGGAGGGGTATGCTTATCAGAAAGCGGTGCTGACGGCATTTAAAGAGGTGAACAATGCTCTTGTTTCCTGCCGGAAAATTGAAGAAATACGCCAGGCGCGCATGAATCTGGAAGAGGCTGCGCGTTCTTATCTGGATCTGGCGAATTTGCAGTATATCAACGGAGTAATCGGCTATTTGGATGTGCTGGATGCGCAACGTGGATTTTTTGACGCCCAGATCGGATTGAATAATGCTGTACGCGATGAACTGATCGCCGTAGTCAATCTGTATAAAGTGCTGGGCGGAGGCTGGGAGGCCGATACGTATTATTAATTTTTTTTATGATTGTAGCCATAGGTATCCTTTTGTCGAAAATGTATTTTTGTAAGACAAAAGGAGATGAAAAATGGGTGAACATATTTCTTTTCGGAGGAACGAGGGACTGATTACTGTAAAACCTTACTGGAAGGGGAATCCGGTGGTGAGGGGGCGTTTTGTCAACCGGCAGCACCGGATGAGGCCCGGGATGGGGAATATCTTGAAATGGCGTTTTTCCATGAATCCCCAGCGGAAAGAAAAAAGGCGTGAAAAATGGGATCCCCAGCCGGAGTATCTGCATACGCTGGACCATATCCGGGAAGATTCTTTGGTGTGGTTGGGGCATAACTCTTTTTTCATGCAGTTCGGAGGCAAGCGCCTGATGTTTGATCCCGTGTTCGGCAATATCCCTTTTGTGCGCCGTCGTAGTAAGTTGCCGGTCAATCCCGATATATTCCGGGATATAGATTATCTTTTGCTGAGCCACGACCATTTTGACCATTTGGACAAGCGGAGCATTGTCCGCTTGTATGGCAACAATCCGGGGATGAAGGCGTTCTGCGGGTTGGGTGTCGGGGAGCTGCTCAAAAAGTGGTTTCCGGAAATGTCGGTCATTGAATCCGGCTGGTATCAGCAAATAGAAGACGGGGGACTGAAACTGACCTTTTTGCCTGCCCAGCATTGGAGCAAGCGGTCTGTGCATGATGGCGGACAAAGACTGTGGGGGGCTTTTATGCTCCAGGCAAACGGTATTTCCGTGTATTACAGCGGAGATACGGGCTATTCCAAGCATTTTACCGAGATTCCCGAACTTTTCGGTGCCCCCGATTATGCTTTGTTGGGGATTGGGGCTTATAAGCCCCGCTGGTTTATGCAGCCCAACCACATTTCGCCCTATGATTCGTTAAAAGCCTCTGTGGAGATGAATGCGAAACTGACCATCCCCATGCATTACGGGACTTTCGATTTATCGGATGAACCCTTGAGCGACCCTCCGAGGGTTTTTGAGGAGGAAGCCCGGAAGCACCGTATCCCCGTGATTATTCCCAATTTGGGTGAAGTGGTGAAAATAGAAAAGCAGACCGAGTGATCTTGGCCTTGTTTTTATTTTTCAATAAAAAAATACGGGACGTGAATCCCGTATTATCGTAACATTGTATCAGTAGCTTAACGCGAAGTTTTGGTGCTCTTTTTGGTAGAGTCTTTGCGTTGGTCCTGATTTTCACGTTGCGTTTTTTTGTCAGTACTCTTTCTGGTCTGACTTTTTTCTGAATTTTTACTTGTGCTATTCATGGCATTTAATTTAATAGTTAGTTACTAACCTAAACGTGAAGATGCCGGGGAAGGTTGGATAATAAACTGCAAATTAGTATAATATAGTTTTAATAGTGTTGCTCCGGGAAAACTATTGCGGGGATAATTGTAATTTCCGGATTTTCCGGTAGACGAAAATAAATGCCGGAATAAGAAACAAATCGGCAGCCACCCATGCCATCGGGTCGCCGAAACAAACGGCGAGATAACCGAATGCAGGTACGGCAAACACACTGACCAATGCCCGGGCAGTCATCTCCGATACGCCGGAAAGCATGGCTAAGTTTGTAAATCCCACTCCCTGGATGGTGTAACGGAGAATGCAAAGCAGTCCCAAGGCCGGGAAGAAGCAGGCGGCCACGTGTAAGAATAATTCCGTATTTTTCAGGATTTCCGTTTCGGCAGGGTCTACAAATAATAAGGCCAGCAGGCGCGAACTGCTCAGTAAGATAATAAATGTAAGTGCGGTGTAGAGGAGCATGATAAACACACTGGCTTTGATACCTTCCAGGATGCGTCGCGGTTTTCCGGCACCGTAATTCTGGCCGCTGTATGTGGCCATCGCAATGCCCAGGCTTTCCAACGGACAGAGGAAGAACATTTTGATGCGTACGGCAGAGGTAAAAGCGGCGACACAAGCGGTTCCCAAAGCATTGTTGGCACTTTGCAGCATGATGCTGCCGATAGCCGTGATGGAGAACTGAAGTCCCATGGGAAGTCCGATTTTCAGCAGTTTACGTGCCAATGCGCCCTGGAACCTGCGTTCTTTGCCCACCGGTTTCAATATCTGAAAATGCCGGAACATATAGAAGTAACACAGGAGGGCGGATACGCCCTGTGAGATAACGGTGGCGATGCCGGCACCGAAGACGCCCCAGTCGAGAATCAATATGCAAACGAGGTCCAGTAGAACATTGAGGACCGTAGCGAATAGCAGAAACCAGAAAGGGGTTTTGCTGTCGCCCAAAGCCCGGATGATGCTGGAAAGCAGATTGTATAAGAATGTGCAGGGGACACCGATGAATGTGACCAGCAGGTAGGCATACGCCCCGTCGAAAATATTTTCGGGTGTCTGCATGATACGCAATATGTCGGCACAATACAGGCTCGTTACAATAGCGACGGCAACGGATAAAACGAGCGATAGTTTCAGGCTGACAAAGATGTAACGGCGCATCAGGCTGTAATCCCTGGCTCCGAATTTCTGGGCAACGGGGATTCCGAAACCGCAACTGCACCCGTTGCAGAATCCTAAAATGAGAAATATGACGGAACTGCTTGCTCCGACTGCTGCCAGCGAATGGATGCCTAAATATTTCCCTACGATGGCAGCATCCACCAAAGAGTACGTCTGTTGAAGAATATTGCCTAAGAGTAAGGGTAATGTGAAATTCACAAGAAGCGGCAAAGCCCGCCCTGTTGTCATTTCTTTTGAAGTTGTCATACCTTGTGTTTAAAAATCTTCCGGTCCGGAGGGCTTGATTTCTACGGGCAAAATTAAATTTTCTTTCTCTTTGTACAAAAACAAGCAGGGAAAAAGGCGGGCTTCGTGACAGGAGGCAGGTTGTTGGGTTTTTGCGGGTTATGGCTATCTTTGTCCCGTAGAATGGGTTTCTTATATGAGTTTTGAGAGGATGAAAAAAGGAGTATGTATAGGAGTTGCTTTGTGTCTTTCTTTGTTGGCTTGCAGGAGAGGTGGGGAGACTGATGACCAGTTGAGGGAACTGGACCGGATTGTTGCCCGTCCGGTGACGTATGAGCAGCAAAAAGAGGAACGGATAGACGTGTTAAAACGGGAAAGACTGCAAGCCGCTACCGTCGGGGAACAGATGGCGGTTACCAACCGTTTGGTGGAAGAGTACAAAGTGTATATGGCGGATTCGGCACTTTTTTATGCTCAGGAGGAGCTGAAACTTGCCAGGAAATCAGGGGATTCGGCACAGATGTTCCGGGCTCGGATGCAACTGGCAGAGGTACGGATTATTACGGGGATGTACCAGGAAGCCCTGAATTTGTTAAATGAACTGGAAGCGCATGTGCTGCCAAAGGAACTGTTGGGAAACTATTACCGTTTGTATAACAGATTGTATGGAGCGATGAGGGATTATGCCGTCGGGAAAGAGTTGCGACAGGAGTATGAGCATTTGGCGAATATGTACCGGGATTCTTTGTTGCGTCTGTATCCGGAAAGAGAGGATACACATATTCTGGTCGGTGCTGAGCAATTGATTTGTTGCGGTAAGTATGGGGAAGCGCTGGATTTGTTGTTACCTTACTACCGGACATTGCATACCGATAGCCGGGAAGTGGGGTATACGGCTTATTCCGTGGCGGATGCTTACCGCCACATGGGAGACCGAGAAAAAGAAAAGGATTATCTGATTGTATCGTCGTTGGCGGATTTAAAAAGCGGGGTCAAAGAGTATATCTCTTTGCGGGAGTTGGCAGTCCTGCTGTATGAAGAAGGGGATATTGTGCGGTCGTATAGCTATATGAAACGGGCGATGGAAGATGCGGCTTTTTGTAATGCCCGTTTAAGGACGGTAGAAGTATCGCAGGTATTGCCTATCATCCACGAAGCGTATCGTTTGCAGACCGAATTGCAACGGCGGCAAATGCTGGTTTCATTATTATGTATCAGTCTGTTGGCGTTGTTTCTAATCGTATTGGCCCTCTATTTGCGGCGACAGATGAGGCGATTGGCTACGGCACGCCGGGAAGTGGGGCATGCCAACACCCGGTTGAAAGTCCTGAATGATGAATTGCAGGAGCTGAATGCCCGTTTGTCGGATTCTAACAGGTGTCTCCAGGAGACTAACAACCGCCTGGCGGAAGTCAATTATATCAAGGAGGCTTATATCGGTCGTTTTCTGGACCTCTGTTCTGTCTATCTCGGCAAGTTGGATGCTTACCGCCGTTCGTTGAACAAAATGGCTATGGGAGGAAAGACGGACGATTTGTTCCGGGAATTGAAATCCACTCAGTTTGTGGATGAAGAACTGGAAGAGTTTTACCGTAATTTTGACATGGCATTTTTGCATCTGTTCCCCGATTTTGTAGCTGATTTTAATGCTTTGCTGACGGAAGGGGAAGAGGTGGTGCTGAAACCGGGAGAGTTATTAAATACGGAATTGCGAATTTTTGCCTTGATTCGTTTGGGGATCGCGGATAGTAATAAGATTGCGGAATTTTTGCGCTACTCCCTCAAAACCATCTATAATTACCGGACCAAAATGCGCAATAAAGCCAAGGGAATCCGGGATGATTTTGAAAAAGAAGTGATGCGTATCGGTACTTATTGACAGTTGTTGCTGGGTGTTTTTACTCCTTTTTAAGAAAAAAGCTCTGTTTGCAAGTAACACAATTACAGTTGTTTATGTGTTAAAAATCGTGTAATGTTACTCCTTTTTTCAAGGGAGGAAGGAGTACGATTCTTTTCTGTATGTATTTTTGCTGCAACCGGAACGAAAAGTAATGCCGGAGAGTGCAAACGTTGTCGTGGCAAATAAAATTAAACCGATAAATAAATCAATGATGAAAAAATTACAGATCTTATTTGTGTGTTTGCTGGCTGCTTTGGGACTGAAAGCAGTGGAGCTGAAATCCCCGGACGGGAATTTGGTCCTGCAGGCGGAAGTGAAAAACGGACGTCCGGTGTATGCGTTGAATTACAAGCAGAGACCGGTGATAAAATCGAGTTACCTGGGCTTGGAACTGAAAAATGACAAGGACCTGATGAGCGGTTTCAGTGTGGCCGGAGAACAGATTTCCACTTTTGACGAAACCTGGCAGCCGGTGTGGGGAGAGGTGAAAAATATCCGCAACCATTATAATGAATTGGAATTGACGTTAAAGCAGGCAGAGACCGGGCGGACAATGATTATTCGTTTCCGTCTGTTTAATGACGGTCTGGGATTCCGCTATGAGTTTCCGCAGCAGTCGGAGTTGAATTATTTTGTAATTAAGGAAGAACATTCCCAGTTTGCCATGGCGGGTGACCATAAAGCATTCTGGATACCGGGAGATTATGATACACAGGAGTACAGCACCGTGACCTCTAAGCTGTCAGAAATCCGAGGGTTGATGAAAGGGGCCATTACGCCGAATTCTTCCCAGACCCCGTTTTCGCCGACGGGTGTGCAGACCTCTCTGATGATGAAGAGTGACGATGGTTTGTATATCAATATCCACGAGGCCGCTTTGGTGGATTATGCCTGTATGCATTTGAACCTGGATGATAAAAATATGGTGTTTGAATCCTGGCTGACGCCGGATGCCATTGGGGACAAGGGTTATATGCAGGCTCCTTGCCGTTCGCCGTGGAGAACTGTTATGGTCAGTGATGATGCCCGGGAGATATTGGCGTCTAAATTGATATTGAATTTGAATGAACCGTGTGCCTACGAGGATGTATCGTGGATTAAGCCAGTGAAATATGTGGGCGTTTGGTGGGAGATGATTACGGGGAAGAGTTCTTGGGCTTATACCGACCTGCCTGCCGTGAAGTTGGGAGAGACGGATTATTCCAAAGCGGTACCGAACGGGAAACATGCTGCGAATACGGCACATGTGAAGAAATACATCGACTTCGCAGCCAAGCATGGTTTCGACCAGGTATTGGTGGAAGGCTGGAATGAAGGTTGGGAAGACTGGGCAGGGAAAACGAAAGATTATGTGTTTGATTTCGTTACCCCTTATCCCGATTTCGATGTGCAGGAGCTGCGCCGCTATGCCGAATCCAAAGGCGTGAAACTGATGATGCACCACGAAACCTCTTCCTCTGTACGTAATTATGAACGGCACATGGAAAAAGCCTACCAGTTTATGGTAGACAACGGATATAATGCCGTGAAGAGCGGATATGTGGGAAATATTATTCCGCGAGGAGAGTACCATTACGGACAGTGGTTGGTAAATCACTATTTGTATGCCGTGAAAAAGGCAGCCGAATATAAGATTATGGTGAATGCCCACGAGGCGGTACGCCCTACAGGACTGTGCCGTACGTATCCCAACCTGATAGGCAATGAATCGGCACGGGGTACGGAATACGAGGCTTTCGGAGGAAGTAATCCCGACCACACGACTATTTTGCCGTTTACCCGCCTGATGGGAGGACCGATGGATTACACTCCGGGTATTTTTGAAACAAAAGTGAGCAAAGCCAATCCGGACAATCATTCTTTTGTCCACTCTACCCTGGCACGGCAGCTGGCGTTGTATGTGACGATGTACAGCCCCTTGCAGATGGCGGCAGACATGATTGAAAATTATGAGCCTCACATGGATGCATTCCAGTTTATCAAAGATGTGGCGGTGGACTGGGACGACAGCCGTTATCTGGAAGCAGAACCGGGTGATTATATCACTGTGGCAAGAAAAGCCAAGGGAACGGAAAATTGGTTTGTGGGCTGTACGGCTGATGAGAACGGACATGTTTCAGATTTGTCATTCAATTTTCTGGAACCGGGGAAAAAGTATGTTGCCACTGTGTACATGGACGCCAAAGACGCCCATTATGAACACAATCCACAGGCTTATGTGATTCGTAAAGGGATTTTGACCAGCACTTCGAAGTTGAAGCTGAAAGCGGCTCCCGGTGGCGGTTATGCTATAAGTATTATGGAAGTGACCGACCCGCAGGTGTTGAAAGGATTGAAAAAGCTATAAGCTGAAAATCAAGCTATAAAAGCTGTCCGGTGCTATCGGGCAGCTTTTTTTGTGCCGGAAGATTGGATAGAAAGTCCGCTGTGGAATGAGTCTGGTAAAAAATAGAGTATTAATTTGTTTTTTAGATATGTTTGCTATATTTCGCTATCATTTTGCTTTCCATAACAGTAAAATGTAAAACGGCTTTTTTATTACTCACATTTTAATTGTAGAATTATGATTTATAGCATTGGACACAGTCAAAAGAAAAATCGCTTCGAGGTGGAGTGCCTCGGTCAAACGGCTTTTTTGGAGTATATAGTTGCAGAGGGGGTGATGGAAATACGTCACACGATAGTTCCTGCGGAATTAGAGGGACAGGGGATAGGCTCGGCGTTGGTGAAACAGGCACTGGAGTATGCCCGGGACAATCATCTTAATGTCACGGCCTCTTGTGATTTTGCGGAAAATTATATCCTTCGGCATAAAGAATATGGAGATCTTTTGTTGTCGTAGGAAAATCTTTTTGGCGGCGGAATGCGTAAATTGTTGAAAATGATGAAAACAGTCCTATGGAAGAATTGACACTGACAACACCTTCTATTTTATTTTCAGCCATTTCATTGATTATGCTGGCTTATACCAACCGCTTTCTTGCCTATGCAACAGTGATCCGTAGTTTGAAGATTGAACACGAAAGCAACCCGACTGCCGTGACGGCACGGCAAATTGAAAACATCAGGAAACGGTTATATATCACTCGTTCTATGCAGTTGTTCGGGGTATTGAGCCTTTTACTTTGTGTGGTGTGTACTTTTTTTATATATGTCGGTTGGCAACTGACAGCAGTCTATATGTTTGCCATCTCCTTGCTGTTGTTGGTTATCTCTCTGGCATTGTCCGTGAAAGAGTTGCTGATTTCGGTAAAAGCTCTTGAATACCATTTGGACCGTGTCGAGACATGATAACGCCTAAAGTGGACGGTTGGCATACAGATTGTCAAAGTTGACCGGGCATTTCGTCTCGTCATCTGTTTCACTGCAAAGAGCAGAGCCTGTTTCCACATCTTTTTGCGCTCCCTCGCTGTCCCCTTTTAATCTCTTCGCTTCTGCGCGGGCGAGGTACGCTTTTCCAAAGTCCGGTTTGATTTCCAGTGCTTCGTCAAAGTATTGTATGGCTTCATCAATCCGTTGGTTTTCCATCAGGAGGCGTCCGCTTTCAAGATAGGCCTGTTCATGAAAAGGATTGAGGGATGTGACGGTGGCATAGTCCTGGAGGGCGGCTTCATAATTCCGGAAATGCTCCTGGATTTTTGCCCGTTGCATATAAGCGGCTTCTTCCTCGGGAGCGAGTTCAATGGCTCGGTTGATGTCGTCGAGGGCATTGTCATATCGTTCCAATTTGTGGTAAGCCGCTGCCCGTAGTAAGAAAATGTCCATGACGTCGTTTTTCAGTTCGGCGGCCTGTGTCAGGTTGTTAATGGCGTTTGCGGTATCGCCAAGTTTGTTTTGGGCATTTGCCAAAAGCAGAAATGCCCGGTAATCCGGAGTGTGTTGTAACACGTATTGGCAATCTTCAATGGCGTTTTCGGACTGCTCCTCCTGGAGGTAAAGCTGTGCCCGCTTGAGAAAGGTATCGGTGTCTTCAGGAACTAAAATTGCCAGCCGGTTATAAGCTTCAATGGCCTCTTTGTTTTCTCCTTGTTGTATATGGGCAAGTGCCAGATATTCCAATGTTTCTGCTTCTTCCTTGAGATTCAATGCCTCATTGAAACAGCGGATGGCATATCCGACCTTTCTTATTTTCAGTGCTTTGATTCCGTCGTATTTGAGAACATCAAATTTCCGCTCTTTTTCTTTCTCTTCTGGCTTCTCACCGGCATCTGTACCGCCCCCGAAAAGCGATTTAAAAAAACTGCCCATACTTCTCTGTTTAAAAAAACAAAATAACAAAATCCTTTCCTCAAAAACAAGACACAAAGGGACGGGGCTTTTGTATCATATTAAAAAGAAAAGCAGTCACATGATGCAACCGCTTCCCTTTTTAATTACTTTATTGTAGATGCATTTTATAAATCCAAGACGCTGAATTTATTTTCATCAATAAAATAAAGTTGATTGTTATTGTGGAAAAAACGGTAAAACCGACCCTATGGGACATCATTCTTACAATTACTTGTATTGTGTATAGAGACTGCCTAAATTTACTTGTTAGACAGCCTCTTTTTGTATGGTTTCAATTGTTTTATTATAATAAAGGATTTCTCTTTTATGTTGTTTTTATTGTCATTTCCATAGCAATTAGACTTGTATTAAGTGAGATGAAAGATTGGGAATATATTTAGACAAGGGGGATTTACAGATGGAAGAAGCTTTAAATAGGATAAATAAAGTTGTTTTGTTGATGTAACTATGTCCTTTATTTTTGAATATCTATTTTATAATAAATCCATATTGTCTTGTGTGTAAGACGAAAATGACTTATATTTGTCTTGTTGACAGGACAAATATGGGTATATGGACAAAAATATTTTAAAATCAGTCATTGCAGATAATCAGGTAGAGGTACCGAAATATCAGGTTATACCTAGGAATTTTACTTTTGAGGAGTTTGGTAATTATGTTTTTGTGGGTATTCGGAGGGCAGGAAAATCTTTCTTGCTTTATCAACGAATGCAACAATTATTAGCGCAAGGGATTCATTGGGATGAGATGCTTTACGTTAATTTTGAAGATGAGCGTCTTGTCGGAATGTCTTTGGAAGATTTGAATTTACTTTTGGAAGTACATTTGGAAATGTATGGAAAGAAGCCCATTCTTTTTCTGGATGAAATTCAAAATATTGCAGGTTGGGAGAAATTCGCCCGTCGTCTGGCTGACACCAAACACCGGGTTTATATTACCGGAAGTAACGCTAAAATGTTGAGTCAGGACATACAAACTACTTTAGGCGGACGTTATATTCCGATTCATGTTTACCCGTATAGTTTTAAGGAGTTTCTGAATGCAAATAATATTAAGGTTGATGATAATTCTTTGTTTGCGACTGAAACGAAAGCGGGGATATTGAGAAAATTCAATGATTATTTTTATTATGGTGGATTTCCTGAAGGTGCGGAATTTTCAGCCAAGCGTGATTATTTGACTAGTGTTTATCAAAAAATTTATTTGGGAGATATTGCAGCCCGCCATTCGGTTGATAATACTTTTGCATTGCGTGTGTTGTTTAAAAAGTTGGCTGAAAGTGTAAAGCAACCCATGTCATTTACCCGGGTTGCTAATATTGTTTCCTCAACAGGGGTAAAAGTCGGTAAAACAACTATTATCAATTATATTGAATATGCGAAAGATGCCTGGTTGATTTCTTCCATACAGAATATAGCGGGAAAGCTTGTTGACAAAGAAACTAATCCTAAGTATTATTTCACAGATAATGGGATTCTGAATCTTTTTTTACTTGACGGGGAAACTTCATTGCTGGAAAATCTCGTTGCCATCAATTTGTTACGTAAATATGGACGAAATGATGCCGTGTTTTTTTATAACCAGGCAGTTGAAGTTGATTTTTATATTCCGGATGAAGCGATTGCCATTCAAGTTTGCTATAATCTTGATAATAGTGATGGTACTTTTGACCGGGAAATAAGTGCTTTATTGAAGCTATCGAATGTGTTGGAATGTAAAAAATTAATGGTGATCACGCGTGATTCCGAACAAGTACTGGAGATAGACCATAAAGTCATCGAGATTATTCCGGTTTGGAAGTGGCTCTTGAATTTATGAAATGGTATATTATTCATTATAAATGAATGGAGTGAAATATATTTCTTTATAGCTATAAATTCTCTATATAAAGCCATTGTTATACTATAAAATATTTTTAAATAAAATATACTTCACTTCATTGGAAAATATGGGTTGGACTTTTGAATTATTAGGGAGAATATAACCTCATCCCAGACTTCTTTGGAGTATGGCTAATTTATTGAATCCTTCAGTTTGCATGCAAATTGCATGTGTAAGAAAAAAGAAAAGCAGTTACAACAAAATGTAACTGCTTGATTTTTAATGTGGTCCCACCAGGAATCGAAAGTCGGTTTGTATGACACTATTTCTCAATAAGTTATATCTTTATCACGATGTTAGTCCCTTGAATAAGGTTTTCACAGCTTTGCACCGTTCGACATCAGTTTGTATCTTGGGTACGATTTCTGAGTGCAAAGATACAACTAATATTAGAATTTCAAATATTATCCTTTTATTTGTTCTCTAAAAGATTTACCTATATCCATTATTAACTTGTCATATTTTTCTTTTGTCCTTCTATTTTTATTGATGGTGTTTTGTGCATCTGCTTTAGATATTATTTGTTGAACTTGTTCTCCACCTTCAATTTGTATTCTTATATCTATAAGCTTTAATTTTCCGAATTGAAATTGTTCAAATTGTTCTATAAGTTGAATTAATTTCTCATAATGTTCTTCTTCTATTAATAGAAGATTATCGCTAATAGCATTACGAGTAAGCCTGATTTGTTCACTGAAAGATGGTATTTGATTAGGGTCTGCTTTTTGCCATAACAAATCAGCTTGTCGTTTTGTATATAGTAGAACTTTCCATAAATCATTATACAATTCAAACTGTTTCTCTGAATATCTGAGAAATTGGGATTTTGCTTTCTCTAATTCATTTTTTGTATTTTCCAATTCAGAAGCATACTTTGTTTTTATCACTTCTAATTCTTTTTCATGTTTATTATTATAAGCGTCTAATAATCTAGTTGAAAGGAAATTTCCAAACCATTTAGATAGTGCAATAATAACAACACTTGAACCACCGATTGAGACAATGAAGGCTGTTACTAACTTTACATATTCTATCATTTCCATATTTTAATAATATAATCCGTTATTCTGCATCCAAGTATTAATACTATCAGGGTCAATACTGCCAAATAAGTATTTGTTCTTTGATAAAAAACCAACTCGTTGCCCTCTTAAATATATGGTAGGTGGAGTGGATGTATATGGATTATAAGGGCTTAAAGAAGAGTAAGGACTACCATAAGTTGAATACTGATTCTTAAATGAAGTAGCGGAATAGATACTACCATACAAACCATATTCATAGGAAATGGAATCTATATCGTATCTATTAAGAGAAAGTTTTCCTAAGAATTGCCCGTCACTAGCAATTAAAAAGGATTCACATCTTGCAATTCTATTATTGAAATCATTTATATTCATATATTTATTTTTTTATGATATATTGTTGTAATGGACTATTAGGTTTGTTAGGTATAGTCATAGAAAGAATGCCTACTTCTAAAAGTGGATTTATGATATTTTTTTTAAATCTACTTCGGTTTGTTTGTCCTACAAGTTTCATTATTTCTTGAATAGAATGGGGTTCTGAGCAATACGAAATTATTTGTTCCGCTATAGATGTATAACGTATATCCAGCTTAGGACATTCTTGGGACAAGCTTGGGACATTTATTATTTCATTTTTGATACTAATTCCTCTTTTAAATACAGCTGTAAACATCCCCTCTGTGTGAAATTCCGGTTCGGGAAGATTCGCTTCCCTCATGGCTTCTTGCATACGAGGAATACCGGATGCAACTCTTTCGACCAAGTGCATACGGGTAAATAACCCGAATATTAGTGGGTTACGTGTCATGCTTTTATGCCCGAAATTCTTAGCTACAATAGGCAAAAGTCCTCCGGGATTGGAAATCTCTACCCGGTCGTCAAACATTTCTATCATAATGCTTGCGCCTTGTTCATAGTAGTCACGATGTGACAGGGCGTTTATAATGGCTTCTTTAAATACGGTCAAAGGTATTTCCCAAATTTCCTCTCTTGGTCCTGCTCCCTCTATTTTATAAGCTACTTGCAGTTTGCTTTCCAGCCAAGACATAGCCTGTAGATATTGTTGGTACAATGAACCTCCGAAAGTTTTATCATCTATAATATAGACTTTGTTTGTTCCCTTGAAAAGAACACATCTTGTAACAGCGTGCGGAAACTTTCGTTCAGGTTGTTTTCCAAAGAACATCGCCGCACCGTTCTTTGCCGTTCCATTCTCGGTAAACAGTTCCAAGTTCTCAAATATTTGTTTGTCGGGTGTGGACGGACTTAGTTTGGCTTCTGTTCGGAAATCCTTAATCATCTGTTCGTCTGCATCCATGTAGATATTGAACCAATAGCAGGGTATATGGTCGAAAAAGATTTTGTTACACTCCTGAAAGAAGCTGCGCATTTCTTCGGCTGTGTGAAGTTTCTGTGAGTTTGCCCCCTCACGGACATAGATAGAACCGGAAAATATATAAGGTTTATCCTTGCCGGACGGAACATCAATCACCCAAACAGTTTTATTCACAAGATTTACGGAATACAATTCACAGTGAAGTGCAGGAGATATTTCGCTGATAGAACCTTGAATGGCAGAACGCTTATCGTTTTCTAAGTTAGTATCTACCACTTGCCCGTTATCATCTACTCCAATAAGCAAATATCCTCCGTCTGCATTGGCGAAAGCACATATTTCCTCTGTCAGTTCACGAACCTTTGAAGGAACACGAACTTTAAACTCCACATTGTAGCCCTCTCCACTGTCAATGAGTGATTGTATGGTTTCTGTATTCAGCATAAGTTTTTATGACGATGATACAAAATTAGTTATTATGAAAATTAATCAATTCTCGTTTTCTTCAGCCATTTTTTTATATCCCCAATCAACCAAATATTTAATGAATGGAATAAGCTCCTTGCCTGTCTTGGTTAAAGAGTATTCGACTTTTGGGGGAACTTGGGGATACATTTCACGATGAATCAAATTATCCATTTCCAACTCTCTCAAGGTTTGTGTGAGCATCTTTGTACTTATGTCGGATATTTCACGGCTCAGTTCACCATATCGCATAACCGTATGTTTTGACAGAGCCCAAAGAATACGTCCTTTATATTTCCCTCCTATTCGTTGGAAAGCAAAATCAAGCACACAAATATCTTTTTTAATGTTCTTATTCATTTTTATTTGAGCACATTAATTTGATAATCAATATTCGATACCTTTTAGTCTGTATCATACTAAATTGTACATACTTGATACAAAGATAGTAAACATTTAACTTTGTGGGAAATATTAAAAGCATAAAAATGAAAAAACAGAAAGCATTAATTCTTATAGACTGGAAAAAACGGAAAAACCGCCCCCTTAAAAACGGATGAAGGTGACCCTTGGA
>CAJURM010000017.1 GCA_910589025.1 uncultured Odoribacter sp. | reverse complement strand
CTTTATTCTCCGTCGGCATGCCGACGGAGAATTGCACTTCTATTGTGAATCTTTAGATAACGAGATGTAAACTACTGATTGATGAACTCCGAACTTTAATACCCGAAAGTGTAGCTATCGCTGCTGATATTGATGCTTTTTTCTGTAGACTGATAAATGCGAGTTTAAAAGATTACCAATATTGTGTACATACTTTCCATTTTAGGACTTCTCAACCTGGTAAATCTTTTTTATCATCAAACCTTAAGAATAACACAATAAAATTCAAAGACACAGATATAAATTCTCTAAATCCATATTATGAATTATTTTGTTACAACATACTTCTAACACATATTGATAAGAATTTATCTCTCACTCCACGTATCCTAACAGAGTTAGTCGATACCTTATATCAATTAAAAAATCACGAACTAAAAGATGAAACCTCCTGTAAAATACTAATAGATAAGTGTACTTTACTTATAGTAAAATTCAAATTAAAATACGATAATGACGATTTATTTCGTTCTTTAGTTATCTCTTACGATTTTACAGATGAAGAGTTTAATCCTAATAAATTTAAAACAACTTATCTTTCATCTTTTCAAAATATAATTCTTTCCCTCTATGAAGAAAATAATGATTTTCTAAATGACTATCACAGCAAACATGGGGAAAAGTTATTAAACTTCACCGACTATTTTATATGTGTCCGATATTATTCTAAAGTTGAAGAAAATTATGAAGGAATAAAAAAACTCATTAATGATTTCGACGAACAATTTAAAGAATGTGAGTGTGGATTTGACGAATATAGCTATAAAATATCACTCAATTACTTATATAATAACAAAGTATCATTCTTTTATTCCCATAAATTACATGAATACAATTTGGAAAAAATTAATGATATATATGAGGAATTAAAACGTATTCAACTAAGAACTAATGTAAAAAATTATTTTCCCTTCTATAAGCTTGCATGTTGCTATTCCGAATTTATTGAAAAATTAATTAAAAATGATACTATCCAAGAAAAAGACTTATCAAAAATAAGAACCGCCCTCCATCAATTTCAAGAGAATATTAACTTCATGGAAAGATATCTTGAATGGGCTGACCGATATGACTTTTTACCCTACCAACCACAATATAAAGACTGTTGTACAGAAACAGACATAGAAAAAGAAAAATTAAATATTTTCCTCGCCTCTGCCTATGTAATCCCCATAGACATTACAAACTACCGGAAAAAATTGAAGGATCTACAAGCAAAGGTTTCACTCTATACTTCAATTTTAGAAATAAAACATATTTCTATAAAAGAACATGCTTTTGTACAAGAAGTCCACAATGAAGCTAAGGAAAGCCAAAAAAACAACATTCAGATTTTATCTGTTTTTGCTGCTTTAGTAATATTTGCCGCAGGAAATATGCAAATATTCAAAACTGTTGAAACACTAAAAGAAGCTGTTGTATTCATGCTTACATTAGCTTATGCCCTATGTCTATTTTCTGTTGTTATCTGGTTTATTGTCAGCTATAAGAATAAATTTCAACTAACAAAAGCACATAAGTTTCTCATCCTATGTTTATTCATCGGATTAGTATTTAGTATATGCGCTATTTTTATGGATTGGGGAGCTTATTCAAAAGAGAAACAAACGAATACAATAAATGTACCTATACCTATACAAAAGGATTGATTAATCTCTATTATAGAGAATACTACTACATCAATCAAAATATATTTTTCCCGAAAGTAAAAAGAGGAAAAACGTTAGGAAGAAAGGAAATAATAGCTCAAACAACTCCTCCAAATTGTCAAAAAAGGACTGTCACCGAATCCAAGCCAAACCTGATAAGAGCAAATTACAACATATCGGGTGTGATCCACTAAGCAAAAAAATCAAGACACACCTTATCCTATGTTTAAAGAATAGCTGAATGGTTCTGGACAAGCATGATAACAGTTTTCCTTCCTTTCTCTACTTTGCTTTATTACTTACCTTATTTATCCGTTCCAAAGTTAAATAAAACTGCTCATTATCATAATTTTCATATCCAAAATCCATTTCTTCTACAGAAGGAATAGAGTGATTATTGAAATGCTTAAATTCTGTTCCCTTAAAGATTCTTTTAATAAGATTATCCACAAGTTTATTTATACTTTGAAGGTTCTCAAAAAACTGATATACATCTAACATTTTTAAATATTCTTGATTATTATGACTCACTACATTAAACAAAGTAACCAATAACTCATTATTGCTCATCTGAGCCTGTATTAAAGAAATATACCTTTTCTTATCTTCCTTCTTCAAAACCTTGTTATCCACCGCATATGTAACAATATGATATAAATATCTGAAATAATGAAATATCTGACTGTTATCCACATGTAAATTAAAATAATACGAAAATATAGATCGTATCGTGTCTGGCAATATATTATCATTTTTATCATCAAACGATACACTAAAATGGTTAGTAATTTTATTCTCTAACATTCCGAATTCCTTATCAATAACATCAGTTTTTAATTCCCGTAACGTTTTAAGCATACTAAAGAAAACCGATTCAAATTGAGAATTATATGATATCCGTATCTGTTCCCGAAATATCAAATACATCAGAACAACCGATATAAAACTCAATGTCCCACCCAGATATGAACCAAAAGATGCCCAATCCGATATACTATCCGAAATTCCTTGCCTATGAAAATACCAAATAAAAACACCCAATATAATCGTAACACCTAATAATATAACAATTAAGGGTATCAACCATCTCCAACTAATTTTTTTCATGGTATCAGTTATTTCTCCACTTCATCAATATAATAGACAATATCAAATCAATATTAATTAAGTCGATATTTCCCCCCCCTTTTCAAAAACAAACTTACCACCCAATTTGACATACAGCAGCATAATTTCCAAATTGGTCATTCTTTGCCGTTTATGACGTATGGATATGCAAATTCCATATACGCCATTTGAAACCTTTTGAAAATGCCGTCATATTATATAATAAATCTCTAGTAATTTTATTTTATAGGGTCGGTATGGGTAGTCCAGTCATAACGACGACGCCACACATTGTCAGGATAAGGCATTTCACTGCCATAAGGAAGGGCGATTATTGTCAAAGTCTTAGACGAAGTCTTTCCCCACTTATCCGCTATCGTCAATGTATAAGTTTCCACTCCCGGATTATTATCTGCCGAATTAGTATTTAAATCCAATGCATGCAAACCCGTTTTCTGAAAACTTCTATTATAGCCATTTCCATCATCCCATTTCGGACTTAATATTAACCTATCATTAAAACTTATATCCCTTATAAACAATTCCGGCTCTTCCCCCTGACCGATATAAACTATCATCCCACGACCAGGTATCGTAGTCTCGCCAGGATGACCCGCCATATCTTGCTCCACTGTATAAATCGTGTCAACATGCTTACCGTCAAAATAAGAAGGAAGAGAATGATAATCAAAATGAGTATTAAGACTCTCATAATACTTATCCTTATCAAATCCCAATTCTATCCAAGGGTCCACTTCCAAAAAGTCTATCACTATCTCTTCAGGAGAATATGCCCGAATTACCTTCTCATATTCCTTACCATTGCCATACTTATCCGTAACCGTAAACAATATATGATAATCACCGATGCACTGAGGATTAGAAAAAGATAAAGTATTAACCTCTCCTGACTTTACAGTCAATACATCTGGAAAAGAGGCTCCGTTTACCATTAAATCCACTCCACGACGAAGAAAGGTTTCCGTATAATAGCCATCATGGTCCGTCAATCTCAACTTAAACTCCGGAACCACCGTATCTATCCGAACTTCATACTCTTCTCCGTCATCTCCATCGACGGTAAAAGTAAATTCCGTCACATCCTTTACACTTACACTGTCACCAACGGAAGAGAACGACATCGAAACCTCAGGAAGAAAGGACGTGATGGATACTACCTTACTCAGTTTCTTACTGTCACTCCCCGTCAGATTAAACGTTATCCTATTCTCTCCAACCGACAATGGCGTGAACTTCACCAACACATCCGCATCGGGATTCAAGGAACTCACACTCTTATAAGAAATGTTGTTCAATGTCAGGGAAAAATGACCAACGGTATCTATCCTCAAAGGAAAGGCATCAGTTCGGCCATCCTGAACAGCTTTCAACGTAAACTCTGCTGTCGTTCCCACCTTCACGCGAGAAGGAGCATCATCAACTGTCAAAACAAGTTCTCCGGGATTCACTGGCTCTGGACCATCCTTACCATTATCATCCGAACAAGAGAAAAAACAACACGTAAGCAAAAAAGGAAAAAACAGATTTCTCATAAAGTTGCCATCAAAAACAACAACACCAATAAAACACTGACACTATTTCACCGGGTCCACATGGGTAGTCCAGTCATAACGACGACGCCATACATCATCAGGATAAGGCATTTCACTGCCATAAGGAAGGGCGATTATCGTCAAAGTCTTAGACAAAGTCTTTCCCCATTTATCCGCTATCGTCAATGTATAGGTCTGCGTACCCGGATTATTATCCGCCGGATTAGTCCTAAAAACCAATGCATGTAAACCCGTCTTCTGCAATGGAGAATTATCCCTATTGTCCCATTGAGGAGTCAACATCAACCTATCATTAAAACTTATATCCTTTATAAACAATTCCGGTTCTTCCCCCTGACCGATATAAACTATCATCCCACGACCGGGTATCGTAGTCTCGCCAGGATGACCTACCATATCTTCCTCTACCGTATAAATCGTATCCACATGCTTACCGTCAAAATAAGAGGGAAGAGAATAGTAATCAAAATGCTCATTCAATTTCGCATAATAAAGTTCAGGCTCCCAGCCAAATCCCAACTCAATATAAGGGTCCACTTCCAAAAAGTCTATCACTATCTTTTCAGGGGAATATGCCCGAATTACCTTCTCATATTCCTTACCATTGCCATACTTATCCGTGACCGTAAACAATATATGATAATCACCGATACTCTGAGGATTAGAAAAAGATAAAGTATTAACCTCTCCTGACTTTACAGTCAATACATCTGGAAAAGAGGCTCCGTTTACCATTAAATCCACTCCACGACGAAGAAAGGTTTCCGTATAATAGCCATCATGGTCCGTCAATCTCAACTTAAACTCCGGAACCACCGTATCTATCCGAACTTCATACTCTTCTCCGTCATCTCCATCGACGGTAAAAGTAAATTCCGTCACATCCTTTACACTTACACTGTCACCAACGGAAGAGAACGACATCGAAACCTCAGGAAGAAAGGACGTGATGGATACTACCTTACTCAGTTTCTTACTGTCACTCCCCGTCAGATTAAACGTTATCCTATTCTCTCCAACCGACAATGGCGTGAACTTCACCAACACATCCGCATCGGGATTCAAGGAACTCACACTCTTATAAGAAATGTTGTTCAATGTCAGGGAAAAATGACCAACGGTATCTATCCTCAAAGGAAAGGCATCAGTTCGGCCATCCTGAACAGCTTTCAACGTAAACTCTGCTGTCGTTCCCACCTTCACGCGAGAAGGAGCATCATCAACTGTCAAAACAAGTTCTCCGGGATTCACTGGCTCTGGACCATCCTTACCATTATCATCCGAACAAGAGAAAAAACAACACGTAAGCAAAAAAGGAAAAAACATCAGGAAATTTCTTTTTAATTTCTTCATAAAATATACAATTGAAATAAACAACTACTTAATAAGAAAACACAATATACACCCTGTCTTAAATTCCGATATACAAAGTTAATAAGTATTTTTGTATTTACAAGTATGTAATACACATTTAATACAAAAACACCATAAAACCCATTTTTCCGAAAGTAAGAGGGGAGAGGAGGAAGGAAGAACGTCAGGAAGAAATAAATGTTTTGTAAATCCCTTAATTTTATTTAATTTTGATATATGAAATTTTAAATACACTTCCATGAAAAAACTATTTCTTTTATGCTTAATCAATATTTTAAGCCTATACGCTTTTTCTCAAATTACAATTGCAGTTCAGGTTAGTATTGAAAATGAATATACACAAGCCTTGGAATCCCCCTTAAAGTACGGATTACTCCCTGAAGACTTTAAATGTAAAATGATTCAGAAAAGTTCAGAGGAAGACTGGTGGGAAGCCAGCTTCTCCCAATGGATAACAAATGACCAGTATTATTTAGCCAGCCTTATATCCCATGCTGAAATCGAAAAGGAATACGAATTTATTGTAACAATTAACAAATCCGGCCACAAATTAAACGGATTATCCAATTCCTTTCATAGTACTTTAAAAGGCGGAGTAAACTCCTTTATAATGGAAAGCGGATGGATTATTAAAATTCCACAATAATTTTTGAAAACAAAAACGAACACAACATTACACTAACTTTCTTTTTTCGATTCTAAAAAGAACGTACACTTTTATAAAGCAAAAAACATGAGACATTTTCATTACGTTAAGAAGAAAGGAAAAAGATAAATTATAAGAATCCCTCTTTCAGCACGAATGCAGACTTAATCCATGCTAAAAATACGCCTTAACTTGTTGGCTTCGGTTTTCAGTTTTTTCGAATTCATTGTAGACTCAGCATCTTCCATTCCAATTCAGATAGCCATGCTACTTGTCATCATAATGCCCCTCCAGTTCCACCACAACCACATACACTTCTACATCGTGAATACGGTATATTATCCGGTCGTGTGCCGAGATATGGCGTGAGTAGGTCATATCACCGCCACCCACTAACGGCTCCGGATGTCCAATACCATGCCGGGGAGATTTAGCAATAGCAGTGATGATTTTGACAAATTTCTTGTAAAGAACCGGATTGGATTTCTTCCATTTGGCTATAGCCTTGACAACCTTGTCGTCGAATTTGACTGCATACATCACAACGAATTCAAAAAGCGATCAAGTTCTTCACTAGTGCTGCACGTCACGCAACGCCCTTTCTTACAGGCCCGTTCCGCTTCTTCTATGCGGGACTGCAGTTCCGGAGTAATCATTAAATCCTCACGTCCCACACTCACCAAAGCGTATATCTGATTCTTCCGGCGGATAAGCAGTCGCTCACCTTTGCCCGCACGTTCAAAAGATGATGCAAGATTACTACGAAAATCCCTTACTGATAATGCTTCCATAATTTTATTCTTTATTTTAGACAAAAATAATTCATTTCCACCAATATAACAAATTTATGTACACTTTTTTGTACACACATGTCAAAATTCATCCCTCTGAGCTGGAAAGAGCCACTGGACAGACTTTGCATCCCTTGTTTTATTACAAAAAACTGATTTTTGCTCCTATTTGAGTTTATAAAAAGATAAATAAAGGGCGGACAAGAATTAATACAAGAAGATAAAATGTCCTGTTTTTTACGTAAAAAACGAGACATTTTATATATCTTTATGCCAGCATTTGAGACGATTATGAAAATAGCGGAACAAATAAGACTCCAAATAGAAAAACTGCCGGAAAACTTTGTATTTTCCGCATCTGATTTTGATGCAGAAATACAGAAAAAAAGCACGGTAGTCAAGACATTAAACAGAATGGCGGGAAACAATGAGATTACCAAGTTGGCAAAAGGGAAGTTTTACAAACCACGCAAAACACAATTTGGCGCATTGAAACCATCCGCTTATCAGATAGCAAAAGACTTTATAGAAAAAGAAGGGAAACCGATAGGATATATCACGGGGTATTCAGCTTATAATGCGCTGGGCTTAACCACCCAAATATCATCTTATATCCAGATAGGGACAAACAAATACCGCCGTGCTGTCAAACGGGAAAAATACACGATTTCCTTTATTGTACAACCCAACCCCATTACCAGGAAGAACATTGAAATATTGCGGATATTAGATGCGATACGTTTCATAAGGGAAATACCCGGAACATCTCCCGATGACGCCTGCCTGAGACTGAAAGAAATAATTAAATCATTAGACAACGGGCAAAGGAATTTACTTGTTAAATATTCCATGAAATATACAAGCTATGTACGGGCTTTATGCGGCGCAATTTTGGAAGATATCAGCTGCGAAAAAAAATTAACAGACATTCTCCGGAAGTCACTGAACGGCGTTACGGAATATAAGTTGCCATTATCCACAGTTGTATTGCCGAATAAACAAAATTGGAAAATTTATGAACCTGCACGAAAATAAGAAACTGTTTTATCTGCGACTTCTTCATACAAACCGGAAATGAAAAACTTATTGAAAAATATGGATTGCAGCCATTTTCTTTGAATACGTTAGATAAAAGACAAACCCTTACCGAAAAATCAGTGTCATTAATACGCTTCTCCCTATCAGATAATTATCTGTATGATTTAACGGCAAAAGTCCGTCATTTTTACGATCTGTATTACCTCTTACAAGATAACGATTGTCTCCTGTACTTACACTCCGGACAATTCTGCAAAGACTTCCAAATGCTGTTTGCACACGAGAAAGAAACATTCGATAAACCGGAAGGATGGAGAGGGAAAACATTATCTCAATCTCCACTGCTATCAGATTTTCCAGCTGTATGGCAAACCCTGAAAGAAACATACAATAGAGAACTGCCCGCCATTGCGTTCTCCGTAATTCCTAACGAACAAATTGTAGCAAAGACTTTTGCCGAAATATTACAATTTGTACCAAAGACATGATTAGATACAAACACGGGAGTTGTCCATAGAAAGAAGTACAAGGATGCCAGGAAGGAAGACTGAAAAACAGATAACGGCATACGCTACCCATCAATACAAACCTGTGGATTCTCCGAAATATTCAAAAAAGGGACAAAAACCAAACATTACGGGAAAGGATAATGTTGAGAATTTGTCCCTAAAAAAGCCGGATTCCGCTTTTTTAGGGACATAATTCTTTCTTCTACAATATTTTAAATATTCCGGGGACAAAAACCCAAGATTTGTGTAACACTTGCGTGTAAATCGATAGTAAATGTTGAAAATTTGTCCCCGGATAGGGTACGGGGAAGATTTTATTAACATAATGATTAGTTTTGAGGCTGATATTCAGTGTCTTTGATTATAGCTTCAGAGATTTCAAAGCATTATATAAATTATGTACTTACCAATACATTAAATTTTTTCCGAAAGTTTTTGTAATACAGATGATTGTCGTTTTTTAGGGACAAATACCCTATATTGAGGAAAATTGCGGTTTTGTCTTAGGGACAGAATCTCAGGATTGAGTTATTGTTTTATATTTTTTGTTAATATATTGTCTGTTTTTGGGATAGATTTGTTCTGAAATCGGGGGTAGTATTGTTCTTTTTTAAGTTTTGGAGTTCATTTTTTTAAGGGTGATTAATCGTTGTTATATCAGTAGTTGATTATAGTAGACCTCATTTTTAACATTATAATAAGCTGAAAAATAAATATTTATACAAAACAAGCCGGGACGGAAACCCAGCTTTTAAGGGACAAATACCCAACATTCAGGGGACAGAATCCCCACTTTTCGGGGACAAAAACAACACTTCTGGAAAGAAAAAGGGACGGAAACAACACTTTCAGAGGAAATATCAGGACAAAAATGTTAAAATGTGTTTTTATTAACATATTATACCGGAATAAGGGATATGCTGGAGTTTTATTGTTTATACGGCTTTGATTTTAAAGTGAAAGCCGCTATATTTGTAAATGATGCAGAGGCATCAGTTTTATATTAATTGTAGTTAAGTTTAGGTTTTCATCCACAAAAGACCAAATAACAGATGAAACGGAAATCTGAACTTCTCGGCTACGTATATCATACGTGTCTGCGAGTTCATCCCCGTTTCCGGCATTGGTCTGCCTGTGGATAGATGAAACAGCAGACACGTTTTTATTTATATATAAACTGGGATAACGCTTGGTGAGAGGCTATGTTCTCTGCAATGCAGGAATGAAGCCGAAGGAGGTCCTTAAAGGCCTCCTTCTTTTTTAACAATACTCCAGTGCAATACACCTCCATGACTATAAGAAAGAAATAACACCCTTTCCATCCACTTTAACGATAAATAAGCCCGATATTATTTGTCGGATATAAATTTATAACCTAAATTTGCATGTATTAAAATTACGAATGTATTATAAGCGTTCTGGACAGGGTTGTGAATGGAGAAGCTCCCGACAAAATCATAGTAAAAGTAATGAGTGACTCGATTTGCACGAAGCTGAAATCCTGACGCTATGGGAGAAAGCCCAAAAAGGGGAACAAGTGAATAAAATAGAACCGTTAAAATAAAGATGTCATGTTAAGGGTTGTGGATGTCGATTATATCAAAGATTACGAGCTGCTCTTGAAATTCAATGACGGAGCTGTGAAGAAAGTCAATTTACGTCCTTACCTGACAGGAAATGTTTTTGGGGAATTGCTTGACCCCGACAGGTTCATCCAATACGGATTAACCCGTATTACCATTGAATGGGCCAACGGAGCAGATTTGGCACCTGAATTTTTATATGAAATAGGAACGGTTGCATCATGAAAATTAAAAGAATCTGGTTTAAAAATGACCGTCTTTATGGACAGACCGATGACGGACGCATATTGTGGCAGTCCCTGTTACCTTACCGCCGTCTGTCGTCTGCGTCAGACGAAGAACGCAATGACTATGAAATATCCGATTCCGGAATAAAGTGGGAAAAATTGAACGAAAATGTAAGTTTCGGGAGTTTCGGGAATGAAGAACCGGAAACGCTGGGGATATCGAAAGTGCTGCTGTCACACCCGGAATTAAACATGTCGGCGGTGGCACGGCGCTTGGGCATCCAGCAAAGCCTCCTGGCCGCATACCTTAACGGAAGTAAAAAACCGTCAAAAGAAAGATCCGACGAAATACTGAAGACGATTCGCGCAATAGGACATGAACTGGCATCCGTATGAATCACCGGTCCCGTCAGTAAATTTGAATAACGCAACGCAAAAGATTATGACAACGAGCTCTCCCGAACCACAGCCTACCAGAAGACGGCGCAAAACCGTTATCACCAAGGGATGCAAGGACATCATCACCAAAGAATGGGAACCGCTGCCGCGGACGAATGCTCCCGTGATTCTTCCGGATACCGTGACGCTCATCAAACAACCCACCATCGTTACGATGATGAGAGCCGATTTCCTGCTGCTGCAATACAAAATATTCGTTTCCCTGATGGAGAAGTTACAAATCGCCGTAAACGAGTCCATCAGCAAAAAAATAACACCGCAACAACTCAGCCTCTTCCAGGAATTCAAGGAATCGAACAATATCGCCGTACAGATCCCGATTAAAAACTTCGGGTTGCCAGCCGACCGCTACGGGGAACTGAAGGAGGCACTGAAAAAAATGGTAACACTCCCGGTGGAACTCGACATCACCGACCCCATCACGGGAGAGCCCGCATGGCTTATCAAAGGACTGTTTGAAGCTATCATGCCGAAAAAATATTCCCGCTATGTGACACTCCTGATAGACAAGAAAATCGCCGCCTCCCTGGTGGATGTGCAAAACCAGGGATTCACAAAGTACCTGAAGGAAGTGGTGATGAAAGCGCAGAATAAATACACCATCAAGATATATCTGCTCATATCATCATGGAAAAGCAAGGGCGGCTTCTTCATGAGTATGGAGGAGTTCCGGGAATACCTGATGATAAAAAACAAATACAAGGACTTCAAAGACCTTCTTAAACGGGTAATCCGCCCGGCATACGAAGAACTGCACGAGAAAGCCGACTGCTGGTTCGAAATGTCCGCCGACTACCGGGAAGGGGAAAAGGAACCCTTCAGGCTCCACTTCAAAATCATCACGGCTGCCGCCACCATACAGGAACGGGAAGTGTTCGCATCCCAGAAAAAGTCTGTCGAAGGAATGCTGTTCAGGCATTTCGCCATGCAGGACAAACATATACAACCGCTGCTGGCTAAAATAACTACTGGAAATATCCAGGCCGCCATGGCAAAATTAGGCGAACTGAAAGACTATATCTTGGACAACCGCAATAAAATAGAAAACGTTACGGAATATGCCATGCAAGCCATGCTGAACTTCTTCGCCGACTGGGAGAAGGGAAAGTGAGACGTACGGAAAAAGGGGAGGGGAGTAGTTTCAAACAGATAGGAGCAGGGGGAACCCTGCTCCCGTGAAATTTGGTTTTGTCATAAATTCTGAAACGGGAATAATCAGATACTATTCCATTTATTGCTGCCGGTGCTGAACGTTATGTTCGTGGTTGATGTCTATGTCAGATGATATCGCAGAACGTTCATGATTCCCTTTTAATCTGTCGTAATTACCCAAATAAATCAAAGCCACTCCCGCAAGGGCAAGAACCAAACCAACAATAACCACCCATATTGGATGCCATACCTGAGATAATACTTGTTTCTTCTTTTTTTGTTTTTCCTGTTCTTGCGTATCTTTATTTCCCTGTTTTTCCAATTCCATTTGCCTAAATGATATATGATGGATAGCCACTACAAAAATTAATAAGCTCGTTGTAAACATCAAGGCAAATAATACAAACTCAATAGGTGTTGTCACCACTTTTTGCAGACCAACAACGGAAGAAACAAAAGCCAGTAAAGCACCGAAAATACCCAAAAGCTGAATTGTCCGCTTCCGCTCGTCACTAAATTGCTCATTAACATATTCTTTTGTGTTTTTTTGCAAATTTTGAGTTTCTTCTAATATTTTCTCGTATTTATATAAGCTTACCATTTGTTCTTGAAATCGTTTTTCCTGCCTTAGATGCCACCCATTATTATATTCAAAGAAAAAATTTTCCAGATACTGTATGTCAATGGGTGCATATCCGTATGAAGCAAAAAATATTTCTGATATTAATGAACATCCTTTTCTATGATTTTCTATAGCTTCTCGTGATAATTCACAAGAAACCCATTCATCATCCTTCTTCATAAAACTATGAGCAAAGCACCGTCTAAATTGGGCAGGAATGCACTCATTATCTCGATAAAATTGAAGATAATGCCTTAATTTTTGCAATGCGAAACATAATAATGCATTCCAATTTTCTTTTTTTATTTTCTTATCTACACAATGCTGTATTATTTTTAAAGCAACTATGAAAAAAGATGGAGGGTATTGAAGAAATTTATCTTCCAACAAGTTTTTTATTCTATCAAATAACCTCTCTTTGTCATTTTTCAGAGATGCCAATAACCCGAAGTAAACGGAGTTATTAGTTTGAATGTAGTTGTCATATAAAGTAAATGAGATATTTTCTTCTTTTATTTCCAAATCGGAATTCTGATAAAATTTAAGAAGTGGATCCAAATTTAATCTTGGCTTATATTGTACTTTTGCTAAAATTTTTTCGATTTTATTATTACCTATCTTATATAAATGGGTATATGATTTAACCCTTCTATCTTTTTCCTGATTCAAAATTCCATTAAGCAACACACTTGCTTTAAATTCCAATGAATCTAATACATACTTAAATGAACTGTATATATCCGGTTCCCATGTTTTAAATAAATTAAATCCAAGAGGAATATCTTTTCTCTCATACTCAATTTTTATTCTATGAACACAATTCAAAATATCAATAAGTACCTGTATATTATCCTCGTTCGCATAATACCGTAAATCAATAACAGTCATTTGTAATGACAAACGGTACAGACGAAATAAATCGTTCAACAAAGATGAGAATTGATTCCTGTTTACCGCATTTATATCCCTCATATCATCAGATACAAACAAACAAGAGGCTTTAACTGAATTTAATATTGCCTTTACCTGAACTATAAACCGCTTCAGTTCAAGATAAATATTATAACGTTCCTTTAATATAATGGGAACAGGTCTGTCGTCTATTTCATCCTTATTCATATTACTGCCAGAACCCTCTAAAGTAGACTTGAACAATTCCCGATAAGTATCTAAAAACAATATAAATTCACCAGATAGTAATGACCAAAACAAATATGTATATACTAATAAAGCTGTAGCTTCTGAAAAGGTTTTATAAAAAGGCTTGTAAAAATCTTCATTTAGAATTTTTAATATACAAAAATCAACAAGAAATTTCATTTTATCCAGAGGCAAATTCTTGAATATTTCTTCAATATCTTCATCAGCAATCTGTTTACTGCCTTTCAATTCTATCGTTTTAGCTGCAAGAATGTGCAAAAAATTGTTTTCTTCAAATGCGATTTCTTTATCAGAAAGATCAACAAGCAAGGTATAATGGCATTCTTCTCTTTCCTCTACTTTCTTTATTTCCTCCTTACTGTCAAAATAAACAATATTTTCAGGTTTTATTTCAGCCGGATTAAAAGGTGGAATCAGTTTTTTATCCCGGTCTTTATAGGCTATTATTTTACTTTCTGTTTCTCCTTTTTCTAATAACTTAGATAAAAATATTATTTGATTTTCATGGGATAAATTATTATCTTCTAACAACTTAAAAACTATCGGCTTATAAATTTTATAATCATAAGCAGCTAAAGATTTAAGCAGTTCTATAGCGCAGGAAATGTAAGGAGATTCCATATTGTAAAAAATAAAAAAACCGGGATTAAAATCCCGGCTCTATAACACTAATATATATTAATTACGGAACAAGTTTTTATATGCATTCCATTCTCTTTCTAAAGAAAAAAAATTAATTTTCATTCTTTTATCATCCACATAATTATACGTCTCATTCCATATAGGAAGCTGATGGGTAATATCTATGAGAGCATCTGCAGATTTGGATAATAGTTTTCTTTCGACCAAACGCTCCACCGCATGATCTATTAAATAGTGTTCATTTTGCTCGATAACCTCCGAGATAGCTATCTCCGTAATTCTTCCGTCTTCATACTTAAGCCCGTCAATAGTGGAAAGACTATTATAAATATCAACTTCCAACGGTCCCCGGGGATAAGCCTTCATATTATTGAATACATCAAATAACTCCATGCTTGGAGTATCCTCTCCATAAGATTCCAAACACAAGCAATAAAGAAGCTTCATGAATTTCGTATTCGTAAAATCTTCCGGTACCTCTATTTTCAACTGAAAATCTTCATTTATATCCAAAAATCTTCCTACCACTTTCCGGACAAAATATTGAAAAAGTTCCTTTTTCTTCCTAAAATTACACATATAACTATTTTTTAACTCCTTATATTCCATTATCTTGATTGTATATGTACATCAAATATACGGAAATAAGGATATTGGGTTCCCCGAAAGAAACCTATCCAATTTATTGTACAAAAGTAGAGCTTTTTCAGAGATAGCAAAAAAAATTACAAAAATTTTGCAGATTAAAAATACAGCATTACTTTTGCATCCCCTTTTCACTATAAAGATCTATATTGAGCAATCAAAAGATTCAGGTTTTTCTTTACTTTTTCCGCGAGTTCTTTCGGGAAAAAACGCCCAATGACAGGAAATATGAAACGGAAAGCGGAAATACTATAAATTATAGCTTTATAGAATATTTCCATCTCTTCTTGGCTAAAAGTCCTTCCTATTAAGCCACCCATTGGATTATAATGGTAATACTGAGTAAAAAATTTATTATATACAAAACACTGCTTTGCCAATTGACACATATCGGTATCTGGCATTTTCTCCTTTATATGCTCATATTTCTTCTTTTCGGATAACATTTTCCCTTGTAACATGAATCTGGAAAACAATGCCTTATCAGAAGATCCATGTATCTCCTCACGTTCTTTAATGTCACATTTGGAAATCTCTTTGGCTTCTATTTCCGCAACTTCCTTCTGAAATCTTTGATACTCCATATCCAAGCACCGGATTTCATTCTCTAAAGTTATCTGCTTTGTTTCAGAAGGAACAAACAAGGTGTACAAATACAATGATGTCAATGAATCCGCCATAAGAGAACGTAAAACTGCAGCCAGAGGTATTTTGATAAAAGAATTTTCCAATAGGCATTGCATCAATATAAGCGTACCATTTATATTTTCCCGATGACGGATCGCCAAATCTAAGAAAACTCCTTCATACCCATCTACCTTTTGAGAAGGACAACGCAGTTTTTTCTGTAAATAGTCTGAATAATCCTTTAAAACACAGCTTATGTCAAAAAGTTTTCCCAAATATTTTTCTTCATCCATTTTTTACTACCGGAAAAATGTTAATCTTAATGCATTAAAGACTAAAGTCCTAATTCCATTGAAGGTTTATTGTATTTTTGGATTTCTTTAAAGAAATATTTTTCCTGCTGGGAATAAAGAAAATTCCGGATGGGGATAAGATTAACTTCATTACCGGAACGGGAGGCTTCGAGTGCCCCGAAATATTCCTGTTTGTCTTCTTTGAAAATAATAGCCAACGGCTGGTCATGGTATGCAAGGATATAATTCATGAGCAGTCTTGACGTCCGACCGTTGCCGTCGGCAAAAGGATGTATGCTGACAAGATAAAAATGAGCGTCAAAGGCAAGGTTATATATATCCTCCGTTTTCCGAACATTCCTCAGTTCCATGTCCAGTTTCCGGCATAACTTGTCAACCTCACTTTCCACCTTCTGATATGCCATAAAATAACGGTCACCCACATAAACATTACTTTTCCGGAAGTCGCCCTTTGAAGAATCGTAAGAACCCGCAACGGCGTTGATGATTCCGCCGGTAGTCCGCATGACGCCTGCATTCAATTCCCGCACCATCTCCGGAGAAACAGCCCTCTTTTTCTCTGCCCAAACCAACATCCCTTCCAGGATATCCTGGTGGTCTTTCACCATGTTATGGTCGGAAAGAGGCTTCCCCTTTGCCGTAATACCCTCCGTAATAAGCAGCCTGGATTCCTCCTCCGTTAAGGAAGAACCCTCTATGCCCGTAGAATGATGCGATATTAAAATCTCATTCATCAACGAGTAATTAATCACATCCCCCAAATGCAACTGTCTGTATTTTCTTAATAGTTCAATAAAACGCTTTGTCATGTCAATTCCACAATTACTATGTTAATTCACTTCAACCCGACAGGAAGGTTAGATACATTACTCGCGGAAAACCTGGCATACCACGTTGCCGATTTTTTCTTTCCTCCCGTCGTGACCGCGCTTCTCCGCGCCCTTTTCATTCAAAACGACATTCCCTTTCGTAACCTCTTTCCTGACAATCCTGCTCTCCACAGATTCCTTCGCCTCTATGCCGAATATCGTCCTTATGGCTATCTTATCAGCATCCGTGATACCCGGAAAACTCTCAATCCTGTTTATCTGCTGTTCCGCAGGTCTGTATCCGGAATTCGCCAACTCATTCAATTTCTCAAAATCCCGCCTGTCCAATGCATGATACAACTCCCTGTCAAAATCCCTCTCCGCCGCCTTACCTTCCAAAAGTGTTTCACCCAATTCCGCGCTCTTAGCCTCTACAGACGGTTTCTCCACAACTTCCGCCGACAAATTTACGGAATTATACTTTTCAAGATAACCAGCGACCTCCCTGTCGGATATCGTTTCATAATCCCGGAAAGAATAACCTTTCATATCGTCAGTCATGCTGAAACGGGCAAGAAAAAAGCCCTGTTCCCCCTTTAAGACCTTAGGCGGCAATATCCCTCCGTCGGCAAGGATTCTCTTGTCCTCTTCCGTCAGGGAATAACCGGGAAAATCATTGTAATTGCCTATCACCGCAGGGATATTCAAATCCCGGTCCGACTTTACAATCACGGAATTCAGTTCCCTGTCCACCTGTAAATAAATACCGCGTCCCTTATAACTAAACCGCAAAAGCTCCCCATCCCGCATCCGCAGTTTTTCCTCGACACTTAACCTCCTGCCAAACAATACGTCAGGAATAAATAACGCCTCTTTCCGGAAATAAAAATTTACCCGTATCTCTTTCGTCCGGACATCCTTTTCCAAACGAATCTTCCCGGGACGCTGCGACTGACCGTCGGAAAGCTCGTCTATCAACGAAGTATACCGCCCCTGCAAAAGAGCCTCCCTGTCCGCCGGAGTGAAGGAGACATCCAAAGCCCGCGCGACTTCATCCACCTCCCTGTCAGTAAAACGATTCATATTCATAAGAGTGATTTATTGGTACAAAAAGACCTATCTGCTTAACAGATCCTCTTTCTTTATTATATAACACGTCTCAATATCGGCCTCATACCCCATCTGCAATAATAATTTCCTCACTAACTGGGGAAATTTCGGTGTTTTCTGCATGGATTTTATTTTCAATACATTATAGTATTCAAAGTCATTCTCCCTGCAATATTTCTTTATATTCTTCACCTGGGCAAGATAACCGGACACCAATTCAAGCGCATCCTCATATGTTAAAAAAAACGAGTCCATTTTCATGTTTTATAATAATTTATTGGCGTATTCATGCCAACTTTATATAAAAATACCTACATTTGCAAAACAAAACCGTTGTATATGCACACAAAATTAATAAAAATATTGGCATTAACGTACCTATTCATAAATATTTGCCCGGCAGTATTCCCACAGGTATCACTGCAAGGCAATCCGCAAACCGTAGATATGGGGGACGGGAACGGACTTTACGAACATTACAGGACTATCGCCACGCATATAATCACCGCCGCCATATTCATCCAGACCGGAGCCCTTGTATATAATATAGCCAAAAACTCCCCGAAATCCAAGAAAGCCGCGATGCAATACCTCGGCGGAATCGCAGTACTCAGTATAATCCTGTCAATTCTATAAGCAAAATGGAAAACAAAATCCAAATATTCAAAAACAGCGAGTTCGGAGAAATCCGGACCGTACAAATCAATGACGAACCCTGGTTCGTCGGGAAAGACGTCGCCGAAACCTTAGGCTATTCCGACACAGACCAATCTCTCCGTAAGCACGTTGATGAAGAAGATAAGCTGACCCGTCGATTTGACGGGTCAGGTCAAAGCCGTAATATGACCCTAATCAATGAAAGCGGTTTATACAGTCTTATTCTCTCAAGCAAACTACCTACCGCTAAAAAATTCAAACACTGGGTAACATCGGAAGTCCTTCCGTGCATCCGGCGGCACGGGGTATACATAACATCCGAAACCATCGAGAGAATAGAGGCAAACCCCGATATCATCATTCAACTGGCAACAGCATTAAAAAAGGAAAGGGGGAAAAGCCAAATCATTCTAAAAGAGGAGAGGGAAAGACACCAAAGGGAACTTCAGGAAGAAAGAGACAAATACCGGACTAAACTGCTGGAAGAAAGGGAACGACACCAAACGGAAATGGAAGAAGAACGGGACTACAGCTTCAGAACCACCCTGGATTTCTCCAAACAAGCGAACAAAACCCTCCAGGCAAAAAAAGAAGCCCTGGCATTCAAGAAAAAGGCAAAGGACTACCTCTTTATTGCCGACGGCATGAAACATCTCCTGAAGGAAAACAACATCCGCATTCCGGCAAACCTCCTACTGTACAGGGAAGACTACGAGTTCCTCAATGAAAAGGACCCGCAACTGGAAGCATTTACTACCGGAAGAAAGAGAAAAAGGAAATAAACATATATAAAACGCCCCTATATGATATCCGCAGGCTATATAATCATCACAGGCATTTACGTCCTTTCCCTGTTTATAATAAACGGTATGAACAAGAAGGGAAAAAATGGAAACGGGATTCCCGCCGGTATAATAGCTGCCCCGCAGCAGTACGTGGTGAACATTATCGAAAACACAAAAGATTTGTCACAGATAGAATTTGCCGATTTAACACTTTCCCTGAACGAAATCATAGCCCGGAAAAACGGGAATGAAAAACCGAAGCCCGCTGTGCAACAAACCGATTCACGCAATATAAATTTTGAAGAATTAATACACATTAAAACAAACTGACATGAAAAGAAAATTTTTAACGGCTATGGCAGCAATTATGTCCGCCACCTCTTACGCCGAAATTAAACTGAAAGGTATTTCCGAACTGAAAAGCCAAACCGATGAAGCCGGGAATTCCCTGACGGAAATAGTGCTGAACGTCATCGGAGCAGCCCTCGCCATCAGCCTGCTGTTTGTAATCTATGCTATAGCCTCAAACCATCCGAAAGCAAAAGAATACGGGATTTCGTGGGTAGTGGCGCTGGTCATTTACCTGGTTGCAAGATATGCCATTTTCTCATGACGCCATGGAAGATACCTTATATTATACAATGCCTAAAATAAACAAACCCATCAGGTTCTGGGGATTGTCATCCCTCCAGTTGGGAGGGATGATACTGGCTACCATGGTCGTCTTCTTAGGAACAGTCATTGCCAGGCAGGCGGTGACGGGAGCCGTCATCCTGTCCTCCGCATGGATATTCATTATCCAGATTGTAATAAAGAAACTGAACAAAGAACATAAAAAGGGAACTCCGGATTATATGGCTTCCTACTTCGTTTACACAGCCCTGCCAAGAAAAATCACCGATAAAAACATGATATTCTCATTTCTATTAAAGAAATAACCATGACCGCCAGCATCATTATATTACTTTGTTCATTGATACTGATTTCATTGATTACCCTGATTGCCATTGCCATGGGAAAACAGGAAATCAAGATAAACGAAAACAGCATACCTCTCGACAAGGTTCTGCCAATTCAGTGCATAGACAAGAATTTTATCATTAACGGAGACGGGGACATCACGGCAGGCTACAAATTATTTCTTCCGGAAGTTTTTTCCCTCCCGGAGGAGGATGCACGGAAATTATTCGAGGATTTCAACGGGATATTGAAGATGCTTCCCGCCGGAACAATTATCCATGAACAAAGATTCTTTTTCACAGACCGCTACCGGAATCCCGGCATCGGAGACGTTCAGAACTACATAGAAAAAGAAAACCTTAAATATTATGAAACCAAACCGGTCCTTAAAAACTATACCCATTTATATGTAACGTTTACGGATAAAACCTCCATACACAAAAACATCTACAACTCAAGCCTTCTCAGGAAAGCAGGGTATCCTTTCAAACAACCTTACAGGGATTATGAAAAAAGAATCCCCGAAATAGAAAACCTCCTGATAAATTTTGAAAACGGAATCAAGGGAATCCCGGCATTCAATATGCTCCGGATGAATGACGAAGAACTCAATAATTCCCTGTTCGACTACCTGAACTGCTCCTATGAGCAACCGACCGGTGATGCAACAAGACAGGCGGTATCCCCCATGTCCGTATCCGGACAAGGGGATTTCAAAGTCGGGAACCAATCCATTGCCATACTGAGCCTGGCGGAAGAAGGTGCAGTCCTCTATCCCCACAATAAAACACCCAAGACTTCACCCTCCGCATCCTTTAGCCAGGGAATCCCCGCGCCCGAAAACATAAAATCAAAGGCAAGCATGATCTATCCCCTGGGATTAGGGCTTCCCGTAAACCACATCCTGAACGTAACGATAGAGATTACAGACCCGGATGCCGTCCTGACACAACTGAAAGGAAAAAGCAAAGGACTCAATTTCCTCTCCATATTCTACGAACCGGCAGCACAAAAACAAAAACAGATATCCCGGTTCTGCGAGGAAATATCGGAAAAGGGATACAGTACCGCCTATACAAGCGTGAACATTATCCTGAAAGATACAGACCGCCACCAGCTGCAAAGAAATATAAGTCTCGCGACAAATGCATTCATGAACATGAACCATTCCCGCTGTTTCGTGGAGAATTTAGAAACAGCCAACCTTTTCTTTACCTCCATTCCGGGCAATGCAAGAGCAAATTACCGGGGATTTGTCAGCACCACGGAACACGGCCTGTGTTACCTTGACAAGGAAGGGCTGTATCTGTCCGACAAAAAGGGACTGACCTTTCTTGACCGCTTCCACAATCCCGCTGTAATCGACATCTGGGACAGCCCTTATATCAAAAACAGAAACATGATTCTCATCGGCCCTTCCGGCTCCGGGAAATCATACTTAATCAATTATATCATGTTTCAGTTCATTGTAAGGGGCACCGACGTAATTTCCATTGATATCGGCGGCTCAAACCGCAATACCGTCCTGCTCAACCGGGGGAAATACTTTAACTCCAAAGACCCGAAACAATTCTCGTTCAACCCGTTCCTTTGCCCAAAGGATAAAAACGGGAAATATATCTATATCAGCAACGACCCCGATGATGCGGATGCAAGCGAAGACAGGATAACCCTTATCGCCACCATATTATGCGAAATATGGAAAGGGAAAGAAGAACTGAAAAAAATAGAATGGAGCCTGCTGAAGGAATCCATCGTTAAATTCTATGAATATGTAAACGGTAATCCCGGACATATTTTCCCGAGCCTGAAAGAATACCAGAACTTTATCACCTCCCCGGATTTCATACAGGAAGATTTCGAAAAAGACAAACTCAACACAAAAGAGATTTCCTCCCTACTGAATGACTATACCACCGGAGCATTCCGCCATCTCCTTAACGCCCGGGAAAACATCGACATCGTAAATGACGCTCTCATCGGCTATGATATGGAAACCGCATCCAAAGCGGAATATTTTCCGATAGTATCCATAATGACCCTGTTCCTGATTGCCGAGAAAATCAAGAAACGCAAAGGAGTACCCAAATTCCTGATTATTGACGAAGGTTTCGATTTCCTGATGGACACGAAAATGAGCCCGTTCATCGCTTACCTGTACCGCACGTTCAGAAAGAAGGAGGGAAGTATCTGCCTGGCGGCACAGAACGTAAGATTCCTCAATGAAGTACCCGATACCATCCGGGACAGCATCCTCACCAACAGTGACATAAAAATACTGCTGGACCACCGCAATTATTCATCGTCATACGCGGACCTCAGGGAAACCCTGTCCATAACGGACAATGAAATCCGGATGCTTGACTCCGTGCAGGACGGAGAAGGATGGAGACAGTTTTTCATAAAACTCGGTAACAAAAGCTTCGTTTTTACTAACGACGTGTGTGAAATAGCGGACGCAGCCCTCGACTCCCGGGAAAAGACAGTCCAAAAAATCCGGGAACTGTTCATCAAAACAAGGTCGCTTCCAAGTGCCCTCAACCAATATATCGAAAGCAAAAAAACAATATCCAATACATAAACCATATGGACAACTCAACAGAAAAAGCATTCCGGCAACTTGAACATTATTCTTCCACCTGTTCGCTCGGAACGGAGGAAATAGTAAAAATAATTATCGGTACCGGACTCGCCATTGCACTGGTATTTGTCATTTACGAAATAGCAAACAACAAACCCAGAGCCAAAGAATACGGCATATCCTGGTTTATCGGACTCGTATTATACCTCATTTTTTTATAAAAATTATCATGAAAAAAATCCTGTTAATCCTGATGTTAGTGATAACCTTCAAAGGTTATTCCCAAATGGTCGTCAGCGACCCCGGCAATCTCGGCGTAAACATCGCCATCCAGAGTCTGTCGGAGCTCTCAAACAACCTGAGCACCTTTATGGCCCAAGCGGAAAAACTAAAGCTGGCCGTTGACGTCTTCCAGCAAATTTCCGCCATCGCGGAAATCACGCAATACATAGACCAGCTCTCATGCCTCATGTCGGAACTACAATTCAACCTGGCCTACGCAAATAATTATTCCTGCCTTACGGAACTGAATTTCGGAGGTGTAAACCTCACTCTCAGATATGTCAGTGACATAATCATGAAAGTCTTCCTGACAAAAAACCTCATAACGATGACACAGGGAGAAAGAATCAAAAGCCTGAACGATATCCTCGTCATTCTGAAAAAACTGGTGGAAGAAGTTTCCGTCATGAACGCAAGCGTAAGATCATACGCAAAAAGAAGGATGGTGCATAACTATATCAAAAGCCATGTTTATTCTCCCAAAATCGGTTTTTTCACTAACAGATACGACCGGAAAAAATAATGTCTCCTAAAATAAATTTGCCATGGATATAAATGAACGCATAGGCGATCTGCTAAGTGTCGAAATCACCGACCAGCTGACAATGAATATTCTCAGTAAAGTATGTATCATCGCGGCCATTATCGCCTCTATCTGCTTTGTATGTTCCCTCGCATGGAATTACCTGAGTTCCGCTTTCGACAGGATGCACAAGAACGAAGAGGAAACAAAATTCGCACGCTACAATGAAATAGCCAAAGGTTTCCTGCACATCGTCTGCATAAGCATTTACCCCGTTATCGCTTTAGCACTTGCAGGTTCAATAGAATTTTTCAATCAAATGAGCAGTCCCCTGTCGGAAAGCAACGAAAAACTTACGGAACTGGCCCAGACATACATCGACAGAATAAACCTTTCTTATGAAGAAATGGAAATGGAAGCCATAAAGGAAACGGCAGAAGGAAAAATAGGAGATCAGAACGATAAATCCGCAGCCCAGCTCCAACTGCAAAATAATCCGTCGGATCCGGAACGCTCCAGTGCCCTCATTGAAGAAACAAACGGAGAAAACGTATCAACATTCCGGAAGCTAATAAACCTTTTAAACCCGGCAAACTGGATCTCCCTGGCCATACAGGCAGTCTTCACATTACTGTTCGGCGCTGTACGCGGTATCGTAGCAAGCATCGCCGCAGTCATGTTTAAGTTTTTCATAATAATAGGACCGCTCGCCTTTGCATTTTCCATTTTACCCGCCTTTGAAAAACAGCTGACAACATGGTTCGGCAGCTTGCTGAACACCGGGTTCGTTTTCATGACCTTAAACATTCTCGACATGCTGACCTTAGGCATGTTTGAATTTATCATCGACGGCCACCAGGGGACACCGGTCAGTCCGGGATATGTAATTGCATTCAATTCCGTTTCACTGATTACATACGCAAGCGCTTTCTGGCTTACAAGCAAATTCATCGGGAAAGGGGATGCCGGACGGGTATTAAGCAAACTGGTGGGAGCAGGGACCGCCGCAGCCATGCTCATGACCGGAGGAGCAGGAGCAGTCGGAGGCGCAAGCAATATAACAAATGTCGCCAGTTCCGCAGGAAATTCATTAAGTAACAAAAAATAAAACAATATGGAACTGACAGTTTTAAAAAACGGGAATAACGTTGTCAAAACAACAACTTACCTCGCCCTGATTTATTGCATCGTAATTTCCGGTGCGTTTATAAGCGGATACTATTTCATAGCAAAAGAAATAAGGAGTGTAACGGAAAAAATGATTCTTATCGATACACGGGGACAAGTGCTGGAAAGCTCCGTCATCAATTCAAGGGAAGGCAGGATATTTGAATATGAAAACCATGTCCGGTTATTCTATACCTACTGGTACAGTTTCTCGGAAAGCAGCTTTAAAAACCACATTGAAGCCGGACTTAACCTGATAGGGGAAAAAGGGAAAGAACTGTACAACGAATACAAAGACCAGAATGTCGAAAGACTGCTTTCTGAAAAAAACCTCCAGTGCGAAGTGCAGATAACCGATATAAAAATCAATATAAACACCCTGCCCGTCAGCGGATACATCGAAGGCTTACAGACAATACGGAGGGCCAAAGGGATTATATCCAGGAAACTGAACGTAAGGTTTACCCTGTATGACACTGATTCAAGGACAAAAAACAATATACACGCCTGCAAAATCGACGAGTGGGAAATATACGAGTCATCCGTAATTAAAAACGACGAAAATGGAAACGAATAAACTGGATAAAAAAAAGTTAATCATCATGCTGATTCCGGTTATCATATCCGGCATGATATACCTGCTGTTCTTCGGCAAAAAGGAAAATATCCCGGCAAAAGAGAACAGCGAATCCTTCATAATTCCCAACTCCTCCACCGAAGATATTCCGGCTTCCAAAGCAGAAATATATAAAAAGGAATGGGAAAGGGAAAATAAAAAACAGAGGGAAAAAGAAGACTCACAAATAAGCTCCGAATATTTTTACAGCCTGGGAGGCAATACGGAGAAAGAAAAAGAGAAACAACAACTAAGCCAAAAAGAAAGCATTGAAAAAATCAGTGAACTGCTTCCGGCTTCCGGAGAACCCCGGAAACACCAAACCACCCGGCTTAAACCTAAAAAAAAGAAATGGGAAAACAGTGAAGTTGATGACCCTCTGGCACCTTATAAAAATTTTTCCGGAGAAAAGAAAAAGGAAGAAAAAAATACACCTGTCCACGAAATACCCGTCATCCCGGAACTTCCGGAGAAAAACGCCATGCCTGAAAACACCCCGGGAATACGTACGAGAAACAACACTATATCACCCGTAACCCCCGAAACCGAAGGTCTTATTGCCGCAGCCATCCACGATGACCAGACAATCATCAACGGTTCTACCGTAAAAATGCGACTCCGGCAGGACATTTATATCAACAGTGAAAAAATCCCTGTAAACAGCTTTATCTACGGCATCGCCCGCTTCTCCAACGAACGGGTACTCATAAAATTAGAAAGTATCCGGATAGCCCAAAGCATTTATCCCTTTTCCAAAAGCGTTATTGATCAGGACGGGATAGAAGGACTGTTTTTCCCTATGAATCTCAAAAACCAAATAGGAACCGAAATGGGGAACGAAGGTATTGACGAAATATTTAACCGGGCGACTGCCGGAAGCGGGGTCATAGGAGATGTCATCTCCGCCGGGAAATCCGCCCTTAAACGAAAAAATTCCGAAAAGAAAGTCACGCTCAAAGCCAACTATAAAATCTTTTTAAAATAAATACCATGAATACCATTTACTACTCCATTTACATCCTTTGTATAGGAATGCTGTTCATTTCCTGCCGCCATACACTAAAGAACGGGAAATGCGAAAACAATCTTAAAATCAAAAAAAGGGAAGAAGAATGGACAGAGGAAGATGAACGGATTCTTAACGAAATCCGCGAAAAAAGAAGAAAAAACCTGTCTCTGTGCATCCTGTTTCTCATCCTTCAATTTTCAGTATTAACCGTTATTGCATATCTATGAAAACATTCATTCCCTTCATACTGTTTATAATCATGTGTCCGTTTCAATCCGTTGCACAACTACAGTCCATCGCTTCCCGGAAACTGACAATCAATTTCGATAAAACCATACACCTTATTTTCCCCGCCAACATCGATTACTTCGACATCGGTTCGGGAAATATCCTTGCAACAATCGCCGATAATGCACCGTTCGTATTGAAAATCAAGGCCAACATTGAAAACTTTCAGGAAGAAACCAACATTTCCACTATTACTACCGACGGAAAATTTTACTCGTTTTCCATCTCATACGACACTGCCGTTGTCAACGAAACGGTTTTCGTCAATCAGGACAGTATCCCGCAGAAACATTTTATACCCGTATGCTCCAATAAAAGCATCCACCTGATATTTCCCCGGGATGTCGTCTATTCCGATGTGGGAAACGAACAGGCAATAACATTAGAAAGAACCGAAGCAAACAACATCATAAAATTCATTGCAAACAAAGACAGCATCCCCCAGACAAACCTGTCCGTTATCACAGCAGATAAAAAATTTTACAGCTTTATTCTCAATTTCAACAAGAATCCCGAAATTTTCAACTACGTTATCGGCACCAGACATCCTATGGCACTGATAAACAACAACGAGAAGACCCTTAACGAAAATTCACAAAAGGCCATCAGACAAAAAAGATACCTTTTTCATATAGGCGTCAACAAAAATAAAATGGAATTCCATTGCTCCGGAATTTACATAAAACAGGACATCCTGTATTTCTGTTTCAGTCTCCGAAATACTTCAAACATAAATTTTAACCCGGATTTCATAAAATCATACATAAGAGATAATAAACAACTTAAAAACACAACAATACAGGAAACAGAACTAATACCCCTGTTGAAATACGGATTCCCCAAAATAATAAGAAGCAACAACCGGGCTTCCTTCGTTCTCGCCTATAACAAATTCACCATTCCCGATAAAAAAAAGTTCGAAGTGGAAATACTTGACCGGGACGGAGGAAGACACCTCAAATTCCGGATCGAAAACAAAAACATCATTGAAGCAAAAAAACTATAAGGCACAAACAACAGGAACTTCCGGAAAGGAGCGGATGCGGGAATGAGAATTTGAAAATAAAAACAACACAATCATATGGAAAACACAATTCAAATATTCCGGTACAACGGCAACGATATCACATTCCTGGCAGGATGCGGGGATACCATGGTAAACGCCACACAAATGGCAAAACCGTTCGGGAAGAAGCCTGCACAATGGTTTGACAACCCTGGTACGCATGAGTTTATAGAAGCTCTTGCAGAATCACGTGGACTTGCACCGATGGTGGAAAAACGTACTTCGTTGAATGCCACCGCATTGGCACAGCGCTATCCGTCACTCGTCAAGGTTGTGAAGGGAGGGATTGTCAACGAAACGGAGCAAGGCACATGGTTTCATGAAGACGTGGCAGTAGAGTTTGCACGGTGGCTGTCCCCTCAATTCGCAATATGGTGCAACGACCGGATAAAGGAACTGCTCCGATACGACTTTACGGCCACGGAAAGCATTATTGAAAAAATACAGGCAAACCCAGATATCGTCATCCATCTGGCAACAACACTGAAAGAGGAGAGAGAAAGACACCAAAGGGAACTTCAGGAAGAAAAGGAACGGCACCAAGCGGAAATGGAAGAAGAACAGGACTACAGCTTCAGAGCCATCCTGGATTTCTCCAAACAAGCGGACAAAACCCTCCAGGCAAGGAAAGAAGCCCTGGCATTCAAGAAAAAGGCAAAAGACTACCTCTTTATTGCCGACGGCATGAAACATCTCCTGAAGGAAAACAACATCCGCATTCCGGCAAACCTCCTACTGTACAGGGAAGACTACGAGTTCCTCAATGAAAAGGACCCGCAACTGGAAGCGTTCATGAAAAACTGGAAAAAACAACGACAGGAGACGGGACAGGAGTGTAAAACAAAACAGTCGATGAAACGACGGTAACCGGGAACATCCCGCAGCACACGGAAAATCACGAATTCCAAAAAGAAAAGCGAACATGAAAATAATCCCGCTTATTGTTTTTATCCTGTCGTTCAGCATATGTATTTCAATATTAATATTTTATATTCTAACAACCTTTTTAAAAAAACTGAAATGAAAAAATTCTTAGTCATTATCGCTCTGCTGTGTCTTCATTTTACCTCACAGGCTCAATTAAGGTATTACGACCAGTGGGCTCCCGGAATAAATGCCGGGATAACTTCAAAAAAAGGCTATTTCGCATCAGCCGGAATAGAAAAGTATTTCAACAGAAAATTAGGTTCAATAGCTCTGCATCTCAACTACATGCGAAACTCCCAATTTTTTCTGATAAAAGATTTCAACATCACCACCATTACCATATCGACAAGTTATTTCCACTCCCTGGAAAGAGTCGTAAAACCTCCTTTCTTTATAAACGTAGGTGCCGGAATATTTGCCGGAAGCGAAAGTTTTGAAAAAGAAAAAAAACTGCCGGAAGGCATTGTGCAAAACGCAGACACAAGGTTTGTATACGGAATCACATTTAAACCACAGGCAGAATACCTGTTCAGTAAAAAGGTCAGTTTGCTTTTTCAACCGCAGGCGGATTATTATATCGAAAGCAAATATTCCAGTTTCGTGTTCATTCTCTCACTTGGTTTAAAAATATATCTGTAATGGCAAGAATAAAACCCGATTTCCACGATTCCCGGACATGCACCATAGAAGAAAGGGAAAGGCTTGAAAAAGAGGAAATCACCCCTCCGGATATCAAAAACAAACCCCGGTTAAAATTAGGAAAAGCTACATTTTTTTATAAAACGGAAAAACAAAAAGCGCAATCCATCGTCCACGAATGGATCCGCCGGGATCCTCTAAGACTGAAAACCACAAATTTCACCGACTGAATCATGAGCATAATCAAAAACGATATCACGCTGCTACCTCCGGAATATCTATGTACGGGCAATACAGTCGAAACCTTTTCCGGATGCGCTGTCTGTTGTCCGTACTGCAAAGGACAGAAATTCCTGGTAACAGAAAATCACCGGGAAGAACCGAAACAAGAAAAATGCCCCGTTTGCAAAGGCTACGGAACTATTTTTCCGGAAGTAACCGTAAGATGGAAAGCTTTTTCAGAGTGTAACCCTGACAGGAAAATACTATTCCCCTTAAAATGAACAAATTTCATATTTTTAACATAATGTTAATTATAAGACATTAAGAACCTCACAATATGATTGAGCAGGAGAAAAAAAATCTTTCGGGGTTATTGCTGATGTTAGGCGTCCTGATGCTGGCATTCATTCTTTTTGAATGGATGTGTTCCGCCCGTATCATACAATCACCCGCATATATATCCATATATCTGAAACTACGCGGTAAATCCCTGTTCCTAAGGGGACTGTTCGTATTTATCAGTGCCGTTTCATGCTATTTCACGCCCGGGCACAAACTACGCCGGAGCATGACGGAAAATTCCCGGTTATTCTTCCTGATATCCGCTTTTCTTCTGACTTTCTTCCTTATTCTCGGACCGTCAGAAAATCTCTTTTATAATAAATACGTTTATATTGCCGTCATTCTTTTCCAGCTTCCCTGCCTGGCTTTGGGCATTCTGTCCATTTTCGGGAATACGCTGAAAAATGAAGAATTCTTTAAAGGCGTATCGGATAAAAAAAGCGATTTCTTCTTTGAATTTAAAACCGACAACGGAATCCTGCGCATACATTCCCCGCAACAGGGAGTCTGGATAGACGGAGGAACAGGCTCCGGGAAATCGGACACTTTTATAAAATCCATCATATACCAGGCCGCCGAACGGGGATATGCCGGTTGGATCTACGACTGGGAAGGCGATCCGACCAAAGAGCAGTCACCCATACTCAGCAAAGTGGCATACGGCTCGATCCTAAAGGCAAAAACAAAAAATCCCAGCTTGAAACTGGAGTTCGCATTCATTAATTTTACCGATATGTTCAGGACTGTCAGGGTAAATGTACTTTCGGAACGATACTTCAATCCCAATAATGCATCGCTTTTTATCCGCAACATCATAATAACCCTGATGAAAAACCTCGAACCGGCATGGAAGGAAAAAACCGACTTCTGGGCAAACAATGCAATAAACTATGTTTATTCGGTAGCCTATAAATGCTTTAAGGAACGTGCTTCCGGAATCAATACCCTGCCGCATGTAATCTCCATCTGCCTCTCCGACTGCGAGGAAGTTTTCCGATGGATAGAAGAAGACCAGGAAATTGCAAAAAACATGTCTTCCATGCTGTCCGCCTGGAAACTGGAAGCACAACAGCAGACGGCGGGAGCCGTATCGTCCGCACAGCTCCCCCTGGTGCTCCTTAACAACAAATACATCTACTGGGTATTTTCCGCCAAACCGGAGGAAGAATTCAACCTGGACATTACAAACAGGGAAAAACCCGTCATGCTGTGCGTGGGGAATGCCCCCAATATCTCCGAGGCGGTGTCTCCCGCAATTTCATGCATTGCAAACATCGTAATGGGACAAATGAACCAGCCCGGGAAAGTCCCCTCCATATTCCTGAACGACGAGTTCCCCACCTTTATAATCTACGGGATTGAAAAATTCATCAGCACCGTCCGGAAATGGGGTGTAGCGACTATTCTCGCTTTGCAAAACTTCTCCCAGGCAATCAACAATTACGGAGCAGAAAGCGCGGAAATTATAAAATCCAACTGCGGGAATCAGTTCTTCGGGACGACAAGCAATGAAAAAACCGCGGAATCACTGGAAAAACTGCTGGGAGAAAAAAAAGAAGTCAATTTCTCGTATTCGGAACAGGATTCCGGCTCCACTTCCCAGTCCGAATCATTCCAAAAGGAAAAAGTAATGAGAATGCGGGATATCGCCGGACAAAAAACAGGCCATTTTCTTGGAAAAATCGCCAACGGAACCCCTCCTTTCTTCTCCTGTCAGTTTAACAGGAATACCGGATATTCCGAAGACATTCCGACATTTGCAAAAATGTATAATACAGGTGATCCGGAAAAAGACAATGAAATCATGGAAAAAATTGTCAAGGAGAATTACCTAAGAATTGAACGGGAAGTGGACGCGCTCCTGTCACCTTTTAAAGATGCTTGAACATGCCTAAACAACTTTCCTTCGAGTGGGATGAAAACCCGAAACAACCTGCAACCCACACGCCCGTCACACCAAGCACCTCAATAATATATCAACATGAAGGGGGACTTCCGGAAAACAACGGAGAATTTTGTTATGTGGAACGTAAATTCAGTGAAAGCGGAACTTTTTCTTTCAGTGGAAATGAGAAAATAGAAAGTATCGACGATGTCGCCTATATATTCCGGGAACTGGAAAATTCGTCAATTGAAAATGCCTTTGCAGTATTGGTAAATAAAGGATATCCCACCGTTATTCATTTAGGCATGGGAACCTCCTGCGCAACACAGGTAAATATTGCTGCCATTAAGGCCGCTTATGACGCTATCGGAGCGGAACAATTATATTTCGTACATAATCATCCGTCCGGAGAAGTGAAATGCTCTACACAGGACAAACACACATTACATACCATATACAACATGTTTCCTGAAAATGTTGTTCAGGAAGGCATCATCATTAATACCATCTCCGGATACTACGGGACTTTTAATATCCTTGGAGATACAAACCAGTACGAACGTCCAGCTGCCGGCAATGAGATACCACTAACCTTGCACTCATTCGACCGCCTTGTCTTCTCTCCGGACTATAATTTTAAAAATTTATCCGTAATTCATAACTCTATGGATGTTGCAGCTTTAGTTTCAGCACAACGATTAGGAAGTACAAAAAAAATCAGCTACCTTATTTTAGACAGAGCCAATAAAGTTATCGGTAACATCCATACAATATTCCAGCAAATTGAAGACCATGAAACAGCTTTGGCCGAAGAAATAACAAGCAAAGTAATCCTATTTGGAGGCAACCAGGCTATCCTTTACGGAGATTTCGATTTCCTGGGGATTATGAAACTGAAGAATGAAGTAATACGCATTTCTGGGAATAGCGTGAGACTGACGGATGTTATAAGTATTAACGGTTTGCACACCAAAAGCGCTATTGATGAGATGGTGATGGAGGCTACGGCAGATTACAATAAAAATGATGATATCCGCTATCGTTTCATCGGCGAGAAGGGAGCGGCTAATTTGGATAAGGCAGAGGAGGCAACAACTCGGTTGGATAATTTGGGTGTCGCCCGTGAAATGGAGAAATCCGGAAAGGATGCCAAGGCGATAAAGCTGGCTACAGGATGGGAAAGAGGCGCAGACGGGAAGTGGAGGTATGAGATGCAGGATTTCGGGATAGATGCGAGTGGTCTTGCACGTAAGGGCAGGCTATGGTCGAAACTGCCGTGGGGTGAGGAATTTGATAGGCTGTCTGAAAAGTTGCTTGACGGCAAGGAACTGACGGAATATGAGAACACTAAGTTTGATGAGCTGTCAGAGAAGGCTGATGAAATGCGCAAGTCGTATGAGGATAGCGATGTGCGCTACCTTGATGACTATGTTAAGGACAACGACCTGTTTGTGGCTTATCCGGAATTGAAGCAGATGCGCGTTGAATTATACTCAGACCCGAAATCTAATACAGGAGCGACTTATTATGAGAGTCAGAATCTAATACGTGTGAACGAACAGGCGTTAGGAACCGAAGACTTACGCAATATTCTGGTGCATGAAATGCAGCATGCTATACAGGCTTCCGAGGGTTTTCCCCGTGGTGGCAATGAATCTACTTACAGGAAACACCTTGATTCATTGAAGGAGAAACATGATGCGTGGTCAATGATAGATGAGTTTTCCCGTAAGAGCGATGAACTTGGTCAAGATGTCACACAGATAGATGTATACAATGCTTTACGGGATGAGTATCTGTCGGAAAGATTCAAGTTTGGCGATGGTTTTATTCCGTCTCGAGATGCTTTTGACAAGGGATTCAATCTTTGGGTGCGTGGATATGACAATGAGGGATACGAAGATGCTTATAATGAATATCAATATCTTGCAGGCAAGTATGGATTTGGCTTGGACAATAACAAATATCGTGAACTTTCCGGAGAGGTGGAGGCGCGTAATGTCCAGTCCCGTATGAATATGACCCCGGAGAAGCGGCAAAATAGTCTTGCTTCTGAAACAGAGAATGTGGCCCGTGAGAACCAGATATTTTTGAATGGTGCGCTGAGAGGGGTATCTGCTTTTATGGATACTTCTATCGAGGAGGTAAGCCGTAGGTTTAATGAGGAACTGAATGCGTTTGAACGAGGAAAAATGCGTTCGAGTGATAGTTTTGATTTGGGTCTTCCTTCTTCTAATCTTCGTTCGGCAGGCGTTCAAGATAAGCCTATATATATGAAGCAGTCTGTACTTCGAGAACATTTAAAAAAGCATAAAATTTCAATAAGTGAAATAAAAGACTTGCCGAAAGCTTTGCAACATCCGATGATGGTTTATGAATGGGGAAGTAAAGCGAAGTCATTAGTGGTCGTTACGGAAGTTTCAACGAATGACGGCAGGAAGGTTTCTGTAGCAATTAAGTTGGAGAGAAACGGGGAAAGGTTGGATGTAAACGAGATTGCAAGTGTACATGGCAAGGAAGTGGAAAGATTCTTGAGTGATATGGCGAATGCAAAAAAAGGAGGCTTGAAAGAAGCATTACGCTATGCCCAAAAAAGTAAAGTCCTTGAGTGGTTCGCTATGGCTCCTCCCAAGGGAGCAAGTCAAACCGTTCAAGGACTTTCTACTGCTACAAATATAATAGAAAGTTTTGAAAATCAAACTCTATTGGACGGGGAAATTTTATCTGCCATTGATGAGTTAAGTGATGAACTTGGTGTGAAGGTAAACAAGGTGAAGAACCGGAATGATTTGCCGGAAGGTATTCAACGGCAGATGAAGAATGGGCGTTATCCCGGTTTGTTCGACCCGAAGACGGGGGAGGTTTATATGGTGATGGATGAGATAACGAACGTATCGGATGCACAGGCTACGATGCTGCATGAGATTATAGGACATAAAGGCATCCGGGGGTTGTTCGGCGACAAAATCGGGGAGTTTACAAGTCGTGTTCTGGATTCGATGCCGAAGAGTGAACGGGAAAAATGGGTGAGGAAATATAACGGAAACGAGCAGTTGGCAGCGGAGGAATATGTCGCCCGGTTTGCCGAAGGATACGAGAATCCAAGTATGTGGGAAAAGATAAAAGCCATATTCTGGGATTTGTTTCGCAATTTAGGAATTGATTTGAAAATAAAAGACTCCGACCTTAAATATATCCTGTGGAAAGCCAAAAAAACTTTGGAAAAAGGGAATGCCCCCCTGAAAAAGAAACCTGTACTGTTCCGGAAAGAGAATAAGGCAAACAGTAATAATCCACCCCCACATATTCCCATTACAAGGCAAAGAAAAGCGAATTTTCAAAATACTATTTGAACAGTAAAATTCATTAATTATTACATCCCCAATCCATCCACTTTTACCCCTATGAATTTATCACCCTTTATTCCCATTTTCCAATCCGGATGAATCCCTTTAAACGCCCGGATATCATCATTAAAATCATTGGTTAACGGTATCTCCCGCCCGACTGTCTCCCCCAAACGAAAAATCATCGTCTTATTTACAAACTCCGTAACATTGTCCAATGTTCTCTGAAACCTTACTGTCCATAAAACTTTTGCCTCCTCTCCCACTTTTTCTTGATTCCCAAGAATCACATCACCACTCATACTTTCGGAAAAAAAACGCGGGGGAAAATCTTTACTTTTTAGCTCCGACAGGCATTCCGGCATTTCAAATTCGCATTCGATGAAATTCTCCTTTATGTTATCTTTCAGCCTCATTGTTATCCCCTCTCCCATCCCCTTACAGACAATATTACCAAAAAGATTCAGTGTAAAACACTGCCCGGCAATATCGTTATCATAGAGAGAAACAAGCTTGTCCGGCTTAATCTTATCTAATGACTTTTGTAATAGATTTATTTGTCCCGGTGTTAAACATCCTTCAGAGGAAAAATATACAACATTCTTATCCTTTAAGGAATCATAATTCATTTCATAATGACTGACGTTATCTATCATACTTTCCCCTATATAGAAAACATCCACAGGACGACTTCTGTCTGGATTAGTCGCTGCCAAAGCTTCCGATCGGGAAGCGAAACATCCCTTAAAATGCAGGTTTCTCTGAGATATTCCCACCAATCCGGTTTCGTCGAAAAGTTTTACCACGACATTGGAATAAACTTTCCCCTTTTTTTTATCAAAATATTCCCTTTCTCCAAAAATATTTTTAAAAACAGGAGTTTCCAGCATATGTTCAGATATGCCACGCTTTTTAAAAAAATATTGATTCATCAAGGGTTTTATCTCCTTCTCTAAGGAAGATATCTCGTATCTCTTTTCTGCTAATCTAAAAACACTGTTCTCCGTAGATACAATTTTACCGGATCTTATATAATTGTCCAAAGTTAAGGCAACCTGATACAAAGAAGCCCCCTTCCCTTCCCTTTTCAAACGTTCCTGCATAAAATCAAGAATAGTCTTCCCTTTAATCTCCGGATCCTTAGGACTCCAGTACGTATAATAACCGGCAATATTTTTCTTAATGATGAATATCTCACCGGTTTCCCTGTTTTCCAAACGGGGATTGGAACGTGTGCTTTTTTCACTTGATTCCTGAAAACCGAAATGAGATATCAGAAAATCAGGAAGCGATATTTCTTTCTTATACTTATTCAAATCTTTCATCATGACACCACAGAAAAGGGAAGTTTATACTTTTCAATAAAATAATCGGTTAAAGTCTCCAATTCCGGAATATTCTTCGTAAAGGTTATTGATATTATTTTCTTCTCAAAAATTACTTTTTTCTCCAAAATGAAGGTTTTTATTTCTACACCCTCATTCAAATAAGAACCGCGTAATTTTTTCAAAGACTTGTTTACAATATCAAGATAAGGCAATAATTCTGCAGTGTCATCAACCACAAACTCCACCCTACACCTATTTTCAAATGTCATAAACTTTACGTTCTCACCGAATTTCAAGTCCACATACATAATCATGGAAGCAAACATTTCTACCCATTCCTCTATTTTGCCACATAGGAATTTATAAGTTGAAACAGTCTCATTAAAAGGTATTAAACCGGAGTACAGGGGATATAAAAACAAGGTATGTCCATCCATCTCCCTTTCTGCAAAATAACTCAGAAGGGCATACGGATCATATGCGATGACAGCGGTATCCCCTTCCCCCCTGCTCCAAAAACATTCCCGGTTATCCAATAGCAATTGATAAGATTCCTCATTGAATAACAAGGCATTCCTTACTCCTCCCCTCCCATCCTTTAATAACACCGCCAACGTATTATCAGCCATTCCGTACACATATACGTCTCCGAAAACGTCCGTAACAATTGAAGAATCCTCCAATTCTCCATCTTTCATTGCCCTAAGGTTAAAGATAAAATCAACAACTTCCTCCTTCCTCCGGCTGGCAGTAAAAGCATACTCTTCCTTTTCATCGGTAATCCCGAAATAATCCACACCGTATTCATAAACCAACTCCTCCGCCCCCTTGTCTTTAAAATCATAAAGAGAAAAACAATTTATACCCTCACTATTATATACAGCATACCAACACCCCTCTTTTCTCAAAATGATACAAAAATCCGTTTCTATAAAAGGATAAAATTCCAACTTATTGAACAAATTCTTAAATGTCATGCTCCCTGTCTTTCCGTTTTTTCTTCTTCTTTTTCAAAAAATCATCACTTTCATCCTGTTCATCTTTATCCGATCCCCCTGTCCCCATAAGATGAGAAACGACTGCACTGTGCAATATTGATCCTCTTCTCTCCTCTTTTTCACCCAATCCGCCAGCCAATTCATCTTCCATCAGATTCTGAATAAATTCCGGCTTTTCGTTTACTAACGTAATCAATGATTGGTTTTCTCCTGAAAAATATTCCTTTAATTTTCCATAACTTAATCTTCGAGATATTTCAGACGCCTTAAAATCCACAGCATTGGCAATATCAAGTTTAAACCCAATGCCATATACGCCTCCCGAATTTTTGTACTCCAATAAAGTTACACCTAATTTTTTAAGTTCAAGCTTAAATCCATCAAAATTTTTTGAATTTTTCAACGCCAAAAACACCCTGTTGTAAACCCTGTGTTTTTGTTCGGATTCCATAAGTTCAGCTGTTTCCTGCTTCCCCCTAAATTTCAATAAACTGTCAAAACGGTATCTTAGAGGCAACTGTCTGTCATGAAAATACATGTTTACCTCAGGAAGACCGTAACAATATTCACTTTTACCTTTATACGTAAGCATCCGGACATAAACCCCGGCAGCACGAATCCTCTGTATAAAATCATTCCGAGATAACGAAATATCATAAATGGAATCAAGTATTCCGATAAGCTCCGATTTATAAAGGGTTTTAAAAAGCTTGTGTTTTTCCAGGATACCCCCTACCCTGTTATAAAGCTCCTCCCCAAGTATTCCCTGAAGAGTCTCATTGTCGTACTTATTCCCTAATATTTTTTCCGAAAGTTCCTCTCCTATTACGGCTTTAAGTTCCGCCTTTGAATTATATCCCCTTAAACCCTTTTTCAAGGCATTGTCAAAATAATATTCCCTTGCCTTCACCTGGGACAATGGCTCATTGTTAAATCTATTATAAACAACCTGTTGCAGACCGAACTCCTGTTCCAACTCCCTGCTGATTTTCTGGGATCTTCTCTTACTCTCGAAATCATCAATCCACCTCCCCTGGTAATCCACTGTTGTAAAAAGGATATGCACATGTTCATGATCTTTATCAGAATGCCTCCATACGTTGTAACAAGATTCACCATAGCCGAGCCTCTCCATGTAAGCAATTGCCATTTCCCTGAACTTCTCATCGTTCAGATGCTCTCCGGGAGGCAGACTGATTGAAACCTCGTTATATTTCAATTTAGTCCTGTCACTCAAATCCCCCACCTTTTTCATTTCATCATATAATAAATTCACATTATTTAAAAAGGAACTATCATATAGAAAAACACATTTTCCCTGCTCCATCTTCATGATGGAATAAGCTAATTTATTATATAGTTTTTCATTACTTCCAAAAGGTTTTACTTCAAGTTTGGCAATCATTATCCCTGTATTTTATCTAAAACACCGCGTAAATATTCCATATAATTTCCCAGCTCCCTTAATCCTGTATCAACATTCGTACGGGAAGTATCCATGTTGATTTTACGGGCAATCTGATTTATATTTACTCCTATCTTCCTTACCTGCATCAACATTTCCACATCCGTTTTAACGGTAATTTTCCTGTTTAATGCCATTCTTCTTATATATTCCGATACCGACAAACCCAGTTTTTTCGCCCGCTCATACAAAATCTCCCTGTCTTCAGAAGAAATCTTAAAATTAACCGTGGCATCCTTCTCCCGGAAAGAAGCCCCTACCAGTTCCCGTTTTTCAACCAGCTTGACGAAAGCATGAAACCTATTCCTGTCCGATTCCGAAATATCGTCATTGACCTCCCGGTTTAAGAACCAGGACCAAAAAGCAGACTCTTCCGACTTTTTTTCAACAAACCTTGGAAAAGAAAAATTCTCCTTTAACGGCGAATTTTCATACTCCTTTCTTAAATCCTTTATTTTACTCATCATTCAAAATTTGCAACCGAAGGGCGTGATTTTCACCCGATATTCGATATCGGCAAGGAGGGATTTGTATATACAAATCCACACCTTGCGAAATTACAAAAAATAAACATTACTACATAATCCCAGCACCACGGATTTTATTCCCTGCATCCATATATTTTAATAAACCAATATACAAATATTCAAGTATAAAAGTATCCTTTTTTACTAAAAACACCCTTCCCAGAAAATTAATATATTAGTATAATAGTATTCTCGTATATTTATATACAAACATATTCAGATATCGGAATACCACAATATTAATATACACAGATATAAATATGTTTTAATACTAATATAATAGTAAGTATTTATTATTATATTCTTATTTGTATTCATACATACTAAAATAATTATATATATTAAGGTATTATTTTATTATTGCATATAGGTATTTTTATATAAAAACATATAGGAATGTAGATAAAAGATAATAAATACTTGTATTATTACATATATGTACGTATATTTGTAGCATTAAACATTAATGCCGACACATGGGAAAATTCATCAATCCGGGAATAGTCGTTTCCGTCGCCAACCAGAAAGGCGGGGTGGGGAAGAGCGTAATCACAAGCATTATCGCCAACTACATACACAACAACTATAAATCGAAAATCAAGGAAATAGTCGCCGATTCCGACGACTTCCAGTCAAGCCTGTACGGAATCCGGCAACGGGAACTGGAAACTGCCGGAGAAAAGGAAAAAGAAAAACTCTACCGGCTTGTCCAGATATCGTCCAGCGATATCCCGGAACAAATCGGCGTGCTGCAGGAAGAATACGACATCGTATTCATAGACCTTCCCGGGAACCTGAAACAACCCGGCGTCATAACAGCATTCCATTTTGTCGATGTGGTGATTGCTCCGACACAATCGTCACCGCTGGATATCGATTCCACATTGAAATTCCATAACCTGTACAATGAAATCATAGACTACCGGAAAAAACTGGGAGTATCGACCGATTTTCATGCCCTGTTTTCGCGTGTGGATCCGCAAAATAAAGATTTCAAAACCCTTTATGAAAATAAAGAGGATTTACAGATAAAGTTTCTTGATAACTATGTCCCGGAAAGCAAAGTCGCATTCCAAAGGAACGTAAGCACGGTAAATTCTTACGAAAATAAAAAATACGACGACTACCGGGAACTGTGTGAAGAAATCCTTACCATAATCTTAACATACGCCCAAAATGAAAAAAGAATCCAACAGTAAGAAAGTCATGAACCCGCTGCTGAAAAGCCTTATCAAAACCGGAGCGGAAAAAGAAAAACAAGTGCAGAAAGCTTCATCCATTGAGGAAATGGAACAGGCTGAAGCCATGGAGAAAAATCAAATCCCGGCCGAACCTGAAAAACTTCCGGAAGAAATAAGTACGGAAAACAATGAAAACGAGGTATCCGCTGAAAACAATACCGGAAAGACAAATGACAAGGCCGGGAACAAAGGCGGTTATGAAAGGCTGACTGCTAAAAGAAACGACAGGGACGTGGTGTTCCTGCCTATCAAAATCTCCACCGCACATAATAACCTGCTGAAAAAAATCAGCGTGGCGGAAAAGGTAAGCATGCAGGATATTCTCGCCAACATCATCGATTCGTTTGCCGAAGAATATCAGAAGGAAATAAAAACATCCATGAAAAAACTGTTGTCCTGAACATACAAGCTAACAAAGGGAACCGAACAACGCATATGAACCCTATTTTTAACTCCGGAGACCGAAGGAAAGCGGAAGCCATTATTAAAAGCCCTTACAGCAGGCTGTCCGACCTGACACACAACGAAATTAAAGACCTCGCCGTGGTATGGTGCTATTATTCCGGGAAAATAGAAGGCAATACCTATACTTACGTCGAGACGGAAGCCCTGCTGAAAGACGATATCACATCCGAAAAAAGGTACGAGGACGCCAAAATGCTTAAAAACCTGTACAACGCTTTCATTTCGGAACTTGAATATATCCATGAGGGGAAGCATCGGGAAAATATTGATGAAAAGACATTGTTCCGGATTCACAAGATTCTGACTTCCGAACTGGTCTCACAGGAGGAAAGCGGGCAACTAAGAACCCGGGCCGTCAGAATAACAGGAACCGGATATATTCCTCCCAGGGACATATATGAAATCAGATCCACGCTGAACAACATCCTGCAAGAGCATGACAAATTCGAAAATCCTTTGGAACAGGCAATATTCCTGCATTGCAATATCGCTAAAATCCAACCTTTCATCGACGGGAACAAGAGAACAGCACGCATGCTCGAAAGCATCGTCATGATGAACAACGGGCTCATACCCGTATATTCAGCGGCGGAAAAGGATATCCTCCATTACCGGAAAGGACTGATAAGTTTCTATGAAACGGGAGATTACAGCCTTTATAAAGATTATTTCCTTAACCGCCAGATAGACCGGATTCTGTCCCTTATGCCGGAAAAAGAAAAACATATCTTTAACGCCAGCCTGGGAAATAAGGGAATGTCCATCTGATTTATATTTATTTCCATTAATAGGGGAGGGGAGGTGTTCCCCAAAAAGGGAAAATATCTGATGTATTATAAAAATATATAATTTATCAAGATAAAGTTGGGATTAAATCCCGGAACCCTAATCCATTATTACAAATATAATCCTAAAATTTCCAAAATTTATTTATCTGGATAATTGATAATAGCTTTATGCTATCAAATGTAGGAACAAATTGTCTGAATAATTCAGGATTTATTTCAAATTCAATTTGACGGGAAAAACTATTTTTATTAAAGTCTTTCACTTTATACACTTTCCTTAAATTTATTTTATTTTCTGCATTGGGCAGGAATGTAAAACAGGGAATTGTATTATGGATTATCAAATAGCGATAGTTGTTTGTATTTCTGCACGTCGCATAATGCAACCAATGGTGCCCACAAATTTTCTTTAATCCCTGCATCAGTCATAAATGTCTCTGCTTTTTCTTTGTCCCGATTTGAGAATGCACTTATTTCCCATTTTACCTTATCCGTATTGATGTGTTTAATGATTGTACTCAGATAAGGTGTATCAATACCGGAAAATGAAAATCCAAAAACATGGATTGTCTCAATTTCTCCAAGGCTATCCCAAATCGAACGATTGTCCGATATTATCCGTTCTACATCCTTTTGCAAAGAAACTATTTGTGAGATAGCAACTTCTTGCGTCTGTTGTGTCACAAAATCGCTATGAGACGAATACCAATCTTGCAGTTCGGATTCATCTAAGTCTGCAGAAGGTTGTGGTTGTGCAATCTCCAAATCCTCTTTCAACTCTGCATAATTCTTGCCATGTCCTAAAATAAGTTCGTCCTCTCCAACCATACCATGTATATGTATAACCTGCTCATCTGGTATCCGATACAAATCCTCTAATGTCCGGGTATAATTGAAAGTTATGAATAAGGAGTTTTTTCTTTCAAGGTGGATCCGTTTTGTGCTATCAGCTTTGTCAAGAGAAGCAATCCAAGCATTGAAAGTACGTTTTACATGATATATTAAAGCCCCCAGTTCAATCTCAGCAGAATATTCAGCAGCGTGGTAGTCTCTGTCTCGAAAGTCATCTTTTGAAAAGTCTGGATAATTTTCAATTACAACATTTTCAACATAATCATAGAGGTCTATCTCTGAAAGCATGTTTTCAAAATCACTCCACCATTCTTGGGCTTTATACTCATCTGTTGAAACACCGTATAAGTCACATAACTGTGAATATATGTTCGGCTCGTTCTCTTCAAGCCAGCTACGATAATTTGAATAGCTGCTGTTAATACTATGGTGAATGTCAAAACCATTCCCAATAATGTATAAATGTTTTATGTCCGTTTTTCTATAATCCATTTTATATATTTTATTGATGTAACCATAACGGAATGTTGCAGGTGCCATTCCATTCCGAATATATTTATGAGTTTGTCCGCTTTAGCTCTTAACTTTTTCGGGTTTGACGCTTTCAGCTTCTGCAAATTCTGCATCTTCCATCTTACCGAAGGATATTCATTAAAAGATGAATACGGAGAGTTCTCATCAAACTTTACAAACCCAACATGGCTGCCGGCTGTATGTTCAATATCCGGCAAAATTACACTCGGAAACAAAAAGATTACAATCCGTTTTCGGACTGTAATCTTTAGTCATAATTTAATCTGCTTGCCTTTGATAGCACAGCATATCTTCTTTTTCGAAAGCGATCAGACAGGACGGATTCTATCCCTTATGCCAGAAAAAGAAAGACCAATTTTAATTCTATTTATTTTTAATTTGTCCAAATTTCCACAAAAAATATGCATTATTATCTTTTAATTCATTTTTTTCTTTGAGTCCAGCAATAATCTTATCTAACTCATATAGTACTACTGGAGATAAGGCAGTTAGTGAGGTCGGCAAAGAAAATCCATTACAAATAGCAATATCTATTCCAAGTAATCCTATAACAGTCCCTAATTTTCTTAGTGTAGACATGTTATTAATTTTCTTTATTTTACTCTGAATTTTATCTATATTCCCCTCTATATCATTTTTTTGAATATATTGAACTTCTTTAATATAATCAGTTGTTCCAACAATACTTCTTATTCTGGACAAAGAATTCCTTATAGATAAACTGAAATTTTTAAATTCATCATTATAATCCTGCTTTATTTTTGTAAGAGTATTTAAATCAATATTATCAATAAAAGGGAAGTCAAGTTGTAAAAAGGTGTTTAATTCTAATTCATTAAAAAAAGGGATGTTTTGATGAAAACATGGTATAGAGTTAAAATAATCTGCCATTGATATATTTTTTCTTAACAGCTCTGATTCATGCTCAAGAGGAGGAATAAACGGCGCATAAATAATTTCGCCTGTAGTTAAGTATTTTTCCCCTTTTGTCCTTATCCATTCTATAAAATCTCCAGGTATACAATGAGAAAAAATATGTGCATAGACAGCTTCAAAACCGTTATTAAATGTTTTGCTTGTACTTGTCCAATATCCTCCCAATGGTTGATCTATAATTGTAAATGGGGAAGGTCTATATCTAAATAAATCTTTACCTATTTCATCAATATATCCAGGTCTATAATCGTTTATAAGAGGAAAACTTGTTAATTTAATTTCTTTTTCATCCCTTTTTCTTGTATCTCGAATAACTATTGTATCTGCTATTAGAAATAATTTATTAATAGCATATTCCATTCTTTCAAAATTGGATATGTTAATCATGAGTTTAATTCCAGTATCCTCCTGAAGAGCGGCAGAAAGAGGTACACTATTTTGCATATACCAAAACAAAATTAACCCCTCAGCATCTTCAGGATCTTTTTCTATGAACTCAAATAAATCTTTTTGAATCTTAGCTGCTAACATAACAATTACAATTTAAAATCATTATATCTTCCCATTTTTTTATCAAACAAACACTTTAGCAAAGATAATAAGTAATTTCTTATTTTACATTTTATCCCGAAATAATATAAACCACAAACTTCCAATGCTTTAAGTTATTTAGGGACAAAAACCCAAGATTTGTGTAATACTTGCGTATAAATCGATAGTAAATGTTGAAAATTTGTCCCCGGATAGGGTACGGGGAAGATTTTATTAACATAATGATTAGTTTTGAGGCTGATATTCAGTGTCTTTGATTATAGCTTCAGAGATTTCAAAGCATTATATAAATTATGTACTTACCAATACATTAAATTTTTTCCGAAAGTTTTTGTAATACAGATGATTGTCGTTTTTTAGGGACAAATACCCTATATTGAGGAAAATTGCGGTTTTGTCTTAGGGACAGAATCTCAGGATTGAGTTATTGTTTTATATTTTTTGTTAATATATTGTCTGTTTTTGGGATAGATTTGTTCTGAAATCGGGGGTAGTATTGTTCTTTTTTAAGTTTTGGAGTTCATTTTTTTAAGGGTGATTAATCGTTGTTATATCAGTAGTTGATTATAGTAGACCTCATTTTTAACATTATAATAAGCTGAAAAATAAATATTTATACAAAACAAGCCGGGACGGAAACCCAGCTTTTAAGGGACAAATACCCAACATTCAGGGGACAGAATCCCCACTTTTCGGGGACAAAAACAACACTTCTGGAAAGAAAAAGGGACGGAAACAACACTTTCAGAGGAAATATCAGGACAAAAATGTTAAAATGTGTTTTTATTAACATATTATACCGGAATAAGGGATATGCTGTTAAGAAATTTGTACAATGTCGGCCGGGAAACCTTTAAACGTTTGGCAATCTCTTTCTTGCTCAAGTTCCGCTCAAGCATTTCCCTGATTTCCCGCTCATGCTTCATAAGCTTATTGTATTTGGTAGCACTCCCCTTAGGACGCCCCAGAACTATTCCCTTGGCTTTCCGCATGGCCAAGGCCTCCTTTGTCCGCTGGGAAATGAGATCTTTTTCCACCTCGGCAGTCAATCCAAATGCGAATAAAAGAATTTTGCTGGCAATGTCCCCCTTCAGTTCAAACCCCTCCTTGATGCAGAAAACAACAACCTCACGCTTCAAACACGTATTCATTATGTCCATAATGTCCAGCATCTTCCTGCTTAACCGGGAAAGCTCGGAAACAATAAGGATATCCCCCGACTTCAAATCATCCATCATTCCTCCGAGGGAACGGACTTCCTTTTCAATCCCGCCCGATATACTTTCCTGAACCCATACATCAATCTCCATATTCAGATTCCGGGCAAATAAGGAAATCTCATGTCTTTGATTCTCAAGCTGCTGTTTGTCTGTTGACACACGTAAATAAGCATACACCATAGTCCAATAATTTTAATGCATTAAAGTTAAAAAAATAAGACTTGGGTACGAAAAATGTGTTAAAATAAACGAACAATTGTTTTTGCAAAGATATGCAATTTATTCTGATAATAATTAAGTTATTGGAAATTATTTTTTACTGGAAATCAATATTTTCAGAAATATCTCATTAACGGGCTGTTCCGGACCTTCCAATTCATAAAATCGTTCGTTTATTTTAACACTCCTGTTAATTCCCGGACAATTGAATCCGTTAAAATTATGGAAAACACCTGGAAAAACAGCCCCATTGAAATGATAACCTATTTCATTGAAAAACACAGGCATAACCCCGGAATCACCAAAGCCCAAATCAGGGAACTTTCAAAAACGGGAAATGCCCTGCCGTCCCGGATAACCGAAACGATAAAAAAAACCGATTTCTATAAAAACAACCCCGACAGCATTCCGGAAAACCTTTCCGGAATCAAATAACGGACATGACATGGAAAAAAATCTGATAAAATTCAGGGACAAGAGGAAAAAAACGGAAGCAGGGGAGGTGACAGAGCGGCGGAAAGACCTTGACTCCTTCCGCCAAGCACTCATAAAAGGAGATGAAAACGGGATGAACAAGCTAATCCAGAAATACCTAAACACCCCGCTGATAACCAAAGAACAACTGAAAATAATGGACGAGACCAAAAGTTTCGGCCACTGGAAAATCACGGAGAAGAGTTTTTACAGGACAATCCACGCCCAGCAGGTTAACGCGACAAACCGCGAGAACATTCTGCAAACCCATCCCAAAGAAGCAAGCCTCATTCATGTAATCACCATAGAATGCCTGAAAAAAGAAACGGAAGAAAAAGTCAGCAGCACCGCCCCGAAAGAATCCGCATACCTAAAATTCCGAATCAAACAATACGAAGAATACCTCAAGCAAGCGCGAAAACAGCAAGAACTTCAGGAAAAAAGAGAAGGACAGGGCAGGGAAATGAGCATTTGAAAATAAAAACAATCCAACAAGATGGAAAACAAGATTCAAATATTCCGGTACAACGGAAACGATATCACATTCCAGGCAGGATACGGGGATACCATGGTAAACGCCACACAAATGGCAAAACCGTTCGGGAAAAAATTCAACGACTGGTTTCGTTTACAAAGTACTCAGGATTTCATACAAGCCTATTTCACCGAAACGGGAATTCCCGCTTCGGCTCAATATCAAGTGTTTAAAGGCGGAAATCAGGAACAAGGTTCCTGGCTTCACGAGGATTTAGCCCTTGAATTCGCACGATGGCTATCCCCGCAATTTGCAATATGGTGTAATAAACGGATAAAAGAACTGCTCCGATACGACTTTACGGCCACGGAAAGCATTATTGAAAAAATACAGGCAAACCACGATATCGTCATCCATCTGGCGACAGCACTGAAAGAGGAGAGGGAAAAACACCAAAGGGAACTTCAGGAAGAAAAGGAACGGCACCAAACAGAAATGGAAGAAGAACGGGACTACAGCTTCAGAACCACCCTGGATTTTTCCAAACAAGCGGACAAAACCCTCCAGGCAAGGAAAGAAGCCCTGGCTTTCAAGAAAAAGGCTAAGGACTACCTCTTCATCGCAGACGGAATGAAACACCTCCTGAAGGAAAACAACATCCGCATTCCGGCAAACCTCCTACTGTATCGGGAAGATTACGAGTTCCTCAATGAAAAGGACCCGCAGCTGGAGGCATTTACTACCGGAAAAAAGAGAAAGAAAACAAGGAAACAATCATAAACGAAACAGGGGATGAAAAATTCCCGGCTATCCATAAACACGCATTTACAAGCATAAACATCCATAAAATGTAATCCCATGAAAAGCCTCATTTATCCCATACTAACGAGCATCATCATTTTCTTCACACAATGCAGCGACGACCCCATCAAAGCCGATAAAAGATTTGAAGCCGACATAAAAACAACCCCGACAGCATCCGGGCGCATATGCGCACACATTCCGACGGAAATGACAATCTCATTGCTGACCAGCAAAGGGGAAACAGAGAATTACCAATTTTCATACCTCTTTTCGGAAGGGGAAGGGGATTTATACATCAACGGGGAGAAACTTCCGGAAAAGGAAACCCTGCCTTTAAAAAAGACAGAATTCAAAGCCTACTATATCCCCGGAAACATCGGCGTACACCGGCTAAAACTCATTTTCAGCAACAACGACTTCACCACGGAAACAATCTATTCCATCAACGCAGACAGCTATTCCATGAACATTACGGAAGCAAATGCAGAGGACATGTTTCCGGAGCGGAAAGCAAACCTTTATTTCCTCTTTGCCGCAGAAAACGACACCTGCAACAACTTCAAGGCAAGCGCCTCCGTCACCCAGGGCAAAGGGGAACTCTTCGCGATAGAGTCCGCCGCATGTAACGGCATGCCCGACAGCTCCTTCATCACAACCCGAAACGATAATTTTTACAATATAAGGAAAGGAATAAACCGTATACAATACATCCCCGCCGATACGGGAGCGCATACCCTCCTCCTGTCCGTCAGCAACGCATACGGACATACCCGGGATTTTGAACTTTTCTTCGAGGTGGAGTATCCGGAACATGTACTGAAAACCTCCGTGGCAGACAGCTGCATAAACATATTCTCCCAGGCTGCCTTTTCCGTTTCCATATCCGGACAGGAGACAAGTTATCCGGCAACTCTCCGCTTTTTAAAAAATTCCGGGAAGGTCGCAATCAACGGAAACGCCACGGAAACGGAAAGGAAATTCAGTCTCCCGAACGGAACGTCCAAGGGCTACATCACTGCCGACAACCCCGGAGAAACCATTGTGGAATTTACCGCCACCGACAAATACGGAAGAATACAAAAAGACTCCGTCCGTTTCACTGTTATCCCGTCATACGCGGAAATCACCGTTACCGGGTTCGATTCACTGCCCCTTGCAGGAAAGGAATATCCCTTTCAAATCAGAGTCAATTCCGGGGACGCCTACACCGGAGAATACAAACTGCATACCGAAAGTCCCCACGCGGAAATCAGGATAAACGGGAACAGCACCGGAGGGAACAATGAAACAGCATTTTCAAAAACAATAAACGCAAGTTACATCCCCCAGCGTCCGGGCAAAAGCGCCCTGGTCATAAAGGTAACGGACAGCAAGAACCAGACAACACTCAGGGAACTGCCCTATACCGCGGCACAAATACACAGGGAAATCACGGTAAAGGACTACAATCCCCTTATCAAATACAAACAAAAGACCCGCATAGAATTCGACATCCGGTCCAATACCGGAGAGTCCTACAGCTGTAAAATCCTGACAAAAAAAGATGCCGGAGAAATCAAGCTGAACGGGAAGGATTACACCGGAGCATGTCCCGCAAACACCAGCAATTACCTGGAATTCATCCCGTCAGCCACGGGAGAAGTCGTCATAACCCTCGAAATAACGTCAAGTTCCGGAGCAGTGATGACGAAAGACCTCGTTTTTTCCGTAAGTACCACGAAAATGGATATTTCCGTTTCAGATTTCCAAAACGGAAACCCCAACATCAAAACCTCCGTCCCCATTTATGCCCGCTTCAAGGTTTCAAGCCCCTCCGCCAGCAGCATGCTGCAATGCCGCTTCTCAGGCAATCCGGCAGGCAATACCCTGTATAAAATAGACGGAGAAAACTATTCGGAAGGAGAGGAGCGAAACATCCCGTCAGACAGGGAAATACCCGTATCCCTGTCTTTCCTCCATCCCGGGAAACAGGAAGTGTCACTAAGCATCCGGGACGGTGAAGGCAACAGCGAAAACATAAAATTTGAATATACCGTAACGGAATCACCGATAACCCTGAATATTAAAGAATTTTTCCCAACCACCCTGCCCGGCGTCGAAAATACGGCTTATCTTTCCGTTGATAAAAAAGACTATAACGGCACATTCTTCTGCCAAGCCTACACGGAAGGAATGGCCGAAGGAGAATTCAGAATAAACGGCGAGGAGTGCCGCAACGGCAATAAAATACCCGTTACGGACAAAGAGAACATCAAAATAAGCTTCCTGCCGCAAAAACCGGGGAAAGCGGAAACCACCATAACCATATCCGATGAAAACGGCAACCGGATTACAGAAAAGCTGTCGTACGACATCCAGAATCCGGAAACGGAAGTATCCGTCAATCCGCCGTCCAAAATAATCGCCGGGCAGGAAACCGCCATCAGCTTCTCGGTAACAAAAGACCACTACTCCGGCAAATACCACGCGGAAATCAGCGGAGCGGACCTGCCGATACAACTGAACGGGAAAGAATATACCGGGGGAAAAACGGAAATCAACGGCGGAAGCAACGAACTTAAAATAACAGCCTACACCAACGGTAACCTCCACATAAAAGTATATGACGAATGGGGCGGGAGCGTGGAAAAGGACATCCACATCACACCCGCCATGCCCGCCATGGAACTGAACGTTTACAACCCCGCCGCCGATATCAGCGGAAGCACAAACTTCATCGTGACAGCCTCCCACGAAAGCGGGAAGGACATGCTTCTTAGCCTAAGCACCACACCCTCCGGCGCCGGAAAATTTTATATCAACTCCGAAGAATACGGAGAGGAAAAAAATATCAGCGCGGGAAAAGCCGTAAACGTCGTGTTCAAACCCTCGACTACCGGAAAAATCACAGTAACCGTCGGCATAAGGGATAAAATATCAGGTGTCAGCAAAGAAAAACAAATCCGCTTCAACAGCCTAAACACCATAAAATACCCCATCATTCTCCACGCCGAAAAGGAAAGAGGGGAAATATACGTATATTCTTCCGGAAAAAGCAAACTGACACTTGAAGAAGAAAACTACAGCAGCCGGGACAGTTTTACCTATGAGATAAGCGAACTTTCCGGAAAGTTTACCCTTACCAACGAACAGAAGATCCCTTACACTTCCGGAGAAAAACATAAAGTGCCGGCCTCTTCTCCGGAGCTGACATTCCTGACATCCCCCCAAAATACAGAGGATGTCATTTTCGACGTAATCATCATCGACAAATACGGACAGTCCGCAATACAGCGATTCCATTATACGGTAGTAAACCGGGATGCGGAAATCCTGTTCAATAATTTTAATGAAACGACCTTCACAAACAAGGAAGAGCAGTTTAACATCCAAATCACCAAAGATTTCTTCCCGTCCGCCCTGGAGGTAAACATCAGCGCAAACGGCAACATCTCAGACTTCCGGATTAACGGAAGCCAGACTCCGTCCCCGGCACGGATAAACTGCAAATCCGGAACAACAATCCCCGTCTCATACATCCCGGACAGTAAAGGCAGCGTTGAATTCACCGTTTCCGTAACCGATGAATTCGGTTTTACCAATACCCGGAGCATCAGCACCGACGTCCATTCCAATAATGTGGAAATACTGACAATTCCGGTAGAATACACACTGAACAGAGCCCCCTCCCTTGTAAACGACAGCAGCCATTTCGAAAGTTACATCGGAGACATCCACTTTCTGGGACATGACGGGGAAGGACGTATCAACGACTATGAAACAGTTTTCTCCAATACGGAACACATTACCGTCTCCGGCGGAAATCCAAACGGTTCGATAGCCCTGGGGAACGCAACATTCCCCGTTTACGTTTACGAAGGGACAACACCCGTCGATGAACAGAAACAGGAACATATTTTCCTGCGGGCACACAACGTTTCCCCGATATACTTAAAATACAGCCGCACGGAAGGGATAAAAATCAACTGGGGATATAAATTCATCCATACCGTCACAAACACAACGGTCCTTGATGTCAAAAGTTCCTCCCAGTGCTATCTCCGGAACTGTTCATACCCGTATCCGGGAACAGAAGAACCGACCTTTTACCAATTCCATCCGATTGATGACAATCCCTATTCATGCAAACCCCTGGCCAACGACATAAGGAATTGCAGACTCGCCGTTTACTGCGACATCGAACCCTCCCCCTACAAAATAAATACAGACGCACGGGAATACCATGCCGAAGAAAACAAAACAGCGACATTCAAGTTTTCATACAGTTCCGACGGCGGCGATATCAAACGGGCAAAAGTAGGCATTTACAAATCCCCGGCATCAAGCGGAGAGATAAGCGACATAAAAGTAAACGGCATCCCCCTGTCGGAAGGAGTCTACCTGGCTCCGGATGAAGAGGCAACAGTCACTTTCATCCCCCAAGGTACATTCCACCTGTCCATCAGCCTTACGGAAGGAAAAAACAGTATCATCTCGGACAATATCCTGTTTATCTCACAATAACAAACAACAACAGAAACATCAAAACAACAACCAACATGGAAAACAAAATTCAAATATTCAAGAACAGCGAGTTCGGAGAAATCCGGACCGTACAAATCAATGACGAACCCTGGTTTGTCGGGAAAGACGTCGCAGAAGCGTTAGGGTACAACAATACAAAAGACGCGATTATTAAACACATTGACAAAGAAGACAGATCAATTCTACAAAGGTCGCAAAACACGACCTTTGAAAATCAAAACTACCAAAACGGTAGTTTTGAAATTCCCTGTCGCGGTTTGATAGTTATTAATGAAAGCGGACTGTACAGTCTTATCCTTTCAAGCAAACTACCTACCGCCAAAAAATTCAAACACTGGGTAACATCGGAAGTGCTCCCGTCCATCCGACGGCACGGGGCATACATGACATCCGAAACCATCGAAAAAATAGAAGCCTATCCAGACATCGTCATTCATCTGGCAACAGCTCTGAAAGAGGAGAGGGAAAGACACCGGATGGAACTTCAGGAAGAAAGGGAGAAGCATCAGACAGCCCTCCGGCAACTTCAAACAGAAGTCAACGACGAACGGGACTACAGCTTCAGAACCACCCTGGATTTCTCCAAGCAAGCAGACAAAACCCTCCAGGCAAGAAAAGAAGCCCTGGCATTCAAGAAAAAGGCAAAAGACTACCTCTTCATCGCGGACGGAATGAAACACCTCCTGAAGGAAAACAACATCCGCATTCCGGCTAACCTCCTACTGTACAGGGAAGACTACGAGTTCCTCAATGAAAAGGACCCGCAACTGGAGGCATTTACTACCGGAAAAAAGAGAAAGAAAACAAGGAAACAATCATGAACGAAACAAACATAAACACTAAAAACTATCAAAATGAAACATTTCTTTAAATTTTCCGCAGGCATATTCATTTTTATAATGTACCTGCTTATCGCTTGTCACGACGACAAGCTCGACCCGATAGTAGACTACCGGTGCCAAATTGAAATGAGCTCCCCCACAGAAGGCAGCATTTTTGCCAACACCCCCGTACCCGTAGAACTGAAAATCAAAAAAAACGACCCTAACCACGGAAAATACAAATTCAGTTACCAGGTCGTGGAAGGAAGCGGTGACGTAATCATCAACGGAATAAAATTACACCGCGGTGAAACCGTCGACATCAACCTTGACAAAGTGAAGCTGTCATTCATACCCCTCGTTCTCGGCGAACATAAGATCAAATTCCGGTTCGAAAACGAGGAATACTTTACCGAAGCAGCATATATACTGACGGCAAACGACCTTGTATTTGAAGCAAAAACGGAAAATCTTCCGGAAAAAATCCTTATCAACAAGACGTCCGCCTTCGATCTGAACGTCGTACAGAAAGATTCCAATACAACAAATGAATTCAACGCCAGAATCGCCGTCCTGAAAGGGAAAGGATATGTCGCTTTCATAGGTGACGGAAACGACTCCGTAATATATTCAAAAAATCTCAGTGCAGAGGATTCCATATCCACACGTGCCGGAGAAAACGACAGCCCGTTCAGAATAAAAGTCGGCAAAAACAAACTCCATTACAAACCGGAGGAAGAAGGGGAAAACATCATCCTGCTGCAAATTGAAAACGAATACGGATACAGCCAGGATCTCAGCGTTCCCCTGAAAGTGGAACTCCCGAACTATAAAGTCAGGGCCATCGCCGACAGCGTAGCCGCCATAGGCTCCACAAACAATTTCATCATCAATATTGACGATGAAGACAACTACGAAACCAACACCTACAACATAACGTACCGTAACCTTAAAAATTCCGGAACATGCAAAATCAACAACAATGAAATCCAGGTAGGCAGCGTCCTCCAGTTGCAAAAGGGAGAAAACGTGTGCGAGTTCACACCCGAAGAATCAGGAGCCGTTGAACTTGAATTCATTGTCAAGGACAAATACAACACGACACAAAAGGACACAGCCCGCTTTACCGCCAAGAAAAGTCCCGTGACCATCACACTCAGCAATTACGACACCACGGCAACGATACATGAAACACGGAACATCAATTTCTCCGTTTTCAAGAAAAACTATAAAGGAAAATATTATTTCGCCCTCGAACAGGCACCGATAAACTGCGCCACCGTCAAAATAAACGGAGAAGAGTATACCGGAGGGAAAACAGAAATCACATCCCCGACCAATACACTAATCAGCTTCATTCCGGATAAAACCGGAGAAATGACTTTATTACTGAAAGTATACGATGACTACGATAGCGAAACAACGGAAAAACTGAAATTCAACGTCAGCAACTCTCCGGCAAAAATTACCGTATCAAACCACAAACCGTCCGTGGCCCTTCTGGCGGAAACAACATTCAACTTCTCCATAGAAAAACCCAACTATACAGGAAAATTCAAATACGAACTTATCCTGAGCGCCGAAAACTCCAACGGAACCCCCGGAAAACTGTCCGTAAACAACAAGGATTACTCCGGAGGGAAAACAGAAATAAGCGATGCCGCCAACACGCAGGTATCATTCTTCCCCTCCGTAACGGGAGAGATAAACCTGCAAATAAACGTTTATGACGATTTCGGAGGCGTTATCAGTGAAAACCTCGTTTTTTCCGTAAGTAACACCGATGCTGAAATCTCCGTCACAAACTACCGGAAGGATATCATCTTCAACCAGGAATCAACATTCGAGTTCACCGTTAATAAACCCAATTTCGGAGAAAAAGCGTTCACATACACCCTCTCCACCGAACCGGAATACGCAGGAAACATCAAGGTAAACGGAGAAACCTATTTCCCCGGACTCTCCACGCTGAAAAACAACACGACAGCAGTCGTAGGATTCACTCCCGGGGTAGAAGGAAACGTCATATTCACAATCAAAGCCTCGGATGAATACGGGGGAGAAATCAGCAAATCATTCATTTTCACCGTTTCCAACCCGGAAATACGGACGGAAATCACGGATTTCGTTTCACAAATTTCCATGAAGACGGAAAACATATTCAATTTAGCCGTCAGCAAAGAACACTATAACGGAGGTTTCCACTACAGCCTGACCACCACACCGCTGAATGCCGGAAAGATAAAAGTCAACGATACGGAATACAACGGAGGGCGGCAAGCGCTGAGCAACCCGAAAAACACTAAAATTTCCTTTACGCCCTCCGTAAGCGGTGAAATCCTTTTCAATATCAACATCAGCGACGACTATTCCGGAAAGCTGACCAGAACACTGAATTACCGCGTTGTCAACAATCCGGTAAGCCTTATTGTAAGCAACCAGGAAACGGGACTTACCATTGACAAGGAAACCTCCTTCAACTTCTCCGTTTCCAAAAAAGACTACGACGGTACATTCCTGTTTGAAATCACCACCGATCCGGTCGCTTCCGGTACATTCAGAATCAACGGCCAGGAATATACAGGCGGAAAAACCGAAATAACAAACATCAACAACACCAAAGTACAGTTCACCCCCAAAACCATCGGGGACATGAAAATGAACGTAACAGTATACGACGAAAACGGAGGAGAAGCGGACAAGGAGCTGTCATTCAACGTCAAAAATTCCGAATTCGACATCATCCTGAGCAACCAGGCGTCAAAAATCACATACGGGATTCCCACAACTTTCAATTTCGGCATACTGAAACCCAATTACAGCGGAAACTATCAGATAGAAATCCTCCAGACGCCGGAAAACAACGGGACAATAAAGTTAAACGGCAGCGCTTACAGCGGGGAAAAAATCCCCCTGACAAACCCCGCCCTGTCAACCGTGGAATTCACATCCACAACCGAAGGCTTAAACATGCTGAGCCTAAAAGTATATGACGAACTGGGAGGACTTTCGGAAAAAAATGTCATCTTCATAACACTGAACCCGGCGGTTGAAGTAGACATCACCAACCATAGCCAGGAAGTTTTCGTCAACGGTTCATCCGATTTCAACTTTACCGTCAGCAAAGAAAACTACTCCGGCAATTTCCATTGCCAAATCGAACAGATTCCCGCCGGAAGAGGAACCATAAAGTTAAACGGCCAGGAGTACAACGGAACGGAAATCACCCTTTCCAACCCTTCCAATCTCGTCACGTTCATCCCCAACGCAACCGGGACAACCATACTGAACCTGAAACTCCGGGACGACCATGGGAAAACTGCGGAAAAACAAGTCGTCTTCAGTGTAAAAAACACCCCCATTGAAATCAGTTTCCCGAACCACACGGCAAGTTGCATCCTGAACAACCCGGTACAGTTCATCTTCAAGGCCACCAAAGCCAACTACCCCGACAACAAAACCCTGACCTACTCCATCACCCCGACAACGTCAGGAGCCATAACCGTAAGCGGGAACAACTATGACGGGACAGGGAAGGAAGTCCCCTACAGCTCCATCAAAAACGGACTTCCCGTCACCTTTTCCCCGAACAGGGAAGGGGAATGCAGCCTTACCTTCACGGTAACGGACAATTTCGGAACCACGGAAAGCAAAACAATCAGGTTCACGGTAGCCAATCCCGAACTAACACTGTTCCTGGCAGGTGTGAACACGTCCGGAACAAACGAAACATCACTGGGACAAACCTACAAATTCACATACAATGTTTCAAAGGCCAACTACAACGACGACTTCAACTACTGGATTACCCTCGAACCAGCCGCTGCAGGAGTAATCGGAACATCCGACGTCACCCCCCGCTCATTACGTGCAGGAGGGGGAGGGATACAGACCGAGACGGGAACCATCAAGAACAATCCTTCGGGGCTCGCCACCGGAGAAGTACGCCTGACCGTCAGCAACCCCGACTATATCGGACAGAACGTCAAAGTCAGAATCGTCATCCGGGACAAATGGAACAACGAAAAATCACAGGAAGTGACATTCAGAACCGTAACCTCCGCCATCGCCGTCGATGTCACACGCAAGAACAGCATTCCGGTAGAGGAACCTTATAATTTCTTCTTCACCGTGTCCAAACCCGGATACAGCGGTAGCTTCAAATACCAAATCATCGGATGGAACGACGGGGACAAACTCGAGATAAGCTCAGACAACAGCCACTGGAACAATTACGCAGGAGGGAAGTTCACCCTGCCCGACAAAGACCACACCTACGTGCGTTACACTCCCGCAAGCATAGGTACCGTACCCCTGCGTTTATTCGTCTACGACGACCAAAACGGTGAAGCCATGCAGGAAATGACCTTCGACGTCAAAGCCCCCACGGTAAGACTAACCGCCGACGCCACCAGCAAAAACGGATACATCAACGAATTCATTCCGTTCCAGCTCACGGCAAACGATGAAAAAGGGGAGGAACTCAGTGCAAATATTACAGTCGATAACAGCAATTTCAACGGGGAAGTTAAGTTCAACGGCAACAGCATCAGCGGCAGCACCGCCCGCACTTTCAGTGCAAGAGCCAACAACAGCATAAACATCGCGTCCGGAGTACAAAACAAATTAGAGATGCTGGCATTAAGGTCCGGTACCTGGTCAGCCACCACGACGGCAACGAACAAATGGGGGAGCAGCGCTTCCGTTTCCACCGCCATCATTGTTACAGAACTCCCTGACCGAACCTTAAGAACAAGTGTCATCGGACAAGGAGAAATTTCTACACTACCCACAAGTATAAACAAAATATATAAATCGGGAACCGTAGTAACCTTAACGGCAACTCCCGCAGAAGGATGGGAGTTCAACGGATGGGAAGGAGACGCCACAGGAACAAACAAAACCATCACCATCACCATGAACGCCAACAAGAGCGTAAGGGCGAACTTCAGCCGTCCCACCGTTCAACACCATTTCCGACTGGAATTGGTAGCAAGCAACTTACAAAATACCCTTGAAGGAAGTGTAACCATGCATATCGAAGATACGGAAGGAACTTATACCAGCCAGAAGTTAATCACCGTCCGGACATTTTCCGATGCCTCCGGACCAGACAGGTACGTCAAACAAGCCACATTCAACCTTTACAAAGGCGCAAAATATAACGTATACCTGGATTTCGACCTGAACTCTTCAGGAGGAACACGACTCGAAGGTTTATCAATATACGGGTTTGCCGGATTATCATCTTTCAGTACCGAAATGAAAAAATCAAAAATGAAAATCGGAGAGTTTACGGAAAGCGAACTGCAATCCGTCATCAATGAAATGATAATTACAGCCATAAAATTTCAAGAGTAATTTCAAATGGATGAGAAAAAGGGAGACCCGAAACGGGTCTCCCTTTACTTTGACTTCAGGAAGAAAGCTACAAAATACGATTTATTACCACGGAATTTTGTTTTTGCAATTTAAAATGTCATATTTGTATCATAATTCTGTGTTTAATCGTAGATACAGTATAATTATCTTACTATGGAGGAATCCAAATTATTAGCTTTTGAGTATATCATAAGCAAACTGATTGAATGGTATAAATCTCTTAAAAATGAAGAGCCGAGTATCATCTGTTCAAATTTTAGCAAGCTGAAAATTTTTAAATTACACTTTTTCGTATCAGCAGTAAACTCACAAAAAATATCGGAGACCCAAAAACCTAATGATCTCCTCACTGTTTTCGACAGATTTTATGCATTACCTTATGGTCCTGTTGAAGGGCAAATATACGATAATATAAATGATCTGAAAATGTATTCAATATACAATGACCATATTTCTATTAACGAGAATCTGAACAGCAGCGAATATTTCCGTATATTGGACTCCGGTATCCGTACTCAAATTGACGATGCAATCAAGGAGCTAAAGAATACAAATAATGAACTTGTAACTTATCCTGCCTTTGATTTAGTTGAAATAAGCCATAAATGGCCTGTATGGAAATTATTATATGCCTATGCATTAAGAAATGGGCGCAGAAATGAGTTTATGCCAAGCGAACTAATAAGAGCCAGCTCTCAATTTTATTCTTAATTAATGTGTGTGTTCATAGACAAAGTTATTCAAGAACTTTCCTCTTTAAAGGAAATTCTGACTTCCACTTTTAACAACGACGAAACAAAGATTGATGTTGGTAACATCAATGATGAAATTTCTGATGAAGCATTAGCAGAAGAGGAAAAAAGAAGAGTACGAAATATTGTTATAATAGAAAAGTTTACAAAAAGCGGCATAGAAATATATAAAAATCTAAACTTTTCTGTCATCAGTGGTTCGTATGTGCAAAATAAACAATTTGAAGACAAGATAACGAGATGTAAACCGTAGAGTCAACAAGCCAGTGCAATTTTATAATAAAAGCTTGAAGAATCTTTCTTTTG
>CAJURM010000016.1 GCA_910589025.1 uncultured Odoribacter sp. | reverse complement strand
CTTTATTCTCCGTCGGCATGCCGACGGAGAATTGCACTTCTATTGTGAATCTTTAAAAAAAGTTGAAATAAAGAAGCGGATCAATAGAGAAATGGTTACCTCTGCTTCTCCTTTGCAAGGCTTCAATGTTTTCAACCTTTTTTTCCTAACTTTGTCTCAAATTCTAAACTCATTTCCATAAATATGAAAACGCTGTATCTGTTGGATGCCTATGCATTGATTTACCGCTCTTATTATGCTTTTGTCAATAATCCGCGCATCACAACAACCGGTATAAATACTTCTGCAACATTCGGGTTCTGTAATTTTCTGCTGGAGTTGCTGGAATTGGAAAAACCTACTCATATCGCCGTGGTGTTTGATCCAGAGGGACCGACGTTCCGGCACGAGATGTATGAACCGTATAAGGCCCAGCGTCCCAAGATGCCGGAAGATTTGAAGAAGTCGATTCCGTATATCAAAGACATCATCCGCGGACTGGGCATCCAGTGCATCGACGTGCCTGGATTTGAAGCTGACGACGTTATCGGCACGTTAGCCAAGAAAGCGGAAAAGGAGGGTTACACCGTGTATATGATTACGCCCGACAAGGATTATGCCCAACTGGTAAGCGAAAAGGTGTTTATGTATAAACCGGGACGCTCAGGCAATAAGTCGGAAGTATGGGGCATTCCGGAAGTACTGGACCATTTCGGTATTGAAAGAGTAAGCCAGGTGATTGACATCCTCGGACTGATGGGCGATACAGCCGACAATGTGCCGGGATGTTCCGGCATCGGTCCCAAAAGCGCAGCCGCATTGGTTTATAAATACGGAGACATCGACGGTATTTATGACCACATTGACGAACTCAAGGGAAAGCAAAAAGAGAACCTGCTGAATTGTCAGCCGACGGTGCATCTTTCCCGGACATTGGTCACAATCAATTCCGACGTACCAACGCCTTTGACTGCCGACGACCTGGAAAAGAAACACATCGACACCCTGATTCTTGAACCGATATTCAAAGAATTAGAGTTGTTTTCGCTCTCCAAGAGACTGATAGATACCGACCGGGAGGAAGAAACGAAGGCGGAGAAGCTGACGGATGTTAAGGTGAATTACACCGACCGTACGAAAGAGCCGGAAACTTTGTTAAGTAAACTGGAAAACGCTGAGGAATTTGTGTTGCACACCGTATTTGTTGCGGGAAACATCTATAATTCACTGCCATCACGCATCTGTTTTTCGACCGAAACCCACCAAGTAGATTATATCACACTTCCTTCTGACCCGCAACAGGCAAAAGCACTTCTGGCAACTTTCCGGCAAATTTTTGAAGCGACGGATAAAACGTTGATTTCAGCCGATGTCAAAGACGACCTGATTTGGTTGAAGCGCGCCGGCATCCAGGTCTTAAACCGAATTTTCGATGTAAAAATCGCTCATTATGTCCTTCATCCCGATTTGTCACACGATTTATCGCGGATTGCGTTGCAATATCTGAATTATCAAATTAGTGAAGACCAGAAAGAAAATAAGCAGCTGACGCTGAGTTTTGATGAAGAACCGGAGGAAGAGCGAGACTTTGCCGAAAAGGCTGATGTGCTTTTTCAGTTGAAAGAAAAGCTCTGCCCGGCTTTGAGTGAAACAGGATTACTCAAACTCTATCATGAAATAGAAATGCCGTTGGTTTTTGTTCTGGCCGACATGGAATATGAAGGGGTAAGCATCGATACCGACGAACTCCGGCAAATTGCAGACGAGCTAAAAATCCGGATTGACGGTCTGGAGGAAGAGATTTACGACATTGCCGGACACGCATTCAATATCAGCTCGCCGAAACAATTGGGAGATGTGCTTTTCGGCGAACTGAATGTGGACGGCGGGAATAAAAAGACAAAAACAGGTCAGTTCAGTACCTCCGAGCAGGTGCTGGTCAAGCTGGAAAATGAGCATCCCATTGTGGGCAAAATATTGGATTACCGCGGGCTGAAAAAGCTGTTAAGCACTTATGCCGAAGCCCTGCCGACATATATCGACCCGCTTACGGGCAAGATTCATACCCATTTTAACCAGGCAGAAGCCGCTACGGGGCGGCTCAGCAGCCAGAATCCCAATTTGCAGAATATCCCTATCCGCACGGAGGAAGGAAGGAAAATCCGGAAAGCGTTTGTCACAGGTGACAGCGATTATGTATTTTTCTCTGCCGACTATTCCCAAGTAGAACTGCGGCTAATGGCCCATTTGAGCCAGACACAGGAGTTGATTGACGCCTTCAATCACGGTATAGACGTCCATACTGCCACCGCATCCAAGATTTATCATGTCCCGTTGGAGGAAGTTACCCCCGAAATGAGACGGCGTGCCAAAACCGCCAATTTCGGTATTATTTACGGCATTTCAGCCTGGGGGCTGTCCGAACGGCTGCAAATCAGCAGAAAGGAGGGGAAAGAGCTTATTGACGGCTATTTCGAGCTCTATCCGGGCGTGAAAAAATACATGGAAGAAGCAGTGGAAAAAGCCCGCAAAAAGGAGTATGCCGAAACCATTATGGGCAGAAGACGTTATCTGCGCGATATCAACTCACGGAATGCCGTCATCCGCGGCATGGCGGAACGGAATGCCATAAATGCCCCCATCCAAGGGTCGGCTGCCGATATCATCAAAATGGCCATGGTGTGCATCCACGCGGAAATCCGGAAAAGAGGGCTCAAATCAAGAATGCTTATTCAAGTGCACGACGAACTGGATTTCAAGTGTTACCGCCCGGAACAGGAGGAGCTACAACAGTTGGTAACGCAGTGCATGGAACATGTAGTTACGCTATCTGTTCCCCTCACCATAAGCGCAAGTTTCGGAGAAAACTGGGAAGAGGCCCATTAATAAATAATCCCGGCAGCATCAGAGGTATTCCAATGTCTGTCGGGATTATTTTTTTCGCTCTTTCGGCTTACCGTATCAGCATCACCAATCCCTCTTTTACTCCTTTTTCAGACACCCATACGGTTCCGTCGATAAAGACTGCATTTATTTTCCAGATGTAATTTCCGGCAGGAGCATCGCCCCCGTTAAATTTACCATCCCAATATTCAGCAGGCTGCCCGTTTTTCAATGCCGTAGAACTCCATACACATGTCCCACCCCACGGTTCATACACTTGTATCTGGTAAGAATATAATCCGATACCTTTGGGTTGGAAACGGGCGGATCCCATGTAGCTGTTCCCCTCTCCCAAATCCTCATCCGGCATTGCAGGTGCAAATGCGGTCGGGATATAAAGTCCTTTCACAGCATCAATCGAAACAGTACGCGCTACGCTGTCCACACAGCCATAGACGGTAGTCGCTGTGAGCCATACTTCATACAATCCGTTGTTTTCAAAGCGGTGGGTCGGGTTTTTCGCCGTGTTCAGCGCCGTGCTGTCGCCGAAGTTCCAGCTGTAATACAATTCCGTGCCCCAGTTTTCCGGTGTAATAATGGAATAGTTCGTAAATTCCACCCCTCCGTTATCCACTTCCGGCAAGTCCAGTGTATCCGGATAGCCCTCAATGATTCCGCTGTTTTTCTTCCACTCGAAATCAGCTACCGGCAACGGATAAACCGTGATGTGCATCGTATCGGTGTCATAACATCCGTCCTCGTTTTCAGCCCGTAAGACGATCATCTTGTCGCCTACCCGGTCGTACGTATATTCAAATGCGGTGTCCGCACTCATGCCACCATCGCCCATATTCCATTCCGCTTTGGCCATATTTTCCGTCCGGCTGGCAAAGTAGACAGGATTATCAAGACAAACATATTCCACTCCTTTAAAGATATGAGCATCCATAGCATCCGAAGCGACGATTTCTTTGATAAAGTCCTGCTTACATCCGGTCACCAAATCGGTGGCAAACAAGCGCAGTCCGATGGTGCCGCTCACATTTTCAAAATGCAGTGAAGAGAGATCCGGCGCAAGGCTAATGCTTTCTTCCGTACCTGTCCCGACTTTCTTAAACCACTCAAAGCGACAACGATCCAGGTCTTCACTCGTATTTTGGATATGAACATCAAATGCACCGTTTTTCTCCAGACAGAATAACGAATCGTCGGTCACAAAACTAATGCGGGGCGTATGTTTCACTGTGATTTCCTTCCGTTCCGTACTGACACATCCCGAATCGGAAACCAAGGTCAGGGAAACATTGTACGTACCTTCGTTTTCAAAGACCACTTTTTCTTTCAATTCCGAAGATTTCACACCATTCTGGAAATCCCAATAAATGTGGGGCATCTGCCTTAATCCACTGCCGTCCGCCGCCTGAAATTCCACCGTATGCGCTTCACAGCCTTCATCTACGCTTTCGTTTATCAAACTGATCATCGCCTCGGGGGTCTCATTGATGTGTATAGGTATTGTCAGCCCGTCTTCACATCCATCCGCTTTTGCCGTCAACGAAACGTTGTATTCTCCGATATTCCTGAATTTATAGGTCCATTGCGTAGAATCCGATTTTGTTTTCAAATTATTCCCCGTATGAGGATTATAAATTCTCCACCGCAAATCGCTGAATTCCGGCATTCCTTTCTGTATAAATTTCATCGTTACTGCCTGGTCCGTACAATAAGGATGGGATTGTATTTCAAAATACAAACTGTCATTCCCCTTTACGGTAATCTCCTGCACGGCAGTATCACTATTACACCGGTCTCTCATATTCAATATCACCGTGTACTTTCCCGGAGAAACATAACGGTGTGTCGCCGTATCCCGATTGGATTGCCCCCAGGCACTCTCCGGCTCAAATTTCCATTCCCATTCCGCAGTTTCCTTGTCAAAACCGTAGGAAGCATTGCCGACCTTCAAGACATCTTCACTGAAACAAAGTGTTCCTCCCGTTAAAAGGGCTATTTCCGCTCCTGCCGTCGCCGGAAGTACTGTCAGATAATCCGTATCCGCCACAATAAAACATTCGTTTTTGACATGCAGGCGGATGGTGTCTTTCACCGGTTCCAAACCCGGATTTTCAAACCGATGGGACAATAAACTAATGTTGCCTTTAAACGGCAGGGAATCTTCGCTTGCCGGATTATACCATTTGTCTCCCCAAATAACATATCCTTCCTCATTTCTTCCCTTGATGTCCAAACGGATTTTACGGTATATTTCATGGCATCCACTCTTTTCCGGCAAAATTTCAAACGACGCATCCAAACGGGAAACGAAACGGACAGGCAATTTCTTCTGAACCGTATCCGCAGCGTTTCTCAATTCGAGCGTTACCCAATAGGTCGTATCCTGATAACCCACATAATATGTCTTTTTTATCGGCTGCGTCCTGTCAATACGCACATCCTGCTCAAATCCCTGACCTGTTCCCCAATCCCACCATACAGTAGCACCATTCAGACTTCCTGCCAATGTAAATCTTGCCGTGTCCGCGCAAAGATTCATATCTACGCCAAAATCCGGTATGGGAGGTTCCACCACTTCAACCGTGTCTGTTTTTGAATCAGTACAACCTTTATCTGTTGTAACAGTCAGTTTGATTTCGACAGGTGCTGCCACATTGAAACCAAGTTTCAAATCCTTGTCTGTAATTGGATTCAGCCGTCCTTGTACATCCCATCTGAAATTCGTCAAATCTGCCGGCGTAGACAGGTTGTGGATGGTCACGATAGAACCTATCGCCACCTGTCCTACATCTTCAAAATCGGCTGTCGGTTTGGGATGAACGGTAAGGGACTCCGTCACATCCCGTACACACTGGTCAGTCGTTCCCGGATAAGAATAAGTTTCTTGCAGATAAACATCCATCTCTCCGGCAGCATCAAAGGCGTGAGTAATGGCTGCCGTAGAATAGGATTTATTTCCCACATTCCACTGATAAGATACTACCGTTACGTCCGGTTGTTCTTTCGCCTTCAATGCTATTTCTCCTTTCTGACAGACCGGAGTCGTATTGACCAGAATATCAGGCAGAGGAGCTTTACGCACCTGTATCGTCATGGTTTCCGCATCTTCAGAACATCCCTCAAACCCTTTTGCCGTTATTTTCAAAGAGGCAGAACCATTCTTTTCTCCCGGAACATACAATGTATCCGCAACAACCGCACCCCAATTAACCACCGTCCATTCAATTGCCGCCGCATTCTTTATCGTCACGCCCGATTTTTTCAGCAAATCCAGCGTATCCCCCTGACACATGGCCGGAGAATCAGCCGGCAAGGTGATTTCCGGCTGTCCGCTCAGTGCAATTTTTATCGTATCGTAAGTCGGTGATTTATCGCAAGGCGTTTTAGGCCAAAGGGCAGCTACCAGATGGAATGTATCGACAACCATATCCACAGTGGTCAATTCATACGAAAAGCGCAGGTCGCCAGGCTTACTCGTTTTCCCCAATGGGGTTGTTGATCCTTTCCTATACCAAGTAATGGAATCAGCATCACTCCACGAATTTCCTGAAACAAAAGCAATCGGCACATCCAGGTCATTGCCCTCGGTCTTACAAACAGATTTGTTTGCCAGATTCAACCACGGTTTCTTTGTAATTTCAATGTTGGTAAACACATACTCGTCATCACATCCGGGATGAGGTGTGGTATGCAGCTCTATCTGTCCGTTTATACCGGATGTATCGCTATAAACAGGCTTCAATCCTTTACCGAGTGAATCCAAAATTCCGGTCTTGACATTATTTTTATTCCATTCCCAATGATAGGGCGAAGTAAGCGTTCCCGTATATTCTATTTCAACACTTCCTCTTTCACAAATTTTATACGTGTTTTGTAACGAATCGGAAGACAAAACATCATTCATCCGGTATAAATAAATCTTGCGGACAAGTGTATCCCAATTCGTACATCTTCCCAGGTTTACCGTAATGAATACCGTATCTTTCTCCCCCTTCTTTCCTCTGAATGTGTATTCATTATTATCCGGGAGTTTTTGTCCGTTGAAACGCAAAGAATCGACATAATACGCCTGCTGAACCAAGACCCATTCTGTTGCTCCCGGCTGCGCTACTCCTCTTGTTATTTCAATCGTATTCTCCTCCTTACACAACGTATCCCTGTTGTTGTTGTTCCTGAATCCGATGAACGGTTCTTCATATACTCTTACCGATAGGGTACGGGTTGTCTGACCATACGTTTGTATTGCCGTACTATCGTAAGCAATATATTGCTTTTGTAGTGTCAGTTCGATTTTGTCTGCATTAAAATCACCTTTTTCTCCTGCAATATAAGCAACCGTGTCTTTCCCGATGATTTCCCATGAACCACCGCCTTTTTTATTCCAGGCCAACTTTGTAAAACGGTCTTTTTTATCTTTCTCGAAAGTGAATAACGAATCCAGACCATACTTATCTTTTGCACATATTTCTAACGGATTGTATTTCGGGGCAGCCTTCGGATAGACCAAATCCATCATCGGCAAACCTGCGATTTCCATATCTTCACATCCCGGTAAGGCTTTCAAGATAATATCTGCTGTAAACTTATTGTTTTCAGTGGCTGTAGCAGGATCGATGGTCGATTTGATCAGGCTATCTCCGTCAATCATTGCCCATCCGTCAACTTTTTTTACTTTTACTCCACTGACATTTTGATATTTCAGAGCCTTGATCTTACCAATATTGATTTCCTGATTGATGGTTATCAACGTATCGCCTGCCACTAATTTCGTATAAGAAGGAGCGGGATTTATCCATAACAAAACGGTATCGGATTTTCCCCCTCCAGCCACGGTGGAAATTCCCGTGACTTTGATTTTTACAGTATCTTTTCTGTCTATCGGAGAGGTGCCCGGTGTATATTTAGCCTCAGTACCCTTTAGTGGAGATAACGTTCCGCCGGAAGCATCTTTAAGAATTTCCCACTCCAACTTCTCTGTATCAACAAACAATCCGGTTGTTTTCCCCGGTCCCCACAACGCATAATCGGTAGTAGTGGAACAAATTGTGTCCTCGTGGGCATTTATGAAAATGCGAGGGAAATAAACAATTAGCGTGTCGCTTATCGGAACTCCGCAATTCGTACTTCCGGTCAAAACAAACTGCAGGGAATCTAATTTTTTATCCTTTTCTCCCAAAGTATACTTCGGCGGTGTATTGCCGTCAAAGTGTCCATCGCTATCATTCCAACCCACAGTCCATTTTAAGGGGTCTTTACTCAAATCTTTTGTATCCACATAGTGGGTATGAATCTCTGCAAAATCATATACACCATTGTCTCCGTCGGTCAGCGTATCCTTTTTCAGAATTTTCAAACGGGGTTTATACACCTTTACCGGTAACGTATCCATAGATACACAATTATCATTCCCTTTGAAATCTGGATACTTTGGAGAAAAATCATTCTGCATCCAATAGATCAACCCGATAGAATCTGCCGATTGTTCGGTCAATATGATTTTATTCTTATTAGGATTACTTTTGGTACAAATCAAACTATCGGATTTTTGGACATTTTTATAAACCCTCCATGTCATAGTTTTCCAATCCCAATGCTCCGTATTGGCAAAGTTCTTAAGTTTATCTTTATCCAATGTATCCGGTACACACACTTCCTCTATCGAATTAAGATTAAATTGAGGCAATATTTGTGGTTTAAACACAATCGTATCACGATAATAACAACTTACCGACTGAATCGTACTTACATACAACGTATCATTTTTTCCATCCCGGAATAAGAGTTTCGGGAATCTCCCCTCTTTTGCAATTTCTCCTTTCCAATCCCATGTTGCTCTCTTAAATTTCGGATCATCTTTTTCAAACAACACTTGCGTATCCAAGGTATCTACAGATGTACAATACAATACACTATCCCTATAAATAGACCATACCGAATCCGGAGCATCCACTACTACGACCTTTTCCTGAAAACTGGAAGAACAATCCGGAAAATCTTTATTAATAACCTTATACTTTTCCGTATACTCCCCTTTAGCCGTATACTTGACTAATCCGTAATTCTCATTTCGCTTTCTTAATTTCGAGTAACCTATCGAACCTCCCACGATAGATGCCCCGTTAATGTCTACACTTCCGTTAAAAAATACGGAATCTTCATAATTTTTAGGCAACACTCCATGCAGATAATATTTATATTCTGCATTTAGACAAAGCGTATCCGTTCCTGCAACCTCGACAGAATCCCTCCATATCGACAAACCATCCGGCTTGGCAGGCGTATAAAAACCAACGGAATCCGTATTGCTGACTCCGCAGCCGTTGTATATGTTGACTAAAATGTAATTGGTTTCCGTACTGTCAAATAAATAGGATACTTCCGGCACTTCCCCTTTATAGGTCAATACCGAATCCCTTGACCCTTTGACAAACTGATAACGCACAGAATCAATCTCGCGGTTGTGAGCCTCAAAAGCATTACTCAAATCGGGCACTTTAAAGCTATACGGTCCGCAATGAAATAATTTGCCATCTATCAATGTCATTCCGTCATTAAAACAATGAACTCCTATCGTATCCCGGATTACCGGTTTGTCACCGACATGGAACTCAAACACTTTTGTCCGTCCCTCCTCGCAATGTTTTCCTTTCCGTTCCCACGTCACCTCATAATTGCCGGGACCCAATGCATCAAAACGGAGAGTAATTGTTGTCGAGTCGCATCCCTTACGTTCTACGTTAGAGAAATTCCCTGCATCCGCTCCGGTATTCAATACATTCCCATCCCTATAAATTTTCGTCTCGGCCAATTCCACACTTCGTTCTTCAATTACCACCCGGGAATCCATATCAACAATCTTTAATGAATAATCAGGCGGCACATCATAAAATTTCCGACGGTTTCGGTCTACCAATATAACAGAATCTTTCACATTTAGACAAAAAACGCTGTCTCCCATATAATCCAAACTGGCTTCCTGGTTTTCATATACTTGAATATAACGGAATTTGTCATCGTAATACTCCTCCGAATTGTCTTTGCGAACCAAAGAGGTCCATAGCGTGTCGGGATGTGCTTCGTCACACTGATTGTGAATCTCCCACCGAACCATATAAAAACCGGCCCGATTGAATGTCAGAGTCGTGTCATTAAAATATTCCGAATTTCCAGACACATCCTCCCATTTGACCCCGGAAGGAGTTACATTATCTGACCATACAGAGTCGTCCGTATAGTAACACTGCACTTTAAAAATACTCCTGTCCTCCGGTTTGGGCGAGGGCTTGGACAAAACAAAGGTCTGATACTTGGAAAACCAATCCCCATAAAATCCGAATTCATTCGGGCCGCCAGGAGCACAGACATTGAAATTTTGCTCATCCACAGGAAGCGCATGCAACGTATCGGGGAACGGGGAGAGCTGATCTCTCCTGAAAATCTGCCGTAAATCAGGTTTGTCAAAAAGATAGACGGATTCCGTTTGATGGCATTTTTTCTCTAAATAATCCGGTTTCCCCTTATCATCCGTATAATAGCAAGTCATATTCACCTTAATTTCAGCCCCTTCCACACCAGTCGCTTCAGTAAAAATCAACCAGATCGAATCCCGTTTTCCAGGTTCTTTGTTCGCCCAACAGGCGTGTACCCAATTATTTTCCAAATCAATCTCAGCCGGAGAGACCACAGGAAGCGTTCCTCCGACATCTCCTTCAGAGTGAATCATGGGTGTACTGCAATCAATGTTGATAGAATATTGGGTCAAAGGAGGATTCGTATGTGACACAAAACGAAGTAACAAGGTGTCAGCCCCATAAGACAGACAGCCGTGTGACTTATCATTCCCAACGGGTTCCACTACATACGAAAGGGACAAATCCGTATTCAACGCCCAGGCATAAAGCGTGTCAGCATCTTTCCCGGCCGAACCCGGGAAAAAATACATCTGTACGGGGAAACAACCTTCTTTCTTATATGTATAAGAAACCGGAGTCGAGGTCGCAGCTTCCACCGTTTTCCTGGGACTCTCGTTCCCATCCCCCCAATTTACCTGTACTTCATTATAGCTGCCGCTTATCCCCGCAAATTTCAATGTAATCGGATACTCATTCGAAGATGAAGAGGTTATATAGTTCAGATTCACAAATGTAGTGGAATCCTGAAAAGACCCGTCCATCGGGTTTATTGTCACACTACTTTGCGCATACATCTTTCCCGCTGCCAACAAAAACAATACTCCGATCACCGATACCCGTACAAACTTTTTCATATCTTCACTATAAATTTAACTAAGCACACTTATTCAAATTTAAAATCTTGTAAAAATATAGACTTTTGTCAAAAACTTGTTAATAATTCCTCATTTTTTTTTATTATTGCATCGGATTTAATGTGGATAAGAATGTCTTCGATTTTTAGAAAAGGGATTTTGATTGGTTGCGGCATGATATTCTGTCTCCGGACAATGGTGGCACAGGATTATAATTTTTCCCAGTTTTGGGAAAACCGTACATACTATAATCCGGCCTTTGCAGGGATTAATGAGGGAGAGTTAAACTCGGTACTGACTTACAGAAAACTATGGCCTAAATTTGACGGGAATTTTTCTACCATCTTTTTTTCCAGTGACCTGAAGACCTACAACAATTACGGTGTCGGCCTCTATTTCGTAAACAGCGACGAAGGCGGGGGATTCATCAAATCGACGACCATCGGACTTTCCTATTCGTGGAGAGGCTATTTTAGCAAAGAAAAAGGATCGTATTTCCAATTGGGTGTGAGGGGAAGCTACAACAACGAAAAGCTGAATTTCAACAAATACATCTTTTCCGGGCAGTTGGATCCCATTTACGGGAACATCTACCAACAACCCGACTTGGTTGGCATCAAACAAAAACAAAACTTCTGGGATTTCAGTTTCGGTGCCATGGCTTTTATTCCCTGGGAACGAAACTACACCGAATTTATGCAGAACTATGTCGGTTTCTCTTTGAATCATTTCACACGCCCCAAAAACAACTTCCTGGAAGATAAACCCAGGATACCGATGAAATTCAGCCTGCAATGGAACGGTTTTGTCCGCACCAACAAGTATAGTCTGGACAAGAAAAGCTGGATGTATGTATGTCCGGGGCTTCTTTTCGAAAACATCGGAGACAAACTGCTCTCTTCCTCTTCTTTCAACAATGTGCTGGTTGGGGCAGACCTGGTTACTGATCCGATTTTCGGAGGAGTGTGGTACAGCTCGCAACTGCTGAACAATTCGGACCAGAACTACAAAGCCATGATTTTCAAACTCGGGCTGAAACTGAATTCCGACAATAAAAGGCTACAATACCGCATTGCTTATACGTATGACATGTCTATGGGAAACCTGATAAAAACGACGGAAGGTTCCCACGAAATAAGTATCAATGTCGTGTACCGGTTTAATGCAAAATACAAGTATAACATATTCTCTTTATAACACCTCTTCCGGGGACACTGCCGCCACTTCCGGGCTGATACCACCGGAAGATACGGTTATTATCGTACCGCTAAGAGATTTTGCCCCGCGGATTCTCCTGCACAAACCCGAAAATCTGGCAGGAAGTCTGATTTATACCATTATCTTTCTGATTATCTTTGCCGTTATCCGGCTCAGAGGAAAAAATCTGTTTTCCCTTTTGATGAACGTCGTCGCAAAAAAGAAAAAATATGAAATCGTTCTTAATGAAGGTATTACTCAGAATCTGGTATATTATTTCCTCTCGCTATTTCTCTCTTTTTCAATCTTATCCATCGCTTTCACGTATCTGACCCGCCAGGATTTCGACCCTCATCAGATTCTCTACACATTAGGCTACCTCACCGGTTGGCACCTTCTTCTGATATGCATCCTACGGTTATGCAGCTGGACATTTAACACACGGGCCGCCGGAGAAGAAAGTATCATCAACCTCTGGGCCTATCATATCGTGGGCGGACTAATAGTATCTCCCTTTGTATTAGCCACTTTCTTTGTCAAAGAGTTTGCCATACCACTGATGATAAGAATCACCGTAATGTGTTTAATTTTGTTTTATCTTGTTAAATTCGCGCGGTGGGTGGGAATATTATTCGCTTATAAAGTTCCGATATTCTATATGATTTTGTACCTTTGTGCCCTCGAAGTTATACCTTGGCTTGTGTTATACAGACTCTTGGTGTAACGAGAAAGAGTAGTAATATTAAAACTTGCAGCTTTGAAAATAAGAAAGGTACTCGTATCGCAACCCAAACCGACCACCGAAAAATCTCCCTATTTTGATTTAGCTGAAAAATACAATCTGAAATTAGAATTCCGGCCTTTCATCAAGGTCGAGGGAGTTACGGCAAAGGAATTCCGTCAGGAACGCATTAATATTCTGGATCACTCAGCCATTATTTTCACAAGTCGGACTGCAATCGACCACTTTTTTAGAATCTGTGGTGAAATGCGGGTGACGGTTCCGGATACAATGAAATATTTTTGCATTTCGGAAGCCACAGCATTTTATCTCCAAAAATATATCGTTTACCGCAAAAGAAAAATCTTCTATGGCGATAAAAAAGTGGACGATATGACCAAAATCCTGCTGAAACACAAAACGGAAAATTTCCTCGTACCCCTGTCTGATATTCACAAGGAAAATATTCCGGGACTACTGGACCAGCTACACTTGAAATACACGAAAGCCATTTTATACAAAACGGTCTCCAGCGACCTGAGCGACATCAAAAACCTGAAAGAGTATGACATCCTGGCTTTTTATACCCCGTCGGGCATAAAATCCCTGTTTCAGAATTTTCCCGGATTCGTTCAGGATACCACCATTATCGCAGCTTTCGGCGGAACGACAGCCGAAGCCGTTGAAGAAGCCGGACTCCGGCTCGACATCCAGGCTCCGACAGCCAAATGTCCTTCCATGACGATGGCCATAGAAGAGTTTATCAAAAAATACAACAAAGAGAACAAAATCAAAATATAAGAGAGTGGAAATGTTGAAAAAGTGAAAGAGTGGAAAAGAGCATTACTCTTCATCCCTTTCAACATTTCCACTCTTTCACTTTTTCACCCCTTTAATGAATACCCTGCACAAATCCGAACGGCTCACAAACAAAAATCTGTTTGAAGAATTGCTCACTTCAAGTTTCAGTTTTGTTCAATATCCTTTCCGGATGGTGGCTAAAGAATCCTCACGCAAAGGAGATTATCCTGCCCGGATAGCCATCAGTGTCAGTAAAAAGAAATTCAAACGTGCCGTTCACCGGAACCGTCTGAAACGCCTCACACGCGAAGCTTTCCGCTGCAACAAAAGTATACTTTACAATGCGGTATCCCCTGAACAGACAATTGACATCCTGTTTATCTACCTTGATAACCGGATAGTCCCCTTCTCCAAAGTCGAAAAAGCCCTGCAAACAGCATTGACTAAAATGGCACAGCATTTCAACAATCTCCCGCTCCATGACTGAACCTCAGAAATGCAACAAAAGGAAATCCTTGGTTTCCTGGCTGAAACGCGGCCTTGCAGCCATTCTTATGCTACCCATAAAGTTTTATCAGTACTGCATTTCTCCGCTTAAACCCTCCTGTTGCCGCTACACACCAACCTGCTCTGAATATGCGCTGCAAGCCCTCCGGAAATACGGCCCGTTCAAAGGCTCATGGCTCGCCCTGAAAAGAATCCTGTCCTGCCATCCCTGGGGAGGAAACGGCTACGATCCAGTTCCTTAGCCTCTTTTAAAAAGAGAAAAAGAAAAATATAAAATTCTAAATCGGAATCATTATCCGGACTATCATTTTTAACTTTCACCGAAAAAACGTACTTTCGCTAAATTAACTAACAGGGCCGCCCCTGTTTTGTCTGTAACTTTGTAACACGCAATACAATAATGAAAACAAGAAATTTTTTATTCTTAACTGCCGGCATCCTCATTTTAGCTCTGGGAGCCCTTTCCCTGAAAAGCGATGACCGGAACTTCGAAATCAGCAAACAATTGAACATTTATGCCTCCCTCTTCCGGGAAGCCAACCTGTTTTATGTAGACGAAGTCGATCCCGGAGACCTGGTGACAACAAGCGTCAATGCCATGCTCAAATCGCTTGACCCTTACACCGTTTTTTATCCTGAAGCCAATATGGAAGATGTCAAACTCATGACGACGGGAGAATATGCCGGAATCGGGGCCGTCATCAGCAAAAAAGGCGACCACGTGATTATCCGTGAACCCTACAAAGGCTTTCCTGCCGACAAAGCAGGCCTGCTACCGGGCGATATCATACTTTCCATTGACGGCAACTCTATAAAAGGCAAAAGTACGGACGACGTCAGTGAAATGCTGAAAGGCCAGCCGGGCAAAGAAATTACCGTTCGCGTACAACGGGAAGGAGAAGAAAAAAGCATCGACAAAAAAGCCATTCGCGAAAAAATACAGCTACCGAGCGTACCCTACTACGGCATGGCACAAAACCATACCGGTTACATCTATTTAAACAGTTTCACGGACAAATCGGCTGCCGAAGTCCGCAAAGCTGCCCTGGAATTGAAAAACCAGGGTGCCACCTCCCTTATACTCGATTTGCGGGGCAACACCGGCGGTCTGCTCGAACAAGCGGTCGAAATCTGCAACTTCTTCCTCCCCAAAGATAAAAAAGTGGTAGATACCCGGGGAAAAGTAAAACAATGGGACAAGGAATACAAAACCTCCAGAAACCCGATTCTGCCGGAGATACCTTTGGTCGTGCTGATTGACCGGGGGTCCGCTTCCGCATCAGAAATCGTAGCGGGAACGCTCCAGGATTACGATAGAGCCGTTTTAATCGGCGAACGCTCGTTTGGCAAAGGATTGGTGCAAACCATCCGTGATTTGCCCTATAACACCAAAATGAAGGTCACTACGGCAAAATATTATATCCCCAGCGGACGTTGTATCCAGGCACTGGACTATTCCCACCGGAATCCGGACGGCAGTGTGGGAAAAGTACCGGACTCCCTGATTACGGAGTACACAACGGAAGCCGGACGGAAAGTATATGATGGAGGAGGAATTACTCCCGACATCAAAATTGAAACGGAAGAGCTCTCCCGCATCACCCAGGAACTGATTCTGCGTGACTTATGCTTTGATTTCGTCAATTCATACGCCTTAAAGAATCCGCAAACCGCTGAAATCAAGGATTTTAAAATCACAGACGACATCTACAACCAATTCAAGAACTGGCTGAAAGAGAAAAAATTCACTTATGAAACAGAATCCCAGCGCCTCCTGACAAATCTGGAGAAGACAGCCAAAGATGAAAAATATTACGAACAAGTCAAACCCCGGCTTGAACAACTGAAAAAAGACTTTGCCCACTCCATCGATCGGGATATGGACCTGTTCAGAGAGCAAATTGCCTCCTTTTTAGCAGAACAATTCATGCAGCGTTACTACTATGCCGAAGGAGTCATGGCATACAAAGTCCTGCACGACAAAGAAGTGGAAAAAGCAGTCGGAATCCTGGCCAACAAAGACGAATTTGCCCGACTGCTGAAATAATCGCCCGACAACGGCAAAATTTTAACCGGAAGCGGAGGATTCTCCCCAACTTCCGGTTTTTTATTTATAATTTTCTGCAAACTATTGCATTTCTTCCGCCGATTTATCAATTTCGTAAGCAATGAAATCCATATTATAATGAAAAAAACAGAATTATTTTCCCTTTTGACACTTGCCGGCTTTTCCCTTCTTGCAGGAGAGAGCCGGGGAGAAAACCAGGATGCTCTGGTCTTCTCCGAAAAAATCATGCAATACGATGCCGTCCATCTTCTGGACAGCACACACGTACAAGTCAGTGAAACCGGAGCGGGAACATTCCACATCCACCGGATTATCAAAGTACAGAAACCGTCAGCAGCCCTCAGCTACCGAACCATCACCTACGATTATGACCCACTCACTGCTTTTGCCGAATTCAAATCAGTAAAAATCCGGCAAGCCAACGGAAAAACCCGCATCATCAGCCCCAAAACAGCGTGCGATTATGCCGCACCCGCCAGAGCTATATATTGGGGTGCCCGGCAGATTATGATTGAACCGGGACGCCTGCAACCCGGCGATACCATTGATTATGAAATCACAAAAAAAGGATTTACTTACGCCCTACTGGCAACCCAGGAAGAAGACGAACGCTTCGTTCCCCCCATGAAAGGCCAGTTTTATGACATCATTCCTTTCTGGGACTCCCGCCCGGTAGTCAAAAAAGTCTACCAGCTCGCTTTGCCCAAAACCAAAGAACTGCAATATCAATTCTACCAAAGGGAATGTCTCACATCCACCCGCACCACAGAAAATCACCGGCTCTACACTTTTACGGTCAACCACATGCTGCCTTTTGAAAAAGAGCCGAATATGGTTGATTTATATGACGTAGCCCCCAAACTCATGATGTCCACCACCCCCGACTGGAAAGCCAAGTCCCGCTGGTTTCATAAAGTAAACGAAGACTACGGCAGCTTTTCTCCCACACCGGAAGCACAGGCAAAAGTGAATGAACTTCTGAAAAATGTCGATGATGAAATGGAAAAAATAGCGGTATTGACCCACTGGGTTGCCGACAATATGCGTTATTCAGGAATTTCGATGGGCAAAGGAGAAGGTTATACGCTGCATAACACCCACATGAACTTTACCGACCGCTGCGGAGTATGCAAAGACAAAGCAGCCCTGTTGATTTCCATGCTCCGGATGGCTGGTTTTGAAGCTTTCCCGGCAATGACAATGGCCGGCTCCAGAGTGGAAGCCATCCCTGCCGACCATTTTAACCACAGTGTAGCCGTAGTGAAACTATCTGACGGGACTTATATGCCGCTCGACCCCACCTGGGTGCCCTTCATCCGCGAACTTTGGTCAAGTGCGGAACAACAACAAAATTACCTGCCCGGTTTACCGGAAGGATCCGATTTATTGATTACCCCCCTCTCTCCACCCGAAAATCACTATGTAAAACTCCGTATCTCATCCTCTTTGGATGAAAAAGGAACACTCAAAGGTGAACTAACCCTCGAAGCCGAAGGACAATCAGACGGAAATATCCGGCGAATCTTTACGGACGGTTACGAACGGGACTGGACCAATGCTATGGAAAAAGAACTGCTGAACGTATCTCCCCAAGCCAGGATGCTTGACGTGGACTACGGAAAAAATCCAAGAAATTACCTGCTTGCTCCCCTGCACATTAAAATGAAATTCGTCATTCCGGATTACGCCCTGAGCGGTGAAAACGTATTAGTATTCAAACCGATGGCGCTCAACAATTTATTCAATCGGGTTCGCTCTTATCTCCGCATCAACACTTCCCTGGCCAAACGGCAATACGGTTTCAAAGACGCCTGCTCCCGACTGATCGTACTCGACGAAACAGTCCAACTGCCTCAAGGCTACAAAATGAAACAAGCCGGACGCGAAGAGCGTATTGAAGGCAAGGCCGCCGATTTTTACGGCCAATTGAGCCAAAAGGGAAATTCCCTGCATCTCAGCCACAAGCTCGTCCTGAAAAAACGAGTGTATGACGCAGACGACTGGAACTCTTTCCGGGAAGCTGTCAACACTCACAAATCCTACGGCGAACAAGCCCTTATACTGGAACACGATTAATTCTTAAAAACAAATCAAAATGAATAAACTATTTCTATATACTGGATTCATTTTCATCGGTTTAATCCTATTTACCGAAACTGTTTCTGCCACAACAGAAGCCCATTTCAGAAAAATCAGAAAAGAATTTACCCTTTCTCCCGACAATAAGCTAACGGTAAATTATTACAAAGAATTGGAAATCAACTCTCTTATGGCATTAAATAATCTGTACGGAGAAACATTCATCGTGTATAATCCTGATTTTCAAAAATTAAAAATCAATTCTGCATTCACCCGCCTGGCTAATGGCGACACGCTACACATTCCGCAGAACGCTCTGAATGAAGTCCTTCCTTCGTTTGCCGCAAATGCTCCGGCATACAACCACCTGAAAGAAATGGTCGTTACTCACACCGGATTAGAGCCAGGGGCATGTATCCATTTGAATTACACACTCTTGTCAGAGGGAATCAGACATTTGGATATAGATGAAATTCTCCAGGAAGAAACCCCTGTCCAGGAGTATCGGATAATTATAAATGTCCCTCACAATCAAGAATTTCAATACAAACTACTCAACTTAAAAGGAAAGCCGGAAATCACAAAAACCACACACGGGAAACACTATGCCTGGACATTCAGGAACTTACAGCCACGCACACACGAATCCTTCCGGATAAAAAATAAAACGGATATTCCTCATTTTGTAGCAAGTACCTATACTTCAAGGAAATCTTCACTGGAAGCACTCCGGGCTAACCTCCATTTTGGCAAGCATGAAGAAATCACCCGTTTTACCAAAGAATTAACCCAAAACTGTGAAAACAATTTAGACAGGACATTTACCATCAAAGATTATATCGCCCGGCAGATTTCCACATTGGATATTCCCTCAGAATACCTCAACCGGAAAATACGCACACCCGAAGAAGTTTTTAACCAGGCTTACGGCACACAGGCTGAAAAAATCAATCTTTTTATCACCATGCTTCAATCCGTCGGAATCCCCGCATCAGTAGCCGTTGTCTATCCCGGATCAGAGGGAGAAGAAACCATCGGAGGCCTGCAACCCATTCAACAACTTTTAGTATATACCTTATCCGAAGGCATCCCCTTGTTTTTCACTGCCGACGGCCATGACATCCTCTCTCCGGAACTCCGGGGCAAACGGGATCAGATTTACCTCCTGTCGGCTTCCGAAATCAAACCTTTAACTGTTCTTCCTTCCTCAGGCAATATCAACTGCCGGCTGAATTTAAACATCAGCCCTACGGAAGGCAAACTGAGCGGAAATATCTCTTTGGCAGGCGGATTAGTACCCATCAGACCCAACAAACTTTACCAGGAAAAAATAAAAGAAGCCATCGCTATTCCCGGCGATTCCATAAATATCCGCTACAACAAAGTCACCCCTTTTGAAAACAATTTAAGCGTCGAAAGTCGATTTACACCGGTCATAAATCAGGATTATCTGCTTTATTCCCTGCCGGAAGTCGCAACAGGCGTTCATTCCTGGAAAATCCATCCCTTAACCGCTAATCGGAAAGAAAAACTGGAAATACCTTATCCCATCCGGGAAAGTTATGACTACACTATTCGATTGGCCCCCGGCCTTACATTAAAAAACAAATGCCGGGAAATCCGTAAAAAACACCGCTACGGAGCTGTTTCCGTCAAAATCACCCAACAAGACGATAGAATACATGTTCACCGGGAAATCGCCCTTCCTGCGGTCGTAATTACCCCCAAAGAATATAAACACTTCCGGGAAATCCTGGACACATGGCAGGATAAAATCGCAAACACATTGATTATCAAGCATATAAAATAAAATCAACTAAAAAGTGCTATTTTTCAGCTATGATAATCAGAAATAATCTTCCTGCAAGTTCTCTATCAAGTAACTTGCAGGAAGATTCCTCAGCGGTTCTTGCCCTACCAACGGCATTGAACCGCTTTTTTTAAGACTCTCCGTTAAAAAATTCACAAACGATTTTCGCTTTGGACACCCCTATTGCCGCCGCCAATTCCGCCAGGCTGGCTTTACGGATATTTTCAACCGATTTAAAATGCCGGATAAGCTGCTCCTCCGTTTTCTTTCCAATGCCTTTAATATCATTCAACACGCTTTTGGTAAGCGGTTTTTCCCGCAACTGACGGTGAAAAGTGATACCGAAACGATGTGCTTCATCCCGGATATGCATCAATGTTTTCAGAGAAACCGAATTTTTAGCCAAGAGATAAGGATCTTTATCTCCGGGATAATAAATCTCTTCCATACGCTTCGCCAATCCGATAATCGGTATTTTCCCGTATAAATCCAGCTTTTTCAAACTATTCACAGCCGAATGCAACTGCCCTTTTCCACCATCTATCACAATCAGGTCGGGCAGCTCCCGCCCTTCCTCCAATACCCGTCTGTAACGCCGCAAAATAATTTCTTCCATAGAGGCAAAATCATCCGGACCTTCTACTGTTTTCACGTGAAACTTTCGATACTCCCTTTTAGCCGGTTTCCCGTCCAAAAATACTACACATGACGCCACTGGATTCGTCCCCTGCGTATTTGAATTGTCAAAACACTCCATCCGGTGGGGCAACGAGGGCAATTTCAATTCCGTTTTTATCGTTTTCAGAATAGAAAACTTAGAATCCTCTTTTTTCAAGGTTCTTTGCCGATCTTTATCAAGTTTAAAGTAGGCCACATTTCTTTCCGAAAGCTCCAACAATTGTTTTTTATCACCGATTTTTGGTATAATGTATTGAATATCAATTAATTTAACATCAGGATAAAACGGAACAATCACCTCTTTAGAGGCACTCTTCATCATCTGTCGGATTTCGTAAATGGCAAAAGCCAGGATTTCCTCCTTTTCTTCCTCCACCTTTTTTTCAATCTCAATCGTATGTACCTGATTCACAGCGCCATGTATAATGCGTAAATAGTTTACATAAGCATATCGCTCGTCCTCTATGTAAGAAAACACATCAATATCGCTTAATCCGGGGTTTACAATTGTCGATTTCGACTGATATGTCCGCAATTCTTCAATAGCTGTTTTGACTTCGTGTGCCTTTTCAAACTGCAATCCGCTTGCAAACTCCTCCATTTTTCGCTGCAAATGGACAATCACAGAGGAAATATTGCCTTTCAGGATGTTCCGTATCTGTGAAATAAAGTCATTATATTCTTCCTCCGGCATCCTGCCGACACAGGGAGCCTGACAGTTACCGATGTGGTACTCCAGGCATACTTTGAATTTTCCATCGGCAATACTCCTGGTATTCAGTGGTAAACGACATGTTCTCAATTTATAAAGAGAACGAATAAGCCCCATCAGGGTATTGGCAAACCTGGCAGAAGTATAAGGACCAAAATATTCCGACCCGTCACGCACAATGCGCCGGGTTGTAAATACACGCGGAAAAGGCTCTTTTACAATACAAATCCAGGGATACGTCTTGTCATCTTTCAGTAAAATATTGTATTTGGGCTTGTATTTTTTTATCAGATTATTCTCCAAAAGCAAGGCATCTTGCTCCGATTCGACGACAATGTATTTCAAATCACAGATTTTACGGACTAAAACCTGTGTTTTTCCCGTTTGATTGACCTTATTTAAGTAAGAGAGAACCCTATTTTTGAGATTTTTAGCCTTACCGATATAAATAATCTTACCCGTAGCATCAAAATACTGATATACACCGGGACTGGCTGGAAGTTTATGCACTTTTTCCTTTAGTTCATCATCATATAAAGCCATATTTCCATTGTTTTTAGCATATATCTACCCTATCTCCGTCCATAATCAGAGAATATCAATCCTCTGTCGACTATTGTTCTTCCAAAAAACGAAAAGTTTTAAAGTCAAACAAGCCTTTTTCTCCTATTTTCACTTCCGGAATAACAATTAAAGACATGAAAGCAAGCGTCATAAAGGGTGCATGCAACTTACATCCTGATTTTCTCACTTCCGAAATTAAAAATTCATACTTTTCAGCCACTTCCACCGCATTTTTATTACTCATAATGCCTCCAATCGGCAAATCAAGCGTATGTATACCGGAAGAATTTTTAACGACTAATCCTCCTTTATTCTCAATAATTCGGTTTATGACTGCCTGAATAGCAACATCCGAACATCCTACAGCCAAAATATTGTGTGAATCGTGGGCGATACTCGTAGCAAAAGCTCCTTCTTTCAATCCTATCCCTTTTATCCAGGATATTTGAGGCCTTTTTTCAGAAGAATAGCGATTAAGATAGACTATTTTCAATATGTCGCGACTGACATCCGATTCGAAATCACTTTCCTGTCCTGCATCAAAAAAGGATTTGGAAGTAATAATTTCTCCGTCTGTCAATGTTATGCAGAGATTCCGTTCCGGAAGTGCACTTTTTTTCAAAACAGATAATTCTATCTTCTGTTGAGCAAATTGATTCATGTCTGAAAAATCAGGGCTATCTTGTGAATCAGAAATACTATTTTCCCCCTTTTTATACACTTTTCTCCCGTCCTTATATGCTTCCAGGACTTCAAATGAGTCCAAATTTTCAATTCTGATAAAATCTGCATTTTCACCCTCCCGAAGCGTTCCGACAGGTAAATGATAGTGTTTGACCGGATTCAGGCAAGCGATTTTTAAAACCGTGAATAAATCAAAACCATCCCGAAGAGCAAGACGGACCAACTGGTCGATATGTCCATTTCGTATGATTTCATCGGGATGTGCATCGTCCGTACAAAACATCAGTACATCCGGATGAGAAGCAATCAACGGTTTTAGCGCATTGTAATTTTTAGCAGCACTGCCTTCGCGAATCAGGATTTTCATTCCACCGGCAATTTTCTCTAATGCTTCATCCAGATTCGAACATTCATGGTCAGTCGATATATCTGCCTGAATGTATTTTTTTAGCGCACTCCCAGATAGCAACGGTGCATGTCCATCTATTTTTAAGCGATACTTTTTTGCTATCTCCAATTTACACACCACTTCCGGATCCCCATTCAAAACTCCCGGCACATTCATCATTTCCGACAAACAGACAAACTCCCCTGTTGCTGCCAATCGCTCGGTCGCTTCTGCTGAAATAATCTCTCCCGAAGAATCAAAAGGCGTAGCAGGTACACAAGAGGGAATACCGAAAAAACACTTCACTTTTGCCTCTCGTCCATTCTCTATCATAAAACGAATACCCCGTTCTCCCATCACATTGGCAATTTCATGGGGATCGTTTACAATGGCTAATGTTCCTTTAGAAACAATCAGATCGGCAAAATGAAACGGAGTCAGCATCGAACTCTCGATGTGGACATGGGCATCTATCAATCCCGGAGAGATAAAAGTCGAATAAACACTGCTACTCTTTTCAATTTTCAGAATCTTTCCATTTGAAATAGAAATTTTACCGGGATAAATCCGAGCGCTATGAATATCTATGATATTTCCTTCTATAATCTCCACTTCTCTCCGAATTAAATTTTATCTCACCTTCAGACACCCCTCTCTTCGCACCTTTTTGAACGTTCCACGTGAAACAGTCCCTCTTCGCTGCAAAATTAACGTCCCATTAATATCAGTAAAACATTAATGTCGGCAGGGGAAACTCCACTGATCCGGGAAGCCTGTCCAATGGTTCGGGGTTGTATCTTTGACAGTTTTTGCCGGGCCTCTATAGAGAGGTTCTGTAACTCCTCGTAATTAAATTTTCCTGCTATCACCAAATTCTCCAATCGTTGCAATTTATCTGCCAATTGACGCTCCCGGTCGATATAACCCGAATATTTTATCAATATTTCAGCAGACTCTACAATTTCCTCCCTGATTGCATGTTCTTCAATAAATTGCTTCAAAGGAAGCAAGGCATCCAGTAATGAATCTATGGTAAGTTGGGGACGGGTTAAAACATCTACCAATTTCATCCCCTGTTTCAGAGGCTGCGATTCCAACCGGGAAAGACAATCATTAATTTCATCGGGTTTTACACTGTAATTCCGGATAAAATCAACCAACAGATCCCGCTTTTTAATTTTATCAATAAAAATATTATATCGGTCTTCTTTTACTAATCCCAATTCAAAACCCTTCGGTGTCAGACGACTGTCTGCATTATCCTGCCGCAATAAAATGCGGTATTCTGCCCGCGAAGTAAACATGCGGTAAGGCTCATCAACACCTTTGGTGACCAAATCATCAATCAACACTCCGATATAGGCCTCGTCGCGCTGTAAAACAAACTCTTTATCCGAACAAAGTGACAGGTGGGCATTTATCCCTGCCATCAACCCTTGGGCTGCTGCTTCTTCATAGCCCGTTGTACCGTTGATCTGACCTGCAAAATAAAGCCCTTTAATGCGTTTGGTCTCCAATGTGTGATACAACTGTGTCGGAGGAAAATAATCATATTCGATGGCATATCCTGGACGGAAAATCCGTACCTGCTCAAAACCCTCCACCAAACGAAGTCCCCGCAGCTGAACATCCCAGGGCAAAGAAGAAGAAAAACCGTTCAGATAAAATTCGGTCGTATTTTCTCCCTCCGGTTCCAAAAACAGATGGTGACTGGTGCGTTCAGAAAAAGTATTCAGTTTAGTTTCAATACTCGGACAATAACGGGGGCCTATGCTCTGGATCGTTCCATTAAAAAGCGGACTGTCTGAAAAGCCTTCACGCAATACATCGTGTACCTTTTCGTTCGTATAAGCCATATAACAGGCTCTCTGTTTCAACACAGAGGTATAATCAAGATAAGAAAAATGATGAAAATCTCCGTCTCCTCCCTGTTCCGTGAGTTTACTGAAATCCACACTGCGACCGTCAATCCTCACCGGAGTTCCCGTCTTCATGCGTCCCACCTCAAACCCCAGTTCTTCTAACTGAGCAGAGATACCAAACGAAGCCGGTTCAGCAATCCTTCCTCCCTGGAAACTTACCTTACCCACGTGCATCAATCCGTTAAGAAAAGTCCCGTTTGTCAAGATAATCTTCCGGGCTTTAAATTCAACACCCAAAGAGGTAAAAACACCTGCCACTTGGCCGTCATGTACCAACAACCGCACGGCATCGTCCTGCCACATGTCCAAATTATCCGTATTCTCAAGCACTCTCCTCCAATTTTCCGAAAACCGCATCCGGTCACACTGTGCCCGCGGACTCCACATAGCGGGACCTTTGGAACGGTTCAACATCCGGAATTGTATGGAACTCTCGTCCGTAACCCGCCCCGTCATACCTCCCAATGCATCTATTTCCCTGACTATTTGACCTTTAGCTATTCCGCCAATGGCCGGATTACAGGACATCTGAGCTATTTTATTCATATCCAGCGTGATAAGCAAAGTCCGCGACCCCAGGTTAGCAGCAGCACAAGCAGCTTCACACCCGGCATGTCCGGCCCCTATCACGATAATATCGTAATCAGGCAATAAACCCGTCATTTTACACTCTTTTAAGAAGATCTAAGCAAATATTTTCATTTTCACGCATCAATACACTATCGGGATCTGTTTTGTCTTTAAAACCGATTAAATGGAGTACGGAATGACAAACCACCCGGTGAAACTCCGATTCAAAATCCACCCCAAACTGAACAGCATTGGAACGCACTGTGTCCAGACTAATAAAAACATCTCCGGAAAGTATTTGATTATCACAATAATCAAAGGTAATTACATCCGTATAGTAGTCATGATTCAGGTACTTGCGGTTGACATCCAGAATGTAATCGTCATGACAAAAAATAAAGGACAGAGCCCCTATTTTCCTTGAATAATGAGAAGCAATTACCTCCAGCCAGTTTTCAATCAATTTTCCGGAAAAAAATGCGGGAAGTTCCACACCTTCTTCGTAGAACAAGACTTCTTTCATAAAAAAAGATTAGAGATTGAAAACCAGGGTCACTTTCGCCCCGTTGTTTTCAAACAATAATTCGTCCGATAAAGTTTTCATGACATACAACCCTCTGCCTGCCACTTTTTCGATATTATCGGGCAACGTCGGATCGGGAATGTTTGTATAGTCAAACCCTTCTCCTTCATCCTGTACGGAAACATAAAATTTATCCTTTTCTTTCCAGGCTTCCAGACAGACTTTCTTGTCCGGTGACAGTTTGTTTCCGGAAAGGATGGCATTGTTTACCGCCTCAATCACAGGCAAACTGATTTTTCCGAACAATTCGGGTTTCAAACCAAATGTATCGCCAAAACTTTCAATGAAGTTTTCCACTTTGACAATATTTCCAACTTCAGACGATATAGATAAATTCAATTTATTCATCACCAAGCTTGATATAATAGTTGTTATACAAATTCTTAAAATAGGGACTAAGCTTAACACCTGATTTTTGCAAATCCGTTTTCATTAAACTGCGTTTTTTATCCGATTTAAAATACAATTCCGGACGCTCGAATTTCGTCTCGTCCGCTGTCACAGATTTCCTCTTCTCTTCATACTCCTCACGCTCGCGGGAAGCTTTCTCAGACATCAGCAGCTTATTAAAAATCAAGTTATTTCTCTGTATCAATTGATTCGTTACAGAATAATTGGCTATATCCCGGATGTTATCATCCAACAGTTTATTGATTTCATTCAACAAACGCTTTTCCTGTTCTGAAAAAGTTCCTTCACCGGACATAAATTCATTCAAACTTTGCCGGAAAAGTTCGTTCTCCCGTATTATCTTACTGATTCCTTGCTGTAAAGGTTTTCCTTTTTCTCCTTTTTTCATCTGAGAAAGTAAATCTTCCATCTGACGCTTCAAACCGTTCTGGAATTTTTTCAGGTTCCCATACCCTTCGTTTTTATCGCCTTTTCCCCCTTTTTTCCGGGTTCCTCCCGAATTATCGGATTCACCGTTTCCACCCGCTTCGCCTTCTTCCGATTTATCTTTCTGCAAAGCCTCACTCAAAATCAAAGCCATATCATTCAAATAACTGATAATATACTGCTGTTCGGCAAGTAATTCTTTTCTTTTGTTATTTTGAATATAATCCGGCAAAAGTCCGAATTTGATCTCGATGTCATAAAATTTATCGTTAAGAATCGACGCCAGCATCAGGTTGGCTCTGGCTATGGCCGATAAACTGTCCTTTACAATTTTATATTCCAGTTTTTTCATATCCTGCAACCGTCCCAATTCATTATACCGGGCACTCTGTGCAGGCACCTCACGGAACTGATGCAGCAAATCTTCCTGGGAAAACGAAATTAATAAAATATTCTGGATTATCAATTCAATGTCTTTTTTAGGAAGGGACATCTGCATAAAATTCTCCTGCTGTTGTTTTTTCACCTCCTCAGACAAACGATCCATCTCCTTCTTTATCTCCTCCGAGAGTTTCTCCTCTTTTTTCCCTTCAGAAGCATTCTCTTTCTGTTTTTGAAGATCTTCGGACAAAGGAGTGAATTTATCCTCCATCGGTTTAAGATCAAAAGGCTGGGACAATTGCTTGTTCTCTTCCTGCAATTTATTGTAATTATCCTTTATATTTTCCAGCTTTTCCTGTATATCCTCCGCTTCTTTACGCAAAGAATCCGCAGAAGTGTCTCCGGCACGGTCATCAAAACGGTTTTGCTGTTCTTTAAGCTGCTCCAATTGCTGGGAAAGCATGTTGTGCTGCTCTTCAACCTGATAACGTTTCAGTAACTCGATGTTCCGGTCCAATTCTTCGCTCAACTGGTCAAAACCCAGTTTCATCTTTTCATCTATATTCTGGAATTTCTCCTTACTGAACTCCTCAGAAAGTTTGCTGAACTCCTCCATGAGCTTTTTCATCTCATCATCCATAATCTTGTCCAGCAAATCCTGTATCTTCTGCTGTTTCATCTGGAGAACACTGTCCTGCTTCGTGAAATTATTATTCAGGGAAGATTTTTTCTGATTCTCTTCCCGGACTTCAGTCAGAAGTTTATCCAGTTTATTCTTCTTTTCAACAATATCTTTCGAAAGCTGCTGTTTTTCCCAATTATCCACAGAATTATCCAGCATTTTCTTCTGGAGGTCCTTTACTCCCGCAACAATATCCTTAGCCAGTTTTTCGGCTTCATTCATCGCCGTATTGACATTGGCATTCACTTCGGTATTGTATTCAAAAATCGAATTCAAATCGGGCACCAAGTAGTTTCTGACATCAGAACGCGTACTTTTCGGACCGGAAACAGCATCATTATCAAATACCTCAAAAAAGTAATGGATTTTAGCCTTATCCATCCCGGCAAACTCTGCAAAATTGAATTCAAAATAAAATTCCTGAGTATTGAGACTCTTATTTATCCGTACCGGCATAACGGTATTGGTCTGTCCGTTTAACGAATAATTAAATCGCAAATCGGAGAAACCGTAATCGTCCGTTATTACTCCGTAGAAATAGTGCAGTGACACATTCATAGAGTCCTGCAATTCGGACACCTGAATGCCGGGATAAAGATCCGGAACACAGGTAACACTGAAATTCATCAGATTCTTACGGGTAAAATCCGAATTCGAACCCCACAATGTATATTCTCCCGAAGCCGTAATTTTACGGGTAAAATCCGTTTCACCCTGCGATTTTAACGCGATTTGCGACCATTTGCCGCCCGCTTGCAAAAAGAGGGTATCCACATTGGAAAAATGAACATGAAAACGCAAAACCGAGCCATATAAGACCCGGAAATCGGCAATATCTTTCAGGACTTCCGCTTTCAATCCGGTATAAGAAGGCGGGATTACCGTTACCTGACAGCCGTTGATTTCCGGAGTAGGCAACACTTTTATTCTGTAATTCTCACTCTTGGCTTCTCCCGTTTTAAAATAAAAGAGAATGTCATTGTTCACCATGTCGAAATTGTACAGGAAAAGCGAATCCCGGCGGTTCATCAAAAACTCACCGCCACCATAACAAACGAAAACATTCCCTACCTCAAAAAGGTCACTGCTCACTTTCAGCTTCAACTGAAAAGGTTTTCCGTATTCGGCATGCAACGATTCATTCAAAAGCCGGAAATCAACATTCAAACGCGGGTCATCAATTTTATCATAAGCCGCCATATTCCGGTACAGAACACCAAGGTTCCTGCCATTCAGGAAAAGCATACCACTCAAAAGAATCAATGCAGCCAAATGTCCCAGCAATAGCTTGAAAGGAAAAATAACCCGGAGACGTTTATCATTCAAAAGCTGGTATTTCTGAACAAAAGCCGCTTCTTTCAACTGTTCATCACCCGACACGGAAGCAGGAAGAAAAGCCAGGTCATACAAACTCACAAAAACATCATTTGCCACCGGACAGTATTGCAGAATCCGCCGCAATATCGTTTTATTCTGCAAATGAAAAGAGATCACAAAAAGATAGAGGGGACGAAGCAAGAAAAAAACAACAAAAAATATCCCTCCGCCAAGAAACAGGAAGAAAGAGACGCTTTTGAAAAATACAGTAACAGGGAAAAAATTTATAAAACAATAATACACAAAAAAATAGAGCAATACATACCCTGCTAAAAATGCCGTTCCCTTCAGCAGATCCGACAGAAGCAATTCCAATCTGAAACGGGACAAAATGCTTCGTAAATTACTTTTCAAATCATTGTATCTGTTCTTCATTCCCTGCTATTAACACTCTTGATTACCTTTTATTTCGCCAACCACAATTCGGGATTCTGTTTCTCTAAATTATTCCATACCTGAAATCCCAATATACTCCCTTTTTCATTGTCATAGGCCACTTTTCCTATGGTCTGTTTTGTAGTTACCTTTTCTCCTTTTTTCACGCTCACATACACTAAATTCGTATAAACGGTCAGATAATTTCCATGACGGATAATCACCGCATTATTTATCCCCGGCATCAGGGCTATGTCCGAAACCACCCCTTTAAACACCGCTCTGACTTCCGCATTTTTAGACGTGGTGATATTGATTCCGTCATTCGACATCAGCACCCGCTTATACACCGGATGGGGATTTACACCGAACTTTTCGGAAATAATTCCCTGTGTCACAGGCCAGGGCAGTTTTCCCCGGTTCTTTGAAAAATCGTCCGAAAGCAGCTTTTCTTCGGGTGTAAGTTTATATTTGGAAGAAGTACCTCCCGATTTTTTCGCCTGTGAAGCTATCAATTTATTCAGCTCCCTTTCCAGCCTCTCCCGGTTTTTCGCTTCCGCCTGCAATTTCTTTACAATTTGCTTTTCTTTTTTCTGGAGCTCGAGTATCAGTTTATTTTCACTCTCCTGCTGACTGACCAAATCCCTGTTTTGAACATCTATATCGCGTAATGCTTCATTCTTCAGAACCATATACTCTTTCAATTCCGCATTCTTCACATTCAAAGAATCGTTTATTTGCCCTATCAAAGAAAGCTGCCGTTTAGAATAGCTCTGTATCTGCTCAAAATACTTATATCGGTTATAAGCCTGGTTAAAATCGGAAGAAGCAAAAATAAACATCAGTTTATCCGTTTTATTCCGCTTTTTCCACAACCCGTATATCAGCTTACTATACATGCTCAACATGGATTCCCTATCAGTCATGAGTTGGGAAATGCGGCTTTCATTCCGGTCAATCTGGTTCTCCAGGTATTTCACCTCCTGCTGCAAAGAGCGTATCAGCTCTTTACTCTGAGCTATCTTTTGCTGGAGTATCTTCAACCTTTCCACCGACACGCTTTTATTGCTTTTTGCCTCTTCCAGCAGTTTGTTGAGATAAGCTATCTCCTTCTCAATCTTCGCCTTGTCTTTCTTTATGCTGCTGACAGACTGACAAAATCCCGTCAAAGCCGGCAGAAAGAACAACAGAAATAATATGCCGATATACCTTCGTCTCATTGTTTAATCCCTGTCCAACTATTTATCAAACGAAAGAGGTTTATATTTGGTAGAAAGTCTGAAGTTCGGAGTGACTTTCACGTCAAACTCAAGCTTTTGAACTTTCAGTCCCAATTTGATTTTCAAGTCGTCCGACACCACATTAAACTCTATGTCTTCGGGATACATTTTCTCTCCGAAAGATTTGAAATTACCGTATTTGACACTGATTCCCATATCGCTTTCCAAATCCTCGAGCGACATCTTCAAAGGCCGGAATAACGTGGGGTCTATGTGCACTTTATGCAAAATCAACGTGTAATCCTTATTTTTCCTTTTCTTCTTAAAGAACTTCTTTATTTTCCGGTTCAATGCTTTCCGGTGTACATTCGACAATACATAATCGCTACCTGTTTTTTCAAACTTAAATTTCGTATCGTCCGTCTCATTTTTTCCGCAGTTTTCCAAGTCAAAATAGACATTAGACAACAGATTTTGAAAACAATCAAAATTAATCTTTATATCGAATTTATCATAAAAAAAACGGTAATCAGTAAAAAAATACTTTTTATTATAAGAATCTATAAATTTAATACTGTCCGGAGTCAGTAAAATCCGGGCAATCTCTATACCCAAAGGAGCTGTCAGAGACATCCAGATAAAACTGTCCCTTTCTATTTTCAATGCCGCTTTAACATGATCGGTTTTCCCGTTCCGGTCGATGGAAACATCTAATTTTTTAGCATATAAACTGTTGAACTGCAATTCATTTTCATGAATATTTTTCAACAGTTTTGCTTCCGTGATATGAGGTACCTCCCAGTGCACCGAAACTTTTTCAGCCACTTTACACGACGTCACGCAAAACACCACAAAAAATAAAAAGAAATATTTAGTCATTTACCTTTTTCAATTAAAAACATAAGTACCTGCTATCTTCTCATCCAAAGCGGTACTTACTTCATCTCCCATTTCTTTGGCTTTTTTCCACATTTCCAAAGCCTCTTTTTTCTTTCCGTTCATATACAAAATATCTCCGTAATGCTCATAGAGCACACTCGAAGGTTCCGTTGTCTTTTCCATCGCCTGCTTCATGTAATAAAGTGCTTCCGAATAGACTTTACGTTTGAAAAGCACCCACGCATGCGTATCCAGATACGTACCGTTGTCCGGTTCCAGCATAACCGCTTTGGAACTCATGTCCTCCGCCTTACCTAAATCCTGGTCCAGCAAAGAAAGATAATAGGCATAATTATTCAATACCAATACATCCTGAGGATTGATTTCCAATACTTTGTCAAACATCCGGAAAGCCTGTTCCGTACTGTCCAGACTGTAATAACAATCACCCAGATAGGAATAAAACTGGGATTTCAACTGGATTCTGTCGTCTGTCAGTAAAATTCCTTTTTTAAGAAAATCAACAGCCGATGCAAAATCTTTTCGCATCATCAGGGACACCCCTGCCAAAGCATAAGGAAGCGGCTGTTCGGGAAAATACTTTATTGCCTCCACACTCTGCACATACATACAATTCGTATCTTCCAACTGATTACAAGTCAGCAACAACTCCTCCCATATCATGTAATTATTCTTCTCTCTTTCCAGAATATATTCCAATTCCTGCCGGGCTTCCTGTAATTTTCCGTCTTTCCTCAGAAAATCCGAATGCAACGCCCGTATGGATAAATCTTCGCTGTATTTACTCATGAGAATATCCATATAAGAATCCAATTCCGGTTCGGTAACTTTTGTCGAATCACGGCCCAATATCAGTTTCAGTATATACTGGACTTTGAATGAATTTTCAAGCTGGTCACTCAGCAGTGCGCTTTTCATGTGCTTAGCCACTTCCGCAGACTGCTTTTTGTCGCGGTAATAGTCTGCCAGATACAAATGAACATATCCGTTTTGCGGATCCTCTTTCAGCAGTTTATTCAAAATCTGCAATCCTTTCTTATCCTGATTGTAATTGAAATACAATTCAGCCAGCAAACTCAGGTATTCGTTTCTTTCCGGATATTCATTAATCAATTTCAGTAATTCATTGGAAGCTCCCTTAACGTCATCCAATTTGCTGTACAACTTGATTTTTTCAATGGAAGCAGGTTCCGTCACCCCGTATTGTTTCTCATACCGGTCATACACCTCTATCGCTTTCTGCCATTTTTCAACAGAAGCGTAAAGACTGGCTTCCATCAGATAAAACTCCTCTTTATCCGGATACTTTCCGATGATATCGGCATAAACATTACAAGCCTCCTCAATCATGGACTTTTTTTGCAGAACATTTGCCAACAGCAATTTATACCACAAATTGGCAGGATTTCCGGCAACAGCTTCACGCGCTAACTGCAAAGCCCCGTTGTAATCTTCCGTACCCAAAAGAAGTCCTGCTATCTCGTATTTAACGACAGGGCTCTCCGGATCAATTTTCAGACAATTGTCATACCACCCCATCGCTCCCTGAAAATCACCGGTAACTTTACATCTCACCCCCTCCATAAAAGAGTAATCAAATTCCAGCTTAGACTTTTCATCTAATTCCTTTCTTACCTCTTCTCTCTTTTTTTCGCCTGCAAAAACACTTACCGCCAAAAAAAGAACCGCTGCTAAAATAAAACTCCTTTTCATTCCTGTTACTCTGTAAAGTCCTTTTTTACCGTCAAATCTACTCCTTTATACGGTAAAAATTTATTTTTTTCCGGTGTGTCCGAAACCTCCTGAACCCCGCTCTGTATCGGTCAGTTCTTTCACCTCCACCAATTCGGCTTGTTCCACCTTATTTATGACCATCTGTGCTATCCGGTCACCGTCTTTAATGCTGACCACGTTATTAGACAAATTAACAACAATAATTCCTACCTCTCCCCGGTAGTCCGCATCAATCGTTCCGGGACTGTTCAGAAGTCCCAACCCTTCATTCAGGGCCAAACCGCTGCGGGGACGCATCTGTGCTTCATACCCTTCCGGCAGTTCGATAAACAATCCGGTAGGAATGAGTTTTCTTTCCAAAGGCTGTAAAACTATCGTTTCGCTCAAATTCGCACGGATATCCATACCTGCCGATAACTTGGTCTTATACTCCGGAAGCGGATGCTTGGATTTGTTGATGATATTGACTTTCATATTTCTCTTTTTATGCCATATTAAATACTCTTTCCCAATCTTTTACAAAGATAGTACAAGTTAAATGCAAAATCAAGTTTACTCGAATTTTGATGAACGGTCTTCCCTTTTGCCAAAAAACATTACTACCTTTTACTGAACACTTTACGTATGAAATTTCCGGTAAACAAGAATTTCATTTCCCTTTTCAGGAAAATCAAAACAAACACCATCAGCAAAGGCGTCCTTGCCAGACAGGTTACCCAAGGATTATCAAACGTAATATATCTGCCTGCAAAATAAAATACAACGGCTAATAAAAAATAAAAAATAATCTTACGTATGTCATAATCTATCCGGTAAAACCGGTGTCCCAATATCAAAGAGAGAACACACATAACCAAAAAACAGGTAAAAACCGCATAAGCGGACCCCATAAACCCTATCCGGGGCAACAGAATGAAATTCATGGAAACGGTAATCACACTGCCTGCAATAGCCATATATGCCCCGTAAATCGTTTTATCCGTCAGTTTATACCACAAAGAAAGAGAATAATACATCCCCTGGAAAAGATTGGCCAAAAGCACCCACGGCACAATAATTATCCCTGCATAATACTGGGGACGACGTACAAAAAATTTGATAATATCAATCCAATACATAACCCCCAAAAAGATAATCAGGCCGAATCCCGTAAAATACAAAAACACCTGTCTGTATACTTTTTTGGAATCTTCATTCTTGGAATAGTTGAAAAAAAACGGTTCAAAAGCAAACCGGAAACCCTGGGTAAAAATATACATCACCAAAGCCAATTTATAATTAGCCCCGTAAATACCCGTCATAGCCAATGCCTCCTCCTGACTCATAACCTGCCCCAGAATCTTGGGCATCATAATTTTATCCCCCTGCAAATTGACCATTCCCGCCAAACTCACAATCAGTATCGGAAAAGAATAATTCAAAATCTCTTTCAACAACTTGAAAGAGAAATAAAAATGAAATTTCAGAAAATAGGGCAACAGCATCAGGAACGTCACCATCGAAGCGACCAAATAGGATATGAAAATATAGAGAATCCCCCCCTGAGGATCAAAAAAAGGAACATGCATCCCCTTTTTCTCCAAAAAAGGACAGCACAAAAGAAAAAACAGGTTTAATCCGATGTTTATTCCGATGTTCAGTAACTTGATGATTCCGAAACGTATAGGGCGGCTTTCCAGCCTTAAAAGAGCAAAAGGAATGGAACTGATAACATCTATAGCAATCGTGACAATCAATAATATCAAATACTCTTTGTGTTCCTGCACATCCAGAAAAACAGATAAATCCGTCAGAAAAAAGAGTGTAAGAAACAAAAAAAGAAGAGTAGTTACGGACAAGGAAGACATCAAAGTGGAAAAAACATTGTTCCGGTTCTCCTGTGTGGCAAACCTGAAAAATCCGGTCTCCGTCCCATAAGTCAGTAATACCACCAAAAGGGCTGTATAAGACATCAGATTTATAACAATACCGTATTCACTTGCTGCAAAAATTCCGGCATACAAAGGAACAAGCAGCCAGTTGACGAAACGGCCTAAAATGGTCGTAAATCCATAGATAACCGTTTCACCGGCTAATTTTTTTAAAGGATTCATCGTTTTTGTTTAATTTGACATCGGATTTAATCTTTGCAAAGGTACACATTGACGGTTTTAAACAAACTTATTATAATTATATTATTCCTATTTTTTTAAATTTAAATATGAAAATGATGATGAGATGTTAGTTTGTGGAATAAAAAAAGTATTCCTTTTTTGATTATCTCGTTTTTAGTTTGAAAAAGAAAATTATTAACAGGTATGCTAATAATAAATGATTGATCTATATTCTTTTATTAAAGTTATTGACAATTGTTAGAAAGAAAACCGAATAATAAAAAACCGTTTTTTAACCGGGAAAAAGTGTTAGGAATATGTGGAAAGAAAAACAATTAAAGAAAGGTTTTTAATTTTGGAATTTCATTAAAAAATATAACACTGTCCTTTTTTAAATTTTCAAAATAAGTTATGTGTATTTCTTTCATTTTTTACTAACACTTTTTTACAGCTTTGTGACACTTTTCTAACAGGTAAGAAAATAGCTGTCGTGAAGATAAAGCGGAAGGAATGTTTATCCCAATTTGCTGAGGATAGAGGTAGTGGAGTATCCTTGTGTCAGGTCGATGGTTACGACTTCTCCCCCTTTGGCTTTTACGATGTCATACCCGACAATCTCTTCGGGTTTGTAATCGGCTCCTTTGACCAATATGTCGGGCTGTACGAACCGGATCAATTCGAGCGGGGTGTCTTCGTCAAAAAAAACGATTTTGTCGCTGAATATCAAAGAAGAAAGCAAAATAGCACGGGCTTGCTGATTATTAACAGGGCGTGTTTCTCCTTTCAATCTCTTTACGGATGCATCGGTATTGAGTCCGATAACCAATTTTGTACCGAAAGAAGCAGCCTGGGCAAGATATTCTATGTGGCCGCGATGAAGAATGTCAAAACAACCGTTTGTAAAGACTATTTTTTCATTTTGAAATTTCCACTGGCTTAATGTATTTCGAAAATCATCTCTGTCTTCAACGATTTTATTTGTGATAAAAGCCAGATAGTCCATAATCGACGTGTTTTTAAATCAGTTGATTGGTTGAAGTGTCGGGGAATACCAACGTGGGTTTGTGTGCTTTGGCTTCTTCAAAATCCATTGACGCGTAGGAAATGATGATAACCACATCTCCTATTGCACATTTCCGGGCTGCCGGACCATTCAGACAAACCACTCCCGAATTTCTTTCTCCTTTGATAACGTATGTTTCGATACGTTCTCCATTGTTTACGTTTACGATCTGAACTTTTTCGTTTTCGATGATATTGGCGGCTTCCATCAAGGCGATGTCAATCGTTACACTGCCTACATATTGCAGATTGGCTTCCGTAACTGTAACCTTGTGAATCTTAGATTTTACAACTTCAATAAACATGTCTGTTTCAATTGATAAGACCGATTAAAATACAATGTTGTCGATAAGCCGGATTTTACCTGCATAAACAGCGACACAAGCCACTTTTGTTCCTTTTTCACTCCAGTCATTTATGACTTTGAGTGTTGTATCATCGACAATTTCAACATATTCCGTTTCCAGAAACGGATTCCGGTTAATTTCGTCGGCAATCCATTTTTTCAATTCGTCTACACCCATCCGGGAAGCCAGTTCACGGGCTTTTTTCAAAGTAGCGTAAATATGGGGGGCATTCTCTTTATGTTCTTTGTCCAAAAGGGCATTACGTGAACTTAATGCCAATCCGCTTTCTTCCCTGACAATGGGACAGGGAATGATTTCCAATGTATAATCCAACTGCCGGACCATATTTTTTATAATGGCTACCTGCTGGAAATCTTTCATTCCGAAAAAAGCTCTGTCGGGTTGTACGATGTCAAACAGACGGCTTACCACTTGCCCCACTCCGTTGAAATGTCCGGGGCGTTTGGCTCCTTCCATGATGGATTCCAGATAACCGAAATCAAATTTCCGGGTGTCTTTTTCCGGGTAAATTTCTTCCACAGAAGGCAGGAAAGCAATGTCACATCCTGCTGTTTCCAATAGCACACAATCTTTTTCAGGTGTGCGGGGATATCTCTTTAAATCTTCCGGGTCATTAAACTGGGTGGGATTGACGAATACGCTTACTACGGCTACATCACTGTTTTTCTTGCATTGGGTGACGAGTGACAGATGTCCTTCGTGTAAAGCTCCCATCGTAGGTACAAAACCAATGGTTTTTCCCTCTTTTTTATAACTGCCGATAAAATCGGTTAATTCTTCTTTCGTATATACAACTTTCATACGCTTATTTCTTAATTTCAGCGCTTTTATGAAATTTCCGAGACCGGAATTCCATCATACAAGTTTCAAATCCGGGGTGCAAGTTTACAAACTATTTTCGAGATAAGAGCACAAATGATTTATAAAATGTTGAAAGGTTAAAATGTTGAAAAGTTGAAAGGGTGCTTCTCTTCAACATTTCAACTTTTTCAACTTTATTTGTACAACATCCTCATTCCCGGATGGACGGAAGTAAGTACTTCAATGAGCTGGCTACGGCTGACGCCTTCACGCATGACAATAAATATAGTGTCTTCTCCGGCAACCGTTCCCAATACTTCGAAATAATTTTCACTGTCAATAAGTACCGTTACGGCATTGGCATAACCCGGAAGGGTTTTGATAACAGCCATATTTCCGGAAAAATCGATGCTCAGAATAGCATCCGTGATGACGGAAGAGATTTTTTCTTCCCTCTGTTCATTGATGTTTTCGGGTATGATGTAGATATATCCTTTCTCCTTGTGAGGGATTTTTGCTACTTTCATAAACTTCAAATCTCTTGAAAGGGTGCTTTGTGTAGCCTCCACTCCGAGTTCTTTCAGACGGAACAACAATTCTTCCTGGGAAGAGATAAGTTCGGTTTCAATCAATTGCCGGATAGTAAGTAACCTTTTGGTTTTGTTTCGCATAGCTGTAAATTTTATCCCATACAAAAATAATGTAACTTAAACGGAGTATCAAATTTATTGGTAAAGAATCGTGTGAAGAACCCGTAATTGGAGAATTATGGCTAACTTTGTCCGAAATATCCTCTTAACACTGAACGACCCATGATAAAATATCTTTTTTTAGGACTGGCAGCCGTTTTTTCTTCTCTGATTTCTGTAGGGGAATACAGGGAAACCGTAGAATACGACATTGCAGGAACCGACACTTTGCGTTTGGATTTTTACAGGGCGGCATCTTTCGGTCCTACACCCGTACTGATATTTGCTTTTGGCGGCGGCTTCAAAGGCGGGGCACGGGATAGTGAGTCATTTCTTCCTCTGTTTGATTATCTGACGAAAAACGGCATCTCTGTAGTATCTGTTGATTACCGTACGCTGTTGAAAAATGTACCTGCACAGGAGATGATGTCGCCCGAAGGATTCAAATCTCATTTAATGGCAGCCATTGATACGGCTGTGGTTGATTTCATGAAAGCGACGGCCTATGTCGATTCCAAAGCCGCAGAATGGAACATTGACGTGAAACAGATGTTTGCCTGCGGGTCGAGTGCCGGAGCTATTACGGTACTCCAGACGGAGTATTATCTCTGTAATAGATCCGGATTTAGTGTAAAATTCGGGTTACCGGCTGAATTTAATTATGCGGGAGTCATTTCTATGGCGGGGGCAATCTGCTCGGAAGGTGTGCCGTGTTGGGACAATACCCCGTGTCCCCTGCTTCTTTTTCATGGAGACGCCGATGCTATTGTACCTTTTGAAAAAGCAACACTCGGTAATTTCGGACTTTGGGGTTCCAGGACAATCAGTGATGTTCTGTCGGAGAAAAATATGCCTCACCGTTTTCATCGTTTTAATGGAGCATCGCATGAAATTTCCGGTACACCGATGAACAACAACCGGGGAGAGATATACGATTTTATTTATTCGGTTTGTATGTTTGATGCCGGAAAAATTCTGAAAACAGTGGAAAGCGTGCCGGGAAAAACAGATTATAAGACCGATTTTACGATCACGGATTACATCAAGGCGAATCTTTGAGTTGAATCCGTTATCTTTTGGTGGTGCAGGGGTAGAGCTGAAAAAATATGCTCCGGCTAATTTTTGTCATAATTATATATTAAAGGAAATGAAAGAGATAAATCCGGATGAGACCTCCCGTGCTTATGCGTTTGAAATGTGGATGAAAGCGCCCATGCCGATGGTGACTTTCTTTAAGACCCTTAATGTGTCGCGCCTTGTTAAGTTCAGTAAACGGAAAGGATTGAAATTCAATATGCTGATGTGCTTTTGTATTGGAAAGGCTGCAAGCCGTGTAAAAGAGTTTTATATGCTTCCGGTGGGCGAAAAACTCATACAATATGATACGATAGCCGTGAATACCATTGTAGCCAACAAAAGGGGAGAAGTGAGTTCTTGTGACGTTCCTTTCTCCGGAAATTTGGCGGAATTTAATGAAGATTATCTCCGGCTGACCCGGCAGGTTGCTGATAGTTGCGAAAACCATGACCTGATTGATAGTATGGTCATCGGCACTTCCGCTCTTGCCCAATATGAAATAGACGGGGCAGTCGGTATGTATAGCGGCATATTTAACAATCCCTTTATGATATGGGGAAAATATAGGAAACGTTTCTTTAAAACGACCCTGACCGTCTCTTTCCAATTCCATCATACCCAGATGGACGGCGCCCATGCCGCTGCTTTTCTCCATGCCCTACAACTGGAAATCAATCATCTGAAATCATAAACGAAATCCCGGAAGCAATGCCGGGATTTATTTTTCATATCAAGCCTGTCATTAGATACACATCCCTCTTTCAACCTTTCCCCCCTCTCTCTTATTCCCGTCCCATACAGAAAATCAGTGTTATACCGCTTTATCTCCTCTGTTAATATTCTGCAAAAACCATTGAAAGTCTATATAAAGTCTTTACAAAGTGCTTCCCGAAGCACTTTGTTTGCACTCTGTTTGGGCTTTGTTTGCACTTTGTAGAGGAGATACAGAGGTGTTACACCGGAGAATAAGAGATGTTTTCTACGGGAGGGGAAAGCGAAAGGTAAGGGAGAAACCTGCCTTTTTGATATTTCAATTCTTCAGCTTTTTTTCGTACGCCCGGCGTTTTCCTTTTTCGTAGCTGATTTCTCCGCAGTAGCTGAAACCGAGTTTATCCAATACTGCCATCATGGCGAAATTGTCGAAGTTCGTATCGACTTTAAAACTTTCGATACCTTTTTCTTTGGCAAGCATTTCCACCTGTTGCATGAAATAGGATGCAATTCCCTGACCTTGTGTTTTTTGTGATACGGCGAGCCGATGTACGACTACATACTCTTTTTCTGTCAGCCACGCACCTTCGATAGTTTCGTATGCAGGTTCAACACCGAATATGACTGCTCCGAAGCAGTCTATCTGTCCGAAAGTGTCTTTTAATACAAAGCCTGTCTCATTGATAATATCATTGTGGATGTCGGATGGCGACGGATAGTTTTTATTCCACTGTTTCTTGCCTTCGCATAACATCCGGTTTCTTGCATCATCAATAATTTTCCAGATTTCATGGAAGTCGTTTTCCGAGGCTTTCTCAAATATATGGAAACGGTGTTTATTGCTTGTATTCATACTACAAAATTATAAAGTCTTTTGCACGGATGTTATTTTTATTCCGGTAGAATTTTATTAATTTTGGCACAATTTAGACATACGGTAAATCAGTTCACATAAATAGGTATGCAAAATTTAAAAAAAGCACGTTTGGTTCTGCAAGACGGAACTATTTTTGAAGGTACTTCTTTCGGATACGAGCAGTCGGTTTCGGGGGAAGTTGTTTTTTACACGGCGATGACGGGCTATCCGGAGAGTCTGACCGATCCGTCATACAAAGGGCAGATATTGGTTCCTACTTATCCGATGATAGGTAACTACGGGGTGCCTTCGGAGGATAAAAAAGACGGATTGCCGGCATTTTTTGAGTCCGATAAGATACATTGCACGGCTCTCGTCATTTCGGATTATTCGTTTGCATACAGTCACTGGAATTCGGAAAAAAGTCTCGGACAATGGTTGAAAGACCAGAAGGTGCCGGGACTTTTTGGTATAGATACCCGGGCATTGACAAAAAAACTGAGGGAGCATGGTTCCATGCTTGGAAAGATTGTCTTTGCCGATCAGGATGTGGAGTTTTACGACCCGAACAAGGAAAATATTGTGGCACAGGTATCCACTCCCGAAGTAAAAGAATACGGTCACGGTAAATACAAAGTGGTGCTGGTGGATTGCGGGGTGAAATACAACATCATCCGGCATCTTCTGAAACGGGATGTAACTGTAAAGCGTGTACCCTGGAACTATGATTTTACCAATGAAGCGTGTGACGGTATTTTTCTTTCCAACGGTCCGGGCGATCCGGCGCAATGTGAAGAGACCATACAAAACATCCGGAAAATGTTGGAGAAACAGATTCCGATCATGGGGATATGTTTAGGAAATCAGTTGATGGCAAGGGCTGCCGGCGCGGAAACCTATAAATTGAAATACGGACATCGCAGCCACAATCAGCCTGTCATGGAACCCGGTAAAAACCGTTGTTATATTACTTCTCAGAATCACGGTTTTGCTATCGATGACAATACTTTACCCGAAGATTGGGAACCTTTGTTTGTCAATGTGAACGATGGGACAAACGAAGGAATACGTCATAAATCGAAACCTTTCTTCTCGGCACAGTTTCACCCGGAGGCTTCCAGCGGTCCGGTAGATACGGAGTATCTTTTTGACGAATTTGTGAAGAACATGGAGAAGAGTAAAAAATGAGAAGTTAAAGGTTAAAATAGAATAGAGATGAAAGAGATAAACAAAATATTACTGTTAGGTTCGGGAGCATTGAAAATCGGTGAAGCGGGAGAGTTCGACTATTCCGGTTCACAGGCATTGAAGGCCATCCGGGAAGAGGGGAAATACAGCGTGTTGATTAACCCGAATATTGCAACTGTGCAGACTTCGGAAGGTGTGGCCGATAAGATTTATTATCTGCCGGTTACTCCCGAATTTGTGGAAGAAGTGATCCGGAAAGAACGTCCGGACGGGATTCTTTTGTCTTTCGGCGGACAGACGGCATTGAATTGCGGGGTGGAATTGTACAAAAGGGGTGTGTTGGAAAAATATGAAGTAGAAGTACTGGGAACACCCGTGCAGTCGATTATCGATACCGAAGACCGGGAAATATTTTCCGATAAGTTGCACGAAATCGGGGTGAAAACTCCGCGCAGCATCGCCGCCGATAACATGGAGCAGGCAGTAAAAGCAGCCGAAGAACTCGGATTTCCTTTGATTATCCGGGCTGCTTATACTTTAGGCGGTTTGGGTTCGGGATTCTGTGCCAACATGGAGGAGTTGAAAAAATTGGCGGGGAGCGCCTTTTCCTATTCGCCCCAGATATTGGTGGAAGAGTCGTTGAAAGGATGGAAAGAGATTGAGTATGAGGTGGTACGGGACTGCTATGACAACTGTATTACAGTATGTAATATGGAAAATTTCGACCCGTTGGGAATCCATACGGGCGAGAGTATTGTGGTTGCTCCTTCCCAGACGTTGAGCAACAGCGAGTACCATAAATTGCGGGAGATTGCCATCAAAATTATTCGTCATGTGGGAATTGTGGGCGAGTGTAACGTGCAGTATTGTCTGGACCCGAATTCGGAAGATTATCGGGTGATTGAAGTAAATGCCCGTTTGTCGCGTTCCAGTGCGTTGGCATCGAAAGCCACGGGTTATCCCTTGGCTTTTGTGGCTGCTAAGTTGGCAATGGGCTACGGCTTGCATGAGATTAAAAATTCGGTGACGAAAGTAACGACAGCTTGTTTCGAACCGGCATTGGATTATATCGTCTGCAAGATTCCGCGTTGGGATTTGAATAAATTTGAAGGGGTGTCCAAATTAATCGGTTCCTCGATGAAGAGTGTGGGAGAGATTATGGCCATCGGGCGTACTTTTGAGGAGGTGATACAGAAGGGTTTGCGTATGGTGGGACAGGGCATGCATGGTTTTGTAGGCAACAACAAGGAGGTAAAGGATATTGATGAGGAGTTGGTGAACCCGACCGATAACCGCATTTTTGCCATTGCAGCGGCTTTTGACAAGGGCTATTCCGTGGACAAAATACACGAAATGACCCGGATAGACAAGTGGTTTCTGGAGAGGTTGAAAAATATCCATGATCTGAAAGAGGAGTTGGGCAAATACACAACCGTCCGGGGAGTAACGCCCATGATGTTGAAGAAAGCCAAGCAGATGGGCTTTTCCGATTTCCAAATCGGACGGCTGACTATCAAGGACGAGGCGATGAATGCCCACCAGAAGATGTTGAAAGTGCGGGAGTACAGAAAGGAGTTGGGGATTACGCCCTGTATCAAGCAAATCGATACGCTGGCGGGAGAGTATCCGGCTCAGACCAATTATCTGTATGCTACCTATAACGGAAATGAAACAGACATTACTTACGAAAGTGACGGGAAGTCTGTGATTGTACTGGGTTCGGGAGCTTACCGCATCGGGAGCAGTGTGGAATTTGACTGGTGTTGTGTGAGCGCGGTGAATGCGATTAAAAAAGCGGGCTACCGTTCGGTGATGATTAACTACAATCCGGAGACGGTAAGTACGGATTATGATACTTGCGACCGTTTGTATTTCGATGAATTGTCCTTTGAGCGGGTAATGGATATTGTGGACCTGGAAGAGCCGAAAGGCGTGATTGTTTCCACGGGAGGACAGATTCCGAACAATCTGGCAATGCGTTTGTATGAACAGCATGTCAATATCCTGGGTACGTCGGCATTGTCGATTGACCGGGCAGAAGACCGTCAGAAGTTTTCCACCATGTGCGACCAATTGGGCATCGACCAGCCCCGTTGGCGGGAATTGACGAGCATAGAAGATATTTATAAATTTATAGATGAAGTGGGTTTCCCGTTGCTGATACGTCCGTCTTATGTGCTTTCGGGGGCGGCGATGAATGTGGTGTCCAACAAAGAGGAGTTGCTCCATTTCCTGGAATTGGCGGCAGAGGTGTCGAAAGACCATCCGGTGGTAGTCACCGAGTTTGTACAGCAGGCGAAAGAGGTGGAGATTGACGCGGTGGCACAGGAAGGTGTGATAAAAGCATACGCTATCAGTGAACACGTGGAATTTGCGGGAGTACACTCCGGTGATGCGACCATTGTGTTCCCTGCTCAAAAATTGTATATCGAAACTATCCGCCGGATTAAGAAAATTGCCCGGGCGATAGCCAAGGAGCTGAATATTTCCGGACCGTTCAACATGCAGTTTTTGGCGAAGGACAATGACATCAAAGTGATAGAGTGCAACCTGCGGGCTTCGCGGAGTTTCCCGTTTGTATCGAAGGTTTTGAAATACAATTTTGTAGAGATGGCGACCCGTATTATGTTGGGTGAACACGTACAGGAACTGCACAAATCGGTGTTCGATTTGGATTATGTCGGCGTGAAGGCTTCCCAGTTCTCTTTTGCCCGGTTGCTGAAAGCAGACCCCGTGTTGGGAGTGGACATGTCTTCCACCGGTGAAGTGGGGTGTATCGGAGAAAATTATTACGAGGCGATATTGAAGAGCATGTTGTCGGTAGGTCACCGGATTCCTGAAAAGAACATCCTGATTTCTTCCGGGCCCACCCGTTCGAAAGTGGAATTGCTGGAGTCTACCAAATTATTGCTGGCTAAGGGATACAACGTTTTTGCCACTGCCGGTACGGCTAAATTCCTTGCCGACAACGGCATCGAGGTGCCGGTATTGTATTGGCCGGATGAGGAGCGGGAGCCGAACATCATGGATTATCTGAAAAACAAGAAAATCGATATGGTGGTCAATATCCCGAAGAACCTGACCAAGAGGGAACTGGATAACGGATATAAGATAAGGCGCGCTGCTGTAGATTACAACATCCCTTTATTGACCAATGCCCGGCTGGCCAGTGCATTTATTTATGCCATCTGTAAAGTGGACCGGAAAGACATTGCCATCAAGAGCTGGGATGAGTATAAATAATATCGGATCATCCCTTAGGAAATAAGACTGGCTGATCAGTTTCAGCCAGTCTTAATTTGTTAAATATATGGCGATACATGGCGAAATTCGTGTCCGGGCTTTGGCAAATTCATCCGTTTGGCGAAGGCAATACGCGGACAACGGCGGTTTTTATGATTCTGTATTTACATTCAATGGGATTTCAATGAGTATAAATGATACGGATTGCCGGAAATAATTTAACATAGTTAAACTCCGCTCTTTTCTCAGAATCGCTTTCTTTTTGTTTTATTTTTACCCCGTGCGTCGAATGTAATTCAATTTAACAGCATGTGGGTAGAGCAATGTGTGGGGAAATCTTTGTTGTGTGTCGTGTGTATTGTATTGTCGTTTGTGGTTTGTGACGGAAAGCCGGCGGAGGGGGAGATACGAATAAACTCCGGTAGTTCGTATGCGGAAACCTGTCGGCTGATGCTGCAAGACAACGAATCTTCCAAAATCTTGTTTGATGCGGAGGAGCGGAGTTTTTACGTCAATGAGCCTTTGCAGGTGCGTCTTGTTCGTAAACGGCACTTATTGGTTCGTTTTTTTTCTCCCCGTCCGGTAAATAATGTTGTCATTTGGGGAAGGTGGAAGGGGATGCCGGAACAGGTGAAATTAGCCGAATTTGAGGTGTTGCCTGCTTTTGCCGAATATTTGCTTCCTGTGCCCTGTATCCGTAAAGATGCGTATTTTCTTACCCGTTCCGGGCGGCGTGTTTTTGTTCCGGAGAGGCGGCAGGTAGAGGACTTGGAAACGGAAATAGAGTGTGCAGACCCTTATTTCCGTAAAATTACGTCGACAAAGTGTCACTGGCGTATTTCGTTTGGTGCTTATCAGGGAAAAAACTGGACGCCTCTGTTGCCTGCCCATGCCCGGGAGGCGGTGGCAATAGCGTTGAATTTGGCTTATCTGTTTTCAACCGAAGAGTTTAAACGGGAGTTGTTTGCCGCAGAGGGACGGTTATATGCGGACAATTGTCGTACACAAGTTGATGTGGAGAAACTTTACGAGCGGATTTTTGAGTTGCCGGCACTGGTATATGGACATGTGACCGGGGTGAACGGATTAGGGGGCGGTTCGGTTTTCGGACTGGCGGAATGGTGCTATTTGGAACATTATGCAGACGATAATTGCGTGACGCGGACCATTTTCCATGAATTTGCCCATTGCCTGGGGTATAACCATGCGGGGAATATGACCTATGAAAACGGTTTGGGCAAAGGGTGGGTGGCTCTTTGCAGCGGGTTGTATACCCGGATGTCAATAGATGAAGAGTTGCCGGTTTATTCCCGGCGTTTTTTGTCTACGCGCGGATGTCCTTATCTTTATAATGTGTCGGCGTCGTTATAAATGATTTTGTGTAATGGAGGGAATCTTTTATTTTTGTTACGATGGTTTGTGCAATAAAAATGAAAGAGTATGCCTTTTTTTAGATTTTATGCAACGGATCGCGTGAAGTTAGCAGGAGTCAGTGGGGTATTGACAGACCGGCTTCAACATGCGATTGGTTGTCCCCGTGAGCATATTGTCCTTGAATTGATCCCTGCCGAAAGGGTATGTGACGGTCGGTTTGTTTCGGAGGGGTGGCCTTATGTGGAGGTTTCCTGGTTTAAAAGACCGCCGGAAATGCAGGCGCAGGTTGCCCGGATTGTTTCCGAGACGTTACGGGAAATAGGCTATCCGGATTCGGATGTGTACTTTCATGTATTGGACACGTGTAATTACTACGAAAACGGGGAAAAACAATGAGATGGTTCTGTTGTGTTTGGATAGGGTGTGTGTTGTGGGCCTGTAATGATCCTCAACAAACGGATTTACTGTTTCGGGCGGAACAGATGCTTGAGTCTTCACCGGATAGTTCGTTGATGTTGTTGAAAGAGATAGACCCTGAACAGCTGAATCGTGCTCAGCATGCCTCGTATGCGTTACTTTATACGGAAGCATGCGATAAAAACGGAGAGAAAATAATTTCGGATTCTTTGCTGAATGTTGCGTTGGAATATTATGGAAAGAAAGGAAATACCGTGGCTTTGGCAAAATGTTACTACTATTTGGGATGTTATCATTGGGAACTGGAAGAGTGGGATAAAGCAGTCAGTTCGTACGGTTATGCGGAGTCAGTGGCATTGGATTTCAGTGCATATAATTTGTTGGGTTTGATTTACGGGCGGTTGGGACGGCTATATACCCAGCAGCTTAATATTGAGAAGGCATTGGATATGTATAGTCGGTCTGTTTGTTATTATGATAAAGCTGGAAATCAAAAAAATAAAGCACAGGCTTTGGGTAATAGGGGAAGAACGTTTTTATATACTCAACAATACGATAGTGCGGTTTGTTATTTGAAACTTGCTGAAGAGCTTTATCGAAAGCAACAGGATACATTGGCATTGAGTGTATGTCTGAATTTGCAGGGATACCTTTGGCTTAAATCGGGTGATATTGAACGGGCTAAAAAGGTAATTAGTTTGAATAATATGTCTGGACATAGTGCTTTACGAGGGGAGGTGTTTTTGGCAGAAAAACAATTGGATTCGGTGGAATATTATTTACATCTGGCATTGTCTGTTAATGATGAAAGACAACGAGTAGGATTGTACCAAAGATTGGCGGATATAGCACGGATGAAAGGTGAAAAAGAGAAGGTCATAGATTATTTATTCAGAAGGTGTGCTGTGACTGATTCCGTTTATCAGGGTTTTGTGAAAAATTCCGTTGAGAAGTGGAGAACCCATTCCCGGTATGAACGGGCACAGAAAGAGGCGATTGCCTCCCGCTTAAAGGTGGTGTCTTTCCAGCGTTTGTTGGGAATTATGATTGTGATATTTCTGATTGTAGTTTCGGTATACCAGTTTTTGCACAGCCGGAAACGTAAAAAACTGTATGAATACCGTTTTCTGATTCAGCAATTGCAAATCAGTGAAGCGAATTTAAAGAATTTATTGGAGCAGCAATTGGAAGAGAAAAGTGAGCATTTGCGGATTTTTTTCGAAAGGCGGGTGGATATATTAAAGAACCTGACAGGTTTGGCCCTGTTTGATGTCAGGAAACTGAGGGAAAAATTACCGGATATTGAGCTTTCGCCGGAGGACTGGCAATTGTTGAAGGAAGGGTTGAATATTTCGATGAATGGGGTGGTGGAATGTATAGAGAATGACTATCCGGATCTGACGGAAGACGACAGGAGATATTGTTATTTGTATTATGCCAGGTTTTCTGCACAGGAAATAGCCGTCTTGCTGAATGTTCATCTGGATTCCATTTATAAAAAACGAAACCGCATTCGTCAGCGGTTGCATTTGGAAAATGGTGTGACTTTGGAGGACTTTTTAGAAGAATTACGCAGAAAATTTTCTACCAAAAGAAGCAAATAAGCCGTTTTTAGGGACTGTCCAGATTTTTATTTTGGGAGAATCTGATATACAATATATTGCAATTAGCTGTCCAGGTCGAAAATTTTGAATTTTTGTTGGAAACACCGTTTACGGATTTTAATTTTAACACACAAATTCAAAATTTCAGATTATGAAAGCATTTAAAATTACGTTGATTCTTATTTTTTCTCTTTTGGCTTGTCAGCTTCTGGCTGCAGACAAAGGTTCTAATACTACTACGCAGAAGCCTGTAATAATAGATATTACAGTCGTATATCTTCCAGATTTTCCTCTTGAACGAACCATACTTCCTTCTTTCAATGGAGAAGTATATGGTGATTATATTTCTGTGGAAGCCGATTTCCCGGTAGGGGCTGTGGCAGTACAGGTTGTAGATGGCGGAAATCAGGTTGTTGTGGCGGAAACGGTATATTTTGAAGGAGATGCAGTTCGTATCCATACGGAAGGATTAGAACAGGGCGAATACCAATTGGTATTGGAACTTGGTTCTATGACCTATAAAGGTCTCTTCCGGGTAAATTAAAATCATGTTTATCTGATGTTGAAAGATGTTTAGCGTTATCCCAATTTTGCTAAGTCATTTCAACGTAACGGCTCTGTTTCCAGAGCCGTTTTTTTATACTTTTTTTGTTAAAAATGTCTTTTTTGATGGCTGTCCGGATTTTTGTTTTCGGATATATTGATATACAATGGGTTATAAATAGCTGTCCAGATAAGAAAATCTTTTATTTTCTTGTAAAGCATTTCCCTTTTTGTTAATTTTCTTCCATCATTCAATGAGGGATATGAATTTTCATTTTGAGGTTTGCCTCCTTAAAAAGAAAAAAGCCTCATTTGCGGGTTCACACTCAAACGTTTCATTTTTTCAGTATTCACCTAATACACAAAGAGGCAGGACGAAAGTAATACTTTTAGGAAATTGTTTTTCTTTTCCGGAATATTTATTTTACGATAGTAGGATAATTAGGATATGATTTATGTAAAATTATAAATGAAAGATTATGTGTTTAAATAAATTATCATTGAGTGAAATGAATAAAATAAAAGGAGGCGGAACTTTAGAACTTATGCAAGCTTTGTGGGATGCTTGTCCTCAGAATGGACAGTTAGTAGTTACAAATCAAGGTAATGGAACTTTTACGGGAACATGTACGGTGCAAAGTGGTTTAAGTATGTCTCGTGTTAGTAATGTTTTAGCATATGAATATGGGGATGGACAGTGGGGTGTGTCATGTTGGCCAGTTATGTAATTATTTATAATGTAAGGTGTTGAAAAACACCTTACTTATTGTATTTATTATGAAATTCGTAAAACTGATTATTATTCTGAATCTTGTTTTTTCGTGTGGATTTTCTTGTTATGCTTATAAGAATACTACTACAGGAAAAAAAGTGTATTTTGAAAGAATAATCCGGAAGGTTGAGGAGCATTTGTACCGGAATTATTATACGGATTCTATTCAACCGATTCGTTTTTATGAATATACCTGTGTAGATTCTTCTAAACATTTATTGAATGCGGTTTTTATAGAAGCTCCTAATAAGCCGGTATGGCTTTTGGATTTTCAGTATTGTTTAAAACGTTATGGAAAAAATTATGCCATGCAACCCCGTTATTGGAGGGCTATGCTGTATGAGGAATGTCCGAATGAAAGATATGGATGTATAACTTTTACAGGAAAAGGGTGGTATGCAACGCCTTTTTGGGATTATGAGCAAAATGCTTTGTGTCAGCATGTCTGGTCTCTCCGGGAGAGACGCTTGAAGGAATCGGAGATCCGGAAAAATGCTTTTGAAAAAGATCGTCCGGTTTTAGGAAAGGTGGCTTATAAGATAGATAAAACGTTTGATACTCCCGGTGATTCTTGGGAAGATTTTTCGGTTTCTGATACCTTATTTGAGGGAAAGGAATGTTATCGTTTAGTTCGCAGGTATAAGGGACAGATGATATATGGAGAAAAAGAGAGGGCACAATTGCTGAAAATGCAGCAGGAGAATTTATCGGGTGATACTCCGGAAGAGCAGGCGGAGTTTCTTCGTTTGGCAGATTTTTGGGGAAATAGAATATCGACAGGCTTTGTGGAGAGGATTGTAAATAAAAAGGATTATGCTCTGCTCCAGCAGACGATAGGTGATTCTATAAGTAATGCCGAAGGGGTGAAAGTTCTGTGTGAACATACTGTGGAGCGTTTTGCGAAAGTGAATGGAGTTTATCAACAGATTTTGTATAAATCTAAAATACTTCGTTATGTTTCGGGAACTGCTTTTCGGAATACGAATAATATTTACACATATATCGTTAAATTGCCTATGACAGCGTGTTATCCGGAAGATGAGCTAAAAAGCACACCGGAGAAATTGCGGCATTTGGCGGAAGGTTATGAAGTGTTTTGTACCCGTTTTAGCCAGCCCACCGAGGAGATGTTGCAGCAGTGGAAAGTGATAAAGCAGACGTGTTTGAAGGAATAACTGTTCATTTGAAATAGTTATGTGAGTTATATAGACATACAATTTTTGTTTGGTGTAAAATTTATACATGAAAAATAGTTTTCCTCTTTATCGCCAGGCGGATGCTATGGATTGCGGGCCTACTTGTTTGCAGATGATTACCAGGTTTTACGGGCGTTATTATTCTTTGCAGACTTTGCGGGAACGGTGTTTTATTACCCGGGAAGGCGTGAGTATGCTGGGGATTAGTGAAGCGGCGGAGAGTATCGGTTTCCGGACGACCGGAGTGAAGTGTGAATTGGAGGATTTGTGTCGGGAGGCTCCGTTGCCGTTGATTGTGCATTGGAATCAAAAGCATTTTGTTGTGGTGTATAGAATAAAGAGGGGGAAAGTATGGGTGGCCGATCCGGCGCATGGAAAAGTGGTGTATGGAGAAGAGGAGTTTAAAAAGTGTTGGATTAGTACGGATGAGAGGGGGAAAAAGTTGGGGATTGCTTTATTGTTACAGCCTTCTCCCGATTTTTATTCGGCTCCGGGGGAAAAACTTGTAAAAAACGGATTTTCTTATCTTTTCCGTTATTTGTTCGCGTATAAGAAATTCCTGTTACAATTGGTTTTAGGACTTTTGTTGGGTTCTTTGTTACAATTGATAGCTCCTTTCCTGACACAGTCGGTCGTAGATATCGGAATAAATACCGGTAATCTGGGTTTTATTCAGTTGGTACTGATTGCCCAGTTAGTCCTGATTGCCGGACGATTGAGTGTGGATTTTATACGGTCGTGGATTTTGTTGCATATCAGTACCCGTATTAATATTTCATTGATTTCTGATTTTCTGATAAAGTTGATGAAGTTGCCTATCCGTTTTTTTGATACGAAAATGACGGGTGATATTTTACAGCGTATAGGGGATCATAGCCGTATAGAGAGTTTTTTGACTTCCCAGACGTTGTCGATATTGTTTTCGATGTTCAATTTTGTAATATTCGGAATGGTATTGTTGTTTTATAATCTCCCTATATTTTTGATTTTTTTGGTAGGTAGCGGTTTGTATTTCACCTGGGTATATTTGTTTATGAAACGCAGGCGGGATATTGATTATAAGCGCTTTAACCAGATGGCAATGGAGCAGAGCAATCTGATTCAGATGATTACGGGAATGCAGGAGATAAAACTGAACAATTGCGAGCGGCAGAAGCGTTGGGAGTGGGAGCGTATTCAGGCCCGTTTGTTCCGTGTCAGTGTGCAGAGTTTAGCATTGAGCCAGTACCAGAAAATAGGGAGTCTGTTTTTCAACGAGACCAAGAATGTAGTGATCACTATTATGGCGGCAACGGCGGTGGTGAAGGGGGATATGACGTTAGGGATGATGATGGCGGTCCAGTATATCGTGGGACAGTTAAATGGGCCGGTGGAACAGATGCTGGCGTTTATTCAGGCAGCCCAGGATGCTCGGATTAGTCTGGAACGTTTGGGGGAAATTCACGGGCATGAAGATGAGGAGCCTGAGGATGGGCAGCGATTAAGGGAGTTGCCAGGTTCCCGTATGATCTGTATGGAAAATTTATCTTTTCGATATGAAGGGCCGGAGTCTCCTAAAGTATTGGAGGATATTCATGTTGTGTTGCCGGAAAATAAAGTGACGGCAATTGTAGGTACCAGTGGAAGCGGAAAGACGACTTTGGTGAAGTTGATGTTGGGATTTTATCCTCCTACAGGAGGAAAATTGTTGATAGGCGGTCAGACGTTGGATTCTTATAATCAGAGTTGGTGGAGAGGGCGTTGTGGGGTCGTGATGCAAGACGGGTTTATTTTTTCGGATACGATAGCCCGGAATATTGCAGTAAGTGATGAAGTGGTGGATAAAGAGCGGTTGTTGTATGCCGTAAAAGTAGCCAATATACAAGACTATATTGAAAATTTGCCTTTGAAATACAATACGAAGATTGGACTGGAAGGAGTGGGATTAAGCCAGGGGCAGAAACAACGGATTTTGATTGCCCGTGCGGTGTATAAAGATCCGGATTTTATTTTTTTGGATGAAGCGACTAATGCTTTGGATGCCAATAATGAGAAGGTGATTATGGAAAATCTGAATCATTTTTTCAAAGGACGTACGGTAGTGGTTGTGGCTCATCGGCTGAGTACGGTGAAAAATGCAGACCAAATAGTGGTGCTGGAAAAGGGGCGGATTGTGGAAAGTGGGACTCACCGGGAGCTGACGGAATTGAAGGGCGCTTATTATAATTTGGTGAAAAACCAATTGGAATTGGGAAATTAATGGACTCCGGAGATGAAAGAACTGGAAGTGAAACAGGAAGAAATAGAACGCCTGAACCTGAGAAGTGAAGAGGTGAGGGAGATTATGGGTTATATCCCGTCGCGTATTGTCCGTTATGGGATATCTGTAATATTAGGTGTGGTTGTATTTATTTTTACCGGGACTTGTTTTTTCCGCTATCCCGATACGATTAGCGGGCGTTTTGTGATTCATTCTTCCAATCCTGCTATTACTCTGCGTTCTAAGGTGAACGGGCGCATTGAGTTGCTGAATGTCAGGGATGGCGACCGGGTAGCTCGGAATGATTTGTTGGCCGTGGTGTCCGGCTCGGGAGATTTTCGGCATATTCTGAGGTTAAAAGCGGAGCTTTGTGCTTCGGATTCCATCCCTTGTCAATATACTGATACGTTGAAATTGGGAGAGGTACAGTCATATTATACCGCTTACGGTCAGGCTTTGTCTGCCTATCGTGATTATATGAAGATTGATTACATGGGTACCAGAATCCGTTTGACTAAGGAACAATTGGAAGAGAGAAAGGAACAGCTGAAAATGTATTGGAAAACGGAGGAGTTGAATCAGAAAAGTTTGACGATAGAAAAGAGCACTTATTCGCGGCAGGAGGCAATTTACGAAAAGGGAGGCATTTCGCTGGCGGAATTGGAACAGGGGCAAAGCCGGCTGGTGTTGGCGGAAGCTGCTTATAACAATGCCTGTATGGCAACTTCCCAGGCTCAATTGGGGGCGGCTCAGGCGGAGCAGGAGTTGTTGGAGATGAAGATACAACGCCAACAGGAGATTTGCCGGTTGAAAGATGCTTTGAAAGTTGCTGCGGAAAATCTGAATGCGGCTATCCGGGAGTGGGAAAGTAACTATTGCATGATTTCCTCCATTGACGGTATTGTTTCTCTGGCAGGAGTATGGAAGTTGCATCAGAATGTGATAGCCGGACAGGATATTGTGAGTGTGGTACCTGAAAAGCGAAATGAAATTCTGGCTCGTTTGTATTTGCCGGTGCAGGGGGCCGGGAAACTGAAAGAGGGTAATCGGATGAATCTGATTTTTGCGGATTATCCCCAAGAGGAATACGGTGTGTTTTGCTGGCGGTTGGAAAAATTGTCTCTGTTGCCGGATTCTGTGTATACTTCTACGTTTTATCTGCCTGATACGTTGCGGACAAATTACGGAAAGATTTTGCCTTTTCACCAGAATATGACGGGGATGGTAGTGGTTATCACAGAAGATTTGTCTTTTTTCGACCGGGTGATTAATCCTTTGCGGAAGTTGTGGAAACATTGACAGAATCGGAAAATCTTATATTATGAAGCTACTACATTTGGTAAATAAATTGGACGCTCTTTCCCAGCTGATAGCCATGAGAGCTACCGGAACGCCGGAAGAGTTTGCCCGTAAGCTGCAGATTTCTAAAAGTACATTGTTCCGGTTGTTGAATGAGTTGAAAGAGTTAGGAGTGGATATTGTATATAATTCAACCTGCCGATGTTATGAGTTTAAATCCGGGAAGCGGTTTTATATCGGTATTTTGTCCGAAAAGTTGGATAAAGAGGATATGAATGAAACAAAAGGGGGAAAAAATTTTTTTACAGTGTCATTTTTTGAGACTGGGGAGTTTTAACTTGTCAACCGAATTATTATAAAGGCCTTGTAATGATTTTTAAATGTTTGATTTAAATTTCAATTGTATGAAGACAAAAAATTTATTGGATTTACATTCAGCCCAGGTGCTGACCAAATCGGAGTTGAGGCAGATTAAAGGAGGAAGTGGTGCTTTCCTCTGCAAATGTAGTCCATTCGGACAAGAATATAGTGTCGGGGGGTCGACAATAGAAGAGGCGGAAGAGAGAATGAAAGTTTTTTGTCCGGAACATCTACAGGCTCCTACATGTGAAAGGAAGCCTTTAGCTTAAATTTGGAAATGCTCTCTGAATCAATGGCGAATGTTATAGATTCAGAGAGTTTAAAGGAGAGAGTAATGAATCGATGGTGGTATTGTTTTGTAATTTTTCTTTGGATAGGGAAAGGGACTGCTCAGATTCCGGTCATAAAGATACCTCCGGTTGCCCAAGAAAGTATTGCTTTATCGGATATAGCGGAGTGTGTTGTGAGAGAGGTCCGGTTGGAACAAGTGGAGGATGTTTGGTTGTCATCCGTGAGGCGGATGATGGTTGACGGGAAAAATTTATTTTTGCGGGATTACCGTCAGGGGCAGGTTTTTCGGTTTGATGTGTCGGGAAAATTTTTAAACCGGATAGGGCAGATTGGGCATGGACCGAATGAATATCTTTATTTAAAAGCATTTTGTGTCGACCCGGATTTGAAGCAGATTTATCTCATGACTGAAAAAGGAATAAAAAGCTATGATTATGAAGGGAATGTTAAGGATGAATATAGTTGTATCAGGAGCTTGAGTTCCGGCAGTTTGTGTTGTAGGGAGGGATTGTTATATGCTTTGGGAGAAGAATTCGGAAGGAGGACAAAAGAAGGAAAGTATCAAAATATAACAACTCTTTATCGTTTTTCGTCTCGTTTACAAATATTAGATTCTGTTTTTTTTCAATGTGTTACCCAGGATCGTGATTTGTTTTCGACTTCCGGAAAGGAAATGAATTTTTCAATCAACGGGTATAATTTATTTTTATATAAAGCGATTTTAACAGGGACTTTTCAATATATACCTGATACTTTGTATCGTTGGGAAAACGGAAAGATTCTTCCCTTTCTTCGTCTTGATTTTGGGAGAGTTGAAGTTATACGGGGGATGAAAAATATGCGTATTGTTAATGTTTTTCGTACCCGGCGTTTCCTTTTTTGTAATTATTTAAATCTTTGGAATGACGATTTTTGGTGCTGTTATGATTTTCAGAGACAAGTGTGTATGCATAGCAGTAAAAAATTCAGAGATGATTTGTTGAATTTTGGTGAAGTTGAACTATTCCCATTGGATTTGGATAGAGGGTTGATGTATTTTGTCAAACAATCTTACGAATTAGAGGGAATGACAGAGAATGATAATCCTGTGTTGTATATTGTAGAATTGAAAAAATAGTTTGTAAGTGTCATTTTTTGAGACTGGGGAGTTTTAACTTGTCAACCGAATTATTATAAAGGCCTTGTAATGATTTTTAATGTTTCATTTAAATTTCAATTGTATGAAAACGAACAATTTATTGGATTTACGTTCAGCCCAGGTGCTGACCAAATCGGAGTTGCAGCAGATTAAGGGAGGGGATAAAGCATGTGTGTGTATGGTGAACGGTGTTGTGGTCGGGTCAATATATTCGTATGATTCGACATCTTGCAGTGAATTGTGTAAAGAACTTCATGGAGATAATGCAGAGGTAAAAAAGGAGCAGGTTGTGGATACTTCTCCATTTGTTTGATGGTAAATAAGGTTTAACCGGCTGCAGGTAGGCTTGAATTGATTTTTTCAAGCCTGCCTGCTAAAAATTATAGATATGGGGAGGTATTTTTTTCTTTTTCTTTTGTTGTTTTTCTTTTGTTGTAGGGAGGAATCGGGACGTTATCCGGATATTTTGGTAGACCGTATGCAGGAGCGGGAGGAGTTATATGTTTCCGACTTTGCCGATTCGGTGTTTTTTATTCCTTTGCACAATGACAAACCGTTAAGTCATCTTATTACCAAGACGGTTTGTGATTCGGGCGTTTATTTTGGAGAAGGCTTGGGGCGGGCGATGCGTTTTTATGATTTGAAGGGCCGTTTTGTCCGTCAATACGGTGATGTCGGTCACGGTCCTGGGGAGTATCGTTTTTCTTTTGATTTTTGTGTTGGTGGTGATGGTAAGATTTATTTTTATGACAATTGCCGGTTGTTGGTTTATAGTGGGACGGGGAAGTTTCTGATGGAGAAAGACCTTGCTCCTTTGGGTATAAATTGGATTAATGATATGGTTTGTCGCGGAGATAAACTGTACATATCTGTCGATGAGAGTTCTTCTGGTGCTTATTCGTGGTTTGTGACGGATACTTGCGGTCGTTTTATTGGCGGCAAGAGACGGTCTCCGGATAAATGGTTATTAAATGCTAATGGAAATTTATATCGTGGAGCTGATTCTTCGGTATGTTGGTGGAGTCGTTATTCGGACACGATATTTGAGTTGTTGGACAACGGTGATTCCCGTATTCGTCATGTGTGGTCTTGGGGAACAGCTATGTGTTATCCGGATTTAGGTAATTATAGGTTTAAAAGTGATGGGATAATGAAAAGTACTGAAGAGCCTTATCCTGATGCTTTGAGGTTTTTTAGTTTTTATGAATTGCCTGATGGCCGCTGTACTGGAATGTTTTGTAAGGGAGCTGCGAGTAAAAGTTTGTGGTATTTGTATGATCCTCGTATGAAGAGTGGTTATTACAGTTCCCGTATTGTTGATGATCTGTCCGGTTTGAATGAGAGTATTCCTAGGATGAAGATCAATTCCCGTAGGTCAGACGGTGCTTATATGTGTACGGATTGCCTACCTTTAAAATTAAAAGAGTGGGTAGCGAGTGAGGAGTTTGCGAATTTGAAGGTGAAAACGCCTCGGTTTAAGCAACAATTGAAAGAATTGGCGGATCGTCTTGACGAAGAGGATAATGCGGTAGTGGTGGTTTATCGGTTGAAAAAATGAATTGGGTAACGGGGAAAAGAGGATTATGGACAGGTTGTTAGCTATTCAAAGTCGTCGGCTTTTGCGCCGGAATAATGTTGCAGTAGAGTGGAGTGAATTTGAGGAGGTATTGTGTTCGCATCCGGATTATCCTTCTCTTTTGGCTCTTACAGAGACATTGGAGTTGTACAGAATCGAGTATGCTGCACTGAAAATCAATCCGGAGGATATGGAGGCGAACGGATTCCCTTTTTTGGCTCATTTAAAGGAGAAGCAGGGGAATTATGTGGTTGTAACGGGGTATCGGAAAGGGAAGGTTGAATATATTGACAATAAAGAGGGAAAGAAGAGAGAGAATCTGGGGGATTTTTGTGCCAGGTGGGAGGGAGTAGCAGTGTATGTGGCTTCAGCGTGTAAACGCGTTTTTCCCCGAATGGGTATGGAGCGCTGTGTGTTTCTTGGGTTAATCCTGTGGTTGCTGATGATCGGATATTGTCTCGGAAAGGGAATGTCTTGGATGTTCGTGTATCAGGGCTATGGGTTGATAAAAGTGATTGGGTTTGTATTGAGTTGTATGTTGCTGCTTCATGAGCTGGGGGAAGGACAAGAGGGGTGGATGCAGAAAATCTGCCATTTCAGCAAAAAAAGCGATTGTGATAAAGTATTGAGTTCCGGTGCTTCCCGTTTGTTCGGGATTTCGCTGGCAGATATAGGAACGGTTTATTTTGCCGGAGGAATATTATATTGGTGGATTGGAGATGAAATTCAGTTGTTATTCTATCTGTCTTTGTGTGTATTCCCTTATACACTGTTTTCCTTGTGGTATCAGTTGAGAAAAGTTCGTCGAATTTGTCTGTTTTGTATGGGGGTGGTGCTTTGTCTTTGGGGAGAGGTGTCGGTTTCCGTTTTCTTTGCCTTGCCGTTAAACTTGTCGTGGAAGCTAATGAGGGAATGTGTTGGAGCGTTGTGTTGTTTCGGAGGAGTTGTCGGGTGTGTGTATTTATTAAAGCGGATGATAAAATACAGACAAGAGGCTCATTGGCTTAAAGTGAATAATTTGAAGCTGAAAAGGGAAAAAGTCGTGTATGGGGCTTTGCAATCGGAAATGCCTGAAGTAGAACCGGAATATTCTGATAGTGATATTATTTTTTATGAAGGGAGCGGGGAGCGCAAAGTGATTGTCGTTCTCAGCCCTTTTTGTAATCCCTGTGTCGGTTTGCATGAAAGACTGGAGCGTTTGACAGAGAAATATATATGTGATTTTACGGTTGTGTTGCGTTTCATCGGAACTCCTGGTATTGAAAAAGAGAGTGTGAACCAGGTCACGTTAGGATTGATAGAGGTATATCATACTCAAGGCCGGGAGGCTTTCCGGAGGGCGTTGAGTGTTTGGTTTCAGAAAAGAATGCCGGAGCATTTGCCTATCGGGAAATATTCGTCCCGGACAATACGGACTCTTGCGGATTCGGTGGCGTGGTGCGAGCGGGTGGGAATACATTCCACGCCTTTGATATTGGTAGGGAAACGAATTTTACCACCTTATTACGGGGTGGAGGATTTGGGGTATTTGAATAATTTCTGATTTGTATAAATTTTACTATACGTTTGTTGTTTCAGCCTTAAAGGATTTTTATCAGTTGATTTTCAGCACTTCGTTTTCAATTGATTACGTTTTGATTATCTTTGCATGAATTAATTGCGAAGGTGCATGTTTAAAAAGTATAAAAGATTCTTCTTTGTTTTCTGGGGTGTATTTTTTACCGGAATTCTGTGTTTGGTTGTTTTCTTTTGGCTGGTTGCCGAAGGAAAGTTGGGTTTTATGCCTACGTTTGAAGAGCTTGAAAATCCGAATAGTAAGTTTGCTTCTGAAATTTATTTTGAAGACGGGCCTATGATCAGCCGGTATTATATCGGAAGTGAAAACAGGAGATACACGGAGTATAAAGATATTCCGAATTCGGTAAAGGATGCGTTGATTGCTACGGAGGACGTGCGGTTTTATGAACATAGCGGGATTGATGTGATTGGTTTGTTCCGGGTGGCAAAAGGATTATTGACGGGAAGCAGTTCGACGGGAGGAGGGAGTACGATTAGCCAGCAATTGGCAAAGATGTTGTTTCCCCGTGATCCGGATCAGAATTTTGTTGAACTCTCTCTGCGGAAATTCAGGGAATGGGTCATTGCTGTCCGTTTGGAGAAAAGTTATACGAAAGAGGAGATTATGACGATGTATCTGAATAAGTTTGATTTCCTCAACTTGGCGGTGGGTATTAATTCTGCGGCGGAAGTGTATTTTCAGAAATCGTTGGATTCTTTGCAAATTCAGGAATCTGCCATGTTGGTGGGTATGGCAAAGAATCCGGCATTGTTTAATCCGGTGAGGAGGCCGGAGCGGACGTTAGGGCGCCGGAATGTGGTTTTAAATCAGATGTTCAGATACGGGAAGATAAGTCGGACTCAATACGATTCGCTGAGGATGTTGCCTTTGGGACTGAACTTTAAGAAGGAGGACCATAAAGAGGGGTTGGCAGCATATTATCGCGAATATTTGCGTATTTTTATGACAGCCGGAAAGCCGGACATCAAAAATTACCGTTGGAACAAAGAGCAGTATAAAGTGGATTCGATAGCGTGGGTGACGAATCCGCTTTACGGATGGTGTAAAAAGAATACGAAGGCGGATGGTACGAATTATGATATTTATTCGGACGGTTTGAAGATTTATACCACATTGAATTCCAGGATGCAGCGGTATGCGGAAGAGGCTGTCCGGGAGCATTTGGGAAAGGAATTGCAACCTCTGTTCCGGAGTGAGAGGGTGGAAAAACGTAATCCGCCGTTTTCCAACGATTTGACGGATGAGGAAGTACGGGATATATTGGATCGTTCCATTAAGCGTACGGAGAGATACCGGACATTGAAAGATGCCGGCATGTCTTATGCGGATATACGGAAAAATTTTAAAAAACGTGTACCGATGCAGCTTTATACCTGGAAAGGGGTTCGGGATACGGTGATGTCGCCGTTGGATTCGTTGAAGCATTATAAGTCTTTCTTCCGTGCCGGATTTTTGGTGATGGAACCTCAGACTGGTAAAGTGAAAGCGTATGTGGGCGGTCCGGATTACCGTTATTTTATGTATGATATGGTCAGTGTCGGCAAACGGCAGGTGGGGTCGACGATTAAGCCTATTTTGTATACGTTGGCAATGCAGGAGGGGCTGGGGCCTTGTGATAAAGTGCCCAATATTCCTCAGACTTTTGTTTTGCCTGACGGAACGACATGGACGGCACGGGGAGGCTCTAAGCACAAAGGAGAAATGGTGACGTTGTTGTGGGGACTGGCTAATTCAGAGAATAATATTTCGGGATGGGTATTGAAACAGTTTACGCCTCAGGCTGTTGCTCAAATGGCGCATAGAATGGGAATACACAGTTTTATCGATCCCGTTCCTTCCGTATTTTTGGGTACGGCGGAGATTTCTTTGAAAGAAATGGTGTCGGCTTATTCCATTTTTGCCAATAAAGGGGTATATAATACGCCTGTGCTGGTGTCGCGGATAGAGGATAAGTATGGAAACGTGCTGGCTGAATTTTCTGCCGATTCAAAAGAGGTGATTACAGCCCAGACAGCTTATTTGATGTGCAATTTGTTGGAAGGGGTAGTGAATAAGGGTACGGGTATCCGATTGCGTATAAAGTATGGTTTTACCAATCCGATGGGTGGAAAGACGGGAACAACGCAGCAGCATTCCGACGGTTGGTTTATGGCTGTAACGCCCGATTTGGTCGGAGGAGTATGGGTTGGTGCGGAAGACCGTTCCATTCATTTCCAGAACTTGAAATATGGCCAGGGAGCGAATATGGCTTTGCCGATTTGGGCGGAGTTCTTGGATAAGGTGATAAAAGATCCGAAGTTGCATTTTTCGGACCGTCCTTTTGAACAGCCTGCCGGTGTGTATAAAAAACTTGATTGTGATGAAGGGGAGGGCGAGGAACAGCCTCCGGTAAACTCTTCACAAGAAATGGAAGAAGAACATGAAGAGTTTTATTAATTTCTCTGTATGAAACCGAAAACCGTATACGTTTGTCAGAATTGCGGGGCGAAAGAGTCGAAATGGGTAGGGCGTTGTTCTGCTTGTGGGGAATGGAACAGTTTTGAGGAAGAGGTGATTGTGTCTGAGAAAGGCCGTAAAAGTGCTCTTCTCGGTCAGGCCTCGGCCAAGGCTTTCCGTTTATCAGAAATAAAAGCGAATGCAGATGAACGAATGGACACCGGTGATAATGAATTGAACCGGGTATTGGGAGGCGGTTTGGTGCCGGGTTCGATGGTGTTGTTGGGGGGAGAACCGGGTATTGGCAAATCAACGTTAGTATTGCAGTTTGCCTTGCACAATCGTTGCGGTAAGGTGTTGTATGTTTCGGGAGAGGAGAGTATTGCGCAGATTAAAATGCGGGCGCAGCGTTTAGGCATAGAGAATGACGAATGTTTGTTTCTTTCCGGTAATTCCCTGGAAAATGTGTTAGAGCATTCGCGGTCAATCCAACCGGATTTGTTAATCATAGACTCTATCCAGACCTTGGCAACGGAAGCGGTGGACTCTATTCCGGGCAGTTTGTCGCAGATACGGGAGTGTACGAACATGTTGCTCCGTTATTCCAAAGAAAATACGATTTCAACGATATTAATCGGCCATATCACCAAAGACGGTCAGTTGGCAGGCCCGAAGATTTTGGAGCACATGGTGGATACTGTTTTGCAGTTTGAAGGGGATCAGCAATATATGTACCGCATTCTGCGTTCCATCAAAAACCGCTTTGGCTCTACTTCGGAAATCGGAATTTACGAGATGTTGCAATCCGGATTAAGACAGGTCGTCAATCCTTCGGAGCTTCTGCTCTCCAATCACGGACAGGATTTGAGCGGGATAGCCGTAGCGGCAACGGTTGAAGGGGTACGTCCCATTCTGTTGGAAGTACAGGCATTGGTAAGTACGGCGGCCTATGGTGTGCCTCAACGCTCGGCAACAGGCTTTGATGCCAGACGCCTGAATATGTTGTTGGCTGTATTGGAAAAGAGGGTGGGATTCCGTTTGGCGGCTAAAGATGTGTTTTTGAATATTGCAGGAGGAATAAAGGTGAATGACCCGGCATTGGATTTAGGAGTTGTCATGGCGGTATTATCGTCGAATATCGATGCGGCCTTGCCAAGGGATACCGTGTTTGCCGGTGAAGTCGGGTTGTCGGGGGAAATCAGGGCGGTCAGTCGCATAGAGCAGCGCATCTCTGAAGCCGAAAAATTGGGATTCAAGCAGATTTTTGTTCCCTATGGAAATCAGAAAGCCTTGACTAAAAAAACAGCGATAGAGGTTAAGCCTGTTTCTAAAGTATCGGATATTTGCCGGGCTCTTTTCGGATAATTATTGTTTAGGTATGTTATCTCGGGACTATATTCTTCGTATCCTCCAAACGTTTTTTGACCTTACTGCCAGACTTTTTGACGGAAAAAGAAAGACGGAAGAGGAGTTTGAACTGGAATTGAACCAGTTATATAACGCTTATTTTCAAAAGTCGCGGGCGTTTTTTATGGATACGTTGCCTGAGGAAATTCCGGCGGTATTCGAGGAAGATGCTTTTTTGCTTGAAAAGAACAGCATGCTTGCTGAAATATGCTATCAAGAATATCATCATGCCTCCGATGAGGAATCGAAGCGGAATTGGGGTTTAAAAGCCAAATTTCTTTATGATTATCTGAATAACCATTCCACTGATTATTCTTTGGTTTATATTGCCCGCAGTAAAGAACTGGAAGCTATTAACTGATAGATTCTATCGTGTTTTACAGTTAGTTTAAACGTAGCTAAAACAACTTACTTCACTCCCCTTGAAATCCGGTAAAAAAGAAAGCCACCTACTTTTGTAAGTGGCTTATTTTCTGTGTCCTCGCTGGGACTCGAACCCAGGGCCCATTGATTAAGAGTCAATTGCTCTCCTCCGGCATCAAAAGCTATCGCTTTCGACGCTACCAGCGAGCTACGAAGACTTTGAAGTGATTTCTTTTCTTCCTGTTTTATGGTCTGGTTCAAACATAGTTCAAACAAGTTGTTTTTTCCATGTAGTTAATAATAGGGTTAATTCTCTCTTGGTTGTATCTGTTATTTATTCTCCATAGGCATTCACATTATAGGTTCATATTCTTTCTATCGTAATAAAATTCACTCTTTATCTCCTCCTGTACTCGTATATTTTCAGTTGGTGGAGAATTTTTCAAAAGGTATATATAACTGGAATTACTGTATTTTTCCACCACCAATAAAAAAGGCAGTAGAATTACTCTACTGCCCTGTGTCTTGAATATAATGGAATTGGATGTTATAAATCACGTGCTTTAACAACTACAATCTTTCCATCCTGTGAAAACACTAATTCTTCGTCTTCTTTCTTTTTTTGTTCCACCAATTTCTGATAAGCAAGGGCTATGCCTTCCAATATCTTCTTTTCCAGTTCTTTTATATCAATATCATTCATAGTTCTTCAATTTTTTATATAATGATGAATCATTTATATCAATGTTGTCTTTATTACCTTTAGCGATAATTTTGAATGGCGGTCTGGAATTATCAAGCATTATCCAATAATCACAAATAGGTGTATAAAGATTGAATAAGTTTTTCACTCCGTTTTTGTAGCGTCTTCTGATAATTTCTTCCTGTATATTATGCCCTCCTGATGCGACACGCATTTTTACTCTATCAATTGCTAATTCCGGACTTTCCAACCAAAAATAAACTAGAGAAACATAATATCCTTTTTTCTGTGCCCGTTTAATAAACGATGAATAAGAACGGGTTGCAAGTGTAGTTTCAAAAGCAAAATCAACACCTTCATTTAATAATTCATCAATTCTTGAAAGCATTAGCCGTCCTGCTTCAATTGCAACGCTCTCAGCATTGAAAGGTGATAGTCCTTTTGCTATTTCATCAGCATTGACAAATTCCTTGCAATTTAGCATATCAGGTAAGACTGTGTAGGATGCAGTTGTTTTTCCTGCACCGTTGCAACCTGATATGATATATAATTTAGGCATTTGTTCTAATCTTACTGATACAAATGTAGTAATTTTAGATGAATAATCAAGTTGTTCGTCTGATGTGAAATTACTGTATTTTCCACCACCAATAAAAAAGCCAGCAACGGGTGGGGTGCTGACTTTTCGATACAAATGAATGAATGAATCAATTCTGATTGGGTACAGGTACTAATTCATCCATACGTACTTCAAATGGAATATCCGGTTTGGTATATTTATACCTACTATTACATTCACGACAGACAGGATAAATATATAAATTACCTTCTTCATCAATGACGTGAGCACCTACCATGTCATTAGAAATTTTTCCACAGCATGCACATTTCTTTGGGATTGGGAGTAGAGTTTTCTTTTCCCAGTAATTTATCCATGAATCACCATTAGGAGCTGTCGATGTTGATTCTTTTGCATGGCGGACAAGAATTTTCTTAGGTTTAATTTCCATAATCTTCAAAACTTAAAAACTCACCACCCCCAACTCCCTAAGGAATCAGGAGTGGTGAAGAGGTTAATAATCTATTTGTTTGTTTTTAGTATTTTGTTATCCACCCCTTATTTTTTGCAATACTTTTATCACATGTATTACTTCCGGGGTTGCTACCCATGTAAATAGTCCCACTTGTTACTTGTGGTAAATCCCTAAAAATCTGGTTTAATGCAGCTGAGGTTAGGTTATTGCTGCTACAATCCAAGAATGTCAATGCAGTATTCTTACTAACATCTAATGAAGTTAGGTTATTGTAGCCACAATCCAACTCTGTCAATTTAGTATTTTTACTAACATCTAATGAAGTTAGGTCATTGCGGCTACAACTCAAGTCAGTCAATGCAGTACATCCACTTACATTCAACGAGGTTAAGTTGTTTTGGTAACAATTCAACTCTGTCAATGCAGTACATCCACTTACATTCAACGAGGTTAGGTTATTGTAGTAACAATCCAATCCTTTAATATTACCTTTAATTGTAACAATATGGGGATTTTTATTGGAATACTCATGTTCAATATCATCTGTACTTAGTACATAATGGATTTCATCTTCACCATCTTCATCCCAATCTTTGTATACTTTAAAACTTTTAAACTCGTCTACATTTCCATCTCCCCAATCAACAGTAACAATTTCACCCTCTTTAAAAGTTTCAACACCTAAGTAAATCTCATAATGGTAATCTTCACAGACCATTGTAATCACCCCCTCTTTCCCTTCTCCATCATCATCTAACGGGTCTTTGTCATCATCAGAACACGCTGTAAACATAGTAGCACACATAGCTACCATGAATAAATAAAATAGTTTTTTCATAGTAATTTTCATTTAAAATTGTGAGTATTCTTTATAGAGATAAGCACCTTCTATAAGTATCTTAATTTTTTTTATTTCTTCTTGGTCTGTTAATTGCTTGGCAATGTTATCTTCAAACCATTGAATACATTCTGTTTGCAAAACATTTTCTTTAATACAAGCACAGATATACCAAGCTAATTTTCTCAATGACCCTGCGTGCCCTAATAGTCCATCTTTAACATAAGGACAATCTTGTAATTCACGTACAAGCATTCCTTTGTAGGTTTCTAAATCACTCATAATAAATAATTGTTTATCGCCTTGAAAATTCCCAGAAAGGCAAGTATCTAAAACAAAGAAAGCGTGGGAACTGTTTTGTTTATCTTACGAAAGGCATCGCCAAACGCCCACATTGAAATAAACAACCAACCCACGCTAAACCCTATATATTTGAGCAATATATAACGGCAAGCGAACGTCTGTATCGTTTATCCTTCAATGTTTTGAAATTGGCGATTTCTTCGTAAAGGATAAAAACAAAAACGCTTCTATAAAACTAACATGTCTGCTGTGAATGGATAGCACCCTTTCACAACATCGCAAATATAAGTTAAATTTCAGCGTTCTACAAACGTTTTATGGGTTGGTTGTTAAACAAAAGTATAGATTTTTGGGACTAAATGAGCAATTGCCTGTAAACTCTGCATGCTTTTATTTCCCCACTGTCTACAGTTTCCCCTCGTCCTTATAACTGTAATATCCCTCCCTCGTGACAATAATGTGGTCATGGAGGATAATATCCACCAATTCGGCAGCTTTCCTCACCTGCTGTGTCATGGCATCGTCATAACCGCTTGGCGTCAGTTTACCGGAAGGGTGGTTGTGTGCCAGTATAATACTTGAACTGTGTGCCAGCAAAGCCGTCTGCAATACCAGCCGTATATCCACTACCGTACTGTTCATGCCTCCCT
>CAJURM010000015.1:54872-77196 GCA_910589025.1 uncultured Odoribacter sp. | reverse complement strand
GTCCCGGTAAGAGGCCATTTTGCCTGCAACCGGACACTGACATTCCCTTCCGAGATACTGTTACGCATCACATACACCCCGTTTACTTTCCCTCCGTTGGCACCGGCCATATAGGCGTAGCCTCCTCCTTCATTCCCGACACCGGGAGTCAATACATGCCCGGAAGACGAAAGGTAGGCATGTTGCCAGGGATTCTCCAGTCCCCGTTTCTTGAACTTAAAGAAGACCCAGGCGGCATCCCAGTTGAAGTCATCGCGCCAGGAGTTGTCCCAGAGGAGATTGACTTCAATAACCGCCGTATCACCGACAAAGCCCGTGACCCGCGTCTTTCCGTCTACCCGGATGTTATTTGCTTTTAGTCCCGCTATCGTACACAACACCAATAGGACGGGCAATACCACTTGACACACACATACACATCCAAATAATTTCTTCATTCGGAAAATTATTTAGCACCTTGAAAAGTCCCCCGAAAGGCTGGTTTATAAAAAAAGAAAGCGTGGGAACTTTAGTTTATCTATTCAGAGGTATCGCCAAACACCCGTACAACAAATAAACAGTTACCCACGCTTAGCCGAGTATATAGATGTGTATATACGGCAAACGCGAGCGTTTGTACTGCTTATCCTTGTTGTACTGAAAATTGGCGATTTCCTGAATAAGGATAAAGCTAAACGCTTCAAATTAAAATATGTCCGCTGTGACGGAATACGCTTACTCCGATTCGCAACGGAACAAAGGTAAGAAAAAAGCGGAAAAATTCTTATACTATTCCCTGGGGTTCCTAAAGGGTTTCCCTGGATCTCCTTCGTGCCACCTTCGCCTTTCGTGCGGCTGGTGGCGGAGTTGCTACGCTTATCATATAGCGAAACCTATGACCATCCCATGACTATTCTATGGGAAAAGCTAAAGAGTTGAACAAGTTGAAAGGGACGCTTTTATTTTGTTACTCCGGTTCGGTGGAGCTTTTCGTTGAGGCGGAGGCGAATGGCGTTGATGGCGTTTTTCTGTTTGATCCAAAACAGGATTTCTTCGGTGTTGCCGCTTTTCTGGTGTTCCAGGATTTTATCGTCTGCTTCGTGGGTTAGTATTTCTACTCGTCTCATTTTATAGTTATCTAAAATTTTGGGGAGTAGTTCTGAAAGTATGTTTTCTTCTGAGCCGGAAGCGGAATCCTGTATTTTCCACATTTTACTCAGTTCGTAAGGTTCGCTTAATATGTTGGCTGCGATGCTGCTGACAGAGGGGTCGGTGTGTCCGATAAAGAATTTGGCTGGAATAAAGCCTGCTGTTTTATAGTGATTCTGGTATTCGTTTTGTATTTTGCAGAGTCCCGGATTAAATAATTCCAGATCGTCTTCGCACAATTCCCGGATGATGTATTCTCCCACACTGACGGAGTGCGTGATGCCTTCATGTGTCTCTTCATAGAGTTCCAGGTCTCCGAACAGCAGAAGGTAACGGATGAGGACCATTTCTTCGATTTCACACAGGTTTTCGTTGCTGTAATTTTGTGATGCTGGAGTCTGGGGGGCGGATTTTATTTGGGGTTGGACCGTTTTGTAGTTTTTGTGGGCGGTCTCTGTATTTTTCTCTGTCCGGAGGCGTGCGATTTCATTGTAAAGGATGTTTTCTTCTACTTTCATCATGTTGGCCGTTTCCCTTACGTATACGGAGCGTGTAATGGCATCGGGGATCAGTGAGATGCTGTGTACGATGTCGGTGATGAGTTTGGCTTTTTCGATGGGGTCGTCTCCGGCTTGCCCTAAAAGCAGTTTGGTTTTGAAGTTAATAAAATCGGTTTCGTGTTCCTGTATGTAGGTGAGGAGTTCTTCCGGGGTGTGGGACAAAGCGAATGAATCGGGGTCTTCTCCGTCGGGCAATGAAACAACCCGGACATTCAGGCCTTCTTCCAGCACCAAATCTATTCCCCGCAAGGATGCTTTTATGCCTGCTGCATCTCCGTCGTAGATGATGGTCACGTTCGGGGTAAGCCGTCGGATTAAACGGATTTGTTCAATGGTCAGAGAGGTACCCGATGAGGCTACCGTGTTTTCAATCCCTTTTCTGTGGAAGGAAATAACATCCAGATAGCCTTCTACGAGATAACAGCGGTTTTGCTGGATGATGCTTTTTTTTGCGAAATAGATACCGTACAGAGTACGGCTTTTATGGTATATTTCCGATTCGGGAGAATTCAGGTATTTGGCGCTTTTTTTATCATTGGTCATGATACGTCCGCCGAAGGCAATGATTTTGCCGGCGATGTCGCGTATCGGGAACATGACTCTTGCCCGAAAGCGGTCGAAGAGTCCTTTTTCCGACTCAATGGTAAGTCCTGTTTTGACCAGGAATTCTTTTTTATATCCTTTTTCGAGGGCTGATTTCGTAAAGCTGTCCCAGTTTTCCGGGTTGTATCCCAATCCGAATTTTTTTATGGTTTCTTCGTCCAGACCCCGGCGTGTCAGATAGCTCATGCCTACCGATTTGCCTTCATCGGTGTCGAACAGTTGGCTGACAAAAAAATCTTCGGCGTAATTGGTGACAATCAGCATGCTTTCCCGCTCGCTTTTTTCCTTTTTCTCTTCTTCGCTGAGTTCCTTTTCTTCAATCAGGATGTTATACCGGGCGGCAAGGTAACGCAGGGCTTCGACATACGACATCTGTTCGTGTTCCATAATGAAGTTCACGACATTTCCCCCTTTGCCGCAACCGAAGCATTTGTATATGCCTTTGGCAGGCGATACGGTGAAGGAGCCTGTCTTTTCATTATGAAAAGGACAGCAGCCGACGTAGTTGATTCCTCTTTTTTTCAGACTGACAAAATCGGAAACTACTTCATAAATGTCTGCTGCATCGAATATTTTCTGTATGGTCGCCTGATCAATCATGCAGCAAAGATACGATATAATGGATAAACAAGGAAGTTTTCCCGAAAATGAAATAACAGTGGTTTTATAAAAGAAAAGGAGATGCGGGATGGTAATTTTTATAACAATTCTTTATTTTTAACATGATAGTAGGCTGTTTTTTTGTGTATTTTTCTACTTTTGTGCTGTTTTTGCGGAAACGATTTTGCTACAAAACGTTTCCATTGGTTATTGTTTTTGAAGTCTGATTTACATGCATGAGAATACGCATTTGAAAGAGGAATTGGTGGCAGCCATATCGGGATTGTTTCTGACCTATGGTTTGCGCAGTACGTCAATGGATGATATTGCTGCTCATTTGAAGGTGTCGAAGAAGACACTTTACCAGATTTTTGAGAATAAAGACGATGTGGTGGAGCAGGTTGTTTTTTACCGTTTTGAGAAAAGACGGGAAGAGAATGCTCCGGATGAGCTTTTGCGGATGTCGCCGGTTCAGTTTTTATATAATATAAAAAGGCATATTTTGGCGGATTTGAATACACAATTGCCTGCCAATTATTTCGATGTCAAGAAGTATCATCCAGAGGTATATGGGAAAATTTTACGGGAGGAGTCGAAATTTATGGAGACTATCATGGCAGCCGTGTTGAACAGAGGGGTTGCGGAAGGCTTTTTGCGGAGCGATACGGATATGAAGTTGCAGACGTATCTGCTGACCAAACAGTTCAGCTTTTTTAAGGAACAGGAGTTGGCGAATGTTATGGAGTATCCTAAGGCCGATATGGTTTCAGTGATCATTGATAATTTTATTTTGGCTCTGGCAACGGAGAAAGGAAGAGATGAATTTGAAAAAATAAAAAAAGAAGAAAACGAGGGTAAAAATGTTGAATAATAATGTATTAAAGATGAAAAGATATTCTGATAAAAGAGGACTGTAAGTGATTTGTCGCCTATAAATATTTTTATTGGCATGGATTTTGAAGAGTGAAGACAGCATGTGGAATTACAAATAAACGAGGTATATGAAAAAAGGAATAAGAGTAACTTTAAGTGCATTACTTTTTCCTTTGCTTTTGATGGCGCAAACGGAAACACAGGAGTTGACGCTGGCAAAAGCGGTGGAATTTGCTATTGAGAACAATAAACAATTACAGGTATCCCGGAAAGATATTGATTTGTATAAGCAGAAAGTGAGAGAGTCTGTTTCGCAGGGGTTGCCTCAGGTGAACGGGAAATTGGATTACAGTACCAATTTCGGGTACGAGATGAATTTCGGCGGAAATGCGATCAAGATGAAAGACCAGTCGAATGTGGGGGTCAGTGTTTCGCAGTTGATTTTCAGCGGTCAGTGGATTTTGGGTGTGCAAACCAGTAAGATTGCGGAAAAGATTGCCAATCAACAGGTGGATATCACGGAGTTGGACATCAAAGAAAATGTGTGTAATACTTATTATACTATTTTAGTGAGTGAGCGGTTGCGGGACATTGTACGTCAGAATATGAGTAATATGGAAGATATTTATAAACATACTCAGAATATGTATGATGCCGGAACTGTAGAGCTGACGGATGTAGACCAGATTCGTATTACTGTCGGTCAGTTGAAAAACAGTTTGTTGGCCCTGGAGCGGACGATTGAAGTGAGTTATAATTTATTGCGTCTTCAGCTGGGTTTACAGGCGGGGAGTGCGGTGAAACTTACGGAAACGCTGGATCATTTTTTAGGCCGGGAAGATTATGTAAAATTATCGGTAAAACAGTTTGAAATCAACAATAATGCGGAGTTTCAGTTGATGCAGACACAGGAGGAGCTGAGTAAGAAAATGGTAGGGTTGCAGCGTTGGAGTTATGCTCCGACGATTACGGGTAATTACGGATATAATTATAAGATTTTGAAGCCGTCATTTGATATGAGCCCGAAGCATTCGGCTTCTTTGACAATGAATATCCCTATTTTTTCGGGTTTGCAGCGGAAGTCTCAGTTGGAGCAGGCTAAAATAGAGTTGGAACAGACGTCTCTGAACAAGAGTTTGCTGGAGGATCAGTTGAATGTGAATGAAAGGCAGTACAAGTATGAGCTGAAAAATGCAACGGAAAATTATCTTTTGCAGAAAGAGAATATCGGAGTTGCCAAGCGGGTTCTTGAAAATGCACAGCGCAAATATGAGTTCGGAGCAATGTCCAGTCTGGATTTGACGCAGGCAAATAATAATTATCTGGAGGCTGAGAATAATTACACAAATGCGTGCCTGACGTTGTTGCAGGCGGAAATTCAGCTTGAACGGTTGTATAATGAATTGAGTTATTAAACGGAGAAACGAAAAATAATAATACAAATGGTAAGGAATATTGTTTTAACCGGACTGACAATAGCGTTATTAACGGGTTGTTCGTCAAAAAAGGAGGAAAATCAGAAAACGGAAACAGCAGACGCGATTCCGGTGAAAGTGATGAAATTGGAGAAGCGGAATATCGCTAAGACGTTGGATTATACGGCAACGCTTCAGGCTGATGAGCAGGTATATTATGCTCCGGCATCGACAGGCAGAATTGGTAAGATTTATGTAGAAGTGGGAGACCGTATCAAGAAGGGCCAGTTGTTGGTGGAAATGGATCCGACCAATTTCTTGCAGGCAAAGGTGCAGTTGAAGAATCTGGAAACGGAGTACAACCGTGCAGTGAAATTGAATGAGACTGGAAGTATTTCCAAGCAGGCTTATGATGCGGCAGTAACGAATTATGAGGTGGCAAAGTCTAATTATGATTTTTTGGAAGAGAATACGAAAATGCTGGCGCCTTTTGACGGTATTGTCACCGGAAAGTATTTTGAAGACGGCGAATTGTATACGGGAGCTGCCGTAGGGGGAGCTGCCAAGCCTTCTATTATTGCCATTGAGAAAATCAATCCGTTGAAAGCGTATGTGAGTCTTTCCGAACAGTATTTTTTGGCGGTAAAGAAGGGTACGAAGGTGGAACTGAGAAGCAATATTTATCCGGATCGTGTTTTTGAGGGTACAGTAAGTATTGTATATCCGACTATTGATCCGGCTTCGCGTACGTTTACCGTTGAGGTAAAAATCCCGAACAGCGACGAAGCTTTACGTCCCGGAATGTATGGTACGATAAATTTCTTTATCGGGGAGACGGAAACGGTCGTGGTTCCTGCTCTTGCCGTGTTGAAATTGCAGGGTGCCAACAATCGCTATGTATTTTTGAATAAGGGCGGTAAGGCCAAACGGGTGGAAGTGACCTTGGGACGTCGTTTTGAAGACCAGGTAGAGATTATCAGCGATGAGATTCATGAAGGAGACGAGTTGGTCGTTGTTGGACAGGGAAAACTGGTTGATGGCAAGGCTATTGCTGTGAAGCGGTAATGCTTATATGTTTAATTTAATATGCAATTTGAGGAATGAGTATATATAATACAGCGGTAAATAAGCCGATTTCCACCTTAATGGTTTTTCTGGCCATTTTGGTACTGGGAATTTTCTCCTATGTACAGTTGCCGGTGGATCAGTATCCGAAAATGGATCCTCCTTATATCACGGTAATGGCTACCTATCCGGGGGCGAATGCTTCGGATATTGAGGAGAATGTGACGAAAATTTTGGAAGACCAGTTGAATTCCGTAGACGATTTGAAAGAACTGACTTCTACGTCGTACGATAATTTGGCGGTAGTATCTTTGGAGTTTGAGTGGGAAGCGAATCTGGATGAGGCTTCCAATGATGTGCGTGATGCGGTAGATAAAGCGATGCAGAATTTGCCGGATGATATTGACCGTCCGACAATTATGCGTTTCAATACGTCTATGATGCCCATTTTGATTTATGCGGTGACAGCAAAGGAGTCGTATCCGGGGTTGGATAAAATTCTGGATGATAAGCTGGTTACCCGCTTGAACCGGGTGGATGGTGTGGCTTCCGTAACGTTGGCAGGTGCCCCGGAACGGGTGGTTTATGTAGAAATAGACCCCAACAAGATGGATGCCTATAATTTGAATCTGGAGCAGATTGGTAATACGATTTTGGCGGAAAACAAGGATGTGCCGTCGGGAAATGTGAAAATGGGGCTGTCGGATTATACTTTCCGTGTAGAGGGGGAATTTGAGGAGAGCGAGGAGATAAAAAATATCGTATTGGGTACCCGGAATAATAAGACTATTTTTTTGCACGACATCGCAACAGTCCGTGATACATTGAAGGATATTACCCTGGAGCAGACAATCAACCGGGGAAGGGGTGGTGTTTTGCTGGTAACGAAACAAACGGACGCTAATGCGGTGGCTATTGCCAAACAGGTAAAGAAAGAGTTAGCGGCTGCACAAAAGGATTTGCCTACCGATATTAATTTTGAGATTATTGTTGATAATTCCGATTTTATCGTGAAGTCCATCAACAATCTGCAGGATTCTTTGATGTATGCTTTGATATTTGTGGTGTTGGTGGTGTTTATGTTTTTGGGGCGTTGGCGTGCAACGTTTATTATTGCTTTGACGATTCCGATTTCGTTGATTGTTGCATTTATTTACTTGTTTGCAACCGGTGAGTCGTTGAATGTAATTTCCCTTTCTTCTCTCTCTATTGCGATTGGTATGGTGGTGGATGATGCTATTGTGGTATTGGAGAATGTAACGAAACACATCGACCGGGGCAGTCGTCCGCGTGAAGCAGCCAAGTATGGAACGAATGAAGTATGGTTGTCGGTGATTGTGACGACTTTGGTGACAGTGGCTGTGTTCTTTCCGCTGACTTTGGTAACGGGAATGACCGGGATTCTGTTTAAACAGTTGGGTTGGATTGTATGTATCACGGTTTGTACTTCAACGGTTACGGCTATTTCTTTGACGCCGATGTTGTGTTCTCAGTTGTTGAAAATACAGGAGGCTCAAAAGAGCGGTAAATTCAGTTTTTATCATTTTGTGACGGCTACGTTGGATCGTTTGGATAATTGGTATGAACGTTTGGTTCGGTGGGCTTTGAGACACAAAACGTTTATTATTTGCTGTATGTTTGGTGTGTTCCTGGGTTCTTGCAGTATGATGAAATACATTAAGACGGACTTTATGCCCCAAAATGACCAGGGTTCAATGAGCGTGTATGCCAAGATGCAGACCGGGCAGCGGGTTGAGGAAACGAAACGGGTGGCATTGGAGATTGACTCTGTGATGAGGGCGGAGATTCCGGAGCTGACTATTGTCAATCTGTCTTACGGTAGTGAGGAAGAGGCTTCTTTTGCTTCCATGATGAACAGTACGGGAAATAATATCCTCAATATGCGTGTCAGGGTGAAGGATTTGAAAGAGCGTGACAGAAGTGTGTTTGAGATTGCAGACCAGTTGCGTGGTATTTTGAAACGTTTCCCGGATGTTTTGGAATACACGGTGTCTACATCTTCCAACTCGATGAGCAGCAATACGGTGGATATTGAAATTATGGGACATGAGTTCGATATGACGACCCGTCTGGCAAATGAGATTGCCAATAAGGCGAGGGAGATACCGGGAGCTGAGGATATTAAAATCAGCCGGGACAACGATAAACCGGAGTTGAGATTGTTCCTGAATAAGGATAAATTGGCCCAGCATGCTTTGACGACGTCAGAGGTTGGACAGGCATTGCGTAATCGTATTTATGGTTATCGGAACAGTAAATTCAAAGAGGACGGAGAGGAATATGACATTATTGTCCGTTTTGAGGAGAAATTCCGTTCTTCCATTACTGAATTGGAGAATATATTGATTACGGACGGTAAGGGACAGAAGGTACGTCTGAAGGAATTGGGTGAGATCCGGGAATATTATTCTCCGCCTAATATTGAGAGAAAAAGTAAACAGCGTATGTTGAAAGTTTCCATTACTCCTGCTGCCGGTGTTGCTATGGGTGAGATTGCTATGCAGGCTCAGAAGGTGATAGACAATATGGAGAATATACCTCAAGAAGTGAGTGTTTATATCGGTGGAGGTTATGAAGACCAGCAGGAGTCGTTTAGTTCTTTGATTGTTTTGTTGCTTCTTTCTTTGATGTTGGTATATATTGTGATGGCAGCACAGTTTGAGTCATTTAAGATGCCGTTTATCATTATGTTGGCTATCCCGTTTGCGTTTACTGGGGTTATTTTGGCTCTGTTGCTTACGAATACAACGTTGAGTGTGATTGCAGCGTTGGGAGCTATTATGTTGGTGGGTATTGTGACGAAGAACGGTATTGTATTGATTGACTTTATCAACTTGATGCGTGAAAGGGGTATTCGTCTGTATGATGCTGTAGCTCAGGCTTGCCGTTCCCGTTTGCGTCCGGTGTTAATGACTTCATTGACTACGATTCTGGGTATGGTTCCGATGGCGTTGAGTGTGGGAGAAGGTTCCGAAACGTGGCGTCCGATGGGTGTTGCCGTTATCGGTGGTATGGTCTTCTCAACGATTATTACGTTGGTGATTGTACCGGTGGTATATGCAGCGATGGATAAGAGTGGAAGCCGTAATAAGAAAAAGGCGCTTGCCAAGCAGTTTAAGTTTATGAGTGATTTTGATCCGGAACGCGATTTGCCGAAGGAGTAATTTAAAATGATGGATGATGAAAGCAGTGTTTATAACTTATAATCAGGCCCTGACAGAACGAGTGTCTTATATTCTGGAACAATTGCAAATTAAAGGATTTACACAATGGCCTTTGGTGAATGGAGCGGGTACGGATACCGGAGAACCGCGTATGGGGAACCATACGTGGCCGGAAATGAATTCCGCAACGATGACGATTGTGAAGGATGAAATGGTTCCGTTGATTCTTAAATATGTTGAAAAGCTGGATAATGTGAATAAAGAAAACGGAATCCGGGCTTTTGTCTGGAATATTACGGATATGTATTAGAATCTGAGAGAATTTCAGGTGGAAACCGGAAAGAGTGCGATGCAGTTCTTTCCGGTTTTTTTGTTGTATTTTTTGGGGGTGAAGATGACAAATAAAAGGTACGTTTTTTTTGGATACGGATAAAAAAGGAATAATGCAGCAAGAAGAAAAGATAAAATATTGATAGATAAGCAAAAAGAATTTATATTTTTGCCGGAAATTTATAAAAATATACGCCTCGGGAAACGTACGTTTTTATTAGGGAGTACAAGATAAATTTTGAATATATGCAGACGAACCGGAAACTTCATTTATGTCTTTTGTTGTTAGTTTGTTTCTTTACATTTTTCATCCATAACAAAGTGGTTTATCCGGATATTATGGAGTCCCGGAATCTGATTACGGCGCGGGAGATGGTGGAATATAACAATTGGTTGGTGCCAACCATGAACGGAACGCTCCGCTTGGAAAAACCTCCTTTGCCGACGTGGGTTGCCGGTGTAATAGAATGGATAGCGCCGGATAATATTGCCCTTCAAAGAACAGCAGCAGGTATGATGGCTATGTTGCTGGTGTTTTTCATGTATTTTTTGGGAACGGGAATGACTAAGAGACCCCTCTATGGATTGGTTTCTGCATTGGTGTTGTGTACTTCCTTTAATATTATTCTGATGGGGAGAACGGCATCTTGGGATATCTATTGCCATAGTTTTATGCTGGGAGCCATTTATTTTTTCTTCCGGGCTTTTGAGTCGGAAGGGGCATGCTGGCGGGATTTTCTATTGGCAGGGACTTTTATGGGATTGTCCTTTTTGGGGAAAGGGCCAGTTTCGTTTTATGCTTTGCTTTTGCCTTTTTTACTTTGTTATTTTCCTCTCTATTGTCCTTCGGTCAAAGGGAAGGTCCTTCCTTTATTGGCGATGGTGTTGATTTGTCTGGCGATAAGTTTGTGGTGGCCTGTCTACCTGTATTTGTATCACAGGGACATGGCAATGTTTGTGGCGGCCAAGGAATCTACGGCCTGGCTGGAACGAAATGTGCGTCCCTGGTATTATTACTGGAAGTTTTTCCTTGAATCGGGTATTTGGTCTCTGTTTTTGATTACAGGGTTGTTATGGCCCTATTGGAAGAAAAGGATGCATTTCAGGAGAGAGTATGTTTTGACGGTAAGCTGGACTTTTGCCATATTGATTTTGTTGTCGTTTTTGCCGGAGAAGAAAACCCGCTATTTGTTGCCGATTCTTATCCCCTCTGCGATGGTCGTGGCTCATGTCTTTTTTTACTGGCATGAAAAATTAGTGGAAAGGAAGTTGTTGCTGGGATGGGATAAATTGTTTTTCCGTGTCAATACTTTATTGATAGTATTTGTTGCGTGTTGTCTGCCTGTTGGAATTTATGTGTATTGTTTTGTATTGAGCGGGGGTGGGATTGGAATGGTTGTATTCTTTTTATCAACGCTGTTGTTTTTGGGGGGTGCCTATGTTTTGTTCCGGTCTGCTGTGAAAGTGCGTCCTTTGTCTTTTTTAGGGGGAGTGGTGTTTCTGTTTTTTATTGTGGAAGCTTTTTTGATGCCTTCAGTGGCAGGCCTTTTTAATAATCCGGATATGAAAAGTATAAAAGCGGTTCAGGATGTAGAAGTTTTACGGAATGTCCCGTTCTATTATCCGGAAGACGAAGAGTTGAGAATAGAATTGGTGTATGAGGCGGGAAGAAGGATTTTGCCGTGGGATCTCTCTGCAAGTGAAACGTTACCTGTTTCGCCGATGGTATTGGTTTCTGCCCGCAGTGCGGATGAAGTGCTGCCAGACATGCTTAAATCCCGCGTGAATATGACATTTATCGGTAAATTTGATGATAATCGCCGGAAAGCAAATACGAAATGGCATTCGGACATATTTGTCCGCTATGTTACTTTGCTGGAAATGAAAAAAGTCCCGTAATCCGGGACTTTTTTATTGAATATACTTTGATGAGATCAGTCGTTCAAAGTGAATCTTACGAATGAAGTAACCGTAAGGTCTTTGTCATGGCTTTGCATGTAAGTTTTTACGGTTTCTTTCGGTTCTTTTACGAATGCCTGATTCAGCAGGGTAGATTCCTGGAAGAATTTATTCAGGCGGCCCTGTGCAATTTTTTCAAGCATATTTTCGGGTTTCCCTTCTTCGCGTGCTTTTTCTTTACCGATTTCCAGTTCGTGAGCAATGACGTTTTCCGGAACATCGGTTTTATCTACGGCAATAGGAGCCATAGCAGCTGCCTGCATGGCTACGTCTTTTTTCACCTGTGCGTCAGCTGTTTTGTTGAAAGCAACGATAGTAGCCAGTTTGTTACCCGGATGGATGTAAGCGACCGTATCTTCACCTTCTACTTTGCCATAGAAGCTCAGTTCTAATTTTTCACCGATTACACCTGTCTGTTCTGCAATCTGGTCGGAGATGCTTCTGCCGTCGATTTGTAATGCCAATAAAGCATTCAGATCAGCAGGCATATTGGTGAATGCAGTGTCCAGGATACTCTGGGTGAATTTTACGAAGTTTTCGTTTTTAGCAACGAAGTCCGTTTCGCAATTTAAGCTCACCAAAGCGGCTTTTTTACCTTCTGCACGAGCTAATACACAGCCTTCTTTTGCTTCGCGGTCTGCCCGTTTGCTGGCAACGATAAGGCCTCTTTTACGAATGATGTCAACTGCTTTGTCAAAATCACCTTCAGCTTCCTGAAGGGCATGTTTACAGTCCATCATTCCTGCGTTTGTTGCGTGACGCAACTTCATCACATCAGCTGCTTTTATTTCCATGTTAATTGATTTTGAATTTAAGATTTTCAGATCCCGGTTTTACCGGGACCCGAAATCGCATTTTACTTATTCTTCCGTTGTTTCAGTTTCTTCAACTTCCACTTCCTCCACTTCTATTTCCTCTTCTTCCGGATTTACTTTTTCAGCTTTTTTCGCTCCCGGTTTTTTGTCTCCTTCTTTTTCCCGTTCAGCTTTTCTTTCGCTCATACCTTCTTTAATGGCATCGGCTACTTTTTCGATGATTAAAGAGATAGAGGTAGAAGCATCGTCGTTACACGGGATAACAAAATCGATGTTGTCCGGGTTGGAGTTGGTATCAACCATAGCAAATACCGGGATACCTAACGTTTTGGCCTCTTTTACGGCGATGTATTCTTTCATCACGTCTACCACAAAAAGAGCAGCCGGAAGACGGCTTAAGTCAGCGATGCTTCCTAAGTTTTTCTCCAATTTGGCACGCTGGCGTGCAATCTGAAGTTTTTCTCTTTTTGACAGGTGATCAAAAGTACCGTCTTTTTCCATCTTGTCGATGGTGGTCATTTTTTTCACAGCTTTCCGGATTGTCGGGAAGTTGGTTAACATACCGCCCGGCCATCTTTCGGTTACGAACGGCATGTTGATGTTTGAAATTTTTTCTGCAACAATGTCCTTAGCCTGTTTTTTTGTTGCAACAAACAGAATTTTTCTACCTGATTTGGCAATTTGTTTTAAAGCTGCAGAGGCTTTGTCAAGCATAATTGCTGTTTTGTTCAGGTCAATGATGTGGATATCGTTACGCTCCATGAAAATGTACGGAGCCATTTTAGGATTCCATTTACGGGTAAGGTGTCCGAAGTGACAACCTGCATTTAATAATTCGTCAAAACTTGCTGACATAGGTAATTTTTTAAAAAGTTTACATTCTTCATTTTTAGCAATTGCCGGGTAGTTCTTACGAGAAGTCCCGTCAATTTAGATACTAAACTGCTATTAACGTTTAGAGAACTGGAATCTCTTACGAGCTTTCGGCTGACCCGGTTTTTTACGTTCCACTTCGCGGGGATCGCGGGTTAGGAATCCGGCTGCTTTCAGTTGAGATTTGTTTTCTGCATTAATTTCCACCAAGGCTCTGGCAATACCTAAGCGTAAAGCTTCTGCCTGCCCTTTAAAACCGCCTCCGTCAAGGTTTACTTTGATGTCATACTGACCGCTTACGCCCAGTAATTCAAGAGGTTGTTTTACAATACACTGAAGTGTAGGTAATGTGAAGTATTCTTCAACACTTCTTTTTTTGTTGATAACGATATTACCTTTTCCTTCACTAACATAAACGCGAGCTACTGCTGCTTTTCTTCTGCCGATTGCGTTAACTACTTCCATACCTTATTAATTAAGTGAGTTTAAATCAATTTTCTTCGGTTTTTGAGCTTCCATGTGGTGCTCTCCGCCAACAAAAATGTGAAGGTTTTTCATTACCGCTCTTCCAAGACGGCTTTTCGGAAGCATACCTTTTACGGCATGTTCAATCACTCGTTCCGGGTGTGTTGCCAGTACGGCTGCTGGAGTTGTGTGACGCTGTCCTCCGGGGTATCCGGTGTGACGGGTGTACTGCTTGTCGGTTAATTTGTTACCGGTCAGAGCAATTTTTTCTGCATTGATAATGATTACGTTGTCGCCGCAATCAACATGAGGAGTGAAAGACGGTTTATACTTGCCTCTTAAAAGTTTCGCAACTTTAGAAGCAAGACGTCCCAAAACCTCGTTTTCTGCGTCAATCAAAACCCATTCTTTCTGAGCAGTGGCTTTGTTGACGTAAGTCGTTTTGTAACTAATTTGATCCACTTCTTTGTTAATTTAAATTATACATCTGTTTGTATTTCAGTGTGATGAATGCTCGCAATCCCGAAGAAACAAAAACAACGCGGTAGTCGGGCAGACTTGAAATTTTTGTTCCCGGAATATGCCTGCAAGACAAATGGCTAAGGTTCAATCTTACAGTTTAAAGCATAGACCACTCCAAAATGGAGGGCAAAAATATATAAAATATTCTTATACTCAAATAGTTTGATTGAAAAAATATCCGAAATGCATAAAAAGGCGAGGAGGGTGTCGGGCGTAGCAGAGGAGTGGCATCCCGTCCGATTGATTTTTTTTATCGTTTACTTTTTACTTCTTACTTTTTATTCTATCTTTGCGCCGTTTTACTTCTATAATTGTGGATAAACTGAAAGAATATAAGGTGGCCTTCAGAGGCTTAAGTGAAGGGAAGCACAATTTTGAGTATATGCTTGACAATCGTTTTTTTGATTGTTTTGAAGCGACGAGAGGCACGGAGGCCAATATAAAAGCTCTTGTAGAGATTATAAAGACTTCTTTGCTGATGGAAGTAAAGGTAAATATAGAGGGGACTGTAAAAGCGACATGTGACCGGTGTCTGGGTGTATTTGATTTGATGGTAAGGGGGAGGATGAACCTTTATGTGAAACAGGCGGAGCGTGACAGTGGGAATGATGATGACTATATTGTGATCGCTTCCGACGACGATTATTTGGATCTGAGTTCATATTTGTATGAGACGTATATGCTGAATTACCCGATACGAGTGGTACATGAGGAGGGAGAGTGTGAGGCGGAAATGAAAGAAGTTCTGGATAAATATATTGTAGAAGAAGATAATAAACCGACGGATCCCCGTTGGGAAGAGTTGAAGAAATTAATTAATAACTAAATAAAAGTAGAGAGAAATGGCACATCCGAAACGAAAAATCTCCAAACAGAGAAGAAACAAGAGAAGAACTCACGATGCATTGACTGTTGCTGCAATCGCTAAGTGTTCAAATTGTGGTGCTGCTGTACAGTATCATACTGTATGCCCGGAATGCGGATATTACAGAGGTAAGTTGGCTATCGAAAAACCGGTAGTTGCATAATTCTGACTATACGGGATTGTATTATCATACACAGCCCCCTATAGTTTAGGGGGCTATGCTCGTTTATAAGATTTCCGGTCGGTTGGAGCCGGAAAACATTTCATTCTAAAATAAATTTTATGGAAAGGCCAAAAGCTATAATAACTGGTGTGGGTGCCTATTATCCCGATTATGTTCTCAATAATGATGAGTTGAGCCGGATGGTGGATACTACCGATGAATGGATTATGACCCGTGTCGGAATCAAGGAGAGGCGGATTTTGAAAGACAAAGATAAGGGAAGTGCCTGGTTGGGTGCAAGAGCGGTGGAGAATCTGTTGGAAAAGACAAATACCAAACCGGAAGAGGTAGATTTATTAATTTGTGCTACGGTGACTCCTGATATGCATTTCCCGGCCAATGCTCAGGTTATTGCTGATATGGTGGGAATAAAAAATGCTTTCGGTTTTGATTTGAATGCCGGATGTTCAGGGTTTATTTTCGGATTGGTGACCGCTACCCAGTATGTGGAAAGCGGGAGATATAAGAAAGTGGTTTTTGTCGGTGCAGAAAAGATGTCGGTGATTACGGATTATACGGATCGCAAAACCTGCCCTTTGTTTGGTGATGCTTCGGCTGCCGTGTTGTTGGAACCGACGTATGAGGATTTGGGGGTGATGGATCATATTTTACGTTCTGACGGAATCGGGCGTGATCATCTGTTTATGAAATCCGGAGGTTCTTTGAATCCGCCAAGTATAGAAACTGTAACAAACCGGGAGCATTTTATTTACCAGGACGGACAGTATGTTTTTAAACATGCGGTATCTAAAATGGCGGATGTTTCAGTGGAAATTATGGAAAAGAATCATTTGTCTGCCGATGATGTAGCTTATTTGGTACCCCATCAGGCTAATTTACGTATCATTGACGCTACGGCTCGTCGTATGGGAGTGGATGAATCAAAGGTAATGATTAATATACAGAAGTATGGAAATACGACTTCTGCTACGATTCCTTTGTGTCTATATGAATGGGAAGACCGTCTGCATAAAGGAGATAACCTGATTTTGGCTGCATTTGGTGCGGGATTTACATGGGGAGCGGTGTGGCTGAAATGGGCTTATGATAAAAAATAAATAAAAATGGGGTGTGAATCCCCATTTTTTATATATTCGTCTTCGCTTACGTAAAAAGGTATGAGTCTGGATCAATCAGAAATAAGTGCGGGTGGCTCTGTTCTGCAGGAAGGAGCTGAAATCCGGGGAAACATCCGGACCGGAAAAGATATGTTCCTGAAAGGGATAATAAGGGGAGATGTAGAGTGTGAAGGCAAATTGGTGATTGACAGGGACGGATTTGTGGAAGGAAATGTTGTGTGCCGGGAGTTGGTGTTGGACGGATTGATAACCGGTGATGTCCAGGCAGACGAAAGAACCTGTCTGACAGCAAATGCTGTAGTTAAAGGTTTTCTGCAGACTTCTTGTTTGTTGATACATCCGGAAGCTGTAGTTGAAAAAGGATTGAGATTAAAGGAATAAATAATAAATAGTAGTGCAATATGGGTAAAGAAGTGAATAGCAATGCCGTGAATTTGTTGTGTGAAGGGACAATGATTGTCGGGGATGTAAAAACGAAAAATGATATTCGTATTGACGGGATGATCAAGGGTAAAATCCTGACCTCAGGTCGTTTGGTGGTGGGGAATACCGCAAAGATAGAAGGTGATGTAGAGTGTGGAAATATTGATGTCATGGGGGTAGTGATGGGAAATATTACTGCCAGCGGAACTGTGTCGTTGAAAGCACCTGCCCGGGTGATGGGTAATATTGTTTCGGCTGTATTGGCTGTAGAACCCGGAGTGATGTTTAATGGGAACTGTCAGATGGTGAAGAAAGAAGGGCATGAAAGTAAAGAGACTGCAAAGTAAATCAATTGTTTTTTCTCGTACTGGAAAATTGTGGATGGACAGATGATGTGTGTTCATTTGTTTTTATAGTTTATCCATTGTCAGGATTTATATCATGAAAGTACTCATACTGATACCGGCCCGCTATGCTTCGACCCGGTTTCCGGGAAAGCCGTTGGCAGAGATAGGGGGAAAACCCATGATCCAGCATGTGGTGGAGAAAGCACGTTCGGTGTCGGAAGATGTATATGTTGCTACCGATGACAGGCGTATTTTTGAAAAAGTGGCGGAGTTCGGCGGAAAAGCGATTATAACTTCTTCGGCGCATCGTAGTGGTACGGACCGTTGTTTTGAAGCTTATGAAAAGGTTGTTGAGGAGAAGTGTGCGGATTATGATGTGATAGTCAATGTGCAGGGGGATGAGCCTTTTATTGTACCCCGACAAATTCAGCAGTTGATTAATTGTTTTGAAAATCCTGGGGTACAAATTGCTACTTTGGCAAAACCATTTGAAGACACGGAGGCTCTATTTGATCCGAATAAGGTGAAAGTGGTATTTTCTTCACAGAATACAGCGATTTATTTTTCAAGGTCACCTATCCCTTTTGCCCGGGGTGTGGAGGGAACAGACTGGCTGGATGTCACAACATATTATAAGCATGTGGGGATGTATGCTTACCGTCCTGCCGTTTTGCAAGAAATTACCCGCTTGCCTGCAGGAAAACTGGAGAAAGTAGAGTCTTTGGAGCAGTTACGATGGTTGGAAAATGGTTATACAATTGCTGTTAGTGTTACGGATCACGAGTCGATAGGTATTGATACTCCGGAGGATTTGGAGAAGGCCAAAGCGTTATTATAATAAAAAAAGCCGCTTTTGCGGCTTTTTTTATATCGTCATGATGTCTTTTTCTTTTACAGTAAGAATATCTTCGACTTTCTTGGAATAGTTGTCGGTCATTTTCTGGACTTCTGCTTCTGCATCTTTGGCAACATCTTCGGGGAGCCCGTCTTTTGTCATTTTTTTGAATTCGTCAATAGCATCCCGTCTTGCATTTCGGATACTGACTTTAGCAGTTTCTCCTACACTTCTGGATTGCTTTACCAATTCTTTTCTTCTTTCTTCTGTCAATGCAGGAACATTGATTCGCACTACTTCGCCGTTATTGTCCGGGTTCAGCCCTAAATTTGCATTACGGATAGCTTTTTCAATGGGGCCAATCATCTGTTTTTCCCAAGGTTGAACAGAGATAGTACGCGGATCCGGAACTGAGATATTGGCTACTTGTGCAAGAGGAGTCGGTGTGCCATAGTATTCTACCAGAACATCATTCAAAATTTTCGGATTAGCCCTTCCGGCCCTGATTTTAGCCAATTCACTTTCCAAATGAGTGAGTGCATTCTGCATCAACTCTTTGGCTTCGTCCATAAATAATTTTACTTCTTCGTTCATATATGAATCATTTAAATGTGTGCGGAGTTTTCAAAACTGTTTGAAATAGCTTGGAAGCCATTTTTTCCGTTAAGACTCTTGACAAACAAAGATAGAAAAAAAAAATTACGGAGGAAATATGCTGCCGGAGTTTGTGAAGGGGGAGACCCGGAAGCTGTTTTGTCTTCCGGGTTTGGTGGTTTTATAACTTGAAATTGAAAGGTACGACAAAGGAGACTTTGACAGCTTTCCCCTGTTGCTTGCCAGGAATCCAGTTGGGCATGGCTTTTGTACTCCTCAAGGCTTCCTCGTCTAATGCTTGGTGGCCGGAAGAGCGTTGGATTTTGAAATCGGAAAGGGAACCGTCTTCATTAACCACGAAACCGACAAATGCCAGTCCTTCTTCTTTTGCTTTCTGGGATTTTTCTGGATATTTCAGATTATCTTTTATCCAGGCTTCCATATTTCCGTTAAACCGGGGCATGGTTTCCACGACAGTAAAGACAGGAGACTCAGACAGGTTAAAGTTAATGGGTACAACGAAAGCAACCCTCACCGTTTGTCCTCTCTGTTTGCCGGGAATCCAAGCTGGCATTGACTTTACAACACGAAGAGCTTCTGCATCCAATAGAGGGCTTACCCCCTTGGTGACTTTGGTATTTGAGATATTTCCGTTTCTTTCAACTACGAAAGAAACGAAAACTCTTCCCTTTTCTTTGTTTGCAATGGCTTTTACGGGGTATTTCACATTATTCTTCAGCCAGGTTTGCATATTTCCATTGAATTGCGGCATGGTTTCTACCACTTGGAAAATAGCCGATGTATCAGCAGGAGATTCCAGAATTTCTTCTGTCGTGACAGTTTTGTTTTCTGAAATAAAGGGTAATGCCGGAGTTTCTGTGGCAATACAGGTAAAGGCAGTACATAATATTCCGCCAATAAACAGAGCTGGAATATAATTCAGAATATTGAATTTATTCGATTGTTTTTTAGTCATCATAATCATTCGTTTTTTTAAGTTTGAACATGAAAAACAGTTGCTAAAGGAAAAAGCATTTCCTTTGAGAGCCTGATTGACAAGAAGCTGAAGATATCTACCGGTCTGATACTTTACAGTGACCTGCCTATCGGCTATATATTCGTGATTTTGAGCAATGTTTTTTTTGTATATCCATACTAAGGGGTTAAACCAGTTCAGTGTGCAGATGATTTCCGTGATTAAAAGATCAAAGCTGTGGCCTTGGCGAACATGTATCCGTTCATGCTCAAATACACTTTTAGCTCCGGATTTTCCAAAAGAAGCTGTATTGATAAAAATGCAATTGAAAAAAGAAAATACGGGGTAACCGGAAGGTACCGGAATAATTTTTAGTTTATGTATACGTTTGCATTTATGGGAACGGATTAGTTTGCTGATTTGGAATAATCCTTTGAGGTAGCGGAGGATGAGAAAGCAGATTCCGCTGATGTAAATCAAAGTCAAATGATAAAATAGACTATGGGTTGAAGCCTTACTCCCGGACACGGAAATTTCTTCCATAAATCCCGATACGTAATAAAGGGTGGGAAGAGCGGATTCCGTTGTTGTGTTGTTTATTGTCAAGTTAAAATGGAAAAGGGGGGTGCAAACCGATAGGATCAGTGTGGCAAGTAGATACACCCTGTTCCAGGTAAAGAAGGTCTGCTTTTTCAGAAAAAATATATAATAGAGTAAAAAAGCAGACAGTAAAACTGACGATTTGATAATATAAGGCCAAGAAGGAGTCATACTGTTTTATTTGTTGGGGGTATTTTTGATAAATTCCAGAATTTCTTCCATTTCCTTTAAATCGATTTTTTCTTCTTTGGCAAAAAAGGAAACCATTTGTGGGAAAGAGTTGTTAAAGTAGTTTCCGATGAAATTACGAAGGAATTTGCGGGTGTAGGTCTCTTTGTCTAACATCGGGAAATAACAATGGCTTTTTCCGAAAGTTTCATGACCGACAAATCCTTTTTCCTGTAAGATGCGAACAATAGTGGAAACGGTGTTGTAGGCCGGTTTTGGATCCGGTAGCCGCTCCAGAATATCTTTGACAAATCCTTTTTTCAAGTCCCAGAGTATCTGCATGATCTGTTCTTCAGCCTTCGTTAATTCCTTCATAATACGTTCTATTAAAGTTTTACTGCGACAAATGTATAACTATTTTTTTAGTTTTTCAACTAAAAAATTAGTTTTGGTGTAATTTTTAATCATGATGATAATATTTCATACCTTTGTTGTAAGATATTTCAGTTTTAATCAGAGCATGACAAGAAAGGATTTTGAAATTATGGCGCCGGTGGGTTCGTATGAATCATTGACGGCTGCTTTACAAGGAGGAGCGGATTCGGTTTACTTTGGTGTGGAAGGTTTGAATATGCGTGCGCGTTCTTCGGCTAATTTTACGTTGGATGATTTGAAAAATATCGTTCATATCTGCGACAAGAAAGGTGTAAAGACTTATCTGACTGTGAATACAATCATCTATGATGATGAGTTGGAAAAGATGAAGAATATTATTGATGCGGCAAAAGGGGCGGGAGTGACGGCGATTATTGCTTCGGATATGGCTGCTATCCGGTATGCTCATAGCGTGGGGGTGGAAATTCATGTCAGTACACAATGTAATGTCACGAATTACGAAGCGGTGCGGTTTTTTGCCGGATATGCAGATGTGGTTGTGTTGGCCCGGGAGCTGAATATGAATCAGGTGGCAGCTATTCATCGGAAAATTGTGGAGGAGGATTTGCGGGGACCCAAGGGGGAATTGATCCGGATTGAGATGTTTGCCCATGGGGCATTGTGTATGGCTGTGTCGGGGAAGTGTTACCTGAGTCTGCATGAAAAGAATGCTTCTGCCAACAGGGGAGCCTGTTACCAGATTTGTCGCCGTGGCTATACTGTGAAAGACAAGGATAATGAAGTGGAGTTGGATATTGAGAATGAGTACATCATGTCTCCGAAGGATCTATGTACTATCGGTTTTCTCAATAAAATGGCTGATGCTGGAGTACGGGTATTTAAGTTAGAAGGACGTGCTCGTCCTGCGGAATATGTGTTGACGCTTTGTGAATGTTATAATGAAGCCTTGTATGCTATCCTGGACGGGAGCTATTCGGCGGAGAAGATAGAGAAGTGGAAAGAACGTTTGTCTACAGTGTTTAATCGGGGCTTTTGGGATGGTTATTACCTGGGGCGCCGTTTGGGAGAATGGAGTGAAGTTTATGGTTCAAAGGCGACTCGTAAAAAAATAGCATTGGGAAAAATAACCAATTATTTTTCCAATCTTCAGGTGGGGGAATTTAAGATAGAGTCTTTTGATTTGCAGGTGGGGGATGAAATTCTGATTGTGGGAGAAACAACTGGCGTGATTCAGATGACAGTTCCGGAAATGCGGGTGGATTTGAAGCCTGTGCAAAAGGTATCGAAAGGAACTCTTTTTTCTATGCCTGTTTCCCGCAAAATCCGGCGTGGAGATAAATTCTACAAGTGGGTGGAGACAACTCCTGACCTCATGCAATAATTTACATTTTTAACAAATAACCCGATTATTCTTAAAGTGTAGTT
>CAJURM010000015.1:50022-54772 GCA_910589025.1 uncultured Odoribacter sp. | reverse complement strand
TGTAAATAACCCGATTATTCTTAAAGTGTAGTTTGTAAATAACCCGATTATTCTTAAAGTGTAGTTTGTAAATAACCCGATTATTCTTTAAATTTGTGGTTGAAAACAGAGCATAAAACACGTAAGTTATGAAAACTATACGGAGAAAGCAGTTGGAATTATTGCGGAAAGACTTGCAAAGAAAGGAAATCACATTGTTGGTAGGTCCGCGGCAGGCGGGGAAAACTACATTGATGAAACAATTGGAGCAGGATTTGCAGGCTCGAAAAACTGCGAAACTCTATTTGAATATGGACATAGAATCCGATGCGGCTTATTTGCAGAGTCAGCAGACACTGTTAAATAAAATCCGCTTGGAGTTGGGAGAGACCGGCTATGTTTTTATTGATGAGATACAACGGAAACCGAATGCAGGGGTGTATTTCAAAGGTTTGTATGACATGGATTTGCCATATAAATTTGTTTTAAGCGGTTCAGGGAGTATTGAGTTGAAGGAAAAAATCGGAGAATCCCTGGCAGGCAGGAAATTGATAGTACCTGTAGATACAATCAGTTTCGAGGAATTTCTGGATTACCGTACGGATTATAAATATACGGGGAGGTTGAATTTGTTTTTGTCGTTGGAAAAAGAAAAGGGGAATTTTTTGTTGCAGGAATATTTGGCTTATGGTGGTTATCCGGCAGTAGTGACGGCTTCAACCGTTGAGGATAAGATACGGATTATGGATGAAATCTATTCCGCTTATATGATGCGGGATATTTCTTCTCTTTTGGGAATGCAGCAACCGGAATATTATAGCCGTATGTTGCGATTGCTGGCTGCGGGAGCCGGCGGATTGGTTAATATTTCTCGTTTGGCGTCGGATACGGGTTTGTCGGTGCCGACCGTCCATAAATATTTATGGTATGCGGAAAATACATTTATATTGAAAGCTGTCCGGCCCTATAGCGGGAATCGGATGAAGGAAATAGTAAAGGCTCCGGTTTATTACTTTACGGATTTGGGTTTCCGGAATTATATGCTGGGGAGTTTTCAATACAATTCTGGCATGCGGGATGGTTTTGTTTTTCAGAATTTCATTTTCCGGATATTGAATAAAGCTCTGCGTAATAGTGCTGCTACATTGCATTATTGGCGAACAACTGACGGAGCAGAAGTGGATTTTGTTATTGACAGAACACAGGAGGTCATTCCCGTGGAGGTAAAGTATGCCGATTTGAAAACAAGCACCTTGTCGCGTTCTTTCCGGAATTTTGTGGAAAAATATAAACCTCGGAAGGCTTTTGTCGTGAATTTATCCTACAACGGAGAATTGAAATTAGGCGATACATTCGTCCATTTTGTACCGTATTATCTCTTGGAGGAGATGTTGGGATAAGTTCTCGTTCAATGATTATACATCCGGAGCCCACTCGTTCGGATATTTGTTTGAATTTCAATGCCGGATGTATGTTTTATAGGTTGGAATGTTTATTTTTGCCTATCTGAAAGAGGTACTCATGGGTATTGTTATTCGTCAAAGTATAAAAGGGACATTTGTAAATTATGTTGGTGCATTCATTGGTTTCCTGACCACAATGTTTGTCGTGACGAAATTTCTGAAGCCGGAAGAAATCGGTTTGACGAAAGTCATTTATGAAGTGTCTTTTTTATTTGCAAGTTTGGCTCAATTAGGTACGTCAGCTTCGGCGATGCGTTTTTTCCCCTATTTCCGGGATCCGGAAAAGAATAATAACGGTTTCTTTTTTTACTTGTTGCTGATGCCTTCTGTTGGTACAGTTATCTTTCTTTTTTTATATTATCTGTTCCGGGATCCTATTACGGATTTTTTTATTCACAATTCATCTTTGTTTGTAGATTATTATAATTATGCTGGTATTCTCATCGTATTTTTGGTATTTTGGATTGTATTTGAGATCTACTCGAATTTATTAATGCGTATCGTTGTCCCGAAACTGATTCGGGAAGTGGGTGTGAGGCTTATGCTTGTGGCGATTTATTTCCTCTATGCATTTCATTATTTGAATCTCAACGGTTTTGTGATGGCATATGTTTTTGTCTATGGCATTGCTCTGGTGTTGACTTTACTATATGTTTCTCGTATCGGCACGCTTTCATTAAAACATGATTTTTCTTTTGTAAATAAGCCGTTGCGGATAAAAATATTGAAATATACCTTGTTTTTAATAGCAGGGGCATTGGGGGGAACGATTATTAACCAACTGGATATTTTTATGGTGAGTTCGCAAATGGGGCTCAGTTTTACCGGAATTTATACCATTGCTTTTTATATGGCGGCAATGATTGAAATGCCTGCCCGTTCGATGACAGCTATATCTTCTCCGATAGCGGCAGCGGCTTTAAAAGAGGGTGATTTGGCAAAGGCCAATGAATTATATAAAAAGGTATCTCTGCATCAATTCATTGCCGGGAGTACATTGTTTCTGTTTATCTGGATTAATATCGACAATATTTTTGCCATTATTCCGAACGGTACCACCTATGAGGCTGGGAAGTGGGTTGTTTTCTTTATTGCTTTATCTAAATTGGTATCGGTTACCTTCGGATTCGGAGGTACACTGATTTCTTTTTCCCGCTATTATTATTGGGGACTTTATTTCACTTTTTTCTTAACGGGGTTGACAATATACACCAATTATTTGTTGATTCCACGCTTGGGAATGACCGGAGCAGCCTTAGCAACCTTTATTACCTGTCTGATCAGTTACTCCTGGCAGCAATGGATAGTCCTGAAAAAAGTAAAGGGTAATCCTTATACCATTGGAATTGTGAAACAAATTTTTTTAATCTTGTTTTTATTGGGTGTGGATATTATTTTGCCTTCCTGGAGTAGTAATCCTTTTGTGGATATTTTTTATCGTACATCCGTTATAATCCTTTTGTGGATATATTTGACTTATAGGCTGAAAATATCCGATGAGATGTCTTTGTTATTGAGGAAATATATAAAATAGCTTGTAGGGAAGGTTCTTGGAGACAATTATAGTTTAAAAGGACGTTTCAGTGGTTTATCTGTTGTTTTTATTCTTTATATTTGTGTGCTTAGAATATAAACCAGATAAAATGGAGAGTAGTGTACATCGGGTATTGGTAACAGGAGCTGATGGCTTTATCGGTTCTCATTTGACAGAAATGCTTTTGCAGCAAGGTTATGAGGTAAGGGCATTATCTTATTATAATTCATTTAATTATTGGGGATGGCTGGATGATGTAAAACATTCGCGTTTGGAGGTGGTGACGGGAGATGTAAGGGATCCCCATTTTTGTAGGCACATAACCCAAGGAATGGATATAGTGTTTCATTTGGCAGCATTGATAGCTATTCCCTATTCCTATATAGCTCCGGATAGTTATGTGGATACAAATGTCAAGGGAACTTTGAATATTTGTCAGGCTGCCAAAGAAAATAATGTGCAACGAGTCTTGGTGGCTTCTACTTCCGAAGTGTATGGTACGGCTCGTTATGTACCTATAGATGAAGTTCATCCCAAGCAACCTCAATCACCTTATTCTGCTACGAAAATCGGCGCAGATGCAATGGCTATGAGCTTTTATAACACATTCGGCTTGCCAGTAGTGATTGTACGGCCTTTTAATACCTATGGACCTCGCCAGTCGGCTCGTGCGATCATTCCTACTATTATTACACAAATTGCTGCTGGTAAAAAAGAAATCATGCTGGGGGATTTGACGCCTACGCGGGATTTTAATTTTGTAAAGGATACTTGTAAAGGCTTTATAGAGTTGTCGCAATGTGATGCTGCTATCGGACAGGAAGTGAATGTATGCAGCAATTATGAAATTTCGATGCGCGATATTTTGGAGATGATAGCCAGACTGATGAATTCGGATGTAAAATTTATAGAAGATCGGCAACGTCTCCGGCCTCGAAATTCAGAGGTTTTTCGTTTGTGGGGAGATAATACAAAGATAAAAAGTCTGACTGGATTTGTACCTTCTTATACGTTAGAGGAAGGATTGCTGGAGACGATTAATTGGTTTTCTTGGGGAGAAAATTTGAAAAAGTATAAATCTGACATTTACAATGTATAAGGATGTTATTGAATTTATTCGGGAAACGTTCGGGGAAAAGGAGAGGGACATTCCGTTGCATGCTCCTTGTTTTGTAGGGAATGAAAAAAAATATTTGGAAGAATGTATTGATTCTACTTTCGTATCGAGTGTAGGGCCTTTTGTCAATCGCTTTGAAGAAATGGTGGCTCAGTATACAGGAGCCAAGCGAGCGGTAGTATGTGTGAATGGGACAAATGCTCTTCATATGGCTATGTTGTTGGTTGGAGTTGAACGGGAAGATGAAGTGATAACCCAGCCGCTAACGTTTATTGCCACGCTCAATGCAATCAGTTATATTGGAGCCCGTCCGGTCTTTATTGATGTGGACCGGCAGACTTTAGGTTTGTCTCCTGAGAAATTGAAATTTTGGCTGCAAGCGAATGCGGAAATTAGGAATGGAGAATGTTATAATAAAATAACTGGACGGAGAGTTAGAGCTTGTGTCCCTATGCATACTTTCGGACATTCTGTTGTGTTGGATGAATTATTGGAGGTATGTGAAGAATACCATTTGGAATTGCTGGAAGATGCGGCTGAAAGTTTGGGTAGTTTTTATAAAGGGAAACACACGGGTACATTTGGTAAAATAGGTGTTATTAGTTTTAACGGGAATAAAACTATTACGACGGGGGGGGGGGGGAGGTTGGTTTTTAA
>CAJURM010000015.1:0-50012 GCA_910589025.1 uncultured Odoribacter sp. | reverse complement strand
CCCCCCCCCCCCCCCCCCCCCCCCCCCCCCCCCCCCCCCCCCCCCCCCCCCCCCTCTTGCTTTTTAATAATGAAGACTTAGGTGCTTATGCTAAACATTTGACAACTCAGGCGAAACTTCCTCATCGTTGGGAATTTGTGCATGATCAGGTAGGGTATAATTATCGAATGCCTAATATTAATGCAGCTTTGGGGTGTGCACAGATGGAGCATTTGGAGGAGTTTATCCGGAATAAGCGGCAATTGGCTTGTTTGTATGCCCGGTTTTTCGAAAGCAAAAATATGACCTTTTTTAAGGAGCCTAAGAATTGCCGTTCCAATTATTGGCTCAACACGCTTATATTGAAAGATAAAGCTAGTTGTGATTTGTTTTTACAGGAAACCAATGATGCGGGGATTATGACTCGTCCTGCTTGGCGTCTGATGCATCGTTTATCCATGTTTGAGAATGCTGTGCGTGGGGATTTGTGTAATGCAGAATGGTTAGGGGAGCGAATGGTAAATATACCCAGTAGTGTTCGGAGATTTGCTGGAATTTAGCTTAAAGAGCAAAAAGATGAATAATAAAAAAGAAATTAATATTTTATTTTTAGGAGGAGGGAAGAGGGTTTCTATTGCTCAATATTTTAAGCAATATGGAGAAGCCTATGGCATAAAGATTAATATATTTTCTTACGAGCTGATAAGAGAGGTCCCAATAGCAATTGAAGGAGAAGTCATTATCGGGATGAGGTGGAATGAGAAGGGAGTTATTGAAGATTTGAAACGGGTGATTTGTCAGAAAAGAATCGCTATTGTTCTTCCGTTTGTTGATCCGTCAGTGGAAGTGGCAAGTCATTTGAAAACAGAGTGTAATTCTGTTTTTATACCTGTTTCGGAAGCTGGTATTTGTAATGTGATGTTTGACAAAATATTGGCTGCTCATTGGTTTGCAGAGCATCAGATTGGTCAGCCTATTTTTTATGAGGGGAAAAATAACTATGCCTATCCAGTTATTTTGAAACCGAGATGGGGCTCTGCTTCCAGGGGAATACGGGTGATTTCAAGAGAAGAGGAATTTCCAATCAGTTTAAATAGGGATAAATACATCATCCAGGAATACATTGCTGACAGGACTGAGTTTACGGTTGATTGTTACGTCGGGAAAAATCAGGAAATCATATCCATTGTGCCACGAATCCGGGAAGAAGTGGCAGGAGGGGAGGTGACAAGAAGCCGGGTGGTTAGAGAGCTAGCTGTTATAGAAATTGCGGAGAAAATTTTAAAGGCTGGGGAGTTCAGAGGACCTGTAACGTTGCAGTTTATAAAAGATAATAAAAAAGAAAAGCTTTATATTATGGAAATTAATCCTCGCTTGGGTGGTGGGGTAATTGCTAGTATTTTAGCAGGTTCTGGAATGATCTCTTTTATTGTGAAAGAAGCATTAGGAGAAGAAATAACGCGTGTAGATGATTGGAAAGCAGGAACTTTAATGACTCGGTATTTAAAAGAAGTTGTATTTTATGCAGATCATTATTGATATGGATGGCACGATATGTTCTGAAGAAAGGACGTATAGTCGGTGTCTGGCAAAGCCCAAGAAGAATGCTAAAGAAACTATAAATTCGCTTTATGAGCAGGGGCATACGATTATTATATATTCGGCTCGCACATGGGTGGAATATGAGATGACGGTGGATTGGCTAAAAAGATACGGAATAAAGTATCATCAGCTAATTATGGGTAAACCGATAGGAGATATATGGATTGACGATCGGGCTTTTCAGTTTGAAGATAATTGGGATGTTATAGGTAAATTTCTTGAAGAGAAAAGTCATGGATAAGGTTATTATCATTGCAGAGGCCGGAGTAAATCATAATGGAAGTTATGAGTTAGCAAAGCAAATGATTATTGCAGCTAAAGAGGCCGGAGCGGATTATATAAAATTTCAGACGGCTGTTCCGGAATTGGTGATATCTAAATATGCAGTTCAGGCTGACTATCAGAAAGAGAATACTGGTGTAGAAGAATCGCAATTGGATATGTGTCGAAGGATTCATTTGCCTCTGGGAGATTATCAGCGGTTGAAATGGGATTGTGAGCGGGAGGGAATCAAATTCCTGTCTACCCCTTTTGATTTGGTTTCTATAGATGTTTTGGAAGAATTGCGGATGGATTTTATGAAAATACCTTCGGGAGAGATTACGAATTTGCCTTATTTACGAAAAATCGCAGGTTTAGGGATACCGGTAATTCTTTCTACAGGTATGAGTAATTTGGGGGAAATAGAGAAAGCTATAGGGGTATTGGAAGGGAATGGATTGGGAAGAGAGAAAATTATTTTGTTGCATTGCAATACGGAGTATCCGACACCTTATGAGGATGTGAATTTAAAAGCAATGCAAACATTGTCCCGGAGTTTTTCTACTCGAGTTGGCTATTCCGACCATACTTTGGGAATTGAAATCCCGATAGCTGCTGTTGCTATGGGGGCAAGTGTGATTGAAAAGCATTTTACTTTGGATCGGGATTTAGGAGGACCGGATCATAAAGCTTCGTTGGAACCTCGGGAGTTGAAGGCGATGATAGAAAGCATTCGACATGTTGAAAGAGCATTGGGAAGTGGATTAAAGCAAGTATCATATTCCGAGAGAAAAAATGTGGATATTGCCAGAAAGAGTATAGTGGCTTATCGTTCGATTCGGGCTGGAGAGGTTTTTACGGAAGATAATATTACGGTGAAACGTCCCGGGAATGGTATTAGTCCGATGTACTGGGATGAGATTTTGGGAAGAAGGGCGCAAAGAGATTTTCTGGAGGATGAATTAATAGAAATATGAGGAAAATTTGTGTTGTTACAGGTACCCGGGCTGAGTATGGGATATTGAGTGATTTGATGCGTCTGATTAGTGAAGATGAGCAATTGGAGTTGCAGATTATTGTAACCAACATGCATCTTTCGCCTGAATTTGGGTTAACATATCGGGAGATTGAAAAAGATGGTTTTCGTATTGATAAAAAAGTAGAGATGCTTCTCTCGTCTGTTACTCCGAATGGGATTGTTAAATCTATGGGTGTTGGAATGATTGGATTGGCGGATGCTTTGGGAGAATTGGCTCCCGATTTGATGCTTGTTTTAGGGGATCGTTACGAAATATTGGTTGCAGTTGAAGTAGCTTTGATGTACCGGATTCCTGTAGTTCATTTGTATGGGGGAGAGATAACGGAGGGAGCATGGGATAATGCGATACGGCATGCGATAACTAAGTTAAGTCATGTGCATTTTACTTCGACGGAAATTTACCGACAAAGAGTGATACAGATGGGGGAACATCCGGAACATGTTTTTTGGGTAGGAGCATTGGGGATAGATAATATACGGAGGGAGAAAATCATGCGGCAGGATGAGCTAGAAGAAAGTTTAGGGTTTAATTTAGGAATAAATTCTTTGTTAATAACGTTTCATCCGGTTACCATGGAAAATAATACAGCAGAGATTCAATGTCGTGAATTATTGGCTGCTTTGGAAGAGTTTAAGGAGTACAGGCTGTTGTTCACTTTGGCAAATTCAGATGCACAGGGTCAAGTGATAAACAACTTGATTAGGGATTTTGTAAGGAAAAATTCTGGTCGGGCGATAAGTGTAACTTCGTTAGGTAAAAGAAGATATTATGCGGCTTTACGTTATGTGACGGCAGTTGTGGGTAATTCTTCCAGTGGTTTGGTAGAAGCACCTTATTTCGGCAAACCAGTTTTGAATATTGGAGATCGGCAAAAGGGACGTGTACGAGGGGAAGGGGTGTTCGATTGTTTGCCAGTCAAAGATAGTATTATTAGAGGGTTACAAAAGATACTTACGCCGGAGTTCAGGAGGCAAGCGGATAAAGCAGATAATCCTTATGAAAAGCCCGGTACATTAAAAACTATATTTGAGACACTTAAACAGATTGAGCCGGAGAAAATACTTCGGAAGTCTTTTTATGATCAGCCAGAAATGAAATTGTGATGATGGGGGAATTAGTAAAGAATCATATCATACCGGAACATTTGACCATTAAGGAAGCTCTGAAAGTATTAAATACTTTATCCGGAGATGCTTTGACACTATTAGTGGTTGATGATAATGAAGTTATGGTAGGAACCTTAACTGACGGGGATATCCGCAGGAAAATAATAGAAGGTATTTCTCTGGAAGAATCAGTATCCTGGGTAATGCATAAAAATTTTTCTTTTTTAAAAGCGGGACAAATAGATGTTGGAATAATCCGGCGTTGCAGGGTATCGGGAATTGTTCTTTTGCCCTGTTTGGATAGTGAAGGGAAAATATGTAAAGTTTATAATTTGAAAAAAACTTATTCTGTCTTGCCTTTGGATGTGGTGCTTATGGCCGGAGGTCGGGGTGAACGTCTTCGTCCGTTAACGGATTCAGTTCCAAAGCCTTTGTTAAAAATAGGGGATAAAACCATTATTGATTACAATATAGAACGTTTGCTGGACTGTGGGATAGAAAATCTGTATGTGACTGTAAATTATTTGGCGGAGCAATTGGAAGAACATTTTAAAGATAAACGGGGAAATGTAAAAATCAGATGTGTTAGGGAAAAGGAATATCTGGGTACTTTAGGGGCGGCAGGTTTGATTGAAGAGTATGAAAATGATCTTATTCTGGTGATGAACTCGGATCTTTTTACAAACATCGATTTTGAAGAATTCTATTTGTATTTTAAAGAAAGCGGGGCCGATATGGCTGTGGCTGCTATTCCTTATTCTGTTGCAGTGCCGTATGGGATATTTAAAATAGATGGCGATAGGGTTGTGGATGTGGAAGAAAAACCGGTTTATAACTATTATGCTAATTCCGGTATTTATTTAATTAAGCGTGAGTTGCTTTCACTAATTCCTAAAAATCAACACTTTAACGCTACAGATCTTATCCGGATGGTTGTAGACCGGGGAGGTAAAGTGGTGCGTTTCCCCTTGATGGGCTATTGGATAGATATTGGTAAACTGGAAGATTATAAGAAAGCTCAGGAATTTGCGAAACATTTGTAGAAGGAATTTAGGTTATGTGTGATACATGGGGAAAAATGTTGGCGGTTATACCGGCACGGGGAGGAAGTAAAGGTTTACCTGGCAAGAATATCTGTTTACTGGCTGACAAGCCGTTGATTTGTTATACGATAGACGCTGCACGGGGAATTCTTCCAGATAAGGACATATGCGTATCTTCGGATAGTAAGGAGATTACGGGAATAGTGGAAGGATATGGATTAAAAGTTCCTTTTTTAAGACCTTCGGCTTTAGCTACAGATACCTCTAAAACGACAGAGGTATTGCTTCATGCTTTGGATTTTTATGAATGTAAGGGAGAGCATTATGAAACATTATTGTTATTGCAACCGACTTCTCCGTTTCGTACAGTAGAACATATTCGTAAGGCTCTGGAGTTGTATGACCGTACGACGGATATGGTTGTTTCTGTAAAATCTTCTCATAGTGCTTCGGTAATTTGCTCCGAAAATGCGGCAGGTTATTTGGAGTTGACTTTGAATAAAGGGGCTGATCGGCGTCAAAATCTGAATTATTATGAATATAATGGAGCCATTTATATTATAAATATTGCTTCTTTTAGACGGGAAGGAAAGTTGACTTTTAAGAAGATAAAAAAATATGTAATGGATGATTTATCATCTGTGGATATAGATAACTGGTTGGATTATGAATTTGCAGAATTACTGATGAGAAAAAAATATAAAATAAGCGATGAAGGATAAGCGGATACAAATTATATATGATTTGATAGATACTATATTGTCGGTAATCAGATTGTTAGGTTTGTCCCGTTTAAAAAAAACGCCACGGATACAGAGTAAGAACACTCAGTGTATTATTATGGGGAACGGACCTTCTTTGTTAAAATTATTGGAAGAGGATAAAGCCGTATTGGCTAAATATGACTTTTTGGCAGTTAATCATATGGCAAGATCAGCTCAATATGAGAAATTTAAGCCGAGTATTTATGTTTTGTGTGATCCTGCTTTCTGGTTTGCAAAAGGATATGAGATACCACAACAATTGGTTAAGGAAACTTTTAAGAGCATGGTAGATAAAACGACCTGGCCTTTACAGTTATATATTCCGTATCAGGCAAAAAAAGCAGGAATCAAAGCATTATTATCTTCTAATTCTAATATTCAGGTATATTATTTTAACAAGACAACTTTTGAAGGTTTCTCTTGGCTGAAATATAAAATTTATGATTTGCAATGGGGTATTGTGAGACCGCAGAATGTATTGAATGTAGCCTTAATGCTTATGATATATTCCGGTTATCAGAGAATTTATCTTTTTGGAGCAGATAATGACTGGTTGAAGAATGTGTGGGTGGATGAAAAAAATCGTATAAGACATTCTGAGATCCATTTTTATTCAGAAAACAAAGAAGGCAAACAAATATGTGATAATAGCCAGAAACTTCATATGGTATTAGCTTCTCTTTATATTGTGTTTAAAAATTATGTGGATATAGAAGAATATGCAAAGAAAAAAAGGGTAAAGATTTATAACATGAATCCGCTTTCATTTATAGATGCTTTTGAGAAATTAACTTGTGGTTTGAAATGACAAAATTAAGTTCAGAGATAAGGTCTGTTTCTGTTGTTATGTGCACTTATAATGGTGAGAAATATATTCGGGAACAATTAGATTCAATCCTTCGTCAGACTTATCCGATAGAAAAGATTTATATCCAGGATGATTGTTCTACGGATAAAACAGTAGAAATAATTAAAGAATATGCGGAGAAACATTCTAACCTCTTTTATAAAATAAATAAGGCTCAATTAGGAGTAAATCAGAATTTTTTTGAGGCTTTACGTCAAGTTGATACAGAATATATTGCTATTTCTGACCAAGATGATATTTGGTCACCTGATAAAATTGAAAAACAAATTCAAGCGATTGGAAATAATTGGTTATGTTGCTGTCTTTCCAAACCTTTTTCAAGTGAAGGATTGCTTGTAGGGCATTTTGATGAAAGAGTGCCTAATCATACCGTATTAAAACTTATATTTTATAACGTAATTCCGGGACATACGATGTTACTTCAAAAAGAAATATTGAACTATATTTCTGAAAAATCTCCGGTGATGTATGACTGGCAATTAGCGTATATTGCATCGTCTTTTCATAAAGTTTATTTTGTGCCGGAAAAATTGGTAGATCAAAGGCGTCATGTTTCTGCTGTGACTTATTTAAAGCCTTTGGATACACAGAGGAGTGTATTACATGGAATTCGTTTAGTAGGACGCGCCTTTAAATTATTTTTTCAAACAAGACAAAATATAAAAAAATTTTTTTCAAACAGTTATTGTTTTTTAAGTACATTAAATTCTTCGGAAAAAGATTTTGTAGAAGCGCAAAAACTTTGCCAATGTTTGGCTAGGCAAACTTTTTTTTCTTTTTGGAAAGCCAGCAGGCTTTGTATACGAAATCGGGATAAAATATTTTATTATAAAGAATCAAATAAAATATATTCATATTCCAGAGCATTTTTACAGCCAATTTTAATGTATCTTTCCTTTGATAAAAATAGGAGTTTGTAAAGATATATGGGGCTTGAAGCAGAAGTTAATGTATAAATTCTCTTTTGATTTTGTGGTTTTATAGAGCTTTTTTTGAAAGAAAATAACAATTTGATGGAATGAAATCAAATACTTTGAATCTTTGAGATGAGAGTTTTATTAGTAAATACTTCCGAGAATCGGGGGGGAGCGGCTGTTGCCTGTAAACGTCTGATGATAGCCTTGAAAAAGCAGGGAATTTCGGTAAAGATGTTGGTTCGGGATAAACAAACTACCGATCCGGATGTAATATCAATCGGGGAATCGAAAAATCGGAAATGGATAAATCGTGTGCGTTTCGTATATGAACGTTTGGTGATTGGGTTGAATAATTTTTTTTCAAGAAAAAATTTGTTTGCAGTTTCCATCGCAAACACCGGAATGAATATTACTAAGCTAAAAGAGGTAAAAGAAGCGGATATTATTCATTTGCATTGGATTAACCAGGGGATGTTATCCTTAAAAGATATTCATAGATTAGTCGAATTAGGAAAGCCGATGGTTTGGACAATGCATGATATGTGGCCTTGTACAGGAATTTGTCATCATGCGCGGGATTGTTCACATTATACACAAAATTGCGGGAATTGTTTTTTTCTAAAATTGTCCGGGAACAAAGATCTTTCTTACCGTGTTTTTCAAAAGAAACTTCGAGTGGGGTATGAAAATATACTTTTTGTTGCTTGCAGTGATTGGTTAAGATCCCGAACTGAAAAAAGTAGTTTGTTAAAGTACTCAAAAGTCGTAACGATACCTAATCCGTTGGATACAAATTTATTTTCGCCTTTAGATAAGTTGGAAGTCAGAAAAAGGCTGGGATTATCTATGGATAGCTATTTTTTACTTTTCGGTGCAGCCAAAGTCGGAGATGTAAGGAAAGGGTTTGAATATTATTTTGAGGCGTTGCGGTTATTAAATCGCGCAATACCGGAATTACGTGGAAGGCTGGAATTGATATTTATGGGGGAAGCCGGGCTTGAAATTCCTCAGGATATTCCTTATCCGGCACACTTTACCGGTTTTCTAACGGACGAGGAGAAAATAGCAGATTGGTATAATGCGGCAAGTTTGTTTGTCTTGCCTTCTTTAGAAGAAAATCTGCCGAACATGATTATGGAATCTATGGCATGCGGTACGCCGGTTGTAGGATTTGATACAGGAGGCATACCCGAAATGATAGATCATAAATATAATGGCTATGTGGCGCGTTATAAGGATAGCCATGATTTGATGAAAGGAATATGCTGGTTATTGAATCAGGCAGACATTCAGGAAGTGTCTGAGAATGCACGTAAAAAAGTGGTTGATTATTATTCGGAGAAATTAATTGCAGAGCGTTTTTCTCAATTATATTCGGAGTTATTGTCTTACAAAAATAGAACAAAGTAAGCATCCCTTTGTCTTGTTTTTCTATCTTTGTTGCACTGGTAAATAATTTGAAATAAAATGATGAAAGAATTTTTGAAAAAAAGGATACCTCATATTATTGCTGTATTGGTTTTTATAGTGATAGGCATAATTTATTTTGCCCCGGCGGTTTTGGATAATAAAGCCTTACCGCAGGGGGATGCGATAAGTGCACAAGGCATGGGGAAAGACCTGAGGGATTATCATGAAGAGACGGGTGAATATGCTTTTTGGTCGAACCGGATGTTTGGTGGGATGCCTGCGAACTATACTTTTTTACCTCCTGTTTTCAATCTTTTTTCGGAAATAGGACGGGCTTTGTTGTTATGGAATATTTTCCCCAATGTAAGTATTGTATTTCTTTATCTGCTTGGCTTTTATATTTTCTTAATTTCCATAGGATGTAAGTCTTGGCTCAGTGCTATAGGGGCGGTGGCGTATGCTTTTGCTACCTATAACATTCTGATTATTGAGGCCGGACATGTCAATAAAGCCCTGGTGATGGCGACTATGGCACCGATTATCGGAGGGGTTATTTTGTGTTATCGTAAAAAATATCTGTGGGGGACAATTATAACATTGATGTTTGCCGGATTGAACATATATTGGAATCATCAGCAGATAACCTATTATCTTTTGTTGATAATTTTGGTACTGGGAATTGTTTATCTGATTTATGCCATTCGTGAACATACGGTAAAGGATTTTTTTAAATCATCGGCAATATTGTTCGTAGTCGGCTGTCTGGCTGTTTTGCCGGCAGTAGGTCATCTTTTGACTACAATGGACTATACAAAGGAGTCGATGAGAGGCGGAGCCGTGTTACAGAATAATGCTCAGGGGCAAAAAGAGAGTTCGGGATTAGATATTGACTATGCTTTTGCCTGGAGTTATGGAAAGGGGGAGAGCATGACCCTGTTAATACCGGATTTTTATGGTGCGAGTTCCCATTACAATATTGGGAAAACATCCGACACCTATGAATTACTGCGTTCCTCTGGGCAGGCGGACCAATTTTGCAAACATGCACCGACCTATTGGGGTGACCAGCCTTTTACTGGAGGACCGACCTATGTGGGTGCAATTATTTGTTTTCTCTTTCTTTTAGGTATGCAAATCTTAAAAGGACGTGAAAAATGGTGGCTTTTAGCAGCTACAATTATTTCGCTCGTCCTGTCTTGGGGGAGAAACTTTGCTATAGTCAATGATTTCCTGTTTTATCATCTGCCATTATACAATAAATTCCGGGTGCCGGCGATGGCCTTGGTTATAGCTGAATTGACTATGGTCACTATGGCGGTCTTGGCGCTGAAAGAGATTATCTGTAACAAAGAAAACCGCATGCAGTATCTTCGGCCGATGTATAGGGCGGCGGGTATTACCGGGGGATTATGCTTGCTTTTTGCTTTATTTGGAAGCGGTTTGATGAGTTTTTCTTCTCCGACAGATGCGACTTACCGGAATTATCCGCAATTGGTAGAGGCTTTGCGTGCTGATCGGCAGTATCTGTTATCAGCAGATGCCTGGCGTTCATTCTTTTTCATCGCTGCGGCTTTTGGGGGATTATGGTTCTACATAAAGAAATCCTTACATACGAAGCATTTACTTATTTTGATGGGGATATTGATACTTCTGGATTTATGGATGGTGGATAAACGTTTCTTGAACAAGGATAGCTTTGTACCGAAGCGACAGGCAAAAGAGATTGTTGCAACGCCTGCCGATCGTTTGATTTTACAGGATAAAGATCCGGACTACCGGGTATTGAATTTGTCCACCAATACCTTTAATGAATCCATGACCTCTTATTTTCATAAGTCGATTGGTGGGTATAGCCCGGCTAAACTGCGGCGTTATCAAGATATCATCGATTACTATTTTACTAAAGAGATTAATATGAACGTGCTGAATATGCTCAACACACGTTATATTATAGTCCCTTCGCAACAAGGACCACAGGTCCAGAAAAATGAACAGGCTTTAGGAAACGTATGGTTTGTGGATGAATTGAAGTGGGTCGATACTCCGGATGAGGAAATTCGTTTCTTGAAAGATGTTGACCCGGCAAAAACGGCTGTGATTGATAAAGCATGGAAAAAGCAGAATATTGCTTGGGAGACCTTGCTGCCTGTCCAGGATACTGCCGACTTTATTCGTTTGAAAGAATACGTAAATCCCGGTGAGCTTGTCTATGAGAGTCGAAGCAGTCAGCCTCATTTTGCTGTATTCTCGGAAGTATTTTATAAAACCTGGAAAGCTTATATAGATGGCAAAGAAGTCCCCTTGGTGCGGGTGAATTATATTTTGCGGGGTCTGTCCATTCCGGTAGGAGAACATAAGATAGAACTGAAATGTATAGATGAAGTCTATTTGCGTGGCAAACAAATTTCATTGATAGGTTCAATAATCGTCGGAATCTCATTGCTGGGATTAGTTGGATTGGCTGTTTGGAGGGCCGTGAAGAAGAAAAAATAATGGAAGCAAAGGCACCTTCTTTTTCAATCATAACAGTTACCTTTAATGCTGAAAAGGTGCTGGAACGAACCATGGAATGTGTTTTCCGGCAGTCGTATCCGAATATTGAATATATTATTATTGATGGAGCTTCGAAAGATGCGACAGTAGATAACATCAAGCGTTATGCCGGCCAATTGGCCTATTGGGTGAGTGAACCGGACAGAGGGCTTTATGATGCAATGAACAAGGGCCTCCGGAAAGCATCAGGGGATTATGTACTGTTTTTGAATGCTGGAGATACTTTACAGCGACCGGACACCATTGCGGGAATAGCAGAAATAGCACAAAAAAATCAACTGCCTGACATTTTATATGGGGAGACGGATTTGGTGGATACGGAAGGCAGGTTTATTGCCCATCGCCGCTTGAAGGCACCGAAGCAGCTGAATTGGAAAAGCTTTCGGATGGGGATGCTCGTTTGCCACCAGGCATTTGTGGTGAAACGCACATTGGCTCCCTTGTATGATTTGAAATATCATTATTCTTCGGATTTTGATTGGTGCATCCGATGTATGAAAAGGACAGGAAACATTCAAAATACCCATTTACGCCTGATTAATTACCTGAACGAAGGATTGACAACCTCCAACCAGAAGACCTCTTTAAAAGAGCGCTACCGGATTATGGCGTTTTATTATGGCCGTATTCCTGTTTTTTTTCTTCACCTCTGGTTTGCCATCCGTTTTTATTGGGCGAAATGGATAAAAAGAATTGTTTAAAAACAAAGTGATGGCCTATTTTTCGATTATCATTCCCGTATACAACCGTCCGCAAGAGGTCAAAGAACTCTTGGGTAGTTTGGCTGTGCAGACTTGTAAGGATTTTGAAGTAATCATCGTTGAAGACGGTTCACAGGAACGTTCCGAACAGGTTGTTACAAGTTATGGGGATTTATTGGACGTCAAATATTTTTACAAAGAGAATAGCGGACCGGGGTTAAGCCGGAATTATGGGGCAAATTGTGCAGGAGGAGAGTATCTCCTGTTTTTGGATTCTGATTGCATTGTTCCGTCAGAATACATAGCAGTGATAAAGCAGGCTTGTCAGACGAAGAAGATAGATGCTTTTGGTGGGCCGGATCGGGCACATCATTCTTTCACCTCCATTCAGAAGGCTATAAATTATTCCATGACCTCTTTTTTCACCACCGGCGGCATACGGGGACAAAAAAAAACCATGGAAAAGTTCCATCCCCGTAGTTTCAACATGGGATTTTCAAAAAAGGTTTTTGAGTTTACCGAAGGTTTCAGAGGTTTGCGTTTCGGGGAAGATATCGATATGAGTATCCGGATTATGGAAGCTGGTTTTGACACTTGCTTATTGCCCGAAGCGTATGTCTACCATAAACGGCGCACCTCCTTCCGGAAATTTTTCAAACAAGTATACAATTCCGGGATGGCGCGGATTAACTTGTTCCGTTTGCATCCTCAATCCTTAAAGTTGGTACATTTCTTGCCCTCTGTTTTTGTTATCGGATGTTTAATATGTTTGGCAGCAAGCTGTTTTTTATCCCCTTATTACCTATTGGCCATCGGTTTGTTAGCTCTTCTTTTCTTTACAGACTCTTTACGTTTGAACAAAAATGTAAAAGTCGCTTTTTTATCGGTAATTGCTTCTTTCATTCAATTGACGGCTTACGGCATCGGCTTTATACATGCTGTATTTCTGTATGGAATCCTTCATAGGAAACCTCAGGGAATGTTCATAAAAAACTTTTATAAATAATTCGGCACATAAAAAAATCAGGAGGAGCCTGAACTCCTCCTGAAATATACTGTTGGTTCGTCAAAGATTAATAGAACTTGTATCTTGTGTCTTTGATTTCTGCATTTTTCAAAAGAGCTTGTGCAGCCTGGTAATTAGCGCGGTATTTGTTGGATTGGTCCATGCCTGTTTTGCTTTGGGCAACTGATTCCGGAGTTACATCCTCTACGGTTTTATTATTAACCATAATGACATAAACACCTTGATTACCAGCTATCGGTCCGGAAATCTTTCCTTGTTCTGCCAGAGTTGCAGAAGCAATAACTTTCGGTTCGATACCTGCTCCCGGAATCTGGAAAGAATTAAAAGATAAATCGGAGGCCTCTTTTACCTCTAATCCTGCTTTTTGGGCAACAGACAACAGACTCTCACTTCCGTTGATTGCTGCCTGGAGTTCTTTTTCCAGTACTTCTGCTTTCTTTTTGCGGATCAATTCACGTTTAATCGTGCCTGCTACCGTGTTTACGGGAGCTACACCTTCCTCCTGCACATCAGTCAGAATAGCAATAGTGAATTTATTACCTGCGTCAAAAATATTAGAACCTTCATTGTTCAAAATAACCTCTCCCGGAGTAGAGGACAAATAAGTCTGTCTGACCAATTCGCGGGCATTATCCATACCTGCAATATTTTTATCGTTTTTATTAAGTGTGGCAATCCGTTTGCTCAGATTAAAATCGCTGACACTCTTATCAAAATCGGCTTGATTATTTACGCGAGCGGCAAAATTCCGGGCCTCATTATAGATTTTGTTAATAGTAGCCTGTGAAGGAGTAATCTCTTTCTCAATTGTTGCTATCTGGATTTTTTCAACAGGTTTTGCGCGGTTGGTAACCTGTAGTACATGTGCTCCGAATTGAGTCAGAACAACCTTGATGTCCCTCACTTTAGCAAAAAAAGCGGTATCGCTGAACGGCTGAACCATCATTCTGGGACCAAACCACCCTAAATCTCCACCATTCACAGCAGAATTCTGATCAGCTGAAAATTGCTTTGCCAGCGTTTCGAAATCAGCACCTTTTTTCAATAATCCGGCCAAACTGTCGGCTATATTTTTAGCCTGGGCATAATTGTTGTTCTCCGGAGCGATCAGGATATGGCGTGCTCTGACAGAGTCGGGCAACATCTTGCGACTTGCTACACGGCTGATACGATATGAATTGTCTTCTACATAAGGACCGTAAACCGTATTTTTAGCATTGAAAAGAAAATCGGCTAATTTATCGTTTGTAATTTCAGATTTCTTATAATAAAAAACGTCAAACTTCTTGTCTGAAGATAAGTCTACAAATTCCTGCGGATTTTCTGTTTCGGCAAATTCCGGAATTAATTTTGCCACCCACTTCTCTGTTTCAGTGAAATCTTCTCCGGAGGCTTCTACATCAAAATTAACATAGACGATTTTTCTGGATTCGGGCTGTTCAAACAATTTCTTGTGTGATTCGTAATAACTTTTAATTTCATCATTACTTACCTGAATCGTAGAATCTTCAACAGACGCATAGTTTTTTACAATGTAGCTGATATCTGCTTTGGCAGCTCCGTTTTCAACCGCCTCTTCTGCCTGGGCGTCTGTCGTATATAATGCTTTGGCCAAAAGGTCATTGTATTTGGCTAATTTGCGTGTCGTGGTAAGCTGTTCTTCCAGGTTCAGCCAAAATGCTTTTTGCGGATTGCTGGCAGGAAGATCCATCAGACTTTTGATATAAGCTCTGATCTGGTTCGGGTCGGCATTGCCAAACATCTGGCGTACCGAAGGATTCATATTATCTCCCAGCAGCATGTCATAAAGTTCATCGCCGCTCACTGTGATGCCCAGTTCGTCATATTCCCGGTTCATAACGATATCCATCACCATCTGCTGCCAGGTATTTTCCCGCAACATGGTTTGCTGTTCGTCGTTAAGAGCGGATGCGCCGTTCATCATTTTCACCATCTCCTCATTTTTGTTTATCTTATTCTGATAATCCATGATGGAAATGCTTTCGCCTGCTATTTCTCCCACTTCATTTCTGGAACTGTTGAAAATACCGGCTCCCGAACTTAAAGCATCACCTACGATAAATGCCACAAGAGCCAGACCGATTACAATACTTACAAGTAGTCCACCACGGTTTCTGATAGTTTGTAAAGTTGCCATTTATAATTAAATTTTAATGTTTCTTATCTTTGTTTTGAGCGTACGAATATAGGGAATGCTCTATTGTTTTGCAAATATTTGAACTTAATTCTCAAGGACTGATGCGTGTTTCTTCCCGTTATCCGTTTACTTCTTTTTTGTCTTTGTTTTGCTTGCTGCTGTTTTTGTTTTTTTTGTTGTGGAAGCAACAGCTTTTTTTACTGTTTTTTTCTTCGTATCTTCCTTTGCAATCAGCTCCATACACTCCTCTAAAGACAACTCGGCAGCCTGTTTTGTTTTGGGTATTTTGAAATTTTTCTTTTCATATGAAATATAAGGCCCGAACCGTCCGTTCAGAATCTGGATGCCGTTGTCGAAAGCTTTTATCAATTTATTGCGGTCGCTTTCTCTTTTTTCTTCAATACGTGTAATCGCTGTTTCCAAAGTAATGGTTCCCGGATCATCTTCTCCTTTTTTCAGAGAAACAAAACTGTTATTGTGTTTGATATAAGGACCGAAGCGACCTATCCCTACACTAACTTCCTTGTCTTCGTACATACCCAGTTTGCGGGGAAACTTAAATAATTCCAAGGCTTCCTCTAAAGTGATAGTCTCCATCAGTTGCCCCTTCCGTAATCCTGCATAACGCACATTTTCCCCCTCGCCGATTTGTGCCATCGGCCCGAACCGTCCGATGCGGACGATTACATTCTCCCCGCTTTGCGGATCACACCCCAAAATACGTTCTCCGCTATTTCTTTCTGAGTTTTTCAGGGTAAGTTCAACATTTTCGTGGAAAGGATTATAAAACTGGCTGATCATTTTTTGCCATTCCATATCCCCTTCGGCAATATCATCCAACGCTTCTTCCGCTTTTGCAGTGAAATTGTAGTCCATAATATTGGTAAAATGGGCGGACAGGAAATCAGTGACCACCATGCCCATATCCGAGGGAAACAACTTCTTTTTTTCCGACCCGAAAGTCTTTTTGCTGAAAGAAGATTTTATATCACTGCCTTTCAGTTCGATAATTTCCGTTTTCCTTTCCACACCCTCCCGCGACTCACGCAAAATATAGCCTCTGTTCTGAATAGTGGTGATGGTCGGGGCATAAGTAGACGGTCGCCCAATACCTAAAGTTTCCATTTTCTTCACCAGACTGGCTTCCGTATAACGTGGCGGATGCATCGTATATTGTTCCGTAGCCAGAATACTGGTGCGGTTTACCTGATCACCTTTTTGAAGAGGAGGGAGTAAATCTGTCTTTTCATCGTCATGTTCATCATCATGCGATTCTTTGTACATTTTTAGAAAACCGTCGAAAATAACAACTTCTCCACTGGCAATAAAAGGGATGGTACTGCCGGATACCTCGATGGTGACATTCGTTTTTTCCAGTTCGGCATCAGCCATTTGAGAAGCCAGTGTCCTTTTATAAACCAAGTCATACAACAGCTTTTCATTCCGGTCTCCCTCCACCTCTGTTTTATCCATATAGGTCGGGCGGATAGCCTCATGGGCTTCCTGCGCTCCTTTGGTGTGGGTCGTAAAATTACGTGGCCGGGAATACTTCTCTCCTAACGTCTGGCAAATAACTGCCTTTGCACTTTTTACTGCCAGGTCCGACAGATTGACCGAGTCCGTTCTCATATAGGTGATGTGTCCGTGTTCATACAATTTCTGAGCCACCGACATCGTTTGGGATACGGAAAAACCTAATTTACGCGAGGCTTCTTGTTGGAGGGTAGAAGTTGTAAAGGGAGGAGCAGGCTTGCGTACCACAGGCTTCTTCTCCACATCGTTTACGGTGAAAATCCCGTTTTTGCAAGTTTCCAAATAAGCAAGGGTGGCCGCCTTATCTTTAAATCTTTCTTCGGCTTCTGCTTTGAATCCCGTTTTATTTTGCAGGGTTTCAAAATTTCCCGTTACCTTATAATATTGTTGTTCTTGGAAAGCATTGATTTCCCGTTCCCTCTCCACAATCAACTTCACGGCAACAGATTGTACCCGGCCAGCAGAAAGTGAAGGTTTTACTTTCTTCCAGAGTACGGGAGAAACTTCGAATCCGACTAAGCGGTCAAGTACCCGGCGGGCTTGTTGGGCATTGACCAAGTTCCGGTCAATGTTCCGCGGATTCTTGATGGCGTTTAGAATAGCATCTTTCGTAATCTCATGAAAAACAATGCGTTTTGTATTTTCCGGTTTCAGATTTAATACTTCAAAAAGATGCCAGGCAATAGCTTCCCCTTCACGGTCCTCATCGGATGCCAGCCAGACAGTCTTGGCCTCTTTTGCTAAAGACTTCAGTTCCTTGACAACAGCCTTTTTATCGGCTGAAACTTCATATTGAGGTTGAAAATTATTTTTAATATCAATCCCGAGATCTTTCTTTTCCAGGTCACGGATGTGTCCGAAACTGGATTTCACTGTATAATCTTTACCTAAAAAACGCTCGATAGTTTTGGCTTTTGCCGGAGACTCCACGATAACCAAATTCTCAATCATATTGCATATTTAATATAGCAAATACATGATTCGCCAAAGTTAAGTATTCAAAATCAGGGTGCAAACCTACGAAAAAAACTTTAAACTTTTATCATCGTCTGGAAACGAGTTAAAGAGTTGAAGAATTGATAAGTCAAAAACAGACATTTTTGGGGGAAAATTTTATATTTGTAATAATTTTTATTCGTTATTATATGAAAATCATATTTCTGTTTTTCTTGTGTATCGGGGCGTGGACCGCTCAGGCCGCCTCATTAGTGGAAGGCGTTGTTTATCTGAAGGACGGACGCAGCATTGAGTTCCGGGGGCGCGACCGGATAGAGATTCCTTCCAAACACCGGGATGTAAAAGGCATGCGCGATGCTTTTGTAAAAAACAGGCGGAAAGAAACCTATTCCGTCGAACAAATTGATTCCGTAATCTGCTGGCATCCGCGCACACCCGAATACCGGCGGAAATTTTTGCCGTCTTCTCAAATAGGCTGGTGTTGGGTGTATTTTGAGACACCGCACATGCTTGCCCTTATTTATGCAAAAAAAGGTTACGGAGTAGCTACAAATGGCGGAATCGGCATTTATCAACGGCGGGGAGTCTTTACTCATTCCCGGGTGAAATATTATTTACGGAAACAGGGAGAAAAAGAATTCTATTCTCCCGGGAAAGTCAAATCCCGGACGGGAAAAGCTTTTTGCGACCGGCTTTGTTGCTATGTCGCTGACGATGCGGCACTGTGTGACCGGATCCGGCGTTCCGATACTTGGCGCGGGAAGACGCTTCTGTTGTTGAAAGATTATATTCCACGAAACTAACCTTTAAATAATATAGCTATGAAAAGAATGTTGTATTTGGCAATTTTTGCCTGGTGTGTATGGAGTGGCGATGCCACCGCTCAAAAAACGAAAGACCAGGAATATCGTCACGTTATCGTGACCTTGACCTCCGGTGAAAAAGTGGAAGGATATGTGAAAAGGGGCTGGCATGCCGAAGCCTCCGCTTTCAAAAAGAGCAATTACTCCTTTAAAATGACCGCGGCGCCGGACGATAAGGAAACGATAAAATATACCGCGGACGACGTCGTTAGTATTGATTACACAGAAAAATACGAAGACAATCCCGACGGTATCCGTTGGGAATCGCGGGAATTGGCGTCGCCTTCCCTCACCAATCGCTATCGCACCCTGCGCCGTCTGGTATGCTTGCTGAAAACGGGGGAGCATGCTTCCGTATATTGGTGGAAAGATTGGGATGTAGTGACAAATGCAAAGGGACAACGGCGGCGTTTGGTAACTTATTACGGCATCCGTTTTCACGACGAAGGCGAAGAGGGAGAAATTGTTTATACCCCCTTGTTGGTCAATAGCGTTCTGCTGAAAGACAAAAAACCGGGGTTGAAGGAATTTTGTAAAAACTGGTTTAAAGGAAAAGAGGGGAAAGCCCGCAAGAAAGAGGCAAAAGAAGATGGAGACGGCACCTGGATGCTGGATATGTATGATGCCTATTTGCAAAAGAAAGGAGAATAATCGGAGTCGGACTGTATCATGGCTGCCAAAACAATAATTTAAAACTAATCTTTCTTTTACATACTTCTTATATCTAAACAAATCTTTTCTTGTTCTGAGCCGTTCCGAAACGGCTGGAACACGGCTGTGATACGGTAGATATACGGTAGTATCTATAAGATACGGCAGTGATCTATGGGAGGAGTAAGGAATTATTGAAGGTTGAAAAGGAATTTATCTACGCTACCTTTTCAACCTTTCAACTTTTTACTTGAAAAAAAACTTCTGTAAAAAAGAATCAGTAGGATAACGCCGACAGTGATATACGAATCGGCCAAATTAAACACAGGCCGGAAAAATTCGAAATATTCATTTCCCCAAAACGGTACCCATTCCGGAAGATAACCGGAAAAGAGAGGAAAATATAGCATATCCACCACTTTGCCCTGTAAAAAAGGGGCATATCCCCCGCCTTCGGGCAGGAATGAGGCCACTTGCATATGGCTGTCATTGAAAAGGAGGCCATAAAACATACTGTCCAGGATATTTCCCACCGCTCCGCAAAAAATAAGTACAAAAGAAAAAATCACGCCTGTGGGGGCTTTTTCTTTCACCAATCTGGAAATATACCAACCGATAGCGGCGACTGCGCCAATTCGGAAAATACTTAGCAATATTTTGCCTGTTTGCCCGTTTTCTGCTCCCATGCCGAAAGCCATGCCGTTGTTTTCGATAAAATGGATTTTAAACCAATCACCAAAGACGTTAAATTCGTCTCCGATCATCATGTGTGTTTTAATCCAGATTTTAACAACTTGATCCAGCACTAACAAACCGGCAACAAAAATACATAATTTGCTGCGTACGCTCATACTCTTTCTTGGCCTTCTTTAGCTTCCATACTTAACGTTGCGTGGGGAACGGCGCGCAATCGTTCTTTCGAAATCAGCTTGCCCGTTACCCGGCATATTCCGTATGTTTTGTTTTCCACCCGTACCAATGCGGCTTCCAGATGTGAAATGAATTTAGCCTGTCGCTGTGCCAGTCTGCCGGCTTCTTCCTTAGAAAGAACGGAAGCGCCTTCTTCCAGCACCTTGAACGTCGGAGAGGTATCTGCAATATCATTGCCGTCACTGCCCGAAATAACCGCTTTCAGCGTATCATAATCCTTCCGGGCTTTTTCGAGCTTCTCAAGAATCAATTCTTTGAATTCCTGAAGCTCTTCATCGGAATATCTGTTTTTTTCTGCCATAGCATCTAAGTTTTTGTCCAAAGTAATATAAATCTCTATGAATAAAAAATTTTATTTCTGAAATTTGAAATTCATATACTCATTTTATTGCCCGGAGGTTACAGTTTTTCAATTTTTATAGAGGTCTTGATTTCATCGATTTCCACCTCTTTCCCGTTTTCCAGGTGGTCCGTTAACTCAATCCTTTCTGCCAATACCTGGCTGGCGATATATGGGGAAAAATTCTCCACAGCCAAATCGGTTTCGGGATGTTTACCAATATAGAGAATAATTTTATCAGTGACATCAAAATCGCTTTCCTTTCTCAGATTTTGTATACGGTTGATGAACTCGCGGGCAATACCTTCCTCTTTCAGCGATTGGGTAATATTGATATCCAAAGCTACTGTCACCTTTCCCTCGTTTGCCACCAGCCATCCCGGAATATCTTCCGACATGATATCGGCATCTTCCAGTCCCAGCATGATATTTTCCTCCCCAATTGTCAGCTGGAACTCACCGTTTTTCTCAAATTGGAAAATATCGGATTGGTTCATTTCGGCAAAAGCGGCGGAAATCTGTTTCATGTATTTCCCGTATTTCGGTCCCAGCGTCTTGAAATTGGGTTTTATCTTCTTAATCAGAACGCCTGTCGTATCGGTGATATACTCGATTTCTTTGACATTGATTTCAGACAGGATAATATTTTTCACCGCCTCGATCTGCTCCTTCATTCCTTCGCTCATCAAAGGAATCATCACCTTACTCAACGGCTGGCGTACGCGGATTTGTACCTTCCGCCTCAATCCGAGAACCATAGAAGAAATCTGTTGTGCAAGCTGCATCTTCTCCTCCAGTTTCTTATCGATCAACCGGGTATCGGCTACCGGGAAAGCTGCCAGATGTACACTGCCTTGATGCTTTCCGGTCACGCTGTTCAAATCGCCAAACACCTGTTCCATATAAAACGGGGCGATAGGTGCGGACAACAAAGCGACAGTCTCCAGACAAGTGTAAAGCGTCTGGTAAGCTGACAACTTATCCTTTGTAAATTCGCCTCCCCAATATCTTTTCCGGGACAGCCGGACATACCAGTTAGACAGATTTTCAATAACAAAATCCTGAATAGCACGCCCTGCACGGGTCGGTTCATACTTTTCGTATGCTTCCGTTACCTCCAGGATCAAAGAGTTCAGCAGCGATAAAATCCAGCGGTCAATCTCCGGACGTTCTTCGATAGCAACTTCCTCCTCTGTATAGGTGAACTTGTCCACATTGGCATACAGTGCAAAGAAACCGTAGGTGTTATATAACGTACCGAAAAATTTACGTTTCACTTCATCCACCCCGGCGACGTCGAATTTCAGATTATCCCACGGTTGGGAGTTCGTAATCATATACCACCGCAGGGGGTCGGAACCGTATTCTTCAATCGTGGTGAACGGGTCGACAGCATTTCCCAGACGCTTGGACATCTTATTTCCTTTTGCGTCCAATACGAGACCGTTTGAAATGATATTTTTGAAAGCCACTGAATCAAATGCCATCGTGGCAATCGCATGCAGCGTAAAGAACCAGCCTCGCGTTTGGTCCACCCCTTCCGCAATGAAATCAGCCGGGAAACGACGGTGTTCCTCGATGTCCGCTTGGTGTTCAAACGGGTAATGGAGTTGGGCATAAGGCATCGCGCCTGAATCGAACCAAACGTCAATCAAATCCTTCTCCCGAACCATCTTCTCGCCTTTGGAAGAAACCAGAATGATATTGTCCACATAGGGGCGGTGCAGATCGATACGGTCGTAATTCTCCTTTGAATTCTCTCCCGGCACAAACTCCTTATATGGATTTTCCTGCATAAATCCGGCTTTCACCGACTTTTCAATCTCTTCGATAAGTTCGGCAACCGAACCAATACACTTCTGCTCGCTGCCGTCCTCGCTCACCCAGATAGGCAGGGGAGTACCCCAATAACGGGAGCGTGACAGGTTCCAATCCACCAAATTTTCCAGCCACTTGCCAAAGCGTCCTTCTCCCGTACTTGCCGGTTTCCAGTTGATGGTTCGGTTTAATTCCAACATCCGCTCCTTCACGGCAGTTGTTTTGATAAACCAGGAATCCAGCGGATAATATAACACGGGTTTGTCCGTACGCCAGCAATGTGGGTAATTGTGGACGTGTTTTTCCACTTTGAATGCCTTGTTTTCTTTTTTCAGCATAACGGAGATGTCGATGTCGAGTGTGGCATCCTCCTCACCGAGATTCGGGTCATAAGCATTCTTCACAAACCGTCCGGCATATTCGCCGTAGAGTGTTGTGTCTACATTATTTCGTACAAATTCCGGGGCCATGTCTTCCAACGGAAACAGACGTCCCTGCTTGTCAACCATCGGTTGCTTATTGCCGTCCTTGTCAATAAGCAGCATCGGTGGAATGCCTGCCGCTTTTGCAACCCGGTCATCGTCCGCACCGAACGTCGGTGCGATGTGTACGATTCCTGTACCGTCCTCCGTACTCACATAATCACCTAAAATCACGCGGAAAGCATCGCCTTCCACCTTCATCCACGGCATCAGCTGCTCATAACGAATGCCTTCCAACTCCGAACCTTTAAACTCGCCCACCTTCTGATAAGGAATCAGTTTATCACCCGGCTTATAATCTTCCAGTGTCAATCCCTCCGCTTTCGGATTGAAATAAGAGTTAAACAAATCTTTTGCCAGAACTACCGTGACAGGCAAATAGGTATAAGGATTGTAGGTTTTCATAACATAATATGTGATATTCGGACCTACGGCAAGAGCTGTATTCGAAGGTAACGTCCAGGGCGTAGTTGTCCAGGCCAGAAAATACACCGTGTCGCTTGCGGCAAACAACTTCTCTGATTTTTCATCCCGTACCACTTTGAATTGTGCGACACACGTCGTGTCCTTCACATCGCGGTAACAGCCCGGTTGATTCAGTTCGTGTGTACTTAAGCCCGTACCGGCAGCCGGAGAATAGGGTTGTATCGTATAGCCCTTATATAAAAATCCTTTTTCGTATAATTTTTTCAGAAGGAACCAAAGCGTCTCGATATAACGGTTGTCGTAAGTGATATACGGGTTTTTCATATCCACCCAATAGCCCATTTTTTGCGTCAGGTCTTCCCACTCTTTGGTAAACTTCATCACATCTTCCCGACATTCCTTGTTATATTCCGCCACGCTGATGGTTTTACCGATAGCCTCTTTCGTGATGCCTAATTTTTTCTCGACACCTAACTCTACGGGCAGTCCGTGGGTATCCCATCCGGCTTTTCTCTCCACATAAAAACCTTGTAATGTTTTGTATCGGCAGATCACATCTTTCAGCGTCCGCGCCATCACATGATGGATTCCCGGCATACCGTTGGCAGAGGGAGGTCCTTCAAAAAAGATGAAAGAAGGATGCCCTTCACGGGTTTTCAAACTCATTTCAAACGTATTGTTCTCTGCCCAGACCTTCAGTACGTCTTTATTAATCTGCGAGAGATTCAAACCTTTGTATTCGGGAAATTTATGGCTCATACGATTGGTTTTATATTTTTACAAGTTGCAAATATATGATTTTTAGTGGAGATTCTATCAAGTCGTTGCCTTATCGTGATTTAATTCTTGGCAGATATGTTTGTTATTTGTTCTCTCCGGAACTGCGAAGGGGAACGTTTGCATATCTTTTGGAGGAATTGGCTTAATTCGTTGGGGGCTGAAAATCCTGTGTGGTGGTTTACTATCTTGCTCTATACTACCTTATGGGAAACAACAGTGCCGAAACCTTGGAAAAGAATGCCCGCATAAATATAGGTAGGCCTAAATCGCATAATTTCTTTTATTTTTAAGTATCCCTTATTGTCGGTAAATCATTTTTTTTAAAGATAACGTGTTGTTTGAAAACAACACGTTAAATCAAAAATTCTAATTTCGTTCAGTGCTTCTTAAAGATGGTATTTTTCTTCCTTCAGGATGAAATTCGTAGATGAGTGTCGGAGGTTCATTGGATTGTTTGCCCTGTTGTTCAAATTTTCCTATGAATTTGAATTTCTCCGGATAGTGGGTACTAATCAATGGATAAACAGTGACGTAAGCATGCCTGAACCAGTGATCTATGATAATATGGGTCGCTTTCTGATCTATGAGTTGCCGGAGAATCTCTTCTGGTTTCCCATATTGTGAAAAATTACCGCATTTTTTCCCGCCGGAATAAACGAAATAAAGTTCTGGTTTCCGGCAGATCATTCGGGCAGAATCAGGCAAATTTTTTCCGCACCACTGCATGGCTGTTGTGAACTCCGTAAAGGCATTGCCGGCGATTTGGGGGCTCCAGCTCTTGTATTTGGCAAGTTCTTTCTTTTCAAATAGTGCTTTTGAATAGGCGGGGAACATGAAAAACATGGCAATGGCAACTATGCAGGCAATGGGGAGTGCGGCAGGGAACTCTTTTTTTCTTCGTTTCCCGATATACCAGAAAATCGCTTGAATGCTATAGAAGAACAGAAAAATAAGGAACGGAATAGTCGCGATGAAATACCGGAGGCCGCCGTATTGTTCCGGCCATACGAGCAATACCGCCATAGTTGCCCCCAAGTAAAGGAATAACAGTAAGCCCTTCTCTCCGAGGAAAAAGAGAGCAGTCAGCAGCAACAGGATGACGCCGATACCCCGGATGACTTCTGCCGTGGAGTTGACCTTTAAATCATAAGAAGTGTACAGGATGGCATTGGGGATATACTTATTTGTGTAAGTAATGAGATTGTTCCCGATACGTTCTTTCCAATCGTTCCAGGTTGCCATGACTTCCCCTTTTGGTTTCTTGAGGAAATCGCGAACATAGTCATTATTAGTTTTGCCGACATGTTCGTTCCGTATGTCCCACATCACTTTTGTACCTGCAAACGAACCGGCAAGCAAGAGGAACAGCAGTCCGTAGCGTAACAGTCGCTGTAAACCGTTTGGGTTTTCAGGCTTCTGCTTCCTTTCTCGAAAGTACCGTATGATTTGCTTGAAGAAGAGGATTCCGGTGTATAGGATAACCGCCAGGATGAGGGAAGTGCCCATCGTTCTGACAAAATAAATGTAGTTGTTCAAAAATAACAGGGGCAGCAAAAGCAAAGTATCGCGATAGCCTTGTTTCGTAAACAATCGTTCGGGACGAATCGTGAGAATAAGATAAATAGTGCAGATACTGCAAAAAAGAAAAAGCATCTCGCTCATCATAATGGTGGCATAACGCAGTATTTCAGCATGCATCGAGCAGAAAATACACGTCAGAAAAGGGATAATGATGCTACCGGATAATTTCTTTAATAGAAAGAATAACAGGAGAATTGAAGCAAAAAGCAACAAACCGTTGGCGATTTTGACCGCGTTGATATTGTTGGGGAAAAACTTCATCACCCCTGCCACGAATACCGGATAACCGGGAGGGAAATGGGTGTGGGGCGTCTCTTTGAAAGACATAATATTGGTAAATCCCTTGCCTTCCGTCAAAGCTTTCCCCAAAGCATAATAGTGGATATTGTCTCCGTTCAGATCCAGTTTGACATCGTAAACTTTGGAATATGTACAGATAAAACTTATGGTAATGACAATAAGCATGGCATACAGCGAAAACCGGCTGTTAAAAAACTGTTTGAAAGAATAGCTGTTTTTCTTCTTCATAAGTTTAATTTTTAAAGCGGTATTTTAATAGCGTCCAGATAGCTTGCAGTCCGTCTTTCCAGTTGATTTTCTTGCCTTCGGCGATGCTCCTGGGGTAGTAATGAATCGGTACTTCGTGGATTTTGATGCCCCGTTTACACACTTTGGCTGTCACTTCCGGACAAAATTCAAATCCTTGGCAGGTTAAGGGAATGGATTTTAAAAACCGGGTATCAAAAAATTTGTAACAGGTAGGTTCATCCGTCAGATGTTGGCGGTAGAGCAAATTGGTGACAAAAGTAACCAGCCGGCCGCCGATATAAAAGCGCAGGTAGGAGTGCTTGTTGGACGGATTCAAAAAACGGGAACCGTAGACAACTTTTTCGTCGTGTTCAATGGCACGTTGCAGTAAAACATTATAATCTTCCGGGTCGTATTCCAGATCCGCATCCTGAATAATAGTCCAGTCGCCTGTTGCCAACGCGATACCTGTGCGTAAAGCGGCTCCTTTGCCCTGATTGGATGACTGGAGATGATAATGTATATTTAGCTCCGGATGAGCCTGAATAAATTGCTTGCATTTTTCCGAAGTAAGGTCTTTAGAACCGTCATCGATAATAAGTATCTCTTTTCCAATCTTCCCAACCAGCTCCGTCCGGGCAATCTTTTCAAGGATAAGGACAATGGAACGTTCCTCATTATAGGCTGGAATGATAATAGAAAGTTTTTTCATATACGTTGGGGGTTAATGATTGGGCACGACAAAGCGGGCGGTGAGACGGCTTTTCTGTTCTACTAAAATAACCTTGTCCTGCGTGAGCCGGCGGATAATGGCATCGTCGTAATGACGGATGGTGATGAGGCGGACGTCTTTATTGTACAGAATTTCATACTCCTCTTGCAGTTCACGAATAAAATCGTCAAGTACAGCTTCTATATAGTCAATACAGAAAGAAAAACTGATGGCAGAGTTCTGCATTAGATTCAGTTTCAACCGGTATTTCGCCAGGATACTGAAAATCATGCTGAGTTTTTCTTCGGCAATAAAGGAAAAATCACGGGGTGTCAGTGTTAATAAAAGCTGATGGTCTTTGTTGATATAGATGGGGGGCAATTTTAGTTTTTCGTCCAACTCCCGGATAACAGAACCCGGAGCCTCCGGATTCATAAATGATTTGACGTATAGAGGTATTTTCTTGTTTTGAATCGGTTTAATCGTTTTGGGGTGAATCACTTTCGCCCCGAAATTCGATAACTCAATGGCTTCCCGGTAGGAGAGTTTCGATATGATTTCCGTATTGTCGTATATTTTCGGGTCGGCACTCATAATGCCGGGCACGTCTTTCCAGATGGTTACATTTTCAGCATCCAGCAGGTTTGCCAGCAATGCTGCCGTATAATCCGAACCTTCCCTGCCTAAAGTTGTGGTCTGGTTGGTTGTGGTTCCGGCAATAAATCCCTGGGTGATATACATAAACGTATCCTGGAAGGTAAATGTCTTCCGGCACAATTGTGCGGACAATTCCGGATCCACATTAGCGTTCCGGTAGTTTACATCCGTTTTGATACATTTGCGTATATCCACGAATTTGGCTTTCCTTCCCTGTTTTTCCAGATACGCGGCTACGATAGTCGTGGAGAGCAATTCACCGAAACTGATAATCCGGTCGTATTCATAATCATAGCACAGGGACGGTTCTGTTTCTAAAACGCTTTCCAGTGCTGTGAAGAGGTGTTCGGTTTTTTCATAGACTTCCCGGTCGGTATCGGAAAAAAGATTCCGGATGATATTGAAATGATACTCTTTGATATTTTGAAGAGCCTGTGCCGTTTCCCCTGTTTTATTGAAATAATGGTTGCACAATATTTCCAGGGCATCGGTCATCTTGCCCATCGCGGAGACTACGATAATCAGATTGGTTTTTTGAGTATTCAGGATCTGGAGGATATTTTTGATACTTTCTGCGTCCCGTACCGATGCACCACCGAATTTGTAGATATTCATTTCAATTGTTTTTACATGGCGAAATTAGAAATAAAATTTAGAAATACTGGCACAGAGGAAAATTAAAGCTACGGACAGGAGCGTCACGCCTTGATTAATCCGGATAGCCTGGTTGAGGTCGTGCCGGTTGAGGTTGCGGTTATTGTCTCCGATATAGGGTTTCTTTACGGCCAATCCGTGATACACGTGCGTGCCTCCGAAACGGCAATTCAGGATTCCTGCCAGAGCGGCTTCCGGATAGCCTGCATTGGGGCTGGCGTGTTGGCGACCATAATGCAGGATGAATTTAAACAATCCGGGGCGATAGCAGATAATGGACATGAACAGAGCTGTTAAGCGTGCCGGGATGAAATTCAGCACGTCGTCAAGACGGGCGGCACAGCAACCGAACTGCCGGAAGCGTTCATCCTTATAGCCAATCATGGAATCCAGGGTATTCACCATTTTATACGCCATCATCGCGGGGAATCCTCCGAGGGCGTAATAAAACAGGGGAGCGACGACCCCGTCGCTCAGATTTTCTGCCATAGTCTCCAGAACGGCGGTATGGATTTCTTTGGATGTCAGAGAGGAAGTTTCTCTGCCGACAATCCAGGACAACCGTTTCCTGCCGGCTTCAAGGCCTTGTTCCTCCAAAGTACGGATCACTTCCCGGCTTTCTTCTATCAGACTGCGATTTGCCAGGCTGTAGAAAACAAAAACAGAAGCAACTGCATAGTAACACCAGGCATTGAGAGCCAGGCAGGTGTGTGCTATCCCCCAGCAAGCAAGACCGATACCCAGTGGATACAGGAAAGCTATTGCGCATCCTTTCCAGCGGCGTCCTTTTCCTTTGTTCCATCTCTTTTCCGCAAAAGCAATCAGACGACCGAAAGCGACAACCGGATGGGGTAGACGGCGGGGGTCTCCAAAAAATGAATCCAGCACATAGCCTGCCAACAGCGGAATTACTACCATATAAAAATCACCCCACATAATTTTTTAAAGCCTTGATTAAAAGATTGTTTTTTTCGTCGGGCAATGTATTAATCCGGAAATAATGGTGATCCAATCCCCGGAAATTGGACGCGTCACGGATAAGAATGCCTTCCTTTTCCAGCAGGTACTGTTTCAGTTCCCTGGCGTCGGCATCTGTTCTTACCAAAAAGAAAGAGGTGTTCGACGGGCAAGGGGCAAAGCCGGGTATTGTTGCTATTTCTTTGGCAAAAGCCTGCTGCCGTTGCAGAACGATATGAGCGTCGGGAAGGAGCTTCCCGGCGTTTTTCAGGAGCTCTTTCCCCATCTCAATGGCTAATGCGTTTACTGTCCAGGGTTGTTTAAAGTGAGAGATATATGCCGTTTTGGCAGGGCTTCCTAACATATAACCTAAGCGGAGTCCGGGAATGGCAAAATCTTTTGTCATCGAGCGAACCACCAGCAGGTTGTCATAGTCTGACAGCAAATGGGTGGCGGACCGGATTCCGGGGGCAAAATGCAGGAACGATTCGTCTATCACCAACGTCATGTCCGGATAGTGTTCTAATAAAAAGAGGATGTCTGCTTCTGTCCAGATGTTTCCGTCCGGGTTGTTAGGATTGCAGATAAACATCAGTTGCGGGCGCTCTGGCATCCGTTCCCGGATGGAACCGTAAATGAAGTCAATGCGATGATGATATAACGTACAGGCATCTTCGTATTCCTGAAAAGAAGGAACCGGAATCACGGTTGAAGCTCCGGCAAAAGCGTGGGCGATGAGGTAAAACAATTCAGTGGCGCCGTTTCCGGCAATTACGTGCTCAGGAGATAGATTGTGGTATGTGGCGACCGCTTGTCGGAAACTACCGGCATCCGGTTCCGGATAGTGGAGCATCCGGTCTGCATGCTGCAGGAGCAGTCTATCGAGCAACTGACAATCGGCTTCATACCATACGTTGGTTGAAAAATTGGCTATTACTCCGTTGCCTGATCTGTATAAATCGTCTCCGTGTCCGTGGATCATAATGTTAACGATTGATTGTCCGGATACAATGTGGAATAGATATAGTCCATGTCTACCGCCGAGCGGACATGGGCGGCAAGAAGGTTGTACTGTTGTTCTTTAAAAGCGGTATAGTCGAACGAAGAGCCACTCCGAACATTGAATCCGGAAGCCAGCGCATTGCGGATGGAAGTATTGTCTAAAATGCCGTGCAGGTAAGTTCCCCAGCAATTTTCATCTTTCCGGTAGCCGTCCTGTTCTCCGTTTTCCAAGTGATTCAGCGGGCATGCCGGAATTCCGGGGAGTGGAACAGTCCTGCCCATGTGGATTTCATAGCCCCGGCATACTTCCTGGCGGTTGTGAAATCGGAATGTCCGTTGTTCGGTTACTTTCTTCGGGGTAATGACCGTTTGCAGCGGGAGAAGTCCCAGGCCTGCTACGGTTTTTCGTTCGCCTTCCAGGCCTTCCGGGTCGTCGATGCTTATGCCAAGCATTTGATACCCGCCGCAAATCCCGATGACTTTTTTCCCGGTTTTATAAGCCTGGATGATTGCTTCCGCCACCCCGCTGTCGCGGAGTTCTTGCATATCGGCTATCGTATTTTTGCTCCCTGGTAAAATAATAATGTCGGCCTTGGCAATTTCGCCGGGCTGGTCGGTATAATAGAGGTGAAACCTTTCGTCCCGTTCCAATACATCGAAATCCGTAAAATTCGAAAGACATTTCAACAGTACGATAGCTACATTAATTTTGCCGGGGACAGCTTGTGTGTTTTTTTTATTCAATGCGACCGAATCTTCTGCTTCAATATGGATGTCATCGAAATAGGGAACGACCCCGACAACAGGTATGCCTGTCAGATTCTCAAGCATTTTCCGTCCCTCTTCAAACAGGGAAATGTCACCACGGAATTTATTGATAATAATTCCTTTGAGCAGCGCTTTTTCTTCCGGAGGCAGCAGAGCGACAGAGCCGTAGACCGATGCAAATACGCCTCCCCGGTCGATGTCTGCCACTAAATAAGTGGCAGCTTGTACCTCCCGTGCCATCCGCATATTGGTAATGTCTTTGTCACGTAAATTCAGTTCCGAAATACTTCCGGCACCCTCCAGGACAATCGGATTATGCCGGGAGGTCAACCGCCTGAAAGCGTTAAGGGCTTCTTGGAGAAGAGCGGTTTTGCTGTTGGTGAAGTACTCTTTGGCTGTCATGTTTCCAACGGGTTTGCCGTTTAACACCACTTGGGAACTTTGGTTGTGGGTTGGTTTGAGCAACAGAGGATTCATGTCTGTGTGGGGAGGCAGCCCGCAGGCTTCTGCCTGTACGGCTTGTGCCCGACCGATTTCACCCCCTTCGGGCGTGGAATAGGAGTTCAGGGACATATTCTGGGCCTTGAAAGGAGCGGGAGAATAGCCGTCTTGCCGGAAAATGCGGCAGAAGGCGGTATTGATGATACTTTTTCCCGCATCCGAACAGGTGCCGACAAACATAACAGGTTTCAGCTTCATGGACACTTATATGTTCAAACAGACGAAAGAGGTGTTTTTCATAATGGGCATGTCTGCCATTTCGGTGGCGCTTTTGCCTTCCAAAAAGGCGAGGATAGCCCGGTCTATGGCTCCGTGGCCCACTGCCAGTACACATTTGCCGGGATATTCCTGTTTTATCCAGAGGATAAAGGCTTTTGCCCTCTCTGACAGGTGTTCCAGCGTTTCACAGCCTTCGGGCAGATTTTTCCAGTCGATAGAGGAAAGCCGGCCTCCGGTATGTTTGCCCCAGTCGATTTCCCGTAACAGGGAAGTGGGGCGGGGCGTCAGCCCTTTCACCTCACCGATGATTTTTGCCGTATCGTAACTGCGTGCCAGGTCGCTGCATACAATCGCGTCGATTTCCCGGTCTTTCAGTAACTCACCTAATTGCTGTGCCTGCTGAATCCCTTTTTCAGACAACCTTCCGGGTATGTGTCCCTGCATGATGTCCTGCTTATTCTCTTCCGTCTCGCCGTGCCGGGTCAGTAATAGTTCTGTATGGGCCATGTGATGTTGTTTTGATTTCGGAGGGTCAAAGTTAGCAAAGATTCCGTACATTCTTTTTATTTCTGATTTCCCCGTTATATCTTTACAGACCGTAAAAAAACGGTATGGAAAGGAAAATCATATTAATCACCGGCGGGCAACGTTCCGGCAAGAGCAGTTATGCCCAGAGTCTGGCATTACAACAGGCAGAGAATCCGGTGTACTTGGCGACATCGCGGGTGTGGGATGAGGAATACCGGGAGCGTATCTGCCGGCATCAACGGGACAGGGGACCGCAATGGACCAATATTGAGGAGGAAAAACAATTGAGTCGTCAGCAATTGAAAGGGCGGGTGATTGTGGTGGATTGCCTTACCTTGTGGAGTACGAATTTTTTCTTTGACAATGACGGACAAACGGATTTATCGCTTGTCCAGTTAAAAGAAGAGTTTGACAGATTCACCGCACAAGATGCCTTTTTTATTTTTGTTACCAACGAAATCGGACTGGGCGGAGTGTCTGAAAACCGCGTTCAGCGACATTTCACGGATTTGTTGGGCTGGATGAACCAGTATGTGGCGGAGCGGGCGGACGAAGTGGTGTGCATGGTATCGGGCATTCCTGTGAAAATCAAAGGCTGAAGTAGAAAGAGATATTCGGTAAAAATAGAGCGTATGCAAACATTTTGTATTCAGGAGCCGGACAAAAAAATTGTTCCGTCGTTAGTAGATAAAATCAATAACCTGACCAAGCCCAAAGGTTCTTTGGGGCGTCTGGAAGAGTTAGCGGTGCAGATCGGTACCGTACAGCAGACCTTGTCCCCCCGGCTTGAAAAACCGCAGAACATTATTTTTGCGGCAGACCACGGCATTGTGAAAGAGGGAGTCAGCTTTTCAGCTCCCGAAGTCACGGCACAGGCGATTCCGAATTTTTTGAAAGGAGGGGCGGGGATAAATATGTTTTGCCGGCAGCACCGTTTTGAATTGAAGATTGTGGATTGTGGCGTCAATTTCAATTTTAACGGGCTGTCCGGTCTGATTGACCGGAAAATCCGGATGGGGACGCGTAATTATCTGTATGAGGCGGCAATGACGGAGGAAGAATTTGACCGGGCGATTGCTATTGGGGCGGAAATGGTGGACCTGGTCCACAGCGAAGGGACAAACATCGTGAGTTTCGGGGAAATGGGAATAGCCAATACATCTTCCTCTTCCTTGTGGATGACTTATTTGACGGGTATTTCGTTGGAACAGTGTGTGGGGGCGGGCAGCGGATTGGATAAGACGGGCATCAGCCATAAATACAATATATTGAAACGCTCTATGGAAAACTATCCCGGTGATTCCTCCGTAATGGATATTTTGCGTTATTTCGGAGGCTATGAGATGGTGGCAGCGGTGGGGGCGATGTTGCGGGCAGCGGAACGCCGGATGATTATCATTATCGACGGATTTATTATGACCAATTGTCTGCTGGCTGCACAAAAACTCTATCCTGCCGTGACGGAATATTGCATTTTTGGGCATCAGGGCGATGAGGTGGGACACAAACTGGTACTGGATTATCTGGGTGTGCGTGCCCTGCTGCATCTGGATTTGCGCTTGGGAGAAGGGACGGGGGCGATCTGTGCATTTCCTATTATTGACTCGGCGGTGCGGATGATTAACGAGATGAACGACTTTAAAAAAGCGGCGGTAACCAAATATTTTGACTGAACATGAAAGGTTTTTTGGCGGCAGTCATGATGCTTACGCGTTTGCCTTTGTGGCGGGTAGTCAGCATCGACAAACGGTATTTTACTGACGTGCTGATGTATTGGCCTTTGGTGGGCTATCTGACCGGATGTGTCACGGCTTTGACCTTATGGGGAGCCTCATTGGTGATGCCTTGGCTTCCTGCCTGTGTGTTGGCGGTTACAGCCCGTTTGCTTTTTACGGGAGCGATGCACGAAGACGGTTTGGCTGATTTCCTTGACGGTTTCGGTGGAGGTACCTCCAAAGAGAAAATCCTTGCCATTATGAAAGATCCCCATATCGGGAGTTATGGAACCATCGGTCTGGTGGTTTATTTTTTTCTGTACGTCTCCTTTTTGTATAGCCTGGACATGCCGGCGGCCTGGATTCTGATTCTTTCGGCGGATATTTTTTCAAAATTCTGTACTTCCGTCATGATAAATACGTTGCCCTACGCCCGAACGGAAGAAGAGGCAAAAACGAAAGTTGTGTACAAACGTAATCCTCTGTGGGCTTACCTTCCTATTGCCGTGTCGGCTTTTGTCCCTCTTTTTGTTGTGAAGGGTTTCCCTTTGCTGTCGGCTTTTGCGGTAAAAGATTTCCGCATTCTCCCGGCGTTGGCCTTCCCGGTGGTGGCGTCTTTTTGTCTGCGCATATACATGAAAAAGAAAATCGGGGGGTATACCGGTGATTGTTGCGGGGCTTCTTTTTTAATTACCGAGCTGGCATGCTATTCCGGGATGGTGATTGTCTATTGTTTATAGAATGAGAGTAACGCTGATTCGTCATACGAGTGTTGCCGTGGAGCCGGGCGTTGTGTATGGTTTTACGGATGTGGATACTGCCTCCACCTTTCCGGAGGAAGCAGCACGGGTGGATCGGAGTATTGAGGGGGAAATTTTCGATGCCGTGTATCACAGCCCTTTGTCCCGGTGCCGGAAATTGGCAGAAGCTTGCGGATTTCCGGCTTCCGTTCCGGACTCCCGTTTAAAAGAGCTGAACTTCGGGCATTGGGAAATGCAGCGTTGGGAAGCGATCAAAGATCCTGTTTTGGAACAATGGTACGGAGATTGGGTAAATATTCCTGCCGGAGGAGGAGAATGTTTTCGGGATCAATTTCGGCGGGTAACGGAATTTTTGAATGAATTAAAAAAACAGCCTTTCCGGAATGTGTGCCTGTTTGTACATAGCGGCGTAATACGTTGTGCTTTGATTTATGCCGGACGGCTTGCGGTGGAGGATGCCTTTTCGGTGGATATTCCATATGGAAGCCGGACGGACATAGAGTTGTAAAGAATCCCGGCTAAAAGCCGGAATTTTTTAGCTTTCCATTTCAGGCAATACTAAGGACAGCCATTTTTCAATGCGGGCATCCGTTTGGTTGGCTTCATTGTCCTCATCTAAGGCGAGACCCATAAACAGATTGTCCTGTATGCTTCTTGACAGGGTGTATGTATAACCGTCCGTTTCGGTTTTTCCTATCAGTATACCGCCTTTTTCTTCAATCAGGTCGGCAAAATTACTCAAGCCGTCTACAAAATTGTTCGGATACAGGACACTATTGCCTAATCCCACTAAGGCTATCCGTCGTCCGTCCAGACGGAGTTTTTGCAGTCCCGGCATAAAAGCCGCCCATTCATCGGTTTCGTCGTTGTTCCAGGCATCTTTGCCCGAAGTGGAGGAAACTAAAATGATATTTCGGTAGTTCAGAAAATCTTCGGGTTTTACATCCCGGATGTACAGCATATCTACTTTCCGGTCTTTTATTTTCTGCTTGATGCGTTTGGCTACTTTGTGTACGCTGCCGCCCGAAGGGGCATAAAAAAGGCCGATGGCTTTTTCTCCGGCACTCTCTTTGTCAATCAGATAATTGCCTTCCAAATCGGCAGTCAGTTGGGGACGTTCGTTGTTTTCCATAAATACCGTATTTAAGTGAGTGAATTTTTCTGTTTTCCACTATAAATACGGCAGAACGGGGGAAAGGTTGAGATTCATTATTTGTTTTCGACACGTTCGGCGGGAGCAGAGAAAAAATGGTCGAATCCCTGCTGCACGCCCTCTTTTACCCGGTTAGAGGTAAGTAAAATCAACAGGAGCAAAATACCGATAGTAATCAGCATTGCCCGTTCCGGTTTAGAATACTCTTTCCATTTTTTCATACAGGATGATTTTTCCGTTTAGCTTAATCTTTTTCAATTCTTATTCGCGCGTCGACGGCAACTACGCCCTCCCGATTGCCTAACAAAGGGTTCAGGTCCATTTCAAAGATTTCAGGGGCAATTTTAACTAAAACGGATACCCTTGCGATAGTTTCTGCAAATTTACATTCATTGACGGCCTCTTGTCCCCGGATGCCCTGAATAATTTTATAGGATTTTAAATTCCGTATCATGTTGAGGGCTTCGTTTTCCGATAACGGAGCCAGTCCCGCCTGTATATCTTTCAGGACTTCGATGAATATTCCGCCGAGACCGCACAATACCATATGACCGAATTTTGCTTCCCGTTTGGCGCCGATAAACACTTCCGTGCCTTTCAATTGCTGGGCTAACATGACAGCTTGTGTATCTTTGATTTTCATCATTCGGTTGAATTCTCTGACGACCGTTTCTTCATCCCGGACGTTCAGTGTTACTCCCCCGACGTCTGATTTGTGTACGGGACCGACAACTTTCATGACTAATGGAAAACCGATGGCGCGGGCTGATGCGACGCACGCCTCTTGGGTGAGTGCAATGCTCTCCTTCGCCCTTTGGATTCCGGCTGCGTCTAATAATTGATGTATTTCTTCGGGAGAAAGGTATCCATTGTCTGCTTGGTCAATGATTTTACGAATCGTTTCCTTATCCATTTCCGGTAAAATTGCGTTTTCCGGTTGGGGAGCAGGGGTATTGCTGATTTTGGCCAAGGCATTTCCGAAAATGACTTCATCGGGGAAATAGACCAAGCCTTTCTTGACAAATTCTTTAATCTCTTCCTTCACAATGGTATAAGAGGGAAAGATGGGAAAAATGGGTTTTCTGCTTGTTCGTATTTTTTCTGCCAGTGTGTCGTAAACATCAAATACCGGGAATAATCCGGGGCTTCCGAAAATGACTGCAATCCCGTCGATGTTGTCAAAATCCCGGTTGCAGGCATCTAAAATGAAACCCAATTGTTCGGCGGTACCGGTTGCTAAAAAATCGATCGGATTTCCTGCCGAAGAGCCATTAAATAATTTTAACAGTAGTTTCTTCGCATTAACCTCATCCAAGGGTGGAACTTCCATATTTCCATTTGACAAAGAGTCGGTTAGCATGACTGCCGGGCCGCCGGCATGGGTAACGATGGCCATGTTTTTCCCTTTTAGGGACGGATACATGAAAATACCGGCTACCGTCGCCAATTCGTCCCGTCCTTTACATCGGACGATGCCTGCTTTTCGGAACAAAGCCTCTACGGCAATATCCGGACTGGCCAAAGCTCCGGTATGGGAAGAAGCTGCCCGGCTTCCTGCTGCCGAACCGCCCGATTTTACGGCGGCGATGCGACATCCTTTACGAATGAGCGAGGAGGCGTGTTTCAATAGTTTTTCCGGATTTTCAATGCTTTCGACATAGAGCAGCTTCACCCGTGAACTGGTTTGCGGGTTGAAGGATTCGTCCAGGTATTCGAGAACCTCTTCCACACCGATTTGGGCGGAGTTGCCTACGGAAAATACGCTCGAGAATTTCACTCCTTTCTGTATGCCTGCATCCATGATGAACAGGGCTGTTGCTCCGGAACCGGAAATCAGGTCTGCACCCTGGGAATCCAGTTGGGGAATGGGCGTGGTGAATACACCGTTATAATGAGTGGTTAGTATTCCGATACAATTGGGGCCAATCAGTGCTCCCCCGACTTCGTCAATCGTCTTGACGATTTGTTTCTCCATTTCAGCCCCTTCCGCATTCTCTTCACTGAACCCTGCCGACAGGATAACAAAAGCCCGGGTTCCTTTTTCTTTGGCAAGAATCTCCACGGTTTCCGGACAGTATTTCGCTGCAATGGCTAAAATGGCACAATCTACCTGAGGCAGATCTTTTACGTGATGATGGGCTTGGATGCCCTGCACTGTTTCTGCTTTCGGATTCACGACATACAGATTGCCCGGAAATTTTCCGTCAATTACATTCTTCAATACTTTACCGCCGGGTTTCTGAAGGTCGTCCGAACCGCCGACAATCACAATGCCGGATGGATTCAATAATTGTTTATTGATCATGGAGCAGATGGATGTTATAATTTAAAATGAAAAACAAGTTTGAAACTTATTTTTATTACTAAAATACAAATATATAATTACAAATCGGAACAAACAAACGTTTGAACCGCTTTATCTTGCTGTAGATATTTGAACGGGATGCATCATCCGTTATGTCGTTGTTTATTTGTATTTTTGCTGTAATTACTAACACGTCGGAATTATGTTCGGATTTATTCGTAAATCACTGAAAACAAACCGGCATCATCCCCGTTTGGGAGGGCTGGAAATATTAAAATACATCGGTCCGGGGCTTTTGGTCACGGTCGGATTCATTGATCCGGGCAACTGGGCCTCCAATCTGGCTGCCGGAGCGGATTACGGATATGCCTTGTTGTGGATGGTTTCGCTCTCTACTGTTATGCTGATTATTCTCCAGCATAATGTTGCCCATTTGGGAATCGTGACGGGATTGTGTCTGTCGGAGGCGGCGGTGGCTTATTTGAAACCCCGCTATGCGAAACTGACGCTTTTTTCGGCGATGGGGGCATCAGTTTCTACTTCTTTGGCTGAAATTTTAGGCGGGGCTATCGCTTTGCACATGCTATTTCATATTCCGGTCAGAATCGGGGCGGTGATAACTTGTGCCGTAGTGGTGATTATGCTTTTTACCAATAGTTACCGGGTGATTGAGCGCTGGATTATTGCTTTCGTTTCCATTATCGGACTTTCCTTTATTTATGAATTGTCGTTGGTACACATCGAGTGGGGCGAAGCCTTGCAAGCCTGGGTGACACCCTCTTTCCCGGAGGGTTCCATGGTGGTTATCATGAGTGTGTTGGGCGCCGTTGTGATGCCTCATAATTTGTTTCTCCATTCGGAGGTAATCCAAAGCCGGCAGTGGAACCTGGAAGATGAGGCGGTTATAAAAAAACAGTTGCGTTATGAATTTTGGGATACCTTTCTGTCCATGATGGTCGGTTGGGCAATAAACAGTGCCATGATACTTTTGGCAGCAGCCAGTTTTTTCAAAAACGGAACGTCGGTGACGGAGCTGGAACAGGCCAAGTCTTTATTACAGCCTCTGTTGGGCAGTAATGCGGCTGTCATCTTTGCAGTAGCTTTGCTCTTTGCGGGCATCGCTTCAACCATTACTTCCGGTATGGCTGCCGGTTCCATATTTGCCGGCATCTATCGGGAACCGTACGACATCAAAGACAGCCATTCCCGTTGGGGCATCCTGATTTCATTGGTGATGGCCCTGTTGATTATTATGGTTGTGAAAAATCCTTTTATGGGGCTGATTTATTCCCAGATGATTCTCAGCATCCAGTTGCCGGTAACAATATTTTTACAGGTTTATCTGACTTCTTCCGAAAAGGTCATGGGAAAATATAAAAATAAAGCCTCCACCCGGTGGGTGTTGTATACCCTCGGAGGAATCGTAACGCTGCTAAACGTCATGTTGTTAATCAGTTTTATTTAGAAATTTTTCTCCTGCTTTTTTACTTTTCACTTTTTGTTTTATCTTTGCGGCTCCTATCGGGTATAGGGAAGTATTAATTTTAATAATTAAAAGATGTCAACAAAAATCAGATTGTCGAGACACGGACGGAAAGGTCGTCCATTCTATCATGTAGTGATAGCAGATAGTAGAGCGCCACGTGATGGCCGTTATATTGAAAAAGTAGGAACGTATGATCCGAACACGAATCCGGCTACTATCGATCTCAATTTTGACAGAGCTTTGTATTGGTTGCAGGTGGGTGCACAACCTACGGATACCGCAAAAAGAATCCTTTCTTACAAAGGTGTTCTGATGAAAAAGCACTTGTTGGAAGGAGTGAAAAAAGGTGCTTTTGATGCCGCTGCTGCTGAAGCTAAATTTGAAGCCTGGATGAAAGAGAAAGATGCTAAAGTGCAGGCTAAGATCAGCAAATTGGCTCAGGAAGGGGATGCTGCCGCTAAGGTACGCCTGGAAGCAGAAGCCAAAGTCAGAGCTGCTAAAGAAGAAGTGATTGCTAAGAAACGCGCCGAAGCAGAAGCTGCTGCCGCTGCAAAAAAAGCTGAAGAAGAAGCCGCTGCTGCTCCCGCAGAAGAAACAGCACCTGTTGCTGAGACAGCTGCTGAAACCGAAGCAGAAGCACCTGCTGCAGAATAATTTTTGCAATGATTACCCGGGAAGATTGCAGTGTGGTCGGAACGATAACCAAAACACATGGCCTCCAAGGCAATGTTATTATCACCACCGATACGGATCTTCTGGAAAGATATGCAGACGAACCGGTCTTTATCCTTTTGGATGGAGCACCGGTTCCTTTTTTTATACCGGAAGACGGTCTGTCTGTCCGGAATCACAAGTCGTATATTGTGAAATTCGATTATGTCGATACGCATGCGCAGGCAGAGCGGCTGGTGGGAAATGAGGTGATGATTGAAAAAAGGCTTCTTGATGAAGAGGGAAGCGGATGTGACGATTACGACATTTTTCAGTTAAATGGCTTCGAAGCCGAAGAGGAGGCTACCCGCGAGTGCGGTAAAGTTGTGGATGTGGCAGACTATTCCGGCAATATCGTCCTAACTATTGAAATTTTCGGTAAAGAAATTTTACTCCCATTTTCAGAGGTATATATTTTGGAGGCGGACTTGGAAAAAAAGAAGCTGCTGGTCTCCATTCCCCAGGATATTATTGACTTATATTAACCTCTCCCTTTTTTCGGATAACATGAGATAAAAATGTGTTTTATGTTTTTATCAACGCTTTTTTTGTGCTTTTCAGGCATGAGGAGACTTGGCTGAATTACTTTTTTTGAAAGTATATAGGTTGCTGTTATCAGGATGTTACTTCGAAAGTGAAAATGTTTTTTGGAAAACTTTTTTGTTAAAATAAAAATATAAATAGCTGATATTCAGGTTTGTTTTTCTAAAAATGGAAAACTTTTCAAAAAATCAAATCAAACAGATGGTGCCATATTGTTCTTTTTTATACTTTTGTGTCATTCGATTTTTGCAAAAAAGTAATACTAAATAACAGAGATCTAATGGATGAACAATCAACTGTAAATGGAAAAACTTACACTCAGGACGAGGCATTTCAGAGTTCTTTGGACTATTTTAAAGGGGATGAACTGGCTGCCCGTGTTTGGGTGAATAAGTATGCGTTGAAGGATTCTTTCGGGAATATATACGAGCAGAATCCGAATGACATGCATCGTCGCTTGGCAATGGAGATTGCCAGAATCGAAAAAACGTATCCGAACCCGCTTTCGGAAGATGAGATTTTTGAGGTATTGAGAGATTTCCGCTACATCGTTCCGCAGGGGGGACCGATGACGGGTATTGGCAACGATTACCAGATTGCTTCTTTGTCCAATTGTTTCGTGATCGGTCATGACGGCCCTTCCGATTCTTACGGCGGAGTGATGAAAATCGATCAGGAACAGGTACAGTTGATGAAAAGAAGAGGAGGCGTGGGGCACGATCTGTCCCACATCCGGCCGAAAGGTTCTCCGGTAAAAAATTCTGCTTTAACCTCTACGGGAATCGTGCCTTTTATGGAACGTTATTCCAATTCTACCAGAGAAGTAGCCCAAGACGGACGCCGGGGAGCATTGATGTTGAGTGTTTCCATTAACCATCCGGATTCTGAAAGTTTCATCGATGCCAAAATGACCGAGGGTAAAGTTACAGGAGCCAACGTGTCTGTAAAAATCGATGACCAGTTTATGCAATCGGTCGTGGAAGGAAAGGACTATGTGCAGAAGTATCCGGTTTATTCCGAAACGCCGAAATATGAAAAAACAATCAATGCCGGACAACTTTGGGAAAAGATTGTACACAATGCCTGGAAATCGGCTGAACCGGGAATTTTATTCTGGGATACCATTATCCGGGAGAGTGTGCCGGATTGTTATGCCGACTTGGGATACCGTACGGTATCAACCAATCCCTGTGGTGAAATCCCGTTGTGTCCTTATGATTCGTGCCGTTTATTGGCGTTGAATCTCTATTCTTACGTACAACATCCGTTTACGAAAGAGGCTTATTTCGATTTTGACCTTTTTAAAAAGCATGTAGCCATTGCCCAGCGCATTATGGATGATATTATCGATCTGGAATTGGAAAAAATCGACACGATCCTTGATAAAATCGACGCTGATCCGGAAGATGAAGAAATCAAAGGGGTGGAAATTCGGTTGTGGCAGAAAATCAAGAGAAAAGCGAAAGAAGGACGCCGTACCGGAGTCGGAATCACAGCCGAAGGGGATATGCTCGCAGCATTGGGATTGCGTTACGGAAGTGACGATGCCGTGGCTTTTGCCGTGAAGGTTCAGAGAACGCTGGCTGTAGGCGCCTATCATTCTTCCGTGTTGCTGGCAAAGGACAGAGGCAGTTTTAAAATCTATGATGCCAAACGGGAAGAAAATAATCCGTTTATTCTTCGCCTGAAAGAAGCCGATCCGGATATGTATGCCGATATGGTGAAATTCGGACGTCGTAACATCGCCTGTCTGACGATAGCTCCTACGGGAACAACCAGTTTGATGACTCAGACGACTTCCGGTATTGAGCCCGTATTTATGCCGGTATACAAGAGACGGAGAAAGGTGAATCCGAACGATGTGAATGTGCATGTGGACTTTGTGGACGAATCGGGCGACAGCTTTGAAGAGTTTATCGTGTTCCACCACAAATTTGCAGAGTGGATGAAAATCAACGGCTATGACCTGAACAAACACTATTCGGATGAAGAAATAGATGCACTGGTAAAGGAATCTCCTTATTACAGAGCGACATCAAACGACATCGACTGGGTGGCTAAAGTCAGAATGCAGGGCATGATTCAGAAATGGGTGGACCACTCCATCAGTGTTACTGTCAATCTCCCTGCGGATGTATCGGAGGAACTGGTAGGTCAATTGTATATTGAAGCCTGGAAATGCGGATGCAAGGGATGTACCGTATACCGTGACGGTTCCCGGGCAGGAGTGCTGGTTTCGACAAAAGAGAAAAAAGCGCCTGCGGAATTTAAGATGCCTGCCAAACGTCCGATGGAACTGGATGCGGATGTGGTTCGTTTCCAAAACAACAAAGAGAAATGGATTGCCTTTGTCGGATTGTATGAAGGCCGCCCTTACGAAATCTTTACCGGTATTGCCGATGATGAAGAGGGGATCATGCTGCCGAAGGCGGTGACCACCGGAAAAATCGTGAAACACTACGATGAGGAAGGTACGTCCCGTTATGACTTCCAGTTCCAGAATAAGCGCGGGTTTAAAACAACCGTAGAGGGATTGTCTTATAAATTTAATAAGGAATACTGGAACTATGCAAAACTGATTTCCGGCGTCTTGAGACACGGTATGCCGATTCACCAGATTATCGGGTTGATTGGTACCATGGAGTTTGACAATGAAAACATCAACACCTGGAAAAACGGTGTGGAAAGAGCCTTGAAAAAATATGTTCCGGATGGCACGGAAGCGGCTGGTGAAGTTTGTGAAAACTGCGGCTCTCCTGTGGTGTACCAAGAGGGTTGCCTGATTTGCAAGACCTGTGGTACATCCAAATGCGGCTAACAGGAAATAAAGCTTGGACTTGAAAGCTGAAAGTGAGGAAGGTGTTTCTAATCTTCTGAACTTTCGGCTTTTTACTTTCTGTTTTTCATCCTTTGTTGTATTTTTGCGGGCTGAAATAGTTAGCGTGATGCACATACACTACGGACCGGACAACCTGCATATCGAAAGCCCTGTCGTTACGATGGGGAGCTTTGACGGTGTTCATAAAGGACACGTCAAAGTGATTGAAGGATTGAAAGCGTGTGCCCGGAAATGGCAGGGAGAGTCTGTCATTATCACGTTTGATCCCCATCCGCGGGAAGTGCTTTATCCCAATGAAAAACGTCCGGGGATTCTTACCACCCTGGCAGAAAAGGCAGAAATCCTGGCTGCATACGGAGTGCGGCATCTGATAGTTATTCCCTTTAACCGTGAATTGGCGGCATTATCTTATGACGATTTTGTCAGGTATATTCTGGTGGAAAAAATCGGTATGAAAGGATTGGTTGTGGGATACGACCACCGTTTCGGTAAAAACCGGGAAGGGAATTTTGATGTATTGAAAGGATTGGCGGAGACGTGTCACTTTCATATAGAACAGGAAGATGTGCTTACGGCCAATGAGGTGAATATCAGTTCGACTAAAATCCGGACGGCATTGGAATCGGGTGATATCGCCTTAGTGAATGATTTCTTAGGGTATGCCTATCCGATTTCCGGAGAAGTGGTGCATGGAGATAAAATCGGACGAACCATCGGTTTCCCGACGGCCAATCTGAATGTGGATGACGAGCGGAAATTATTGCCTGCTGCGGGTGTATATGCCGTGAAAGTCTTTTTGCAGGGCAAAGAGTATACAGGCATGCTGAATGTGGGAGTACGTCCCACGGTAAGTAATTCGGGAATTGTTCGGCTGGAAACGCATATTTTCGGTTTCGACGGGGATTTATACGGAGAAAAAATGACCCTTTCTTTGGTGCATCGGGTGAGAGGGGAACGGAAATTCAATACCGTACAGGAATTATCAGTCCAGTTATTCCGGGACAAAGAGACGGTGGAAGCCCTTTTTTCCCGTCGTTTTTAATTTTTTCATCTTAAAACTATATTCTTAGTTTATTTTTCATAGCTTTGTAGCAATAGGGTTTAATTTAACAAATAAGCTTATGAAAAACAGATTATTATTGGCAGTGTCAGCTTGCTGCGGATGGTTTTTGGCAGGAAGTTGCGGGATTTCTGATCCTGGAGTAAAGGTGGAGGAAATCAATGGAGAAAAACTGTATGTTTGCGAAGTGAACAAGGTGAAAGACAGTATGACGCTGCCTTTGAGTGAACTGGTGGAGTCGCTGCACATCGTTAAACTGGATACGGCGCGGGCCGCTTTGATTAAAGGCGGGGTGGTCGTTATGTCGGATAATTATATCGGCATCAAACCTTGGGACAGGCAGCCGTTTAAACTGTTTGACAAACAGGGGAAATATTTGCGTGACATCGGAGCGATAGGCAAAGGGCCGGGGGAATATTTGGTATTGGGATGTTCACAAATAGATGAAGCTAACAATCAGATTTATCTATTGCCTTGGCAGACAGGGCAATTGTTGCGTTATGATCTGGAAGGCAACATGCTGCCACCGGTGAAACTGGCGTGTGATTTTATACCCAAAGGCCGTTTTTCGGTGAAAGATGGACGCTTGACAGTGTTTACCCTTCCTTTTAAAGGGTCTGTGAAATACCTTGCATTTCAGCAGGATCTGGACACCACCGTGTACAGCAAAATTCCGGCAGAACCGTATGCCATCCCGTTTGATTACAGCAACGAGGTGTTTCATTCCGGCAGCGGTGAACTTCCGGACGTGTATGTGTTCCAGTTCTTTAACCCGGCACAGGATTCCCTGTTTCATTACGACGCTGCCAACAACCGTCTGATTCCGCGGTTGACGGCGGATTTCGGAACAGGAAAAGTGCCCATGCACAGTTTGGGAGAATTGTCGTCTAAATATTTTTATATAGAGACGGCAGAAGTGAAGCAGATCGAAAAGCAGGCATTTACCGGAGACAATTATAAATACATTCTCATTCAGAAGAAAAATCCACGGGCAAATTATTTCCATATCGAAGACGATTTGTTGCTGAAGGGAGAACCGGTATCTGTTTATGCCTTCACTAACGGGATGTATATTCAGAACTGGGCGGCGATTAACCTTAAGACCAAATTGGAAAAGGTATTGGAGAGAGACGACCTGTCCGAGGAAATACGGGCACGGGTAACGGAAACCCTTTCCGGTCTGTCGGAAGATGACAACAATGTCATTGTGTGGGGAAAAATGAAAAAATAACTGAAAGAGGCTGTCTGTTAAGGCAGCCCTTTCGTTTAGAAGCTGTATTTGACCATCAGATTGATACGGCTGGCATTCCCGTAAGTCTTGTCAAAATTATTGCGTCGTCCGAACAGATATTCCACTCCGGCAGTTCCGTATTCGGTAAAATTCCACAACAAATTGGCGGCAGCATATTGGGCGTACTTATAATCCGTAGCAGGAAGTGCCCCGATATTTTCCATTCGGGCGTAACTGTACATCAGGGAAGAATAGAGCTTGGGGGTCCAGTTCTGCTGAAAAGCGGCAAAGACTCCCCACATGTCGGATGCTTTCAGGTAACCGTTGGTTGTTTTAGGAACCAGATCATATCCTAAAGAGGAAATATCCTGGATGTAATTCGCCAATCCTTTTCCGTATATCCCTTGGAACAGAAATCTGGTGTTGCGGGCTATTTTTACATTGCCGCTGAGGTTGGTTCCCCAGCCGGTGACGCGTTTGTCTTTATCGGTGAGATTGTTTTTGTAATATAGATTCCTGAGAATGGCTGCCGCCTGTAAATGGCTTTTGTTGGGACTGGTATAACGGATGGCGACAGGAATGTCGGGAATCCGTTGCCGTATCGTTGCTGTGTAATGGTCGGGTTGGTTCGTGTAATCGGGCACGGCATATTCCAATGCCAGGGAAAGCTGCCAGCAGGAATCCACTGGATAGGTATAGCGGATTTGGGGCTGCCTGACGGCAGCGGCACTGGAAGGACCTTCCTGGTCGATAGTGGTCGGAACGGCTGTAATGTCGCAAAATGTACTCCAGGTTTGTCCTAAAGTGAAACCTTTCATTTGTATGAAAGCCTGGTTTAACACCGGGCTGTTATTCGGACCGTCAAATTCAAGTTCTATATAGGAAACGACACGTCCCAATTTCGTATCTCCCAATAACTTGAGAAACAAACGGGACTGTCCTACAGAGATGCCGTAACTCGAGCCTTTCTGATGATCATCGGGAGCAATAGTGGAAGTAATAAAATTGTCATAGCTTTCCACCCCGTTGAAATCATAAATGCCGGTGACCTGAATGTATCCTCCGATACCGAAGATAAACCGTTTGTCCGTGTCGAAAAAGATAAATCGGGGGGATGTCGGATCATTAAAAGCCAAAGGAAAAGCCTCCTTCATCATCGTATAGAAATTGTGCAGATCGTTTTCCTCGGAAACCGATACCACATTGATTTTTTGCGCTTTCCCGCCCAGCAGCAGCATTGAAAAGAACAGGAGAAACATATATTTCTTCATGACATCCGTATTAGTTATATATAACATGCGCTATATACGGAGGGGAAGTTCAAAAGGTTGAAACGGAAAAATGGAGAAATGGAAAAAACATTGCCCCACTTCTCCTTTTTCACGATTCAACCTACCTATGACACAAAAGTTCTGTCCCGTGGTATCTCTCTGTAGGGTATGAGAGTTTTTATCTGACCCAAATGCGGTATTCCCCATTCCTACGTCCACCATTACTACAGCCATGTCCCCATTCGACATATACATTTACGTTACAATGAGGCCAAATAAAATAAGCATTTCCGCCTCTGTCATCGTCAAACATAGATCTTCTGTAACGGGTAGTTCCTTCATGCAAACCAGTTGTCATAGCAGCATTACCGTATCTTCTATAACAGCAACTGGCCCCCGTATTATATTCGCCATAGCTTGCAATAACAAACTTTCCGCCTCCTTTACATTCCGATGCTCTCCAATAAGAATTACTGATTCTATTACATCCGTCCCGCCCTTCTGTCCAATAGGCAACAAATGCTATTGTGTTAATCCAAGCGTCAGTGTATTTATACGGTATATTGATATTTCCCAAATATGCAGCGTTGTAAACACCCGATGTTCTAAGAGAAGAAACAGATGTATTTGCTAAACTGTTTACAATCAACATCCATCCTCCTCCTTCGCTGGTCATGTTGCAGTACACGGGAAGAGGAGTGTTTCCTCCGGGGCCGTCGGGATCGATAATGTATACGCCGTTTTCCGTAGCCCCCAGCGTCTGATATTCTTTTGCATGTTTGGGAATGGAAGACAAACCGGAGTATCCTTTTATTATGACATCTGTCGGTTTACCCTCACATCCGTACTCGTTGACGAAATAAGTTTGGTACGTTTGGGGAGAAGATAGAGCCGTGATAGATGTTGCACTACAATCCAATTTTGTCCCGTCCGGAGCTTTCCAATTTGCTTTTTCTTTCCCGGAAGTAATGCAAGGCAAGGTAAATGGCACTCCTACGATAGAGCTATAACTCGGTGGAACGGAAGGAATATTTGCCGGTACCATACCTACTGTTATACTGATTTCATTGCTTTCCGCTACCCCCATAGAACAAATCCCCATCCGTTTGAATCGGTAAGTAACAGGAGAAGAGGTGTTATTTTCAAATACATTATAAGTTAAGGTTGTACCTCCAGCATTTTCAATTAAATCGAACTTGGCGTTTCCCGGTTTTTTCACGTACCAGTTGTATTGAAAACGAACATCGGGAAAGTCGGGACAATTGGCCTCCTGAAGATTTTGCATATCAATATCTATATCCGTTCCAGGACATATTGTGGTTTGGGAAGCCTGTATTTCTCCGCCATCAATTTTAATCCCCGACAGACTGTACACTCCCCGGAATCCCACTGTACTGTCGCGTTGGGTGATTGCCGTAAAATAATTCATCACTTCCGTGCGGTCGGAAGTACGAAGCGAAGAATCGGCAGAAGAAAATCCGCCACCCCGAACGCCGTATTTATTCGCTGTCTTGTCCCACAGATTCGCATCATATACCCCCGTTCCGCAACTTCCTCCGTTAAGTGTCGTGTAGTTCACATTCGCACACAACTCTTTCACATTACCGCTCATCTCCATCACTCCCCAGTACGTCGCACCCGCTTGTGTCTGGTTCGTGGCAGAGGTGGCAAACAATCCGCATCGCACGGGACCGTTAATGCTGTTCGTGGTACCGCTGTTCACATTCTTCAGATAGCTCACAGCCTGCTCCCGCTGGTCACCCTGATAGCTTAATTCATACAGTCCGCTGAGACGGTTTACTCCGTTGTTCGTATTCCAGGCATATTCCCCTTTATCGGGTAGTTGGGGATAAAACCTGCGGCATGCCTTTTCGTATTCCAGCTCACTCATCGGACGCAAACCGCTCCAACTGCAATAGGCTATCATATCCTCCACGCTCATGTAATTACAGGCCAGAGTCTGCCCGTCATCGGTGGAAAAGAAATCGTTACCCGGATTCAGATTATTACCGAACACGACGGGAGCATCGGACTGTTTCTGCTCCACGAAAGCGATACCGTTCCGGCAACTCGGAGTCTTCAACTCTCCAAAGACGTAATCCCCTTTCTTCATCGTAGAGAAATTGTTGTTTGCCACACGAGCCTTTTGCTGTTCCAACGTCAGAGAGTTGAGGAACTCGACATACTGCTCCTGGCTTGTTTCGTACTTCATGATGTAAAACCCGGCATATCCTTTCGGGTAGGATGCAGTTAAAGAGACATTGGGCATTCTGTTCTTTGCGGCAAGTGTCAGAGCATTTTCGGAGTCAATCACAACGGCAGCCGTATCGCCAATGGTAAAACTCTTGTAAGAGGAAGCATCTCCTAAGTAGTATGCTCCGTAGGGGATATATACCATTTCAATGGCATGTACAGCGACATAGATTCCGTTCAGGGCATCCCCGAAATCACTTTTCGTCAGTCCGGTCCCGGTAAGAGGCCATTTTGCCTGCAACCGGACACTGACATTCCCTTCCGAGATGCTGTTACGCATCACATACAATCCGTTCACTTTCCCGCCGTTGGCACCGACCATATAGGCGTAGCCTCCTCCTTCATTCCCGACACCGGGAGTCAATACA
>CAJURM010000014.1 GCA_910589025.1 uncultured Odoribacter sp. | reverse complement strand
GACGCGTCAGTATCCATGAGCGCCCGCCGGAAGCTAACGGCAAAAGGTTCGGGGACTGGGAAATGGACCTGATTGTTGGCTCTGTATCATTGAAAAACACATAAGTGTGTTTGGTTGTTTGCGATGAAAGCTCTACTTTTGCACCTGAAAAACAAAAGAAAGAGTTTTGTAATCCTCATCGGAGGGCAGAATTATAAAATGCCGGATAAGATGACTGGGTAAAACCAATCAACTTGTCCGGCATTTTTTCGTTGAGTCGGAATATGAAAAATTAAGATATGGAAAGAGACGCTATTGATTTAGGAAGTGTGAATGTGTTCAAGCTATTCAATAAGTATTTCATTCCCACGCTGCTGGGGATGTTGAGCATATCGGCCGTAACGGCCATCGACGGCATCTTCGTGGGACACGGCGTGGGTAGCGACGGCGTGGCCGCCATCAACATCTGCATTCCCGTACTGATGCTGCTTATGGGCGTGGCGCTGATGCTGGGAGCAGGGTGTTCCGTCGTGGCTTCTATCCATCTGGCGCGGGGCAAGCAGCGGGTCGCGCGGATAAACGTGACACAGACCCTCGTTTTCGCTACGCTGATAACGTTGGTGCCGTCGCTCGTCATCATGCTCTTTCCCGATACCACGGGACGCTTGCTCGGTTCGTCCGACCATCTGTTACCGTTGGTAAAAGATTACTTGCGGTGGTTTATTCCCTCTCTTCTGTTTGAGATGTGGATGGCCATATCGCTCTTCATCATCCGTCTGGACGGTGCGCCCAAACTAGCCATGTGGTGCAACATCATCCCGGCAGCCGTCAATATCGTGCTGGACTGGCTTTTCATTTTTCCGCTGGGATTGGGTGTAACGGGTGCTGCGGCCGCCACGACAATCAGCCTGGTTATCGGCGGTGTTATCAGCATGGGGTATCTGCTATTCCGCGCACGACACTTGCGCCTGATTATGCCCAAATGGAGCCGTAAGAGCCTGCATCTGTCGTTGCGCAACATTGGCTACCAGTGCCGCATCGGTTCGTCGGCATTGTTGGGCGAGTGTACGATGGCCATGCTCATATTCGTCGGCAATCAGGTATTTATGCACTATTTGGGCGATGACGGCGTGGGCGCTTTCGGAATAGCTTGCTATTACATGCCCTTCGTCTTCATGGTCGGCAACGCCATCGCGCAGTCGGCGCAACCCATCATCAGTTACAATTTCGGTGCGGGACTGCATGGTCGTGTGGCGGCAACGGAGCGGATCGCACTGCTGACTGCCGTGGTGTGCGGCATAGCTGTTACCTTGCTTTTCGTATGTTGTCCGGAATGGCTGGTCGGATTGTTCGTAGCTCCCAAGGTACCTGCGGCACGAATCGCCATCAACGGATTCCCTCTTGTCTCCGCAGCCTTCGTCTGCTTCATCTTGAATCTGACAGCTATAGGTTACTACCAGAGTGTCGAGCGCATCCGCCCGGCCACAGCTTTCGCCCTGTTGCGTGGCATGGTTTTCCTCGTCCCGAGTTTTATCCTGCTGCCCCGTGCGTTGGGTGTTGCCGGCATCTGGCTGGCATTGGCGCTGTCCGAAGTGGCAACTACGGTGTGTATCGCCGTGTTTTACTTGTGGCGACAAAGAGAGACGATATGATACCAAAATGAAGTCTTGAAAATGTTTCTAAAAAAGCGGAGAACAGACACATGTCCATTCTCCGCTTTTCACGTCTTCTCATATCGGTTATTCGGCCGAATTGGTGTTCTCTTTAAGCAAGAGTTTGATGATTGCGTTGCTAGTGCGGAGGTCTTTGTACTTAAATTATGCATTTATTTTAGGGTAGGAGAAATTTTCGTATCTTTACATTACCCAACGGAAACAATGGGGAAGGATATTGAAATGGTGCCGTGTATAATTCGTGAACGATGGGTGGTTCTGCATTACAATGTTCTGAAAACAATTTAGTTACAACGATATTGTCCGGTTCCAGGCGGATCACCAAGAAGCTGGACAACACCAGACAAGTAAAGGAGACTCCTGCAATATTTTAATATTGCAGGAGTTTTTCTTTGCGCTATAATACAATATTATAAAGATAACCTAACATGATGATAAACAAGGTTATCACTCCAAAGAAAACACCAATCAAACGCCATGTCATTACTTTCTTTAACAACGTGGCTTCTGGAAGTGAAAGCCCGACTACAGCCATCATAAAAGCGATAGCCGTTCCTATAGGGATACCTTTAGCTACAAAAACTTCAATCACAGGCACTATTCCTGCTGCATTGGCATACATCGGAACTGCCAGGATTACCGAAAGAGGAACTGCAAACCAGTTTTCCTTGGACATATACTGCTCAAAAAATCCTTCAGGCACATAGCCGTGCATGAACGCACCGATACCAATGCCGATAAGAATATACAGAAGTACACCTCTGACTATGCCCCATGCTTCTTGTATGATAATCGGCAATCGTCTAAAGAACGGAGTATGCTCTTTTTCCCATGTTCCGGAGTCGGAAGTTGAATTTTGCTGGATTTGTTTTACCCAATCACTCAAATAAGGCTCCAATTTCATCTTGCCCAAGATAAATCCGCCTGCCATACCTAACAGAATACCGCTAATCACATAGATAGAGGTAATGCGTAACCCGAAAGTGCCGATAAACATGGCAACAGCAACCTCATTCACCAAAGGCGAGGTTATCAAATAGGCGAATGTTACCCCTAAAGGAATCCCCCCTTTCACAAATCCGATAAACAGCGGTATGGAAGAACAGGAACAGAACGGGGTAATAGCACCAAACAGGGCGGCAAAGAAATATTGCAATCCATATAGTTTACGAGAAGTCAAATAATTGCGTAAACGTTCTATCGGGAAATAGGCATTTATAATGCCCATTATCACGCTGATAAAAAATAATAATATTAAAATCTTTATCGTATCGTAAAAGAAGAAGTTGATAGCTTCTCCTAAAGCTGTTGAAGCATCCAAACCGAAGATGTCATACACCAGCCAATCTGCAAATCTTTGTATCATAATCCCATTATTGTTTGTAATAATACGAACAAACTGCCTAAAAAAATCAACGGTTACAAGCACATTCAGGCAGTTCTTGTTTTTTTATCTCAGTAATATAGAACTTGGCAAATTCATTCTTGATTTCATTACGTACTCTTTCAAATTCGCTTCTGATGAAGTCCGTTGTCCCTATTGCTTCCGAGGGGGCATCAAAACCAATATGCAACCGTTTCCCTACATTGCCCGCAAAAGCCGGACATGTTTCGTTAGCACTACCGCATACTGTTATCACATAATCCCATGTTTCACTTAAATAAGTGGTTACATGGGCAGGAATATGCTTGCTTATGTCGATACCAACTTCTGCCATTGTCTCAACAGCCAAAGGATTAACTTTCTCTGCCGGATGCGTACCGGCGGAATACACTTGTATATTCTTGTCAAATGATTGCAGGAAACCATGCGCCATTTGGCTGCGACAGCTATTTCCTGTACATAAAATCAAAATTTTCATATTATATCCCAATTTATCAATCCATAATAAATGCCAACCAGGACAAACAGTATGGCTACCATACGATTAAACCACTTCTGAAAAGTCTGCACACGGTTATAAAACTTTCCTATCCCTGCTACACTGTATGCCAAAATCCAAGCGACAAGCATAACGGGAAGTCCTGTTGCCAATGCAAAAATGACAGGTAGCAAATACCCCTCACTTTCCATAGCTGACATGGGAATAAGCATGCCAAAATAAAATAGCCCGCTGGTCGGACAAAACGCCATGGCAAACAATATCCCCAGCAACAAACTGCCCCATGAGCCTTTTAGTTTTTCTGTCTTTTTAGTAGCGGAAAATCCGAACTTAGGTAATTGCAATTTATCTCCGAATAGCATAAACAGCCCTATCAACACCAAAGCAGGAGCAAGCAGCAGTTCCCCCCATTCGCTGATACCTTTTTGTATGGCAAACATATCTGCACCCTTTCGGAGTATTGCGATAAGTATTGCGCCTAATGCAGAATAAGCCAATACACGTCCTAAAGTATATAGAATGCCATTTGTAAATATCCGGTTACGGTTATTTATATCCTTACTGATAAATCCGATAGCAGTGATGTTGATAGCCAATGGGCAAGGACTTACAGCAGTCAACAGACCGAGCAGAAAAGCGGTAATAATAGGTATCTCACTATTATCCAACCATGTTTGCAAGTATTCCATAAAACCGTATTATTTTAGCAACTGATTGATTTTCTGTTTTAATTCTTTCTTGAAAGCCGATGTGTTGTTTCGGGCATTCTGAAATCCGAAACGTGTCATGTCGTTACGCTCTTCTTTACCGTTCTTCCATTTATTAACATAAAGAGATGACCAACTTACACGATATTTCTCTGCCAGCTTTTCGCCTTCAGGAGTTGAAGTGTCTATTTCTTTGAAACGTAGTTTACCATTTTTGACCAACTCTGTCAACTCTGCATTAACCACTTCTTTCGTGTATTTCTCAATGGCTTTGCAAGTTACACAACGTTGTTTCCCATGAAAATAAAGAACTTCCACATAGGTATCCGCGGCAATCTGAGCCATTCCACAAATAGAAAACAAACAAGCAATGGTAAGGAATAAAAAGCGTTTCATCATCATCTGATTTACTTGGTTAATACATCTTTTACTTCTTTGGCAGAAAGTTTGCCCTTTGCCACAACCTTACCGTCAACAACGAGAGCAGGAAGCGTCATTACATTGTATTCCATTATCTTCATCAAATCTTCTTCTTTGGTTATTACCGCTTCCAAAGCTAATTCTTTTACTACTTGTTCAACCGTTGCATACAGAGTCTTACAACCTGCACAGCCTGTTCCTAATACTTTAATTTCCATAATTTATAAATTTATTTCATTAGACGTAATTCGTAAAACAACGAACATTAATGTTAAAAAAAGGGGACTATCAGCAACACTCCCCCGATTTACAGATACATTGCCCGAAAAACTCTTTAAAGAGTTCACGAGCCAATTGCCAATTCTCTCGGTTGATACAGTATTTCACTTTAGGCGTTTCAACCTCTCCTTGTATAAGTCCTGCATCTTTCAACTCTTTCAAGTGCTGTGATACGGTAGCTTTGGCAATGGGAAGTTCTTCGTGAATATCCCCAAAATAACACGTTTTCTGCTTTGCCAAAAAGTGCATAATAGCAATTCGGGCAGGATGTCCCAATGCTTTGGCAAATCTTGCCAACTGTTCCTGCGTAACTGTATAATCTTTCTTCTCTTCCATATCGTGAATATTGTTCGCAAATATACGAACAAATTATTGATTAGCAAATTTCATTGTGTTTTTTCAGCGAAGGGGTAAAGAGTGTAGTTTTGAAAGTGTTGATAATGAAATGAATAACTGTTAGTTTATACTTTCCGGTAGATTCTTCAAAGATATTCCAATAAACCAAACTTTTCTGAATAAATGGATTAGGACGATTTTTTCCGGTCCTTCTAAAATTCCCGCGAAGACAAAGGGGGAAGTCGCTTATAAGATTGGAGAAATAAGGTTTGGCGGAATTTATCAGAATTTCTGAAAAGTGTTTTGACCGGAGATGTGGGGGAATAGACTGACAAAATGTCTATTTTTTGATTTTTGGCATGGATATTGTTTTGAAATAAAAAAAATTTATACTAATAGATTAAATATTATGATTTCAGAAAAGTTACAAAACGCGATTAATGAGCAGATTGCTGCTGAGATGTGGTCTTCCAATCTTTATTTGTCCATGTCATTTTATTTTGAAACTCAAGGTTTCGGAGGGTTTGCACATTGGATGAAAAAACAGTCTCAGGAAGAATTGGAACATGCCTATGAAATGGCTGATTATATTTCCAAAAGGGGAGGAGCTGCTAAAGTAAGCAAAATTGATGCAGTACCTCATGCATGGGGGAGTGTATTGGAAGTATTTGAAGAGGTATATAAACATGAATGCCATGTTTCTGCCTTGATTGACAAACTTGTCAGTGTTGCTCATGAGGAGAAAGATAACGCTACCCAGGATTTTCTGTGGGGTTTTGTGCGTGAACAGGTGGAAGAAGAGGCTACGGCACAGGGCATTGTTGACAAAGTAAAGAAAGCAGGAGAAGCCGGTTTGTTGTTCCTGGATTCTCAGTTGGGAGCCAGAAAGTAAGCTGTTTTTGTTGGTATATATATTGGGAGGACGTTGCCTCCCGTAATTTTATCGGAAGAAAATCGTAATAATCTGTTTTATTGCGGTTTTCTTTTTTTGTATCTATTGAATTATATTTTTTTCTGCTGGCAGGGATTTCTCTGCTTCTTTTCTTAAGGTTGCGTTCTGCTGAAGGTACTGGTTTGCTGAATACGCTGTCATTTCCCTATCCTTGGGATGTATGCGGCTTTTGCCGGAAAGCGGGTTGCTATTTTCTATAAACTTCTTCTCATAGATTTTGAAAAGATAACGCCCATATAAACTTAATAACAATATTTATTCATTATCAATAACATAGGGTATGTAATCTGAAAACTGTGCAAAAAGGAAAATCGTATAAGCAGTATGAAAATAGTTTATTAACCAATAAATTCATGAATTATGGAAACAAATATTCCTCAGGAAGGAAAAGTGACGACGGCAATAGAGGAGCGTACTGCCCAGATCCCTTCCGGTTGTTATCTGACAGCAGCTATGGCGGCTATGGGCACTTCGCTGATTTTGAAATGTTGCAAAAAGAATCATGCAGCCCTTTTTATCGGTCAATGGGCGGCCCCTTTGCTCATTATGGGACTTTATAATAAGATAGTCAAGATTCACGGACATGACCAAGTCTCAGGATGTCAGGGATAGCATGCGTTTGTAATATTCGGGGGCTGTTATTGATAGTATAAGATTAATCCAGCTGGATAAATAAGTTAAACAATTAAAACTAACGACTATGAACTACACAGATGAACAAAACAAAGGAAATAACTCCGGTATGTATGGACAAACCGAAGGTATGCGGAGTGAGCAGGAAAACCGTTCCGATTCGGATCGGATGAAAGCAGGCGAACGGAATCGTCAGGATGAAGTGGGATATGACAAAACCCGGGGGGATGAAACTGCCTGGAAGTCGGGAGAGGGCTTGAGTGATAAGGTAGAAAGAAAGCTTGAAAAGGCGGAAAAAAAGATTGAAAAAGCAGAGAAGAAAGTAGAAAAGGCTGGTGAAAAATTTGCGAAAGGCTTTGTAAACGACGGAGAGCGCAAATTGGAAAAGGCTGAGAAAAAAATAGAGAAGGCAGAAAAAAAATTGGATGAAGTGCCTGACGGAATTAACCGGAATATAGACCGGGCCAAAGAACAGATTAACCGGACAGCCGAAAATATGGAGCACAATATCCGTACTGCTGACCGGAACAATATGGGCACCGGAATGTCACATGACAGTCAGAAAGATATGAAGAGATAGTTTTTCGGGAAATATCCGGATGCCAAGAGAAGGTGTATTGTTTTTGGGACAAAGCATCTTCTCTTTTTTTATTGGGCATGAACTCTTCCGGTTGATGCTTCCGATTTATACAAAAGTTGAAAATATAGCTGAAAATAGCTGGAGTTGTATTGGTTTTTTCTTTTTTAGATTTTAAACTTTTCTTTTTTACCATCTGTATTATTCATTATGCGGAAAACTATTTTTACAGGCTCAACATACCTCCCTATGTATGAGGAGGCGTACGCTTGTTTTTATCTTGACGTGGGGTAGGACAGCTATTGGGGTTCTGTTACAAGTAAGCAGGTTGGTTTGAAATAGTCATGGAAGCCTGAAAAGTTTATGATTGATTAATGTGCGGTCTGTAGAGCATGGTTTCCTGCGGCTTTTATTTTAGGATTGACCGGGATATGAATGAATCTGAATGTATATTTTTATGTGTATATTAAAAAGTATTGCATTTTTAATAAATTGGATTTTGGTTTTCTAACAGGAGTTTACGAAAAAGAGATATTTATCATAGTGTTGATAAAAACAAATGTAAGTCTATGAACAATAAAAAGTTATCTCTTCTGAACTTTTCTCTTTCCCTTTCGTTCTAATCGGTACATAAAACCGAATTAGAAACATTAAAATCAAAAGAAATGAAGAAAAGATTTTTACCGGCTGCATTGTTGGCAGCATTATTGGTTGGAGGGGTATGTTTTACTTCTTGTGATGATGATGACAATGATAAACACGGAGACAATGCATCCATTTTCAGTCTGGAGAATGTAACTACATTGAAAGATTTTGTACAGAGCGGGACTTTTGAAGGACAAGGTTCAACCGGAGATATTATTGCACCGGGAGAATCCGTACGTTTTACTTTTAATGCGGCTAAAGGTCAGACTTTAATGTTTGCAACCGGCTACGGTTATTCCAATGACTTGTTTTTTGCCCCGGCGAATCCCGGGATTGCATTGTATAATGCCGACGGAACACCTGTGACAGGTGACGTCTCTTCACAGGTTAAACTGTGGGACAATGGAACAAGGGTGAATGTAAAGCCCGGACCGAGTATTGCCCATCCGGGAACTGCTGAGAATGGGAGTGTGACGCAGGTAAATGGGACGGATGCTCAGGGGAATACTTATCCGGAAGCTTCGGCAATGATGAAGCTGAACCTTACTTATGATAAGACGAAGTCCGAGTTTACCCTTAGCATTACGAATTTATCCAACAACACGGCAAATGAAACTCCGTTTTCTCCCGGCGTGTGGGTAGTCTCCAATGTGTTGGACGGAGAAGTGCTCAACGACAAACCTTTCTTTATCCCGGGTGAAAAATCGAGTGCCGAACTGACTAAATTGGCGGAAAACGGTGATGAAGACCCGCTCCAGGACGTGGTGGAAGATAAGACAGGTATTATTACTACGTTGTCACCGGCTGTAGTTGTGATTTATACTGGAGATGTGAATCCTATTTATGCCCTGGATGCAAAAGATCCGGGAAACGGATTGAAAACTTTGGCCCAGACCGGGAATGTGAATCCGTTGAAAGAGGCTTTGGCTAAAATGCCGAATGTGAGAAACGTTTATGTTGCCGGTAATAGCGCCGTTTATCCGGGAAATAAAGTAGAAGTGCAGTATTCAGCCTACAAAGGAGATAAGCTGACTTTTGCTACCATGTTCGGATATTCGAATGACTGGTTTTATTCTACCGGATCTTCCGTGACGGCTCTTGCTGCCAAAGACATAACCGGTGATATCAGATTGCTGGACGATGGATCGGCTGTAAGTCAGTTCCCGGGAGCAGGAAATGCCCAGTACATTTTCGGAGGTACGGTGATTCCGGAGAATGTGAATATAACGGAAGTCGGGAAAACTTTCCCTGTGCCTTCTGTTTCAGATATAGTGAAAGTCATTTTGCGTTAAGCTTTTACTCTTTGCGAAGCAACAAACAGGGGAAGCCTCTCCTGTTTGTTTCGGAAGTTTCACAGCTTAAAGCTTGGGAAGCGGACCTACAGGCCCGCTTCATTTCTTTTTTTTTATGAATCATTGGCTGTGTTCCTTTTTTACCTGTAAGCAGAAGAAAAGGCGGGAGGGGGAACTATTCCCGGCAAATATCGTATGAGGAAACAGGGAAAATATAAAATGAGTTTTATGAAGAAAATAGTTTTGCTTCGCCACGGAGAAAGTCTGTGGAACAAAGAAAACCGATTTACCGGTTGGACGGATGTTGATTTGACGGAGAAAGGGATGGAAGAAGCTGAAAAAGCCGGAGATTTATTAAAAGAAAACGGTTTTTTGTTTGAGAAGGCATACACCTCCTATCTGAAAAGAGCGGTGAAAACATTGAATGTCGTTTTGGACCGGATGGATTTGGACTGGATTTCTGTAGAAAAGAGCTGGCGTTTGAATGAAAAACATTATGGAGTATTGCAAGGGTTGAATAAAAGTGAAACGGCGGCGAAATATGGGGAAGAGCAGGTGTTGGTTTGGCGACGGAGTTATAATGTGGCACCTCCGGCTTTGGATGACGATGATCCCCGTAATCCCCGTTTGGATATTCGGTATATGGGCATTCAGGGGGATAAAATGCCTTTGACTGAATCATTGGAAGATGCCATTGCCCGCAGTTTGCCCTATTGGAAAGAGGTCATTGTTTCGAATATGAAAAATTTTGATCAGTTATTGATTGTGGCTCATGGGAATAGTCTGCGGGGGATTATTAAATACCTGAAACACATTTCGGATGAAGAGATTGTGAAATTGAATTTACCGACGGCAGTTCCCTACGTGCTGGAATTTGACGAACAACTGGAGTTGAAAAAAGATTATTTTTTAGGCGATCCGGAGGTAATCCGTAAACAGATGGAAGCCGTTGCTAACCAAGGGAAGCAATAGAGATTCAGGCTACAGTAATATCCGGGTCGAGATAGACATCCTGAATGGTGTGGAGCAGTTCAATCCCTTCATTCATCTCTTTCTGGAAAGCTTTTCTTCCGCTGATGAGTCCCATGCCTCCGGCTCTTTTGTTGACAACGGCAGTTATGACAGCTTCCTGCAAATCCGTTGCTCCCCGTGATTCTCCGCCCGAATTGATGAGGCCTGCTCTTCCCATATAACAATTGGCAACTTGATAACGGCATAAATCAATCGGATGGCTGGACGTAAGTTGGGAATACATCCGGGGATCTGACTTCGCAAAATGCAGAGCTGTGAAACCTCCGTTATTTTCCGGTAATTTCTGTTTGATAATATCGGCTTGCAGTGTTACTCCCAAGTGATTGGCTTGCCCGGTGAGGTCAGCCGCTACATGATAATCAATACTTTCTTGCTTGAAAGCCGGGTTCCGCAGATAACACCAGAGGATGGTAGCCATACCTAATTCGTGGGCATAGGCGAAAGTCCGGGCTATCTCTGTAATTTGCCGACGGCTGTCGGTGGAACCGAAATAAATGGTGGCTCCTACGGCAATGGCTCCGGAATTCCAGGCTTCGCGTATGTTGCCGAAAAGAATCTGGTCATAGCTGTTGGGATAACTGAGCAATTCATTGTGGTTGATTTTCACGATAAAGGGAATTTTGTGGGCATATTTGCGTGCCACGGCTCCCAATACTCCGAACGTGGAGGCTACGGCATTACATCCTCCCTCAATGGCCAGACGGACGATGTTTTCGGGGTCGAAATAAAGAGGGTTGGGAGCGAAGGATGCTCCGGCTGTATGCTCAATGCCTTGGTCAACCGGGAGGATGGCCAGGTAGCCTGTATGGGCCAGGCGGCCATGATTAAAGAGTGCCTGCAAGCTGTTCAGTGTCGGAAGGTTGCGGTCGGAATCGGTCCATACTTCATCAATGAAATGGGGCGAAGGAACGTGGAGCATTTTTTTGTCAATCGTCCGGCAAGTATGGTTTAAGTAAAATTCTTGTTTTTCCCCTAAAAGCTCCTGTATTTTGTTCCTCATGGCGTAATTATGTATGAAGTTATTCAGTTGTTACGCGATGTGAAGCAAAAAGTTGCCGGAGGAAAGACAGACTTTAGGGCTTATTTCATTCTCTTGTGAAAAAAAGATGGAAAAAAAGTAATTGATAGTCAATGGCATTCTTCCAATAGGGGCGGTTGTGGGCTCCGGGACGGATGATAAAGTCATGCGGGATATGACGGGCAAGCAGCTTTTCATGCAATGCCTGGTTTACCTCATAAAAAAAGTCCTCACTGCCGCAGTCGATAATAAGTGCGGGCAAATCGGATGCATTGGACTCCGGAATTTGATTTATAACGGTATAGGCGTCCCATCTTTCCGGATTTTGGGAATACTCGCCCAATTGTACTTTCATATCCCATTTTTCGGGGAAAGGACGTATATCCACTCCGCCGCTCATAGAACCTCCGGCTCCAAAAATGTCCGGATGTCTGAACGTGAGCCATAAGGCACCATGCCCACCCATGCTGAATCCTGTGATAGCGCGTGTCTCCCTGGAAGCGTATGTGACATAATGGGAATCGATATAATTCGGCAGTTCCCGGCTGACATACGTTTCAAAGCGAATCTCCGGATTTACGGGGCTGTCCCAATACCAACTGCGGCCTCCTTCGGGACATACGATAATCATATTATAGCGGGAAGCCAGTTGGGGTAAATTGGGTTTGATGCGTTTTAGCCATCCGTCATACCGCTCGCCAAAACCATGTAAGAGGTAAACGGTGGGATATTTTTGTGTGGTGTCTTTGCCGTATCCTTCGGGCAGAATAAGAACGTTCCTGAACTGTTTATTCATGGAAGGACTGTAAACGCTGATGGTGTCGACAGTCTGAGCTTGTATTGATAAACCGGAGATTACGCATAGCAATATTCCGGAAAGCCATAATTTCATCGGTAAAACTGTTATAATAATTGACGTATACAAAAGTATAGATTTTTTTACACAAGTACCCAACTGCATATTTTGTTATTGGGTCGGAAAAATTTGCGGGTGGAGGCGAAAATAGAATTTACGTTCCTGGAAGACGGCTTCAATGACATCAAAACGGATAAGTTTGGCGAATAGGCTGATGGCTTTGAAACGGGGTACGGAAAAGAGTTTGCAGTACTGTGACAGTGAAATCCGTTCATTTTCATTAAGATAGTCCAGCAATGCCTGTTCGTGTGAAGAATAATGTATAAAAGTGCCTTTCGGAGCATTCATCAGCTGCCATACCCGGATATGTACGGCTGTGGCCAATATATTTTCATCTTTTATTCTCAGATACGCTTTATACTTGTTATCGTTGTCGCGGGCATAGTACGGTTTTTGTACACCTTCCGGTATGCATACTTCCAGTACGGTTTTGTTTTCGATGATGTAATTCCTGATGCTGAACTCGACTTGCGGTTTGCAGTAGAGTTTGGCGGCAGCCTCAATCATATAGGCTTCTTCTTCGGACCTGACGCCGGCTATTTTCCCGTTGTCTTTCACGCCCACCAACAACCGTCCGCCTTCTGTGTTAGAGAAGGCGGATAGGCTGCGTGCTATTTTGCGGGCATCTGAAATTTCAAACTTGAAATCCTGTTGCTGGTGTTCTCCGTGGCTGATGAGCTCCTGGAGATAGGCTGCGTCAGTGCGGTAATTTTTCATCGTATCTCCACTTTGCCTCCGGGCAACACGGCTTCTATGCTGTGGTCATACATCGCCTCACAGGTGATGGCCGGTTGGGTAAAAACACCCGGGAAAGCAGCATTGAAGCGGAATTTGAATGTTTTAGTCTGCTCTCGTTTTAAACTGAAATAGACATAGTAACGGTCGTCCCGTATGTCAACATAATCGGCTTCTTTAAAAGCGGAACTGTTTCCGGTAAGCCGGTCATTGATAATCTCAAAGCCCGATGGGAGCAGATAAGATAAGGCCAGATTCTGATAAGTACCCGTTATTCCGGTATTCTTGATACTGATTTCGGCTGTAATATCTGTTCCTTGTTTCATCTGCTCTACATCTATCGGATTGCCAGCCGCATCATAGTAACGTATATTCATCAGCAACCCTGACATCACCCGTTTGCTTACGACGTGATAGGGAGCAGAAGAGGTTATCAACCGGGCATAAACTTGGTTCTGGCTGTTATTGCTGACCTTTACGCTTGCTTTTTCATGATTTACAGGGATTTCCTGTTGGTAAACCGTCCGGGTCAGGGTGATTTTTTCTGTTTTTCCTGCCTGTTGAATAGAGAAGTCGAGTCCGTCCACTTTTCCGACAAAATGTTTCACATAATCGCATGCGGCGAGGAGGGCAAAGGCGGTTGTCTGGGTGCTCATCCATTCCTGGGAAGAAAGGGCCGAAGATATTTTTTCCAACATCTGGAAGGCTTCCTGTTGCATATTGAGATTCACCATTGCCTGGAGAATAATTGCCTGGTCTCGGGTTGTTGAGCCGAAAGTATATCCTGTCTGGCGGTAAGGATTCACATTCGGGGAAGTTTCCCGGATAAGGTTGCGTCCGATATTCGGATGGTTGCTTAGAGCATAGGCGGAAGCCAGCAGCCACTTGGCGGTATTGTTTGCGGTTTTGAGTTCTTTCATCCGGTTCATAGCGGCCAAATCGGGTTTTCCGGCTAAGGCAAGTACATAGAGCCGGTACCCTTGGTTTGTGGCGTCATACTTATCTTGAATCCGGTAATTGTTGGCAATTGCTTTCAGGTATTTCAAATCATTTTGAAGCAAAGGCATCGGTACGTTATAACCTAATTGTTTGGCTGTTATCAGGAAGTGTGCGACATAGCTGCTTACCCATTCCGATGTGTGAGGTTCTCCCGGCCAGTAAGCGAAGCCCCCTTCCCGTGTTTGATACAATCCTAAACGCTGGATGACCGTTTTGACGTGTTCTTCAATTTTGGCTTTTTGTTTAGGTGTCAGGCTGATTAATTGGTCAAGCGTCAATTGTGGGAATGCTGCCGATGTAATTTGTTCGGCACATCCGTGAGGATAAGTGATAAGCTCGTTCAGGCGTTCCGCCAGGTTAAGCGGCGGGATAGTCGTTATCTCCAGCATAGCTTGGGGATTAGCACCTGCCACCGTGTTTTTGAAATCAAAACTTTCGCCTGCTTTCAGTAAATGGGCTTCTATTTCTGTAATCGGCGGATTCGGAATACGGATTTCGCCTGTTTCCTTCAGTGTTGACTTCTCCTTTCCCGATTGGGCAGAGAATTGCAGGGCAGCTACGCCGTTTGTCTCATTGACACAAAGTTTAAACCAAAGCAGGTTTTCACCTTTTTCCCGGAAAGTGGTTTCTTGCCGGCTTTGACCAAGAATTTTAATTTTATCGTTTGTAGTGAGTTGTACCTCCACTTTGTGGATACTGTTGTCCATGGCAAAGACTGTCAGCGGAATATCCAGAGTGTCTCCCGGTGTAAACGTACGGGGGAGAGCGGCAGAAAGCATCAGCGGTTTTTTCACCAGGGCTGACGCCGAAGTCGCACCGTATTCCCCTTGATTGGTGGCGGCTACGAGCATGGCTCTCACTTCTCCGATATATTCCGGCATGTGGAACGTAAGATTTTGTTTCTCCCCTCTTTTCAGATGAAGAGGCCCTTTGAACAGAACAACTGGTTTAAAACGGTTGGTCTTTTCGTCTTGCAGAGAGGTAAGGGATTCGTCTCCCCCGATGGCAAACGCTTTTTCCAGCCGGGCTCCGTAAGCGCCGAAAATGAAATCGTAAAAATCCCAGTTTTTTACCCCCAAAGCTTCCCGGGCATAAAATGCGGGGAAAGGTTGAGGGGTGCGGAAAGAAGTAATGGACAACAAGCCTTCGTCGACAATAGCGAGCGTGTAATCCATTTCCTGTTGGTTCTCTTCACTTACCGTAACCTGGAAATCTTCATCCGGGCGCAGTTCGTCCGGCATATGGATTACGGGTTTAAGGTGAAGTGCCGGGTCTTCCACATTGATATTGAGTACTCCGTACATCCGGATAGGGTGGTCATTGTCCCGTTTTTGCTGCGGTTGGATCAAGGTGACAAAAACGTAAATATTGGGACACATGCTGCTGGTCGCTTCAAATTCAAAGAAAGAGGAACCTGCTGTCGTTTCTATGCGGCGGATGTCCCTGAAAGTACTTCCGTTTTCCAGACTGACAATGGCTATTCCTTTCTGGGAAGAAGGAATGCGGATACGTACCTTTTCGCCGGTTTTATACGATTTCTTATCGGCAGAGAGGTTGAGCACGGTTGCTGTCTCTCCGTTGTTATTTTCCGCCCAGGAGCCGAAATAGGCTATTTTGCCTGCACTGTGGCCCGATGCTTTGTTGGTTGCCAGGATATAATAGCGACCGTAGCGGCTGATATTCAGATTGACGGAAAAATTACCGTTGACAGTTTTGACATTCTTTTCAAAAACCAGATTGTCATAAGAGCGGTTGATATAGGAGCCCGGGGAATTATTCTCCGCATCCCACCACCAGCGCCAGGTTGTCTCATAGACCCGGATATTGACTGTAGTTTGTGTATTTGTTTTCTCACCCAAAGGATTGACAATCACACCGCTTAACTTAACGGATTCCCGGGTGGAATACCAATCGTCATCCGGTTCCGGCAGGCGGATACCGGTGTAAAGCGTATAGGGAGAGTATTGGGTCGTGTAACTGGAAATGCTGAAATCTCCTCCCTCTTCAAAAATACGGGTCGTAAACGTAGCATTGAGGAGGCCGGGGGCATTTTCGGTTTGTATCTGATTTACGTCGATTTTAAAACTCCCTTCTGCGTTGGTCGTACCGTCAAACAATGTTGCGACGTAAGGTTCAAAACCTGAACCTGCATCCTGGAAGGTATAGTCCGGATAACTTTTGAAATTATTATTGCCTGCATGCAACCGCACTTCACTAATAGCTTTGCGGTGGGGGGCTTCAGCCCCGTTTAACCAGCGGCTTTTTACTTCGATAGTCTGATCAGCGATGCCCTTGCCTATGAGATCGTCATGAGGGAACAACATCGTGATACTCATTCGGTTCGGTTTTATCGTTTCGATTTTCAACGTTTTGGAAAATACGGTACCGCCCACCTTGATGATGGCCTTCCAGTATCCGGTTGGTGCATCGGGTGACGTGGAAAAACGGAAGGTATGTATAGGGCTCTCTCCGGTAGCGCTTTGGCGGGTTTCAATACAATTGCCTTTCGGGTCAATCAATTGGGCGATAACAGGATGGCCGGCAGGTAATACGTGTTGTTTGTCCTCCAGAATAAAAGAGAGATAAACCGGGTCTCCCGGGCGCCATACCCCTCGCTCTCCGTAAATAAACCCTTTTAGTCCGGATTGTACATCCTGGCCGCTGACATCAAAATTACTCAGCGACAGGGAATTTCCGTCAGACACTTTGAGCCATGCCCTGTCATTGTCCTTACTGGCTTGAATAATGAAACCTTTCGTTCCCGGGTCAAGATAGGCAAAACCATCTTTGTCCGTCATCGCTGAATCTAACCTTTGGTTTTGATAATCATAGAGCATCACTTTGCAGTTGCTTACGGGGGCTGCTGTGGCAATATCATTGACGGCAACAAAATACCTGTTGTCTGTAGTCCGTTTGACTAAAAGGCCTAAAGACGTATTGATGATGTTTTTGCTGATAAAGCGTTGGCTTGTGTAATAAGAATTGCTGCATGGATCATTCCTTTCTTCCCACCTGTAGTCGGAAGGCGTATAATAGCTGCTGTAATAATCGTTCTCACCGTCCCAGTCCTGTTTGTAGAAATTGGCATCATCATTCCCTTCATTGGCACAATCCAGTGTCGTATAGGATTTGCGGAATCTGATTTCTACCCGGTATATTACGCCTTTTTCCAGTTGGACTAATTTGGAAAGATCCACGGTAAAGTCGTGCCAGCGGTTTAAGTTAATCTGGGATGTGTTTTCAGTCAGGTCTATTTTCTTCCGGAATACAGGTCGGGCGGTACGCATAAACTCATTATCTCCCGCCAGGTTGTTTTCCTGCAGGAAAAAATTCATATTCTGCTGAAATACTTTGATAATCTGGATGTCGACAGCTTTCAGGGCAACAGCGGAGAAAGGCAGCAGCACTTCACCCTTTGCCGGCATAATGATACCCTTGCCGATGAATTTTACTGCCGGCATGTCTGAAGGCAGAGGAAGAATCTGCGTATCGTCTTCGCTGAGTGTTTGACCCTCCACACTTCGAATGCCCTGATGGAGGGTTATTTTCAGATTCTCCTGGTTTTCTCCGGGCGTATAATAGAGGAAAAGTGTATTTTTAGAAATTTTATACCGGATACCGGAAATCCCTTCGATAGTGGCCAGCCCGTTCAGGTCCTGTTCCGGGTCCAAATTATTTGAAAAATCTATCCGGACGGTATTGCGGTCGTCTTTATCAAGCCGCATATCCAGCACGCTGAATTGCTCTTTGGCGGGAATGGTGACTTCAAAATTTTCGTAATTGCTGACCAGCTTATCAAACGTTAGTGTCAGGACTGTCGGTTCTTCGCCTTTTGCTATGTTTTTGATTTTCAGAGTGTGGTTATTGCCATTGTGAATCCATTCCTGCTTCAGGCCGGAAGCCTTCCAATGTGTCGTAACGGTGTTTTCAACCTTTTCCGGTGCGATATAATCGGACGTAGTGACGGTTGCTTCGTAGGTCAGTGTATCGTTATAGTTTTCGGAACTTAAGTGTCCCGGTGTGAAAGAGGCTTTTAATTCTGTAATTTTTACAGGAAATTCAAAGTATTCGTTTTGCCGGGGAACATCCATGAGAGCTCCTACGTGAAACTTGACCCGGTAGGTTTGGCCGTTCTTAAAGGGCTGCTCCGGTATAAATTCAAGCATCGACCGGTCGGAGAGAACAACTTGTCCTTTCACCGACGGAGTAAATTGCAGAACGGATGAGGGGAGGATTTCGCCGTTGTGAAATTCATCTTTTGCGCTACCTTCCAGCCAGATATGGATAGGGGCGCTCGAGAGAATAGTGCCCGACGTATGACTATAGATATAGGGGTTATTTCCCGTTTGCTGATTCTGTTGCCGGAAACAGGAACTGAACAACAAAGCGATGAAACAGATAGAACAGAAAAAATATGTCTTGAAATTCATAACAGAAAAATTTATGAGATTACTCGGATTGTGAATGATTATTATAAGCTTCCGGCTTATTTTACAGTGTTTCCGGGGCTTTTCAGTCTATATCGTTTATTTTTGAATATTATAGACAAAATTATAGAAATAAAACTGAATCCCGACGGAGCAGGTTTTATTTTTTTTACTTTTGTCGCGTTATATATAAAAAATCTGATTATGAGAATATCGGTTGTCGGTACCGGGTATGTTGGTTTGGTTTCAGGGACTTGCCTGGCGGAGTCGGGCATAACGGTGACATGTGTGGATGTCAATGAAGAGAAAATCCGGATGCTGAACAAAGGGGAAATACCTATTTATGAACCCGGACTGGCTGAATTGGTGGCCAAAAACCGGGCAGACGGACGGTTATTTTTTACCACCTCCCTGGCGACCTCTTTAAAAGATGCCGATGCTGTTTTCATTGCTGTGGGTACCCCTCCCGACGAGGACGGAAGTGCGGATTTGAGTTATGTCCTGGGAGTGGCGCGGGAAGTGGGACAATTGCTTGACCATTATACAGTCGTTGTTACTAAATCTACCGTTCCGGTGGGAACGAATTTTAAGGTAAAGAATGCGATAGAGGAAGAATTGCGGAAAAGAGGGACGGACGTTGCATTTGACGTAGCTTCCAATCCGGAATTTCTGAAAGAGGGAGATGCGGTGAATGACTTTATGGCTCCGGACCGGATTGTAGTCGGTGTGGAGTCCGAAAGAGCCCGCAAAGTTATGGAGCGCTTGTATCATGCCTTTTTGCTCAACAACATCCCTCTGCTGATTATGGACATCCCTTCCGCAGAAATGACGAAATATGCCGCCAATTCCATGTTGGCAACACGCATCTCCTTCATGAATGACATTGCCAATTTGTGCGAATTGGTAGGGGCGAATGTCGAAGCCGTAAAAAAAGGCATTGGGGCTGACAGCCGCATCGGGAAGAAATTTCTGAATGCGGGGTGCGGGTACGGAGGTTCTTGTTTCCCGAAAGATGTGAAAGCATTGATTAAAACGGGCGACAACTATGGATATAGCATGGAAGTACTGAAAGCTGTCGAAAGCGTGAATGAGAGACAGAAAGAATTGATTTTTAATAAGATCATGAAACATTACGGGCAGGATGTGAAGGGAAAGCGATTCGGCTTGTGGGGATTGGCCTTTAAACCTGCCACGGACGATATGCGCGAGGCTCCTGCTTTGGTCTTGATAGAGAAATTGCTGGCAGCCGGCGCGACCGTGTGTGCTTTTGACCCTGTTGCCATGACGGAATGCAGGCGCAGGATGGGGGACCGGATAGAATATGCCTCCACAATGTATGAAGCACTGGATGGTGCGGATGCAATGATCGTTGTAACGGAATGGCAGGAATTTAAGATTCCGAAATTTACTTACATCGAAAAAGCGTTAAAAGAAAAAGTAATCTTCGACGGACGTAACATTTACAGTCCGGAGCAGATGAAAGAATTCGGTTACATCTATTACGGAATCGGAAAATAGCGGAGGAAGATATTTTAATCAGAGAGCTATGCGTTTGTTGTTCATTGTGAATCCGGTATCGGGAACTGGTGCGGGAAAGAAAATGCCGGAAAAAATCAGGAAAATGCCGGAATACGAAGGCATAGATTACGACATCCGCTTTACGGAATATGCCGGGCATGCCCGCATCCTTGTGAAAGAGGCCCTGGCCGAAGGAAAATATACCCATATTGTAGCCGTAGGCGGTGATGGGACGGTAAACGAAGTCGGAACTTCTTTGGTGGGAACATCCGTGGCATTCGGGGTCGTTTCCCTGGGTAGCGGGAATGGATTTGCCCGCCATTTGGGATATTCCGTCCGGATGAAAAAAGCCCTGAGGCAGCTCCTGTCCGGTGCTTACGCCCAGATAGACCTGTTGGAGATAAACGGGACCTATTCTTTGAATGTGAGTGGAGTAGGATACGATGCCGAAGTGGCTCATGAATTTAACCGTTTCCGTATCCGGGGGATGATTTCTTACATTTTTGCCGGCTTGAAATTGTGGTTCAGTTATTCTCCCCAGACATACCGTATCAGCTACGGAGGGACGACCCGGGAGGAAAAATGCTTTATCCTCAGTCTGGCCAACACCTCCCAATTCGGTAACAACGCCTTTATTGCTCCTCATGCCTCCTTGCGCGACGGATTGATGGACGTCTGTATGTTGCGGCGTCCCAACCTGTTTAAAGTGGTGTATTTCCTCTTCTGCTTTCTGAACGGCAAAATAGATAAACTCACCTATTACAAAGACATCCAATGCAGGGAAATCACCATAGAAGGTCCTATTAATCATGTACATATCGACGGAGATGCGGCGGTCATGACTTCTCCTTTGCATGCGCGGGTATTACCCGGGGCATTGAAAGTTGTAGTGCCGAAATTTGCGAAATAAAAAGGGGCTTTCAACGAGCGGCAGACACACCTAATTCTGCTGCAATCTTAAACATATACTCGCGTGCTTCTTCCGGATTATTGCCGATAATACCGTCCAGGATGGCTTCTTTAATGGCATTTTTTATCTCTCCGATGAGGCGGCAGGGGGGAAGATTAAACGTGGCAATAATTTCCTCTCCGCTGATGGGAGGCTGGAAATTGCGTATCGAATCCTTTTCTTCCACTTCCTTCAATTTCTGACGTACGATTTTAAAATTGGCCAGAAACCGCTTGACTTTTTCCTCATTCTTCGACGTTATATCGGCTTCCGCCAGCGTCATCAGATCGTCAATATCGTCGCCGGCATCGAACAGCAGACGGCGTACGGCTGAATCCGTTACGATTTCTTCACTCAGGACAATGGGACGCATGTGGAGGTTTACCAATTTCTGTACATATTTCATTTTTTCGTTCTGAGGAAGTTTCAGACGGTTGAAAATGCGTGCCACCATGCGCTCCCCGACATGATTGTGTCCATAAAATGTCCAGCCTTGTCCCTGTACGAATTTTTTCGTTACGGGCTTGGCTATATCGTGCAGCAAAGCAGCCCATCGCAACCACAGATCCCGGGAATACAGCGAAAGCGTGTCTAAGACGGTCAGTGTGTGGTAGAAATTATCTTTGTGTCCGATACCCTTGATGGTTTCCACCCCTTTGAGAGCAGTCAGTTCCGGAAAAAACTGTTCCAGCAGGCCGCTTTCATCCAGCAGCAGAATGCCTTTGGAAGGTTCCGGAGACAGCATGATTTTGTTGAACTCATCCATAATCCGCTCCGTTGAAACAATCGGCAAACGTTTTTTATATTCCTGTATTGCCCGGAACGTCTCTTCTTCTATCCTGAAATTAAGCTGCGAAGCAAAACGGATGGCGCGCATCATGCGCAGAGGGTCATCCGAAAACGTGATGCCCGGCTCCAACGGGGTTTTTATCAATCGTTCTTCCAGATGCTGTAATCCGCCGAAAGGATCTACCAATTGACCGTAATTGGCCTTATTCAACGAGATCGCCAGAGCATTGATTGTGAAGTCCCTGCGTCTCTGGTCGTCTTCGATAGTCCCTTCCTCCACAATGGGTTTGCGGGAATTGGCACGGTAAGACTCTTTGCGTGCCCCGACAAATTCAATTTCCACCCCTTTGTAATGGAACATGGCCGTTCCGAAATTTTTAAACACCGACACATTGGGATTTCCCAATTTCCTTGCGGCAGCCTGTGCCAGCTCAATGCCGTTTCCCCGGACAACAATATCAATATCCTTGGACGGTCGGTGCAGCAGCAAATCACGAACATATCCGCCGATAACATAAATCTCTGCGTTTTTCTCCTCCGCAATCTCGGATAATACATTGAATACAGGGTGTTGCAGATATGCTTTCATGTCAGGATATTTTGTCCGGTTCTTTGCCTGGTCCGGTGAAAGAAACGGTTTTTCTGTCCTGCAAAAATATCATATATTTTCCAGATACGAACGCTGCTGCGGAATTTTACCGCAAAACACTGCTCTTATTTCTATGCCGACAGGTATTTTTGTGTAAATTAGGACTGCGAATTTAAACGGATACTGATGGAAAGAAAAATAGCCGGACTATTTGATTTAGACGGAGTAATACTGGATACCGAGGATTTCTATTCTCAATTCTGGGGAGAGCAGGGACGCTTATATTGTCCGGAAATCCCTGACTTTACTGCGAAGGTAAAAGGACGGACTTTGTCGGACTTGCTGACGACATATTTTCCGGGAAAAGAGCAGGCGGAAACGATTATCCGGAAACTCGGGGATTTTGAGCGGCAAATGCCTTTCCGGTTTATTGCCGGAGCGGACGGATTTATTCGGGATTTAAAAGCACATGGAGTAAAACTGGCGATTGTGACCAGCTCAAACGATGCGAAGATGGCAGAGGTATACCGGGTCCTTCCCCAATTAAAAGAGTGGTTTGACGTGATTGTCACAGCCGATAAAATCAACCGGTCAAAACCCGCCCCGGAATGCTATTTGCTGGCAGCGGAAGAATTGCAATACACTTCCGCCCGGTGTATTGTTTTTGAAGACTCCTTTTCCGGCATCGAAGCGGGCAAGAGAGCCGGGATGAAGGTTATCGGTCTGGCGACCACCAACTCGGCGGAAGCTATACGCAACAAAGCGGATGCGGTTATTCCGGATTTCAGAGGATTCAGCTACAATCAGTTAATACGTGTGTACGGGCAAATCGATTGACCTCTTTTGTCCCCAGCGGTCAAACACCGTCAGGCGATACGTGATGTCAGCCTCGCAGGGACGATCCTCCTCATAAAAGAACAACATACCGTGAAATCCGGTCCCTATTTGGGTTTGTCTGATGTCCTTGCCGTCAATCTCCGGCGTCAACGGGGCGTTTGCTTTATCGTAGGTAATGCCGTCCGAAGGAAAATAAAATTCGGTGTTTCCTTTTTGTTCAATATGAAACGTCAACCCCTTCCCGACAAGCTGCCAGTTGGTGACTTCCTGAGGAGGAATGTGCCAGGAAACGGAATCGGTTTCTTGGTCCTGAAAGACCGGAGAAAGGGGGCTGTGGCTGTAATCCCGGTTTAAAATTTCATAAAAATTTTCCTTTTCAATTTCCAGGTCCTTTTGCGGATCCACGTTATAAAACCGCACGATAATTTCTTCCGTCGAATGGACATGAAACCGTTTGGAGCCCCGAATTACTTTTCCCCGTTTGTCGGTACAAGTGAAAGACACGTGATAATCGCCTATTGCCTGGGGCTCGGAAAAGCGGAAAATATTGGTATATCCGGAACGTAATTTTATCGAATCGACCAAAGGACGCCCGTTTACGCTGAGGGTAACACCCCTGTGTAAAAGTTCGCGTTTGCCGGAAATCTCCTGGGCTAACGGTACCCGGAACTCCGGAATGACAGTATCTACGTGTAGCGTGTACTCTTCACCCGTTACCCCTTTGACAGTAAAACGGAATTCCGCGGATTCACTGACCTGAAGGGTATCCGGACTGCTGCTGAATTCAATCGTGGGTTGGGGGGAATAGGTGTAGAGTTCAATGGCTTTCATGCAGGAATCGCCTTCTTCGTTGACGACCAGGAAAGTTATTCCGGCATACCCCTCCTCCTGGGGTGTAAATTCTACATTATAACTCAGGTCGGGCAGCAGGGATTTCACCTGGCTGAACTCTTTATCATCAATTTCCAGCTTGAACTTGCCTGTTGTATCGATGGTCAGGTTGAAAAGCGAAACAGGTGTGCTTTGAATCACACTCATCGAAAAATGAATACTACGACCGAGCCGGATGCTGTCCGGCTGCGCTCCCAGCACAATCTCGATTTCCGTTTCTGTTTGCCCCGGAGTAAGCGTTGGATCGGGCTCGTCTACCGTTTGAATCGAAGAACAGGAGAACAGATGGTATAGAATAAATAAAAAACAAGCCAGCTTTTTCATATCCCGGAAAAATAATTCACGGATTTCACTTCCTGTAAGACAAGTGAAATCCGTGAAAGGTGATTATACGATACCGGAAAATCCCATAAAAGCCATTGCCAGCAACCCGGCGGTCACCAAAGCGATGGGGGAACCTTGCATACCTTTGGGTACATTCACCAGACTCAGCTGCTCGCGAATACCGGCAAAAATGGTTAGTGCCAATCCGAAACCGATGGCAATCGATGCTGCGAATACAATGGATTCAAGCAGATTAAATTCTTTCTGAATAACCATAATGGCAACACCCAGCACAGCACAGTTTGTGGTAATCAACGGCAAAAATACGCCCAATGCCTGATAAAGCGCCGGGCTTACCTTTTTCAGTATGATTTCCACCATCTGCACGAGAGCGGCGATAATCAGAATGAATGTGATGGTCTGCATGAAACCGATGTGGAAAGGATCCAGTATGGTTTTCTGTACAATGAAGGTTACTAACGTCGCCAGCACCATAACGAAAGTGACGGCTCCCGTCATACCTAATGCCGTAGATACTTTTTTGGACACACCGAGGAAAGGGCATATCCCCAGGAATTGAGCCAACACAATATTGTTGACAAAAACGGCTGCGATGAAAATTAATATGTATTCCATAGTCTAAAATTTGCAATGATTAAAACCCTCCGAACATTCAATTGGTTCTTCGGATGCGGTTGATGAAAGCAATCAGATAGCCTAATGCCAAGAATGCTCCCGGAGCCAGGACGAAAACCAACATGCCGTAATTTTCATTGAAAACCGGTAGGTTGAACACTTTCCCGCTTCCTAATAACTCCCGGATGCCTCCTAAAATAGTTAAACTCATCGTGAAGCCTAACCCCATGCCTAAACCGTCCAGCACGGAAGCCAATGCGCCGTTTTTGGAAGCAAAGGCTTCCGCCCGTCCCAAAACGATACAGTTTACCACAATCAACGGGATAAACAACCCCAGAGATTCATGCAGCGAAGGCAGGTAAGCTGCCATTGACATGTCTACTATGGTTACAAAAGCGGCTATAATCACGATAAACGAAGGAATACGGATTTTATCCGGTATGTTGTTGGCAACCAATGAAATTACTATATTGGACATCACCAGTACAAATGCTGTGGCCAGTCCCATTCCCATACCGTTGATGGCGGATGTGGTAACACCCAGCGTCGGACACATACCCAACAAAAGTACGAAAGTCGGATTCTCTTTAAATAATCCCCGGGTTAAATTTGACAAATTGCTCATATTTCAGATTTATAATGTTCGGATTTATCACTCCGTAAAGGAAAAACAAACCCCGTATTATTGATTACAATGATGATTACAGAGAGAATCGCAGGCAACCGGCTTTTCTTCTGTCAGCGTGTCACGTGTGCTGCTTTTCGGGGTTGCTCCCGAATAAACGTCGGCATTTCCGGCTAAAGCGGCAGACGCCCGGTTTACTGCATCCAAAAATGCCCGGGAAGAGATCGTAGCCGCTGTAATGGCATCCACATCCCCGCCGTCTTTTCTCACTTTCAGTCCCGCCGTACCGGGTTTTTTCCCGATAATGCTGCCTTTGCCCTCCTTGGTGAACCATTGGTCCATTTTAGACCCCAATCCCGGAGTCTCCTTGTGTTCCAGTACGGAGTAGTTGGAGATGCTGCCGTCTGGATTGAAACCGACCATTAACCATACTTCCCCGCCGAAACCGTTTTTCGTATAGGTTTTTACGGCTGTTCCCACGGTCTCGCCGTCTTGTTTTGCCGGAAAAAATTCCAGGACACCGCCGTCGGTTTCCACCTTCCAGCTATCGGCAACCGGATCATTATTGAACGCTCCGGGAATAACCTGGCGGATAGCATCGGCCTGTTTGGCTTCTTTGGCTTTGTTAATCGAAGTGATAGTCAAAGAATTGACATAGGCTACTGCTGCCGAGGATATTAGTGTTACGCAGAATAACACCAACACCATATTTTTAAAGTTTGACTCTAATTTTTTTCCCATAATTTTAATTATAGTGTCCGGCTGCCTTGCAGGTGGTCATTGCCGGACAGGTAGAACATTAAGCAAATCGTTCGGGTTTGCAATACCGGTTGAGCAGAGGCGTAAAAGCATTCATAATCAGTATGGCAAAAGACATCCCTTCCGGATAAGCACCGAAAACACGGATTACGATAGTGATAACACCGATACCGATACCGTAAATGACCATTCCCTTGTTACTCATCGGAGAGGTGACATAGTCGGTTGCCATAAAGATGGCCCCCAACATCATACCTCCCGTAAGCAGATGGAATACCGGATCGGCAAACTGCTCCGGGTTGCATAAATGTAAAATCCCGGCAAATACGAATACGGTAGCGAAAATCGTTACCGGAATGTGCCACGTGATAATCTTGCGGAATAACATGTACACAAAGCCAATCAGCAAAGCGATAGCGGCGATTTCGCCCAGACTGCCTCCCATGTTGCCTAAAAACAGGTCACGGTAGCTGCCGATGGCACCGGATGTCATCACGTCACTGACCGATTGGCCGGTCTTCAGGGCTTCTTTCATCAAAGCCAGAGGGGTAGCTCCCGTCTGTGCGTCGAGATACGGCGTATTCAAACCGGAAGCGACAGGCCATGTCGTCATCTGTACCGGAAAAGAGATCAATAAAAATACACGTCCCACTAAAGCAGGATTGAAGATGTTGCAGCCTAATCCGCCGAAACTCATTTTACCGATACCGATAGCCACCAATGCTCCGATGATAATAATCCATACCGGAAGGTTGGAAGGAACATTGAAAGCCAAGAGCACACCTGTAATGAGGGCGGAGCCGTCAAAAATCGTAGGCTGTTGTTTTAATAAGAGTTTCTGAATCAGATATTCGAAAACCAGACAGGCTATAACGGATGTTAACGTTACGACCAATGCCCCCATCCCGAAAAACAAAACCGAGCAGATAAACGCAGGGAGCAGTGCAACCAAAACCCCATACATGTTTTTCTCTATGGAATCGCCACTGTGAACGTGGGGGGAGGGGGATATCAATAATTTATTCATACTGTTTAATTTGAAAATTTGGAATGAGTTCCTGATTTATTTCTTCCTGTTCCGGATCATAGCTCCGGTACGCGCTTTGCCTAAGCGGATGTAGTCCAAAAGCGGACGGTTGGCCGGACAGGTAAAGCTACAGGAACCGCATTCAATGCAATCCATGATTTTTTCCGTTTCCATCTCCTCCAGCATATTATGACCTGCCAGTGTCATGAGCAAATAGGGCTCCAGTCCCATAGGACAGGCAGAAACGCATTTGGAACAACGGATACAATTGCGGCTCGGTTTGCGGGTGCCTTCCTTTTCGTTAAGGATTAAAACGCCGCTCGTACCTTTCAGGATGGGGGAATCCGGGTTTACCATAGCCCGTCCCATCATAGGACCGCCGCCTATGATTTTTGCAGTATCACCGGGAAGACCTCCGGCTGCTTCTATCAGCTTCGAAATGGGCGTTCCGATACGGCAAAGGTAATTGCCGGGCTTCTTGACCGATTTCCCGGTGATGGTAACTACGCGCTCAATCAACGGCTTGTGTTTCATGACAGCTTCATACACGGCCAGAGCAGTTCCGGCATTTTGCACCACTGCCCCGACAGCAATCGGAAGAGCCCCCGAAGGTACCGACCGGCCTGTGGTAGCTTTGATAAGCTGTTTTTCACCTCCTTGGGGATATCTCACTTTCAACGGACAAACTTCCACGCCCAGAGTTTTGGCTGTCAGATTTTTCAATTTTTCGATGGCATCCCGTTTGTTGTTTTCAATGCCGATGACCGCCCGTTTTACATCAATGGCTTTCATTAGAATCTGAACACCGACAATAATCTCTTCCGCTTTTTCAAGCATAATCCGGTGGTCGGCGGTTAAATAAGGTTCACATTCCACCCCGTTGATGATTAAAATCTCCGCTTTGGAACCGGGAGGAGGGGAAAGTTTTACCTGGGTCGGGAAAGTAGCACCGCCCATGCCCACGATACCTGCGGCACTGATGGCTTTTACAATCTCTTCCCGCGAAAGCGTGATGTTGTGGTCCGGTTTGACAGAACGGTCAATGCCCTCTTCCCATTCGTCGCCTTCTACTTTTATCGTGATGGCGGGCTTGGACAACCCTGCTGCATCCGTGACATTATCCACGGCAACCACCGTCCCGGAAACCGAACTGTGAATGTTCGCTGAAACGAAACCTGTTGCGGTGGCAATCAATTGCCCTGCCTTTACGCTGTCACCTTTTTGTACTACCGGTGTGGCAGGAGCTCCGATGTGTTGTCCCAGCGGAATGATAACCTGTTCGGGAACAGGTAGAATCTGAATCTTCTCGCCTGAGGATAATTTATTCTCGGGCGGATGTACGCCTCCGATTTTAAATGTCTTTAACACAATGTATAAATTTAAAATTTACTATAATTTTCTGATACCTTTTTCAAATGTTGGATTCAATTCCTCCCTTTTCCGTTGAAGTGTTCTCCGGTTCCGGTGCAGGAGTTTTTTCTGTTGCTTCCGCTGTCGTTTCCTTCTCTACGGAGAGAGCAGGTGTTTCTGCCGCCTTTTTTACTTCCGGTGTCTCCTGGGCCTCCTCTTTGACCGGAGCAGCAGGAGTTTTAGGAGCAGTATGGGCTTCCTGTGCTTTTGCCGCTTGGGTTTTGGGTGCGGGAGCTGTTTTTCTTTCCGGAAAATTCACTTCATGGATGGCACCTGTAGGGCAAACCGCCACACATTTCCGGCACAGACGGCATTTGGTATAATCGATATAGGCCAGATTGTTTTCTACGGTGATAGCTTCAAATGGACACTCTTTCGCACATTTCATACAACCGATACAGGCGGCTGAACAGGCTTTACGCGCTACGGCCCCTTTGTCTTTGTTCACACAGGAAACGAATACCCGGCGGTCTTTGGGACCTTTGTTACGCAATTCAATGATGTTGCGGGGACAGGCTTTTACACAAGCGCCGCAAGCGACACATTTGCTTTCGTCCACCTCTGGCAATCCGCTTTCCCTGTTCATGTGAATGGCGTCAAACGGACAGGCTGCCACGCAATCGCCGCAACCCAAACAACCGAATGCACAAGCGGTATCTCCGATATACAAAGAGTGTTCCACCGCACAGGAACGGGCGCCGTCGTAAGTGCTGGTGCGGGGACGGTTGGCGCAACTTCCGTTACATCTTACCACCGCGATTCGGGGTGCCTGCACTGCCACTTCACGCCCCAAAGCAACCGCCACTTTATTCATCACCTCACTTCCTCCCACAGGACAAAAAATGCCTTCCATGTTTTCTGATTTTACGGCAGCTTCTGCCAATCCCCTGCATCCCGGATACCCGCATCCTCCGCAGTTGGCTCCCGGAAGGAGACCTTCTACCGTATCAATGCGCGGATCTTCCTCCACTTTGAATTTTCGTGCAACAAAATAGAGTATTATTGCCGAAGCAACACCAATTGCACACAAAGAAATGATAGTAATAACAATCGTATTCATGTTTTAGAAATTATGTATCTTAAGCTCTTTTTTCGACCGTAAATCTGATCCTTCTGCCTATCCGCTTGCGGTTCAGATAAAGGAGTATGAAATAAACAACAAGTGCACCCAATGCACCTAAGGCCGCGGAGGTTTCTCCCGCACCCAAATGCAAAAGCAGGCAGATAAAAGCTATAATAATTAATACCGGTATGACGTAAGCTAAAAGAACAGAAAAAACCGCCTGGTTCAGACGGGCATACACCGTTACCTTCTCCCCCGGAGCTACCGGAAAAAGAGGCACTTCCGCCGTAATGATTTTCTGCTTCACATCAGCCATGCCACACGCACTTTTTGCATGGCACCCCGTACAGGCCGACTGACTTTCTATCACTACCTCAATCCCGGTTCCAGTGACTTTTCTGACAACTCCGTCGTGTCCTATTTTGTTGTTTTTTGCCATGCCTGCCTCTCAAACACCTACAAAAGTAATGAAAAAATAAAAAATATCGGTTAAAAACTGTAATTTTTGAACTCCGTTAAATCTTCCTGCCGGTTATTTCTTTCTCATAAAAAGTTGAATGGGAACGCCGGTAAAATCCCAGTTTTCCCGGATCTTGTTTTCCAGGTAACGTTTGTAAGTCTCTTTTACATACTGGGGCAGATTACAATAGAACGCAAACGAGGGGGCGTGTGTTGGCAACTGGGTAACGTATTTGATTTTTACGGATTTGCCTTTCGTCATGGGAGGCGGATAAGATTCTATCGCCTCGAGCATTACCCGGTTGAGTTCGGAGGTCTTCAGCTTTTGTGTCCGGTTTTCATATACTTTTATAGCGGCTTCCAGAGCTTTGAGCAAACGCTGCTTGGTCAGCGCAGAGGTAAAGATAATATCGACATCCCGGAAAGGAGCAATTTTTTCCCTCAGCTCTTTTTCAAAAGCAGCCGTTGTTTTGTGGTCTTTTTCTATCAGATCCCATTTGTTGACCAAAATCACAGCACCTTTCCGGTTGCGTTCAATCAGGTGGAACACATTCAGATCCTGGGCTTCCATGCCCCGGGTGGCGTCTATGAGCAACATACAGACGTCTGACTCTTCTATCGCCCGGATGGAACGCATCACCGAATAAAATTCCACATCTTCGTTTACTTTGGCTTTTTTACGCATCCCGGCGGTATCCACCAAAATGAAATCGTGCCCGAAACGGTTATAACGGGTGTAGAGCGAGTCGCGGGTTGTACCGGCAATCTCCGTCACAATGTTGCGTTCTTCACCGATAAGTGCATTGATAGTTGAAGATTTACCTACATTCGGACGCCCGACAATAGCAATGTGGGGCAGATGGTTTGTGTCTTCTGCCTTCTCTTCCGTGAAATGCGAACAGATGGCGTCAAGCAGTTCGCCCGTTCCGAATCCGTTAGCCGAAGAAATACAATAAAGTTCACTGTTGATGCCCAAACGGTAAAATTCGCTGGCATCGTATATGCGCTCGCCGGTGTCCACTTTATTGGCTACCAGGTACACCGGTTTCTGTATGTTGCGCAGCAGTTTCGCAAAATTCTCATCCAAGCCCGTCAGACCGATTTCCGTGTCTACCATGAAAAGGATCACATCGGCTTCGTCGAGGGCGAGTAATACCTGCTTGTTGATTTCTTCTTCAAAAATGTCGTCACTGTTGGATACATAGCCACCGGTATCAATGACCGAAAACTCTTTTCCGCACCATTCCGATTTGCCATAATTCCGGTCTCTTGTTACTCCGCTTTCCTCATTGACAATCGCTTTGCGGCTGCCTATCAAACGGTTGAACAAAGTGGACTTCCCGACATTGGGTCTCCCTACAATTGCTACGATATTACTCATGTTCTTATTGATTTACACACATACATTAATGACTCCGGCGGAGACAGACGCTGTGCGGGCGGCTTGTCCCTGTTTCTTTATTGCACGTATCCGAAGTTTTTCAAGTCCCGCTCTTTGCTGCGCCAGTCTTTCTGAACTTTGACATAGAGGTTCAGAAAAACTTTTTTCCCGAAAAAGGCTTCTATGTCCAGGCGTGCTTCCGTACCTACTTTTTTCAGTGCTTCGCCCTGTTTGCCGATGATAATGCCTTTTTGTGAATCGCGCTCCACGTATATGACGGCCATTATGTTAATCCGTTTCGGATCCTCTTTAAACTCTTCCACTTCAACCTCGACGGAATAGGGTACCTCTTTTTCGTAATTCAGCAGAATTTTTTCCCGGATGATTTCCGTAACGAAAAAACGGGCGGGCAGGTCGGTTAGTTCGTCCTTCGGAAAAAAAGGCTCACCTTCCGGTAAAAGTGCTATAATCCGTTTGTAAAGATTGTCGACATTGAAGTTTTCCGTCGCCGATATGGGAAAAATTTCGGCACGGGGAATAAGCTGTTTCCATTTGTCGTACAGCTCCTCCAGTTTTTCCTGGTTGGTCAGGTCAATTTTGTTGAGCACCAATAAGACCGGAGCCTCGTTTTGGTTTACCTTTTCAATGAAGTCTTCATTTTTGCGGATGTCTTCCACGATGTCCGTGACATAGAGAATGATGTCTGCATCGGTCAGCGCCGATTTGGAAAACTCCAGCATGCATTCCTGCATTTTGTAACTCGGTTTGACCACACCGGGGGTGTCCGAAAATACAATCTGAAACTCTTTCTCGTTGACAATCCCCTTAATCCGGTGGCGGGTCGTTTGAGACTTGGAAGTGATAATGGAAATTTTTTCCCCTACTAACCGGTTCATTAAAGTCGATTTTCCGACATTGGGATTTCCTACAATATTGACAAATCCGGACTTGTGCTTCATTTCTTCTGATTTTTCCCGGCAAAGATAGGGATAAAATGTGAATAGAACAAAACCCCCGGAAATCGGTGGGACTTCCGGGGGTTCCTTCAGGATTCTTAATTTAAAACACTTTTGTCGTAGTGGTTATTTATTTCTGTCTCCGTAGTTTGTCGGATAACCCGGTGTTTGTGTCAACAACGGATCCTGATTCAATAATTCGACATTGATCGGCCACAGCAACATGTGTGATTGGGTTGCGTAGTCCAGAACCGGTTTCTGGGTATTATCGTCAACATCCGTATAGCCGGAAGTGGCAGAGAAGCAGATGGATTTACCGTCTTTCCCGCGCAAACGCACTACGTCAAACCAACGGGAACATTCCAATACAAACTCCTTGTCACGTTCGTGCAGGATGGCCAGTTCGTTGTCGGCAAAATCACCGGCAGCATACACTTCGGCCGGATAAGCCGTGCTGAAGCCGGACAAATCACCGTTGTAACCGTAGGCACGTGCACGTACCTGGTTGATGTAATCGGCAGCACCGGTTCCATTGCCCAATCCGTTTTCAATTTCCGCCATCATCAACAATACGTCGGCATAGCGGTATACCACCCAGTCTGCGTCATAGATGCGGTTGTTTGCTGCGTTAATGCTGCCCAACGTCTTGCGATACAGCAATCCGGCAGGTTTGAAAGTCGTATTGGTGCTGTCTGCCGGAGAATAACAGGGCAGGAACGTAGCGGCAATACGGGTGTCGTTTTCGTTCATAGACTCAAACAATCCCCATTTGTAAACATAACGCAGAAGGTGAGGGCTGGCATTCAATACTTCAAGGGTATCGTTCATCTTTTTACCCTCTTCGGTATAGAACAAGCCGTTGAAATAACGGTCTTCAGCTACAAAATAACCTACATTTGCCATGGTCGCTTCTCCTTCCAGAAAGCGGAAAGCGAAAATCGTTTCAGCGTTGTTCTTGTTTTTCGTATCGAAAATGCTTCCGAAATCATCCAACAGACTGTACTGACCCATGATATTTTGCAAAGCATTCTTTGCAATAGTAAGCTCTGCTTGTCCTCCGGCAGCATGGTCGCCCGTAGCCACTTTGGCAGACCACAAGTAAACCTGGGCTTTCAGCATCTGGGTGGCATTCGGCGTCCAGTATACCTTTTGAGAGCTGGCAGAGGTACCGAAATAGTTTTCCGAAGCTGTAATGTCGTCTTTTACTAATTTCAGGGTCTGTTCAGCAGTAGAACGTGCAACATAAAGCTGTTCTGCCGACGTACTTGTGATAACATCCGGCTTGGTGATAAGGGGCACACCGCCGTAGGTACGGTACAGCATGAAATAATAGAATGCCCGCATACCGTAAGCCTGACCTAAGTAGTAATTCCGCTGGCTTTCTGTCAGGAACGTACAACCGTTTTCCACCTCTGTGATAAACTGATTGAGCGGAAATATTACATAATAGATACCGCTACCCCAGTTGCTTATTCCCGGTATATCTTCTGAAAGGGAATTGGTTACGATTTGCTGGGCATCCAGCGAGGTACCGATCATAGAAGCTCCGACATGGAACGTACCTCCCCTCAATTCTCCCATTTGAAAGAGTGACCAATAATAGGTTCTTGCCCGGATATGTAAGCCCTGCATGGCTGTTTCCACTTGCGAGGCATTCTTCCAATAGTTACCGCTTCCGTAGTAATCTTCCGGAGTCAAATCCAACTCGTTGCAGCTTGTCAGGAACAACAGTGCAATGAAGGAGGTCAATATGTATTTTATTCTTTTCATATTCAATGTCATTTTAGTCGGTTTTAAAAGGTCAGATTCAAGCCCAATACCAAAATCTTAGGCAGGGGATAACCACTGGTTGCAGAAGCGACTTCGGGACTGTAAGCATCTTTGGCTTTTGTCAGGTAACCCAGGTTTTGTCCCGTAACGGACAGATCCAGTCCCTGCATGTGCAGTTTGTCCAACAGGTATTTCGGCAGACTATATGACAACGTCACTTCGCGGAATGCCAGATAATCGCCCTTGTAAACAAACATGGAGTTGTTGTCACGGCAATAGTTACGTTTACCGAATTGGTCGGCCCACATGTAGGTCGGCCATTTGCCTTTGGGATTGGTAGCAGAGAATGAATTGTTGGTTTTGGTCAAAGTGTTGTAGGTACCCTGTGCGCAAGCCATTACCCATTGTGAACCGTAATCCACAACCGTATGGCCCAAAGCATAGTCCATGCGGACATTCAGAGCTATACCTTTCCAACTTAAATTGGTGGTGATACCTCCTGTCCAACGCGGAGTTGTGCGTCCTAATTTTACAACATCATAATCGTCGATTACACCGTCGTTGTTCACATCCAACCATCTCACATCACCCGGAGCAATGGCAAGACCGCCGGATCTTAATGTGCCGTTGGCATTTGCATCCCGCCAGGAGGTTTTACCATACAACCAGTTACCACGGCTTCCGTTGTTACCGGAGGTCTTGTCGAGCAGGTTTTCAGGCACTTCTTCCCAACTGCGGTACAGACCTAACGCTTTCGGGCCGTATACGGCACCCGGTTCTCTGCCTTCCTGGTAACCGCCTACGATTTCCAGTTTACCGGTTTTGGGGTTATAAGCCTGGCTATAGTTCTGTGCATTTCTCAAAATACCGTTGTCCGGCAGTTTGACTACTCGGTTGATGTTGTAAGCGGCATTTACGTTGATGTCCCACTTCCAGTCTCCTTTGTTGATAGCCTTGAAGGCCAATTCGGTTTCAAAACCCTGGTTGCGGATTTTACCGTTGTTGGACAGCAGACTGCTGAAACCCGAGGTGGTCGGGATGGTGATGTTGGCGTATTTGTCTGAGGTCAGACGGTTATAATACGTAAAGTTGGCGTTAATCTTGTTTTCAATGAAACTCAGATCCAAACCCACTTCAAAAGTATTGGATTTTTCCCATTTCAAATTCGGTGCGGGCAGTGTGCTTAGCAAATAACCGGTATTGTTATTGTATTTTCCGCTGCCGTATGCACCCTGCACCGTGTAGTTGCCTACAAAGTTTTGGTTTACGTTACCGTTCAAACCGTAGCTCAGACGTAATTTAGCAAAGGAAATCACATTGTTCAGGCCTTGCATGAAATCTTCCTTGCCGAATACCCATCCGGCAGATACTCCGGGGAAAAAGCCCCAGCGGTTGTCTTTAGCCAATTTGGAGTAACCGTCCCGGCGGGCAACGAATGAAATCAGATATTTTGTCTTGTAGTCGTAGTTCAACCGACCAAAGAAAGACATGATGCGTTCGCGGGAATGCCAGGAGTCGATAGAACGGGTCAATTCCGGATTGGTCAGGTTCAAATCCATAAAATCGTCTACAGCAGCACCCTGGCCGGAAGCACTGAATCCTTTTTCATATTTGTCATAGAATTCGAAACCGAACATGGCATTCAGGTTATGCTCCGGAAGGAACTCATTGTCGTAGTTTAATACGGCATTGTAAGTCTGGTTCATTTTGCGGTTAAAGTAGGCGGAAGAGCTACGGGTTCTGTTGTAGCTGTTCGGACCGGTTTGGAAGTCTTTGTTAAAAGCTTCCTGCTTTTCTTCGTCAAAGAACCACAATCCGGAAACTTTAAGACTCAGGCCTTTGTACAGATTGGCAGTCAAAGCCTGTGAAATCGTAAATTTGTCGGTGTTGTTGTCCCGGATCAGTTTGTCGAGGTTGATCTTCTGGTTACCATCACCGGAATTCGGGCCCAAGATATACTCTCCGTCTGCGTTTGTTCCGCGCATCGTCGGGGGCAAACTCATTACGCGGCAGAAGTAGTTGGCTTCGCTTGCCTGTGTGGAAGGCAGGCCGTTCCATTTGGCATCGGCAAACTGGAAGCTGGAATTGGAAGTCAGCCACTCTTTGATTTTGTAGTCGGCATTCAACGTGAAAGTCACCCGTCTGTACCAGTTGCCCAGTACGTTACCGTCCGTGTCGTTGTAGCCGATGCTGGCATAATAGCTTCCTTTTTCGTTACCGCCGCTCATGCTCAGGTTATAATCCTGGGAGAAAGAAGGTGTATTCAGGTTAACCTTGCTGATGTCGAAACTCTTGAAGATGATTTCTCCACCATACACAGGGTCGGTCATGGTTTCCCAACCTTGATTCAATAAGAAGGCTAAGTCGGGAGTATAGTTCATAGTACTGTAAATAGCCAGGTTACTCTTGTTACCGTCTAAAGGTGTAACACCGTCTGCATCGAAGTAGCGATTACCTGTTCCGTGAGGTGTGTTTTGACCCAATGAATTCAGGTTACCCCAGCCTGTATAGGTATTCCCGTCTGCGTCGGTTAAATTCGTCGCATTGTTGTAGGCGGTACGCATCCAGTAAATGTAGTCGCGGGCATTTAAAAATTTGTAAGGTACATTGATGTAACGCCAGCCCACTTTAGCCTTGAAGTTGATGGACGTGCGTCCCGCTTTACCGCGTTTGGTGGTAATCAGGATAACACCGTTGTTGGCACGTGCTCCGTAGATAGCGGTCGCACCGGCATCTTTCATGACCTCCATGGATTCAATGTCGTCGGGGTTGATGTCGCTCATGCTTTCCCGCACTTGTCCGTCGATAATTACCAGAGGCGAACCGGAACCATCGAAGTTGGTACCACCACGAAGCGTAATCGTCGGGGTTTCTCCGGGGTTACCGGAAGATTGGGTCACTTTCAAACCGGCAACAGCTCCGGACAGAGCCTGTGCAGGGTTGGAAAGAATACCTCCTTTAAACACATCTTCCTGTACTTTGGCAATAGAGTTGGTTACTTTGGAACGCTTCTGCGTACCGCCGTATGCCAATACCACTACTTCTTCCAGCATTTCGGTGTTTTCTTTCAATACAACATCCAATTGTTTTCTTCCGTTTAATGGAATCTCCTGGGTGACGTATCCCATAAAAGAAAAGATCAGAGTCGCATTGCCGTTTGAAACGGTCAGTTCATACTGTCCGTCAATGTTTGTCGCTACTCCGTTGGTCGTTCCTTTTTCTAAAATCGACACACCCGGAAGAGCCCCGGAGTGATCCGAAACCGTTCCTTTTACCGTTATTCCCTGCGCCCATAACAGTCCGGGCAAAATCAGGAACAACGCCATAAACAATAGATTTTTTCTCATAGTCATTAATTTTATAGCTGATGTAAATAAAATCCAAATTCCGATACATGCCTGTCAAGCAGGTATCCGGCCATTTTCCTCATGCCATTCTGCTATCCGTATTCAGAAGAATAAACACGTCTTTTTATATTCTCTTTCCTTATATTTTATGCATATTTTTAATATTTTTTAAAAAGTAATTGGTTTTTGTTTTTGATTTTTAAAATTCATTATATATTTGCAATCGTATTCGAAAGGTGATAAAATGTGTTAAAAAGATATTATTTTATCTAAGACTTCACCAGATAATAAACATTAATAATTAGAAATCAATATTTTACAAAACAAACACCTGCTTGACAGGCATGTATCTTTATTGTTTTTCCGATTTTGTAATTCTCTTATTTACAACAAGAACGTGAATTTTGTGCCTCGAGTGGATGGTAAAATCTTCGCTATTGATATTCAATGACTTCGCTATCTTATGTTCGGAGCATGTTCGGAGAAACTTCGGAGCCTATTTTGAATAAAGTCAGTTATGAACGAATATTATCCGTATATAATCTGAATGTATAACTTATGTTTTTTGAAGTAAATATAGCGAAACCCTTGGGTTGGGCATGCGGGGCTTCATTTCTTTCCCTGTCTCTTGCTGTATTCGAATTTTTGTTATTTTTGTGATATATTAAACTCAGTAAGTTGGCATGTATTATGGTGGATTTTGACAGTGTGCTGAAATTCAGTGGAGATAAAAATTCGGGGGCGGAATACAAGAACAGTCTTTTAAAGAAAAGTATTCTGGCTTTTCTGGCGCGGACAGAGGGAGCGACGATTGCCGATTTGTCGGGAAAGTTGAATATCAGCATTCCGACGGTGACGAAGTTGGTGGCGGAATTGAAAGAAGAGGGGTATTTGATTGACCACGGCAAGATCGAGACGGCTGGGGGGCGCCGCCCGAATGTGTTCGGCCTGTCTGCTGATGCGTTTTATTTTTTGGGGGTGGATGTGCGGCGCAGGCGCCTGGAATTTGTGCTGGTGGATTTTAAAGGGAATATATTGCAGGAAAAACACAATGTTCCTTTTGTCTTGAAAAATACGCAGGAGGCTCTGGAACAGGTGTGTGTGGAAACAGAACAGTTTATTTCGGAGATAGAGATTAAGAAAGAGGAGATTATCGGCATCGGTTTCAGTCTGACGGGACGGGTGGACCCGACTAACGGATACAGTTATACCTATTTTAATTCCAGTGAGATACCGTTGACCGATATTTTGCAGGAACGGCTGGGGGTGCGCACGTATATAGAAAACGACAGCCGGGCGATGATGTATGCCGAAAAGATATTCGGGGAGGTCAAGGAGGAGAAAAATGTTTTGTTTGTCAATCTTGGACGCGGTCTGGGAATCGGGATGATGCTGGATGATAAACTGTATTACGGGAAGACGGGCTTTGCCGGGGAGTTCGGTCACATACCCTTGTTTGACAATGAGGTGCTTTGTCATTGTGGTAAAAAGGGGTGTCTTGAAACGGAAGCCTCCGGAATATCGTTGGAAAAAATGATGGTAGAACGGATGCAGGCGGGAGAAACTTCCGTGCTTACTCCGCAGTGGGAAGCCGGAAAGGAGATTTTGGTCTATGATATTATCCGGGCTGCAAATAATGATGATGTGCTTGCCATCTCCCTCATTTCGGAAATTGCAGAAAAATTGGGCCGGGGGGTCGGGGTGCTTATTAATTTGCTGAACCCCGAATTGGTCGTGGTCGGAGGCAGTCTTTCGCTTGTCGGGGATTACCTGATGTTGCCTTTGAAAACGGCTATTAATAAATATTCGCTGAGTCTGGTTAGCAAGGATACCCGTTTTAAACTCTCCAAATTGGGCGACAATGCCAGTGTAATCGGTGTGGCGATGTTGATACGTGCTAAAATTTTAGGGGTGATCTGATGAGTTTCCTCTGTTTAAGATGTAATATTAAAAATTTTTAATAAATATATTTGTTTTTATAAAATCGTAACCTATTTTTGTGTGACAGGAATAGGTTATTTTTGTGTGCTTTAAAATGGAGTGAAATGATAATAGATGCTTTAAAAGACAGTGAATTGGCGGAGTCTTTGCACCCTGCTTTTAAGATGGTGTTTGATTATGTGAAATCCCATGATTTGTTGCACGGGGAGTTGGGGCGGATTGAGTTGGACGGGGAAAATGTGTATATCAATGTCGTGGAGACGGAAGGAAAAGATAAATCGGCGGCGGTTTTGGAAACTCATGATGAGTATGCGGATATTCAGTTTCCGCTGTTGAGTGAAGAGACGTTTGCCTGGAAATCACGCTCCGGTCTGGAGAATATCAAGGAGGCTTACAATGCCAAGGATGATATTGCTTTTTATTCGGATGTTGCGGGGTTGTATTTTACTTTGCAGCCGGGTGAATTTGCCGTATTTTTTCCGCAAGACGGACATGCGCCGTGTATCGGCACAGGGAAAATGAGAAAGGCGATTGCCAAAGTGAAAATAAAGAGATAAATCCATACACTGACAGATGATGCGTACAAGTATTCTTATTTTCATGTTTCTGTGGGCAAGTTCTGTGTTTGCCCGTGAAATCAAGGTGGCCTGCGTGGGGAATAGCGTCACTTATGGTTATCTGCTTGAAAACCGGGAACGGGATTGTTATCCGTCGCAGTTGGCACGTTTGTTGGGTGAAGGGTATGATGTCCGGAATTTCGGAAAATCGGGGGCGACGTTGTTAAACAAAGGCCACCGGCCTTACAGGAAGCAGCAGGAGTTCCGGGATGCGGTGGCTTTCGCTGCGGATTGGGTGGTGATTCATTTGGGTTTGAACGACACGGACCCCCGCAATTGGCCCCATCACAGGGACGAGTTCGTACGCGATTATTTGCAGTTGATAGACACTTTCCGGGTGGCGAATCCGGATTGCCGGATATGGATTTGCCGTATGACACCGATTACAAATGTACATCATCGTTTTAAGTCGGGTACGCGCGATTGGTATGAACAGATACAAAAAGCGATAGAGCATGTGTCACGGGTAGCGGATGTCCCACTGATAGATTTGCAGGAGGGACTGTATAACCGTCCTGATTTATTGCCGGACGCTTTGCATCCGGTGGCTGAGGGTGCCGGGATTTTGGCGCGGACGGTGTATTCTGCTCTTACGGGTGATTATGGCGGTTTGCAGATGCCTGCCGTTTATGGGGATAATATGGTGTTGCAGCGGGAAAAAGCGTTGGTGTTGAAAGGGATTGCCAATAGCGGGGAGAAGGTGTCGGTGGAAATCGGGAAGCAGAAGAAAAAGGCTGTGGCGGGAGCCGATGGCCGCTGGCAGGTGGTTTTGGATCCGATGAAAGCAGGCGGTCCTTATGAGCTGTCGGTAAAGACGGCAGGAAAAAGTCTGGTGTTTAAAAATGTCCTGATAGGGGAAGTGTGGCTTTGTTCCGGGCAGTCGAATATGGCATTTATGGTGAAACAGGCTGCGGGAGCGAAGGAGGCGATTGCTCAATCCGCCAATGACCGTATCCGGCTGTATGATATGAAACCCCGTGTATATACCAATGCGGTGAGTTGGGATACAACGGATTTGCTGCTGTTGAACCGTTTGGATCATTATCTGCCTGCTTCGTGGAAGAGTGCGGCGCCTGAGAGTGTGAGGGATTTTTCGGCGGTGGCTTATTATTTCGGGAAGATGTTGTCCGATAGTCTGAATGTGCCTGTGGGGTTAATCTGTAATGCTATCGGCGGTGCTCCTGCGGAGGCGTTTATCGACAGGAGGACGTTGGAGTTCCATCCCGTATTGGTGGATGAGCTTTATCATTGGACTAAAAATGATATGTTGCAGGACTGGGTGAGGGAGCGGGCTTTGTTGAATGTAAAGAATACGACTTTAAAGTACCAGCGTCATTCTTATGAGCCTTCTTATCTGTATGCGACGGGTATTTTGCCGCTTGCGGGTTTTCCGGTGAAAGGGGTTATATGGTATCAGGGGGAATCGAATGCGCAGAATGTGGAATTGCATGAAGTTGTGTTCCCTGCGTTGGTAGAGAGTTGGCGGAATACGTGGGGAGAGCAGCTGCCCTTCTACTATGTGCAGTTGTCGAGCATAAACAGACCGAGCTGGCCTCATTTCCGGGACAGTCAGCGGCGTTTGTCTGCCAAAATCGCCAATACGGGAATGGCAGTGTCCAGTGATCTCGGTCACCGGACGGATGTTCATCCGGTGCGGAAGCGGGAAGTGGGTGAGCGTCTGGGGAGATGGGCTTTGCATCGAGATTACGGTTTTAAGCAGGTGATGCCTTCCGGACCTTTATACCGGGGTGTGGAGTTTCGTAACGGGGCGGCTTATGTTGTTTTTGATTATGGCAAAGGCATGAAATCATCGGACGGACAGGCATTGAGGACTTTTGAAATTGCAGGTGAGGATCGTTTGTTTGTGCCTGCGGAGGCGGTGGTTGTCGGAAATGAGGTGAAGGTGACAAGTCCGGAAGTGAAAAATCCGAAGTACGTGCGTTACGGTTGGGAACCTTTCTGCACGGGTAATTTGGTGAATGAAGACGGGCTTCCGGCTTCTACGTTCAGAAATGAAGGAGATGTATTTTAAAATAGAGAAAATGGAAAAAATCAAAGGATTAATCGACGCGCCTTTTACTCCGTTTTATGAAAACGGGGAGGTGAATTACGAACCGATCGGTGCGTATGCGAAATTGTTGGAAAATAACGGATTGAAAGGGGTATTTATCAACGGTTCTTCGGGCGAGGGGTATATGCTGACGGAAGAAGAGCGGATGAAATTGGCTGAGAAGTGGATGGAGGTGGCTCCCAAAGGGTTTAAGGTTATTGTTCATGTGGGGAGCACTTGTGTGAAGACAAGCCGTAACCTGGCGGCTCATGCACAGGAAATCGGCGCATGGGGTATCGGTGCTATGGCTACGCCGTTTCCGAAGATCGGAAGGGTGGAAGAGTTGGTGAAGTATTGTGAGGAGATTGCTTGCGGTGCCCCTCAGTTGCCTTTTTATTATTATCATATCCCGGCTTTCAATAATGCTTATCTGTCTATGGTTGAGTTTTTGAAGGCGGTGGACGGACGTATCCCCAATTTTGCCGGAATCAAATACACGTATGAGAGTCTGTATGAGTACAACCAGTGCCGTTTGTATAAAGACGGGAAGTTTGATATGCTGCATGGACAGGACGAAACTATTTTGCCGTGTCTGGCGATGGGGGGTGCACAGGGAGGTATCGGCGGTACGACCAATTATAACGGTCGGGCTTTGGTAGGAATTTTGGATGCCTGGGCTGCCGGTGACCTGGAAAAAGCACGCGAGTTGCAGAATTTCTCCCAGGAGGTCATCAATGTGATTTGTAATTACCGGGGCAATATTGTAGGCGGAAAGCGTATCATGAAGCTCATCGGGCTGGATTTGGGTAAAAACCGTACGCCGTTCCGGAATATGACCGATGAAGAAGAAAAGGCCATGAAGGCGGAATTGGAAGCGATTCATTTTTTTGATCGGTGCAATAAAATGTAAGAAATAGGAGTAGCGAGAAAGCCGGCGGACTGTAAGGATTTGCGTCCCGGAGTTTTCCGGCTTTCGATTTTAATGATTTATGTAAACAGATGAAGTTATGAGGGTACCTTTGAGATACTATTGGCTTGTCGGATGTTTGGTTCTGGGGGCTTTTTCGGTGAAGGCCGGAGTGAAGGATTCACAGAAAGGGCAGACGGCGGGAACACCTTGTTTGACAGAGGAAACGAAAGGACGGGATAATCAGCACAATGTGGTGAATCTGAAACAATTGCCAGGATTGTGGGTTTCCGGGAAAGGAAGTGACAGACAGGGTGTTTCTGCTCCTTATGCGGGGATGTTGGGTGACAGGCTGGTGGTTGCGGGAGGATGTAATTTTCCCGGTGTACCGGCAGCAGAGGGCGGAGAGAAAGTATATTATGATGATGTTTTTGTTTTGGCAGACCCTCTGAATGCTGGTTCGGAATGGAAAAAGGCCGGGAAATTGCCTGTAAGTGCCGCTTATGGCGTCAGTTTTACAACACCGTGGGGGGTGGTTTGTGTCGGAGGACGGAATGCAGCCGGAGGTTTGAGTCGGGCTTGGATATTGAAGGAGAGTGAGCGGGGCGGTGCTATTGTAGCCGAGGCTTTGCCTGATTTGCCTGTGGCGATGGATAATATGGCGGGAGGAGTGAGCGGGAATGTGGTGTATGTGGCAGGAGGGAATATCGACGGGAAACCGGGAAACCGCTGTTTTGTTTTGGAATTGGGGGGAAGTAAGGGATGGCATGAGGTGGCTCCTTTTCCCGGAGGGCCTCGTGTGCAGCTGGTAGGAGTAGTGCAAAATGCGGCAGAGGAAGCCCGCTTTTTTGTTCTGGGCGGTTTTTCTCCGGTTTGTGACGGACAGGAAAGCCGGGTGTATACGGACGGTTACAGTTATAATCCACGGAATGGAAAATGGGAAGCGGTAGCGGAGGTGATTCCTTATGAGGAAGAGCATGCCCGGGCGTTGGTCGGCGGAACGGCTGTGGCTTCCGGAAGTCATCATATTGCTGTTGTCGGGGGTGTGAATTACGACCGTTTTAAACGGGCACTGGACAGGCCTTTGTTGATAGAGCAGGCGTTACAGGCGGGAGACGATTCGTTGTTGTTGCAGTTGCAGCAGGAGGAGCGGGAGTATTTGAGACATCCTGCCGCGTGGTATGGGTTTAACGGTAATTTGTTGATTTATCATACATTGACGGATACATGGGTGGCGGAAGGGTATTTCCCCGAATTGGCTTTGGCGGGTGCGGCGGTAGTGCCTTACAAAGGGCATTGGCTCGTGGTGAATGGTGAAAGCCAGCCGGGCATTCGTTCCGAAGGGGTGTATGCTGTGGAGATGGGCACTAAAACGGGTTTTGGCTGGGTGAACTGGTCGGTGCTGGTGATTTATCTGTTGGGTATGTTGCTGTTGGGGTATTATTTTATGCGCCGGGCTTCCAGCAGTGAGGATTTCTTTAAAGGAGGCGGGCGTATTCCGTGGTGGGCTGCCGGAATCAGTATTTATGCCACGATGCTTAGTGCGATTACTTATATGGCCATCCCGGCCAAGGCTTTTGCCACGAACTGGGCGTATTATCCGATGCTGGTGATGATTTTGCTGGTGTCTTATCCGGTCATTAAGTATTATCTGCCTTTTTTCCGGCGTTTGAATGTGACCAGTGCTTACGAGTATTTGCAGCTCCGTTTTAATTATACGACCCGTTTGATGGCAAGCCTGTTGTTTATTGCCTTTATGGTTGCCCGTACGGCGTTGGTGTTGTATCTGCCTTCGTTGGCTTTGACTACGGTGACAGGTATTGATATTTATATCTGTATTATATTGATGGGGATTGTGACGGTGGTGTATTGTACGATGGGAGGGGTGGAAGCTGTGGTTTGGGGCGATGTGATTCAGGGTTTTATCCTGGTGGGCGGAGCGTTTTTTGCTGCCATTTACCTGATTCTCCATACGGAGGGCGGTGTCGGAGGTTTTATCGATATTGCTATGGAGCACGATAAATTCCAAATGTTTGAATGGAGTTTCGATTGTACGAAAGCGGTGTTCTGGGTGGTGATTTTAGGCGGTTTGGCCAATAACCTGATTTCTTATACGTCCGATCAGACTGTGATCCAGCGGTATCTGACGACGAAGGATGAACGCAGTGCCGGGAAGGGAATTATGATGAACGGGTTGATGAGCGTGTTTATTTCTGTTGTATTTTATTTGATCGGTACGGGGTTGTATACGTTTTTCAAGTCCCGCCCCGATGAGTTGAGTTATGCTCTTTCCAACGGTGATGCCATTTTCCCGTTTTTTATGATGAGCCAGATGCCGGTGGGCGTGGCGGGTTTGTTGATTGCCGCGATTTTTGCCGCTACGATGTCAACAATTGCCTCCAATATCAATTCGACGTCTACGGCTTTTTCGATGGATATTTATAAACATTGTGTGCCGGGGGCTTCGGATAAGAGTGTGCTGAGTGTAGCCCGCTGGGCTTCTTTTGTGGCGGGTGGTTTAGGCACGGTGCTGGCAGTGATGATGGCGACCTGGAATATTCTTTCGCTGCTTGATTATTTTAATTCCATTCTGGGATTGTTGTCGAGCGGTTTGGGAGGTTTGTTTATGATGGGTATCTTTTTTGACCGGATCGGTGCCAAGGGTGCTTTGTTGGGATTTATTTCCGGAACCGTAGTTGTTTTTGCTTTAAGCATTTATACGTCGGTGTCCTTCCTGATATACGGGGCTATCGGAATTGTGGTTTCGGTAGGAGTAGGCTGGCTGTACAGTTTGATATGGCCGGCTGGAGAACAACCGAAAGGTTTGACTTGGAAAAGATTAGAGAAATAATAGGAAACAATGACTGATAAAAATGATATGACAATGGTGGATTTTAAAAAATTAGCTCAGCAGTATAAATCGGAACTTTTGGATAAGGTGCTTCCGTTTTGGCTGGAGAATTCCCAGGATAAAGAGTTCGGAGGATATTTTACCTGTTTGGACAGGGAGGGAAAGGTGTTTGATACCGATAAGTTTATCTGGTTGCAGGGACGGGAAGTGTGGATGTTTTCCATGCTCTATAATAAGGTGGAGAAGAAACAGGAATGGCTGGATTGTGCCATTCAGGGGGCCGAGTTTCTGAAAAAGTACGGTCACGACGGGAATTACAATTGGTATTTTGCTCTGACACGCGAGGGACAGCCGCTGGTGGAGCCGTATAATATTTTTTCCTATACGTTTGCCGCTATGGCTTTCGGTCAGTTGAGTATTGCTACCGGAAGTCAGGAGTATGCGGAAATCGCGAAAAGGACGTTTGATATTATCCTTTCCAAGATAGACAATCCCAAAGGGAAGTGGAGTAAGGCACATCCCGGCACACGGAATATGAAGGGGTTTGCGCTGCCGATGATTCTTTGTAATCTGGCGTTGGAGATTGAACCGTTGCTGGATAAGGATTTTATGGAGAAATCCATTTACAATTGTATTCATGAGGTACTGGATGTATTCTATCGTCCGGAGTTGGGTTTGATTGTGGAGAATGTTTCTGCGGACGGGCAGTTGCTGGATAATTTTGACGGTCGTTTGCTGAATCCGGGACACGCCATTGAGGCTATGTGGTTTGTTATGGATTTGGGGGTAAGATTGAACCGTCAGGATTTGATAGAGAAGGCTGTGAAGATTGCTTTGCAGGAGGTGGAATACGGCTGGGATAAACAGTATGGCGGTATATTTTATTTTATGGACCGTTTGGGTTATCCGGTGCAGCAGTTGGAATGGGATCAGAAGTTGTGGTGGGTGCATATCGAAACGCTTATTACGATGCTGAAAGGGTATCAGTTGACGGGTTCGGAGGAGTGTCTGAACTGGTTTGAGAAGGTGCACGAGTATGCCTGGGGGCATTTTGCAGATAAAGAATACCCGGAATGGTTCGGTTATTTGAACCGGAGGGGAGAGGTGTTGTTGCCCTTGAAGGGTGGGAAATGGAAAGGCTGTTTCCATGTTCCCCGCGGTTTGTATCAGTGTTGGCAAATTCTTGAAAAATTGAGTAAGTAGTTTATGAAAGGTGTCATACTCTTTTTATTTGTTCTGCTCGGCGGTTATATGGAGGTGGCAGCTACGCCTGTTTTGCTTCCGCAGCCGCAGGAGGTGAAATGGACTGCCCGGAAGTTTCCGCTGGATGCCGTGGAGTTGAAGGAGGTGCAGTTGTGTCGGGAGGAGTTGTTGGAGTGGTTGAAGGAGGTGCAGTGTGAGGTAAGGACGGGAGCTTCCCGGAAGGTGGAAGTTGTGGCGGTGGATTCTTTGCCGGGGGTACGTTTGAATGCGGAGGAGGCTTATCGTTTGCATGTGGACGGTGAGCGGATACGGATAGAGGCGGTGACAGACAGAGGAGCTTATTGGGCTCTTCAGACGTTGCGGCAGATGGTTGAACAGTCGGGCAAAAAGAAGTATTTGCCGGGGTGTGAGATGACAGATTGGCCGGCGTTCCGCATCAGAGGATTTATGCATGATGTGGGGCGGGGGTATTTGTCGGTAGAGGAGTTGAAGCATCAAATTGCGAAATTGTCCCGTTATAAAATCAATGTGTTTCATTGGCATTTGACGGAGGATTTGGCATGGCGCCTGGAAAGCCGGGTGTTTCCGATGCTGAATGACAGTGTGAATTTCGGGCGGTATCCCGGAAAGTATTATACACTTGAGGAGGCAAAGGAGTTGGTGGCTTTTTGTAAGGCCCACCGGGTGATGCTGATACCGGAGGTGGATATGCCGGGACACAGTGCTGCTTTCCGGAAGACGTTCCGCCATGATATGCAGAGTAAGGAAGGAATGGCTATTTTGAAGCTCCTGATGGATGAAGTGTGCGAGACGTTTGAAGATGTGCCCTATTTGCATATCGGGACGGATGAGGTGCAATTTACCAATCCCCGTTTTGTGCCGGAGATGGTGGCATATATGAGGGAAAAAGGCAAGAAGGTGATTTCGTGGAATCCGGGGTGGAAGTATCAGCCGGGGGAGATTGATATGTTGCAGATGTGGAGTTACCGGGGCAAGCCTCATAAAGGAATACCGGTGATTGATTGCCGGTTGCATTATTTGAATCATTTTGATGCGTTTGCCGATTTGGTGGGGTTGTTTAAGAGCACGATCGGCGGTGTGCAGGAGGGAAGTCCGGATTTTGCGGGCGTGGTCCTGGCGGTATGGAATGACCGGAAGGTGGAGCCGGAGCGGAATATTATGTTGGAAAACGGATTTTATCCGGCGATGCTGACGATAGCAGAAAGGAGCTGGCAGGGGGGAGGGAATGGCTATTTTTATGAGTTGGGGACGCTTTTGGATGAGGCCCACCGGGAGAAGTTTGCGGAGTTTGAGAAGCGGTTGTTGTGGCATAAGGCCCGCCATTTCGGGGAGGAACCGTTTGCCTATGTGCAGCAGTCCGGGGTGATGTGGCGGATTACGGATGCTTTTCCGAATGAGGGGGATTTAAAGAGGGTGTTTCCTCCGGAGAAGAAGACGGATACGGTTTATGAGTATGAGGGCAAATATTATGGAAGTCGTCTGGCAGAGGGTGCAGCCGTTTATCTGCGCCATGTGTGGGGGACCTTGATGCCTTCTTTTTATTCCCATCCTCAGCCTAACCATACGGCGTATGCTTATACGTGGGTGTATTCCCCTCGGGAGCAGAAAGTGGGTGCATGGCTGGGAACTCAGAATTACGGACGTTCGGAGAAGGATTTGCCGCCGCCTGCCGGAAAATGGGATTACCGGGAGAGCCGCTTGTGGATTAACGGGGAGGAAATTGCACCTCCTCACTGGACGGCTTCACACCGGGTGAAAGATAATGAAACGGTGTTGGGAAATGAGAATTTTGAAACCCGTCCGCCTGTGGAGGTTGTGTTGAAAAAGGGGTGGAATAAGGTGATGTGGAAATTGCCGGTCGGAAATTTTACGACCGATGAGGTGCGTTTGGTGAAGTGGATGTTTACGACTGTATTTGTCACTCTTGACGGTCGGCAGGCAGTAGGGAGTCTGATTTATGATCCGGACAGGAATATGAAATTGTAAGAAGATGATGAAGGTTTGGTTTGTATGTATGATGGTAACCTGGGGGCTGATTGCTCTGGGACAGGAAAAAAAGTATTCTACTTATTATTATCAGAAAGCAACTTTGTTTGAGGAGTTGCCGATAACGTCGACGGATATTGTGTTTCTGGGGAATAGTATTACGGACGGAGGCGAGTGGGCGGAGTTGTTCGGGGATTGCCGGATTAAAAACCGGGGTATCAGCGGTGATATTGCCGAGGGGGTGTATGACCGTCTGGATGCGGTGTTGAAGGGAAAGCCGGCAAAGATTTTTATGATGATAGGGATTAATGATGTGGCGCGGGGGACGTCGGCAGATACGATTGTGGGACGAATTGTCCGGATTATGGAAAAAGTCGCTAAGGAGTCGCCCCGAACCAAGTTGTATATTGAGAGTGTGTTGCCGGTGAATGATTGTTACGGGAAGTTTCAGGGACATACGTCCCGCGGGAAGGTGGTGGAGGAAATCAATCGGTTGTTGAAAGAGGAAGCCCAGGAAAGGCAGCTTACTTATATAGATCTTTATTCCCGTTTCTGTAATGAGGAGGGAAAGATGAATCCGGAGTATTCTAATGACGGTTTGCATCTGCTTGGTAAGGGATACTTGTTGTGGCGGCAGTTGTTGCTGCCTTATATCCATGAATAAAAAAAAACGCAGCAGACGCTGCGTTTTTTTTATTGGTTCCATTCTGAGGCAAGAAGCTGGAAATAGATGACGTCTTCCCATTCCGAACCTCTTCGCAGCCATTGTTTCCGGTATCCGGTCTGTGAAAAGCCGAGCGATTTGAACAGTTGCAGGCTGGCGATGTTGGAGCTGGGCACGCTGCTGTAAACCTGGTTTAGCCCTAAGGTCTCGAAGCAGTAATCTGTCATCAGTTTGACGGCACTGCTGGCGTAGCCTTTTTTCCGGTTTTCGATGTCGTGAATCATGATTCCCAGGCCAGCCCGGAGGTGGTACGGGTCGAAATCGTAGAGATCGATGAGGCCGATGGGATTGTGGTTTGCCTCGTCGGTGATCATGAGGCGCAGTTGTTTGGCTTCGTATATGTCCTGGTGGGAATTTTCGATGTATTTTTTTAAGGTAAAATGTGAAAAGGGGGTTAATGTGTCGCTGACTTCCCATAAGTCCATGTCGTTTTCCCATTGGTATAAATACTCCAAATCTTCCGGTTCGAGTGCCCGGATTACAATGTTTTCGTCATTCATCATAATCGGTTATTTTATTTGGTCTATGTTTAAGTCAATTGCTTTGCCGAGTTTGTTTTCATTGAATTCCCGGATGAAGGCGTCCGGGTATATTTTGCGTATTTTGGGCAATGCAGCCCGGGCGTCTTCTATTGACGGATACAGGTTGTATATGTAACGGTATACTTCGCCCATTTTAACGAGTTTCACACCGTATTGTCCTTTGAAAAAAGAGTCTGAAAGGGGAAAGCTCATCGAGCAGATTTGTATGGTGTATTGCTTGGTGAGTGTGTCGTTTTCTGTTTTGACAGAGGCTGTTTTTGCGGAATTTGCGGAAGGAGCGGGCGGGGTTGCTTTTGCCTGAATCAGGGTGTCGTGCCGGTCAGAAGAGAGTCTGGATTGGCAGAGTGCGATCTGTGATTCGATTTTTTTATGGAAATTACTGAATTTTCCGGGTACTATTTTTTGCAGATGTTTGTATTTTTTGCAGGCGTTGCCGTAGTCCGAACAGTTCATGTAGGCTTGTGCCAGGTGGTAGGTGATGTCAATGTCCGCATGGTTCGTTTTGCTTAAGGCCAAGGCTTTTAACAGGACGGCGGGTGCCTGGGTTTTGTGGGTTTCCAGGTGGTAATAGCATATCCCTTTTAATAGTAGCAGGTCGGAGTCGTCGGTCACTTCGTCCTGGATGTGTTCAATGGCGGACAGGGCTTTTTCAAAGGAGCCTTCTATGATTAGTTTTTCAATAATTTCTTTCTGTTTTACCGGCAAGGCAAATGAATTGGTTGTTAACCAACACACAGCTAAAATGACCGGAAGGAAATAGTTATACATAAATAAGTTTTAAAAAGTCATCAACCATGTTTTACAAATATATCGGTTTTTGATTAAAAAATCAGTATATTGGTTACATTTGTCCGGAAAACCTGTAAAAAACGTTGACCTTGGTAAAATACGGAGCAGAAAAGAAAATGTTTAATCTTTTGAGTGTAATAGGTCCCACGGCGAGTGGGAAAACGGCTTTGGCGGTCCGTCTTGCGGTCGAGTTCGGGGGCGAGGTGATTAGTGCGGATTCTCGTCAGGTGTATCGGGGAATGGATATTGGTACGGGGAAGGATATAGGGGAGTATGTGTGGCGGGGGCAAGCGGTTCCTTACCATTTGATAGATATTGTGGCTGCCGGGAGCAAGTATAATGTTTTTGAGTATCAGAAGGATTTTGTCCGGGTGTGGGAGGATTGCCGGAAGAGGGAGGTTTTTCCGGTGTTGTGCGGGGGAAGCGGGTTGTATGTGGAGGCTGTTTTGAAAGCCTATAAATTGCTGGCGGTTCCGGTAAATGAGGTTTTAAGGGAAAACTTGAAGGAGAAAAGCCTGGAAGAGTTGGCTCAGCTATTGAGTACTTACGGGAAGATGCATAATACGACGGATGTGGATACCGTCAAACGGGCTGTCCGGGCGATAGAGATAGAAGAGTATTATCGGACACATCCGCAGGAGGAGCGCGATTTTCCGGAGCTTCACCCGTTGATAGTGGGGGTGGATGTTGACCGGGAGGTGAGGCGCAGGCGTATAACGGAACGTTTGCATGCGCGTTTAAAGAATGGGATGGTGGAGGAGGTGAAGGGGTTGCTTGAAAGTGGAATTTCAGCAGAGGATTTGATCTATTACGGGTTGGAGTATAAGTATATTACGCTTTATCTTACGGGCAAAACAGATTATCAGACGATGGTCGGGCAGTTGAATATCGCCATTCACCAGTTTGCCAAAAGACAGATGACTTGGTTCCGCAAGATGGAACGGGAGGGGATGCGTATCCGCTGGATAGACGGCGGGTTGTCTCTGGAAGAGAAGGTGGAGTGTGTCAGGAGATGGTTGGCAGAGGAATCGGAAGTGTCGGTTTAGTTTTCCTGTTCTTCCTCTTCCTGGCTCCATGCATTGAGAATGTTGTCAATCAGAAACTGTTTTTCGTTTGTCGTGCAGAGTTGTTTTAATTGGGAGAGCAGGGTGATTTTCCGGTTGTGTGGGATGTGTTCCATGTTTTCCAAGGCGGTAGCGGCTTCTAGAGCTACAATGAAATCGTCCTGTCTCAGCATGTTTATGAAGTCTTCGGCATAGGCTGAGAAGTCCAGGGAGGATTCCCAGCATATCCGTAAAAGAATGGATTTGGCAGCAGGCTGGGAAGTGGCTTTGATGCGTTCTGTCAGCAGGGGAACGAATCCGCTGTTTTTGATGTCTGCCAGCAGATTGACGATTTCCGTTGTGGTGTGGTGTTCTTTGCCCGATGCTAAAAGGTCGAAAAGAGCCGGAACGATGGACAGGTCACCTTTGTTTTTTATTTTTTCAGCCGCTTCGGCGAATAATTCGGGGTTGTCGCTGTTCAGTTGTTTCAGAAGTTCTTCTTTGTTTTCCATGATGTCGTGTTTGTCGTTTGCGAAAGTAAAAAAAAAGAGCGTAATCACGCTCTTTTTTTTATTTGCAGTTCCGTTTTTTTATTTGTTTTTTTTAGCCTGGTCTTTTTTAGCATCATCCTTGATTCTGGGGTGATACTGGTTGATGGTCTCTTTCAGGTAGTTGTTGTCCAGGTGGGTATAAATTTCCGTAGTCAGAATGGATTCGTGCCCTAACATGTCCTGTACGGCTCTTAAATCAGCTCCTCCGGTCACTAAATGGGATGCGAAAGAGTGGCGGAAGGTATGGGGAGATACCGGTTTCTGGATTTTTGCCCGTTCCGCCAGGTGTTTGATGATGTTGAATACCATCACCCGCGACAGGGAGGTTCCCCTTTTGTTCAGGAACAATACATCTTCGTATCCTTTCTGTATGTCGAGATAATCACGGTATCCTTTCATATAGAGTTTGATTTCCTGTTTGGCATTTTTGCTTAAAGGAATGATCCGTTCTTTGTTTCCTTTGCCTTCGATTTTGATGATGCCCATCCGGAAGTTGATGTTGGATATTTTTACGCTGATCAGTTCCGATACGCGCAAGCCGCAGGAGTAAAGCGTCTCGATGATGGCTTTGTTGCGTTGTCCTTCCGGTTTGTACATTTCAACGGCGCCCAGGATGGCATCGATCTCCTCTACGGTCAGGATGCTGGGAAGTTTACGGCCTACTTTGGGGGCTTCCAATAGTTTGCTCGGGTTGGCTTCCAGGATTCCGTCGTATACCAGGAATTTGAAGAAAGAACGTACGCTTGAAATGCTTCTGGCCTGTGTACGGTGGGTTACTCCCATTTCGTTGACAAAACTTAAGTAGTCTTTCAGGATGTCGTATGAAACTTTTTCCATTTGTTTTACATTGTGTTTTTCTTCACAATATTTTGCCAGCTTACGAATGTCGTTTAAGTAGGCTTCTACTGAATTTGCTGACAATGATTTTTCGAGAATAAGAAATGTCTTATAGTTCTCAATTGCGTTATCCCAAGTCATTTTCTGTAATTATTAAGTAAATCAATCATGTTCATCTGGAAATATGCCCCTATAATGTTATCTTGACTTCACAAAAATAGATAAATATTTTAAGTAACAAATAAAGATATATATTTTTTTCATTCCTGACGCAAAATTTTAATACTTTAACTATTTTGCCGGTAAATTTCAGGGGTGAGGTGCCGGGTGTTCCAGGGGGTGGTACTTTTGTTTTATTTCCTTGAATCCGTGAGGGTTTGAGTGGGGGAAAGGGGAGGCCGACAGATAAAATTAAGAAAAAATATCGCTGCAATTATGAAAATAACTAAATTTGTAAGACAAGTAAACCGAAATGATGATGAAAATTTTAATACTGAACGGCCCGAATCTCAATTTATTAGGCATGCGGGAACCGGAGGTGTACGGGAACCGGAGTTTTGAGGAGTATCTGGATTATCTGCGGGAAAAATACAGGAATGTCAATATTGAGTATGAACAATCCAATGTTGAAGGAAAGTTGATAGATAAGATACATGAAACCGGATTTACTTATGACGGTATTATCCTGAATGCCGGAGGGTATACGCATACTTCTGTAGCACTTGCCGATGCCGTTGCTGCTGTGACGGCGCCGGTTGTGGAAGTGCATATTTCCAATACGGCACGGCGGGAAGTGTTCCGTCATACCTCTTTTTTGTCGGCAGTATGTGTCGGGACGATAACCGGTTTCGGTTTGAATTCGTATGAATTGGGCATACAGGCATTGCTGGGCCGGATTGGAAATGACCGATAGACGGGGATGCGGATGCCGGAAGAAATAGAAAAGTGTAGAACCTTACTGATAATTGGAAGGATATGAAACGAACGAAAATAGTTGCTACGATTTCGGATAAGCGATGTGATGTCGGTTTTTTACGTGAATTGTATGAGGCCGGAATGAATGTGGTGCGTCTGAATACGGCGCATCAGACGTTGGAGGATGCCATGAAGGTGATCCGGAATGTGAGGGAGGTTTCCGATGAGATTCCTTTGCTGATAGATACGAAGGGTCCGGAGGTGAGGACGAAAATGGTGCAATGGCCTATACCCGTGGAGAAAGGGGAGGTTGTATATGTGACGGGAGAGGATGGTCTGGTTATTCCGGAGAAACTGATACATGTTTCTTATGACCGTTTTGTACAGGATATTAAGGTGGGGGATAGGATATTGATTGACGACGGCGACCTTGAGTTTGTTGTGCAGGATAAATTTCCGGACCGTTTGGAGTTGGTGGCTACGAATACGGGGGTAGTGAAGGACCGGAAGAGCGTTAATGTGCCCGGTTCCTGTATGAAGTTGCAGTCGTTGAGTGACAAGGACCGTACGTTTATCAATTTTGCCATTGAAAATCGTCTGGATTTTATTGCCCATTCGTTTGTCAGGAATAAGGAGGATGTGATGGGTATCCAGAAGATACTGGATGAAGCGAACAGTGATATTAAGATTATAGCTAAGATTGAGAATCAGGAAGGGGTGGATCATATTGATGAAATCCTGGATCATGTATATGGGGTGATGGTGGCGCGGGGGGATCTGGCGATAGAGATCGATGCGGAAAAAATACCGCGTATCCAGCGGTATATCGTGAATAAGTGTATCGAAAGCAAGAAGCCTGTGATCATAGCGACCCAGATGCTGCATACGATGATTGATCATCCCCGTCCTACCCGTGCGGAGGTCAGTGATATTGCCAACGCTATTTTTATGGGGACGGATGCTATCATGTTGAGCGGGGAGACGGCTTACGGAGATTATCCGGTGGAGGCTGTCAGGGTGATGACCAAAGTTGCGGAGGCTAATGAGTATGTGACGCCTCCCGATTCAAACCGGAATCTGATTCGTATTAATAATGAGGTGACAGCTGCGTTGGCGCGTGTTGCGGTGAGGGTCACCACGATTTTACCTATTAAGGCTGTGGTGGTGGACACGCTGAGCGGACGTACGGCCCGCTATTTAGCGGCTTTCCGGGGAGGATTGCCGGTATATGCCCGCTGTTATAATGAAAAGGTGATGCGGGAGTTGGCGTTGTCTTTTGGCGTGAGGCCGTATTATACCGAGAAACCGGCTTCCCGGGATGAGTTTATCCGGGATATACCGAAAGTGCTGTTACCTGCCGGGTATAGTAAGGAGGATTTTATTGTGGTGATCGGAGGAAGTTTCGGACCTGTCCGGGGTGCTTCTTTTATGGAGGTTTGTAAAATCAGTGATATATGTTGATGGCGGGGAGGATTTTTTGATTTTTGTTTGTATAATATTAATTTAGACAGAGAATATGAAAAAGATTGTATTGTTATTGCTGGCAGTGGGGTTTGCATGGGGACTGAAGGCCCAGTCTGATTTTTCTTTCGGTCCGAAAGTGGGATTGAATTTTACTAATATTTCGAATACAGATGCTAATAATAAGACCAGTATACATGCAGGTATTTTTGCTTCTGCCCGGTTGACCGAGTGGGTGGGTATGCAGGTGGAGTTTCTTTATTCCCGTCAGGGGATTGCAGATAAATATAAGGAAAACGGGGCAACTGTGAAGTTGAAAGGACGGGTGAATTATCTGAATCTGCCTGTTTTAGCCAAAGTGAATTTGTATAAGAACGTGACTTTCGATTTGGGTCCTCAGTTTGGATTTGCTTTGAATGCAAAAGCTAAAACGAAGTCGGGAGGTACGGTGGTGAAGGAAAAGCTACATGACCTTAATTTTTTTGATCTGAGTTTTGCGTTAGGTGTTTCTTATGAGCCGGATTCTCGGCTGGTGATGTCGGCGCGTTATTATTTGGGTATAACCAATGTGTTTGATGCGGATGCGTTTGGTTCCAATAATAAAAACCGGGTGTTTCAGTTGTCGCTTGGATATAAATTGGCTTCTTGATTATAGTGTGTTTTTAAAGCATGAAAAGGTGTGTATGTTTTTTGCTGCTGCTTCTGAGTGCGTGGAGCGGGCAGGCACAGACGGCAGGCTATCAGCCTGCGGAAGAGAATCTGAAAAACAGGGAGTGGTTCCGGGATGCCCGGTTCGGTATGTTTATCCATTGGGGGATATACAGTATGCTGGCCAACGGAGAGTGGGTGCTGGAGCAGAAAGGACTGAAAGAGAAAGAGTATCAGAAGCTGGCCTCGGGTTTTTATCCTTCGCGGTTTGATGCGGATGAATGGGTGCGTGTTGCCAAGGATGCCGGGATGAAGTATATTTGTATTACATCCAGGCACCATGACGGGTTTTCTATGTTTGATACGAAACAGTCGGATTATAATATTGTCCAGGCGACGCCGTTTAAACGAGATGTGATTGCAGAGTTGGCGGAAGCGTGCCGGAAGGCCGGAATGAAATTGTTTTTTTATTATTCCCATCTGGACTGGCATCGTACGGATTATGTGCCTTTGGGGACGACCGGACGCAGGACAGGCAGGGAAATGACCGGGAAGTGGGAGGATTATTTACGGTTTATGAATGCGCAGTTGACGGAGTTGCTTACGAATTATGGCCCGGTGGGGGGAATCTGGTTTGACGGCTGGTGGGATAAAAAGGAGGCTCCCTGGCAGTTGGAAGAGCAGTATGCTTTGATTCATCGTTTGCAGCCCGGTTGTCTGATAGGGAATAACCACCATCAGGCGGTGAAGGAGGGAGAGGATTTCCAGATGTTTGAAAAGGACCTGCCGGGACAGAATGTGACGGGTTTTTCCGGTGAGTCGGTGGTCGGTTCTTTGCCTCTGGAGACTTGTGAAACGATGAACAATACGTGGGGATACAATATCCATGACCGTCATTATAAGTCGGTAAGGTCTATCATTCATCTTTTGGTGAAAGCGGCTGGAAATAATGCCAATCTTTTGCTGAATGTCGGACCCCGTCCGAATGGGGAGCTGCCTGCCGAAGCGGTGGCCCATCTGAAAGAGGTTGGTGACTGGATGAGGGTCTATGGCGGGACGCTGTATGGTACACGGGGCGGCCTGGTGCCTCCGCACGACTGGGGTGTGACAACTCAGAAGGGGAATAAGTTGTATGTGCATGTGCTGAATTCTCAGGATGATGTATTGTATTTACCGTTGAAATCGCGTAAGGTCAGGTCGGCAGTGGCTTTTGCAGAGCGCGCGAAGTTGAAGTTCAGACAGGATAAAAACGGTGTGTTGATTGAGACCGGAAGTATTCCTGCGGATACGATTGATTATGTGATTGAGTTGGAGTTGTAATTTTTAACCGTCCCCGGGTTGATTGTCCGGGGACGGTTAAAGTATAAAAGGTTATCGGTTTTCTTTTCCTTTCAGTATGTCGCGGATTTCCGTCAACAGGGTTTCTTCTTTGGTAGGAACCGGCGGTTGTTGTGCTGCCTGGATTTCCTGTTTTTTCCTCAAGCTGTTTAAGGCTTTGATGGCAAGGAAAATGGAGAAGGAGATGATGAGGAAATCAATGGTGGTCTGGATGAAGTTGCCGTAGTTTAGTTTGACGGCTTCAATGACTTTTCCGGTGGCATCTATGCCGGCGGGTTTTAATGTGATGGCCAGGCGGCTGAAGTTGACTCCTCCGACGAGCAGGCCTACAGGGGGCATGATGATGTCTTCTACCAGGGAGGTGACGATTTTTCCAAAAGCTCCTCCGATGATGATACCGACGGCCATGTCTACCACGTTGCCTTTCATGGCAAAGGCTTTAAATTCTTGCAGGAAACTCATAAGTTTTGTTTTTGTAATGGTGAATAAATAGTTCCGGTTTTGTAAGAGCCCGGAGATTTTTGGAATGATTTTATTCATTTTTGTATGGAAACTTTTTGCCCTTCGTGCAGGTCGTTTACTCCTGCCGTGACAATGATGTCGTGGCTGTTGAGCCCTGATTTTACCACAGCTTTGTCTTCAAAGCGTACGGCTTCGATGGGGTGGAGGCTGACGGTTTTGTGTTCCGGATTGACGACCCAGATGTAGGTGCGATGATTCCGGGTGTATAAGGCGCTGGCAGGAATAACAAAGTTGTCGGCTATGGTGTTTTCGATTTTAAACATGACCTGACAGGAAAATCCGGGATATATTTCGTCTTTTACCGGATGGAAATTTTTATCCGTGATGCGTAGGGTGACGGGGATGCCCGAACCTTCGGATGAGTAGACGTATTCTTTGACTTCCGCTTCGAACCACTGTTTTTTCCGGGTGTCAAAGCGAACGAAGATTTTTTTGGGTTGCTGGATGAGGTCAATGGCTGTTTCGGGAAGAACAAAGCGGACTTCCAAATGGATGGGGTTGACTAATTTGACAATGGCCTGTCCTACGGCTACCTGTTGGTAGTTTTCGGTATATTGTTGTTCGATGATGCCGCTGAATGGGGCGCGCAGTGAGGTGTAGGCCAAGGTATTGCCTGCAATGCTGACAGCCGAATTGGCCTGGATGTAGTCGGCTTGGGAGATTTCTGCGTTTTGCAGCGCTGTGGCATTCAGGGCCAGTAATCGTTGTGTGCGTTCGTAGATGGAACGGGCGGTTTGATAGTCCGTTTCTGCCGTTTGGTATTTTAGTTTGTAGTCTGTGGGGTTGATGCGGGCAATGATATATCCTTCGGGTATCCATTGTCCTTGTTTGATGTTTAATTCGGTTAGTGTTCCGCTGATTTTGAATGCCAGGATACTGAATTGTGAGGCTTCTGCCAGACCGGTATAGGTTTTGTCTGTGGTTTCTAAGGATTCTATTTTTACTGTTCTTACCGGACGCGGCGGGTAAAGGGATTCGGTGTCCTGTTCCCGTGAGCAGGAGATGAGCCTAAAAGCAAGTAGGAGGAGAATGCAATATCTGCCTGGCATCTGTAACCGTTTTTTTTATCCTTTTTACGGAAATATTATCCTGGCTGGTTACAATAATTCATTATCGTGCTTGAACTCTGGGGAATAATCTTTATTTTTACAGAGGCTTTGGAGGTGGGAGGTGAGCGAATGTCGCTTTTTAATATTGAGTTATGAGTCTGATTACCAAATATACGGAGCAAATTAAGATTTACAATCATTACACCAATTATAAGGGGCGTTTGTTTATTAAGACGCTGTGTGATCTGTTTAATGATGTGGCGGAGGTCCAGACGGAGAGGCTGGGGGTGGATGTGGATACGTTGAATAAACAGGGGCAGACCTGGATGTTGCATCGGTTGCATATTCAGGTTTTCAAAATGCCTCATAAGGAGGAGGATGTGATGATAGAGACCTGGCCTTCGGGGATAGACCGTCTGTTTGCTTTGCGTGATTATCGGATGATGCGTCAGGATGGGGAGGTGCTTGTGAATGCGACTTCGGAGTGGATGCTGATTGATTTGATGCGGAGGAGGCCGTTGAGGCAGACGGAAAAGGTGGTGGAAATGAGTACGAGCCATCAGATTGAAAAATTAAGGATGGTTCCTTTGTTGCAGGAGCAGGACAGGGCGGTGCAAATGAAGGAAGCACGCCTGTTTACAGCAACTTTTGATAATATTGATTTTAACGGTCATGTTACTCAGGCGTCGTATATGCGCTGGCTGACTAATTCTTTGCCGTTTGAGTTTTTGAAAAATCATATTTTGACGGAGGTGGAAGTGGTGTATGAGCATGAGATTATGCCGGACAGTACGATACGTTCGTTTTATGAGATGCAGCAGGAGGGGGATGAGGTGGGAATTGTACATCAGATAAAGGATGAAACCGGAGAGAAGTTGCATTGTGTGGCGAAAAGTGTGTGGCGGAAGCATGCTGATGCCAAGGGAATGGCTGAATAGAAAGGTGTTTATTGTGTATGTAATAGATAAGATATGGTATCCCGTAGAGATTTTTTGAAAAAGGGCGGACTGGCCATGGTGGCTGCTGCCGTGGGGAGTACGCCGTTGAAGGCTGTGGCCCAAGCGATGAGTGGTGAAAAGGAGTTTGTCAGTAACCGCCCCCTGCCGGCTAACCGGCGTTTTATGTCGAAGGCTGTGGAAGAGGTTATTGAGTCGGTAAAGAAACGATTGAAGGACCCGAAATTGGCTTGGATGTTTGAGAATTGTTTTCCTAATACGTTGGATACGACCGTTGATTTTCAGATGAAGAACGGGCGTCCGGATACGTTTGTTATTACGGGAGATATTAATGCGATGTGGTTGCGGGATTCCGGGGCGCAGGTGTGGCCTTATCTGCCATTGTGCAAAAAGGATGAACAGTTGCGGTTGCTGATTGCCGGAGTGATAAACCGGCAGACGCAGTGTATTTTGCTCGACCGTTATGCCAATGCTTTTACGCATGGGGCGGAGTCGAGTGAATGGAAGTCTGACCGGACGGAGATGAAACCTTATATCCATGAAAGGAAATGGGAGATCGATTCTTTGTGTTATCCCGTTCGCCTGGCTTATAATTACTGGAAGACAACAGGAGATACTTCGGTGTTTGACAAAGAGTGGCAGAGAGCGGCACGGCTGATTTATCAGACGTTTACGGAACAACAGCGCAAGAAGGATAAAGGGCCTTACCGTTTTCAGCGGCGTACGGAAAGGAAGTCGGATACATTGACTTGTGATGGATGGGGACAGCCGGTGAAGCCTGTCGGTATGATTGTTTCCTGTTTCCGTCCGTCTGATGATTCGACGGATTTAGGTTTTTTGGTGCCGTCTAATTTGTTTGCAGTGAAGTCTTTGCGGCAGCTGGCTGAAATATGGGATAAGGTGGTCGGAGACAGGGAAGCGGCCGGGCAATGCCGGGCGTTGGCGGATGAAGTGGAACAGGCGGTTCGGAAGTATGCCGTGGGGCGCCATCCTGAGCATGGAGAGGTGTATGCTTTTGAAGCGGATGGGTTCGGGAATACGCTTTTTATGGATGATGCCAATGTGCCCAGTTTGTTGGCTTTGCCTTATTTGGAGTGTGTGGCGGACAATGATGAAATTTATAAAAATACCCGCCGCATGGTGTGGAGCGATAGCAATCCTTATTTTTTCAAGGGGAGTGCCGGAGAAGGAATCGGCGGGCCTCATATCGGGTATGATATGGTGTGGCCGATGAGTTTGATAATGAAAGCCATGACCAGTAAGGATGATGCTGAAATCCGGAATTGTGTCCGTATGCTCCGCGATACGGACGGGGATACGGGGTTTATGCATGAGTCTTTCCATAAGGATAATGCTTCGAAGTTTACCCGCCGCTGGTTTGCCTGGGCGAATACGCTTTTCGGCGAATTGGTGTTGAAGTTGGTAAATGAGGGAAAGGTCGGGTTGTTGAATAGTTTGTAAGATGTTATGAGGGAGATGGCCGGGGAAATGAGGGGTTTCTCCGGCTGTTTTTGTTTTGCAAAGCGGGATTTATGTTGTATTTTTGTTCGTTGTATTCAGAATGAAGTTTCATTCCGTGTGCTTGATTAACCACGTAAAAAACAAGAAAATGCAGAAAACTGTTACACTTCCTTTTATGCTTTTAGGCGTACTTTTCAATGTGTGTCTGATTGCTTCGAATCTTTTGGAAACCAAAGTCATACAGGTAGGCGGGGTTACCGCAACGGCGGGCTTGATCGTCTTTCCTGTTTCTTACATTATCAATGATTGTATTGCGGAAGTCTGGGGGTTTAAGAAGGCCCGCCTGATTATTTGGTCGGGATTTGCCATGAATTTTTTGGTAGTGGCGTTTGCCCAGTTGGCGATAATGCTTCCGGCAGCCCCCTTTTGGGAGGGGGAAGCCGGGTTTAATTTTGTATTTGGGATGGCTCCGCGTATTGTGATGGCCAGCCTCTGTGCTTTTTTAGTCGGTTCGTTTCTGAATGCCTATGTTATGAGCCGGATGAAGATCGCTTCCCGGGGACGTCATTTTTCCGTTCGGGCGATGGTCTCTACCTTGGTCGGCGAAAGTGCGGATTCCATACTGTTTTTCCCGATAGCTTTCGGCGGAATGATTCCAGCAGAAGAGCTGCTTGTCATGATATTTACACAGGCAGTACTGAAATCCCTTTATGAGTTGTTGGTGTTGCCGCTAACGGTAAAAGTGGTCCGGGTGATTAAGAAAATAGAACAAACCGATGTATACGATACAGGTATTTCGTATAATATATTAAAGATAAAAGATATATAAAATTACTCTTCTACCGGTTCGAAGTCTTCTTTTCCGACGCCGCACAAAGGACATACCCAATCATCAGGTAGTTCTTCGAAAGGTGTGCCGGGGTTGATGCCGCTGTCAGGGTCTCCGGCGATTGGGTCGTAAATGTAGTTGCATACGGTGCAGATGTATTTTTTCATGGTGTAAGATTTTATGTTATTGCGGTATATACGTAATGAATTGGAAAAGGTTGGTAAATGAGGATAAAAAGACGGATTCAAAAGTTTGTTTTGAATCCGTCTTAGAGTTATTTATTTTGTAATAGTTCCGTTGGTGTCGATGTTTATTTTTACTTCAGTATTGCCCGATTCCAATTCAAAACGGTAATAGGACGGAGTTTTCGGTGTTTTTGTTTCATAACAATCGATGTCGTCGATGTGAAAATCTTTATACGGAGAAGCATCCAGGGCATCCATTACATTTTGAGGAACTTCTGTGCGGGCCACTTTGTATTCGGTGTACTGCCAGTTGTATTTTAAGTCAAAAACCACTTCTTTGCCTCTGTTATCGTCAATGATATCAACCTCTAAGTTGCCTTTTTCAATTTCATATTCAACAATGCGGGCACCAGGATAATTTTTTGTTATAAAATCTTTTACGGAAGCCGGAAGTGTGTTTGTCAAATGGTCTTCGGGATTGGAATCGTCGTCTACAACGGTTTTAATCAGGATGCCTTCCTGTGAGTAATACAGGTCAATTTCCTGCTTGCCTTGTTCCACTTCGATAATATAAACGACCTCGCTTCCTGGACGTTCCACCCGGTCTACATCATCGATTTTCCAGGTTGAGTATTCGCTTTTCTTGAAGGAGTCCTGTACTTTTACCGGAAGGGCAGAGAGGGTTTTGAGTTCTGTTTTGCTCATATACCATTCTCCGGATGTGTCAAACCAGGCGTGTGTTTCTTGGTTGTTAAGCCAGAATTCGGCCACACGGTAGATGCCTTTTTTCTCCCAGGAAACCCGGGTAGCATTCGGATATTTGGCTTCAAAGGATTCTCTTAATGTTTGATCCGGTGTGTAATCATCGTCGTCACTGCATGCGAAAAGGCTTAAAGAGCCTAAAATTACGGCTAATAATAAAAATTTCAGATTCATAGTTGTGTTGTATTAATTGTTATACTTCTTGTTGTTAATTATCTATGTCTGTCAATTGGAAAGCATGATTGAATTTAAGTTCCAGTTTGTTTTTCAATTTGACTTCGTATCCTTTTTTATCCCTTTCGATTTTTATTACGGTTTGTTCGGGAAATTGTTCTGTGAGATGTTTTTTTATGGCTTCAGGGATGATGGATGCCGGAACGGAATTGTATTTACAGTCGATTTCTTTCCATGTGCCGTTTTTGTCAAATTCGGCTTTCTGACCGTTGACAAATATGACTTCGTATTCTTTTTTGAAAAAGTCCGATTCCATTTTGGCGTATGAAATTTTAGTGCCAGCGAAATGTTTTTGTATGAAAGCCAAGGCTTCTTTGGGAAGTTCGTTTACGGCAACGGGTTTGTCATCATCGGCTTTTATGATGGTCTGTATGCTTATGAGACAAAGTAATAGGACAACTAATTTTTTCATATTCTTTTGTTTTTAATTTACATGACAAAGATGAGGTGTAAATCTGAAAAGAATTTGAAATAATTACGGAGAATGAATTTTTTTTATTTTCCGGGGATTAAATGGTTGGGATGAAGTCCGATTTCGAAATTGTGTCTGCCGTTGAAGAAATAACGGATAGGCAAATGATAAAATCGGGCAATGGAATGAACGATGGATAAGCCCAGTCCGGTGGAGTGCTCCTGTTTCTTTTTGCCTTGATAGAAGCGTTCGAAGATATGTTGTTCGTCTAAAGTTTCCTCCGTCCCCGTGTTGGAGAATAGCAGGCTTTCGGAAGAGATGCGGATTTCAATGACTCCGTCGGGGTTGTTGTGTATGTATGCATTTTTGAGTAGGTTGGAAATCAATGCGGTGATTAAGGTTTCGTTTACCCGAAGTTTCGGATGGGCTTCTTCAATGATGTTTAAGCGAATGTTTTTATATGCATAGGCTTCCTGGAAATCTTCGGCAAGTTTTAAAATAATGCTGTTGAGTTCCATTTCCTGATTCTCCTGGAATTGCCCGTTGTCTATTTTAAAAAGAAAAAGCAGTGACTTGTTTAATTTGACGATGTGCTCTAAGGTTTGGTGGGTCTTGATGAGTTCCTCCAGTTCTTCTTCCGGTATGTTATCGCGGTTCATTAGCATTTCAAGCCGGTTTTGGCAAATGGCTAAAGGAGTCTGTATTTCATGGGCAGCATTGCCGATGAATTGTTTTTGTTGTTGGAAAATCTGTTCGTTGCGTTCTGCACTTTGTCGTACCGCTTCATTTAGTTTCCGGAATTCTGTGATTTTAGTACGGTTGGCGGGAGGCAGTGTGGAAGAACCAATGGTGTAATGGTCCAGCCAGTGTAGTAAGTGATACAGGGGGCGCATGCTCCGATAAAAAACCCAGATGTTGATTAATAGGATGGTGAGTAATAGTGTGATGTAGAGGAAAACAATCCAGGAAAGGATGGCTTCCTGTAAATCTTCCTTCTCAATGGTGGGAATGCATACTGTCAATTCAAAATAGTTTTCCTCTTTGTCCCGGAAAATGGTTTTTAGAATGCGTGCAGGTTCTGTTTCTTCCTTTTCCTCTATGTAAATCATTTCATCCGAATACCGGATTTTTTTATGGATACGGGCATACTCTTCCGAGACCGGATTTAGGTAGTAAGTATTGTTGCTGCCATTGGAACGGGAGGGTAGTTCCTGTCCTGTCAGGGCTTTCCGGATAATTATTTCCGAATAGTCTTCTAAAGAGTCGTCGGTTTCATCGTTGATTTCATCTATGACGGTCAGGTAGAAGAAAGCTCCCCATATTCCTAAAACAAGGAGTAAAGCTATGGAAAGACGGTAAAGTATCCGGTAAATCAGTTTCATTTCAAGGTCATTTTATAGCCGAAACCGTATACCGCTTTAATTTCCGGAGTGGCTTCCGCAGCAATAAGTTTTTTACGCAGGTTTTTGATTTGGGCGTAAATAAAGTCAAAGTTGTCGGTCTGGTCGATGTGGTCGCCCCACACAGCTTCTGCCAGGGTGTTTTTGTTTAGCAGCCTTTCCGGACGGTTCAGAAAGTAGTGTAAGATATCGTATTCTTTCCGGTTCAGTTCGAGGTGTTTGTTTTCTACATATACTTCAAATGTGTCCGTGTTTATTCTGATGTTGCCGTATTCAGCGAATAAGTTCCCATCCCGGTTTTTACGCCGTATCACACTTTTAATGCGGGCATGAAGCTCTGCTAAATGGAAAGGTTTGGGCAGATAATCATCGGCTCCCAAGTCTAATCCTTTTACTTTGTCATCTAAAGAGTCTTTGGCAGAAATGATGATGACATTTTCCTGTTTTCTGGCTTGTTGCATTTCTTTGAGCAACGACAGGCCATTTCCGTCAGGGAGCATGATGTCTAACAGAATGCAGTCGTACGTGTAATCGTGGATTTTCTGACAAGCTGTGTGGTAGTCGGGAGCGATTTCTACCACATAACGCTCTTGTTGTAAAGAGTGCTGGAGAATTTCCCGCAAAGCCGGGTCGTCTTCGACAAGTAGTATTTTCATTATCCCTGTTTTTATCACAAACAAAGATAATAATTCTGAAAAACATCTGAAATCCGGAATGGGAGAGAGGTGTGTTTATTTTCTTTTAGCGTGAGTGTCTATTTTTTTCCAGAGTAGCCGGAGTTTCTGAAATACGTATTCAATCCAGACCATGAAGATACCAATGCCAGCGCCTACAGCCGATTCACTGAAACGCAGTAGCCCGTTTTCCCAAGGTGGCAGGTTGGGATATTCCCGGTTGATGAGGAGCACAACGACTAAAGTGATGGTAGCCATTTTCCCGTTATCCGGTACTTTTAGTAGCATACAAATGATTTCCTCTATAAATACTGCAATGAGCATTCCTGGAATGGAAAATGTGTAGAAAAGGAGGTAAATCCAGGCAATGAGAGCTCCGATAAAAGTTCCTAACACCCGCAACCAGCCGGTGTGAAGGGAGTTTTTTAAGTCTTTGTCCTGTAACACGACAATGGCAGCTGTACACGCCAGAATGGCACCGATAGACCCTGATTCTTCATGAAAACGTCCGGTGATATAAGAACCGAAAAAGCAAGCCAATAACACCGTAATGCATTTCAATAAAGCAGTTCCTGGCTCTATCCGCTTAATGATGTTCAGGATTTTCATAATTGCCAGTATTAACTTTCTGTTCATACGCAAAACCTCCGTTTAAGTTGCGATACAAAGGGACGGGGCTTTTGCGTCATAATTTTTCTTTCCCGGCTTTTCTGTCTCGAATTTGTAGCTGCACTTTCTGAAAATGATTTTATTCCTTTTGGAGAGTCCAACAAATAAACCCACGGCAACTGCCGGATTCGGGTACTTTTTGCAGGGGTGAGTGGAAAAAGAAAAAGTCCCAAAGTATTAAACTTCAGGACTTTTCTTGTTTTTTCGTCTTCATCAAGCGGTGCGGACGGAACCTGTTCCTAATGGCACCTAATATTTTAGTATTTAACTTCTTATCTTCTCCAGAATTTCAACCTGTAACGAAATTGTAACGGAGGCTTGTCACTTTATAGCTCCTACCGACATCTCTATGTCTGCTGTTTCTCGTTTACGAGTGTAAATATAGTGGATTCATTTCAGAAAATCAAATCATTATATGATATATTTAACTTTTGATTGAAAATAAATTATTTTCTTGTATTTCATGTATTTAGGAGTAATTTTTTTATTCGGGAAATTAGATTTAGCTGGATAGAGGGGGAATGAACTAACTCCCATCAAAATCCTTATCATCAATGTGATAACTATTTCAAAATATCGCGTAGTAACGATTTAGTAACGGATTCTTGTCTATCTTAACTTCTATTTTCATCCAAACGCCTGTCCATTTATCATTACATTTCCAAATGTAGGGATTAATTCTGGAATAGACCAAATATAAATCAATTAATATCTAAAAAAGCTAATCCCACTTTATAAGGAAATTTTTCTAATATTTTGCATTGATTTAATTATGAGATATATCTATTCAAGACATTATGAAGTCCAATTGGCTATCATGTAATTTATGTAAATGGTACTTAGTCTGATTAAGATAAAAATCGTTTAATTATAATCTCAATTTTGTTTGTTTATATAGATCCATTCCTGGAACATCGTCATACATTATACTTAATTTCTTTCTTAACCCAAACATTCGTTTTTCTGCTGTATCAACCAATTGGTCAAAAGTGGTAACAAATATGTGACCTTGTTTATTATCCCCTATGGAAGCTGTTTTTTGTAATCCTTTTACGATAGAATCACCAACAACGAAAGCATTAAATGTAGAAGATTCAAAACCAAGAGCTAATAAAGATTCAATATAATTTTGAGCTTGATTTCGTTCATTGCTTGTAATCTCAAATCCGCCTCGCTTTAATTCAATAATCAATACTTTATTTACTATAACCATATTTGAGTCTTTGGTTACATCTTCGGTTCCTGTTACGGATATTGAAGAGCCATCTGCGAGCACGACAATATCCGGTCGTTTATTTATTTTAATGTCATTTGTATTGTCAAGCGATTTTTTGAAGAGTTTCTTTACAACTGTTTGTAATTGTCTATTAGATGTATATTCAGGAGTATCATATTCAGGTCCAAATAGCCATCTTGATTCTGTAACAAGTGGATGTAATATATGTAGTTCATCCACAGATTTATCTTTTGATAATTTTCTTATAGCTTCTATTACGGACAAACGTCTATCAATTTCGCTTAATACCGTTAATGCATCTTTGACAGACCATTTTTCTAAAAGTGAATTAAGTCCAATTATGTCCTCTTCGCTTAAGTTTGATAATTTAGCCAAAAGCTCTTGACCATTTTTTGAAGATTCGAGATTAACAATAGCTTCTACTGCTAAAGAAATGCTTTCTTTATTAGCTGTAGGTGTACTAATGGTTATGCTTTCTATTATTTCATCGACTTCATATAATGCTAAAGGTGTTGCATTTTTTAATTTGCTTTTCAATTCTTTTTTAACTGCAATCTTAGTTTCCTCAATATTTGCCTTTGCAACTTTTTCAAACATTGATATAACGTATTCTTTTACCGTCTCGTAAAGATGACATGTTTCTTTTGTGTCTTTAAATCCACTCCAATCTTCTTTAACTAAATCCTCTAAATCTTTACTTTGTATTACAACAGTATATCTTTTGGCTATTGCTGTTCGCCCATCAACATAATAGGTATTTCCTAATATCCAAGATGGTGAACCGACAAGGCGACCTCCTTGCCAAAAAGCAATGCCTTGATATATGCTCTTTCGTGATTTTTTAATGGCATCTATAAATGTCGCTGTAATTTTATAGCCATCTTTTGTTGTCAATTCCGTTGTATCCAATAATCCATCCAATTGATCCAAAGTCAATCTTTTACGATTGACCTCAATGATAAACTGAGGATCATGTAGGAATCTGGAAGATATTATTTCTCTTATATGTTTTACATTAGGTAAATTTCTCTCTACAACAACTTTTAATATTGTCCCTTGATTCTTAGAAGGAGTAGTCTGTTCATCAATTATAGCTATTGCTTGACCTGGAATCTTAGTTGAAACAGTTAATGATAATTCAGAACCCGCTTTATGAGTAATAACTTGATATTCATCATTAAAACATAATAATCCGTGTCGTCCAACTCCATTTCGCCCATAAGCTATTCGAGATGATGTTTCTCCATTGGGGAACAAAACTTTTTTCCCTTGGTGAATGAGACGATTGTAACTCAATTTCATCCATCTGTTATGAAATTCTTCTTTAGTCAAGCCAATACCATTATCTTCAACCGTGAGAACTTGTCCACATTTTTCTGGTATAAAGATTTTTACTTCAGTTGCCCCAGCATCCCATGCATTAGCTACTAATTCTGTTAAAGCAACATCTGGTTGAGTTATAATGCAATTATTTAATGACCGAATAAGATAATTGTCTTCAAATAGAGTTCCACATAAATAATCTTTAGTAACAGCCATACGTCTTTAATATTAAATGCTCCAAACAACTAAATATACAAAGTTACATTAAAAAATTATGAAGCGAAAATATTTATTAATATCTCAATGATGTTTGACTATTACTATTTTGTTTGTGTTTTCAAATAGCATCAATACTCTTCTTACCACTTTGAATCTGTTTAATAATTCGTTTACTTATATTTTTGCTATCTTTCAGTCATTGGGTTTGTTACATTATTGATACAAAGATGGTTATGAGGTCTTTGCAGACGTACAACTTTGGACTTTCCAGTTTGGCGAAAACCTTCCCTATGCTCTATATGTGCTTTTTAATTACAAGATGTTTTTTTGTCAAAACATTGTACATTTTTATCTTTACGTAAAAAAACTCTCGAAACAAAAAAAGAACGAAACATTTGAAAAATATCCTCTAACGTGTTAGATAAAGGAGCGATAGTTTAAAATATACTATAGTTAGTATATTTGCATGGTAAAATAATTACTTAAATTACAAGAAATCAGAGTCAGACTTATCTGTATGAATAGAATTATTATTATAGGAAATGGTTTCGACAAGGCACATGGTCTTGCCACCGGATACATGGACTTTATTGATAGTTATTGGACTAATGTTTCCAACCATATATTCGACAGTTACAAACGTTACCTTGTAAAACATTGGGGAGTACTTCACGCCCCTTGTGCTTATGAAGATGAATTTGTTTTTTTCGAAGTTTTTCAGGACAACCAGCATAAGACAGCAGAGTCGTCATCCCCTCAATCGTGTTCAAGTCCATATGAAGAAGTTCGAGGACTGGTTTCAGTATTTAATGATAGTAGAGATACAAGGTATAAGGGTTCGGTTTGTCTGACTTTCAAAAATAAATTCTTTGAGCATATTTCTAGTCATTGTTCTCTCACCAATTGGGTGGATATTGAGAACGAATATTATGGGAAATTAAAAGAGCTGCTTTTAGAGAACGACACACTTCTTCGAACAGAGAGAGTCCGGACATTGAATCAAGATTTCGATGCCATAAAAAAGCACCTTGAAAGCTACTTGACTCAGGTCTTCAAAGAGGCTCAAATAGAGCCATCTATCCCTATTCAAGAGGCTTTCAATAGTTTGATAGATCCAAATGAAATAGCTTATAGTAAGCTAAAAGAAGTCCTCGACTCTATTGTTTATCAGACAAAACACGCTAATTTTCTGAAAGCTATGTCATTTCCCAAAACAAAAGCAAGAATTGTATCCCATTCGGAATCTAGTGAAAAATCTGATATAGATAAAATACAGAGCTTACTACAAGATAATCTTTCCAAAAAAAGATTTTGCACACCAGCTCAAACATTGATATTGAATTTCAACTATACATCCATAGTAGAGAATTTTTATGATAGAGAAAAATATGAGTTTATCAATATTCATGGGCAACTCAACAATGGAGGTAATCCGATTATTTTCGGCTACGGCGATGAGCTGGACGATGACTACAAACGGATAGAAAAGCTGCAAGACAATGATTTTCTTGAAAATATCAAATCTGTTCGCTACCATGAAACAGGTAATTATCGACAATTATTAGGGTTTATTGAATCCGGACTTTACCAGGTAATTACGATGGGGCATTCGTGCGGAAATTCAGACCGCACGTTACTTAACACCTTGTTCGAGCATTCTAATTGTATTTCTGTGAAAGTCTATTACCACCAACGAGAAGATGGTACAGACGACTATAGCCAACTAATCCGTAATCTCTCTCGCAATTTTAACGATAAGGCTGCCATGCGAGATAAGGTGGTTAATAAGGAATATTGTTCCCCTCTCATTCCTGTATTAGAAAAGATTTTGCACGGAGCACATACTGAAAGAGACGACACAAATCGTAAGAGAAGTATATAAGGAGTGTAACTTGAACTTAAATCTTCTATTTTAGATGTCATTTCCGAAGCACAACTTTATACTATTTTAGGTGCGCAACTTTAGGTGGTTATTTTCCACCGTTTTTAAGGAGGCAAGTTTACCGTTTTTTCCACTAAATCAACGTTAAACCAAGAAGGAGAACACACAAAAATGCAATATTTCATTGTAAAACAAGAAATAATCACTATTTTTGCACATAATCATGTATAAGAGATTATGTGCAAAAATAGTGATTATATTGTATTACTCAAACAATACATCGAATCTACTCTTGGTTCCAAAGTAGATATACTGCCTTTAATAAAAGAAAAACTGGACTTACTGCCAATTAGTATCTCCGGTAATTATCATTTTTATACGACCAATATATTGGAACGGGAAGTCATCTTACTATATAGTATAGATAGCACTGCTTACACACCCGGTCAGCTACAGAAACAGAAAGAACTTGTTGAAAAGAAAATCCATCATCCGGTCATTTTTATTTTTGACAAGATGGTTTCTTATAACGTCCAACGGTTAGTCAAACAACGGGTTAATTTCATTATTCCCCAAAAACAGATGTTTATCCCTGATTTGCTTATTGACCTGAAACCTTACAAAGACATCCGGGATAATACAAACGAACACATCCCTGGCATAGCCCAGTGTATAATTCTTTTCCATCTTCAAATAAACTCCCTCGAAGGGAAAAGTGCCTATGAAATTGCCGACCTTTTCAAAGTGTCTTATGCCAATGTGAACAGGGCTATCAGATGGTTGAAAGAGAAAGCAGTCATCACTCTTATAGGTAAAAAAACAAAACAAATAGCGTTCCAAAATGAAAAAAAGCAACTGTGGGAAATCGTATTGCCATTGCTGGAAAATCCTATAGAACGGATTGTTTATACCGATATGTCCGTGAATGATAACTTCCTCATAAGCGGCGTGAATGCCTTGTCCGAATATTCCATGATTAACAGGGAAAACAGAGAGAATTATGCCCTATCCAAAGAGGATTTTTGTAAACTGCAACTTCAAACCGACAGACAATATGGAGTCCGCCGTATAGAAATATGGCGTTATAATCCCAACTTTCTTTCCATGAATGGTATAGTCGATAAACTGTCTTTATATCTGTCACTGAAAGATACAGAAGATGAACGGATTGAAATAGAATTGGAAAATATGATAAACAATATAACATGGTAAGAGGTATTGACACTTTTAAGAAATTCTTTGCAGGATTTGAAGGGAATTACGTCATTATAGGGGGAACAGCTTGTGAGGTACACGAGGAAATATATGCACAAAATCCAAGAGCGACCAAGGACATAGATATAATCTTGATAGTAGAAGCCTTATCTTCCGCCTTCATTATCCGGTTTTGGGATTTTGTGAAAGCTGGCGGATACGTCCAACGGAATAAAGGGACCGACAATGAGCACAGACACGAATATTATAGGTTTAAGAATCCGGAGGACATAGAGTTCCCTTATCAGATTGAACTTTTTTCAAGAAGGTTAGGACTTGTCAATTTTCCGGCAGACGCTCATATTACCCCTATACCGGCGGATGAAGACTTGTCGAGTTTATCCGCAATCCTGATGGACGATAGCTACTATGACTTTACCATCAACCACAGCACCATGGAAGAAGGTATTCACATTGCCAATATAGAAAGTCTCATCTGCTTGAAATGTAAAGCGTATTTGGAAATGCTTGAACGCAAGAAAAATGGCGGACAGATAGATAACAAACATATTATAAAACACCGGAAGGATGTGTTCAGACTGGCAGCCATGCTTACTCCGGCAAATGTGTATGAGGTGCCCGAAATGCTCAAGAGAGATGTAATTGAATTCTGCAATAGGGTCAAAGAGGATTTGCCTGATACTGATTTCTTCAAATCGGCAGGCTTAAAGAATATCACAGGAGAACAATTACTGCAACAACTCAGAAATAGTTTTATTGTTCAAGCATGAAAATACAATACGCCTCCGACCTGCATTTGGAATTCCGGGAGAATAGCAGTTTTCTGAACCATCACCCGTTGACCGTTTCTGGTGAAATACTCATACTTGCCGGGGACATCGGATATATCGGAGATGAAAACTATTCCAGGCATCCTTTCTGGGATTGGGCATCGGAAAATTACAGGCAGGTAATTGTAATTCCGGGAAATCATGAATTCTACCAAATGTTTGATATAGACAAATTGCACGACGGCTGGTCGTGGGAAATTCGCAAAAATATTTCTTGCTATTATAATGTCGTGCAATCCTTGACCGATGAAACGGAGTTGATAACGACAACTCTTTGGGGACACATTAAATTGCAGGATGCTTTTCAGACAGAATCGGCTATTACCGATTTTCGTAGGATACGTCACGGTGATGGACTATTAGATTGGACCCGGTTCAATGCTGAACATGACCGTTGCTTTCGTTTTTTGGAACAAAGCGTGCAACAAAGCAAGTCAAAACACATCATTGTTGCGACACACCACGTGCCGTCATTTGAGTTGATGGCACCGGAATTCAAAGGTAGTTCCCTGAATGGTGCATTCACGGTGGAATTAGGCAATTATATTGCCGGAAGTCCGATTGAATACTGGATTTACGGACATTCACACCGTAATATAGACAAAACAATAGGAAATACCCGATGTGTCAGCAATCAGTTGGGATACGTTTTCAATAACGAGCATTTGACATTCAATCCGGGTGCTTGCATTGAAATCATGTGAGTATATATTTCATAATTCTTGGAGTTTATTCGTAAGTAAATATCTTGTTATTTAATAGTTTATTATTCCCCTGTCCGGGAAGTTAGCCTAAGCCGAGTGGAGGGGCTCCGTAACTTCCCGGACTCCCGCGAAATCCTTGAAAAAGTCAGAATAACTCTGATGAGTTATTTCCGGCTTTTACAACCATTCCACCTTCGCATCTTAAAACTATTTCTTATTTTCTTTTCTCAATATATAGCCATATAATCGTATGATTAGCTGGATTATTCAATGAATCAATAAGTCAATAAGTCAGTAAACCAGTAAATCAATTGACCAATGAAATATCAAACTGATAATTTGATGAATCTGTAAATCAATCGACCATATATTTACAAATAATTGTCTGACAACACTCTGCTTACATCATATTTTCTCTTCCAACTGGCAGCATTTGGCACAGGTTGGTCGTGGTTGGCACACCGAGAAAATGAATTTCAGACATATAAGCCCCCTAATTTTGTCTCCGAACGATAACACCGTGTAAGGAGTTTTCCTCCTCTGTTTATCATTTTATTGGTAATCCGTCCTCCGACGGATTTTATTAGCGTCAGCTAATAGCGAGTTGTATTTTGAGTGCCTCAAAATCTTCCGAGTGCCTCGAAACTCGCCCTCACATCTAGTTCGGGAAAGGGGTACTCCCAAGTCGTACCCCAATGAAATAAGGATAGAAATGACAATAAAACAGAAATAGAACTAAGACTAAAAATTATGACACATTTAAAACACACTACTACGCCCCAAACACCCCCATCCGGGAAAAGAAAAGTTGGTCGTCCGCGCAAGGCAAACAAGAAAATCCACCGTGTGGCAGTCCGCTTTACCGCAGAAGAAAACGTCCACTTTCTCACCCTCTTTGAACGCTCCGGCAAGAAATCCCGGTCCGAGTTCCTCGCGGATAAAGTACTCAATACCCCCATGAAGATAATCCGCTACGATAAAACCCTCCACGATTTCATTGTCAAACTCAGTTCCATTCCTGCCCAAGTCAGGGCAATAGGCAACAACTACAATCAGGTCATGGAATACCTGCTTCAACACTTTGAACGCAAAAAAGCCCTCCGCCTGCTGTATCCCCTTGAACGGGCAACCATTGAATTAGCGAAAGCCAATTACGAACTGAAACAACAAATCCAACGACTCCTCAAATATGATTGTGAAGATTACGGGCGGTAAATCCATATATGGAGTTTTAAAATACAACGGATTGAAGGCAGAGGACGGGAAAGCGCAAATCCTCCTGCAAAACAATATGCTCGAATCTCCCGACAACCGTTTTGACATGGGGCTATGTATGCGCTCCTTTGCCCCTTATCTCTTTGCCAACAGACGGACGGAGAAACCCGTTATCCACATCTCCCTCAATCCCGACCCGAAGGACAGGATAACAGACCGGGAGCTGGCGGAAATGGCACAAAGGTATATGCAGGCAATGGGGTATGGTAACCAGCCGTATATCGTCTTTAAGCATACAGACATCGACCGCCAGCACCTCCATGTTGTAAGTATCCGGGTGGATGAAAACGGGAAGAAGATAAAGAGTGACTTTGAGAACAGGCGTTCTATGGAGATATGTCGGAGGCTGGAACAGGAATACGGCTTGCATGTGGCAGGAAAGGAAGAACGGACGGACGCTCCCGAATTGAAGAAACTGGACTACCCGCGGGGAGACGTAAGACACCAGATTGGTAACATAGTAAAATATTTGTTTGACAATTATCGTTTCCAGTCCTTCGGGGAGTTCCGCACCCTGCTGGAGTTGTTCAATGTGACGGTGGAGGAAGTGAAAGGAGCCATTTACGGCAGACCGTATCATGGGTTACTCTACGTGGCTACGGATGATACCGGGAAACGGGTGGGAACCCCGTTGAAATCTTCCCTGTTCGGGAAATTGGTGGGGTGTGAGGCTTTGGAGGAGAGATTCAGAGAATCGGCACAGCTTATCCGGGAGGAACGGATTCGGGAGAAGTTATACCTAGTATTAAAACAGGTCGTGTCGCAAGTCAGGAACAGGGAGGATTTTACAGAACGGCTGAAAGAAGAAGGCATCGGTGTGGTTTTCCGGGAGAATGAGGACGGAAGGATTTACGGGGTGACGTTCATTGACCACGGAAACCGGACGGTACTGAATGGTTCAAGGCTGGGAAAAGAGTTTTCTGCCAATGCGTTCCGGGAAAGGTTTGCAGAGAACTGCCACACCGAAGGACGGAGCTCAAGTCCGGAAAATAAGGATTGGAATTACAGGCAGGCATACAATGGCAACCAGCAGCAGGAATGTCTTGAAAAGCGGCAGGAGTATGAAACGGGTGGTTGGGGAGGTTTGTTGAATCTCCCGGCAAATCCGGCACCCGATTATGCAGAACCGCTGTGGATAGAAGAACTAAGGAGGAAGCGGAAGAAAAAGAAACGGGGATGGAGGATGTGAGAGTGACGCAAAGAGACATTTTTTATAACCTCTCTATTGGTTTGCAAATAAAAGATTTTCCTAATAATATTTTTTGATTCTTTCCAAAAGTATTTATATTTGCAGTGCTTAACATATCTCGAAGAAGTAGTGAACCTGCTTCATTGATGTAGCAGGCATTTTTATGCCTGTTACTTAAATATACGGTTTCGTACCCCCGTGGAGAGCATTAATGTGCCTCCAGCTTCTTCGAGGTGTTAAGCAACGGGAAAGGCGGAACCGTTTTTTCTGCCTTTAATAGTAAAAGAGGATGAAGCAGATAAGAGCACCATGAAAGTTATTCTTTATTATCTAAAGGATAAGGAGGGAGAAAGTCATATATTTTGCATTCAAATATTTTCGCAAGAGCATTGATATGGTCTAAATTGCAAGATGTATTACTATTTATGTTTTCTATATCTTTTATGAAAGTATGAGAAACATTTAAGCAATCTCCGAGATATCGCAAACTCCATTTTTTTGCAAGTCGGAATTCCTTAACTGGAAAAAACGGAAAAACCGCCCCCTTAAAAACGGATGAAGGTGACCCTTG
>CAJURM010000013.1 GCA_910589025.1 uncultured Odoribacter sp. | reverse complement strand
TGTTAAGCCTGTCGCTAGCGTTCATCCTGAGCCAGGATCAAACTCTTCATAGTAATTAAAACTTTTAAAATTTTCTTCCTTATGCCCAGTTATTGTTCCTTAGACCTTTTTCGTTTAAGGACTCGCACTTGCTGTTTTGTCACTTCAATATTTTAAAGAACTTATTCTATCCTGTTTTAAGATACCCCCGCTTCAAATAACTTCAAGCGAAAGTGACGGCAAAAGTATATCAAATTTTACTCCCCTCCAAATCTTTTGCCAACTTTTTTTCAAACCTCTTACAAGAACTCTTTCAAGTAACACCCGGATACATTCCCAGGCCCTGAAAGCGGGTGCAAAGATAATACAACTATCTGCAAATATCCAAAATTTTCTTATAATATTTTTTGAAAATATTTAGACCAAATACTCAATTCGCTATAAATCAAATATAAAAAACACTAAAAAAACATAGGGGGGGGCATTTAAATAGCGGTACTGATCATGAAGGTTGCAGCAACTGCTACGATGGCATACAATTCCGGAAATACAGCCAGAATCAATGTTTTTCCGAAAACATCATAACCGGAACCGATGCCGATAATACCATTGGCGCATACCTGTCCCTGACGGATAGCAGAAAAGAGGCATACGAAGCCCAACCCCAAGCCTACACCTAAAACAGCCGCAGCCTGCAACCAAGTGATTTCGGGAGTCAAAACTCCCTGCAATAAGAAAAAGCCTAAGAAACCATACAATCCTTGTGTACCGGGAAGTGCACACAATACCATGTAATTACCGAATGCTTCGTCATTTTTTTTCAATGCACCGATGGTGGCATTTCCTCCAATAGTCACACCATACGCACTACCTATGCCAGACAAACCCAGGATCAATCCTATTCCGATATAAGCTAAAATAATTGGTTCCATAATCTTCTAATTTTAAATTGTTTTTAATTATTAATTTATTTTTCTGTTATTCTTTGATTCTTACACTTCACTTTTCCGTCGGCGGAAAGGCTGGTATTTCTTGCTTCCACCTTCAAATCCGGCATTTTTATAAAATTCAACGAAGGTCAAGCGCATGGGATGCACAAAGGAGCCCAGTCCTGCCATAAAGAGATTCACACTGTGTCCGAAGACCAGTATAATCAACATAACTAACTGCTTTACCCCGGGTATATCCCCACTCATATTTATAGCCAGATCATTAAATACCAATCCTAACACCGCACTCGAAATACCTAAAGCAAAGAGGCGGATATAAGAAAGCGTATCACCCAGTAATCCGGTTACCATATTATAGGAATCCCACAATCCGGCACCGATATTGATGAATACATTCCGTTTCAGATTATTAAGCAAGAAGATAAATACACTTGCCACTCCCCCGACAAGATACATTGCAATCCGGGTGTCATAACCCTTTGTGGAAAGCAGGAAGCAGACCCCTTCTCCCAATATCAAAATCAACCATCCTATTGTTGACAGGGCAGCAGAAAATCCGTATTGTTTCCATAAATTCGCAACTTTGAGAAACATACCGAAGATTATCTGTACGCCGCCGATTATCAGTGCCAGATTAAACAGTTGCTGGGAATCGAGCATCAAAGAGCGGAATTTAACCACCCAGGGCACCTGAACTTCCAGTAGTTGTATGCCAAAAAAGGTTCCGCTGACAATTCCCATAACGACAGTAGATGCACCCAACCACTGTGCCAAAGACAATATCGGACGAATTGCCGGTTTGGCTTTTATTTTATAAATACTGATCCCTATCAAAAGCAACAAGCCATACCCAGCATCTCCCAAACAGAAGCCAAAGAACAGAACAAAAAACGGCGCAAAAAACGGAGTCAAATCTATCTCCCGGTAATTAGGCAGGGAATAAAGTTCCCCGATAAATTCAAATAAGCGGGCAAATTTATTGTTTTTAAGCAGAACCGGTGGGTTATCTGTCAGTTCCGGTTTTTCAAAACCGTAATATACACCTTTGTCAGAAAGCCATTGTTCCATTTCCGGCCTGAGTTTTTCCGGTACCCACCCTTCAATGGCAATCACTTTATCATCCAGCACTTTCCGGGCAGCATCTTCTATTTTCAGTTCGTCCGTATCTTCATATACCTCAAGGCGGTAGTCCCGTAAAGCTGTTACTGCCGATGCCGCAACCTGATTAAGATAATGTTCCAGTTGTTCTTTCTCTGCCTTCAGTTCTTCCGATTCTTTTTGTATTTCCTCTGCCGTCAACTGGGGAAATACAACAGCATCCGCCTCCAGAGAAACCTCCGTATCTTTCGGGATAAAGGTCACAAAATACTTCTGTCCTTTTTCCTGGTTGATGACAAATGCATTGTATTTTTCCTCCCATTCCGGCATGTATTTCCGGTCGGGCACGGTAAAGAAACGCATCTCCCATCCGGCTTTTCCCAGTTCATCTATACGTTCTTTCGAAAATGTTCCCCAAGGTTCGTACAAAATACCGTCTTTTTTCAAGGCCGTCAATTGCTGTTCTATCTGTTCCTGCCGCTTGTAACTGTTTTCCAATCTCTGCAACAATTCGGCTCCTTTTTCTTCCGGCACGATGCTTTCTGTTTCCTGTTGCCGTTTTCCCAACAAGCGGAGCATTTCTCCTATGCGTTTTATCAGTACCAGCTTTTGTTTCAACTGCTCGTCTTCTGCCGTTTTTTTCTTATTTTCATGGACATGAACCACTCCCCTTTCCCGGAGTGCTCCAAGAAATGTCTGATAATCTTTGTGGAAGATCAGCAGGGATAATTTTTCCATTGGTACTATCATTGTTTTTCTTTTTTCAGACTATCCGGATAACATGTCCGGTGTCGGTTATTCTGTTTCCGCCTCTTTCCGGGTTTTTACAATTTTCTGTGCCGATTTGGAAAGGTTTTCCTCATCTTCCAGAAAGCGTTTGATTTTCCGGATGGCTTCCTGGAATCCGGGAATCTGTACTTTTTCATACAAGTTCACCTTCTGGGTCGTTTTTTTTCGTGCCCGATCCAGCAATTCCATTTTCCTCATGTAAAATTCCCGCTCAATGGCGATATTAACTACCTCTTTCACATATTGTATCCCGTCGAGAAACCATGCCGGAGCATTAAAGAGGCTGAAATCCCGGATTTCATACTCCACGTTATCCAACACAGGCGTCCGCACGCCCGCAATTTTCTTGACCGACATACTAACGTCTTTTACCACCAGGATATCGGGACGGTATTCATCATAAAGCTGAAGCATTTCATGCAGGGAGTGAAGGGTATACTCCAGTTTGTCATCAAACTGATCCGCCACTTCTTTTGCTTTTTTCACTTCGGAGCGCAAGGCCGATTCTTTGTTTTTTATGGTCGGCAAGGCCCTTACCCGCATTTTGAGTTGCTTGTCCAGATTCTGTAAAGAGGTTTTATTGTATTGAAATTTTATCATATATCAATCTTTATACCCACCGAATTCTTCGACAATTTCCTGTTTGATACCCAATTCCGAAATTGTGAAATATTTGCGGAACAATGCCCAAGCGATGTCCAACATCTGGGTAATGCTGATGTTTACATCTATTGCCAACAATTCGTTTGAATAATCTTTTGCAAATTCCAGTGTCCGCCTGTCATAATCCGTCAGATCGAATCCATTCTCCAGTTTCGTGCGAGCATTGGCGGCATCTGCATACAGACGGATAGCAGCATTCATCACCTGTGGATGGTCTTTCCGGGTCTTTTTACCAATTACCAACTGTTTCAAACGCGACAGACTCCGGAAAGGGTCAACAATAACTTTGCCAATTTCCGTATCTTTGCGTAGAAACAACTGTCCTTCCGTAATATAACCGGTGTTGTCCGGAATTGCGTGGGTAATATCTCCTCCTGACAAGGTCGTTACGGCAATAATTGTAATGGAACCTCCTTCCGGGAACTGTACCGCTTTTTCATAGATTTTTGCCAAATCGGAATAGAGAGAACCGGGCATGGAGTCTTTGGAGGGTATCTGGTCCATGCGGTTGGACACAATACTCAAGGCATCGGCATACAGGGTCATGTCTGTCAACAGCACCAATACTTTTTCATTCCGGTCTACGGCAAAATATTCAGCAGCCGTCAATGCCATATCGGGCACAAGCAATCGTTCTACGGGCGGCGCTTCTGTGGTATTCACAAAACTGACAATGCGGTCAAGTACTCCGGCATTGTCAAACAAGTTTTTAAAATACAGATAGTCATCGTTTGTCAGTCCCATTCCCCCCAGGATGATTCTGTCAGTCTGCGCCCGCAGAGCTACATTGGCCATTACCTGGTTGTAGGGCTGGTCGGGATCAGCAAAAAACGGTATTTTCTGACCGGATACCAGCGTGTTATTGAGGTCAATGCCTGCAATCCCCGTAGCTATCAACTCCGAGGGTTGTTTACGTCTCACCGGATTCACCGACGGTCCTCCAATCTCCCGTTCTTCACCATCCACCACAGGTCCTCCGTCTATCGGGTCACCGAAGGCATTAAAAAAACGCCCGCACAAGTCCTCTCCCACTTTCAGCGTAGGAGCCTTTCCTAAAAATGTCACTTCGGCATTGGTCGGGATTCCCTCCGTACCGGAAAATACCTGTAAAGTTATGTCTTCTCCCCAGATTTTCACCACCTGTGCAAGCCGTCCGTCCACGATAGCCAGTTCATCGTTTCCGACGCCCTGTGCTTTCAGTGAGCAGGTTGCTTTGGTAATCTGAGTAATTTTTGTATATACTTTTTGAAAAGCCGTGTTCATACTTTATTTTTATTTGGATTTTCTTTCGTTTATGATTTCCTTGATTTCCGCTCCGTATTTTTTGAATTGTTCGGACTGGTACTCGGAGTAGTTCATCTGTTTGAAGGCGTTAATCATCTTTTTAAAGTAGGGATTCACCTCTTCGAATGAATCGAAAGCAAATTCCGAACGTACGACTTCCAATACCATGCCCAACATGAATTTCTGCCGTTCCATAGAGGTAGAACCGTCAATATTGTCAAAGGCATCCTGCTGCAAAATGACAAAGTCTATCAGTTCCGATTTCCAGAAAATAATATGGTAATCCAAAGGCACCCCATCATCTCCGAGGATGTCAATCTGTTCAGCCGTTTCACGTCCTCTGACCAACATATTCCGGGCTTCGTTCACGTCGGCAATCCAGTCCGGAGAGATGTTTTTCCGGGCATACTCCACAAATTCGGGATATTCCAGGTATTTGGAATAGGAATCCAACGTATCAATTGCGGGATAACGTTTGGAGTCCGCACGCGCCTGCGACAGGGCATAGAAGCAGCGCGCCACTTTTTTGGTGGATTCCGTCACAGGCTCTTTCAGGTTACCTCCGGCAGGAGATACCGTACCGATAAAGGTCACGGAACCTGTTTTCCCATTGTTCAGATATACCATTCCGGCACGGGAGTAGAAATTGGATATAATCGCCGACAAATCCATCGGGAAGGCATCCTGCCCCGGCAGTTCTTCCATACGGTTGGACATTTCACGTAAAGCCTGAGCCCAACGGGACGTAGAGTCTGCCAGCAATAAAACTTTCATTCCCATAGCCCGGTAATATTCTCCAATGGTCATTGCCGTATATACGGAGGCTTCACGAGCTGCTACCGGCATGTTGGAGGTATTGGCGATTATCGTAGTACGCTCATACAATGAACGCCCCGAGCGGGGATCTTGCAATTGCGGAAATTCGGTAAAAATTTCCACGACTTCATTGGCTCGCTCTCCACAAGCCGCCATGATAATGACGTCAGCATCCGCAAAACGCGCCAATGCATGTTGCAATACCGTTTTCCCTGTTCCGAAAGGTCCCGGGATAAATCCGGTTCCCCCCTCCAGCATGGGATTCATGGTATCAATGACCCGGACTCCCGTTTCCATCTGGCGGAAGGGACGGGGTTTATCAACATAATTGCGGACAGCCACTTTTACAGGCCATTTCTGTACCATTGTAACCGGATATTCTTCTCCCTGTTCGTCTTTAAGAACGGCCACAGTATCAAGAATGGTATATTCCCCTTCCGGAACGACAGAAACCACCGTATACTCCCCTTGCATTTTAAATGGCACCATGATTTTATGGTCCAGCCAGTTTTCCTTTACATTCCCTAACCAGTCGGCAGCTTTTACTCTGTCGCCGGGTTGGGCAAGAGGAGTGAATTTCCATTTTTTATCTTCTTCGAGGGGATTGGTATATTCTCCCCGCTTTAAAAATACCCCGGTCATTTTATCCAGGTCGTTCTGCAATCCGTCAAAATTCTTTGACAGCAATCCGGGTCCCAGGCTCACTTCGAGCATGTGATCCTCAAATTCCACTGCCGTACCGGGCTTTAAGCCGCGTGTACTTTCAAATACCTGTACATAAGCGATATCCCTAACCACTTTGATGACTTCGGCCATTAATTTTTCATTTCCCTGTTCTATGAAACAAATTTCATTCTGGGAAACGGGTCCTTCTACTTTCACCAATACCAGGTTGGAAATAATACTATGAACTTTTCCTTGTGTTTTAGCCATAATATAAACTTGAAAACTTGAAAGTTTGAAAATTTGAAAACGTCAGGGATTCATTTCCACATTTTCAAATCTCCAAATTATTTATTTACTTAAATTGTTCATCAAACCGGAAGCTCTCCCGGAATTTCCGGATCATTTCCATAAAGACTTTACGTCCGCTTTCCGGGCTCATTTTACTCCAACGCTCTACAATCATCAGTTTCAACATGAAGCTGATGACGCGTTCTATTGAAAAATATTCAAACAACACCTCCTCGTCCAGAAAATCCCATATCAAGAGGTCCAGTCCCCGTTCACGCGCCACCAGGTCTTCCGTTTCCATCAGCGCGATGAGTTTCTCCACATAGCCATATTCCCCGGAGAGTCCGAAATCTTTAGAGGAAGAAGTACGCAAAGCCACGGCAAAGTCATTGTTCCCGATGACTTCCCGGGCCACGTCCCGTCCGTACTTCCGGCTGTTCCAGGCCGCCACGAAGTTCCGTAGGTTCATGGAGAGTTCCGCATAGCGCCTCACCAGTTCGTTATCGGCTTTCAGCATGTAGTCGTAATACCTCCAGCTCAAAACGTTTTCGGGCAGGGTGTCGTATTCCATGCGCTCTTCTTTGAAATCGCGGATAAAGCGGGTGAGATAGTCAGGCAAAATGCCGGAAGGCTCCTGCACTTCTTCTTCAAGCTGCCGAAGCGAAAATACAGAGGGCAGACCAGACAAGGCGTCTTGTCTGCTCAACAGGCGCAATACCTGCAAGTTGTCATTCGGCAGAAAAAAAAGCTCCAGCAATTTTTCATCTTTCCCCCGGACATAGTTTTTTGCCTGCTCACGAAATTCAGCCACCGTCAGCGATAATTTTCTGTCATCCCATGAAATTTCGGGCAAACCAGCAATAAAAGCGATGTAATTCATGCTTACAATTTTTAATTATAAAGCAGGGATTTGGTAAAACTCCGCATATACTGATTGAAGAAGGCTTCAAACAATGCTTCGGAAAAAGCAATCTGATAGCCGCCTTCTTTCGGCTGAATAACGAAACCCTCTTTCTGCTCCCCTACTTTTATTTCCAAGCCTTTGTCGATCAACTCCTTGTATTGGGTTCCGATAAAAGTTTCAAATTCTTTTTTTTCTTCTTCAGACAAAAGCACTTCTAAATTCAGGCTTCCGGCAGTAACATCCCATTTTTTTATAATGGACAGCAGCAGTTCCTGAACAAATTTTTTATCTTCAAAAGCCATTGCAGCCATTTTTCCTGCCACTTCCCCTGATATTAATCCAATAATGTCCTGTTTCAAGGCCGTCAATGCCTGACGGGCGCTCAGACTCATTTCCGATTCCGCTTTCTTTTTCAGGTTCTCAGCTTCCGCACGCGCTTTTTCTTCTATCTCTTTCGCCTTGTTTTCCGCCTCCGCCAACATGCTTTCCGCTTCTTTACGTGCTTGGGCAAGTATCTCCCCGGCTTCGGCTCTGGCTTTATCTACCCCCTCAGTATAAAGCTTTTGTGTCAGAATATCTAATTTATTTTCCATAGTTGATAATATATTTAAGTGGATTTCCACATTATTTTATTTCCTCCGAAACTGTTACCTGTCTTACAGGCAAAATGCATGCCATCTTTTCTGTTTTTCAAGGTTGAAAGTTACTATTTTTACACCAGACATCAAATAAAATGTCCATATTAAAACGATTTAAATCAAATTTTGTTATTCCATTTCCGGATTTTCCTAAGATTTTAACTGTTCCGGACTTGAGATTTTATCCCGGCTCCCTCTTTTTGACTTTCGACTATTTGTTGTATCTTCGCACTCTGGAAATCTGGTTTCCGAAATGATATTCCCGCAAGATATGAGTACGATTATTTTAGCATCCGCAGCGATACCGCATGCTGCCAGTCAAAGTATAAGTTTATGGGATATGATCCTCAAGGGAGGTTGGCTGATGATCCCTATTTTCATCCTTTCGGTTTTAGGTATTTACATTATCTGCGAGCGTTTTGCCGTGATACGTAAAGCAGGAAAAACAGACCGGAAGCTAACAGCCAATGTCATTGCAGCTGCCAGCCGGGGAAATAAAACCGGAGCTTTACAGGCATGTAGCGCACAGAATACGCCTCTTGCCCGGATGCTTCAAAAAGGACTCCTATTGTATCACATTCCGGCACAAGATCTACGGACGAGTATGGAAAATACGGCCACCCTCGAAATTGCAGAATTGGAAAAAGGACTCCCGACTTTAGCCACTGTTTCCGGTCTGGCTCCCATGATTGGTTTCTTAGGTACGGTGGTCGGGATGGTACAAGCCTTCTACGATATGTCTCTGGCAGGGAACAATATCAATATTACCCTGCTTTCCCGGGGGATATATACGGCAATGATTACTACGGTAGCCGGACTGATTGTCGGCATCCTGGCTTATTTTGCCTACAATTTTTTAGTGGCCCGCATCAATATCCTTGCCAACGATATGGAGAATGCGTGTTCCGAATTTATCGATTCCCTGTACGAACGTAACCAGAAATAAGCAAACCGGATTGTTATGGCCATCAGAAGAAGCAGCAAATTAAATCCCAATTTCAATATGTCGTCCATGACCGACATTGTGTTTCTATTGCTGATTTTTTTCTTAGTGACTTCTACACTGGTAAATCCGAATGCACTGAAACTTTTACTTCCCAAAAGCACAAACCAGCTTACGAACCGGAAATCGGTCACGGTCTCCATTGACCAAAACCGGGTCTATTATTTCAATGCGAAAGTGACTCCATTCACGATGCTGGAAAATAAAATTGTCGACGCTTTAAAAAATGCCGAGGATCCCTGTATTACGATACAGGCTGAAAAATCCGTTCCCATTGAATATGTGGTAAGGATCATGAATATTGCCAAAAATCACGGCTATAAGTCTATCCTTGCCACAGACCCGGAATAATTTCCCCTGAAAATTTCTGTCAGCTTTCTTCCTCCCGGAGCAGAAAAAACTTTTTTCCTGCATTAATAATGTTTTATTAAAATCTGCAACCATTCCCAAAATAATGACGTATACGCTTGTACGATGTAAAAACGACTACCAAAAACAGATGTATTTTGTAAAAATTGTTAAACTAAAAACAAATCAAGTATGAAACGTTTATTATTTTTACTACTAACCGGATTGTTTGCGCAATTGTTAGTATCCTGTTATCCGGAAGGAGCAGACGATACCGAAGACTATGACGTTGCCATGACGACGTACGACCGAGACAAAGATGCCAGTTATTTTGCTAAACTGAAAACTTTTTCCATGCCCGACACGATTGTTTATTTCGTGAATAAACAGGACGACATCACCGGGGACCACCAATTTGATGAAAACATTCTGCAATTGGTAGAAAAGCAGTTTACCGATTTAGGCTATCAACGCATTGCAGGTTCAAAAACCGATAAACCGGACTTTGTCGTGACGGTTTCTGCATTTGCCAATGTGAATTACTATTTTGTGAACAACAATTGGTATGACTACTGGAACTGGTATGACGGCTGGTACTGGTACAACTGGAATTTCGGTCCGAACTGGGGACCTTATTATCCGTGGTCGCCGGTAAGCCTTTTCTCTTACCGTTCCGGTTCCATTGTTATCGACATGCTCGACCCGTCCAACGTAGCAGAAGCCAGCAACAAAATTCCGGTGATATGGAGCGGAATTGTCGACGGTGTTATTGCCGGCAGCCAGAATTCTATTTTACAGAGAGCCGACAAGCAGATCAAACAATGTTTTGTCCAGTCTCCTTATTTGGGTAGAAAATAATTCCTTTTGACTTACGATAAATAGTAGAATTTAAATACAACAACTATGAAAAAATTATTACTAATCGCCATAGTTCTGTTCGGAATGGGTCCTTTGTTGAAAGCACAAATGCTTAATCTCAATTATCAGATCAGTGTTCCGCTCGGAGATTTAAAAGATTTCACCAACGAAACCAGTTTCAGAGGTATGGACCTGGAATATCATAAATTCGTTACGGACCGTTTTTCTCTGGGAGCTGCCATCGGCTGGAATGTGTTTTACCAGGACAAGAATCATGCTACGGGCGACTTCAGTTTTAAAGGAAATAAGAATATCTATACGATGACGGGTAATCAGTACCGCTATGTAAATACGGTACCCCTTACGGCCATAGGCCGGTATTTTCTTACCGACGGTACATCTGCCGTTCAGCCGTTCTTAGGTTTGGGTGCCGGTGCCCGCTGGACGGAAAAACGTCTGGAATTAGGACAATACACGTCTACCCTCTCCAGATGGCAGTTTACTTTCGCTCCGGAAATCGGGATGATGGTTCCTTTCAATGACCAGGTAGCACTGAATGTAGGAGCCCGCTATAATTACGCCACCAGGGCTTCCCACGGCAGGATTCCGGAATTCCAGAGTTTCACATTCAGCATTGGTCTGATATTGATGTCAGGCAACAATACGGCTGAATAAAAGCATTCTTCCTATATTGCAACCGGATCTTTCTGATCCGGTTTTTTATTTTTGCCGCCATGGAAGCATATATACCGCAAGGTTTGCTATATTTGCATAAAATCAACAAAAATTATTATGCATACTAAATCCCTACTCTTGGCAGCAGGAGTGCTTCTGTGTTACGCTTGCAAAAAGACTCCGGCTCCTGCTCCGGTTTTACCCGTTCCGACTCCCAATCAGATTGCCTGGCAAAAGATGGAGAATTACGCTTTTGTCCATTTCGGACTGAATACGTTCAATGATCTGGAATGGGGCTACGGCAATACCCCCGCTTCCACATTCAATCCGACCGATCTGGATTGCGAACAATGGGTACGCATCATTAAAGCTGCCGGTCTGAAAGGCGTCATGCTGACAGCTAAGCACCACGACGGTTTTTGCCTCTGGCCTTCCGCGTATACTGAATACAGTGTAAAAAATTCACCGTGGAAGAACGGGAAAGGAGATATGGTAAAGGAACTATCCGACGCATGTAAAAAACACGGATTGAAATTTGGCATATACTTGTCTCCCTGGGACCGGAACCATGCCGAATACGGACGTCCTGAATACGTCAGCTATTTCCATAACCAGATGAAAGAACTGCTCACCCATTACGGAGAACTTTTTGAATATTGGTTTGACGGAGCCAACGGCGGTGACGGCTGGTATGGAGGTGCCAATGAACGCCGCAATATAGACGCCCGGACATATTACCGGTATGAAGATGCCCGCAAAATCATCAATGAGCTACAACCCCATGCGGTGATTTTCGGAGGCACCTGTGCCGACATACGCTGGATTGGAAATGAGGAAGGCTGGGCAGGCGAAACGAATTGGAGCATGTTTGACGAAAACAAAGGCGGGAAGCTCACGGAAGGGATGGCTGACGGGACAAAATGGGAACCGGGCGAATGTGATGTATCCATCCGTCCGGGATGGTTTTACCATGCCCGGGAAGACCACCAGGTGCGCAGTCTTTCCCATTTGGTTGATTTATATTACCGCAGTGTCGGACACAATGCCAATTTCCTTTTAAATTTCCCCGTTGCGTTAAACGGGAAGATTCATCCGTCGGATTCCGCCCGCGCCGTGGAGTGGCGAAAGACCATCGACGCAGAACTTCAAACCAATCTGCTGGATCATGCCCGGGCAGAAGCCGATAACTACCGGGGAGGTTCATCCGAATATGCTCCCGACAAAGCAACCGACGGAGACTGGAATACTTATTGGGCTACGGACGACAGCCTGCACCACGGAACCATTACGCTGACATTCCCGCAAAAACAGGCTGTCAACCGATTGATGATTCAGGAATATATTCCTTTAGGGCAACGCATCATCTCTTTTCATGTGGAATACTTAAACACCGGGAAATGGCACCCCATCGAGACAAACGAGAAAATGACGACCGTCGGCTACAAACGCATTCTGAGATTCAAGACTATTGAAGCAGAACAAATAAGAATCTGTTTCGAAAAAGCCAGGGGTCCATTGTGCATCAATAATATCCAAGCTTTTTTAGCCCCGGTTCTATTGGAAGAGCCCCGGATTGCCCGTAACGGCAGAAATGAAATCGTTTTGAAGGCAGGTGACCAAGAAGCACACATTTATTACACAACTGACGGCAGCGAACCCACCCCCGAATCTGCCCGGTATAATCCGTCCCAGCCTTTTGTCATGGCACGGAAAGGTGTCGTTAAAGCAATCAGCTACGATTCACAAACAGGCCAACAAAGTCCTGTTTCCATTGAATATCTGGATGTTCCAACCACCAATTTCACCGTCAATCATGTGAAACAATGGGCCCAGGGAGATAAAAAAGTATTAGAAAAATTAAAGCAGAGTACCAAAGCCATGTTCGACGGGAACGGGTATTCATCGTTTTATCTCCCGGCAGAAGCCAAACAGGAAATCGAAATCGATTTAGGCAAAATATACGATTTGAAGGGATTCACCTATACCCCGGACCAAAGCCGCTGGGGAGGCGGGGTGATTACCCACTACGAATTTTATGCCGGCAACCGATTGGTTGCTTCGGGAGAGTTTTCTAATATCAAAAACAATCCGATTAAACAAACCATTACGTTTGAACCGGTAAAAAGCAGAACCGTCAGGTTGGTTGCCAAAAACTTAATCAACGGACAAAGAGCGGGAATCGGAGAATTTACCATTCTCACCACAGACAAATAACGTCCGGATAACCTTGCAACAAAGTCCCACTCTCTTCCATATATACTCCATCTCTCTTATATTACTCCTGTATCCAGCAGGTTGGGAGAAGTACAAGAGAAGTACAGGAAAGATAAAAGAGAGAGGGACTTTACAAGGCGATACCACCTACTATCTTCAGATTGACAAGGGAAAAATGCGGTCGGTAAAAATCTTTGATTTTCAGCATTTTAATAACAAAAGCGCACCAACACCCCTTTATGATCTGTCGGCCACACTCCCAAAGGTTCGATAAATACATCTTGCGTATTTTCCTGCACCCGCATGCTGTTGCGTATAGAACCCCGCGGCCCGAAGACATTTGCCTGCAACAATTTCAAACCTTTCTGAGGGTAGTAATAAATAAAATCGATTCTCTCCCGTTCGTCAGCATCCGGTGTCCAGGTTAAACGTGACACTTCCGTCTCCTTGCTGTCGGCCGGATAAGTATAGCCGGGATTTTTCACCGGATCCGGATACATTTCCCGATAAGTATCCTTGTAGCCAGCTTGTGTCAGCATGGTGCTCACTGTCCAGGGGATAACCACCCCCCGATGGTCGGCACTGTCTTTCGTAGCCTCCGTCCAATCCAAATGAGAGGGTTCGTTAAAATCGCCTCCGATAAAAACCAGATGCCCTTGTGCTGTTTCTTTTTCCGCATCCGCAATAAATTGCCGTATCGCGTCATCCCGCTGTGAGGCTACATTATCAGCCAACAAGCTGGCAACAACGGTGTCGGGCTCCATTTTCTCCCAGGTGGAGCCGTCATATCCCCTTACCCGGTAGTAGGCACAATTCCGATAGTCCAGATGGGCTGTATATACACATACCCGTTTGCCTTCCCAGTCGGCAGTCAATTTATAAATGCTTCCGTGATCGCCGTTTTCCGGAAAAATAACAGCACTATCCACAATCGGATATTTACTCAATAAGCCGGAATCATAAGAGTAGAAAGAATAATAAGTCTTTCCTCGCTCTTTCAGAGAAGCCACAATCCGGTCACAAAAACGGGTACCCTTATAGTTTCGGACCTCGCTCAACATGACAAAATCAGCATCAGCCCGCGCCAGTTCATCCGCCAGAGCTTCATAACCATTTTTCACCATCACACCCTCCTGCCAGATATTCAATTGCAGAAATTTGATTTCTTTTTCCTGCTTACATCCCCACAACAAGCAGAGGACAAGCACCACGATAGCAATTAATTTCATTTTCTTCTATGTATTAAGTTATTTCACAAACCGCCTTAACCACAATACAATAAAAAAGGCAGGGGAATAAACCACTGCCCTTGCACGGAAGGAGGGGCTCGAACCCCCGACAGCCGGTTTTGGAGACCGGTACTCTACCAACTGAGCTACTTCCGTTTTTCGCGTTGCAAAGGAAAACAAAGTTTTACAAAGAAGCAAAAAAAAGTGCTGAAAGTTTATCCGCCCCCAAAATTACAACACATTCACTTCCGGCTCTAACCAGACGTTGAATTTCAGAAAAACACTCTTTTTAATTTCGTTGGCCAAACGCACGATTTCCAATCCGGTGGCGTTTCCTTTGTTAATCAGTACTAATGCCTGTTTATCGTGAACACCGGCCTGTCCGAGCGCTTTCCCTTTCCAGCCGGCTTGTTCTATGAGCCATCCGGCAGCCAGTTTGGCTGTCCCGTCTTCTAAGGCATAGAGAGGCATGGCCGGATATTTTTCTTTCATTTCCTGTGCCAGCGTAGCGGGCACTACCGGGTTTTTGAAGAAACTCCCGGCGTTGGGATAGACGTTCACATCGGGGAGTTTGGCTTCCCGGATCCGGATAACGGCCTGACGCACAGCCAGGAGACTCACTTCTTCCCCTGCCTGTTCAAGTTCGGCTCTTATACTGCCGTAATCGAGTTTGAAGTCCGCTTTCTTATTCAGACGGAAAGTCACAGCGGTGATGATATATTTGTTTTTCCACTGATGTTTAAAAATGCTATCCCGGTATGCAAAACAACAGTCCACAACCCCCAAGGTTACCCGCTCTGCCGCTTGGATATCAACGGCTTCCACTTCATAAATTGTGTCCGCAGCTTCCATTCCATACGCCCCGACATTCTGAACCGGAGAAGCCCCGACATGACCGGGGATCAGAGATAAATTTTCGACACCGGCCAGACCATTATCCACAGCCCACGCCACAAAATCATCCCACACGACTCCCGCCCCCACTTTCACCCACACCTGTTCTCCTTCTTCCCGAACAACTTCCATACCCTGTATCATCGGATAAATCACTGTGCCGTCAAAATCTTCCGTAAAGAGAAAGTTACTCCCTCCCCCCAATAATAAAATCTTTTCCGGCGGCAGATCATAAGAGGCCGCCAATTCCACAAAGTCATCCACTGAACCGCTCTCTATGAAATAATTGCACCGGCAATCCAACCCGAATGTGTTGTACTGCCGCAAATTGAAATCCTTTTCTATTCTCATGATGTACGCGTTAAAACTTTTCCATTCCCGCCGTTGTCCGGGCTTTATCCTTTTTCACTATATTTGCAGACAAATATAGAATTATGTCTTTACATGGACAACTTACCCCGAATAATCTTCCTGCTGCTTTTGTCAACCGGATGCAAAAACAATTGTCCGATGCCCCCTTGTTTTTCGAGGCACTGCAAAGTGTTCCTCCTGTAAGCATACGGTTAAATCCAGCTAAATTACCCCTGCCCGACAGCCCTTTTCTGACAGAACGGATTTTGTCAAAGGTGGAGTGGTGCAGACATGCTTATTATTTAGACCGCCGCCCTGTTTTTACTCTTGACCCGTGCCTGCATTCTGGAGGTTATTATGTTCAGGAGGCTTCTTCTATGTTTCTGGATCAGATTTTACAACAAATACTCCCTCCGCATCCGCTGCGGGTGCTTGACCTGTGTGCAGCACCGGGAGGAAAATCCACGCTGCTGGCTTCGGCATTACCCGCCGGCAGTCTTTTAGTCGCCAATGAAGTTATCCGCACGCGAGCTGCCATACTAAAGGAAAACCTTATCAAATGGGGTGCCGACAATGTGGTGATTACCCAAAACGACCCGGCTTGTTTTTCTTATCTGCGGAATTGCTTCGACCTCATCCTGGTGGATGCCCCCTGCTCTGGCGAAGGCATGTTCCGGAAAGATGAAAAAGCGATTAGCGAGTGGAGTGAACGCAATTTACAATTGTGCAAAGAAAGACAACAACGGATTCTTAAAGATATTTGGCCTACACTCAAACCCGGAGGCCACCTCATATACAGTACATGCACCTATAATCCGGGGGAAAATGAGGAGATACTCTCCTGGCTACTGAATCAGTACGACGCCCTCAGCGTTCCCGTCACCCACACGTTGGGTGATTCGCTCTCCCCCACTCTTCACGGATACCAGTTTTATCCCCATAAAATCAAAGGAGAAGGATTCTTTATCGGGGTCATACAGAAAACCGGAGAGCAAAAAGAGACACCTCAAGTGAAAAAAGAGAAAAAAAGTCCGGTCCGCTTGCCTGAGGGATTGCAGGAATTACTTCCGCAAGACCAAGAGTTTTCCGGCTATAATTCCGGCAATGTTCTGGGCATCATCCCGACCCGGCATGCCGAATTTACAGCCCTGCTCGATAAGCAACTGACCGTTTTGTATAAAGGTTGCGAACTGGCGGAAATCAATGGCCGGAAGTTTAAAATGCAACCGGCACTGGCGTTGTACCAGTGTCTTGATAAAACACGGCTCATATGTAAAGATACCGACCTGGAAAGTGCTTTGCGTTATCTGAAAAAAGAAGATATTTCCACTGATGCCCCTGCAGGCTCATGGGTATTGATTACCCACAACGGGATGGGGATGGGATGGGGCAAGAGCCTGGGTTCCCGGCTGAACAATTATTACCCCAAAGAATGGCGCATCCGGATGTCTACCGATTAAAATTAAGAATACTCATAAACAAATAAAAGATGAAAACATACACTGAACTCACATTCCATATATCTCCCTTTTCCGAAGACATCGCCGATGCCCTGATTGGTGAATTGGGAGCCCTCCAATACGACGGATTCATATATACGCAAGACGGATTTAAAGCCTACATCGGGACTCCGGATTTCCGGGAGGAGGTTATCAGCCAGCTGGAGCTGTTGCGGATTTTGCCGGAGGAGTACCGCATCTCCTGGGAAAAGGCGGAAATAGCCGACCAGGACTGGAATAAAGAATGGGAAGAGCATTTCACGCCCATTGTGGTAAAAAACCAGATTCTGGTACGTGCGGGGTTTCATGCAGCCCGTCCGGAAATTCCTTATGAAATCATTATAGAGCCCAAAATGAGTTTCGGTACAGGCCATCACTCCACCACGGCTCTCATGCTGGAAATGATATTGGATTACACTTCTGAGATGAAAGGCAAGCAGGTGCTGGACATGGGATGCGGCACAGGCATCCTCTCCATTATGGCTGCTAAAGCCGGTGCGGCACATATCACCGGTATCGACATCGACGAATGGTCTTACCACAATGCCTCGGAAAATATCCGGAATAACCAACTGGAGAATATCTCTATAAAAATCGGTGATGCAGGTTTGCTGGCGGAGGAAAAGGACTTCAATTTTATTCTCGCCAATATCAACCGCAATATCCTGCTCGAAGACATGCACTATTATACAGAACACCTGATGCCCGGCGGCTATCTGATTATGAGCGGTTTTTATACACAGGATTTGCCTCTTATTCAGAATGAAGCCGCAAAATACGGTTTGCAACTTGAGCGGCAAAAAACAGAAAATAACTGGGTAGCGGCAAGTTTTTACAAACAATAAACAAGGTGTTTGATTTTAAACACTTCCTTGTGTATTATAAAAGGATATTTCATCTTTGCGCTCTCAAATGGAGCCGTGAAGTAGTATATTAATGTAATAGATACAAGATGAAAGTTTTAAAATTCGGCGGGACATCCGTCGGAAGTGCAGAAAGGATCAAATCCGTAGCCGAACTGATTAATGACGGCCAGCCCAAAATCGTAGTGCTTTCCGCCATGTCAGGCACCACCAATACGCTGGTGGAAATTTCCGGGTATCTGTATAAAAATGAACGCCAGAAGGCGTTGGAGACCATACAGAATCTGGAACTGAATTATTTTATCACCATCAGCGAGTTATTTACAACGGAAGCATATTTAAAGAGGAGTAAGGAGTTTATCCAAACGATTTTCACTTACCTGCGTTCTTTTATCAACAAGGACTTTTACCCTTTGCAGGAAAAAGCTGTTGTCGCCCAGGGAGAAATCATGTCAACGACTTTGATGCACTATTATTTAGAAGAATGCGGTGTTCCCAATTCCCTGCTTTCGGCACTGGATTTTATGCGTATCGATAAGGATTGCGAACCGGATTATTTTTACATCCGGCAAAACCTTGAGCGGGAAATGTCCCAAGCCGACATCCAGCCGCTGGTTATTACCCAAGGATTCATTTGCCGCAATGCTTACGGGGAAATCGATAATCTGACACGGGGAGGCAGTGATTATTCCGCCGCCCTCATCGGTGCGGCACTGAAAGCCGAGGAAATCCAGATCTGGACGGATATTGACGGTATCCACAATAATGACCCCCGTATTGTGGACCATACGCAGGCTATACGTCAGCTTTCTTTTGACGAGGCGGCAGAGCTGGCTTATTTCGGAGCCAAAATACTGCATCCTTCCAGTATTCAGCCTGCGAAAAAGGAACGGATTCCGGTACGGCTGAAAAATACGCTGCATCCTCAAGACGAAGGTACCTTGATTACGAAAGAGAGTCCGGCGAAGAATATTAAGGCGGTAGCTGCCAAAGACGGCATTACGGCTATCAATATAAAATCCACCAACATGTTGCTGGCGTACGGTTTTTTACGAAAAGTATTCGAGGTATTTGAAGCATGGAAAACCCCTATTGACATGATAGCCACTTCGGAGGTTGCCGTATCACTGACCATCGACAGCACCACTCATCTGGACGACATTATCAAAGACCTGGAAAAGTTCGGGACGATTGAGGTTGACCAGGAGTTGTCTATCATCTGTATTGTCGGAGCTTTCGACGCCAACAAATCCGGTCTGGGCGCCCAGGTGCTGAAAGCCCTGGAGGAGATTCCTTTGCGGATGATCTCTTATGGAGGCAGTGAGCACAATATTTCAATGCTGGTCAATACGGCGGACAAAAACAAAGCCCTAATCGCATTAAGTTCCCATTTGTTATCCTGATTTCTATCCCAATGCAACTGACAGAAAAGATAAACGCACTTCAAACCCCTTGCTACCTTTATAATCTCACCCTGTTAAGGAAAACCCTGCAAAAGGTGACAGAAGAGGCCGGAAGATATCCGGCGTTTCACGTCCATTATGCCATCAAGGCCAATGCTAATCCGGTGTTGCTGAAAGTTATCCGGGAATACGGGCTGGGAGCCGACTGCGTAAGCGGGAATGAAATAAAGAGGGCTGTGGAATGTGGTTTTCCAGGCAATGCTATTGTTTATGCCGGAGTGGGGAAAAGCGACGAAGAGATCCGGACAGCTCTGCAAGAAGATATCTTTTGCTTTAATTGCGAATCTTTGCCCGAAATCCGGATAATCAACGAGCTTGCCGCACAGGTAAACAAAAAGGCTCACATTGCCCTGCGAATCAATCCCAATGTAGACGCCCACACTCACCATTACATCACGACGGGCATCGAGGAAAATAAATTCGGGATTTACCTCTGCGACCTGGACCAAGTGCTTGCCGAACTGCCATCCTTGCCACACGTGAAATTAACGGGCTTGCATTTTCACATCGGTTCGCAAATTACAGACATGACTGTTTTCCGCAGTCTTTGTCTGAAAGCCAACGAAATCCAGCAATACCTGAAAAACAGGGGAATCGTATTGCCCCATATCAATTTCGGCGGAGGGTTAGGTATTGATTATAATAATCCCCATGCCGAACCGATTGCAGATTTTGCCTCCTATTTTTCCACATTCGCCCGCCATTTCGACCCCACCAGCCCCAATCAACAGGTACATTTCGAGCTGGGGCGCTCCGTGGTTGCCCATTGCGGGGATTTGCTTTCCAGAGTGCTGTATGTGAAAGAAGGGAAAAATAAAAAATTCGTCATTCTGGATGCAGGAATGAATGATCTGTTACGCCCTGCCCTTTACCAAGCTTTTCATAAGATTGAAAATATCAGTTCCCGGCTGCCGGAGGAAAAATATGACGTTGTAGGACCGATTTGCGAATCTTCCGACTGTTTCGGGAAAGATGTCACGCTGACACAAACGACCCGCGGAGACCTCATTGTGATTCACTCCGCGGGCGCTTATGGTGAAACCATGGCATCCCGATATAATCTGCGGAATCTGCCCGGTTATTATTTTGAAGGGATGTAGTTTCCCTTTTTTATTTCAGTTTGTCTGTTTTTTTCTTCCCTTCCGGTTTGGAAATCGCTTCACGCATCTGCGTATCGGCTTCAATGTTTTTCATGCGGTAGTAATCCATTACTCCCAGGTTTCCGGAGCGGAATGCTTCTGCCATAGCCAGGGGCACATGGGCTTCCGCCTCGATAACTTTGGCTTTCATCTCTTGCGCCAACGCTTTCATCTCCTGCTCTTTTGCCACAGCCATTGCCCGTCTTTCCTCCGCCTTTGCCTGTGCAATCTTTAAGTCGGCATCGGCCTGGTCTATCTGTAATCCGGCACCAATGTTTTTACCGACATCAATGTCGGCAATATCAATCGACAGGATTTCAAAAGCCGTACCGGAATCCAGTCCTTTGTCCAAAACGACTTTGGATATGAAGTCCGGATTTTCCATCACCGCCTTGTGGGAATCGGACGACCCGATAGAGGAAACAATTCCTTCGCCCACACGCGCCAGGATGGTTTCTTCCCCGGCACCGCCAACCAGGCGTTTTATATTTGCCCGCACCGTCACTCTTGCCTTAGCTATCAATTGAATGCCGTCTTTAGCCACAGCCGTCACAGGAGGTGTGTTAATGACTTTCGGATTGACACTCATCTGCACTGCTTCAAAGACATCACGTCCTGCCAGATCCACAGCCGTGGCAATCTGAAAGGTCAGGTCGATGTTGGCTTTGGACGCAGAGACCAAGGCATGTACGACCTGGGGTACATGTCCGCCAGCCAGATAGTGGGCTTCCAGCAAGTCCCGGTAGAGTTCCAGCCCGGCTTTTTTTCCTTCAATCATTGCCCCGACAATCACGGAAGGCGGTACTTTACGCCAACGCATCAGCACCAATTGTAATAAAGAAATTTTCACATCGGAAACCAATGCCTGAAACCACAATCCAATGGGAATGAAATACAAAATCATCCAAATCAGAAATAGTCCTCCCGCAATGGCTACCACCAATAAAATAATACTGTTGTTATCCATGCTCTTCTGTTTTTAATTTTACAATTATTTTATCTGCATATACTTTCACGATTTCCACCTCCCGGTTAGTATCGACATACCCTGATTCCGACAAGGCTTCCACGACACTGTCCCCGACTTTCACTTTTCCCATCGGAGCCAGACGCCCGACAGTAATCCCAGCATCCCCGGCTTTCACAGCAGGATCCACCCCTTCCACTTTACTGTCGATCCGGGTATCCAGACTTAATCTTTTCCAGGTACGGGCCCGCAGGCTGTACCATGTCAAGAAGATTCCCGCCACAGCTGTCCCCAAAACGATAAAATGCCCCGCCGGAACACCGAAAAATTTATACCCTAAATAAATGCCGCAGCCCATGCACGCCACACCGACAAGCCCTACCACGCTGGTACCCGGAAATACCAAAAATTCCAACACTACCATAATGAAACCAATTCCCAATAGCAGGAATAATGCACCCCATTCCATGACCGACTGATTTAATTTTGATAAACTTACAGCTTCCCCGCCGCACATTTATTACTACCGGAGTAAAGATAGTAAAATATCATGAAAACAACAGATTTACTCCAAGCGAATCCATAAAAAATTTCATTATAGAATTTTTTATATTTACTTTGTGTCGTTTTTTAGCATCGTATTCAGTATTCAAATTCATAAAAGAGGATGTTGCCGGAATTAGATAAAGAGGCTGAGTTTTACCACAAGGAAGAGTTTTTCAATACGAAAAGAACCGAACAACTCAGCTATCATTACAAAGAGATACTCAAACTCCTGGGAGAAGACCCGGAACGGGAAGGATTGGTTAAAACGCCCCTGCGGGTGTCCAAAGCCATGCAATTTATGACTCAGGGTTACCACCAAAACCCGGAATCCATACTCCGTTCCGCCCTGTTCAAAGAAGATTACCGCCAGATGGTTATTGTCAAGGATATCGAACTCTATTCTTTGTGCGAGCACCACATGCTGCCTTTCTTCGGCAGAGCCCATGTGGCGTATATTCCCAACGGCTATGTCACGGGGTTGAGCAAAATTGCCCGGGTAGTGGAAACCTATTCCCGCCGTCTGCAAGTCCAGGAGCGACTGACTTATGAAATAAAGAACTGTATCCAAAATACCCTGCACCCGTTAGGTGTTGCCGTGGTAATTGAAGCCCAGCACATGTGCATGAGCCTGCGCGGGGTGCAGAAACAAAACTCGGTCACCACGACTTCTGATTTCAGCGGGGCTTTTGAAAAACTGGCTACCCGGGAAGAGTTTATACGACTGATAAGCTCCCGCTTACACTAAATGTTCCGGGTATATGCCAGTAGCAGAGCTTAACATTTACTATCATTAAAATTTTATACGTATGAAAAAAGCATTTGTATTTCCCGGTCAGGGAGCACAATTTGTCGGAATGGGAAAAGAGTTGTATGAAACTTCTCCCAGAGCCAAGGAATTATTTGAAAAAGCCAATGATATTTTAGGTTTCCGCATCACGGATTTAATGTTTTCCGGGACGGATGAAGATTTGAAACAAACAAAGGTGACGCAACCCGCCATTTTTTTACATTCCGTGATTTTAGCTGATAGCCTGGAAGAAAAGCCGGCCATGGTAGCCGGTCACTCGCTGGGGGAATTCTCTGCCTTGGTGGCAGCCCGCGCCCTCTCTTTTGAAGATGGCCTGCGCCTGGTTCATGCCCGTGCTTTGGCCATGCAAAAAGCCTGCGAAGCCAATCCTTCCACAATGGCCGCCGTTTTAGGGATGGACGACGACGTCGTGGCACGCATCTGCGAAGAAATTGACGAGGTCGTTGTTCCGGCAAACTACAACAGTCCCGGACAAATCGTTATCTCCGGCAGCAACAAAGGCATTGAAATCGCTTGTCAGAAACTGACTGAAGCCGGAGCTAAAAGAGTGGTTCCCCTGAATGTGGGCGGAGCTTTCCACTCCCCGTTAATGGAACCGGCACGTCAGGAATTAGCGGAAGCCATTGCCCATACGACCTTTAATACACCGATTTGTCCGGTGTATCAAAATGTGGATGCAAATCCTTATACCGATCCGGAACAGATAAAAAATAATCTGATTGCCCAGCTGACTTCATCCGTACGCTGGACCCAAATCATGAAAAACATGATTGCCGACGGTGCAGACTGCATGCTGGAAATCGGCCCGGGGAAAGTACTCCAGGGATTATTTAAAAAACTGAATAAGGAATTTGAAACCTCTGGTATTCAATAGCCATAAAAAAAAGGTCCTCTTCCGAGGACCTTTTTTTATAAATTCTTTCTATCTTTATTGGCTGATAAATTGGCAATAATATGCTGGATAAACATTTGAAAAGAAGGCTCAATATTACGTTCCGGATCATTGTTATTCTGGTGATTTGCGGGACAATCGTTCACTTGTTTCCTAAAGCCGGCAGTTTTCAATACGAATTTCAGAAAGGCTCTCCCTGGCGCTATGAAACCCTGAAAGCTCCCTTTGATTTCCCTATCTACAAGACGGAAACCGAATTGGCTGCCGAACGGGAGAAAATTACCGAGGAACAAACCCCGATTTTTAATCTGAAAACGGAAGTCAAAGAAAAACAGACGACCAAATTTACCAGAGCAACGGAAAAATACCGGAATGCCTATACCGCCGCAGCCATTGACCAGATCCGCAATAAACTGGCAGCTCTTTATAACAAGGGCATTCTTCAGGTGCCGGAAGAATTGGACCCCTCCAATATCAAAACGATAAAAATCGTCAATCACAATATGGGCAAGGATGTGGATTTTACGAATGTGTCCACACTAAAAAAAGCCTACTCGGCAATGACCCAGTTTATTGACAATTCTAATTTACCAGCCTCTGTCAAGGAGCACATATTAAGTCTGAATATCAGCAATTTTATCCACCCGAACCTCGAGTTTGACGCCTCAAAGACCCACGTACAACTGCTTAACCAACTGAAAAATATCAGTCTGACTCACGGCCTGGTGCGGAACGGAGAGATTATTATCACCAAACGGGAGTTGGTGACACCGGAAAAGGTGAAATTACTGAATTCACTAAAACTGGAGTACCGGCACAATGCAGGTTCTTACGCCAGCCATCTGCGAATTATCGGCGGACAAATTATCCTGACGCTGACAGCTTTGATTATATTTTCCCTCTATTTCTATTATTCCAAAAAACGGATTTTTTACAACAACAAAGAATTTATCTTCCTTTACGGTACGTTTTTAGCCACCGTCATGCTGGGAAGTATCGGTTACTACCAAAGTATCAATATGCTGGCCTTGCCGGTACTGTTCTTTGTTATCATTGTCAATATTTTGGTCGGCAGCCGTTCGGCCCTCTATTTGCTGTTGGGGAGCAGTCTTCTGATTTCATATTTTGCCCCCAACAATTATATGTATCTGTTCATGCAGCTGGCAGCAGGTATCGTCTCTGTTTTCAGCCTGTCCCAACTGCAAAGGAGAGGACAACTTTTTCTCTCTATTTTCCTGACATTTCTAACCTATACGGCGGTATATATCTCTTTTATCTTAGTACAGGAAGGGGAAATCAGCCTGTCCCATGTCTTCGGGGTGCTCTGGTTGTTGATCAACAGTCTGGTGTTAAGCCTGACTTATCCGGTGATATATATCTTTGAACGCATTTTCGGGTTTACCTCCGAAATTACCCTGATGGAGTTATCCAATCCCAATCACCCGGCTCTGCGGACACTGACTAAAAAAGCTCCGGGTACATTCCAGCATTCACTAATGGTTGCCAACCTGGCAGAGGAAGCCATCTACCGTATCGGAGGCAATCCGCTGCTCACCCGGACGGGCGCGCTGTATCATGATATAGGCAAATCATACGATCCTGTTTTCTTTATTGAGAACCAGAGCGGAGGAATCAATCCGCATGACCAGTGCGATTTTGACGAAAGCGCCCGTCGTATTATAAACCATGTGACACAAGGCGTGGAATTAGCCAAGAAATACAACCTGCCGGAAGCGATTATCAATTTTATACGCACCCATCACGGCAAAAGCAAGGTGAAATATTTTTACAATTCATTCCGCAACAAATATCCGGACAGGCCAGTGGACGAAGCCGCCTTTACATACAGCGGACCGGATCCGATAAGCAAGGAGTGTGCGGTGGTTATGATGGCCGATGCCGTAGAGGCTGCCTCCCGGACATTACAGGATAAGACGGAAGAAAATATTACGGCGTTAGTAAACAACATCATTGACGGTCAGTTGCAGGACGGACGGTTTATGAATGCCGAAATCACATTCAAGGACATTGACGGGGTAAAACGGGTTTTCATCGAAATGCTCACTAACATTTACCATTCCCGTATTTCTTATCCGAAACTGAAACAAACAGAACAACCGGACGCTTCCGACAACGCTTCCCCGGAAGGTAATCATCCGGAGTCCCCTAAAGCATAATACCATTAAAACTTAGAGATATGACACAAAAAGCCATCACAATCAAAGACCTTGCCGCTCAATTAAATATCTCGGTATCTACTGTATCCAGGGCATTGAAAGACAACCCGGAAATCAGCCAGCAAACCCGGAAAACCGTCCAGGCACTGGCCAAGGAATTGGGCTACCGTCCCAATCCGATTGCCGTTGCTCTGAAAACGCACAAAAGCCATACCATCGGTGTCGTTGTACCCCAGATTGTAAATACGTTTTTTGCTAATGTGGTAAAGAAAATTGAAGAAGTAGCAGACAAATACGGTTATAATGTATTGGTTGCCTCTTCCAATGAGAGTTTTGAAAAAGAACAGAAAAATATAGACGTATTCCTGGCCAACCGGACGGACGGAATTATCCTTTCCATCTCCCGGGCCACGACCTCTTACGATCACATTAAAAATATCCAGAACCAAGGGGTGCCATTGGTGCTTTTTGACCGGACGACCAAGGAGCTGGATGTCTCTAAAGTCATTGCCGACGATGCAGATGCCGCCTGTAAAATCGTTCAGCATCTAATCCACGGAGGAGCCAAAAAAATTGCACTGATTACAGGTCCGGAACAATTGTCTATCGGAAAGAACCGCATGAAGGGCTACCTGAAAGCCATGACGATGAACAAGCTCGAAATTAACACGGATTATATTATCAGATGTGATGATTTTTCAGTGAAAGCAGCTAAGGATGCTACCCGGAAACTCTTGGAAATGAAAGAAAAACCGGACGCGATTTTCGGAATCAATGACGATATGGCTATCGGAGCCATTGAAGCCATCAAAGAAAAAAATCTGAGGATTCCCGAAGACATTGCAGTATTCGGCTTCTCCAATACGAAACGTTCCCGGTATATGAATCCTTCGGTAAGTACCGTTAACCAATTCCCGGAAAAAATCGGAGAGATGGCGGCAGAACTGTTATTCGAACAAATTCTGAACAATAAGCATGCCCGTACCCGGGAAGAGATTGTCAACTGCGAACTCATTATCCGCGAATCTTCCGACCGTTCTTATCTCAATGACTGAAATATTGTCTGAAAGTCTTAAAATAAAGGAAAGAAATCTCCTTTATTTTAAGACTTTCCGGACACCTTAACTCCTCCATGGCCCTGACCCGGTTAAAGTTTGTTAAACCCTTATACATCTATGCCGAGGTGATTATATTTGCATGAAACAATCATTGGCTTATGGATGTAGTGGTAGAAAATTTATCAAAATCTTTCGGTTCCCAAAAAGCTGTTGACTCGGTTTCTTTTTCCGTAAAAAAGGGAGAAATTCTGGGTTTCCTCGGCCCCAACGGAGCAGGAAAGACCACTATTATGAAAATTATTACCTGTTTCCTTTTTCCGGACCAGGGAAATGTGTGCATCGGCAAATACTCCATTCACAAACACGCGTACAAACTCAGACAGGTTATAGGCTATCTTCCGGAACACAATCCGCTGTATGACGAGATGAATGTAATTGATTTTCTAACTTTCATTGCCAAGATACACAATGTGCCCCGTTACAAAATTACCTCCCGTGTGCTGGATATGCTCAAGATGTGCGGATTAGAGCATGAAAAACACAAGAATATACAGGAATTGTCGAAAGGCTATAAACAACGGGTCGGGCTTGCACAAGCCCTGATACATGATCCGGAAGTGGTGATTCTGGATGAACCGACAACAGGCCTGGACCCCAATCAGATTGTTGAGATTCGCGAACTTATTAAAAATACGGGAAAAGAAAAAACCATTATCCTCAGTTCCCATATACTGGACGAAATTGAGGCTACCTGCGACCGGGTGCTGATTCTCAATAAAGGAAAAATCGTTGCTGACGGAACATCTGCCGAGCTTCGCAAATCCAATAAGGAAAAGATTTTGAAATTGAGTATCCGAGGCGGTAATACGAATGATGTATTCAACGCCCTGGCTCTTATTAACGGAGTGGAAGGTATTGATATTCTTGACAACGGAAGTTTTGAACTGAAATCGTTGCAGGAAGATGATATTGAAAAAGCCATTTTTGATACCTGCAACCAAAACCACTGGTATCTGAAAGAATTGATCCCCGTTGAACGCCGTCTGGAAGATATTTTCCGGCAAGTGACACAAAATTAAATTCATGAGAACTGTAAAAATCATCATCAGGAAGGAATTAAATACGGCTTTTAATTCATGGAGCACTTATATCGGCTTCCTGCTGTTCTTCTGCATCTGCGGATTTATCAGTTGGCTGTCGTCTTCCAATATCTTTTACCTGGGGCAGGCTTCCATGATGCCTTTTTTTATCGTTATCAGCTGGACAACTTTTATCATGGTACACACGCTCACCATGAAATCTATTGCCGATGAAAAAAGAAACGGCACACTCGAGTTGCTTTTAACCAAACCGATAAAAACACATCAACTGATCGGTGGTAAATTTCTTTCCCAACTGATTCTTATCGCCATTGCCCTGTGCATGACGCTTCCTTATTATTTCACGGTTGCTACTTTAGGACACATTGATATAGCTCCGGTCATTCTGGGATATTTCGGACTTATCTGCATCAGTGCCTGCTATATCAGCATTGGTATTTTTGCCTCCTCTTTAGCCCGGACAGCCGCCACAGCGTTCTTTATCAGCCTCGGGATAGGCCTTTGCTTCCAACTGCTTTTTGGTATTCTGGCACAACAAAGCGGGAACGGGTTTATAGCCGGATTACTAACCTATCTGTCGATAGATGAACATTTTGACTCACTTTCCAGAGGTATTCTGGACACCCGTGATGTTGTCTATTTCATATCGGTAATCACGCTCTTTTTATCTTTGTCCAAATTTTTCATCTGCAAAATCAGACATTGAACTGACATGAAAACACTGATAAAAAATAATCTCTATACGATAATAGGCATTGTGCTCCTAAATGTCCTGTCCGCTATTCTTTTTGTCCGGATAGACTTTACGTTTAATAACCGCTACTCCCTCAGCAAGGTGAGCAAAGAAGCCATCCAGGAAATAAAAGAACCCATTACTATCGATTTTTACATCACAGAAGACCTCCCTCAGGACATCAAGAAGGTGGCCAAAGAGTTTATCTCTTTGGTGAAGGAATATAAATCCCGGAGCCGGGTACCTTTTTCTATCAATACCATCTATCCCAACACGGAACAAAAAGGCAATATGGCACTGGCATCCGGCATCCAGCCAATCCTGGTAGAACTTCGGGAAAGAGATATGGAAAAAATCCAGAATGTGTTTATGGGTGCGGTTATCAAAATCGGCAACAAGCAGTCGGTGATACCCTATATCAACCACAATACCCCTATCGAATATGAAATCACCCGCATATTAAAGCAAACGACGGATACCGTAAAACCCCATATTGCATTTGTTTCCGGTCACAGGGAAGCTTCCTTGGGACAGATGCCTCAACTTATTAACGAACTTTCACATCTGACGGACATATCTGTAATCAAACTTTTCAATGCGGGCGACCTGAACCGCTTCAATGTGTTGTGTATCGTCGGACCGCAAGATATGTATACCCCTTATGAAAAGGAACAAATCGAGAAATACCTGTCCAACGGAGGCCGGCTGTTTGTTGCTTTGAATCATGCGGTAGGACAACTCAATGAAAGCCAGCACAACGGCTATATCAATCCAACCGGACTGGAAGATGTTCTGGCTGAAAAAGGGTTGAAAATACTCCCGGATTTTGTTGTGGACAATAACTGCGGGACGATGACGGTCAACCAGCACAACGGTTTTATCAGCTATCAGAGTAATGTCAGTTTCCCTTATCTGCCGATGATTACAAATTTCAGCAAACATACAATCACCCACGGCCTGAATGCCATATTCCTGCCTTTTGCCAGCAGTATTGAGCAGATAAAAACTAATTCTACGTATATATTCGCACCTTTGGCAACCACGTCTTCTCTTTCCGGTACCAAGCCTGCTCCGATTTTTTTCAACTTGCAGCATCAATGGAACCGGAACGACTTCAATAAACCCAAGTCCATTGTTGCCGCTTTGCTGACAAACGACGATAATAACAGTGCCATTGTAGCAATTACGGATGCAGATTTCCTCATCAATGACATCGGTCTCTATGCCCATGTACTCCGGCAGGATAATATCAATTTTGCCATCAACTCTATCGAATGGCTGGCAGATAATTCCGGACTTATCCGCCTGCGTAATAAATTCGCCACCTTTGCATCTTTACAACCGGTGGACGAAAACTATAAGAATTTTCTGAAATATTTTAATTTTCTGTTGCCTTTAGCCGCAGTCCTCTTCTTTGCCACAATCCGGTTCCAGCTAAACCGCAAACGCCGGCTAAACCGCTCCAGACCGGGTTACATCGAATGACACAGCTCTTTTAATTCACTGTAAAGCCGCTCACTCACAGGAGCTAAGGGCAAACGCAGCAGGTTGTTAGCTATCATTCCCTTGAGGTGTAAAGCAGCTTTCACGCCGGCAGGATTACCTTCTGCAAACAGAGCTTTATACAGACCGGTACATTTCAAATGTATGCGTGCAGCCTCCGTGTATTTTCCGGCAGAAGCCAAACGAACCATTTTAGAAAATTCGGCTGGAAATGCATTGGCCAATACGGAAATCACACCTTTCACGCCAATTGAGATCAAAGGCAATGTCAGCCCGTCATCACCAGAAACGACCATAAAATCGGACCGCATGGACTTCAATATTTCCGAAACTTGCTGGAAGTTCCCCCCCGCTTCTTTTATCCCGCTGATATTGGGACATTCGTGAGACAAGCGCACAACAGTCTCAGCTGAAAGATTCACGCCCGTGCGTCCGGGCACATTATATAAGAAGAAGGGCAAGGGTGACTCCTCACTCAATGCCTTGAAATGGCGGAACATGCCTTCCTGGGAAGGTTTGTTGTAATAAGGGGTGACACTCAGAATAGCTTTGCAGGATTTTAAATAGGGAAAACGCTTTATATTCTCCGCCACCTCCCGCGTATTGTTTCCGCCTATCCCCACCATCACCGGCAAACGTCCCTGGTTCTGCTCCAGAATAACCTCCATCACCTGATACCGCTCCGCTTCCGACAAGGTCGCTGCTTCCGAAGTAGTTCCCAATGCCACCAAATAATCCGCATCGCCGGCAATAACATATTCGATCAGTTTCCGCAAAGAGGCTTCATCAATTCCGAAGTCTTTATCAAACGGAGTAACCAAAGCCACTCCCGTACCTGCAAATAAATTCATGTCAATATTTCTTTAACTTGGCCAATACTTCAAATAATTTATCAATTAATTCAGAAACACCTGTTACGCCATCAATCATCAGGTCAGCATCAAAATTCTCCTTTTTCATCCCCGCTTTACATTTGGCCTGCGAATTTCCCAGGATGTAATCAATCATAACGTTCGATTCCTCTGATAAATCCACCAACAAATCGCACTCTTTGTCCAACAAAGCCAGCAGTTCTTCATTCAAAATCTTTCCACCGAATCCGAGTTCTTCCTCTTTTACACAGACGACATCCCTGAACGAAGGAGCCGGAGAGCCTTCAGGCAAAAAGCAAATCTTATCCAGTTTCACCTGCGGTAATTTCTTTTTAAGATGTTTCAGGTATTCCTCCTGCCTGTCGTTAGCACACCAAACAACCAAACAACTTTTTATCGCATGCAAGTCCGGATACTGTTTTGTTCTTCTCTTCCCCGCTGTCTTTTTAGCCAGCGAATCCTGTTTCATCCGGTGAAAAATCTTATGTATGATCTGTTTCATAAATTATTCTGTAAATTCCCAACAGGTCTCCTTGCTGTATTATTTTGTTTCTGACAAAAATAACAATTAATCTCATTAACTTAAAATTAATTTCCCACTTCTATATAAGTAATTGTAATCAACTATCTTACAAAAGAGCTCTTATTTTTCTTTCCGAAATATCTAAAAAAACAGGAAAAACATTTGCACGATCGAAATAATGTATATATATTTGCACCGCTTTAGAGAAGTACGGACTCGTAGCTTAATGGATAGAGCACTTGGTTACGGCCCAAGAGGTTGTGGGTTCGACTCCCGCCGAGTTCACGAAAGCAAAAAAACCTGTAAGATAACTTACAGGTTTTTTCTTTTCAGGCTCGTTTTTAAATTATCCGAGCTTGTTTTCAATAATTTCAGTCAAAACGCTCCGAAGGGTGATTCCCATCACTTTCAGCATTTTCGGCACAAAACTATTGGCCGTCATACCGGGAGTGGTATTTACTTCCAACATAATCACCTTTTCTCCCTGTACAAATCCGTCCATCCGAATGATCCCCTCACACCGAAGAATGTCATATACTTCCGATGCCATATTCTGTATTTTCTCTGTAATCTCATCAGAAAAGCGACCGGGAATAATCTCATCCGACATGGTAGCATCATATTTGGCTTCATAATCAAAAAATTCCTTTTTCGACACAACCTCAGCTACCGGGAATACCACTTTTTTATCCCCTGCTTTATACAATCCACAAGTAAACTCCGTTCCGTCAATGAAAGTCTCCACCAGCACTTCGCGGCATTTTTCAAAAGCCATGTCCAATGCGGCGTCAAAATCTTCCTTGGTTTTCACTTTAGACACTCCGAAACTGGAACCTTCAGCATTCGGTTTGACAAAACAGGGCAACCCTACCGCCTTCAATATTGCCTCGCGATCATATTCTTTGCCCCGCAGCAACATTACCGGATGAGTAGTCTCTATGCCAAATCCCTGCAAATAGTTTGTACAAGTATATTTGTCAAATGTCAAAGCTTCACCAAGTACGCTACACGTCGAATAAGGTATCCCCATCATATCCAGATATCCTTGCAGCATCCCGTTTTCTCCCGGATTGCCATGAATCGTGATATAGGCAAAATCAAAACATACCTTCTCCCCATTCCGGCTGAACGAAAAATCATTCTTATCCACCGGATACTGCTTCCCGTTCCATTCCACATTCCACTCCCGGCCTTTCAATACCATCAGATATTTATTATAACGCTCTTCATCCACTTCCGAAAATATATGATTCCCGGACTGAATGGAGATCCCGTATTCAGAAGAGTTACCGCCTGCTATAACAACCACATTTTTTTTCATGCTTGTGCAAATTAAAATTAACCGTTTAAATCCCCTGTTCTCCAGGGCACACAAAGGTACAGAAATTGCCATTTCAACCAACACAGATATAGCAAAAAATAGTACTTTTACCGCACAAACCGACAATAATGAAAAAAATCACGGACCTGACACAAGGCAGTATCATGCAGGCATTATGGACAATGGCTATGCCGCTGATTTCCGCCTCTTTCATTCAAATGGCATACAGCATGACGGATATGTTATGGCTGGGTCATCTGAGCAGCGATGCCGTAGCTGCCGTCGGTGCAGCAGCCTTTTTCACATGGTTGTGCAATGCACTTTCATTTCTCACCAAAACAGGCTCAGAAATTACTATCTCCCAAGCCATCGGCGCACAGGACGTTTCGCGGGCCGCCAAATATGCAAACCAAGCCATTGCATTATCCCTGCTGCTGGGCATCGGATATGCCATATTCATCTTTACATCGGCCCCCATCCTTATCCGCTTTTTTCACTTTGAAGAGTCTATTGCCACCCAAAGCATACAATATCTCCGCATCATTGCCCCGGGATTCATTTTTCAATTAGGAAATAACACGTTTTGCGGAATCTACAACGGCCAAGGGAACAGCAAAACCCCTTTCCGCACTATTGCCACAGGCCTCATCGCCAATATCATTCTGGACCCGCTGCTGATATACGGAACAGGGGAATACAAAGGGCTTGGTACGGCAGGAGCAGCAATAGCCACTCTCCTCTCACAATTAATTGTATATTTATTATTTATACAAAAAATTTTCTCTTCCGGCTTCCCGTTAGGCAAGATGCATTTTTTTAGTGCACTTCAAAAAAAACTATCCCTGCGGATTCTGCTTCTCGGGCTCCCGGTCAGTTTAGAAAGCGGCCTGTTTTCTATGTTTTCACTCACATTAGCCACGTTAGCTGCCCGCTGGGGAGCTGTCGGTGTAGCAGCACAAAGTATCGGTTCCCAGATTGAAGCCATTTCCTGGATGACTGCCACCGGATTTTCCACGGCTTTGGCTTCTTTTGTCGGACAAAATTACGGTGCCAGGAAATACAAGCGCATACAGAAAGGATACCGGCTGACAATGTATGTCGCCGGTTCTATCGGTCTCTCAGCAGGAGTCCTTTTCTTCATATTCAACCGGGAAATTTTCAGCCTCTTTGTTCAAGAGGCAGAGGCTATCGAAGCCGGAGGTATTTATCTCAAAATCCTGGCCCTTTCCCAAGTATTTATGGTCACTGAACTGGTAACTGCCGGAGCGTTTAACGGATGCGGACACACAACCCCTCCGGCACTAATAGGCATTCTCCTAACCGGTGCCCGCATACCTTTTGCTTATTACCTCTGCTCTTTCCCGACTCTGGGACTCACCGGCATCTGGTGGAGCATCACTATTTCCAGCATTTTGAAAGGCACAATTATTCCCTTGTGGTATTCTCTTTTTCAGAAGAAACTCCTCCACAAATCACAATCTTAAAAGTAGATATAAACTTTACCGGGAAATATTAAAGAAAAAATTCTCTAATTTTGGGCAAAATAAAAAAAAGGATTAAATTTGACCTGCAGAAAACAGATTTAAAACAATCAAATTGAAAACTCTATAAATTAATAACCCAAAAGATAAAGAAATGAAAGTAACAGTTGTAGGAGCCGGTAACGTTGGTGCAACATGTGCCAACTGCATTGCTCAGAAAGACATTGTAAATGAAGTGGTTCTTCTGGATATCAAAGAAGGTGTTTCTGAAGGAAAATCCCTGGACATGTGGCAAACTGCCCCGATTAATATGTATGACACCCGTATCAAAGGCGTAACGAATGATTATAGCGCTACAGCTGACTCTGAAGTGGTTGTCATTACTTCCGGCCTTCCCCGCAAACCAGGCATGAGCCGTGACGATTTAATTTCCACCAATGCCGGTATTGTAAAATCCGTTACAGAAAACATTATCAAGCACTCTCCGAATGCCAAGATTATCATTGTATCTAATCCTTTGGATGTGATGTGTTATTGTGCTTTCCTGGCAGCTAAAGTGGATTCTTCCAAAGTGTTCGGTATGGCAGGCATCCTGGATACAGCCCGTTACAAAGCTTTCCTGGCCGAAGCCCTGAATATTTCTCCGAAAGACATCCAGGCTCTGCTGTTAGGCGGACACGGAGACACAATGGTTCCGCTTCCCAGATACACTACGGTGGCCGGTATTCCTGTGACCGAATTAATCGACAGTGAAAAACTGAATGCTATCATTGAAAGAACAAAAGTAGGCGGCGGAGAGTTGGTAAAACTGATGGGTACGTCGGCATGGTATGCTCCGGGAGCTGCTGCTGCCCAGATGGTAGAAGCCATTATCTGCAATTCCAGAAGAGTATTCCCGGTTTGCGCTATGCTGAACGGAGAATATGGTTTGAAAAACATCTACCTGGGTGTACCTGTTGTTTTGGGCAAAAACGGTATCGAAAAAATTGTGGAAGTTTCGCTAAATGCTGACGAAAAAGAACTGCTGAACAAATCGGCAGAAGCTGTAAAAAGCGTTATGAACGTACTGGATAACATGAAAATGTTTTAATCCTGTAAACGAATAATCTGTACGAGACCATCCGGAAGCGGATGGTCTTTTTTTATTACACCCCTGTATTCTCATTTTCCGGCACATTCCTATCCTACCGCCAACAAACTTTCCACTCAACTCCTGTGGAAATTCAAAAAAAATATTATACTTTTGCGCATTAAAATCTTTGAGAAAGAAATAAATCTGAATAATACCCAAAAAACAATTTAACAAAATGCGAAACAAAGGAGCAATTACATTACTTACGATAGCTTTGGCTTTAGTAAGTGCTTACCAGTTGTTTTTCACTTTCAAAACATCCCAAGTGGAGAAAGCGGCGCGGGAATTTGCCAACGGCGATCCCGTAAAAGAAAGAGCATATCTGGATTCCATTGCCAACAAGGACGTGTATAATTTCCTTGGGCTTACTAAATTCACTTACAAAGAATGTAAAGAGTTGGAATTACCGTTAGGACTTGACTTACGCGGCGGTATGAATGTTACGATGGAAGTGGATGTTGTAGACGTAGTCAGAAATTTAGCCAACAACAGTGCTGATCCTGCATTTAACCAAGCTTTGAATGAGGCAATACAAATGCGTACCAAAAGCCCGAAAGACTTTGTAACTCTTTTCGGCGAAGCCTTTGAAAAAATTGCTCCCAACGCACAACTGGCATCTCCTGATATCTTCGGTACTGTAGAGATGAAAGAAAAAATCAAAATCGGAGCCAGTAATAAAGAAGTATTGGACGTTATCCGTCAAGAAGCCGATGCAGCTATCGACAATACGTTCAATATTTTACGTACCCGTATTGACCGTTTCGGTGTTGCCCAGCCCAATATCCGCAAGGCTGATATTTCCGGTCGTATCAATATCGAACTGCCGGGTATCAAAGACGCTCAGCGTGTAAGAAAATTGTTGCAGGGAACGGCTGCATTGGAATTTTTTGAGACATTCGACAATTCTGAATACTATCCGCATCTGGCTACTATCAATGAAAAGGTCAGGGAAATTGAACGCTCCAAAGATGTATTGGAATTGGACGAAAAAGAAACAACCGTTGCACCAACCTCCGACAAAGCCAATTCAGAGGAAGATAACGAACTGATTCGAGAAGCTGCTTCAAAAGATTCTTTGAACGCTTTAAACAACGAAGAAGAATTCCGGAAACAAAATCCGCTATTCTCTGTGTTAACACCTGCAATCGGACAAGACGGTAGCTTAAGACCCGGTTCGATCGTAGGCTATGCGCGTTTGAAAGACACCAGTGCTGTGAATAAACTTCTGGCTTTACCCCAGGTAAAAGCTTTAATTCCTAGAAATTCCCGCTTAGTATGGGATATGAAACCGACAGGAGATATCGTCGGATTACACGCTATAAAAATCACTACCCGCGACGGGAAAGCTCCACTGGACGGAGGTGTGATTGTGGATGCCCGTAAATCTTTCGACAGTCAAAATAACGGACACCCGATAGTATCCATGAATATGAACGGTGAAGGTGCCAAAATTTGGGCCCGTTTGACTAAAGACAATGTAAACCGTTGTATTGCAATTGTATTGGACGGCTATGTGGTTTCTTCTCCGAATGTAAACGGTGAAATCAAAGGCGGTAGCTCTCAGATTACCGGTAGCTTTGACGTAAAAGAAGCTGAAGACTTAGCCAATATTCTGAAATCAGGTAAATTGCCTGCTCCCGCCCGTATCATTGCCGATGAAATTGTAGGACCGTCTTTGGGACAAGAATCCATTCAGACCGGTATGTGGTCATTCATTATTGCCTTTACTTTAGTATTGGTATATATGTTATTCTTCTATAGTAAAGGTGCCGGATTAGCAGCAGACATTGCCTTATTGGCTAACTTGTTTTTCCTGTTTGGTATCCTGGCCTCTATTGGCGCAGTGCTGACTTTGCCGGGTATTGCCGGTATCGTGTTGACCATGGGTATGTCAGTGGATGCCAATGTATTGATTTATGAGCGTATTGAAGAAGAACGCCGGGCAGGCAAAGGGCTGAAATTAGCGATTAAAGACGGATACAATGCCGCCTATTCCGCTATCATCGACGGTAATGTTACGACCTTGTTGACCGGTTTTATTCTTTACTATTTCGGTGAAGGCCCGATTAAAGGTTTTGCAACGACGTTGATTATCGGTATTTTCTCTTCTCTGTTCTGCGCAATTTTTATCAGCCGTCTGATTCTGGAACGTGCCGCTTCTAAAAACGACAATGTACCTTTCACGACGAATCTGACTGCAAACTGGTTGAGAAATGCGCGTTTTCCTTTCTTGAAAAAACGGACTATTTCTTATACGATTTCAAGTATTGCTATCATTGTATCGCTTGTCTTCCTTTTCACGAAAGGTCTGGACAAAGGTATCGACTTTGTGGGTGGTAGAACTTACACCGTGGTGTTCGACCAGCCCGTTCAGGTAGAAGAAGTAGCTGCCAACCTTGCAAAGGTATACGGTAGCTCTCCGGAAGTAAAAACTTTCGGAGGTGAAAACCAGGTAAGAATTACGACTAAATACAAAATCGATGAAGAAGGACTTGAAGTAGACGATGAAGTGGAAACTTTATTGTACGAGGGATTGAAATCTTACTTGCCGGAAAACACCTCTCGCGAACAATTTCTGGAAGTAAACCGCCAGAGGTCTGAAAAAGTAGGTCCCGCTGTAGCGGAAGATATTACCCGGGCAGCTTTCTGGTCTGTACTCTTCGCACTGATTGGTATTTTCCTTTACATTATGGTACGTTTCTCTAACTGGCAATATGGTGCCGGTGCCGTAGCAGGTCTAACCCACAACGTAATTATCGTCATGGGGGCTTTCTCTATTCTCTCCGGCATCCTGCCCTTCTCGTTGGAAATCGACCAGGCCTTTATCGCTGCAATCCTGACGGTAGTAGGTTATTCTATCAACGATACCGTGGTTGTTTTTGACCGCATTCGTGAATACCATGCCCTTTATCCGAAACGGAACGACATGGAAGTAACAGACGAAGCGTTGAATTCAACTTTACGCCGTACATTCAGTACTTCGTTGTCAACCATCGTCGTATTGTTAGCCATCTTTATCTTTGGTGGGACTTCTATCAAAGGCTTTGTATTCGCCTTGTTAATCGGTATCATCGTCGGAACCTATTCTTCTTTGTTCGTTGCTACTCCGATCTCTTATGACCTGAGACAACGCTTCGGCAAAAAGAAAGCAGAGAAAAAATAATTCTCACGGATTCTCAGCATAAAAAACGGAGTGATTTAAAATCACTCCGTTTTTTATTTTCCCCCCTCCCTTTAATCAAAAAAACATTTACTAATTTCGTAAATTAAAAACAATATTTATCATGATAACTCAGTCCAATTATCCAAAACAAAAAAGCAACAAGCTCATCTATCCTGTTGTCTTTTTTTTAATGTGCCTCCTATCTCTTAACTGCTTCAACGGATGCACAAATGACTCCATCTCTCTAATAGAACAAGAAGCAAATGACGATAAGACTTTATTAGACTCCCAATTAAAATACCTTAAAACCAGAGCGACAAATGCTACCAATACAATATTAATATCAACTGCCAAATCTATTAATTTCAAGGTAGAAAACAATACTCCCGTTATTGTAGACTGGGGTGATGGCAACAACGATATCGACGTATTTTCACATACTTATACAGACGAACTCCCCGTCCATACTATTATGTTTTACGGCAGACAAGATGCTATACAAAAATTAAATTGCTATAAACAGGAAATCATATTTCTAGATATTACAAAAAATACAGCTCTGACAAATTTAGAGTGTACTTATAATAGAATCACAAAATTAAATCTTTCGAACAATCTAAAATTAGATTCATTATCTTGTAATTTCAATTCTATATCAGAACTTGATGTTACACAAAATACCAAATTAATTTATTTTAAGTGCGACAATAACTATTTACAGACAATAGATATTTCCCCAAATATATCATTAAAATATTTCGATTGTTGTTATAATCAAATTGACTCGATTGATGTCTCCAATAATAAAAATTTAGAGTTTTTATATTGTTCTTCTAATAACTTGAAAACCCTAGATGTTTTAAACAATCGCAAACTAATTATTCTTCAATTTTTAGATAACAAAATTTCTACTATAAATCTTACCCAACATTTAATATTAAACGAATTATGGTGTGATAATAATTGGTTAACAGAGATATCCCTTCCGTTATCTTCTTCACTCCAGCTCTTATCCTGCCCAAATAATAATTTAAATGCCCTGAAATTACCTCTACAATGTTCTAACTTAACATTAGTCTATTGTCAAAATAATCCTTTTGAATCAGACGATAACGAATTAAAAAAGATTTTTAAATCATTACCAACGGCAAATATATATGATTTTGCGACAATAACTATTTCAAAAAACATCGATTTAACTGTAGTTAAACAAATAGCTGATTCCAAAAATTGGTATATTTCTACCTCCAATTAATAATTTCTTTCCGTCATTCTTGCATAAGAATAACGGAAAGTGTATATCATCAAATCCTCCTTTCCTCTCTTTTGGTTTTCAGAATTTTGGCTATATTTGTAAAGCTATACTTTTGAACATGGGACAGAGACCGATTTATACGGAGCCGGAGAATTGCCAAGACTGCTATAAATGCATCCGGGAATGTCCGGTAAAAGCCATTCGGATTGAGAACAATAAGGCATATATTATTGAAGAACGATGCATTTATTGCGGTCATTGTACCCAGATATGTCCAACCGGAGCAAAAAAAATACGCAACGGCGTCCCTCTCGTAAAAGAAATCATAAAACGAACAGACAAAAAGGTCATTCTGTCGCTTGCCCCTTCTTATATCAATGAATTTAGTAAAGTCAGTACTGGGCAACTCATTGCTGCCATCCGGCAATTAGGCTTCCAAGGTGTTTCGGAGACAGCGTTGGGTGCTGAATTGGTGTCGACAAAAGTGAGTGAATATCTCCAACACACATCTCCCGGTGTCTATATCTCTTCCGCCTGCCCAATTGTGGTGGAATATATCCGAAAATATTCCCAGCCACATATCCAAGCCATCACACCTGTACTTTCGCCTCTGTTAGCCCATGCAAAATTACTGAAGCATCTCTATGGCCAAGAAACAGAAATCATCTTCTGCGGTCCATGTATCGGGAAAAAAGTGGAAGCTGACAATTTCCAGGAATTAGTCAGCATAGCCCTAACATTCCAAGATTTAAAACAATGGCTCAAAGAGGAAAATATCTGTATTGAAACCCAAACCGCCTCCCCTGAAGACGACTTTATACCATACAAAGCCGGCACCGGCACTCTTTATCCTGTAGAAGGCGGGATGTTACACAGCATCCAGGATGAAAAGCGAAAAATCACCAAACTGGCTTTTTCAGGCATAGAAAACATCAAGGACGTCATACGCAATCTTATACTACATCGGGAGCAAGACACTCTGTTCCTGGAACTGCTTTCCTGCAAAGGCGGCTGTATCAACGGTCCGGGTAAACTCAGTGCAGATTCTCTGGCAGTAAAAAAATATAACATCCTACACCGATGTTCCGAAAATCAAGCAGCCAAAGAAATTCCAGCCAAAGAAATTCCAGCCATAGATATTTCGACACAATTTGAAGTAGATAATCGCATTACTCCGGAAAAGTATACGGAAAAGGAAATCATCCAAGCCCTAGCTGTCGTCGGGAAAACATCCGCTACTGATGAATTGAATTGCAGCGGCTGCGGTTACGACAGTTGCCGGGAGTTTGCCAAAGCATTGCTGGCAGGAAGGGCAGAGGAAAATATGTGCGTTTCCTACATGCGTAAAATTGCTCATGACAAAGCCAATGTACTTCTTCAAAAAATACCAGCAGGAGTTATTTTAGTCAACTCCGAACTTAAGATTGCGGACATGAACCGCTATGCAGCCCATCTGCTGGGCGAAGATGTTTTGACAATATATGACATTTCTCCGGGATTGCCCGGCGTCGCTCTATCCAAAGTCTGTACTTTTTCTGATTTTTTCAATGCAGCTCTGATTACAGGAAAAGACATCACAGAAAAACAAATCAGGGAAAACGAACGCATCTGGCAACTCTCTGTCTATACCATTCAGCCCCACCGACTGGTATTTGGCCTACTATTGGATTTACGGGAACCTTACGGCAAAAAGGAATGGATGACCGAAAAAATGCAGGAAGTAATCCGCAAACACATGGATACTGTACGTCAGATCGCCTGTCTGCTGGGTGAAAATGCAGCCTACACAGACGCCACCTTGCGCTCTATCCTGGAAAGTATAGAAGACAAATATTAAACCTTCGTTTTCCCATGAACAGCGAGGAAATATTTACGGATATCGATTACTTTCAAAAAAGTAAAGCCGGCAACCTCATCTGCGGGGACAGTTTCATGTGTCAGCAACTACAAGAAGAAGGAAGAAAAATTTGCGTGCTTTCCGACGGATTGGGCAGCGGTATAAAAGCCAGTATCCTTTCCTCACTGACAGCTACCATGGCTATCAACTACATGAGCCGTAACGAAAGTATCCTCTACACTGCAGAAGCCATTATCCACGCACTTCCACAGGATTCAGACAAACAAATCAGTTATTCTACGTTCTGTATCCTTGACATTGACTGTTTCGGATATGCTAAGATCATTGAATATGAAACCCCGATCTTCTACCTGATACGGCAGGGAGAGCTCATACAAATCCCCCGCCATCCGATAGCCATAGAACGGAATGACTTAGCCGGTACTTTTCTATACATTTCAGAAATCCGCTTAGAAAAAGAAGACCGGATCATCTGTTTCAGTGACGGAGTAACTCAATCGGGAATGGGACATCCGGACATGCCAGAAGGATGGAAACACCGGATAGGAGCCTATGTTCAAGAATTGCTTCGGCAACACCCCTTTATTTCTGCCAGTGAACTTTCTAAAAAGATAGTTATACAAGCAGAAAAAAACGACGGCTACTCCTTAGTCGATGATGCCAGTTGCTGTGTCGCCTACCTTCGCACACCGCGTCAACTGCTAGTGTGTACCGGACCGCCTTTTGATAAAAACAACGATAAATATCTTGCCGGAAGAGTAAAAGATTTCCCCGGAAAAAAATTGATTTGCGGAGGAACCACTGCACAAATCCTGGCCCGGGAACTTCATTTAACATTATACAAAAGTGAGCTTTCCAGAACAGAAAACCTTCCCCCCGTATCCAGTATGGAGGGCATCGATTTAGTGACCGAAGGTATTCTCACACTCAGCAAAGTGGAAAGGATATTATCCTCAATATCTCCGGATTCTTCATTCTCCGATCCCGCAAACAAAATCATCCGTTTACTGCGAGAGAGTGACCGGATATATTTTCTTGTCGGAACTTGTGTCAACGTTGCCCATCAAGACCCTACGCTGCCTGTAGAATTAGAAATACGGCGAAATATTGTTAAGAGAATTAAATTTTTATTAGAAAAAAAATTCTTTAAGACCGTCGAAATTAGCTACCTTTGAGGCGGATAAAAACAAATATGCGGCGTTTCATCCTGTGTATCTCTAATAATTAAAATCAGATTTTATGCTGTACGATAACTTTGCAATGCTCACTAAACGGGAATTACTCATCCGGATCGTCAAACTCTTAAAAGACGATGAGTTGATTACAAAGCTGAAATACTTACCAGTAGAAATGCGTCCCCGCAATAAGCGTCCGGTACGTTGTTGCGTACATAAAGACCGTTATATCCTCAAACATAAAATCATTTCCATACTCGGATTTGAAATTACGGATGAAGAGATCGATCTGATTCACCTATCCGAGTTTGCCCGTATGGCAATGGACAACAAGAATACGAAAGAAAATATCCTTTCGGTCGTACATGAAGCTTGCAGCGCATGTATACAATCCCAATATGCCGTAACGAACCTTTGCCGGGGATGTGAGGGCCGTCCCTGTGTCATGAATTGTCCTAAAGGAGCTATATCCTTTCAGGGAGGCAAAGCCAACATCAGCACGGATGTCTGTGTCAGTTGCGGACTCTGTCAGAAAGTATGTCCCTATCACGCTATCATCTACACTCCTGTCCCCTGCCAGGATGCCTGTCCGGTAAATGCCATTTACAAAGATGAAGAAGGCATCGAACACATCGATAAGGAAAAATGCATCTATTGCGGAAAATGTATGCAAGCCTGTCCGTATGGAGCCATCATGGAACGTTCCAAAATCATCGATATACACAAATCCCTTACAGATTCTAAGAAACAAATTGTAGCCATCGTTGCTCCAGCCATCTATGGACAGTTTAATGCTACTCCCGGACAAATTCTGGCAGGCATCAAACAAATCGGTTTTGAGGCTGTGATTGAAGTTGCTTTAGGAGCTGAAATTACAGCCGCCAATGAAGCGGAAGAACTGAAGGAAAAACTGGCAGAAGGTCTGTCGTTTATGACCACATCCTGCTGTCCGGCATACACCGGTTGGGTTAACAAACATGCTCCCATGTTGAAGCCTCACGTTTCAGATACACGCAGTCCCATGGTGTATGCAGCCCGCTATGCTAAAGAAAAATTTCCTGAAGCAGAAATTGTATTCATCGGACCGTGCCTGGCAAAACGTTACGAAGCAGAATCTGTACCAGAAGTCGATTATGTCATGAGCTTCGAAGAACTGGGTGCCTTTATGGTAGCCTATGACATTGATGTCACCAATTGTGAAGCACAGGAGTTAGAGACTGAAGTAACAAAATTCGGCAGAGGTTTCGCCCAAGCAGGAGGAGTAAAAAATGCAGTCGTGAATGTAGTGGGAAATGATATTAGCACACTTTCCATTGAAGGTTTGGATAAGAAAAACCAGGGATTACTGAAAGTCATGCCCCGCAAACCGGAAGCCCGTTTTGTAGAAGTCATGGCTTGTGATGGCGGCTGTATCAACGGCCCCTGTTCTCTGGCTCCGCTTACGTTAGCCAAAAGACAGATAAAAAAAGTACTGGAATAAATTCTGCTTATTTATTTCTTTTGAACAAGCGTCCTAAAACGCTTCCTAAATCCTGTCCTTCCGGATGATTAATCATGGAGAGTGTGCGGAATGAACTCATTTCGTCTTCTCCTATTCCCAGTTGCACCGGATATACCAATACACAGTTATTGGTTTGGAAATATTTATTCATATAGGTGGGTATCAAAGCCATCTGCCGAGAATAGGAAGGACAATTGCGCCGACTCATGACAACAACCAAAGCGTCATCGTCATGGATGTCACGGGAGATAATCAGAAAATCATCCCAGTCTGTAAACTCGATAAATTCGGCATTCACATTGTGTTTAGCCTTGACTTCCTGTAATATAGACAATACGGTCCGGTTGCCATAAAAAAGTATCTTGCTCCCGGAATTACGGGCCAGATTCCATACCCTAACCAACCAATAGGGGAAACCAACTTCTTTCTCCGCATCTGTGGGAATAAGCATAATATAACGCTTCACAGTTGCCAAAGGTTGAACCGGACGGTATACCAATGTCGTTGTCGCACATTTAGCCAACACTCCCTCTGCCAACTCTCCCAAAAAAGTATTAGAAATTGCTGACTCTTTCCGTAATCCCAACACAATATCTGTAATTTTGTGCTCCTTCACCACATTCTTTATTCCATTCACTACATTAATGTCATAACGCATCAGAGAATGAAGCATATTATCTGTTGCCGCTGCCGTTTTTGCCGCTTTTTCCAAAAGTTGCTGGGATCTTTTTTCCGCAGAAGCGTCGTTACTGTCTGATTTGATGATACTTAAAGCCATCATTGTCGCCTTACACCGGGGAGATTTCACCGTCACACCTAAGTTAATCAGCTCTTCTACTGTTTCGGAATTACTAAGCGGTATCAATATCCGGTCCTCTGCATCATCCTTGTCCACTAATTCCTCTTCTGTCATATCTGCCAATGCAACATTCTGCGCCCCTTTCTGTGTAATAAAAGAAGCTATCGTGCAGGTAAACAATATCATGATGATTGTCCCGTTCAATACACTGTCATTCAGCAAACGAATAGGCTCTCCCGCCACATCAGTTCCCAAAATCACCTGATACCCTACCATTACCGCGGCTAAGGTTGCCGCTGCCTGGGCATTGGTCAAGCCAAACAATAATAATCTTTCGTCACGGGTATAATGTAATGTCTTTCCAGCAATCCAAGCTGACATATATTTCGCCGCAGTAGCAACCAAACACATCACAATGGCCACCCACAACGAATCCCATCCCGTAGTAAACACCCGGTAATCCACCAGCATCCCCACCCCTATCAGAAAGAAAGGAATAAACAAAGCATTCCCCACAAATTCAATCCGATTCATAAGTGCTGATGTGTTCGGAATGAGCCTGTTCAATGCCAATCCGGCAAGAAACGCCCCGATAACATCTTCCAATCCGGCAACTTTAGCTAAGAAAGAGGCCAGAAAAACCAATGCCAAAACAAATATATACTGGGCAATCCGATCCTCGTAGCGTTTAAAAAACCAACGACCGAACAATGGAAACAGAAATACCACAAACCCGACAAATACAACAGTCGATACACTTAAACGCATCCAAAAACGCTGGTCTATATCGCCCGTAGACATCCCTATTACTACTGCCAACACCAACAAAGCCAACAAACAAGTAATCACCGTCGCCCCAATAGAAATATTCACGGCACGGTTTTTTGTCACTCCGTATTTACTGACAATCGGGTAAGTCATCAAGGTATGGGAGGCAAACATACTCGCCAATAAAACAGAAGTGGGGTAGGAGAAATCAAGCAGATAAACACCGGCAAAGGTACCCATCAGCATAGGAATAACAAAGGTCAGCAACCCGAAATAAACACTTCTCCCATAATTCTTTTTCAAGTCAGCCAAGTCAATTTCCAGACCGGCAACAAACATGATATACAACAAGCCGACCTTACCGAAAAGTTCTATACTGCTGTCACGCGACATAATATCCAACCCTTGCGGACCGATTATCGCTCCTGCAATAATCAGTCCGATCAAATCCGGAATTTTAAACCGGTGAAGCAACACCGGCGTCAGCAAAATAATAAAAAGAATCACTGAAAAAATCAGTACCGGATCCGTTAAGGGTAAAGTCAGGCCAAAAACAGACATAAGCTATTCTTCATATCTGACAATCGTCTGTTCACGGTCAGCTCCTACCGATACAATTTTTACCGGAACACCTGTTTCTTCTTCAATGAAACTGATATATGCATTATACTCTTCCGGGAATTCGTCTTCGGAAGTCATTTTCGTCATATCGGTTTTCCAACCGGGAAATTCTACATAGACAGGCTCTATTTTATCATTAATTTCATAGGGAAACTCCTCTACAATTTCCCCATCGATTTTATAGGCCGTACATACTTTTATCGTATTGAAACTATCCAACACGTCGCTCTTCATCATAATCAACTGAGTCACCCCATTGATCATTACCGCATATTTCAGTGCTACTAAATCCAGCCAGCCGCAACGACGAGCACGCCCAGTCACAGAACCAAATTCATGACCTAATGTAGATAGAAGTTTTCCTGTTTCATCAAACAACTCAGTAGGGAAAGGGCCGCTCCCCACACGAGTACAATATGCTTTAAAAATACCGTAAACATTCCCGATTTTACCTGGAGCCACCCCCAAGCCCGTACAAGCACCTGCACAAATGGTGTTGGAAGAAGTCACAAACGGATAAGAACCAAAATCTATATCCAACATTGTTCCCTGAGCACCTTCGGCTAACACACTCTTCCCCTCTTTCAGCAAATTATTAATAACATGCTCGCTGTCTATCAGTTGAAAGCGTTTCAGATACTCAACTGCTTCAAACCATTCTTTCTCTAACTCCGCAATATCATAGGAGTAATTCAGCGAATGCAATATTGCCTCATGGCGGGCTTTCGCCTTGGCATATTTCTCTTCAAACTGATTCAAGATATCCCCCACACGCACACCGTTTCGACTCACTTTATCAGTGTATGTCGGCCCAATCCCCTTTCCTGTCGTACCGATTTTCCCATCTCCCTTAGCAGCTTCGTAAGCAGCATCCAGCATACGATGTGTCGGTAAAATCAAATGAGCTTTCTTGGATATATACAACTGTTTAGTAATATCATGTCCGCTGGCTACCAACCCCTCTGCTTCCTGTTTGAAAAGCAACGGATCAAGCACCACTCCGTTACCGATGATATTCATTTTACCTCCCTGAAAAATTCCGGAAGGAATAGAACGCAAGATATACTTTTCTCCTCCGAATTCCAAAGTATGACCAGCATTGGGCCCTCCCTGGAAACGGGTTACTAAATCATAATTCGGAGTCAACACATCCACCACTTTGCCTTTCCCTTCATCCCCCCATTGCAATCCAAGTAATACATCTACTTTCATCAGTCAAAATTTAAATTTCTGTACAACAATCTGCAAACGCAAACATGCAAAAATAATATATTATAAGGAATTTCCCGCTTTCTTTTTCATTTTTAATTTACAGTGTTTACACACCCCGTAGACATACAGCATATGCCGTTGTATTTCAAAATCATATTGCTCTTCCACCTGCTTCAAGACTTCATCTACCCGTTCATCCGAAAACTCCTCCACGCGGTTGCACTGCATACAAATCAAATGTTCATGTTTCTGATTCAAAGCTCTTTCATACCGGGCCATATCATTTTTATAGGTATGTTTCACAATCAGCTCACACGCTAAAAGCAATTGCAAAGTATTATACACCGTAGCTTTGCTTACTCTGTAATTCTTATCTCCCATCTTTTTAAAAAGGCTCTCTACTGTAAAATGCCCCGAATGGGAATAAATCTCTTCCAGAATGGCAAAACGTTCCGGTGTTTTCCGATATCCCTTCTCTTCCAAATAGGCAGTAAAGTTCGCCTTTACTGTATCCTTCACCTTTTCCATAGTAAGCAAATTTATAATTTAAACTTCCGGATTTTCTCTCATTCCCGTGTCACGCTCTCCACGCCTTTTATGCCTGAAATTTTAACCATCAATCGGTTCAAATTGTCCGTATTGTGCACATACACCCGAATCGCCCCCTCAAAAATCCCGTCTTTCGTTTCAAAATGCACGATCCTCATATTTACCTGTATCTCCTTGGAAATAATTGTCGTTATCTCACTGACAACTCCGCTACGATCAATACCACGCATCCGCATCATTGCAGGAAAAGACATCATCTGATGACTTACCCACTTTACTGGAACTATCTTATCGCCATAGCTAGACATCAAACGAATTGCCTCCGGACATTTTCTTTTATGAACCGTAACTTTTCCCCCAATATCCATACCTACCACATCATCCCCTGGTATCGGATTACAACACGGGGAGATAACAATATCCTCATTGCTGTCCGAATCTTGCGTTTTCGCCTCTCTCTCTTTCTTTTCGTCCTCCTCCCTATCGTTTCTGAAAAACTGCAACTTCCAATATTTCATAAATCGGTTTCCCCCCTTCTTTTTCAACTCTTTTATCACCTCTTCAGAAGAAATCACCCCCGCTCCCAGCTTCACATATAAATCCTCCTTATTCTGGATATTAAAAGAAGTAAGTACCTTTTTTAAAGGTTCCGATGTAGGAGATAATTCCATCTCCCGGAGTATTTTTTCAAATAGGACAATCCCCTCTTTCAGCATCTTTTTACGGTCTTTTTTAAAATAAGCAACAATGTGACTTTTGGCCTTAGCCGTAATGATAAAATCAAGCCATTCCTTCTGTGGATGCTGTTTCTCACTGGTTAATATTTCCACTTGGTCTCCACTTTGCAGCTTATAACTCATGGGTACCAGCTTATGATTCACTTTTGCTCCTATACAGGTATTTCCGATTTCTGTATGGATGTCATACGCAAAGTCCAAGGCAGTAGCCCCTTTGGGCAAAGTTTTCATATGTCCGCGGGGAGTAAAAACCCGAATTTCCTTCGCATAAAGATTGAGTTTAAACTCATCCAAAAAATCCAGAGCATTCGAATCCGGCTGTTCCAATAACTCTTTTATACCTGCCAGCCATTTATCCAGTTCCAAATTACCCTCTCCGCCTTCTCCTTTGTATTTCCAATGCGCCGCCAGACCTTTTTCTGCTATTTCATCCATTCTCTCCGAGCGGATTTGTACTTCGAACCACTGCCCCAAAGGTCCCATCACCGTCAAATGGAGCGCCTCATATCCGTTGGCTTTCGGCACACTGACCCAATCCCGTATCCGTTCCGGTTTCGGGCTGTACAGATCCGTAATCAGAGAATAAATATTCCAGCATTGCCACTTCTCAGGCTGCACAGGCTTTGGTTTGAACACAATCCTCACCGCCAATAAATCATATATTTCATCAAAACTGATGTTACGCCTCTGCATTTTATACCATACGGAGTATACACTCTTTGTCCGAGCTGTAATAGTATATTCATATCCATTCCGGTTCAAGCTCTCCCGGATAGGCTCGGTAAACTTCTCAAACAAACCAGAATATTCCCGATGATACGTATCTATTCTGCGCGCAATAACATCGTATTCCTCGGGGTGTTCATATTTCAAACTCAAATCCTCCAGTTCTGTTTTAATGGCATGCAATCCCATCCGGTGAGCCAATGGAGCAAAAATATATAAGGTTTCACTGGCAATCTTCACCTGCTTATGCTCCGGCATAGCTGCCAATGTCCGCATATTATGAAGCCGATCGGCTATCTTGATTAAAATCACCCTCACGTCATCCGCCAATGTAAGTATCATCTTCCGGAAACTTTCCGCCTGTAAAGTCGTATCCGTCCCCATCACTTCCCGAATCTTTGTCAGTCCATCCACCAAAGACGCAATTTTGGGCCCGAAAATTCCCCGTATATCCTCTACCGTATAATCAGTATCTTCTACCACATCGTGAAGCAAAGCTGCAATCACCGACTTCGTACCTAAACCGATTTCTTTTGCTGCAATCCGGGCCACAGCAATGGGATGCAGAATATAAGGCTCTCCTGAACGACGTTTTATCCCTCGATGAGCTTCCCTCGCAAACTCAAAAGCCTGCCGGATACGCTGTTTCTCTTCGTCTGTCGTATCCTTACGCAAAACCATAAACAAGTCAGCAAAAGCATCTTTTATTAATTCATCATCTGTCATACTGTACCGAAAACCATCAATACTTACTTAAAGATAGGAGTTGTTTTCCACCCCTAAGACATTCTATACAAAATTTCGTATCCTATACGATTTATTTTTACGAAAATCAGGAAACTATCGCTTTCTTAAAGCGGAAAAAATTATAGGCCAACTATTCCGAAAATTCAAATAGAGGTATGTTCCGCTTCAACCTTCTTCCCCATAAACATACCAGCCATCGAAGCAAACAAATCCGGCTGCTCAGTTGTCAGATAACGAATAGTCTGCTGTTTGGACAAAGCTGCTTCCATATCGGTATGACGGTTGAGATAATCCTTTAAACTATCCGCAACGATATGCCCTTGCTCAATGACGTTGACCCCCTGGGGCACATAACGGTGAATCAATTCCCGTAACAATGGATAATGAGTACATCCCAGCACCACGGTATCAATTAACGGATCAGACTGAAAGAGTTCATCTATATATTTTTTCACAAAATATTCTGCTCCCGCTCCTGCAAGCTCATTGTTTTCAACCAAAGGGACCCACATCGGACAGGCTTTTTGAGTAATATAAAACTCGCCGGATCCGTACAGTTTCGCAATCTCAAGCGAATATGACTCCGAAGCCACGGTTCCTCGCGTAGCCAATATCCCAACATGCCGATTCCGAGAATAGGAAGCCAAAGCCTCCACACTGGGACGAATCACCCCCAATACCCTTTTCTTTACATCAATCCGGGGCAAATCCGTTTGCTGTATCGTACGCAATGCCTTTGCAGAAGCAGTATTACAAGCTAAGATTACCAGCGGACACCCCAAAGCGAATAAGCGCCTGACAGCTTCGCTCGTGTAATGATATACTATATCAAAAGAACGTGTTCCATAAGGAGTACGTGCATTATCTCCCAGATACAGATAATCGTAACCTGGCAATACCTGTACAATCTCTTTCAGAATACTCAGGCCTCCGTAGCCCGAATCAAAAACCCCTATCGGACTTATTTTTTCCATATTTACTCCGGATAATTAATGATCCCCCCAACAATTTTCCTGCCTACAAAGCTAAAAAAAATAAGCCGCCATCCGGCGGCTCATCTCTCTAAATTCAAATTTTATTGAAGACCTAACTTTTTCTTTACCAAAGGCAGTACATCCTCTGACGTTTCAGCAACATATACAACCCCTCCGGAATTCAGATCAAAAATATATGTAAATCCGTTTTCTTTTCCGACCTCCTTGATCGCATTGGTAGCTTTTTCATAAATCGGATGCAACAACTCATCACGGGTTTTGTTCAGGTCATTCATAGCTGTTTCTTCAAAACGCTGAATGCGCTGTCCTAACTCCTGGATTTCCTGTTCCTTGGAAGTACGGATAACATCTGAATAAGTGTTTACGTTTTTAGCATAATCAGCAGCCTTATTCTGATACTGTTCTCTTAAATTCTGACTTTCAGTCTGTATTTCGGTCTGCTTCGCCTCTAATTTTTTCCGAGCCTCGGCCATTTCAGGCATTGCAGAAATCAACTTATCGCTTTCAATATGCCCCAGTCTTAACGGCTTCTGCTGTGCAGACATACTCATCGCTGTAAACATAAAGGCAATTACAGCCAACCATTTCATTGTATTCTTCATCATTTTCGGTTTTAATTTATCAGTTTTAAAAATCATTTTCTATTCTTCTTTCTTTCCAGTAGAGTATCCCAATTTTCTCAGTATAGTTTTACTCTTATCCAATTTCGGATCATAAAAAAGTACGGAATGATCAGCAGAAATATCCAGTATCAAGCCGTAATTACCTTCTTTCGCTAAGTCCTTCACCACTTCCAGTATCTCATCCTGGATTGGTTTCACCAACTCCTCCCGCTTAATAAACAGCTCTCCCCGAGGACCGAAATAAGCCTGCTGCAATAAACGTGCCTTACTCTCTTTCTCTGCTATCGTTTTCTCCCGTTGTTCCCGCATTGAAGCCGTCAGGAATACTTTATCCGAATTGTATTTATTCTGCATTTCAGTGATTTCCTGATAAACAGCGTCCACTTCTGCCTGCAACTTCTTCGAATACTCATCCAACTCTTGTTGCGCTTTAGCATAATCGGGAATATTCACCAGAATATAATCCAAATTAACAAAAGCATAACGCGTCTGTGCGGATGCAACGACAAAGCTATATGACAAAATTAGTAAAAATATCGCTCTTTTCAAATCTTTCATAACTGCTATCTCTCACTAAATCTGCGGTCTTATTTAAAACTCCTGCCCTAAGACAAAATGGAACTGAGAACCGGCAGCTCCTGGTCTGTTAGGAATCTCATCAAATCCGTATCCCCAATCTATTCCCAATAAACCGAACATCGGCAAGAATACCCGCAGACCAACACCAGCAGAACGGTAAAGGTTAAAAGGCTCAAACTCTTTCAGTTCATACCACGAATTACCGGCTTCTAAAAATGCCAAAGCATAAATCGTAGCAGACTGGGCCAAAGAAATCGGATAACGGACTTCCATCGTCCACTTTGTATAAAGACTGGCATCGGCGGCACTCGGAGCTATAAAACTGGAACCCGCATTCGTCAGAGAACCATTCTGATACCCTCGCAAACCAATATATTCCCGACCATATAAACTATATCCCGACATACCGTCACCTCCCATTTCAAACCCTTCAAACGGAGAACGTTTGTGCTTATTAAAATAACCTAAATAACCGTATTGCACACCACCATATAATACCAATTTTTCCCGGCGGTCCAAAGGCATAAACATTTTTCCGACAAACTTCCACTTATGATATTCAATCCATCTGTATTTTACCTTCTCCTTCATATTCGACTTCGCATAATCTTTTCCGTCAAACCAGGAATAAGGAGGCGTAAACGACAATGAAAAAGTAAAATCACTTCCCTTACGGGTATACAGCGGATTATCGATGGAACTTCTCTTCAACTGCGTTGCCAAAGAAAGGCTGTTTGAATTACCATTACTCATAATATAATACGGCCAATTCTTCAATTGATAGCGCTGAAAAGAAATTTCATTATACATGGTAAAATAATCATCCGGCCACTTGATTCTCCGTCCCAATCCCACACTGGCCCCAAACGTAGTCATCAACTGATTCGAATTATACAGATCCTTGGTGTTATTCACGTAATAAGAATGATTGTAATAATTGGATGAATACCCCGTCTGACGGGAATAATATGCAGAAACACTCAATGAATTCGGCTTTTTACCTCCCAGCCACGGCTCTCGGAAAGAAACACTGAAAGAGGTATAATATTTCCCGTTAGTCTGGGCTTTCAGACTTAACGTCTGGCCGTCTCCTTGGGGCAATGGCCGATAAGACTCCCAATTGAAAATATTCCGGATAGAAAAATTCGTAAAAGTCAATCCCACTGAACCGATAATCATACCAGCACCCCAACCTCCGGACAATTCAATTTTATCATTGGCTTTTTCCGCTACATCAAAATAGATATCAACCGTACCATTCTCTGCATCAGGCTTAGGCTCCGGCACAATATGCTCCGGATCAAAATGCCCCAGATTCGCTAACTCACGTATACTACGCACAATATCCTCCCGACTAAATAATTCCCCAGGATACACATACAACTCACGCCGGGCAACATGCTCATGCGTCCGGTTATTTCCTTGAATAACCACCCGATTAATCGTCGCCTGGGGACCTTCTATGATACGGATCTCCACATTAATGGAATCAGCTCCGGATACCGTTTCAACCGGAATGGCCCGAAAAAACAAATAACCGTTATTGACATAGAGTTTATCCACCGCAGTATTCTCATCCGTACGAAGACGTTCTTCGAAATATTTTTTATTATACACATCTCCTTTCTTGATATTCAGCACCCGCGATAGGTATTCCGAATCGTAAATTGTATTACCCACCCACGAAATGGTATTGAAATAATATTTATTCCCTTCCTCTACATCAAGATAAATTTTTACCCGGTCAGGTGAAATAGCGACCACGCTGTCAGCCACAATCATCGCATCCCGATAACCTTTTTCATTATACTTATCCAAAAGATTATACTTATCATCTTCGTAATTGCTTTCTATGTATTTGGAGGATTTAAAGAAATTTCGCAACGACTTATCCTTGGTCTTTTTCATCGCTCTCTTCAACATCCCGGATTTCACTTCCTTATTGCCGGTAATAATAATATCTTTAATCTTAATTTTATTGTTCCGTTCCACCTCTACATCCAACTGGACAAAATTGTCCTTTTCCGGATCATCCCGCTGCAACGCCTTGATTTTAATATTATAATATCCTTTTTCCTTAAAATGCTTCTCTACAATATGCTTCAGATTGGCTATCATATTATCGGTTACCTGAGTTCCAGGTAAAGGATTGATTTTTTCCTTAATTTTCTTTTCTTCTGACTTTTTCAGACCGATATAATTAATCTGAGACAACTTCTGACGCTCTTTCAAATGCAAAATCAGATAAATTTCATTTCCCACTATCCGGTCAACAGAGATACTTACATCCGAAAACAAACCATTGGAATACAATCGTTTAATAGCACGAGTCGTTACATCTCCGGGTATCTTTACTTCACTCCCTACCGACATTCCCGACAATTGTATCAACGTTTCAGGATCATAGTGATCTGCCACACCTGTCACCTCAATACCGACAAGTTTATAAGTTTTAGGAGAAGAATAATATACCTCCGGTTGAGCAATGGTGTCTGCCCCCTGAGCCTTTACTTCATAAAAAGAAAAAACTGTAAGTATCAAAAAAAGAATTATCCTTCTTACCATCGTCTGTTAATTGAAAAGAAATTTTCTACTTTTTATCTTTCCCGACCTGTTCTCCCGTCTTTCCGAAACGCCGTTCCCGTTTCAGAAAATTACGAATTGCCAAATATAAATCATCTTTTTCAAAATCAGGCCAAAATTTATCAATAAAATAAAATTCCGTATAGGCACATTGCCATAACAGAAAATTACTTAACCTGCATTCTCCGCTCGTACGAATTAATAAATCCGGGTCAGGAATAGCCTGAGTTGTCAAACGGTCTGCAAAAAGCTTATCGTTTATTTCAGTGATTTCCCCAATATGCCCCTCCTTATACTCCTGTGCAATCTTCCGGGCAGCCTCAACAATCTCCCAACGGGCTCCATAACTGAGGGCAAGCACCAATGTTACCCCTTTATTACTTGCCGTATAAGCCGTCAGTTCATTCAATTTTCGTCTCACCTCTTCCGGCAAATCACCAACATTCCCGATCACCATCACCCTCACATCCTGCTTCATCAGATTATCAGTTTCCCGGATAATTGCATCCACCATCAACCCCATCAGCGCATTGATTTCCTCTTTCGGACGTTTCCAGTTTTCAATCGAAAAAGTATACAACGTCAGATATTCTAATCCTATCTCACCACTTGCCTCCACAATCTGCTTCACCGTATCTACTCCTTTCTTATGACCAAATACTCTCTCCATTCCCCGCTCCTGCGCCCAACGCCCGTTTCCGTCCATGATAATCGCCACATGCCGGGGCAGTTGCCCCAGTTCTCTTAATTCTTCCAGTAAATCCATAGCCTAACAATCCTATTTATATCCCCGGCACTCCATATTCATGGGAAACCTGTAAGTCAATGTTACCCCGGACACAAAAAACCAATCCTTATTAAAAAAGAAATTAGTCTCTCCCGTTTCCCAGGCATCTTCCAATCCGTCAATCTTATCCGTAAACAACTTCCGACCACCCCATTCCATCCCACAAGACAGATTGCCATATAAATTAAACTTCACCCCCACTCCGAGCGGAATGACAATTCCTCCTTCATCATTGGCTGTAAAAAAGCCAAGTCCTGTATACAGATAAGGCGACCATAAAGACGATTTATCCGTTTTAGGCACCAAAAAACTCCGGAAATTAAACTCCACCAACCCACAAATATCCCTTACCGAAGTACTAAATTCCCGAGGAAAAGTCTCCTCTCCAGGCCATTCCACATCTTGAAGACCTATTTTTGAAAAACCAACATTCAGCCGAAGCGCAAAACGGTCGTTCAGATTATAACGGTATAAACCGCCAAAATAACTTTTCACCGCTTTAAAAGGAGTAGCTGGATTGTATTCCCCAATATAATATCCGCCGCCACCAATCACTCCGATCTCAGCCCCCGGCTGGCAAAAACCGTTCAAAGATAGCAACAATAGCAAGAAAAGTGAAAAGCGGAAAGTGAAAAAACGAGTAATAAATGCAAACAATCTATAATAGATTCCCCCGTCTTGCCAATTTTGTTTTTCTTCTCTATATTTTAAGACACACATATTTCATTCCTTTTATCCTCACCCCACCCCAGTTTATTACGTAACGTCTCATAATAATTATGCCCCGGAAATTGAACCACGTTTATTTTAAAATTACCGGCAGCTATTCTTAACGTACAACAATCTTTCATTCTTTCCGTCCGGGAATCCAGACTAAGAATAAACTCCCCGCTTCTTCCCTCCACAACAATTCGGATTACAGCACGATCAGGTATAACCAAAGCCCTCATACTTAGATTATGAGGACATACGGGCGTCAATACAATCGCCTGGCATTCAGGACTCACAATAGGCCCTCCTCCACTCAACGAATAAGCTGTTGACCCCGTCGGAGTCGCAACAATCAATCCATCAGCCCAATAGGTAGTAAGATACACATCATCCACATAAGCATGAATCCGCAACAAAGAAGAACGATCCGTTTTCTGTATACTAACCTCATTTAATCCGAAATGAAAACCAGAGAAATCACCCCCTTCCACCTGCAAACCAACCAGACTTCTCTGTTGTGTGTCATACTTTCCGGCACTGATGTATTCAATAGCATCTTCAATCTCCGCAACCGACACATTTGCCAGAAATCCCAAATGACCACAATTAATTCCCAAGACAGGAACACCACTGTCTCTCACATATAACACCGTATCTAAAAAAGTCCCGTCCCCGCCAATGCTCAGTAACAAATCAACCTCTTTCCCCCTTAAAGAAGAGGCGGAAAAAAGCTCATTAAAAAAATGTCCACAACCATAAACAGACTCCAACAAACCAGCAAAACCTTCCTCCCCAATCAGTATCACCTCTCTTTCTCTTAATCCTTCTAACAACCTCCGAAGATAAGGATAAAAAAACGCATCCACACTTTTTCCATATACTGCCACTCGTCTCATAGACACCACTCTTAATTGCAACAATCTATTGTTTGCACTCGTCTATTCTCTGGAGCGTCTGCCTGATTCCTGCCATCATAGCCCCACAAGTACGCCCCACCTTTTCAATACCTTCTTCACTCAAATATTTACGAGTACGGGCTTTGTCCAAAAAATTACGGATTTCATGGCAACATCCTTCGGCTTCAAACAGAAAAGACTGAAACACGATCGGAGATCCCGAACTATACCCTTCAGCAATATTACACAAAACAGCCAGCGCCGTTCTTTTGATTATTGTGCTAAACTGCTCGTTCTCATTCCCCTGGAACTGAAAATACACTTCCTTCACTAAATTCCGGGCCTCTTTCCAAATGTGTAATTCCTCAAACTTATCGCTATGGCACATATAAAATATAATTGTTTAAGTTAGCTGACTCCTTTACTTCGGCAATAAAGATACAACTTTTTATAATAATAGCTTATAATCCGTCCAATTTTCGATTAAATAAATTAAACAAATCCTCTTTTAATAAAAAAAACGTACGGGAAATTCCGTACGTTTCTGAGATATATCTGATTCAGTTTTAGTTTGTTCTTAATAAATTTCTCAATACATCCGCTTCCCGTCTACCGATAGACGAAGCAGAAGAAGTATACTCCCCATCTCCCCGGTTCAGTACATAAGCATTTCTGAATCCCTTACTTTTCATATCCCGAAGACAGCGCTCAGCCTGTCCCCGATCAGTATACATCCCGCTGCAATACATATACGAACCATCCGCCATTGAATATACATCCACTTCCTCAATCCCTTCAAAAATACTCATATCCAAAACCTGATTGGTAGGCATTAAAACAACGGTATATCCACCCTCCAACCATCGTATCTCCGACTCTTTCGGCTTATCAATATACCTGCGAGAAGGCAAAGCTGTTCTTTCCTGGCGTTCTTTCCTAGCTAACTCCAATTTTTTCTGGGTTTCAAATTTCTTCAGACGGATCAACAAAAGTTCGTCATCGCTAATTTTATCACCTTTTATATCGTGCTGAATCTTTTTCTCCGCGACATACCGGTCTACATTCATTACAAAAGCATCCCCCACATATTGTCTCACACCTGTCAGATCCCGTTTGGCCACATCTTCGTCCGGATATTCCCCCACCGTATAGCGGTAAATATTATCATATCCTAAATACACTTTCACATTTTGAAAATATTCAAAATATACCCGAGGCACCGGATTACGGAATGCCCCAACCTGTATGGCATAACGGTAATCCACCGTAAACATCTCCTTTTCCGGAACAACCACCTTCTCCTCCTTTACTGGCTCCACTTTCCGATTGGGTAACAATTTCAGCGAAAACAGAAAATCATTATACCCCGTTCCTCCCCGGTTGGAAGAAACATATCCCTCCGCACATTTCGTATCTTTAAATACCAATCCGAAATCATCCATAGAAGAGTTTATCGGTCTCCCCATATTCTGAGGCTCTGTCCAAACGCCATCTGCCTTCATCTCCGAAACAAAAACATCCAATCCTCCCAAACCGACATGTCCGTTTGAAGAAAAATACAATCTTCCGCTTTCATCAATAAAGGGGAATAACTCATCATCAGGAGTATTAACAGTTTCCCCCAAATTCTGTATCTCGCCACATTCATCCCCCTGAACAAGCGTCATATAAATATCTTTTCCCCCATTTCCGCCAGGCATATCCGATACAAAAAACAAAAGCGAATCCCGAAACAAACAAGGATGAGCACACGAATAATCATCCGAATTAATATTCAATTCCTTGTTATTCTCCCACTTCCCGTTATTGTTTTCTGCTGTCATTAACTTCAGAATACTGGTACCATCTTTTTTAAGAATGGTTTTCGTATAGTAAATTCTGCTGAAATCTTTCGTAAAAGTAGCAGCTCCGATATGATATTTATCAACCAGTTCGTCGGCAAAAGGCAACATCCGGCCACCTTTACCATCCGCTGAAAAAATAGCATTATACAAACGTACCGATTTATATCCCCTCGTGTCTTTCATCGCATCCTCCCCAACACCAGGAGCCGCCAAAATAATACCCTTACCTTTATAATAGGTCACACCGGATGAAAATCCGGCAAAATTCACATTCGTTTTATTGGCAGCATAAACCGGTTTCTCTTTCATCACCTCTTTCGCAAACTCACAGGAAGCTCTTACACGTTCCACTACAAGCTGATCACAACCAATACTTTCCGCCATATCCGCAAACTCCGCAGCCTTGTCATATTCCCCGGAACGCAACAAGGTAATAGCGTAAAATAACAAATCTTCTCCGCTTAAAATATCCTGATTCAGTGATTTATACATCTGTCCCGCACGCACGACATCATTCAGATGAAAAAAACAATTGGCAATACGGGCTTTTATCGGATCGGTATTAGCTCCCGATGCTGCATTCTCCACCTCTTTCTGAAACAACTTCAAAGCCCCCAGATAATCTCCCCGCTCAAACAACCGCTCTGCCCTACTCTGGCCTGCAACAACTCCCCACGATAGTAAAAATACTATTATAATCCCCGTAAATTTCATACACGAACTTTATTAGTTATCCCTCACATTCTACATCTCAATTCATCAAAAATAGCGGATGGAATTTATATCTTCATAGCTCTCCTGAGCAGGAGCATCTTTTTTCTGCTTTTTCTTACCGAAACCAAATGTCAACGAGATCTCCTGTACACTATTAAAGTTATTATCCACATCCGAATTATTACCTTCAAACGAATAGCCTAACCACAACTCATCAATCAATTTCACCCGAGCCATAGCAGCAAAAGACTCCTTCGTACGATACTGAGCTCCGAAAATCAAGCCCTCTTTATAGATCAACTTTGCCCCTAAATCCATTTGCGTACTCTCCTGTCCCGAATAAGTCACACAGAGATAGGGCTCCAATTTCGTATTTTCACTCAAACTGAAACGATATCCTCCATACAAAAATATACGCAACATATCGGAAATCATCGAATTAATCTTGTTTCCCTGTTCGTCAATTGTGTTATACTTAAACTCAGGAATGGAAAACCCGACATAATATTTATCGGCCTGATAATGCAATCCGAACCCAAAATTCGGCTGGCTATAATTATCTGAAAAAATCACCTCTTCCTGATCCATCAGATAATCTCCGGAATTGGATACATAATTCAACCCTGCCTGCAAACCGAAATAGAGATATTTGCCTTCATTCACTTTTAATTTATAACTACCCGCAACATAGGCAAACAACTTCTGATAAGGACCGTATTTATCAAAAATCAAGGTCAAACCTCCTCCCAAGTTCTTGTCCTTAATCATTGAATTAATATTGAAAGCACCCGTAGAAGGCCAGTATTCCGACTTCTCAAAACGGCTGCGGTAAAGCAGCAAACCATTAACCCCTTCTTCCAATCCCATACAGGCAGGATTAATCAACGGACGGGTCACCCCATAATCCGTAAATCGCAATACGCTGCTCTGTGCAAAACCGAGCGTGCTCACCAACACTAATATTCCTGCTATTAAAAATCTCATACGACGTATTTTATAAAGGCGCAATTTAAAGCTAAATTTTAAAAACGATTCACTTTTTTAGTTAAAATCCTATCCTCCCTTTTAATATTTATACTTTCCCCGGTTCATATCCCTGCGGATTTCAATCCAGTTTTTCAATATCTCTTTATTTCCCAAATCAATCACATACGTGTATACTCCATTAGCTAAATTAAAATGGGAAATGTAGCCGCTGGTCGTCGTTCCGGTTCCATCCCAGTCGTTCTGGTAATTAGTCGCTTCAAAGACAACTACACCGTCTCTGTTATAAATCGTAATGTGATGATCCGGATAATTTGCCAGGAACTCCAGGTTCCACGTATCATTTATACCGTCTCCGTTAGGCGTAATAATATTCGGAATAAAGAAACGCTTCCGATCCATAACGCTGATGTAAATATATCCGGTTTCCACCTTTGTAGCATCAAATTTATCCACCACCTCATACTTTACAACATCCGAACCGACAAACCCGGCATTCGGGGTATAATCAAAATGACCATTAAACTTCATTGAACCAACACCCCATCTCGGATAACCATCCGCAGTAATCCGGAATATACTGTTTCCCGTATCTCCTCTTCTGCGCATATTCAGGTTATGAATTTTCTCTCCCTGATAAATAGTTATCATAGTATCCCGGCTCTGATTGCCAAAATAGATGACCAACTCGTTTGACATCACTTCCGAAGTACAAATCCGCTCTCCAGTCACACCACACTGTATAACGTCTCCTTGTGCCAGTTTATCGGAAATATATTCCGGATAATCACTATTACTCAACGTGTAGTCATAGTTCAAATACCACGTATAGTGAGCCTTGGTCGGCATATTCGTTACTTCCGACTCAATAATAATTTCATCCCCCGGAGCTTTATTAACCAGATCGGCAGAGATAACTACGGTCGGATTCTCCAATACCCGAATGACCATAGAGTCCACTAAAAGCGATCCGTCATAACAAACATCATTTCCCGGAACCATCCAACACTTCAACCACATATCCCTATCATCCAAAACCGCTTCGGCAAACTGCTCATGTCCCCAATCCCATACATCTTTCCGCCAATTGAACGTCGGATTCGAACCGGCATTTTCATATACGGCTGTAAACAGTATCCGGTCTCCACGACATGCCACAGTGTCCTCGATATTATTGATAATACGCAAACTTGGTGTAACCCACGGTCCTTTCTTCAAAAATACCGTATCTATATATACCGAATCTTCAGTACAAACCTCATTGGAAGGAGTAACGAATACTTTCATCCACGTATCCTCCTGTCCCATAACCATTGTCAGCTTCGTCTCAGCATAACTCAACAACTCATTTCGCGGATTTTCTTCCGGCAAATGGAAAATATCATTGTACCATACATAACGAGCCGAATCCCCAACATTTTTCGCTTCTACCCAAAAATCGACCGTATCTCCCGGACAAAAACGATGTTCCGGATCAACAGAAGTCAACAAATCCACTGATACTTTCTCAAATTCACGAGCTTTCAAGCGCAAGTAACGGGAACATACTTCCTCACAAGCCCCATCACTATATCCACATACTTTCACAACAATATCATCTTCCTGGAATTCCGGAATCCACGTCAACACACATGTATCCGTTTCTAATTCAAAATGCTCTTCCGGCAATTCCAATCCATCAATCGTCCATTTATAATGTCCGTTTTCAATATCATACCCTTCCGGTGAAGACAATTCTGCACGCAGAGCAATTCTCCGTCCGCGGCAATACCAACCGTCAATCTTATTCGCCGGGTCTGTATCCGGAATGATCCCCTCCTGCATCAACAACGTAATCTCAACCTCAAAGCACTCTTTCACTCCCAACTGGAAGACCATCGAAGCCGTATCACAATCATTTTTCACCACTACTTTCAACTCGGAAGCATCCCAACTTTCCGGCACAGCTTGCAAGATTAACGAATCTGTAGTCGCCCCGCTGATAGTCGGCAAACTGACACTATTGTCTTCTAACAATGTCCATACATCATTCTCCTTCCGGTACCACTCATAACTCAAAGGTTCATCACCGGTAGCTTTCACTGCAAAATAAACATCCTTTCCAATAGCAATATTTCTCGGATTTTTGGAATGACTTACAATCATGGGTTTAGCTTTTACAACCACCGTAGTATCTTGGGATACTGTACACCCTGTTGTGGGGTCTGTTGCTGTTGCCGTATATACCCCCGTTAAAGCCGGCTGGAAAGGCACACCATCTGTCACTCCGTTCGTCCATGTCACAGTTGCCCCTAAGGTTGCCGTAGAACTCAAGGTCACGGAGTCTCCCGGACAAATTTCACTACCACTCACAAAAATATTCAACTCCGGTTTCGGATTAAGATTTACAGTCACCTGGTCAGTAGCCTCACAACCCTGTTGCGTCTTTCCTATTACAGTATATGTTCCCGCAACCGTAGGTATAAAAGGCTGTCCGTTCTGCACTCCATTATCCCACTCATAGACATCAGCATCTCCACTACCAGTCAATACCAACTCCTCCCCTTCACAATGTTCCAATGTCGAATTTTGCACCACGCCATTGGCATATACTGCAGGTACTTTATAAAAGTCTGCATCAATCTTGTCTCCCGGAGAAATAGACCCCGTCGTTTCCGTACCGTCAGGCAATATCGCTGAAAATTTAGTAATCACATAAGTCCCTTTCTTATCATCTGTAACAATATGCGTCCACGTCGTATTAGTTTCTTTATTTACCGTAAGAGCTGCACTACCATCCGGAGCAGACAATACAAAACTATACTTTGTATTTGCCGGACCGCCGACAGCCGCAATATTTATCGTTCTGGTTTCTCCCGGATATTGACATACCATCTCGGTAATCGTCCATTCCAAATGCAAATCCACATCCCCTTCAGTCACTCTCACATCAAAACACTTTTTCTCCTTTTCATTACCACACGTAACCTCAACACAAACATTCTTATTACCGGAAGTTGTTGAAGTCACATTAGCACATCCTGGTGTCGTAGCAACAACCGTAACACCTGGATCCGGCGAACTCCATGCATAACCATAGTTACTATTACACTGACCTCCTTCCACTGTTACACAAGCCGGGATCGGTTCCCCCTTTAATCCAGTAGGTGTCGTTGTTGGCGGTTTTACAGCCAAAGATTGAGGCTGCGTACAATCCCTCGGTTTCACTTTCCCTGTAGCCTCAACATGACAACCATGTCCGTCTGTTACAGTTAATGTAAATTCATGTTCTCCCACTGCACCATAAGCCTTAACCTGTACTGATGACTTATCATTCTGGCCAACCACATCTGCAGCAGGCTCCCATCGGTAGGTTACATTTCCTTGACCATTGTTCGGAATAAAGGTTACGTTAGCACTTAAGGTTCCAACGTCCTCCTTACATGGAGCAATGTCTGCAATTGTAGCTCTCACTTCATGTCCCACAACATTCACTTCATTAGAGAGTTCACTCGTACATTTCTTACTATCTGTTACCGATACCTTAACCTTATTATCTCCCGCTACTGCCTTTTTAGTTCCCGTTGCATTTCCAGATACCCCATTGGTCCAAGTATACGTTTGATAGGTCCCGGATCCCCCACTTGCATTAGCAGTCAGTGAAATATTCTCTCCAACACAAACATCTGTTTTTGCCGGAACAATATTAACTGAAGGCAACCTATTTACAGTAATATTTGCTTTCCCCTCTTTGCTACACCCATTTGTTGTCACCTCTACTACATATTCTCCTGATGTTGCTGGAGTAACCTGTGCCGAAGTCCCCGTCGCCCCTTTTGTCCATTTATATGTTCCTCCACCTGATGCAGTAATCTTTTGTCCTTCACAAACCTCTGTCGGAGTAATAGAAACTGTCGGTAAAGGATTAACCTTCACTGTGTAATTTGCCTTTATTTCATTCCCATCTTTATCTTTAATAACATTTCCACTGGCATCTTTCAGTTTTGCTGTCAGATTATAAGTACCAGCAGCGAGACCTGTTCCAACCACACCTTCAGTAGCCGAAGCACCTGTTGTTATATTAGCATTTCCCCAATCTATACTATAACCCGTAGGCGCATCCGTTACTGTTGCATTTACCTTTTTTCCCGTCTCTCCCTGACACAAAGTCACACCCGTTACTTTTATTGTCGGATCTATCTTTTCAGGCTGCAACCCCCATTTATCTGTATAAAAATCACTCCCATCATCTGGATTCAAGTTCCCTGCCTTATAAGTGCCAGAATATTTAACTCCCTCATATATTACCGATAACTTTATAGTTGTCCCAGGACCTACAGCATTATAATCCTGATGAGTTAGATCAAGTTGTGCAAAATACACACCCCCGAAATCAATAAAATCAAAAGATCCCCCAAAAATCGTTTTAGTAATTACAGGAGTACTTTCTATAGTTAAATTTATATTCGAATAATCACTGGCAGTACACGAACCTGTACAAGGTAATTGAAAATACATTGTTTGAGCTATTGCCCATAAACGTCCTGAAGCAACCAACAATAAAATACAAATTACAACAACTTTTTTCATTAGTAAATATATTATAATTCTATTATTTTTATTAATCCCCAAACTAATTTAAGGCCACGTAAAATCAATCAAAGAAGTTTTTCCGTCAGTTCCTCCTACATAAAAGAATAACACATCATAACCAGCCCTTGCATGATATCCCTTTAACATTGCTGGAGAAGCCTCACTTGTAAATCTATCTATAAAAGCTGTTTTTAAATAAGAATCACTCAAGGGATTTTGAGCAGGATAACGTTCACCCATACTCCAATAACCAATCGCAGATAATTTACTTAATATACCAGTACCTATTAATCTCGATGTCGTTAGAGTTATTCTATTAAAAGGAATATAACATATATTCGGAGAAGATTTTATTGCCCCTCCGGAATCCGCAATATTTTTATTATCAAACACAACATCCTTAGAATCAGCAAGTTTTCCAAATATTACAAATTCTATTCTATTACCAGGATTTACAGAAATAGAAAAACATACCCCTACATTTAAATTCGCATGAGTTCCAGCAGGAGCAACTCCTGTCATTCCTGCCCATTTATTCATAAATGCCATATAAGAATCATTTAACCATCCCCACCCTCCTGGTTCCTTTACAGAGGCATTTGAAGCATTTTTATATTCATCTTTTGCCCATGCATTCACACTCGAAATATATAGCTTATTATTAGCATTTTTATGATTTCCATCCAAAATATAATCTACAAAATCAGTTACATAAGTCAATCCATATCGAGTATGCATATCAAATATATACGGGAATGCGTATATTCCTGCTAAATTTTTATTCGTATATACCGTATCTGTTGCGTCCGCAATATGCCTGGCATAGCCCAATGTATCTGCAACAAAAGATTCATAATTATTTCCACAAAGTGTTCTATTAGCCGTCACATAATAAAATTCAAGCGAATCCATAGTTGGTTCTGCCCATGACAAGGCTGTAATATCTGTTCCTGATGATTCTGCGGCATAAATATTTCCATCTTTTCCTGTCAAACAATATGGATCCCACTTACGACTCCATACCGTATAGCTCTCAGCCCAATTCATATTTCCCCATACCAATTGAATATGACGCTTATCATTAATAGTATCAATATCTACAACCGGTGCATCGGGGATGCGGTAGATGTGAGCGGTATCGGAAGCCTTACATTGGGTAAGGTTTCTGTCTGTAGCCGTTATAATATACTGAAGATCTTTATCTTCCATCATACCGTTTACTGTTGTAGCTGTTGTGCCGTCACCAGTTCCACCTGCCGTCCAAGCCACGCCATCACTGCTTTCCGACACGCTCCAAATGTAATCAAAATCGCCGGAATTTGCAATATTTAAGTTAAAAGTAGAATCTTTATGCAAAGCAAGGCAATGTTCATCCAGTTCAACTTCCGGCAAAGCTCCGATCTTCACAGTATCATTTACCGTAACCACACACCCCGGAGCATTCGTCGCATAAACCGTAGTCAATACATATATACCCGAATTTTCAGCCGTTAAAGATGCCTGTATCGGCGGAGTAATTCGAAGCGAATCGTTGGTAGAGGAACCGCTCAGAGGCTGATAGGTATATCTTGCCACAATATCTCCGTAACCACCGTTCACACTATATTTCACCGGTAACTGAATATTTGTACCACAAGTATCATTCCCGTCAAAAGCCAACCTCAATCCGGTATTCAGAATGTGTCCTGATAACGTATCATGTGCTTCACACGTTCCATTAGATGCCTTAACAGCGACCTTATATTCCGTCTCTCCGCCATCTAAATCCAACTTCCATTTATTCTGACTTCCCGGTACATTATATCCTGTTCCATTACCGCTTACCACCTCCCAAACATACTGAGTTGCATTTACGGCAATCACTTCTAAATTCACTATGCTCGAACAACTATCCAAAGCAGCTAAAGAAGTAATGGTCACCCCCTGCTGTATCGTCACATCTGCCGTATCTTTTGCAGCGCCACCATTTACACTGACTTCAAAGCGATAGGTTTCTCCCACGGTCATACCTGCCGCAGGCAAGGTAAGAACAGAATCAGCAAATGTCAATGAGACTGTAGTACCTGCAATCTGCGTCCAAGTCCAGTCTGTTACCGTACCACCGAACGAATGCGCTGTCAATATCACATCATCACCATTGAGACATATCGTCGTGTCGGGAGCCTCAACCACCAATACACCACAAGGCCGTCCTTTAAATTCCTGTTGTGCTTCAATCGTACATCCCTTATCGGTAGTTACTTGCACACTGACCGTCTGTTTAGAAGCCGTTAAAGCTAAAGTAGCCTCATTAGCTACTGCTGTTTGTGTTGCACCCGTCCAGGTATACCCAGTCGCAGTCCCGTCCCCTGTCAGCGTTGCCGTTATGGTAACAGTCTCTCCCTGGCAATTACCATCCGCAACCAAGGTCACTGCCGAGCTATATATTCCGACGGTTGTATCCAACACCGTCGTACAATTTTCCGTATTGGTAATCGTTACCTCTATAGAGGTTGAAGCTGTAAGCGCAGGAGAAGTAAATGCAGCCGAGGTTTCCGAAACAGAAGCTCCATCTACCTTCCAGCTATAAGTATCGCCTGTTGCTCCGCCATTCACTGTCAATGATACCGTTTCGTTCTCACATACCCTATCAGCAGAAGCCGTCAAGGTTACCACCGGATGAGGTTTTACCCGTACCGTTACCTCTATCGAATCTTCACAACCTGCCGCTGTTTCTCCTATTACATAATAAGTACCGCTGGGCACTGTTGCTGTAACAGGTGTTGTATAAGATGCATCACTGAAATAAGTTTTAGTAATAGCCAAGCCTCCATTGGCACTCACAGCAAGATTCAAATCTGCCGTAGGTGTACAAACTGCCGTATCAGCCACACTAATTTCAAGAACCGGTTTCGGATGAATTGTCACAGTCACAGATTCTTTCTTTGAAGGACAACCCGTGGATGCACCCTGTACCGAATAGGTTTTAGTCGTAACACCCGGATATACCTTTGTAGAAGTCAACTGAGTTCCAGTTGCCGGATCTCCCTCCCAATAAGTCAGGTTCATCGCATCAAAAGTCGTTCCCGTTCCCGGAGTCCAATCCACATTGGCAGCCAGATCTATCGAATCCGGTTCACAAGCCTCCATCGTAGAGGCCAACAATTTCAACTGCGGTGATGTCAATATATTCACTCTTACCGTATCTTCATACGATTTACAAACCCCGTTTTCTGCCCGCACATAATATAATCCGGATGCAGAAACCGCAGTTGTAGAGGTCAATGTCGTTCCTCCTGTAAAATTAGCTGTTGTTCCGTACTTCAAGGTAGCCCCCGTACTTACCGTCCCCACAGCATCATATAATTTCACAGAACCACAAGCCGCCAGCTTATCTGCACTCAGATTGAACGTCGGCATCTCATCTACCGTTACCACAATTGAATCACGAGCCACAAGACAATTGTGCACATCTGTACCCTCTACATAGTATGTCGTCGTAATTGTCGGTGCCACATTCTGAGTGGAAGCACCTATCACTAGCGCAGCATCTGTGGGTTGAGAAGTCCACGAATATGTTCCATTCGTTAATCCGCTTGCCGTCAAAGTCAAATTACTGGAAGTTTCACATACGGTCTGGTCTCCTGACAAATTCAGTACTTCCGGCACATATACCTGAATGGTCGTATCTGCCGTAGCGATACATCCATTGGCATCTTCCCGCTGAACTTTAAACTGTGTTGCTGTCGATATCTGTTTGGTCTTTGATTTACCTTCACCATCTGCAACCCCACCTACTGTCCAAGTGTACTCTGTACTTGCTCCGCCACTCGTAACCTCGACTCTTACCGAATTACCGGGACATACGGAATCATAATTTGCTGTTAAAACAACCGCAGGCAAATCATTTATTATTACTTTCCGTGCTGCTGAATCCACACAACCATACACTGAAGTACCAACAACCTTATAGGTAGTTCCTGTTGTATTGACTGTTGTAGTAGATACAACCTGTGTTTTATTATTCGGAGAACTTAGTGTTGAAGGCTCTTTCCACAACCACGTTACATTTTCCGCCAGTGAAGCAGAAGCCGTAAGTGTTAAAGTTGAATTCAGACAGACCGCTATATCAGCCGAAACATCTCCGTTAATTTTCACATCAGGTGTTGCACCGATAATCAATTTCACATTCTGAGTTATAGTTTTACCTGCTGCATCTGTAAGAGTTACCTTCACAGGATACTCTCCGGCAGTTGCTGTAGTCGCATCAAATGTCAATATTAATGAATCCCCCTGTGCAACTTGAGATTGAACACCGGCTGCGGTCGGAAGATTATCCCATTGATAGGCATAAGGTGTAGTTCCAAAGATAGCTTTAGCCCTCAATACAGCCCCACCATTCAAATCAGCAAGACATACCGTATCCCCCTGCAACTTATTCCATGCCAATTCCCGGGCAGTATACTGAACTTGTACCTCAGCCGAATCCTTACATCCCTTTGCCGTAGTCATTACAACCTGATATTTCGTTGGAGCCGTAGGTAAGGGCGGATTAAACGTCGTTGTTGCAGTATTCCCCAAATGCATCGCAACCGGACTCAACTGGCTATAATCATAATCTGTAACCGCTCCGGCTCCTCTGACACCATCACCTCCCGCCGTCAAAGTTAAACTTGAAGAAGTACCCTCAACAAAAGTAGACGGATTAGCAGTCAGACTCGGATTCTGTATATAACCACCATTTCCCTGTTGAGAAACCGTACCTGTACATCCTTTTGCATCCGTCACGGTCAATGTAAAAGTATTTATACCCTTTCCTAAAGTAGCATTCACCTTGGTACTATCACTCTGTACTGTCAGAGCTTCTCCTCCATGTTCCGAACTCACAGTCCATATATAATGATGATAAGGCGCCGTACCATTTGACAACGTTGCCGACACACTGATATCCGTCCCGGCACAAACATCCGCAATTGCCGGAATAACAACCACAGGTTTCTTATTTATCGCTATGTTATATACATCTGATGCCGTCTTACATCCACCAGCAACTTCTGCCTCTACAGTATAAGAAGCAGCGGCAGTAAATGCCGGAGTTGTATAAGAAGTCCCCGTACCGACCTGTCCACCTGTTGCATTATACCATTTATAAGTAACACCCGCTACTGCTCCCACTGTCAAAGTCGCCGTACTTCCTTCACATACTTCCGTCGGACCAGTAATCGTCGGTTTTACCGGATTCTGATTTACCGTAGCTTTCAATTCCACGGTGTCGGAACATCCCGTTGTTGCGTTTTTTCCCACAACCCAAAATGACTTCGGCGAATCGGCAAAAGCAACCGTCTGAGATGTTGAGGTTGAATTAGTACAATTCGCATCAGAATAATAAGCTAGTGTTAAGCCTGTTGCTCCTCCAAGTATTGCAGAAGCAAGATTAATCTGATTACCTTCACATTGTGCCACCGGCTGTGCCGTCACAGATAAATTCGGCTTGGGATTAACTGTAACGGTAGCCGTATAGTCGGCAGACTCACAGGTCCCTTTTACAGATTTTACCCGGTAGGTTATTGAAGACGGTGTACTTCCTGGATTCACAGGGGTTACAGTTAAGCTATTAGCTGTCACCGCAGAACTCGGATTTACCCATTTCCAACTATCAGCTGTCTGTCCGGCAGCAACTGTTGCCGTCAAAGTAATTGTCTCTCCGGAACAAACCGTTGAACTTGAAGCAGCCAGCGTAGCCATAGGAGCTTCATTTACTGTGATCAACAACTCTGTTGTATCCACACATCCTGCTGCTGATTTAGCAACAGCCTGATAAGTCATTGTTCCAGTCGGAGCTGCAGAATATGTCGCATTCCCCGAATTAAAAGTAGTATGCGAAGGTAAATTATTATCGGTTGAAGTTCCCACCGCATCCCAAGCATATTGGTTTGCCACCTGTTCCGCGTCCGTAATAGATAGCGTCAAAGGCACACCTTTACAAATTGTCGTACCCGGATTAGCCGAAATCGTAATATCCGGTTTTGCATTTACTGCAAAAGAAAACGTTGTTTCTGCCGTATTAGACGCTGCATCCGTCACCGTAGCTTTTACTGTATAATTTCCAGCAGGACAATTCGACGCAATCTTAATTACATCTCCGCTTACTGTCGCATAAGAAGGATTAAAGGTATTGGTTCCCCCTCCGTCAGTCAATGCTATGGAATAAGCCCCCCCCGCATCAGCATTCGACACTGTCGCCACTGTACTTACATCCAGAATACTCCCCTCACAAATATTTGCCGCAATATCAGGAACTGATATACTTAATGTTACTTTCCCTCCTAACGTCAAGTTTTCCTGTAAAAAATACTCCCAGTCCCCCACACCCCAATTTCTCGTATCAACATCCTCTGTACATTTATCTTTGACTTCAATAGAAAAAGAATACTTATCACTTGCAATGACTCCATCTCCTCCAAAATCATCAAAATTTAAAAAAATAACGTATCCATAATCTGTCGCTTGTAAAAAAGATTTCGGAGTTGATGTTGGATTTCCATCTTTATCAATATTACCTACCGTATAGGTTGTCTCTGTCGCATATGCCCCAGGAACCAACCAAGTAGTAGTCTGAACTTTTACAAAATAAGTAATACAATTTATATCAGACTCCGATGTCATAATCGGAAATGTTAAATAAGCTCCATCATTCTTATTCGCAGCACCATTATGTCCTCCATCAACAGGAATAATTGTCTGAGCAAACAAATTGCATGTAATCAAAAAGCACAACAGTATAACAAATACTTTTCTCATCTATTTACTCCAAAATAAATTTGTACTATTTACAACAACTCTAAGTGGTAACCATGGATATCCGCCAATAGCAACTCCTCCTGTATGAATCCAACTCGCCTGTCCCCCTACAACAATCCTCGTCGATATACTATTCCAATCCTGATTAACATTAAATCTATAACGAGCAACAGAATTTACATCCACTATTTGCTCTCCAATATCCATCAAGAAATGAGAACCACACATGCCTAATGGGAATAATATATAATTATACCCCGTCATACCAGCCATTGGAAGTGGCTTCAAATCATATACAAATCTTGATGGTAATTTACCATACAGTAACAACTCATAATCAGATGCGTCATTTTGCATAACTACACGATAAACTTTTCCCGGTTCTAAAACAAATGCAGTACCATAAGAACCGTAAATCCAATAATCATTACCAGCAACCCAATTGTACGTCGTCTGTTTTTTAGTCCAATCTTGATCTTCAAAAGTAAAATCACCTATAGAACTAACTTTACACTTTCCAGAAACATTACGTCCAACAAATTTTATAAAATCTTGACTATTCATAAGTCCCTTAGATGACATATCAAAAGGATATGAAACAAAATTAAAACGCTTACTATTTACATTTCCAGAAGCAACTATTAATCCTTGTTTAAAATACCCAACTGTATCACTGGAATGAGAATAATAACTTTGTCCTAACTCTGCGATATAGCGGCTTGCATTAGCGTAGAAGAATTCCAAAGTGTCATTTGCAATATCTACTAAATATTTATCCAAATCCGCCAAAGCCATTGCTCGCGGTGTATATTGTGTTGCGACAGCATATCCGTCCCATTTCACACCCATAATCCGAACAGAATCCGCCTGTTCCAATCCCGGTTGTGTATGATCCCACTTCAAAAGAATATTTCCCGTAATGGAATCCTTATCAATATCCAAAGCAATCGAATCCGGTATAATATATGCCCTCACTGTATCCGTTGCAGCACAAACAGTATTCACCGTACTGCTCGCCTTAAATACATATTCCACATCACCTGTCAACGGCTTAGACCGCATCGTCAATTGTGAATCCGATCCGTCTATTTTACCCGACGGCGTTGAAGTCCATTGATAAGTAAACGCACCATTCAACAATTGAGCCGTCTGATCCACATGCAAGGTGAAAACACTGTCCCGATATTGAGCAAAAGAGGATTCCAGGATATGAACTGCCGGCATTTCTCCGATCATAGCATCTATTTCTACCGTATCGGACACACAACCGTTAGCCGCCTCCGCATATACCATCACCGTATGCTGACCAGTCAAAGACAATATCAACATACTATCTGTTGTTGCCAATGGGCTACCGCCGTCTAAACGCCATGTATATCCCGTCACCGATTCACCTGTATTCGTTACTTTAATCGTATCGTTCTGACAATCCCAACGCCCATTCAATGCCAATAACGGAGCATGCGCATCGTTCACTTTTACATTGACTCTTGCTGCAGCCTGTTTACCATTCGCACCTGTCACTAAAACAGCATATGCATAATCCCCTGCAAGCATTGGTTTAAATACCACTGACGACGTATCGACCTTACCCACTAACAAATCCGTCGGAGTCCAGGCATAAGTTGCACCTTGTACCGGACCACAAGTAATCTCAGCTGTCCATCTTACCGTATTATTCAAACATATGGTATCTGTCTCCGGTTCTGCCTTCACACACAATCCGTTTACATTATCAATAATTACTTCCACCGTATCCGGCAAACTAAGACAATTGTCTCCATCCGTCACATACAACTGATAAGATGCATCGGCACTTAAAGGCTTAGTCTGCGGGTATTGATAAGCAGTATCGGCAAAAGTCGCCAATCCGGTTGCCGGAGCCCAATGCCAATCGTAATCAGCCACTGTCATACCTCCGGTACCCATTGTTGTAATGCTTCCTAATAAAACCGTATTATTACCTGCTTGTATTGTCATATCCGGTCCCGCACTGATTATGGGAGCCGTATGTGTCGGATCCTGCACCAACGTGATGATCGTATCCGCTCCCACCATTCCGGACTGATCCATCACTTTCACACTATATTTATCCACATCGGCATAAGCAACCCATAAGGTATCGCTCAATCCATTTGTACGAGGCGAATTTACTAAAGTTCCGTCTTTATACCAAGAATATTCAAAATTCAATTGTCCGCCGGCAGCATTGGCCACCAACATAGCAGCACCTCCCTGACACACCTGGTCCCCATAAGGAGAAGTCAATGTAACAAGCAAGCTATTCCCCATCACTACGATGTCTTTTTCCAGAGTGTCACTCGGACAACCATTAGCATCCGTAGCAAATACCTTCATTGTATAATTGGCCGGTTCTTTCACCAATACATCATAAACACTGGAAACAGTCTGCATAACCGTATCTTTAGGTAAATTGCCGAACCAATGATAAATATATTCATTATCTCCTCCCACAACAATCGGTGCTCCACCTGTAGCTTGTACGCTTGCAGAGACATAAGCAGTATCATTCACCAGATAATTCGGAGACTGAGGTGCCACGACCCAATTCAACAAAGAGGGCCGTCCAAATACCTCTCCCGACAATGTACGGGTCATGTTACATACCGTTCCATTGGAAGCTGTGACTTCAATAGAATAAACTCCCGGTGCTGAAATTATATAAGTTGCCGAATTGAAGGCCGTCTGTTCGGCTGTTGCAATTCCGGCAGGTATAGTCGACCAGGTATAATTTTGTGTTGCACCGATACCGGTTGCCACCACTTTTCCAACGCCACAACTATCCGTTATCGCCAGATCTAACAGAGGAGAAGGCTGCAAATCTACCGTAATCTGTTTGGCCGAAGCACTACATTCACCTGATTTCCCCGTTACTTCATAAGTGTGTTGCCCTGTCAGATTCACCACAAATATACTATCAGTACAACTGATAACGACACCGTCTTCTTTCCACTCGTAAGAGGATGCAAAATTCGTCGTTCCAACCGGATAAACGACTTTCAACGTATCATACTGACAGTCGTGCGTTCCGCTCTTCACTAAATCAAATTTCGGAGCCTCTGATGACAAAACGTGAATATCTGCTTTTAACGCTGCTACTTTACTGCCATCTTTTACCTGAACAACAAAAGTATAATCGCCAGCAGCAGTAGGTATAAAATGCGCGGAATCTTTTTTCACGTCCAATTCCGGCATGGCAGGAGTCCAACTGAATGTAGCCGACGCACTCAATGCATTCATGGCTTCCCGAACTACCATCCAGGTATCATTCCCTAAACACAAAGTATCAATGATTGGGTCAAGGCTCAAATGCAAACCGTCCGGAGTGACATTTACCACCGCCGTATCCGGCAAGCTCACACAATTATTATCGTCCGTTACATATAACAGATATTCCTGTTGTGCTGTAAGCGCCTTTGTCAAAGGATACTGCTTATCCGCTTCCATCGCAGAATTCAACATATTCACAGGAGTCCACAACCATGCCTGGATATTCGTGCCGCCACCCAACAAAACAGTCTGTGCTCCACTGGCAATAGTCATGTCAGGTCCTGCATCAGCAGCCGTCGCCGTCAAAGTCGGACTAATGGTCAACTGTACGGTATCACTCCCTAAGCCCAACGGATTACCATTGTCTTTCACGTTCACATAATAAGAAGATGCGGCAGTAGGTGCAACAATTAACTGATCTGTTGAACCAGCGTTGGACACAACCCGAACCGGATTAGCCTGTCCCGCCAGATACCATTCATAAGTATAACCGGCCGTACCTCCACTTACCGTTGCTTCCAAAATTGCAGAACCATCCTGACATACGACAGTACCATATTGTGAATTTAAATCCACATCCAAAGGTGTATATCCCGTTACGGTAATATCATGTTCTACAGTATCACTGACACAACCCATATCATCTACTGCATAGATAGCAATATGATAAGCCATCGCCTGTGCAGCAAACTGGAACCGGTTATTATCCGCTCCGAACCAAGTCAGATCATACGGAGAAACTTTTTCATACACATACGGCATAGTTCCACCCGAAGCCTGAGCCGTCCCCTGAATGATACTACCCACAGGCACAGGCCCTTGAGTGACAGAAGGCAAAGCAACCGTCACTTTATGAATATCTACCGTTACCGTATCAATATCGGATTTACAATCGCCGGCAACAGCCACTACTTTCACATGATGAACACCCGTGGCCGGCATAACAAATCCCTCTCCCGTAACACCTGTCTGTAAAACACCGTCTACATACCATTCATAGGAATCAGGTACAATACTTCCCGCTGCCAAATACGCTTTTAGTGAATCTCCCCAGCAATACACGGGATCCAAATCCATTAAAACAGGAGCCTGCCCTGTGCCGACATGAATGCTTACTGTTGCCGTCTTTTCCACTCCGTTTGCATCTTTTGTCTTCACAGTAAAGGTGTAATCCCCTGCAGCCATCGAAGTAAATACGGGTGTCGCAGAAGTAGTATCATTCAACCCTGCCGACGGAGACCAGGCATAAGATACCGGTATATAATCGGCTGGAGACGTAACACTCAACAGTGAAGAGTTAGCGGTACAAATCGTATCCGGCGTTGCAACGGCAATAATATCCGTTACCGAATCACACGCGACGATGACAAAATGGGCCGTATCGCTTTTACAACCGTTCATTGGCTCCTGAGCCATCACACTATATTTTCCGGGATCGGCATTCGAAATAATCATCGGATTACCTGTAGCAAATAAATTTCCATCCCCGTCAAACCATTTCACAACTGCCCCCCAATCAGAAAGAGAACTCAAAGAAACAACAACATTTCCATTACAATTGTCCCACGTTGGCCTGATATCCAAACTCAAATTATTTTGTCCGGTTTTAACATTAAAGGTCTGTTCCACCGGATTAGCACATCCCTGTCCCGTCACCCGTACCTTGTACTGACCGTCGGAAGCATCATTTATAATACCCGGGTTTCCGACAGCTACAACCTTACCGGCAGCATTCAACCATTCTATACGCGCACTCCAGTCACTCAGGGTCAACAATTGCAACGTAACCAAATCCGTACAACTGGCATATCCATCCGGATTCAATGTAATCACCGGAGCAGTATTTATTTTCACTTCCAATTCCAAGGTATCACTGTTACACCCGACAGATGCCCCCTCCGCATAAACATAATAAGTACCGTTTGCCTGCATCGTTGTCACCACCGGATTACCAATAGCCACTACCGTACTCATATCTCCGGCTAACCATTTCACGGTTGCCCCGGCATCACTCAATGAGTTCAGACGAAGAGTAACGGAAGTATCACAGGAAGTAAACAAAGATTCAGCCGTTATCACGGGAACAGAGTTCGTTAATACATTAAACGGCACCGTATCACTATGACAACTACTTCCAACAGCCACAACATAATGTATTCCATTCTCAGCCACCGGTTCATTAATTGTCAACGGACTTCCCGTTCCCAGGAGCTGTTTCTTCGTATCTAACCAATACACAGTCGCATTCAAATCACTCAAAGCAGTCAAACTCAATGTAACATCCTGCGTACAGCTTGAAAAACCGCCGGCATTGAGAGATAGTTCCGGGTCCGTATGCGGACGCACCACTATAGGTAGCGTATCACCGCATCCGGAACCCAAAACACTAACATAATAGGTTCCATCTTCTATTACATTTGTTATAGTAAACGGATTGGCATTCCCCAACACCGTTGCACCGTCTTTATCCAACCAAGTAACCACCGCCGAAGCATCCGTTAATCCGGAATATGAAACTTTCACATCGCTTCCGCAAGCAGTATATTGAGGCTGTAAATCAAGCGTCGGTTTCGTTCCGAGCTGAACATTCACAACTGCCGTATCACTTGTACAACCAGCCTGAGTTCCTAAAGCATAAACATAATAAGTACCAGAGGCGGTCACGGTCGTAGACGTCAATGCTGTTGCCTTATCACTCTCCAGCCATTTTAAAGTTGCACTATTGTCACTGCTTATTGCTGTTAAAGTCAAACTACGACCACAACTTGTCTGTGGATCAATAACAGTGATTAACGGCTTTGTTCCGAGCTGAACATTCACAGCTATCGTATCACTTGTACAACCAGCCTGAGTTCCTAAAGCATAAACATAATAAGTACCAGAGGTCGTCACGGTCGCAGACGTCAATGCCGTTGCCTTATCACCCTCCAGCCATTTTAAAGTTGCATTATTATCACTGCAAGTCGCACTTAAAACCAAACTATTTTCACAACTCGTCAACGTATCTGCAACCGTAACCACAGGACGTGTTCCTAACTGCACTGCTACAGGCAATGTATCGCTAACACACCCCGCACCACCAGAAGCATAGACATAATAAGTACCGCCATCAGAAACGGTTGTGGAAGTCAATATACTATTATCACTCTTCAACCAAGTCAAACTGGCACTATTATCACTGCAAGTCGCACTCAACGTCAAACTGTTATCACAACTCGTCAATGGTGAAGTCACGTTGACTACAGGACGGGTATTCAATTCAACATTTACTGATACCGTATCACTAACGCAACCCGCACCACCAGAAGCGTAGACATAATAAGTACCGCCATCAGAAACGGTTGTGGAAGTCAATATACTATTATCACTCTTCAACCAAGTCAAACTGGCACTATTATCACTGCAAGTCGCACTCAACGTCAAACTGTTATCACAACTCGTCAATGGTGAAGTCACGTTGACTACAGGACGGGTATTCAATTCAATATTTACTGATACCGTATCACTAACGCAACCCGCGCCACCAGAAGCGTAGACATAATAAGTACCGCCATCAGAAACGGTTGTGGAAGTCAATATACTATTATCACTCTTCAACCAAGTCAAACTGGCACTATTATCACTGCAAGTCGCACTCAACGTCAAACTGTTATCACAACTCGTCAAAGGTGAAGTCACATTGACTACAGGACGGGTATTCAATTCAATATTTACTGATACCGTATCACTAACGCAACCCGCGCCACCAGAAGCGTAGACATAATAAGTACCGCCATCAGAAACGGTTGTGGAAGTCAATATACTATTATCACTCTTCAACCAAGTCAAACTGGCACTATTATCACTGCAAGTCGCACTCAACGTCAAACTGTTATCACAACTCGTCAAAGGTGAAGTCACGTTGACTACAGGACGGGTATTCAATTCAATATTTACCGATACAGTATCACTAACGCAACCCGCGCCACCAGAAGCGTAGACATAATAAGTACCGCCATCAGAAACGGTTGTGGAAGTCAAT
>CAJURM010000012.1 GCA_910589025.1 uncultured Odoribacter sp. | reverse complement strand
CTTTAGGTGGTCACCTTCATCCGTTTTTAAGGGGTCAAGTTTACCGTTTTTTCCACCTTAACCTTTTGACTAACATATTTTTCTATTTCTGATTTCATAACCTTTTATTTTTTCAAATAAAGGTTTTTTTTAGGAATAGTTTGGAAATGTATATATTTCCACTTTGAAAATATATTTACTGTCTAACTCGGACTATTATTATTCCGAACATAAGCGAAATATATAAAGAATGAATTAAAATAACCATCTATTTATTGACTAAACATGAACCAACAAGAGAACACCGTGTCCGTTAATGACACATCAAATGCTCCCCAAGTAACAGAGCAAACACAGAGTAAGGAAAAAACCGAGGTCAGAAACCATTACTTTCACCAACATGTTCTAATGAATCAGGACGCCAACGCCGTACCTTCAGACGATGCATGGCTGCGGGCCTTGAAGCGGCGCACCGTGCGGTTTGCCGAAATGCTGGCTCTGATGGAGCACTCGTGTGTGGAGGAAATTCCCGTCCTTCAAAAAGCCTGCTTTTCCTACCTTATCGAAGATGCCGTTCCCCGGAAAGAACGCCAACGGATTATCGAAGCGTGGACAAGCTGGTCGGATTTCCTGTTTGCCCTTAACCGCTACCGCGCTTTAGCCTCCGTTTTCCTCAAATACCATCAGCATGCGCTACAGGAAATAGAGAGCCTGCTCGCTCCTGAAGCCTCACCCGAATTGCAAGACACGAATCAGGAAGGAGGTATGTAATGGAAAACACAGAAAAACGCCCGGTTTCCGCAGAGGAAACACAAAAGAAAGAGCACAAATTTACTTTGACGCCTTCGGAATCCGCTTTCTTCAGCCAATTGGAAAAGAGCCTGAAATATTATGCTGCCGACATAACAGCCCCCAACCCGTTGGAAGTGCTTCACGATAACTTCTGCCGTTTAAACCGTCTCTTTATCTCCTTCGAACGTCCGTGGCTTGCCGACTGCGGCATCCTTCAAAAAGCGTGCGGGTGGTACCTTGCCTATGCCAAACCCTCCAAAGAGGAAGCCCTCCACCTGCTCGACACACTGGGCGGTTTCACCGCTTCGGCCTGCCAGCTATCGGAATGCTGCAAACTTATCATCCGTATGCAGACCTTCTTCCATACCCAGGAAAAAGAATTGAGACAGTTGTTTGACTACGAACGGCAAAGGGAGCGGAAACGCAAGGAACACGGGGAACGTTTGGAATCCGGAGGCACGGGCTATTGCCTGACCATCGGCAAAGGAGAGATTTACGGTGTAACTTATCCTCAGATAGAGGACCTCTACCGGGTAATGGGACGTTTTATCGAGCGGGAAAAGGCTCCGTTTCAGTGTAAGATAAAAGCCAGTGAGGGATGCAATGTCTGTGTCAGCAAACACGTAAGTCTGTATGCCGACCGGGATGAATTTAACGTCAATTACAGCCTTGACAATATCGACGCTGACTTTGACTGGATGCCGGCGGGGCAGTTGCAACAGATAGCCGATGCGGCCTCCGCTTTTCTGAGGATATTCGGAGAAAACGGTGAGCGTCAAGTTCGTTGGGATGCGGCAGACTATCCCGCATGCTCACAGCCCGGCATCGCCTTTTCCATCCGGGAAGACAGCCGTCTGCCCACATTCCGCACTGTCCCGTGGATAAGTAAACGCATTTCTCAGGAAGAGGGCAAGGAAACGGAGATAGAGTACTACATCGACGTAAACGAAACCCATTCACAGGAATTGACGTTCGGGGAGTTTGTAGCGGTCTACCGGAAATTGGGGGAGTTCCTCAATAACCAGTCCTTATAAGATAGAGTGTAGAAAATCAGAATGCGGACAAATTTCCTGTCCGCATTCTGACGTTTTATTTGTGTAAAATAATCTTTGAATCCATTTCTTTTCAATTCTGAATAAATAATCGGACACTTCACACCGCATTTTCTAATGCCGTCTCTACCAACTTCATTTCCTCCTTCACTTTAGAATTCAGGATGCGGGCATAAATCTGTGTCGTGGTAATCTTCGTATGTCCCAGCATTTTACTGACACTCTCCATACTCACTCCTTTACTCAAAGTAATAGTCGTTGCGAACGTATGGCGCGCCAGGTGGTAGCTCAAATTCTTCTGAATGGAGCACAAATCGGCAATCTCCTTGAGATACGCATTTACCTTTTGATTGGTGGAAATAGGGATAAGTGCATCCCCCGGAATACGCCCCTTGTATTTTTCAATGATAAGTTCCGGAATCTTCAGCAAAGGCACCTCCACTAACGTATCAGTTTTTTGCCGTCGTGTCTGTATCCACGGTTCCCCGTTGATGGTGACGATATTGTGCTGCTTCAGATGGCAGACATCAATATACGCCAATCCGGTAAAACAGGCAAAAATAAAAGCGTCCCTCACTTTCTCCAATCTCGTTACATTTAATTCCTTATTCCAGATGGCATCGACTTCTGCTTGCGTCAAATATCCCCTGTCCACCTTCTGGCTTCCGATGACAAAATTGCTGAACGGGTCATTTCTTATCCAGTTATTCCTTTTGGCAATGAGGAGGACTGAATGAAACCGCTGTAAAAACTTAGCTCTTGTATTCTTCCCGTAATCATACCTTTGGATAAGAAAATTTTCAAAATCCACGACAAATATATTCTTAATATCCCTGAGTGGAATGTCTGGAATATTGTACCTGCTTTTCATAAACTCCTTCACTCTCCGGAAGGTAATCTCATACTTATCATAGGTAGCCTTTGCCATGCCCTTACCGACGATATTTTTCAGATTGTCCAGATGTCTCTGGAAAAGTACCATTAAAGTTGTCTGCTTATCAGTAATCCCTAAAAATGAATCGCGTACTTTTTCCGGGGTAGGGGTTTCTTCGAGTGAGATTTCATGGAAATGGTTTTGGATGGAATACCTGATGTTGGCTAACAGACTGTTGAACTTTTTCGCCTGACTTCCGTTTCCGGTGGCTTCCTGCTTCTTGGGATTCCATAATTCGGGCTCGATGTCCAATTTGGAATTGAATTGCACCATCTTGCCATTGATAGTCACCCGAATCATAATGGGGGCTTTTTTCTTCTTGTTCAGATAATTCTTTCTGATGTAGAAAAGCGTTTTAAACGTACTGCTCATAATTCTTTCTTTTTAACTCCTTTGGTAAACGAGGGGACAAAGGAAGGATTAATGACTAAAATCGGAGCAGACATTTGAGAGACAATAAGTACACAATCAAGCGTTTAACTCAAAAATCGTTACAATTTTTCTCACTCCTTTTTTCTGTAACGAATTTGTAACTGAACTTTGTCTTTCTGGGGCATTTTTGTGGCTTCCGTTGTTTTCTGAAGAGTAATAAAAAAGCACGTAATACTTTGAATATTACGTGCTTTGTCCGCTTTTGTCAATGTAACGTCTTGACTCTCAGCGGTGCGGACGGGACTCGAACCCGCGACCCCAGGCGTGACAGGCCTGTATTCTAACCAGCTGAACTACCGCACCAATTTTAAAAGAACTGGCTATTATCAAATAGCAGTGCAAATGTAGGGGCTTTTTTTGAATCTGCAAACATTTGAATGAAAAAAGTGGAAATATTTTTTTCAAATAAAATTCAGAAAACGTTTGTGCAGGGAAAGAACTTATTAAAATTTTTATTTAACTTTGACGAATCAATCTGTTGGGGAAAGGATGAAATTTTCCCCCGGTTCGGAAAATTTATAGTAATTGAAATGAGGTCATGTACCTCGGGTAACAAATTAAAACGATAAAATAATGAATGTACCTGCAGAATTAAAGTACACCAAGGAACACGAATGGATTCGTGTAGAAGGTGATGAGGCCTTTGTCGGCATTACTGATTATGCTCAGAGTCAATTGGGAGACATTGTATTTGTTGAATGTGAAACCGTCGGTGATACACTGAAGGCAGGCGATACGTTCGGTACGATAGAAGCGGTGAAGACTGTTTCTGAGTTGTATTTGCCTGTATCCGGCGAAGTGCTGGAATTCAATGATGCTCTTGAAGATGAGCCGGAATTGGTGAACAAAGATCCTTATGGAAAAGGGTGGATTGTGAAGATTTCGGTGGCTGATAAAGCACAGATGGCTGGCTTGCTGGATGCAGAAGCATATAAGGCTATTATCTGATGAAATGACTTGAGGGACTGTATTGTGGGGGGATGCTTCTGCAATACAGTTTTTCATTTTATTCTGAATTTGTTTTCGTTAAATATAAATCAAATGACGCTAATAAAATCTATTTCTGGTATACGCGGAACGGTTGGTGGTCGTCCTGGGGATAACCTGACTCCGCTTGATATTGTAAAATTTGTTTCGGCGTATGCGACTTGGCTGAAAACCGGAGCCGGAAAAAAGAAAGCCCGGATCGTGTTGGGGCGGGATGCCCGTATTTCGGGAGACATGTATGCTAAATTAGTATCGGCTACTCTGTCCGGTTTAGGTCACGATGTCATCAATATCGGTCTGGCAACCACACCGACAACGGAAATCGCCGTCACGGCAGAAAAGGCGGATGGAGGTATTATCCTTACTGCCAGCCACAATCCGAAGCAGTGGAATGCGTTGAAATTACTGAACAGCCAGGGGGAATTTCTTTCGGCAGTCGATGGCGCACAAGTGCTGGAGCTGGCGGCAAAGGAAGATTTTGAGTATGCAGAGGTAGATGAACTGGGGGAAATTACAGAAAAAGATTATACGCAATACCATATCGATCACGTATTGGGATTGAAGTTAGTAAATCGGGATGCTATTGCTAAGGCAAATCTGAAAGTCGTTGTAGACGCTGTGAATTCCATCGGTGGGGTGGTTATTCCGGAATTGTTGAGAGCACTTGGTGTCAAGGAGGTGGTTGAATTAAATTGCGAGCCTACCGGAAAATTTGCCCACAATCCGGAGCCCATTCCGGAAAATCTGACCCAGATTGCAGCAAAGATGAAAGAGTGTCATGCGGATTTAGGGATTGTTGTGGACCCGGATGTGGACCGTTTGGCTTTAATCAGTGAGACGGGAGAGATGTTCGGAGAAGAATATACCTTGGTAGCCGTTGCGGATTATGTGCTGAAACATACTCCGGGCAATACGGTGTCCAATCTCTCTTCTTCACGTGCATTGAAGGATATTACGGTTGCGGCAGGACAGGAATACAATGCCGGGGCAGTAGGGGAAGTGAATGTGGTGGCAAAGATGAAAGCCACGCATGCCGTGATTGGCGGGGAAGGTAACGGAGGTGTGATTTACCCGGATAGTCATTACGGTCGGGATGCATTGGTCGGAGTCGGCTTGTTCCTTTCTCATTATGTTGCCAAGGGAAAGAAAATGACGGAATTGAAGAAAGAATATCCGCAGTACTTTATTTCTAAAAATAAAATCACTCTTTCTCCGGAGATGAATGTCGACAAGATATTGGAAGGGTTGAAAGAAAAATATGCCAATGAAAAAGTGACGGATATCGACGGGGTGAAAATCGATTTTGAAAGAGGATGGGTACATTTGCGGAAGTCTAACACAGAACCGATTATCCGTATTTATTCTGAAGCGAAGGACGAGGCTGCAGCCAATGCTTTGGCCGAGGAGGTAATACAGGTGGCTCAGAACATCCGCTAAGACGGAATTATATTTTTTCAGTCAGAAAGCAGAACGGGTGAACCGGAACCGCTTTCTGGCTGATTTTTTTATGGTTTTTATTCTACATACAAAACCAATCCCTTGAGATACTCCCCTTCGGGGTGGTAGATATTGATGGGATGGTCTGCCGGCTGGGTCAGTTGATGGAGGATTCTTACTTTCCTGCCGGTATTGGCAGCGGCGGTAAATACGGTTTGACGGAATAAGTCTTTCGTCATGACCTGGGAACAGGAAAAAGTAAAAATAATACCTCCGGGCTTGACTACTTCGATGCCTTTGCGGTTGAGTTTCTTATAGCCTTGAATAGCATTGTTAAGGACATTCTGGTGCTTGGCAAAAGCGGGAGGGTCTAAGATAATCAGGTCATATTTATCCCGGGAATGGTCGAGAAACCGGAAGGCTTCTTCGGCAAATGCTTCGTGGCGTGAATCTCCCGGGAAATTCAGTTCCACATTTTGCTTCGTCAGTTCAATGGCACGGGCGGAGACGTCCACCGAGTGTACAGAACAGGCGCCACCTCTCATGGCATAAAAAGAGAAGCCGCCGGTGTAGCAAAACATATTCAGGACATGTTTGTCGCGTGCATATTTTTCCAGTAAGCTACGGTTTTCGCGCTGGTCAATAAAAAATCCGGTTTTTTGGCCTTCCAGCCAATCCACATTAAATTTCAGCCCGTTTTCAAGTGCGACGAAATTTTCGGCTTTCCCGTACAGATAGCCGTTATGGGGTTCGATGGCAGCTTTATAGGGAAGGGTGCCTTCCGATTTGTCGTAGATAGCGGTTAGCTGGCCGCCCATAACTTCCAGTAAAGCCTTGGCTATATTTTTCCGTTCCAGGTACATGCCAACCGAATGGAACTGGACTACTGCCACTCCGGCATAATAGTCGATAACCAGTCCCGGCATGTCATCCCCCTCACCGTGAACCAGACGGTACACATTGTTTGTTGCGGACGTTGTCAGTCCCAAATTGCAGCGCATCTTGTAAGCCTGGGCTATCCGGTTTTTCCAGAAATCATAGTTAATTTCAATATCCTCAAAACTCAGAATACGGACGGCAATGGAACCGATTTGATAATGGCCGGTGGCCAGATAACGGTTGTCGGAATTGTAAACTTTCACAAGCTCTCCCTCCTGTATTTTTCCTTCTGTTTTGGCAATGGCGCCGGAGAAAATCCAGGGGTGGTATCTGAAAACGGATTTGTCCTTACCGGTTTTTAAGATGATGCGGTTCATGAATCTGAATTTTTACGGAGAGCAAAAATAATAAATATTTCAGGAATCGGAAGGGAAAAAGAAGAGTGGGAGGATGAAGGGCGTTAAACAATTCCGGGAGTTGCAGAATGCAACTCCCGGAGTAATTTTAATTTGCAAGTAATTCTTTCGCCTTTTCTAAAATCGTAGTGTCGTCAATTTGTACGATACCGCCTTCCGGACCTTTTTCAAAATGGATGCCGACAGCCTTACCCTGGTTATAATCGCCTCCTCCGAAATAATTCCGGACTGTTTCAACATCAATGCCTAATTCGTCTGCAATTTTCTGCATGCTGCCTGAGGGCAATTGGTCTTTAATTTTCCTCAATTCGTTGAATGTAATCATTGTTGTCATATCTCAAAAGTTTTATGGTTAATCGTTGGAATAAATGTAGAGTTTAATTTTGAAACAAACAAGTAAAACGTTTGCATAATTTTGAAAAAAATCGCGTAGAAAGATTGAATGAATTGTAATGTTTTGGTTATCAGTTATTATTTGGATTTCTTGAATCTTGTTGCTACAAATGAATTTTTGTGGCCTTTTTCTTTTTGCTATCTTTGTGCCTGTCAGATGTCCGCGGTCGGATATTCCGGTTTAGAATATATATAGAATGATGGTTTTTAAGGATTTAAATATAAGTAAACAGATATTGTCAGCCTTGGAGGATGCGGGTTTTGAGAATCCGACGCCGGTACAGGAAAAAGTATTTCCGGTCATCCGTTCGGGAAAAGATATGGTGGGAATTGCACAGACCGGTACCGGAAAAACCTTGGCCTATCTGATTCCCATATTGATGAAACTACACTATGCACAAGGGAAATACCCCCGGGCATTGGTCATTGTTCCGACCCGCGAATTGGTGGTGCAGGTGTGTGAGAGTGTCGAATTGCTGACGGAATACATGGACATCCGTTGTGTGGGAATCTTTGGCGGAACGAATATCCGTACGCAACAGGAAAAAGTATATGAAGGGGTGGATTTGCTGGTGGCGACGCCGGGGCGTTTTATGGATATATATATGAACGGTATAATCCGCACCCGTGAAATCAAAACCGTGGTGATTGATGAGGCGGACAGGCTGATGGACTTAGGTTTCATTCCGCAGTTGCGGAGTATTCTCGAAGTGATACCTGAAAAACACCAGACTTTGTTGTTTTCTGCCACTTTTTCGGAAACGGTATCCCGTTTGGCAGAGGAGTTTATGCTGGATCCGGAAAGGGTGGAAGTGGCTCCCCAGGCTACGCCTGTCGACTCGGTAGAGCAGTGCTGCTATGAGGTGCCGAATATAATGACTAAAATCAATCTCCTGAAATTGTTGCTGGCAGACAAGGAGGTCTTCCGGAAAGTGATGGTTTTCACAGAGACCAAGAAAAATGCCGACCGTATTGTTGATAAGCTGGCGGATTTCTGGAAAGACGAATTGAGTGTTATTCATTCCAACAAAGCGCAAAATACACGCTTGAATGCCCTGAAAGCTTTTAAAGAAGGGAAAACCCGAATCATGGTGGCCTCCGATGTGGCGGCCCGTGGTATAGATGTGCAGGATGTTTCCCATGTTATTAATTTTGACATTCCTTCTTTGCCGGAAGAATACGTGCACCGCATCGGTCGTACCGCCCGTGCCGGGAAAGAGGGAACAGCTATCAGTTTCGTTTCAGAGAAAGAGGAAGAAAATTTCAGGGCGATAGAACATCTTATTCAACAAGAGATTGAGATAACCCGATTGCCTGAAAAACTGGAAATTTCTGACATCTTGCTGGATGAAGAAAAAGTGCAAACCAACAACATCGTTTATCAGAAAGGCCGTCCGAAGGGGGGAGGGGCTTTTCATGCCAAATCTCCCCGGAATAGCAAAAAAAAGAGCAGGCGTTGACCTGCTTCTTAAGATAGAAGGTCGGCTTTAACGGCACGGAGTATCTGTTCGGTTTTTATATCCGAAGCGATATATTGTTCCAGAATCTTTTTCGCCAAACCGCTTGCAGCTTCTGTCGGTATACAATCATTGGCGGCGCTGTTGATCAGTGTTGTAATATTATTTTTAAAATTGGTAACCATCGTCCAGGCATTTTCACTCAGATAAAGTTGCTGCGACAGATTGTATTCATATTCCTTTCTGATTTCCCCCAACAGGAGCTGGTGATATTCCTGATTGGTATAGCCGGATACAAGGGTTCTTGGAATCAGGGAATCGGGCTTCATCCGTTCAATAAAAAGAATGCTTCTTTCATAGGCTAACAATTTCAGATTAAGAAGGGTTTGTTCCGTAGGCGAGGCCGGTTTCCCGGACTTCGGGGTGGAGGACAGCGTGTAGTGTTTGACGCTGATTTCCAGTAAAGAAAGTATCTTCCGGAAAAACGGATACAATGAAAGCACAAATACAATTAAAGCTATAAGCAGGTAATCGGTAATGGTCATAACAGTATGATAAAGTGGCAGGCAACCTCCTGTCGGTTATATTTCACGCAAAGATAACGAATCCATCCGGAGTGGAAAAATCCCGGTTAAAATTTAAGTTTTCATTGTGTTTTTTAGCTATAATTTTTATATTTGCAAACGTATGCAATATAAACTTTTTATGTTGTCGCTTCAACTTTTTCTGAACATCAAAAAACGGGATGAGTTTCTTATCTGAGACCCGTTATTCTTTTATATTCTATTTATCAGGCTATGGGAAAGTTGCGTATGCTGCATCTTTCCGGTTGACGCTTTGGAAATATTCACTTAAACAATATAGTTATGGAATTGCCATTTGCAGAGTCATTTAAGATTAAGATGGTGGAAACCATCCGTAAAAGTACGCGTGAAGAACGTGAACAATGGATTAAAGAGGCAAAATACAATCTTTTTAACCTCAAAAGCGATGATGTATTTATTGATTTGCTGACGGATTCCGGGACGGGAGCTATGAGCGACAGGCAGTGGGCGGAAATGATGCTGGGAGACGAAAGCTATGCCGGTGCCCGTTCCTATTACAAGATGAAAGATGCCATAAAAAACATTTTGGGCTTCGATTATTTCCTGCCTACCCATCAGGGACGGGCTGCGGAAAACGTGTTGTACTCCACTCTCATAAAAGAGGGCGATGTCTTGCCTGGAAATTCCCATTTCGATACCACCAAGGGACACATTGAATTCCGGAAAGCCCTGGCTATTGACTGTACGATCGATGAGGCTGCCGATACCCAGTTGGAAATACCCTTTAAGGGAAACATGGATCCCGCGAAACTGGAAGCCGTGTTGAAAAAATATCCGAAAGAAAAAATTCCGGCTGTCGTCCTGACTGTCACCAACAATACTGCCGGCGGGCAGCCCGTATCCATGCAGAACATCCGGGAAGTATCGGCATTATGCCGCAAATACGGTGTCAATTTACAGATTGACTCAGCCCGTTTTGCAGAAAATGCTTATTTTATCAAGACCCGGGAGAAAGGGTATGAGAATAAGAGCATCAAGGAGATTGTGAAAGAGATGTTCTCCTATGCCGATATTATGACCATGTCGTCTAAGAAGGATGCAATTGTCAACATGGGCGGATTTGTGGCATTCAAAAACGAGGAACTGTGGAAAAAATGCCAGATGTTCTGTATTATGAATGAAGGATTTATTACTTACGGAGGCATGTCGGGGAGGGATATGAACGCTTTGGCGCAGGGCTTGGATGAAGGGACGGAATTCGATTATCTGGAAACCCGTATCCGCCAGGTGGAATACCTGGGAGCACGATTGGATGAATACGGTATTCCTTACCAGCGTCCGGCGGGCGGACATGCCATTTTCGTGGATGCGAAGAAGATATTGACCCATGTCCCCAAAGAAGAATTTATTGCCCAGACCCTGGGAGTGGAGTTGTATCTGGAAGCCGGAATCCGGGGGGTGGAAATCGGTTCCATTTTGGCCGACCGTGACCCCGTGACCCGTGAAAACCGTTATCCGAAACTGGAATTATTGCGTTTGGCTATCCCGCGCCGCACGTATACCAACAACCACATGGACGTTATTGCCGTGGCTTTGAAAAATGTGTACGACCGGAGGGAGCAGATTACCCACGGCTATCGTATTACCAAGGAATTCCCGATTATGCGCCATTTTACGGTAGAGCTGGAACCGGTGAAATAACCCTCCGCATAAGCGGGTTGCCTAAATCTCCTGTTGCTTTGCAGCAGGAGATTTCTTTTGTGTGACGCACGGAGAAAAGAGTGGGGCGAATTGGCGATTTTGCCTGTCGGCTTTGTAATTTATCGTGGAATATATTATTTTTGTCCGAATAGAAAAAACAGTAAAAATTCGAAGAGAGGGACATTGTTCCCCATTCGGATTCCAACATTCAATAATTTAAAAGATGGCAAAAGAAAAACAATTCATGACTTGTGATGGTAACGCTGCTGCTGCTCATATTGCATATATGTTCAGTGAAGTATCGTGTATTTATCCCATCACCCCGTCATCGCCGATGGCAGAGAACGTTGACGAATGGGCGGCAAAAGGAAGAAAAAATATGTTCGGTGAAACCGTACGTGTGATTGAGATGCAGTCGGAGGCCGGTGCTGCCGGTGCGGTTCACGGTTCCATGCAGGCCGGAGCACTGACAACGACCTATACCGCTTCACAGGGATTATTGCTGATGATTCCGAACATGTACAAGATAGCAGGTGAGTTATTGCCTTGTGTGTTCCACGTAAGTGCACGTGCCTTGGCGGCTCACGCCTTGAACATTTTCGGCGACCATGCTGACGTCTATGCGGCCCGTCAGACCGGCTTTGCCATGTTGGCTTCCGGTTCCGTACAGGAAGTGATGGACTTGTCGGCAGTGTCTCACCTGACGGCAATTAAATCCCGCGTACCGTTTGTAAACTTCTTTGACGGTTTCCGTACTTCTCACGAGATACAGAAAATCGAAGCCCTTGATACGGAAGATTTGCGCGGCTTGGTGGATATGGAAGCATTGCAGGCTTTCCGTGACCGTTCATTGAACTCTGAGACTCCGGTAACCCGCGGAACGGCTCAGAACCCCGACATCTATTTCCAGGGGCGTGAAGCCTCCAATAAATTCTATGAAAGTGTGCCCGACATCGTAGCCGCTTACATGGATGAAATCTCCAAACTGACGGGAAGAAAATACCGTCCGTTCGACTATTACGGAGCACCCGATGCCGAAAACATCATCATTGCAATGGGTTCCGTGACCGACACCATCCGCGAAGTTATCGATTATAAAATGAGCCAGGGAGAAAAAGTGGGCTTGATTGCTGTTCACTTGTATCGTCCCTTCTCAGCCAAATATTTCATGGAAGCAGTGCCGGCATCCGTAAAACGCATCACCGTATTGGATCGTACCAAAGAACCGGGAGCCAACGGAGACCCCTTGTATCTGGATGTAAAAGACATTTTCTATGGCAAAGCCAATGCGCCGTTGATTGTCGGAGGCCGTTACGGTATGGGTTCCAAAGACGTAACCCCGGCACAGATTATCGCCATTTACAAAAACATGGCAATGAACGAACCGAAGAACCAGTTTACGGTAGGTATTGTGGATGACGTGACGTTCAAATCCCTGCCTTTGGAGCAGGAAGTGAAAGTAACTTCCGACGGTACGTATGAAGCTAAGTTCTACGGTCTGGGTTCCGACGGTACGGTGGGTGCAAACAAGAACTCCATCAAAATCATCGGCGGGGCTACCGATAAATATTGTCAGGCTTATTTTGCCTACGACTCCAAGAAATCAGGCGGATTCACGGCTTCTCACCTGCGTTTCGGTGACGAACCGATTCGTTCCACCTATCTGGTGACGACGCCCGACTTTGTGGCTTGCCACGTGCCGGCCTACATTCACCAGTATGATGTATTGAAAGGGTTGAAAAAAGGCGGTTCCTTCCTGTTGAACTCCCTGTGGGATGCAGAAGAAACGGCTAAGCACCTGCCCAATCACATGAAAAAATACCTGGCTGAAAACGAAATCAACTTCTATATCATTAATGGTACGAAAATCGGCCAGGAACTGGGATTGGGAAATCGCACCAACACGATTATGCAGAGTGCATTTTTCAAGATTACCAATGTTATTCCCTACGAATTGGCTGTAAAAGAGATGAAGGCTGCCATTGTGAAGTCTTACGGCAAGAAAGGGGAAGCGGTGGTAAACATGAACTACGCTGCCGTAGATGCCGGTGGAAAAGAAGGAAACTTGGTGAAAGTAAACGTACCCGCTGAATGGAAGAGCCTGCCCGACGAAATGCCCGGACACAGCGGTGACCGTCCTGAGTTTATCCGTAACATCGTAGACGTGATGAACGCACAGAAAGGAGACGATCTGCCTGTCAGCGCATTCAACGGCATCGAAGACGGTACCTTCCCGATGGGAACGGCTAAATTTGAAAAACGCGGTATCGCGATTAACGTACCGGAATGGCAGGTGGAAAACTGTATACAATGTAACCAATGTGCTTACGTGTGTCCTCATGCTGCCATCCGTCCTTTCCTGATGACCAATGAAGAGCTGTCTGCCGCACCCGCCGGAACGGTTGCCAAACCGGCTATCGGCAAGGAATTGGCAGGCTACCAATTCAAAATACAGGTATCGCCGCTGGATTGTACCGGTTGCGGCAACTGTGCAGACATTTGTCCCGCCAAGACCAAAGCCCTTGTGATGAAACCGTTGGAATCACAGGAAGCAGAAATCGCACGATGGGAATACATGGACAAAAAAGTCGGTTACAAACAATTGGTTGAACCGAACAACGTGAAAAACTCACAGTTCGTACAGCCTTTGTTTGAGTTCTCCGGAGCCTGTGCAGGTTGCGGTGAAACTCCCTATATCAAACTGATTACCCAGTTGTTTGGCGAAAGAATGATGGTTGCCAATGCTACGGGTTGTTCTTCCATTTACGGGGCTTCTGCTCCTTCCATGCCGTATTGCACCAACTACAAGAGCGGTCGCGGTCCGGCCTGGGCTAACTCGTTGTTTGAAGACAATGCCGAATTCGGTTTCGGTATGGCAGAAGGTGCAAACCGTCTGCGTGAAAGAGTAAAGAGACTGCTGGAAGAAAACCTTTCCTCACTGTCGGCTGCCCAAGAAGCTGCCAAAGCCTGGATTGAAGGATTTGAAGACAAAGACCGCACACTGGCTCTCAGCGATGCATTGATTGCGGCATTGGAAAAAGAAACGGCTCCGGTAGCAAAAGAACTGATGAAACTGAAAGCCTACTTCACCAAAAAATCCCAGTGGATATTCGGTGGTGACGGTTGGGCGTATGACATCGGTTACGGCGGTGTAGACCACGTATTGGCCAGCGGACACGATGTGAACGTATTGGTTGTGGATACGGAAGTATATTCCAACACCGGAGGCCAGTCCTCCAAATCAACTCCTGCCGGTGCTGTGGCTAAATTTGCGGCAAGCGGTAAACGGGTAAGAAAGAAAGACCTTGGAATGATGGCAATGTCTTACGGCTATGTATACGTAGCACAGGTGGCTATGGGGGCTAACCAGGCTCAGTATATCAAAGCCCTGAAAGAAGCCGAAGCCTATCCCGGTCCTTCTTTGATTATTGCTTACGCACCCTGTATCAACCACGGTTTGAAAGCCAGCATGGGCAAATCACAGGCAGAAGAGAAAAAGGCTGTGGAATGCGGCTATTGGCAGCTGTTCCGTTTCAACCCGTTACTGGAAGCAGAAGGTAAAAACCCGTTCCAATTGGATTCCAAAGAACCGGACTATACCAAATTCCGCGAATTCCTTATGGGTGAAGTGCGTTTCAACTCCTTGATGAAAGCAGCTCCCGAAGATGCTGAGAAGTTGTTTGCAATGACGGAAGCCAACGCCAAATGGAGATACGAAGGATACAAACGCCATGCTGAAATGAAGTACGGCGAATAATCCGTTTCGATACGTCTTTTGAGAGAGCCTGTCTGCATTTTTGCGGACAGGCTTTTTTTATGAGCTTCTTCCCGTAGCATCCGCCCTGTATTTCCCGATTGTTTAGGCTTGCCGATACTTCGGCCTCTCCCTATCTGCTCATCGTGATACCTTTAAGATACTCCTGTATCTTCTTTTAATCCCTGCCAGGTTCTCTCCGCTCCGGAACGGAGTTGATACGGAAGCATAACGGTAGCATAACGGCAGTATGTATAAGGGATGATAGTGTTTTGGCGAGGAGATAGCGGAGAAAAGTCGAAGAGTTGAAAGGGCTTCTTTTCAATTCATTGAAATTTTACCTCCTCAATAGTTTCTCTTCTTTCTTTTATATGTATAATTTAAACAAAGCATTTAATAGTAGCCATAAAAAAGAACTGCCTGATAGAAATGCAGGAAAAACTTTTTTTGTTTATAATTATGATTAATTTTGTAATTAGTGCTTCCTTTTAATTGTGTGGTATTATGTATAAATTTGTTTTTATTCTTCTTCTCCTGTTTGTTTCTGCCGGATGTCATAAAAACCGGCAGATTAGCCGGCAATTGTCTCAAATAGAAAAAATAATGGCAATTGCGCCTGATAGTTCCTTAGGTATTTTAAAACAGTTAAATGTCTCAGACCTCCCGACAGGACGTGCCCAAGCCAGATATTCATTGCTACTTTCAGAGGCGTTGGAGAAAAACGATATATACCTTACTCACGATTCGGTCATCAGAATAGCCGTAGAGTATTACTCACATAGGGGAAGCCGGAGAGAAAAAGCCAAGACATTTTATTATTTAGGACGTATATATGAAAATGCCCGGGACTTTGATGCTGCGGTCGGAGCTTACACCCGTGCGAGTGAATTATTGGAAAAAGAAGACCACCGTTTACGCGGACTGATTTTTAATGGTATCGGTAACCTGTATTCCGAACAATTGAGCTACGCCGAAGCATTGAATATGTATTCCCAAGCCAGTGAAGCATTCAGGGCGGAAGGAAGTGAACAAAATCTTGGCTATACATTAAGTAGTGAAGCCTGGGCATTGGTTATGCTTCATGACGCTAAAAATGCATTGGCAAAATGTCAAGAGCCATTGGAAATTGCCAAGCGGCAAAATGATACCTCCCAGATATTGGTACTTTCTCAATACATTGCTGCGCTCTATACTTTTGATTATAATAATGCCCGGACGGCTTTCACATTTTTAGATTCGGTTTACAGGCAATATAATCGGAATGTTGTTCCTGTGGATGATTATAGTTTGTGGGGATACATCCATTTAAAGACAGGGGATTTGAAAACTGCCGCTTACTATATTTCCAAAGCTGATAGTATAACGGATAATCTTTATGTTTTATCCGGCTATCATGCTTTGCAATCTGCATATTTAGAGGAAGAAAAAAGGTATAAGGAAGCCCTTAGCGCCTACAAATTAAGTGCGGAATTAAAGGATTCTGCCCACATGGCGGAAAAAGAACATTTAATCCAGGACCTGGAGCGGCGCTATAAAACACAGTCTTTGCAAAATTCTTTGAATCTTTTGAAAACAAAAGAACAGTATCAATTTGTCATTATGGCTTTACTGGGAATCATCTTTGCGATAGTCATTGTCATTATTTTACGGAGAATTGCCAAGGACAAAAAAGAAAAGGAACGGAAACTGGAAGAATACCGGAATTTTATCGACCAAATGCAGCACGACTACAATGAAATCGAAAACGAATATCATTCTTTATTCCGGCATTCCAATCTCCAGGACGAAAAACTGGCAGGTTTCAAAGAGGTGTTAAACGACCGTTTGGTTTCTATCCGGAAAATGGTTGAAATAGCTGCGACCTCCGGGAACAACAGTGAATTATTTTTAAAGAAATTCAGGGCTTACATGCACATTGAGAACGGAAAGAGCCAGCAATTGTTCTGCAATTTGCAGGAGCTTGTAAACCTGCATTTTAATGGTATTGTCGATTATTTAAAGGAATATTATCCGAATCTCAGTTATGAAGATTTGAATCTGTGCTGCCTGATATACTTGAAAATTCCTGCAAACGGTATCCAGTTAATATGTAATTACACCAATTCGGATAGTTTATACAACAGGCGTTCTAAAATCCGCCAAAGAATGGGATTATCCTCCGGAACTAATCTTGAAGATTTTTTGGAAAAATTACTTCATAGATAGTAAATAGTAAAAAAAGTCGTTTTTAAAACGAACTGATTTATAATTGTTTATAGAATATCACCATGTCCGATGAGAGGGGTATGAGATTTTAATTTTCAACTCACCTGATTTCCAGTGTATTATCTCTAATCTGATGAGATGCGAAAAGTCAGTCTTTCTTTTTGCTATACGCTATCTTCCTCTAATTTTGACACATACTTAATTTTAAATGTATGTGTATAATGAAGACTATTTTTACGGGCATATTTATTTTTGTATTGTTTATAGTGAATGTTTGGGGTAATATTCAGAAAACAGATACAACCAAAAGTATTGAAATTACAACAATAACAAGACCTACGCAGGTACCTCGTCCCAAATCACTTCATCCCCAGCCGATGATTACAGCCTATTATAATATAGAGCAAAAAATGGTTGTTGTTGAATTTATGACCAATCAAGGGGTGGGAATTGTGGAATTGAGAGATGCTATCGGAAATAGCATTGAGAAAAAAACAGTCGATACCTCTCTCCATTCTTCTGTTGAATTGCCTTTGCCTACCCAGCCGGGAGAATATACATTATTAATTAGTACTGAGATACTGACAGTGATAGGTTATTTAATTTTATAATGATGTAGTGAAATCAACGAAATATTTAATGCCTCCTTTGAATTGATTATTTAATACTGAGATACTATTTCACGGGCTATTTTGTTGGTGTACAAATATTATATTATAAAAGATTAAAGGTAAAAGCTTCTTTCTCGTCTTTTGTAATTATATTTAGAGTAAAATGCTTAATGTTAAATCAAAATTATCTTAATTATGAAGAAATTAGAAAGTATTCAAAATGAAAATTTTGGAAAATTTCAGTCTTTGAAATTGGCTGATTTAAATGCAATTCGCGGTGGTGCAACAACTAAAACGAAGGGGTTAAAAACCAAAGAAAGTGCTGGAGATAACGATTCTTCTTCTCAACAAGAAAATCCAACTCAAAGTAACGTAATGACCGATAGAGTAGTAGAGCCGATTTAGAATTTTAATTAGCCGCTGAAGTTTAGTTTTTACTTCAGTGGCTATTTTTAGTATTTATATGATATTAATTTTTACACAAAGCTTTGAAGAAACGACATGTGATGTCATTGCATGGTTGATTTATTTAAAAAAAGAAGTTGTTCGTATAAATTTAGATAAAGATATATGTAATTTATTTCATATAGAATTATCCTCAAATGAGGTAAATCGCATAAAATTTTGTGTTGCTGATCATGAAATAGATGTTTCAGAAGTTACGGCGTTTTGGTATAGAAGAGGTGGATATTTTAAAATATTAACGGGAACTATAGAACTCACTCGCTTTTTTTCACAAAAAACATTAAAGTTTTCTAAAGAAATAAGTCAAAATTTACAGGAGGAATCTTATTTTCTTTCCTCTTTTATAAATAAAAATTTGGTGTCATTGTTACCAAATATAAATTCAGCTGAAACAGCTTCACCTAATAAGTTGAATGTTTTAACTGAAGCTAATAAAGTGGGTTTATTAATACCCCCTACTTTAATTACGAATCGAAAAGAAGATGTTATTAATTTTAAAGTAAAACATAAGTCTATTATTACAAAGGCTATAAATGAATCTCTTCATTTTTCAGATGATGACGCTTTTTATTCAGTATATACAGAAGAGATACTAACGTTTGACAATATTCCCAATACATTCTTTCCTTCTTTATTTCAAAAAAAACTTGAAAAAGAATATGAGATTAGAACATTCTATTTATGGGGTGAATTTTATAGCATGGCTATTTTTTCTCAAGAAATAGAACAAACAAAAGTAGATTTTAGGAAGTATTCCAAAGAGATACCTAATAGATATGTGCCCTACGATCTTCCGAAGACAATTTCGATGAAATTGAAAAGATTGATGGATAATCTTAAATTAAATTCTGGTTCTATAGATTTAGTTTATACTAAAGATGAAGATTATTATTTTTTAGAAGTAAATCCTGTAGGACAATTTGCAATGGTTTCAGAACCATGTAATTATTATTTAGAAAAAATTGTTGCTCAAAAATTGTCAGAGAATGAAAAATAAATATATGAAATTTCCCAAAGTAGTAAAACATTTATTGCCCGTAAGCTACATGTTTACGGAAAAGGAAAATTTTACTTGTGAAAATAACGAAAATTTAAATTTACCAACAGTTGTACAGGTTAGTAAATATAGTACATCTTCATTTGTGCCAAGACCTTTTTATAAATCAATTTGTAATATATTAACTGTATGAAAGTAAATAGTTTTTTTAGACTATATGCTTGTTGTATACTTGTAAAAGGAAGTAAAAGGGCTTCGATTACAGATACACAACGTTTTTGTTTATATCTGATTCCTTTAGATCTTTATAATATTTTAAAAGATGGAGTACTTGATTTTAATAAATTAAAACAGATCTATGAGAATGAAATTTTGAATGAATATTTAAATTTTTTAGAAGAGAATAAATTAGGTTTTTGGACTAATCATCCTAATAATTTTCCTCCAATCGCACCTGTTTGGGATAGTCCATCTTTGATAACAAATGCTATAGTTGATATTGGTACAAATATTGATTACGATTTTTCATTGTTTGTTAAAGAGTTAGATTCTTTGGGCTGCAAAGCTATTATGATTAGGTTTTTTGAAAAAAAAGAGATTAAACAAATATTGAAGATATTGAATTTTTTTGAATATACAGGAATCGAATCAATAGATATTCTTTTGGCTGAATATAAAGATTATAGTTTAGGAGAATTAGACTATATGATAGATTATAATATCAGAATAAAATCTTTAGCTCTTTTTTCTGCACCTAAAACTCAATTGTATAGGAAAGGTGATGATTCTATGGGTAATATTCTTTTTATTGCAGAAAAATTAAATTTAAATAGTTGTGGAAAAATTGCTTCAAATAATTTTTGTTATACGTTAAATATGATAACAGAGTCAATGAATTATAATAATTGTTTAAATAGAAAAATCTCTGTTGATATTTATGGAAATATAAGTCATTGTCCATCTTTCCCTCAAATTTATGGAAATTATAAAATCAATACTTTACAGCAAATATTACAGAATAATAATTTTAAGAAAATATGGAAAATGAATAAGGATCATATAAAGAAATGTCGAGATTGTGAATTTAGATATGTATGTTTAGATTGTAGGGCTTATACTGAAAATAATGAATTAGATGCTTCTCCTATTAATTGTAAATACGATCCTTATACATGTCGTTGGAATTAGTTATTGATTTTATTTATGAAACTTATATTATTTTTTATTGGCTTATTAGCTTTTTTGAAGTCCGAAGGACAATATTTTAAAGCGAAAGAAATAGCGATAAATAGTTTTTATCGAGCAAGGGTATACTTGCCTGATAATTATGATAAAAGTAAATTGAATTATCCGGTAGTATATGTTTTTGATGGTCAGATGCTATTTGATGTCTTAGTTGCTATCTGTCGTTATAACTGGGATGTTTATCCGCCTTTTATTATTGTTGGGATAGAACAATATAAGCGGGAACAGGAGTTAATAGATCAAGGGGAAAATAATTTAAATGGGAATGATTTTTTCTATAATATTTTATCTCTGAAATTATTTCCTATGATTGAGAAAAATTACCGGATCAATTCTATTCGGGTTGGTGTAGGACATTCCCATGGGGGGAGTTTTGTATTGAATGCTGCATTAAACAGGAAGCTTTTTAATGCAGTGATAGCCATTAGTCCGACCTTATGGATAAATAAAGGCTTATTTTTAAAAAGTTATCCCTTGGATAATTCATCGTGGAGTGGAATAAAAAAATTCTATTGTGCTTATGGAGAATATGATTTTCCTATTATACAAAAAGATGTGGATTCCTTGTTTCAGAAGAGAAGTACTAAAATGCTTCATCAAAAAGATATATTTAAGGATGAAGATCATAATTCAGCTATTTTTATGGGAATACGAAAGGGAATAGAATTTATATTTCAAGATTTTTATTTGAATGAGGAAAAATGGGATAGCATTGAAGAATTACATAATGATTCATTATTTTATTCACATTTTAGACAACTATCTTCTTTTTGGGAGGAAGAGATTATTCCTGGTGAAGATGATTATAATAGTTTGGGATATTATTATATGGAAGATGAAGATTGGGAGAAAGCAGAAAAAATATTGAAAGAAGCACTTGATTACTATCCATTTTCTGCGAATCTGTATGATAGTTTTGGTGAATTATTAGAAAATCAACAAAAATCAAAAGAAGCTAAACGTTATTATTTAAAGGCGTTAAAATTGGCTCATAAAGATAAGGAGATGAAATTAATGATTCCTATTTATGAAGAGCATGTGAAAAGGATAAAAACAAAACTTAGTGCTAAATCTTGATTATTATTGAATTTACAATAAAATTTTTTCCATAATGTTATATGAGTAAATGAAGCACTTCCCTGTTTTTGCCCAATTAGATCAAATGGATTGCGGTCCGACATGTGTGCGCATGATTGCTAAATATTATGGACGGACGTATAGTTTGCAGACGTTGAGGGAAAAGTGTTTTATTTCCCGGCTTGGCGTCTCTCTTTTAGGCATAAGCGACGCGGCAGAATCTATCGGTTTCCGGACGAGTGGGGTGCAAATCACTTTTGAACAACTGGAGGAAATAGCTTTGCCGGCTATATTATACTGGAACCAGAATCATTTTGTAGTTTGTTATAAGGTTAAGCGCAGTAAGGGGAAATATAAAATATATATTGCTGATCCTGCGGGAGGTCGTATCATTATTTACAATGAACAGGAGCTGAAAAAATGTTGGATTAATACTGTTGAAAACAAAAAAGAATATGGGGTTGCCCTTCAGTTACAATCCGGTCCCGAATTTTATAAAGGTGAAGGGGAAAAAGAAGATTCTTCCCGTAGTCTTTCCTATTTTTTACAGTATTTGAAGCCTCATAAAAAGGAAATCACACAATTAATACTGGGAATGATTACGGCAAGTATATTACAGTTAATCTTTCCTTTTCTCACTCAGGCATTGGTGGATGTAGGTATACGGGATAACAATCTCAGTTTTATTACACTTATTTTAGTTGCGCAACTGATAATTTTTATTGCGCGCCTGTCTGTCGATTTTATCCGGAGCTGGCTTTTGCTTCACATGAACACCCGAATTAATATATCATTGATTTCGGATTTTCTGGCAAAACTGATGAGGCTTCCCCTGCATTTTTTTGATACGAAAATGGTTGGGGATATCATACAACGGATCGGAGACCATAACCGAATTGAAAATTTTTTAACCGGTTCTTCCATTGCGACACTTTTTTCCTTTGTCAATTTTCTTGTTTTTGGTCTGGTGTTGGTCTATTATGATCTTTCTCTTTTGGGATTGTTCGTTATAGGAAATGCGTTGTATGTTGTGTGGATATTTGCATTTATGAAGTACAGGCGGGAACTGGATATGAAGCGTTTTGCACAGGCTTCCAGTGAACAGAGTACGATTATTCAACTTATTACCGGGATGCAGGATATTAAACTGAATAATTGTGAGAAGCAGAAACGGTGGAAATGGGAACGGATACAGGTAAAGCTTTTCAAAATCAGCATTAAAGGACTGGCTTTGCAACAGTATCAGCAAATCGGTTCCGTTTTTTTCAATCAGATAACGAATATACTAATCACGTATATTGCAGCTCGGGCTGTTGTTGAGGGTGAAATGACATTAGGCATGATGATGGCGGTTACTTACATAATTGGTCAGCTTAATTCTCCGATAGAGCAGTTTATTGAATTTGTGCGTTCTTTGCAGGATGCAAAAATCAGTATGGAAAGATTGTGTGAAATACATTTGAAAACGGATGAAGAACAAAATATCGGAACTAAAACGGTTTTGCTGCCTGAGGAGCATTCTATCCATATTGAAAACCTTAGTTTCAGCTATGATGGTTCGGAACGGGATTATGTGTTAAATGATATTTGTCTGAAAATTCCGCAAAACAAGGTAACAGCTATTGTAGGTGCCAGTGGCAGCGGTAAAACGACATTGGTAAAATTAATGCTGGGTTTTTATGAACCTAATCAGGGAAGTATTAAAATCGGTAATCTGTCTTTGAAAAATGTAAATCCTCACTTTTGGAGAAGTATAACCGGTTCCGTATTGCAGGATGGTTTTATTTTTTCAGATTCAATTGCCCGGAACATTGCAATCGGTGATGAGGTGATTGATACCCAACGCCTCATGAGAGCTGCGGATATGGCTAATATAAGTGATTATATCGATAATTTGCCATTGGGTTATAATACTCAGATTGGTATGGAAGGAAACGGCATGAGCCAGGGGCAACGGCAACGGATACTTATTGCAAGGGCTGTTTATAAAAATCCTGATTTTATCTTTTTGGATGAAGCGACTAATGCACTCGATGCCAACAATGAAAAAATAATATTAGAAAAATTGAATCGGTTTTATAAAGGGAAAACGGTTGTTATTGTAGCTCATCGACTTTCTACTGTACAAAATGCAGACAACATTGTTGTTTTGGATCGTGGTCGTATTGTAGAAGAAGGGAATCATCAAGAATTAACAGCCCTGAAAGGTGTATATTATAATTTAGTAAGGAATCAACTTGAACTCGGGAAATAAGATGCCGGATCAGAATATAGAATTACGGAGCGAAGAAGCACAGGAAGTACTGGGGCAAACTCCCGTATGGGTTTTACGATGGGGGATAACCGTGTTATTTATAGTTGTGATAGCTTTGCTGTGTGTTAGTTTTTTCTTTCGTTATCCTGATACCATTACAGCAGAAATGATTCTTACCAGTGACAATCCTTCCGTAGAGGCAAAAGCTCGTTTTACAGGTCGGATTATGAAATTATATGTGGAAGACCGTCAGTTTGTAGAGTCTGGTAAATACCTCGCTGTTATAGAAAATTCTGCAAAGACCGAAGACATACTGCATTTAAAAAAGCTGTTGGATAGTGTAAGCGGGTGTCCGGAAAAGGCGGTAAAATTATTTTCTTCTGTAAACAATCTGGTATTGGGGGATGTCCAGGCTTTTTATACCGGATTTCAGGAACATGTATACAATCTGAATAACTATCTTGTTCTTAATTATTATCCGCAGAAAATCGATGCTATAAAAAAGCAGATTGCGAAATATGATACATACTATCACAATCTGCTACGGCAAAGACAGATTGAAGCTGAACAGTTTGCAATTTCACACGGGCAATATCGGCGGGATTCCGTATTGTATGAAGAGGGAATTATTGCCTTGGCTGATCTGGAAATATCCAAAACTAAACTTTTGCAGCAAAGAAATTCATTGGAACAACTGAATGCCTCCATAGATAACCTGAAAATACAATTGGGAGATCTTGAAACAGGAATCTTGGATCTTCAATTAGAACGAGCGGATAAGCAACGGGGGGTATACCAGAATTATGCAACAGCTTTTGAACAACTTCGAAACGGAATAAATAATTGGGAGTTAAATTATGTACTGAGGGCTTCCGTACCGGGGTATGTCTCCTTTACGAAAGTGTGGCAGGAAAACCAGCATGTGAATTCGGGGGATTTGGTATTTGCGATTGTACCTGAACAAAAAACAGAATTGATAGGTAAGGCTATGTTGCCGCCGGAGCGTTCCGGAAAAGTAAAAACCGGGCAGCGGGTGATAATAAGGTTTCTGAATTATCCGGATCAGGAGTTTGGAATAGTGAACGGGAGAGTTGCAGCTATTTCAGCTGTTCCCAATGCAGATAGGTATGTGGTGGAAATAGTTTTACCTAATGGTTTATATACGAATTATAGGAAAGAATTGCCTTTTCATCCGGAGATGAAAGCCCAGGCTGATATAGTAACGGACGATCTACGTTTAATAGAGCGCATCTTTTATCCGGTTAAGCAGATTTTTAAAGAGGGTTTTGAAAGGAATAGTGATATGCAGTGACTCATTTACTTGTAAATGTTGAATTGTATTTTTATATTTGAAAAAAATACTTGTAAGATGAAAAAAGGTCTGTTTATATTGTGGTGCTTGTGTTCGTTGTTTGTCGGGTGTGAGAGTGACGAGAAGGATGCGGAAATGGAGTTGCTGAGTGCACCGATATTGAAGTTTGCGGGATCTTCAACATCCATGATTGAGTTTGCTTCCTCGTCGGATTGGGAGTTGCAGGTCGAAAATAATGAAGAGGTTCCGGATTGGTTGAAGTTGAGCCGGACGAGTGGCGGACCGGGCAATAATCGGATCATTGTCGGGGTTACCCGATTTCCCCGTGAATTGACAGGACATAATATTGTTATCAAAGGAAGCGGGAACGCCCAATTATCTGTTCGTCTTTTCCGTGCTGCCGGGCCCGAAGGAGATAAAAAGGTAAGTAAAATTGTCATGTATGATGAGAAGGACAATAAAGCCGGAGAGATAAATTTTATTTACTCTGTAGTCTCCGGGGATACCGTATGTCCTATGTTTTTTTATACGATGGGCAGTGAAAACAGGGTAACGAACAGTTGGCTGTCGGAAATAAACCGTTCCGAACAGAAACAGGAAGATTCGTTCCCCGACCGGACAATATACACGTATTTTGACTGTATGGATTCCGTCGATACACATCCGCTCCGCGTTATCCGGAATGCCCATGAAAAAGAAATAAACATGAATATGGGGACGATAGAACGGGATAAGAAGTATGAGTATGACGAAGAGGGGAAATTGACGCGGATTGCAACCTCCGGTTCTTTGCTGGTTAAAGGTTTTATATGGAGCGATGTCGCATTGAAGATGCTTCAGAATGGCGGGGATATATTTTCCTTTACCCATTCTTCTGTGTGGAACAATCTCAACATAGACCTGTTTTATTTTATCCTGTACGGATTGTTTGATTGGGATGAGGATGCCTGCCTGCTGCAATTGACCGGTCTCCGTCCTTCCCATCTGCCGGATGAAATAAACTACAAAGAATCAACCTGGCGACTGAGTTATGAACTGGATACCTCCGGATACATTATTTTTATCAATATAACTACCCCCGACGGGCACCGCAATAAATGGCAAATCAACTACCGGGAAGTTGGTGATTTCTAAGTATTTTAATCGGATAGATCTGACATGATGACGAAAATTAAATTCATAGGTTTACTGCTGATTTCTTTTTTTCATATACAATATGGTTTCGGTCATCATGTAGAAACCAAAATCATCTCGGAACTAAATGCTACATTATATACAATTCATGTTTTTATTTTGACTATCGGAAATTGTCTGAAAAATGTAATTTCATCTCTATTTCCATGCCTAAGGTTTCTTCGGTGTTGAAAGAAAGTCCATTGAGCGAAGATGGTATATATTCTTCCGGTTCGGAATCTTTTGATTCCGCTTATTTATAGATGTGAGCGGTGAAGGTTTTTTTACAAAAGAGACTAATAATAATGTACTTGAAGACAGGCATATCGACAGGATTATGGAGATCTTCGATAAGAAGGAAGACATTGATTATGTTGCCAAATCGGTAGAACAGAAGGCTATTGTCGAGAATGATTATAACCTGTCGGTGAGCAGTTATATCGAAGTTGAAGACACTCGACCGAAGACCGACATCAAGGAACTGAACGAGCGTATCCGTCGCATCGTGGCAAGAGAAAACGAATTACGAACGGAAATTGACAAGATAGTCGCAGAATTGGAGGGGGACGAACTATGAGCAAACAGCAAAAAGAATCGAGTGCCGTGAAGCATACAACAGAATTGAATCCACAACTTCTGGCTGATGTTCGTGGCAGCATAGTAGTAATTAGGGATACGCCGGTAATTGCCGATGCCGATGTGGCGAATCTTTATGGTGTTGAAACAAAGAGGGTCAATGAGGCTGTGCGTAATAATCCGGATAAATTTCCGGATGATTATATGTTTGTGTTGTCTTCAGAAGAATTGACTGTTTTGCGGTCGAAATTTTCGTCCACAAAACTTTCTCCCAAAAGCAGGACACTCCCAAAAGTCTTTACAGAGAAAGGATTGTATATGCTTGCTACGATTTTGAAGAGCAATAGTGCATTAAATGTCACATTTGCCATCATTGAGACTTTCACACAAGTAAGAAATTTAAAACGTGAATTGGTTGATTTGCATAAAGAAACCGACATCAAAAAACAGACAACGAAAATGCAGCATTTTGGTAAAGTGTTGTCAGATATTGTAATGCCGAATTTGGAAACCTCGGAAACAGAATCTACCTTGGAACTGAATTTCTTTATCGGGAAAATAAAACATACTGTCAAGCGCATCAAAAAATCAAGTGCTAAAATTGAATCGGAGGAGGACAAACAATGAGTAGTAAATTGCAGGAACTGATACAGGAACTTTGTCCGGATGGGGTGGAGTATAAGAAAGCGGTTACATAAGACCGCATGCAATCTAAAATAAAAGATGCTGGTTAGACACCTCCCGACGCCTGCCAAGCATGTGCGGCAGGCTGTTACTTCTTCTGATGAAACTGGCTTTGGTCAATATAACTATGGCCTTTGCTCTGGCATTCTAAGGACTGTGCCGTTCCTCTCAATGTAATATGACTTCCTGCTTTGGCATGGACTTTCAGATGATTTGCTTCTACATAAACGGTGCCGTGTGACGAGCCTATGGAAACAGTTAAGGAATCTGCACCCATTTGTTTATCCATGACTAATTCGGAATAGTCCATATTTATGCTCCGGACTGAGTCGGTATATATCCGGACCGTATCTTTAGGCATCTTTCCTTTTGCGTCTTTTATTGTCAGTGTGAACAGATTTCCTTTTGTCTCTTGGTTTCCCCATTCGGGATGGTCGATTTCAATACGGAATACATCTGACGGGATAAATATTACTTTGTAGCCCGCAAAGCGGAACCGGGTTATTTTTTCTTGTGCACTGACATTATTTCCTAAGTTTATAGTTATTGCCAATAAGATGAAAATCAATATATTCCTCATGATAAATTAAAATTTGGATTCAAACATGCTGATTTCCCCGTTTCTTGCTCCGGTTTTTATTTGCTTGGATTCGTAAATCGGAAATGCTGACAAATATACAAGAATATTTTGAGTCTTGTATGGTAAAGAACTCTTAATGGGGTTCTTTTTTTCAGTGAATCTGTAAATACAAAATTCACTCCTTCCGGATGTTATTTTGGTTTAATTTTTATACTTTTGCTTCCGATTATTAACAGTCAGAAAGGGGTGCCTGAATATTACGGGCTGAGATTATACCCATTGAACCTGCTCCGGGTAATGCCGGCGAAGGGATTCCATAACAGATGTGCGCCTTTCTGTTATAATTTTAGCACAAATGAATAAAAAATTTTGGATGATAACCGCCTTACAGGTGTGCGGTTTATCAGTGTTTGCGGAACAGGAGACCGCCGACACGCTGCGTCATGTTGATCTGGATGAAGTGCAGGTCATTGCCACCCGGGCAACGGCACATACGCCGATAGCTTTTGTAAACATGGACAAGGAAACCATCCGGAAACAGAATGCCGGACTGGATGTCCCTTTCCTGCTGACTATGACACCGTCCGTGCTTACTACTACAGATGCTGGTTCCGGCATCGGCTATACCACCATCCGGGTGCGGGGAACGGATGCTACCCGTATCAATGTCACGGCAAACGGCATCCCCATGAATGATGCAGAAAGCCATTCCATTTTCTGGGTCAATACGCCTGATTTGGCATCTTCCCTGAAAGACATGCAGATACAGCGGGGGGCAGGGACTTCCACCAACGGAGCCGGAGCTTTCGGCGGGAGCATTAACATGCAGACGGAGAGTTCGGCAATTACTCCCTATGCGGAATTAAGCGGTTCGTACGGTTCTTTTCGGACTCAAAAGGAGACGGTGAAAGTCGGTTCCGGATTGCTGCACGAGCGTTGGGCTTTTGATATGCGGCTTTCCCATATCAAAAGTGACGGCTACCGCGACAGGGCTGCCGCTAAACTGAAGTCCTATTTTGCTCAGGCAGGTTACTACGGAGATAAAACTACCGTTAAATTAATCACGTTCAGCGGGAAGGAAGAAACCTATCACGCTTGGGACGGTATCCCTAAAGAGATGCTGGAAACCGACCGCACCTATAATCCGAACGGGGAGATAAAGGAAAACGGTGTGGTAACAGGGTTTTATAAAAACCAGTTGGACGTTTACCGCCAAACCCATTACCAATTGCTTTTCAACCACATCTTCAATCCCGCGTGGAATCTCAATGTGGCGTTCCACTACACAGACGGAGAGGGGTATTACGAAGAGTATAAAAATCAGCGTACTTTAAAGGAATATGGGCTGGAGCCTTATTTCGTGCCCGGTAGTTCTGACCCGGTGAAAAAAAGCGACCTGGTGCGCCGGAAAAATGTAGATAGCGATTTCGGGGGCATGGTCTTTTCCCTTAATTATCAGTCGGAAAAATTGCAGGTCTCTCTGGGGGGAGGGGCGAACAAATACGTTAACGACCACGATGGGAAGGTGCTTTGGGTGAAAAACTACATCGGTTCTTTGTCGCCCGACCATACTTTTTATGAAAATACCGGAAAGAAAACGGATGTCAATCTCTATGGGCGTCTGAATTATGAATTGGTTCGTAACTTTAATTTTTATGCCGATTTACAGTATCGTCACATCCGCTATACTATCCGGGGCGTGAATGACACCTGGGACTGGAATGCCGGCTGCATGCAGCCTCTTGACCTGGACGAATCGTTTGGCTTTTTTAATCCCAAAGCGGGTGTTTTTTGGCGGATAAATGAAAAAAACAACCTCTATGCTTCTTTTGCCGTAGCACAAAAAGAGCCTACCCGCAACAATTACACAGACGGATTCTTTACTGAATTGCCGAAGGCGGAACAGCTTTTTGATTATGAATTGGGCTATTCGTTCCGTTCCCGGTGGTTTACAGCGGGAGTGAATCTTTATTATATGGATTACAAAGACCAGTTGGTGCTGACGGGGCAGTTGAATGAAATCGGGGAAGCCGTGTCTGCCAATGTTAAAGACAGCTATCGTTCGGGTATGGAATTGTCGGCAGGAGTGAAGATTACCGATGGGTTGCGCTGGGATGTCAATGCTACCTGGAGCCGCAACCGCATTAAGCATTATACCGAATACCTGAGTGATGTGGATGCCGATTGGAACGAATTGTATAACAGCGACGGCAGCATTTCCCAAACGGCGAATTATCTGGGTTCCACTCCCATCTCTTTTTCGCCCGATTTTATGCTCAACAGTCTGATAGCTTTTACTTACAAAGGACTGGATGTTTCCCTGCAATCCCAATATGTGGGTAAACAATACCTGAACAGTTCCGGTGATGAGGCATGTACGCTCGACGCTTACTTTGTCAGCAATCTGAACCTCAGCTATACCTTCGGGCTGCCGTTTGCCAAATCGGTGACGGTAGGGGTCTCTGTCTACAACCTGTTTGATGAAGAGTATGAAAGTAACGGATATGCCAGCCGCACGGCGGTGTACCCCTCTTCCGGCGGGACAAAACCGGCAGGCGTGCGTCCGGAAATCGTGCCCTATGCCGCTTATTATCCCAATGCGGGTATTAACGCATTGGCTTATATTACGTTCCGTTTTTAATTTTGGCTTATGGATGGATTGGAAATCACCGGGACATTGGTCGGCTTGCTCTATCTTTGGTTTGAATACAGGGCGAGCATCTGGCTTTGGGTGGCGGGTATTGTCATGCCTGCCCTCAGCTTGTTTGTATACTATCGTGCCGGATTGTATGCGGATTTCGGTATCAATATTTACTACCTGCTGGCGGGTGTTTATGGCTGGTCAATGTGGCTTCGGGGTGCTTCCGGTAAAAAGGAGCTTCCTGTGATTCATACGCCTGTCCGGCAGATTATACCCTTGACATTGGCCGCTACCGGATTGTTTCTGCTGATAGCCTGGATACTGATACGCTTTACGGACAGCACCGTTCCCTGGCTGGATAGTCTGACAACGGCGTTGAGTATCGTTGCCATGTGGATGCTGGCCTACAAACAGGCGGAACAGTGGTGGGTGTGGATTGTGGTGGATGCTGTCAGTTGTGGCCTCTATTTTTATAAGGGATTGCCTTTTTATGCCGTTTTGTACGGTTTGTATACCGTGATCGCCTTTTTCGGTTATTTCAAATGGCTGAAAATGATGGAAAGCAGGGAATGATTTCCGGATTTACTGCATGAGTACACAAAAATGCACAAAAGGTTCGTCCCGATGTGCATTTTTGTTTGTAATTCCGTATGTTTGCTTTCTGAACCGAAATTCATAGAGGAATGAAATACTATCCTTTGGGGTGGGGAGAGGGTTTGCCGCAGGTTGTGATTCTGGCGGACGGTGCGTTTCCCCGGAATGCTCTGGCAGTGGAGATGTTGCGGAAGGTTCCGGCAGTGGTGTGTTGTGACGGGGCAGCTCATAAGTTGTTGGCGCATGGTGTACAACCGACGGCGATAGTCGGTGACGGCGATTCGCTTTCCCGGAAAATACGGGAGCACTATGCTGCGATTATACACCAGGAAAAAGAGCAGGAAACGAATGACCTGAGCAAAGCTTTCCGCTATTGTCTGGTACAAGGCTGGCAGGATATACTTATTCTGGGGGCAACGGGAAAAAGGGAAGACCATACCTTGGGAAATGTGAGCCTGTTAATGGATTACATGCAGCAGGCGCGGGTGCAGATGATGACAGACTATGGGCTTTTTACCCCCGTGTGCGGGGATGCTGAATTGGAGTCCTTTCCGGGTCAGCAAGTGTCAGTGTTCAATATGGGATGTACCCGGCTGGCCGGGGAGAACCTGGTTTATCCGCTGTCGGTATTCACCAACTGGTGGCAGGGCACCCTGAATGAATCCACCGGAAAGAGTTTTAAGCTCTTGACGGATGGAAAAATATTGGTTTACCGGACACTGAAACGCGACGGGGAATGATGTAGTTGTTGGACTGTATTGCTGTTTCGTTGCTGGTGAGAGTTGTTTAACCGCTATCGGATAAGTAATTTATTCCGGAGAATAATAAGCAGAATTTAAAAATATCAAAATAACGTAATATGAAGTATTGTCTTTTCTTATGGTTGTTCCTCTTGGTGGGAATGGTGCGTGTGCAGGCTGCTGCCGGGGACGTGATTCGTGTCTCGACTGCTGCCACTGATTTGATATTCCGGGTCGGGACGGACGGGCGTCTTTATCAGGCGTATTGGGGAGAACGTTTGCTAAATGATTCGGATCTCGGTTGTTTTTCCGGGAAATCCGCTAAAGGTTGGGAGGTATACCTCGGTTCCGGCATGGAGGATTATTTTGAACCGGCTTTGGGTATTGCACACCAGGATGGCAATATGGCCACTTTGTTGAAATATGTCTCTGTTGAGAAACATGAAATAGACGCCAATGTGACGGAAACGGTCGTTGCGCTCCGGGATGAAGTCTATCCCGTAGAGGTAAAATTACATTACATGGCATTTCACCGTGAAAACATCATCAAGGCATGGAGCGAAATCCGCCACCGTGAAAAAAAGCCGGTGCGCATGTTCCGCTTTGCCTCTTCCATGCTCTACCTGGAGGCTCCCCGCTATTTTCTTACGGAGTTCAGCAGTGACTGGGCTAAAGAAGTGAGGATGAGCTCGCAGGAATTGCAGTTCGGGAAGAAAATCCTGGATACCAAGCTGGGCTCCAGGGCTGCCATGCATGTACAGCCTTTTTTTCAGTTGGGGATAGGTCAGGAGGTGTCTGAAAATCATGGGAAAGTGTTGGTTGGAACAATCGGGTGGACGGGAAATTTCCGTTTTACTTTTGAAGTCGATAACCTGGGCAATCTGCGTGTCATTTCGGGAATCAATCCGTATGCTTCCGATTATGAACTCCAACCGGGAGAATGGTTTAAAACGCCGGAATTTATTTTTACACTCAGCGATGAAGGCACGGGGAAAGCCAGCCGTGATTTTCACGATTGGGCGCGGCGATACCAGGTGAAAGACGGATTGGGAGAAAGACTGACCTTGCTCAACAATTGGGAAAATACCGGCTTTGATTTCAATGAGGAAAAATTGTTGGCATTGATGCAGGAAGCCCGGCATTTGGGTGTTGATATGTTTTTACTGGACGATGGATGGTTCGGCAATAAGTATCCGCGCAAAGACGACCGGGCGGGACTGGGTGATTGGGATGCAACTGCTGCAAAATTGCCACGGGGAGTAGGAGCACTGGTAAAAGGGGCGGAAAAAGCAGGCGTGAAATTCGGTATCTGGATAGAACCCGAAATGGTAAATCCGAAAAGCGAATTGTTTGAAAAACACCCGGAATGGGTCATTCACCTGCCTAACCGCGAGTTGTATTATTTCCGGAATCAGTTGGTACTGGACCTGAGTAATCCGAAAGTGCAGGATTTTGTTTATGGCATTGTTGACGGACTCATGACGGAAAATCCGGAAATCGCCTTTTTCAAATGGGATTGCAACAGTCCGATAACCAATATCTATTCTCCTTATCTGAAAGAAAAACAGTCGCAGTTGTATGTAGACCATGTGCGGGGCATTTACCGGGTATTGGAACGTCTGAAAGCCAAATATCCTCATTTGCCCATGATGTTGTGTTCGGGAGGGGGCGCCCGTTGCGATTACGAAGCATTGAAGTATTTTACGGAATTTTGGCCGAGTGACAATACCGACCCTCTGGAACGTATTTTCATTCAGTGGGGATTTTCCCAGCTTTTCCCTTCCCAGGTATTGTGTGCGCACGTTACGGGGTGGGGACGGCAGCCCTTGAAATTCCGGGTGGATGTGGCCATGATGTGTAAACTCGGTTTTGACATCGGAATAGCAGGCATGAGTGAGGAAGAGCAACTGTTCTGCCGGGAAGCGGTAAGCCATTTCAAACGGCTTTCGCCCGTCATTCTGCAAGGTGATTTTTATCGTTTGGTATCTCCCTATGAAACAAATCATGCTTCGGTGATGCACGTGGCTAAAGACCGCGGGAAAGCAGTCGTATATGCTTACGACATGCATCCCCGTTTCGGGGAAAAACTGTTTCCGGTCAAATTGCAGGGACTGGATCCGCAGAAAAAGTACAAAGTGGAGGAGATCAATCTGCTGCCGGGGAAAAAATCCCGTCTGAGAGAGAATGGCGCCGTTTTCAGCGGCGATTACCTGATGAAAGTGGGACTGGACCTTTTGACTACCGCCCATACCTCCAGCCGGATCATAGAGCTCACAGTTCAGTAGACGGGAGAAAAAGTAACTTTTGAGTCCGGGGAAACGTTTCATTTTTAGTGATATACATTCATTCATTATGGACTTCCGGATAGAAAAAGATACTTTGGGAGAGGTAAGGGTGCCAGCGGACGCATACTACGGAGCACAGACTCAACGGAGTGTAAATAATTTCAAGATAGCCCGGGATACGGACCGCATGCCGGAACGTATCATCCGGGCTTTCGCTTATTTGAAAAAAGCTGCGGCTTGTGTAAATCGGGACGCTGGAATATTGCCGGAAGAGAAATGCGAGGCGATTGTCCGGGTGTGTGATGAAATCCTGGACGGGAAATGGTCGGAGCAGTTCCCTTTGGTGGTGTGGCAGACAGGAAGCGGCACACAGACAAACATGAATGTCAATGAAGTGATTGCCAACCGGGCGCATGTACTTCGCGGAGGAAAACTCACGGACAGGGATAAGTTTTTATCGCCCAATGACGATGTAAACAAATCGCAGTCTTCCAATGATACGTTCCCTACAGCGATGCACATTGCCGCCTATCAGATACTCACCGAAAAAACTCTGCCGGGATTGGAAAAGCTCTGCCGGGCATTGCAAGTGAAGAGCCGGTTATTTATGCCGGTAGTGAAGATCGGACGTACTCATTTTATGGATGCCACCCCCCTGACGTTAGGGCAGGAATTCAGCGGTTATGCGGCTCAGTTGGAGCATGGCTTACAGGCTGTCCGGAACACTTTGCCCCGCTTGGCGGAGTTGGCTTTGGGCGGAACGGCTGTCGGGACCGGATTGAATACTCCTCCGGGCTATGCGGAGCAGGTGGCCCGGAAGATTGCCGGACTTACCCGCCTCCCTTTTGTTACGGCTTCGAATAAATTTGAGGCGCTGGCAACTCATGATGCTTTGGTCGAAGCGCATGGCGCATTGAAAACAGTGGCAGTCAGTCTCATGAAAGTTGCAAATGATATCCGGATGCTGGCTTCCGGGCCGAGGGCAGGTATCGGGGAAATCCATTTGCCTGAAAATGAACCCGGTTCCTCTATTATGCCGGGAAAAGTGAATCCCACCCAATGCGAAGCCCTGACAATGATTGCGGCACAGGTTATGGGAAATGACGTGGCGATAAACATCGGAGGCGCTACCGGGCATTTTGAACTGAATGTTTTCAAACCGGTGATTATCCGGAATTTTCTGCATAGTGCCCAATTGATCGGAGAGGGATGTGAAAGTTTTGCCTTGCATTGTGTGGAAGGCATCGAGCCTGTGCACGAAGTCATCAGGCGGCATTTGAATGATTCGCTGATGTTGGTGACAGCGCTGAATCCGCATATCGGGTATTATAACGCGGCTGCGATAGCCCAAAAGGCTTACCGGGAAGGCATTACCCTCCGGCAAGCGGCCTTGGATTCCGGTATGGTGACGGCAGAACAGTTTGATGCTTGGGTTAATCCGGCAGAAATGACCGGGAGAAAAGAAAAAGGAGAGTTATCGTGACGGATAGGGGCGGAGAAAAAGCTGAATAATTGTAAAAAAAAGCTGTAAATCCTTTCGGATAATCCTTCGTTTTATTATGTTTGTAGAGGTGAGAGAATAAAACGAGGTGTTATGATGCAGACACAGGAAGATTTTGACCAGCTGCTCGCTGAGCGACAGGCGATTTTCATGAAAAAAGTGGTGGCAGGCAGAAGTGAAGAAGATGCGGAGCGTATATTGGATGCTTACGAATTTGCCCACAGAGCCCACGAGGGACAATACCGCAAAAGCGGCCATCCTTATATTATCCATCCCGTTTCGGTGGCGACTATTGTGGCCGATGAACTGAAACTGGGAACGAATCCGATTATTGCGGCACTCTTGCATGATGTGGTGGAGGATACACCCCATACGGTAGATGAAATCCGTGAACGTTTCGGGGAAGACGTCGCTTTTCTGGTACGGGTGGTGACCAAACAGAAAAAGACCGTATATGAAATGTCCAAGCAACTGGATAACTTCAAACAGATGCTGGATTCCATTAATTACGACATCCGGGCTTTGCTGATTAAATTAGCCGACCGTCTGCACAACATGCGTACACTGGATAGCATGAGTCCCGATAAGCAGATGAAAATTGCCGGGGAAACGGACTATTTTTATGCCCCTTTGGCCAATCGTTTGGGTCTCTACCGTGTGAAGACGGAACTGGAAAACCTGAGCCTCCGCTTCCGGACGCCGCTCGAATATGCGGAACTGGAGCATCAGATTGCCTTGTTTGAAGAAGAAAACAAAGAGACTATTGAGCGTTTTTTGCAACCCATCCGGCGACGCTTGCAGGAATGCGGGATAAAAGCCAGGGTCAGTTGTAAAAACCGGGGAGTGTGTGCCATCTGGCGGAAAATGCAGTTATCGGGATTGTCGTTCAGGCAGGTAGAGCCTTTACAGATAATCCCGATTGTTTTTGAAGCGAATCCGGAGAGGGGTATATCTGAAAAGAACCAGTGTCTGGAGATTTATTCCGCTTTGACGGATTTATATAAAGAAAAGCCGGGGAGCCTTGTCAATTATGTCGATTCGCCGAAAGAGAACGGCTATCAGGCCATTCATTGCAAAGTGATGTGCAGCAGCGGGCAGTGGCTGGAAGTACACATTGCTTCCGAAAGGATGGACTATAATTCGGCGTTGGGGTGTGTCGCTGCGGGAAAAGGGGTGGAACACTGGGTTGAAACATTCAAAGCCGTCCTTCATGATATAGCCGATTGCGGTAAGGAAGACGGATTTATAGAAAATGTGGTATGTAATTTCTACAATGACGACATTATTGTCTTCACCCCCAAAGGCCACAGCGTTGCCTTGCCCAAAGGGGCTACGCCTGTGGACATGGCGTATGAGATACACACCGACATCGGAAACCATGCCAAATATGCCCGCATTAACGGGCAGTTGGCGTCTTTGCGTACTGTGCTGAAAAGGGGGGACCGGGTGGCTATCGGTACGGAAGAAGAGGCTTGCCCGCAGGAAGAGTGGCTTGGATTTATCAAGACCTATAAAGCCAGAAAGGCGGTGACTAATTTTTTACGCAAGGCGAAAGCCGGGCAGATGCCTTCAGCCTACCGCTTGTGTCCGGATTGTTGTCCGTTGCCGGGGGATGAGGTGTCGGGTTTTCGGAATGAAGATGGTACGATCACGGTACACAAACGCAATTGCCACAAAGCTATTTCTTTGTCCGCAAAAGCCGGCGATTCTATTGTTTCGGTCAATTTGCAGGCGGATGAAAGGAGAAAATTTCCCGTCTCTATTTGTGTGAAAGGCATTGATCGCGATAAACTGCTTTTTGATTTGGTGAAGGTGATTTCAATAGATTTGAATCTGCCGATAGACGGTATCTCCATTACGGTGACCGACTCTATTGCCGATTGCGTCTTCGGGCTTGAGGTGAGCTCTGTGGACGAACTTACCGCCGTCTTCGTCTGTCTTAGTCAGGTTCGTGGTGTCGAAGAAGTCAAACGCAAGAGTTAAGAATGGCAGTTCTGTTTTTTTTGCATTATTTTTGTAGAAAATTTAATATTTGGAGCTATGAGACTTATTATTCAACCGGACTATCAGAATGTGTCGCAATGGGCGGCGAATTATGTGGCGGCGAAAATCCGTCAGGCGAATCCTACCGAGGAAAAACCTTTTGTATTGGGGCTTCCTACGGGATCTTCGCCGCTGGGCATGTATAAGGCGCTGATTGAGCTGAACCGCAAGGGGGTGGTCTCTTTCAAGCATGTGATTACTTTCAATATGGATGAATATGTAGGTCTGCCGGAAGAACACCCCCAGAGTTACCACTCTTTTATGTGGAACAATTTTTTCAGCCACATTGACATTCAGCCGGAACACGTTAATATCCTGAATGGAAATGCGGCCAATCTGGAGGAAGAGTGTGAGAACTACGAAAACCGTATAAAAGCGGCAGGCGGTATTGATTTGTTCCTGGGCGGTATCGGTCCTGACGGACACATCGCTTTTAATGAACCGGGTTCTTCCCTGGCATCCCGTACGCGGGTAAAAACACTCACTACCGATACGATTATTGCCAATTCCCGTTTTTTTGACAATGATGTCAACCGGGTACCGAAGACCTCTTTGACAGTAGGCGTAGGAACCGTGCTGGATGCTAAAGAAGTGCTGATTATCGTAAACGGACACAACAAAGCCAGGGCATTGTATCATGCTGTGGAAGGAGCTGTAAATCAGATGTGGACCATCAGTGCACTGCAACTCCACCGGAAAGGAATTATTGTGTGTGATGATGCGGCAACAGTGGAACTAAAAGTGGGGACTTACCGTTATTTTAAAGACATTGAGTCTGCCCATTTGAATCCGGATTCCTTGTTATAAGAGAAATAAAGAAAAGCGGGCAATGGAAAAGATCCGGAAAAGGGATTTTTCCATTGTCCGTTTTGTTTGACCCAGAGAATTTATGAACCGGCGTATACTTCGGATTGCGATACCTTCCATTATCTCTAACATTACTGTTCCTTTGCTTGGACTGGTGGATGTGACCATTGTCGGTCATATGGGAGATGCTGCCTATATCGGTGCTATTGCTGTCGGAGGAATGTTGTTCAACATCCTCTATTGGAATTTCGGTTTCTTGCGGATGGGCACGAGCGGCTTGACTTCACAGGCATACGGGCGCAAAGACCGTGCGGAAGAGATGAGGGTGCTTGCGCAGGCTTTGGGTGTGGGGGTGGTTTCTTCGCTGTGTATTCTGTTGTTGCAATATCCGGTGGAGCAGTTGGCTTTTACTCTTCTGGAAGCCAGTGTGGGTGTGGAAGCCTATGCCATACGTTATTTCCGGGTCTGTATTTGGGGGGCACCTGCTGTATTGATGCTCTATGGATTTAAGGGGTGGTTTATCGGAATGCAGAATTCCCGGTTCCCGATGTTCATAGCGATAGCTGTCAATTGTATTAATATTTTATGCAGTCTGTTTTTGGTGTTTGTGTTGCATTGGAAAGTCGAGGGCGTCGCCTTGGGAACCGTCATTGCCGAGTGGTGTGGTTTGGGTATGGCTGTTGTTTTGTGGATGAGGCGCTATGGTTCTCTTTGGGAGCGCTTCACGCTTCGGGGAAGTCTGCAATGGGCTGCCATGAAGCGTTTTTTCAGCGTGAACCGGGATATATTTTTTCGCACGGTTTGTCTGATTGCCGTGACGGCTTTTTTCACCTCTACGGGGGCGCGTCAGGGAGATACGATTTTAGCTGTAAATACCTTGCTGATGCAGTTATTTACACTGTTTTCCTATATCATGGATGGTTTTGCCTATGCGGGGGAGGCTTTGGTGGGACGTTATATCGGTGCCTGTAATGTTCGGAATCTCCGGCATGCCGTCCGGAATCTTTTCGGGTGGGGTGTCGGATTGTCGCTGTTGTTTACTTTGCTGTATGGGGTGGGGGGAGAGCGTTTTTTGGGACTTCTGACAGGAGAGCGGGAGGTGGTTGAGGCTGCCGGGCGTTATTTTTATTGGGCGCTTGCTGTTCCCCTTTCCGGGTTTGCTGCTTTTCTCTGGGATGGTATATTGATAGGTGCTACGGCCACCCGGCAGATGCTTTGGGCGATGTTAATTGCTTGTGCTTCATTTTTTCTGCTCTGCTATTTTTTTTCCGGCACGACGGATAACCATGCCTTGTGGGCGGCTTTTCTGGTATATCTTGTATTGAGAGGACTTTTGCAAACATGGTGGGGACGGGTTATCCTTTCCCCGGATTACTGTGAAAAGTTGTCCGGAAAATAGCTGTTTTTTATTTTCTTCTTTTGAAAATAATCCGGAGAAAAGAAGAGTTTCTCCGGATTACTGGGATTTGCCTATTCTACTTTTTCTACACGGATGCTGTCTATGAACAGCCCTTCCTGGGTGGCCGTGAGGGTACTGTAACTACGGATTTCAATCCGCAGTTTTGTTGCGCCAGCCGGGGCTTTGAAGATATTTCCGGCATATACATCTTCATAGCCTTCTGTGCGGTATCGGTAGGAAGAGGAGCGGATGGCTTCGGAATTCAGATTGGCGGTGCCTGCCATCCAGGTTCCCCAATGACGCCATTTTATTTCGTCGGAAGGACTGTTGACAAACAGATGCAGTTGATAGCATTCACCTGCCGTGACTTCGATGTCCTGATACAGGTAAGTCTTGCCTCCCAGCCGGACGGCTTTTTTCCCATCCAGTACAGGAGAGGTGATGAGGTTTACTTTCCTGTCGCTTCCTCCTCCGTCTAATTTCCAGCCGGGAGGAATTTCGTCGTCGTTTCCTTGTTCAAAACTGCCGTTCTGTACCAGGTTTATTCCGTTTCCTTTTCCTTCGCACGGTACTTCCGGAAGTTGGATATACCAGTCTTCTTCCCGGATGATGGTTTCGTCCCATTCTGAAATCTTGGTAGAAAACTCAATTTGGCGGGTATTTTCCGGTGAGCCGAAAATTGCCCGTACCTCGGTGATGCGGTTGGAAAGAATGGAGTCTATAGTATGGGCAGGGGTGTTTTCGGAAGCCACTCCGGCTTTGTATGCCAGAGTGAGGGTACTGCTTTTGACTGGAGGAAATACAAGTATATTGGTTACGGAACGTCCGGTCTTATCCGGTTGATTGGCAGCTTTGGTTACAGTGACGGTCTCTCCGGAATATTTGCCCAGGAGATTCATTTTTGGAGGGATGTTGGCTACCCGGATATGCAGGTCGTTCATCCAGTCGGGAATATTTTCGATAATCACCCTGACACATCCGACCTTGCGTTCTACATCAAAGAGAATCGGTTCGGTATTTTTACTCCCGACGGTAAATTCGGATTTTCCCAGCAGGTAATCTCCGGCTTCCTGCCGGAAGGAGGCGTTCTGCTGTAAAGAAATAAAAACTTTTGAAGGTGTACTGCCGGCTGTGTATTCCCACGCATCTGGTTCATCACTGTTGGCGATGCAATAGCCGGTGTAGCGGCCTTCGGGGATTTCCACTTGAAATGGATTGTCTTGGGAGATTCCGGATGAGGGAATACTGTAGGCTGTCAGTTGATTTTGGGAGTCAAACAAAAACAATTGGAATCCTGCCGGAGGGCGTGTCGATGTGCTGGGGGAAGTTCTGACGTACATGGCTACTTCTTTTTCTTTTGCGGATTCATTCCAGGGTTCTGTTTCATGGTGACAGGCACACGCGATTGCCACTACGACCATCGTTACGACTTTTTTCATTGTGTTTAGGATTTAATGATAAAATGTGATGCAACATTCCCCGTAGGGAATAGGGAGAGGTACCACACACCAGCGTCAGTAGTATAAAATTAACCTATTTAAATCACTTACCGATGGATGGATGGAAAATAATGACAGGATTTTGCAATATTTAACTATTGAATACAGAGAAGTGGAATGGAAATGTCATAGTAACAGACATCGTCAGGTGTTATGTTTGAAATCATAATAAAAAGGCAGGTCAGTCGAGCATCAGACTGATGAAGCCTGGATTTTCAAATAGCAATTGGGTCAATTCTTCGATATTCACATCATGGTCGGTTTTATGGATTCCTGCTCCGGTACGGAACGCCCTTCCGTTCATGATGCGGTAGTAGCCGTTATTGGAAGGGAGGTCGTTGTCGGTTACCTGTAAAAAGAGCGTTTTGCGCGGATGGGCGGAAGCATATACAGACAGAACCTGGAAGACGTCAATAATACGTGCCATGCCTTTCAGAGTTATTTTCTTACCGGTCCGGACCGGTACACGGCATTCGATTTCTCCCTTTTCCCACTTGTGGGCTGCGGCTTGCAGCAGGGCTTCTTTTTCTGTGTCACTTTCGTAAAACAATTCATTGACCAGTATTTTGTCCGGGCAGGGGAGGGCAAAGGCCATTCCTTTGATTTTGTTTTCGTTTTCCCTGAGCAAGAGAAGGGCACCTCCGGAAAGATACAAATCGTCCAGAATGGTTTTGAAATCTTCTGCTGTGTGTTGCACACAGTTTTCTCTTGTTTCCATGTGTCTTTTGAAATAGGGATAGAGCTCTTCCGGATTGAGGTTTTCTCTTGCCGGGAAACAAACAGCGGGATTGTTATTGCGTACTGACAGATAATAATTTTCAGGCGTGTAGGCTAAGACGGGAGCGTAGCCCGCCCGTTTGTAGTAGTCGAATAACCAGGGTTCTTGGGGAATTAAAATGGAAAAGGCGTTTTTCCGGTTTTTCATCACATGAAAGGAGTCTGTCAGCAATTGGCGCATTATTCCCTTGGAGCGGGCGGAGGGATGGGTGCAGGCTCCGGAAATGTAGGAGGTCATGACCGTCTTTCCGTGCCATGTCATGGGGTAGGGAAGCATTTGAAGAGCTGACACTACCTGTTCGTTTTCCATACGGACCGCAGTGTCCTGTTCGTGGTATTTCCGTTCGAAATAAAAACGGATGAAATCTTCTGTATCAGTGAAGCAGATACGCCAGAGGTTCATGATTTCTTCTTGCTTGCTCATCGGATTGTTTTTTGGGTTGCTATACATTTTTCCAGTAAAATGGAGGGGTGGTAAGAGAGCTTGGCCTGTCGCAGTCCTGGCATGCCTAAATCCTCTTCCCGGTTCACATAGATGTATTGCTCCGGCAGGTGGCGGGCAAATTCCTGATTGATGATGCTGTATGCGCCGTCGATGTGAATGTTTGCTTTTTCAAACTGCACGTCAAATGTGTCGTGGGTGACCGGACAACCGAAAGTAAAGGCGACAATTTCGCCTTTGACTTTGATGGCTCCGCCATGGAGTCCCAATTCTTCATAATGCTGAACGGCGTATGTCAGAGCCTGTCTTTCCTTTTGCAGGCTTTCCTGTTGCTGGAGGTCGTGTTCCATACACCAGCGCAGTTCAAAGTCAAGGCAGTCGGGGAGAATATCGGCTGTTAAAGGCAGGTATTCGTACTCGTATCCTTTCTTGAATTTATTGACGTGGTTGCGCTTGGGCTGATAATTTTTTCCTTTCAGTTCGGCGAGGTCCTTCCGTAAATAAATGTAGTCGAAATAATTGCGGTGCAGAGTATATTCAAACAGGTCCGGGAGGGCTTTTTCCAGGGTTTCCTGCATTTCGCCATACACCCCTTGTAAACGGAGCGGCTGACCTTCTCCGGCAGCTTCTTGTGCCAGTGCCTTTATGACCGGGGTGATATTGCCTGTTCCGGTGGGCATCAGATAGAGAGTGCGTTGGTCTTCCAGCTTGAACCGTACAATTAAGTAATTGTCCAGGACGGTATAGCTGCTTTCGTTACAGAAATGCCAGCAGCAGAGATTCGAAAAAGATAAATCACAGTCGCGTGAAGCGTGAGGAAAGGTGAAGGAGGTGATAACATCCTTGTCCGCGGGTGTAATCGGTCTGAAATGAATCATATGGTGTAACTTGTTCGTATACAGGATTTACGGAAGAATCCTTTAGGATGACGTATCCGTATTCATACTTTGAATTGTATGATTTTTATCCTATTATGAATTGTAAACAATCTTTCGTTTCTTTCTACGAAAATATTTTATTTTGGATTCAATGCGATGCAATGGAACAATTTTTTTTATGCAAACGAAAGCATAGTGTGTTGAATGTAGAGGGAAAAATGACTGCTAAAAAGGCAGGAGTGTGAAATATGAAATGTTTTGGTATGTTTTTTGTAGTATTTCCCCTCATGTTAAAAAAAAGAACCAAGAGTTACTAAATCATTATGGAGTTGTATATCAATAAAATTGCACATTATCTACCTGAAACAGTTGTACCTAATTCCTATTTTAAAGATATTAACGGGCTGGACGATGAGTGGATTTATTCCCGGACGGGGATAAAAAACCGGAGCAAGGCCGGTGTGGAGGAGAATACAAATACGATGGCTGTGAAGGCGGTTGAAGCCGGGGTAAAGGGGTTGCCTTATGCCATTGGGGAAATTGATTTGATAGTAGCGGCGACTTATTCGCCCTATGACACGGTGGCTACTATGGCTCATACCGTGCAACATCATTTCCGTATTGAAAATGCTCAGTGTCTGAGTGTTTCGTCTGCCTGTTCTTCGTTGATTAATGCGATGGAGATTGCAGAGGGCTATTTCGCTGCGGGCAAAGCCCGCAAGGCTTTGGTCATTGCTGCCGATCATAACAGTAAATATGCAAATGAGACAGACCCGCAGAGCGGACACCTGTGGGGAGATGGAGCGGTTGCCGTGTTTATTTCCACGGAATCATGCAGTGAAAAGGATGCCCGGATTCTGAGCATTTACACCCGGGGTATGGGGCACATCGGGAAGGCGATGGAAGCTGTTCACCTGTTGCCGAAAGACGGTGGAATCTCTATGCCGGAAGGCCGGGACGTATTTATTCATGCTTGTCATTATATGGTGGAAGCTCTTAATAAAGCCGGAGAGAGATGTGGTAAGACTTTGGCGGATTTAAATTACATCTCTTCCCACCAGGCGAACCGGCGTATCATCAATACCATAGCCCGGCAGACCGGATTTCCGGAAGAGCATTTTCTCATGAATATAGAGGAACGGGGAAATACAGGCTGTCCCAGTTGTATGATTGCACTCTCCGAAAACAGGGAGAAAGTGAATAAAGGGGATTTGGTGGGGTTGACCGTTTTCGGCGGGGGATACTCCTGCGGTGCAATGATCTTGCAATTCTGAATGAAATCACAGGAATGAATCCGGAAACCTCCGGATTTATTCCATCTTGTTGATAGTCAGTTCCGGTAAGGACTGGACAAATTGGAAAATGAGGCTTTGCTCGTTGAATTTCCGTATCTTGATAATCATCGTGACGCGGTAAACCCGGGCTTCACCGTAGTGTTCTTCTTCTGTGGAATAATGCGTGACGTGGTGCCCGTGTTTGTTAATATAGTTTGTAATTGTCTCCAGATTTTCTTTTTTCCCTGTCGAGAAAATGAGGAGAATGCTGTGGAGTCCCACTCCCGGCAGGAAAAGATGGGTTAGTTCCAGGCCTGCAAGAATTAATACTACGCCGGCAATTCCGATGTAATACATACCTCCTCCGATAACTAATCCGATGGCGGAGGTAGCCCATAAGCCCGCTGCGGTTGTCAGTCCTCTGACAAATTGTTTCTGGATGATAATGGTCCCGGCTCCGAGAAAGCCTATTCCACTGACCACTTGTGCCGCAATACGACTGGGGTCCAGTTTTACTCCGTCGCTGCCAATCATATCGGTAAATCCATGTTGGGATACAATCATGAAAAGCGCACTCCCTACGCATACTAAAAAGTGGGTACGCAGGCCGGCTTCTTTGGCCCGGTATTCCCTGTCGAGACCGATAAGGGCACCGAAACAGGCAGCGGCGATTAGTCTTAATATTAAGTCCCAAAATAACATGGCGGTTAGTTTTTTTCAAAGGTATAATCTTTTATTCCTAAACTTTCATACGTATTGATCAGTTCTTTATCGTTGTCGGAGATTACTAACAGTTTATCGCCCGGACAAAGACGTGTTTTGCCTTTCGGAACCATGTAGTTGTTGTTGCGTTTAATCATTGCTACCAGCGTGTTGTCCGGAAGCGGCAGATTCATCAACAGTTCCCCTTTTTGCAGCAGTTCTTCGGTGATTTCGATTTCCGACATGGCGGACTTGATTTCCTCCGGCAGGGCCATGCCAAATGTATTTCCGGTTTTGGGAGCGGGTTCGCCCAAGCCCAGCCATTGGGCAACGGAAGGAATACTCATGCCTTGAACGATCAGAGACAGGATGGTGATAAAAAATACGACGTTAAAAATCAGATCGGCATGGGGAACGCCTGCAATTTGCGGATAGGTGGCGAAAATAATTGGTACGGCACCCCGCAAGCCGACCCATGAAACGAAAAGTCGTCCTTTGAAGGGAAGTTTGCGGAACGGAAGCAGGCACAGAAACACACTGACGGGACGTGCTACGAATATGAGGAAAATTCCCACTAAAAGTCCTAATGTTGCTACTCCCAACAGTTCATGCGGATTGACCAGCAGCCCTAACGTAAGGAACATTACAATCTGACACAGCCAGGCGAATCCGTCGAAAAAAGAAGTTACGCTTCTTTTGTGTACAAAAGCCCGGTTACCGACAATCACTCCACTGATGTATACGGCCAGATAACCGTTGCCGTGGAGCAGGTTCGTGAAGGAAAAGATAAAAAATACCAGTGCCAGCAGAAGTACCGGATAGAGCGATTCATACTGGATGTTGATTTTATTCAGTATGAGAACTGCCAGGCGACCGAGCAGGTAGCCGCATACGGCGCCTATGCCTAACTGGACGGAAAATTGTAGTGCCAGTTCACCGAAACTCATGCCGGCAGATTGTATCATCTGGATAAACAGGATGGTAAGCAGGTAAGCCATCGGATCGTTACTTCCGCTTTCCAGTTCCAGCATGGGGCGCAGATTGTGTTTCAGATGGAGCTTCCGGGAACGCAGGATGGAAAATACGGATGCCGAATCCGTAGATGACATCACCGAGGCAAGCAGCAGTGCTTCCGTGAGAGTTAAGGCAATGTGTTGACCGGTGAAGGCGGAAGTCCAGAATATGAACGCTCCGGTAATAAATGCTGTAATAAATACACCGAAAGTGGCTAATACTACCCCTTCACCGATGATGGGACGGATTTCATTCATTTTCGTGTCCATACCGCCGGAAAAAAGGATGATGCTCAAAGCAATCATACCGATAAACTGGGCTTGGGTGGGATTGTTGAACTGAATGCCTAAGCCGTCGCTGCCGAACAGCATGCCTACGACTAAGAAAAGAAGCAGGGCAGGCACTCCGAAACGGTATCCCGTTTTACCCGCCACGAGGCTGACAAACAGGAGAACAGAGCCGATAAGCAGTATGTTTTCAGTAGAAAAAAACATGAACAATGATTTTGATTAATAGGATTACCTGTTTTTGATTCCGTTTAGCAAAAGCCGTGCTATCCTCTTCCCCGGAGGGAATAGCCTATTGTCATGCAAAGATAGGCAAATTTTATCAATGATACGGTGGGGAAAAAGAAAAGTTAGCCGGGGTGCGCCTTGCCGGAGAGATGCTTTTTTAGTAAAAATTAGCATATCCCAATAATTTTTTTATAAAAGAATGATATAATCCGTAGGTTTAGTAATAGCTTTGCATAAATTTTGCTAAACATATCAATAAGAATATACTATGAAAATTCAGGAGTTAACGAGGATTCGGGTTCGTAAGGCAGGATTAATCGCCTTCAGTGCATTGTGTTTTGCCTGTGCCGGTAAGCAACAGCAGACGGGACAAGCTTTGCCGGAATATGCCGTTGTGACGCTACAGCCCGGAGAAGTATCATTGAGTGCATCTTATCCGGCTGTTATCCGGGGACGGCAGGATGTGGAAATCCGGCCCAATGTGAGCGGCTTTATTACGAAATTATGTGTGGATGAGGGTGCCATGGTGCGGAAAGGACAGGTGTTGTTCAGAATAGATCCGGTGCAGTATGAGGAGGCAGTGAATGTTGCGCGGGCAGCAGTAAAAGTTGCGGAGTCCAATGTGGCGACAGCTAAGTTGACGGTAAACAATAAGAGAGAGTTAGCAAAGAAAGCTATTATCAGTGAGTATGATTTGCAGATGGCGGAAAATACGTTGGCTTCCCAGCAGGCTGCTTTGGCGCAGGCGCAGGCACAGTTGGTGAACGCGGAAAAAAATCTGTCTTATACGGAAATAACCAGTCCGTCGGACGGGGTAGTTGGTACGCTTCCTTTTCGGGTAGGGGCATTGGTTAGTGCCACCTCTGCTACTCCTTTGACCATTGTGTCGGATATATCGCAGATGTATGTCTATTTTTCTATGACGGAAAAACAGTTGTTGAACTTGATTCGTCAGGACGGCTCTTCGAAAGAGGTGTTGGAAAAAATGCCGTTGGTGGAATTGGAATTGGCGGACGGGTCGCTTTATCCGGAAAAAGGAAAGGTGGAAACTATTAGTGGCGTGATTGACCAGGCAACCGGAGCTGTCAGTGTGCGGGCAACGTTTGATAACAGGCACCATTTGCTGAGGAGCGGGGGAACAGGTGTTGTGAAGATTCCGTCACAATTGTCCGGAGCGTTGGTGATTCCTCAGAAAGCTACTTATGAGATACAGGACAAGAAATTTGTGTATAAAGTGCAGGCCGATTCCGCGGTAAGAAATGTGGAAATCGGAATATTCAAACTGGATGACGGGAAAAATTATGTGGTGACTTCGGGATTGAAGCCCGGAGACCGGGTTGTGACGGAAGGAGTGGGTACGCTGCGGAACGGAATCCGTATAAAACCGATTACACCGGAACAATCGGCGGCAAAAATACAGGCGATGACAGCTCCCCGGACAGAGGCTGAGAAGAAATAAATCCGTATAAAACCGAGAAAGATGAAGTTAGACCAATTTATAAACCGTCCGGTATTGTCGACGGTTATTTCCATTCTGATTGTTATTTTGGGGGTATTGGGGTTGGTATCCCTGCCTGTTTCCCAATATCCGGATATTGCGCCGCCGACTATTCGTGTTTCGACGACTTATACCGGAGCGAATGCCCAGACGGTGCTGAATAGTGTGATTGCTCCGCTTGAAGAGCAGATCAACGGGGTGGAAAACATGATGTATATGACTTCTACCGCCACCAATACCGGAGAAGCTACAATCGAGATTTATTTTAAACAGGGAACGGATCCCGATATGGCTGCCGTGAATGTCCAGAACCGGGTGACTAAAGCTCAGGGATTCCTTCCGGCAGAGGTCATCCAGGTGGGGGTGATTACGCAGAAGCGTCAGACAAGTATGTTGGTTGGATTCTCTTTTTACAGCTCTGACGATCAGTATGATACAAAGTTTCTTGAAAACTACATGAACATCAATGTCATTCCTGAAATCAAACGTGTTCCGGGAGTAGGGGATGCCATGGTGTTGGGAACGGATTATTCTATGCGTGTCTGGCTGAAACCGGATGTTATGGCTCAGTATAAACTTATGCCGGGGGATATTACTGCGGCCTTAGCGGAGCAGAATATTGAGGCTGCACCGGGGCAGTTCGGGGAAAGAGGAAATCAGTCTTTCCAGTACGTGATGCGGTATAAAGGCCGGTTGCAGACACCGGAAGAATTTGAAGACATTGTTATCCGGGCCAATTCGGACGGAGAGGTGCTGCGGCTGAAAGATGTGGCCAACGTAGAATTGGGACGCCTTACTTACGGGATGGAAAACAATGTAAACGGGCATCCGGGAGTAACGGCTATTATCTTTCAGACAGCAGGGTCGAATGCTACGGAGATTATTAATAATGTGGTGGGGTATCTGGATAAAATCGAACCGGATCTGCCCAGCGGAGTGAAGATCGCGACTTTGATTAATGCCAATGATTTCTTGTTTGCTTCTATTCATGAGGTGCTCAAAACGTTGATAGAAGCTTTTATCCTGGTGTTTTTGGTGGTATATCTTTTCTTGCAGGATTTCCGTTCCACGCTGATCCCGGCTATTGCTATTCCGGTAGCGTTGATCGGAACCTTTTTTGGGTTGTATCTGATTGGCTTTAGTGTGAATCTTTTGACGCTGTGTGCGATGGTACTTGCCATTGCTATTGTGGTGGACGACGCCATTGTGGTGGTGGAAGGGGTACATGCGAAACTGGATGAAGGATATACCTCTTCTAAAAAAGCCTCCATTGATGCAATGGGGGAACTGGGCGGGGCCATCGTTTCCATTACTTTGGTCATGATGTCTGTATTTATTCCGGTGAGTTTCATGACTGGAACTTCGGGTACATTTTACCGGCAGTTTGGTTTGACGATGGCCATCTCTATCGGTTTGTCGGCAATCAATGCACTGACACTGAGTCCCGCTCTTTGTGCGATGTTTCTGAAACCCCATCATAAGGAAGGGGAAAAGAAAATGTCATTTATACAACGCTTTCATTTGGCTTTCAATACTGCTTACGACAGCTTGCTGAAAAAATACGAAAGAGGCGTGTTGTTTTTTATTCGCCGCAGATTGTTGGCTTTCGGAGTTGTGGTGGCTACGGTGGTGTTGCTGGTATTTTTGATGAATCTGACTCCGACGGGATTGGTACCGAATGAAGATACGGGAACGGTTTTTGCCGTAGTGGACATGCCTCCCGGAACATCCCAGGAACGTACACAGCAGGTGATGCAACAGGTGGACAGTCTGGTGGCTGCCAATCCGGCTGTGGAAAACCGGACTCAGATTACGGGATACAGTTTCCTTGCAGGACAGGGGAGTTCGTACGGTACACTGATTATAAAACTGAAAGATTGGAAAGAACGCACGAAGGGGCAGGACGTCAATACGCTGGTCGGTACGTTTTATGTACAGGCCAAGATGGCGATTAAAGATGCCCGGGTGTTGTTGTTTGCCCCTCCGATGATTCCCGGATATAGTGTTACTAACGGATTTGAATTCAATTTGCAGGATAAAACGGGTGGTGACCTGGATAAGTTTTATGAGGTGGCACAGGATTTTCTGGCGAAACTTAGAGAACGGCCTGAGATTGCTACGGCACAGACTTCGTTTAATCCGACTTTCCCACAGTATATCATTGATATAGACCCGGCTATGTGTAAACAGGCAGGTATCAGTCCTAAAGATATTCTGACCACATTGCAGGGTTATTTCGGGGGGATATATGCCTCCAATTTCAATCGTTTTGGTAAACTCTACCGGGTGATGATACAGGCAGATCCTCAGTATCGTATCAATCCGGAGTCTTTACAGGGGGTTAAAGTACGCAATGGGAATGAAATGGCGCCGATTACGCAGTTTATGACGTTAAAGAAAATTTACGGACCGGATAATATCAAGCGTTTCAATATGTTTACTTCCATGAGTGTAAACGGTTCGCCGGCAGAGGGGTATAGTTCGGGGCAGGCGGTCCGTGCCATTGAAGAGGTGGCCGCTCAGGCTCTTCCTACGGGATACGGATACGAGTTTTCGGGTATGACCAGGGAGGAACAGGGAAGCAGTGGGGGTACGACAGCCATTATTTTCGCTCTTTGTTTGGTATTTGTCTATCTTTTGCTGAGTGCGCAGTATGAAAGTTATGTCCTTCCGTTGGTGGTAATTCTGTCCGTTCCTTCGGGATTAATGGGAAGTTTTGTTTTTGCCCAACTGATGGGTGTGGAGAATAATATCTACATGCAAATAGCCTTGATTATGCTGATTGGTTTGTTGGCGAAGAATGCGATTCTGATTACCGAGTTTGCTTTGGACCGACGGAAAACCGGCATGAGCATCCGCGATGCCGCTGTGTCGGGGGCTTCTGCCCGGTTGCGTCCGATTCTGATGACCTCTTTTGCTATGATTATCGGTCTGATTCCGTTGATGATGGCGACCGGTGTCGGGGCAAACGGGAACAGTACGTTGGGAACGGGGGCCATCGGAGGCATGTTGATAGGGATGATTTGCCAGATTTTTATTGTGCCGGCGTTGTTCGTTGCCTTTGAATATTTGCAGGAAAAACTGAAGCCTATGGAATGGCACGACCTGGACAATACGGATATTGAATCGGAAATTGAACAATACACTAAATAAGGGGAGATGAAAGGACAAATAACTCTGTATACTTTGTGTATGGTTGCCGCACTGATGAGCAGCTGTAATTTATATAAGCAATACCGGCGTCCGGAGGTTAAGGCCGACGGATTGTTCCGTGATCCGGTAGCCGTGAATGATACCCTGGTTACCGATACGAATACAATGGCTGATCTGCCTTGGGAAGAGGTGTTTACAGACCCGCAGTTGCAATCCTTGATTCGTACGGGATTGGAAAGGAATACCGATTTGCAGACGGCATTGCTTCGGGTACAGGAAGCGCAGGCAGGGTTGATGTCTTCCCGTCTGGCTTATCTTCCCTCTTTTAATCTGGCGCCTCAGGGAGGTGTGAGTAGTTTTGACAAGTCGAGGGGAAACTGGACATATACGTTGCCTGTCGTGGCGGGATGGGAAATTGATCTTTTTGGGAAATTACTGAATTCCAAGCGGGCAGCTAAAGCCGCATTGATGCAGAGCGAGGCGTATGAGCAGGCTGTACGTACACAGGTGGTGTCGGCTATTGCCAATTATTATTACACCTTGCTGATGCTGGATGAGCAGTTGGAAATTACCAAAGAAACGGCTCTTTTGTGGGAAAAGAATGTGGAGACAATGAAGGCCATGAAGGAAGCTGCTATGGTGAATGAGGCTGCTGTTGTGCAGAGTGAAGCCAACCGCTACATGATTGCAGCGAATGTTCCTGAACTGGAAAGCCAGATCCGGCAGTTTGAAAATGCGTTATCGCTGCTGTTGAGACAGGCTCCCCGGTTTGTGGAACGGGGAAAACTCAAAGACCAGCATCTGCCGGAAGTGTTGAAAACCGGTGTGTCCATGCAGCTCTTGTCCAGACGTCCGGATGTGAAAGCGGCGGAAATGGCTCTGACAGGAACGTTCTACAATGCCAATGTGGCACGTTCAGCCTTTTATCCGCAGTTGTCACTGACGGGTACGGGAGGTTGGACCAATGATGCAGGAGTTATTGTGAATCCGGGAAAGATGATTGTTTCGGCGGTAGGCTCACTGACTCAGCCCATTTTTAACCGGGGAGCTAATTTGGCGCGTTTGCGTATAGCCAAGGCGCAGCAGGAAGAAGCTTTGCTTCAGTTTGAACAGACGATTCTGAATGCGGGAGGAGAAGTAAGTGATGCTTTGGATTCGTATCGGGCTGCTGAAGTAAAATTAAAACTGCGGGCCCAACAGGTGGATGCTTTGCAGAAATCAGTGGAATATACCCAGGAGTTGTTGGTTTTGGGCGGTAGTTCCACTTATTTGGAAGTGTTGACGGCACAGCAGTCTTTGCTTAGTGCGCAGTTGTCGGCAGTGTTCGACCGTTTTCAGCGTATACAGTCTGTTGTCAGCCTTTACCGCGCTTTGGGAGGAGGAACAGAGTAAAATTTAAAATTACAAGTTATGATTAGTCCGTTAGCCTATGTGGATAAAGAAGCAAAAATCGGAGAGAATGTAACTGTTCACCCGTTTGCTTACATTGAAAAAAATGTGGAGATTGGAGATAACTGCACGATTATGCCTTATGCCAGTATTTTAAGCGGAACCCGTATGGGAAAAGACAATACGGTGTATCACGGGGCGATTGTCGGGGCTACTCCGCAGGATTTTAAGTTTAAGGGAGAGGATACTTTGCTGCTGATAGGGGATGGTAATACCATCCGGGAGAAGGTGATTATTAACCGGGGCACCGATACGACCGACAGCACGATTGTCGGCAATGGCAATTATTTGCTGGAAGGGGTGCATCTTGCCCACGATACCCATGTCGGGAACTACTGTGTTTTGGGGAATGGAGCTAAGACAGCCGGTAATTGTGTAATTGACGATTGGGCTATTCTGGGTAGTGAGGTGATACTGAAACACGGCTGCCGGGTCGGAAGCTGGTCTCTTGTGAAAGACGGAGGCCGTGCAGGAAAGGATGTTCCTCCTTTTATTGTAGCTGCCCATAATCCGATTGCCTATTACGGAATCAATGCCGTTATCATGACGAAAGAAGGTCATTTCCAGGAGGGTGTGCTTGATGATATTGCCAAAGCCTATCGTCAGATATATCAGTGCGGTACCAGTCTGGAAAATGCAATCCGCCGTATACGGGAGATTATACCCGAAGGCCCGGAAATACACTATATGCTTGATTTTATTGAGAGTTCCAGAAGAGGAATCATAGGTACTTCATTGTAAAGGCTGCTGCTATTTTCTTTCCTGCGGGAGATGAGGGGGCTGTGGAAGGAAGTATGGTTGAAGAATTTTAGTGTTTAATTTATTTTTTTATTGAACGGATATCCCGTTTTATCGTATATGCTTTAGGTATAAAAGAAAAAATTATGCGGTATTATTGGGGATTCCTGTTTATCTTTTGTTTTATTTTAAGCAGAGGCTTATGTCAGGTCGGAGAGAAAGTGCAGGATGTAAAGATTCTGAACTCATCCGATAAAAGAGTCGGATTACCGGGATTCGGGGAAAAAAATTTGTTGATTTTTTATGCCGATCCCTCTCATGCAAAACAGAATAAAAATTTGCAGGACTATTTTAAGGCTCACCGTATTACCGGTGTTAATGTGGATTCTTACGGAGTGGTAAACCTGGCTGCTGCCCCGCTTATTCCCGACAAGGTGATAAAACGTAAGGCAGCAAAAGCTGTTCAAGGAACTGGCGGACAGGTGTATTTTGACACGGATGCAGCTTTAAGCAAAGCCTGGAATCTGAAAAATGCCAATAATGCTTCCTGTGTTATACTGGTGGATAAAGACCGGATAATTCGTTTTTACAAAGCCGGACAAGTATCCCGGCAGGAAATGCAGCAGGTCATCAACACGGTAAACGACTGGAAATAGCTGACGGTTATACTTGGTCAATCTTTATTTTTCCGTCGGGACCTGGCGTGAATACGAGGCAGGTGTTGAGCAGCTTTTGAGTGTGAAAGTCTATAATAAGCGACGGGTCAAAAGGCTGTCCGTTGATGCGGGTTTCGAAATGTAAGTGATCTGTGGTTGCCCTTCCGGTACGGCCTTCCAATCCGATAGCCATGCCTGCTTTGACTTTATCGCCCGCCTTTACCAGTAACCGGGCGTGGTGGCCGTAGACTGTTTCGAGTCCATTGTAATGGCGGATAACGACAACATTACCGTAGCCTTTGGCTCGTCCTGCAATCCGCACCACTCCGTCAAATGCAGCTCTGACCGTGTCGTTGGCGAAAGTCTTGATGTCAATTCCCGTATGATTTCTGCCCCGGCGGATGCCGTAAGGAGACAGAAAACGCGCTCCCGGAAGAGGAAAGAAAAAAGAAGTTTCATTTATTTGGCTTAAATCAACCAGTAATTCGTTTCTCTTTTCAAAAAGTTTTTCTGTTTTAGCTCGTACCAGGTACTTTTCTGCACCGATAAATGTGTCTGTGATTTCAATGGACGGTGTATAAAATGTGGCGGGTTCTTTAAGATATTCTGATACGGCGAGTTCCGGAATTGTAATCAGTTGGTCCGTATTGAACGGTGATAGGAGAGAGGCCGATGGTTCGTTTACAGTGGTAAAAGATTTTTGTCTGGAACAGGAAGAGAAAATGAACAGTAAACCAAAAAATGTTATTGCAAATAATTTGTTTATCTTCATGCACGATTGTTTTGAACGATGCAAAGATAATAAAAAAGCGTGAGGTTATAAGTATAATCTGTTAAAATACTGTATTTTAAAGGTGGAAAATGTTTTCATATGTTTTCGAACGGGGAAATTTTTCCGGGGTCGGTCTGAAATCGTGAATTAAATATTACCTTTGCGCCGTTTTATCGTAATACGATTTTTATTCTGCTGAAAATGGAATGGTTAAGAGGCCTGTTTGTTGAGCAGTCCGTGATACAGGCGGTGGTCGTGATCTCATTGATCACTGCTATTGGTTTGATATTGGGAAGAATACGTATTCTGGGTATTTCTCTTGGAGTGACGTTTGTGTTTTTTGTGGGTATCCTGGCGGGACATTTGGGGTTAGCAATAGACCCAAATATGCTGAATTATGCCGAGAGTTTCGGATTGATAATTTTTGTATATGCTTTAGGATTACAGGTAGGTCCCTCTTTTTTCGGTTCTTTCCGTAAAGGCGGAATGACTTTGAATATCCTGGCTTTGGCAGTTGTGATGCTGGGCACGGTAATGACGGTGGCGTTGCACCTGTTTACGGGCGTATCCCTGCCGGATATGGTAGGCATATTAAGCGGATCTGTAACCAATACGCCTGCTTTGGGTGCTGCCCAGCAGACATTGAAGCAATTACAGATAGAGACGGCTGATCCGGCACTGGGATGTGCGGTGACTTATCCTTTGGGTGTGGTCGGTGTGATTATAGCCCTGGCATTTCTCCGGAAACTTTTTCCTTTGCAGGAATCGGAGTATAAGCGGGATGAACACAAATCACATGCCGCTTTTATTGCCGGTTTTCAGGTCTGTAATCCGGGAATTTTCGGCAAGACCGTGAAAGAAGCGGCAGCATTGGCTTATCATAAATTTGTCATTTCCCGTTTATGGCGGGACGGAAAGGTCACGATTCCGACTTCCGGGACCGTATTGCAGGAAAATGACCGTTTGTTGGTCATTACTTCCGAGGCGGCAGTGGAGACACTGACTATGTTATTCGGGGAACAGGAGCACAGAGACTGGAATAAAGACGACATCGATTGGAATGCGATAGACAGCCAGTTGATTTCGCAGAGGATACTGGTGACCCGCTCCGAGATTAACGGAAAGCGTTTGGGGGCTCTTCGTTTGAGAAATCATTATGGCATCAATATTACCCGTATCTACCGGGCTGGAGTGGAGTTGCTGGCCTTGCCGGATCTGGTGCTCCAATTGGGGGATAAGTTGACTGTTGTCGGTGAAGCCAATGCTATTGCAAATGTGGAAAAAGTGTTGGGAAATAAAGTGCTTAGCCTTAAGGAACCCAACTTGGTTGCCGTTTTTATCGGCATTGTGCTGGGGTTGTTTTTGGGGACGATACCTTTTAGTGTGCCGGGTGTGAGTTATCCGGTGAAATTGGGTATTGCCGGCGGACCTATAGTTATGGGGATCCTGATGGGGGCTTTTGGGCCGCGCATGCACATGATTACCTATACGACTCGTAGTGCTAATCTGATGTTGAGGGCTTTGGGGCTTTCAATGTATTTGGCATGTCTGGGACTTGATGCCGGTGCTCATTTCTTTGATACCGTTTTTCGTCCCGAAGGGCTTTTGTGGCTGGGTTTGGGATTTGCCCTTACCGTAATACCGGTTTTGATGGTAGCTGTGTGGGCGTTGAATGTGATGAAGCTGGATTTCGGTTCTGTTGCCGGAATGCTGTGCGGAAGTATGGCTAATCCGATGGCATTGAATTATGCCAATGTGATTTCACCCGGGGACAGTCCTTCGGTTGCTTATGCTACGGTCTATCCGGTAGCAATGTTTATTCGGGTCATTCTGGCTCAGTTGATTTTGATACTTTTTTTATAATAACTGCTCTATTCCGGGCATTTGGTGTCTGGATACAAAGCAGACATAATTCTTCTTTTATTAATATTTTTCGGCGAAAGATTGTGGATTTTTCAGAAAATTGACATCTTTGTGAATATTGAATTTTTTCAGTTGAAGAAAATAAACGGAAATCTCGGCGACAGAGATCTTTTGATGGCTTACTGCCAGAAAAAGGATAAGGAGTATTGGAGAGTGCTCTATGAGCGTTATGTGCCTATGGTTTATGGCGTGGCATTAAAATATTTGAAACGGACGGAAGACGCGCAGTATGCCGTGATGTACTTGTTTGACGAGCTGATGGGAAGAGCAGCGGAACATCCGTTACCTGAATTTAAATCCTGGCTTTATGCGTGTGTCCGCAACTATTGCCGGAAAGAATTGCAGCGTCGTGTTGCCGGTGGAGAGGTAAGTCTGGATGAAGAGGTGCTGGAATTTTGTGATGAATTTAGCTTGGAGATCGTGAGGAAAGAAACGGCAAAGGAAAAGATGCTTCAGAAATGTATAGAGGCCTTGCCTGAAAAACAGCGGATCAGTGTTTGCCGTTTTTTTATGGAAGATCGTTCCTACAAAGAGATTGAAGACGCTACGGGATTCCCGTTGAAGTTGATTAAAAATTTGGTACAGAACGGGAGGAGAAATCTGAAATTGTGTTTGGGAAAAAAGGGACTGGCATAATATGAAAGTAAGAAACCGCATAGTGAATTATTTGCGTGGGGACCGACGAGGGAAAGAAGCCAATGGTTTGGAAAAGGAGGCATTGAACGATGCTTTTTTATATGAGGCGCTGGAGGGGTTGACGGGAATGCAGAGAGATGTGGTGCGGGATATTGAATATTTGTCAAAACGGTTACGGGAGCGGACAAGAAGCAAGTGGAGAGCGATAGGAAGGATCTGGGGAATAGTGGCTACGGTTGTTGTGGTAGGTTTGGGAATGATGATGGGATTTAGGCAGATGCAGGCGGATAGCATACAGCGTCAGAAAAATCGGTTGTTTTTGACCGGAGGGAATGGGAGAAATGGGAGTATGCTTGAAGGTGAAAACCTTTTGGGAGGAAATGCAGAACAACAACAGATGAATGGGAAGCCGGATACAGTCCGGATGGTGCAAAAGTCGGAAGTAGTCTTGAACAGTTCTGTTTCGGTACGATATGGAAAAGGAGATACGGTTGTAGAAGGAAACAAGGGCTCTCTTCCTTTTGGAGGATATAAAAAATTCTACCGTTATGTTCGGGATTCTTTGCGCTACCCGCAGGATGCTTTGGAGCGTGGACTGGAAGGGGAGATAAAACTCTCTTTTTATGTGAATAAGGCCGGGCGTCCGTCACATATCCGGGTAGTGAAATGGATTAGCTATTCTTGTAACAGGGAAGCTATCCGCTTGTTGTGTGAAGGACCTGCTTGGAATTATACAGGTGATACCAGCTATGTGGTTATTCCTTTCTGTTTGAAAAAATAATAAAACCACGGAGTTGGGTTCCGTGGTTATGGTGTATGTCAGTTGCCGTGTTTGGAGTGGAATTTCAGACGCATTAGCCGTAAATCTTCTTCGGAATAGTCTCCTTCAAATTCATCAAAAGCTTCCTGTATGTTATCTGTTTGGGCCTCCATGAAATAATCAAAGATTTCTTTTTGTTGGTCTTCGTCTAAAATCTTGTTGATGTAGTAGTCTATATTCAGTTTGGTACCGGAGAAAACGATGGCTTCCATTTCCTTGATTAACTCTTCGTAGGTTAATCCCTGGGCGGAAGCAATGTCTTCCAGGTCGATCTGGCGGTCGATGTTCTGAATGATGTATACTTTGAATTTGGATTTGTTGGCAACGGTTTTTACCACCATATCCTGGGCGCGTTCAATTTCATTGTCATCGACATATTGTTTGATGATTTCAACGAATTCTTTGCCGTATTTCTGGGCTTTCCCGCTACCTACCCCCTGGATGTTGGCAAGTTCTTCCAGCGTTACGGGATAGTTGATACACATATCTTCCAGAGAAGGATCCTGGAAAATTACATAGGGGGGAAGGTTATTGGTTTTGGCAATTTTTTTACGCAGATCTTTCAGAATGGAAAACAGGGTGGCATCTAAGGCCGACACACCGCCTTTTTCCTGGATTTTTTCTTCACTTTCTTCAAAATTACGGTCTTCCATCAGTTTAAATTCTTTTGGATGTTCAATAAAGTCTAATCCTTCCTTGGTTATTTTAATTACTCCGTATTGTTCAATGTCTTTTTCGATAAACCGACTGATGAGTGCCCGACGGAAAACCATTGTCCAGAATTGTCTGCTTTTCTCCGTGCCGCTTCCGAACATTTCCAGTTTGTCGTGTTTATAAGCTTTTATGGCGGAATCGGCTTCGCCTAATAGGATGTTTACCAAATGTTCTATTTTGAATTTCTCCTTGACTTCGGTAACTAACGTCAAAGCATCCAGCATATATTCCTTGCCCTCAAATTCTTTTTTGGGATACAGGCAGTTATCGCAGCATCCGCAGTTTTCTTCTTCATAATCTTCACCGAAATAGTGAAGCAAGACCTTGCGGCGGCACATGGAGGTTTCCGCATATGATACGGTCTCCATCAGTAACTGTTTACCGATTTCCTGCTCGGCAATAGGTTTGCCTTGCATGAATTTTTCTAATTTCTGTATGTCTTTGTAGCTGTAGTAGGTGACGCAGATGCCTTCTCCTCCGTCGCGTCCCGCTCTTCCGGTTTCCTGGTAATAGCCTTCTAGGCTTTTGGGAATGTCGTAATGGATGACAAAGCGTACGTCGGGTTTGTCGATGCCCATTCCGAATGCAATGGTTGCGACAATAACGTCGACCTCTTCCATCAGAAATTTATCCTGGTTAGCACTTCGGGTATTTGCATCCATTCCGGCATGATAGGCGGCTGCTTTGATTCCGTTGATTTGCAGTACTTCTGCCAGTTCTTCTACTTTTTTACGGCTGAGGCAGTAGATGATGCCGGATTTGCCTTCGTGGTTCTTGATGAATTTGATGATGTCTTTTGTCGGGTCATTTTTGGGGCGTACCTCATAATACAGGTTCGGTCGGTTGAATGAAGACTTGAACACTTCTGCGTCCAGCATGTCCAGGTTTTTCTGTATGTCGTGCTGAACCTTAGGTGTGGCGGTGGCTGTCAAGGCAATAATCGGAGCTTTTCCGATCTGCTCCACAATGGGACGTATTTTCCGGTATTCTGTCCGGAAATCATGCCCCCATTCCGAAATACAATGGGCTTCGTCTACGGCAAAGAAAGAAATGGGTATCTTTTGAAGAAATTCCACATTGCTGTCTTTGGTCAACGATTCAGGGGCGACGTACAGAAGTTTTGTCTTGCCCTCCAAAATGTCTTCTTTGACTTTCAGAATTTCAGTTTTAGTCAGGGAAGAATTCAGAAAATGGGCAACCCCTTCTGCTGCACTGAAGGAACGCATGGCGTCCACCTGGTTTTTCATAAGTGCAATCAATGGGGAAATTACAATAGCCGTACCTTCGGATATCAGCGCAGGAAGTTGGTAGCATAACGATTTACCTCCTCCTGTAGGCATCAATACGAATGTATTTCTCCCTGCCAGTACATTTTTGATAATGGCTTCCTGATTTCCTTTGAAATTGTCGAAGCCAAAATACTCTTTTAGTTTTGCATGTAAATCAATCTCCAATGCCATTGTATTCATCTTGTTTTTGCACGCCGCGCACAAGGGCTGCAAATTTATAACTTAATTCGGAGGAACAAATAAATTCAGTACAATTTTACACCCGGATTCCCACCTTTTAAAAAGGGGATATCCGTAACAGAACGGTAATTTTCCGGTTTCGGAAGCTTTGTGACACATAAACTTAGTGTTCATAGGTGTTTGTTGGTAGGAACTATTGTCCCGCAAACCTGACAAACTTTTGGGCATTTATTGTACTTTTGTCCTTGAGTAAAATTATAGAAAAAATTGTTGTTGCAAGATTTTTTCCTGTTTTTTTTTGGCATAAATATTGTAATTATTTTGTCGTTTTGTAAATAAATTGAAACATGATTGATATTAAGGATGTTGCAAAGAATGTAATTGTAGAAGAAGCGGACACGGTTCGGAATTTGGTCGGGTTTATAGACGATGATTTTGAAAAAGTAGTGAAATTGATCTATGAAAGCAAAGGGCGGGTGATTATTACCGGAATAGGAAAAAGCGCGATTATTGCTCAGAAGATTGTCGCGACGTTGAATTCCACCGGAACGCCTTCCGTTTTTATGCATGCCGCTGATGCCATTCACGGGGATATGGGAATGGTGAGAGAGGAGGATGTGGTCATTTTTATTTCCAAAAGCGGCAATACGCCTGAAATTAAGGTGCTGGTGCCGCTTATCCGCAATATAGGCAACAACCGGATTGTGGCAATGGTTTCGAATACCGACTCTTTCCTGGCACAGAATTCTGAATATGTCATTAAGGCGCATGTGGACAAAGAGGCTTGTCCGAATAACCTGGCTCCGACCAATTCTACGACAGCTCAGTTGGTGATGGGGGATGCTTTGGCAATGTGTCTGATTGCCTGCCGTAGTTTTTCCAGTCGTGATTTTGCAAAATTCCATCCCGGTGGTTCGTTAGGTAAGCGTTTGTACACCCGAGTATCGGATGTTTTTGATAAGGAAAACCGTCCCCGGGTAGCTCCGGAAGACGGTATACGCTCGGTGATTCTGGAAATGTCGGGAGGATGCTTGGGAGCAGTTGCTGTAGTGAATGAGACTGAACATCTGTTGGGAATTATCACCGATGGAGACTTGCGCCGTATGCTTGAGAAGTATCCGGATGTAGACGGTTTGAAAGCCAGGGACATTATGTCCCGACATCCGAAGACCATTTCGGAAGAGGAACTTGCTTACAATGCTTTTATGCTCATGGAAAAGAACAGTATCACCCAGCTGGTTGTTACCGGAGAAGAACACATATATAAAGGTATGGTGCATTTGCATGATATTTTGCGGGAGGGAGTAGTATAGGAGTGGGGCTGTTTCATACCGGTCTGAAATTTAGTTGAATGAAAAAGTCGCTTGTATTATCTGTCTTATTGCTGCTGGTATGTAGTGTTTGGGCTCAGAGTACCCGTGTGCGGGGAAAGATTACGGATGCGAAAACGGGCGAACCGCTTCCGTTGGTAAATGTGGTGTTTAAGGGTTCGTTTGTCGGGGTCACCACAGATTTTGACGGGGTGTATTCCATAGAGACCCGCGAGGCGGTAGAAGAATTGCAGGCGTCGTTTGTCGGTTATATACCCCAGTCCCGGAAAGTTGTACCGGGGGCATATAATACAATTGATTTTAAACTTGACCCCCAGTCTTTTGATTTGGAGGAGATTAAGGTTACACCCGGAGAGAATCCGGCGCATGCAATTCTGCGCAAGGTGTCGCAAAACAAGAAGAAAAACAATCCCGACAGGATACAGTCCTATTTCTGCAATACATATACTAAAATGGAACTGGACCTAACTAACGTGAAGCCTGGTTTTAAAAATAAGAAATTGCAGAAAAATTTTGGTTTTATTTTTGATCACATTGATACCTCTGTGGTGACGGGAAAGGCTTATCTGCCTGTCATGATTTCGGAGGCTTCTGCGGATTATTATTTCAGAAAATCACCGTCTTTGTCGCGGGAAATTGTAAAGGCGAGCCGGATATCGGGAATTGAGGAGGATTATACGCTGGCTCAGTTTACGGGGCATTTGCATGCCAATTTCAATTTGTATGATAATTATATCGATATCTTTGAGGTTCGCTTTGCCAGTCCGTTGTCCGATCATGGGTTGATGTATTATAAGTATTTTTTGGTTGACAGTATGCAGATTGAGGGGCGGAAAACCTATAAAATCCGCTTTCATCCCAAATCGTTTTCTACGCCGGTGCTTGACGGAGAGGTGAATATTGACTCTTTGTCATGGGCTTTGCAATCCGCTCATGTGAAGATGATGAAAGGATTGAACGTTAACTGGATACGTCATCTTGTGTTGGAAAATACCAATCAGTTGCTGGCGGATTCGGTTTGGTTTCCGAAACAAGACAGATTGTTTGCCGACTTTTCGATTGTGATGTCCGATTCATCGAAAGTAGTTTCTTTTTTGGGACACCGGCAGGTGGATTATTCTCATGTGGTGCTGAATCCAGTGATACCCGAAAAGGTGTTGAAATTGGATAACAATGTGATTATTGATAAAGCCGTACTGAAAAATGATGATTCGTATTGGGATACGATTCGTCCTTATGCCCTGAGTAAGCAGGAAAAGGAGATATACCAGATGGTCGATTCCATTAAGAATGTACCTCTGTATCAGAATATCTATACGGTTATTTCCACGATTATGGGGGGATATTACGATACGAAATATGTCGGTATCGGTCCTTATTACAAATTGGGTAGTTTTAATAAGTTAGAGGGTGTCCGTTTTCAGTTGGGAGCCCGGACGACGGAAGATTTCAGTAAGAAAATCCGGCTGTTCGGGTATGCGGCATATGGGACAAAAGACGAGAACTTTAAGGGTGGTGGCGGTTTTACCTATTCTTTTAAAGAATTGCCTACTTCTCAGTTGACCCTGGCTTTTAAACATGATGTGTTGCAATTGGGGGCAGGTGTGAATGCCTTTACAACGGGAAATATCCTTAGTTCTGTCTTTTCACGGGGAAACAATGATCGTTTGAGTATGGTGAATCAATGGGATATGCTGTTTGAACAGGAATGGAGACAAGGGGTGTCCAATACGCTGGCTGTGCAGATACGCGATGTTTTTCCTTCACGCTACGTCCCTTTTGTAAAGCCTGACGGTGGGGCAATGAAATCTATTCAGTCCACGATATTAAGACTTAACACCCGGCTGTCTAAAAATGAGATTGTGATACGGAAAACTTTTGATAAGTATTCCATGGGTTCGGACTATCCTATTGTAGGTGTGGATTTGTCTATGGGAGTGAAAGGTTTATTTAAGAATGACTACGAGTTTTATCGTCTGGAAGGAAATATCAGTTACAATTTTCCGGTTTCGCCTTTGGGAAAATCCTATATGGTGTTGAGCGGCGGCAAGATATTTGGTAAAGTGCCTTATCCGTTGCTTAAACTTCATGAGGGGAATGCCACTTATTTTTATGACCAATACGCTTTTTCCTGCATGAATTATTATGAATTTGCTTCGGATCTCTGGGCTTCTTTTATTTGGGAACACCATTTCAAAGGTTTTTTCTTAGGCAAGATTCCTTTGATGAAGAGGTTGAAGTGGAGGGAAGTGTTTATTTTTAAGGGGTTGATTGGAATCCTGACGGATAAAAATAACGGGAGTTTGGCTGATACCCGTGCTTATCTGCTTTTCCCCGAGGGGATGTCTTCGGTATCAAAACCGTATTTTGAAACGGGAATCGGTATTGAGAATATTTTCCGGGTGTTCCGGGTGGATGCCATATGGAGGTTGACGCATCGGCATAGTATTCCTGGACAGGATGTGCAGAACTTTGCTGTGAATTTCAGTGTATATTTAGACTTTTAGTTTTTCCTTTCCGCGTTTTTGTGTACTTTTGTAAAATATAGGTCTGACTTTTGACATTTTATGATACTGAGAGCAGAAAATTTAGTAAAGAAATATAAGAGCAGAACGGTTGTAAAAGGTGTTTCCGTGGAGGTGCGGCAGGGGGAGATTGTAGGTTTGCTGGGACCCAACGGAGCGGGCAAGACAACTTCTTTTTATATGATTGTAGGTTTGATTACACCTAACGGAGGAAGGATATTTTTGGATGATACGGAGATTACAAAAGAGCCGGTCTATCGCCGTGCGCAGTTGGGGGTGGGATATTTGGCGCAGGAGGCCTCTGTGTTCAGACGGTTGAGTGTGGAAGATAATATCAAAGCGGTGTTGGAAATGACGAAAATGTCGAAGCAGGAACAGAAGATACGTCTGGAAGAGATGCTTGACGAGTTTGGCTTGCAGCACATTCGTAAGAGTTTGGGCATACAATTATCGGGGGGAGAGCGGCGACGGACAGAAATAGCCAGGGCATTGTCCATACGTCCCCGGTTTATTTTGCTGGACGAACCGTTTGCGGGAGTGGATCCGATAGCTGTTGAAGATATTCAGGGAATTGTGCGTAAGCTGAAAGATAAGAATATCGGCATTCTGATAACGGATCACAATGTGCAGGAGACCCTGTCTATTACGGATCGGGCATACTTGTTGTATGATGGAAGGATTCTTCAGGCGGGTACCGCTGAGCACCTGGCTGCCGACCCGGAAGTCAGGCGGGTATATTTGGGAAAGAATTTTGAGTTGCGGAAGAAAAAAGATGAATGACAAACGGAGTGGGAAAGGATTGAAAATTAATGCCGGAGGGGGGAAGAAAATTTTGTAAGTTTGAAATTTTAATTTACTTTTGCAGCGCCGAAAAAATAATAAGCGCGGGCGTGGCGAAATTGGTAGACGCACTAGACTTAGGATCTAGTGTCGGAAGACGTGGGGGTTCGAGTCCCTTCGCCCGTACAGGATGGAAAAGCCGCCTGAAAAAGGTGGCTTTTTCAGGTTTGATCCGGTAGTGTATGAAATTGAATGTATAATTTAAAGACTGTTGTGACTGTTGTGAACGTTGCGACTGTTGTAACAAACATTTAGAGCATGAATATAACGAAAACCCAGAATGATGATTTGACGGCTGTCATCAAGATTCAGTTAAGTAAGGAAGATTACGCTTCGAACGTAGAGAATGTATTGAAGGATTATCAGAGAAAAGTGGTGATAGACGGGTTCCGTAAAGGAAAAACCCCGATGGGTATTGTAAAAAAAATGTATGGAAAAGCGATTTTAGTGGAAGAAATCAATAAAGTGTTGGGGGATGCTTTAAATAATTATATCAAAGAAAATGAGCTGCATATTCTGGGCGAACCGCTTCCGAGTGAAACAGAACAGAAGGAAGTGAATCTGGAAGATGAAAATTTCGAATTTGCTTACGATATTGCTCTCTCTCCGGAAGTAAATGTGAAATTGAGCAAGCGGGAAAAAGTGCCTTACTATGTGATTAAGGTGGACGATGAAATGATCGATAAGCAGATTGAGGGGATGTGTAAAAACAGTGGGGAAATGATTCCGGTAGAAGAGGTGGAAGGTACCGAATATTTGAAAGGTGAGATCATTGAATTGGATGCAGAAGGGAAAGCCAAGGAAGAAGGTGTCCGCAATGAAGAGGCTTCTTTCTCTCTGATGTATATGAAGGATGAGGAAGCCGCTGCTGCTTTCAAGGGAGCTAAAAAAGGACAGGAAGTGAGATTTAATGCTGTGAAAGCATTCCCGAACAAGACTGATTTTTCCAATATGTTGGGTGTCTCCAAAGAGGTGGCTGAAAATGTCAATCCGGAATTCTGCTTTATTATTAACGAAATCAAACGTTATGTGGATGCAGAAGTAAATCAGGATTTGTTTGACAAGGTGTATGGTAAAGACACGGTGAAGAGTGTTGAAGAATTTCGTGCGAAGGTAAAAGAGGATATTGAGAATCAGTTGAAAGGCCATTCTGAATATCGTTTTACTATTGATGCCCGGGAGAAATTGCTGAAAAAGAATGAAGATGTGGTGTTGCCTGAGGCTTTCCTGAAAAGATGGATTTTGGCAGTAAATAAAGGAATGAAGGCAGAAGAGATAGAAAAAGATTTTGAAGGTTATCGCGATGAGTTCAAATGGCAGGTTGTGAAAACGGCGCTTATCCGGGAATTCGGTTTGAAAATCGAACAGGAAGACTTGAAAGTCGTTGCACGTGAAGTGGCAGCCGCCCAGCTTCAGCAATACGGATTGTATGGCTTGACCGATGAGCAGTTGGACGGATTTGCCGTGAAATTGCTGGAAGACGAGAAACAACGCCAGCATCTGTATGAACGGGCAGTGGACAATAAGGTCTTTGCCGCAATCAAGGAGAATGTGAAGTTGGAAGAAGAAGAGATTGCCATGGCTGATTTTGAAAAATTGTTTCAGAAATGATTTTCTTTTTTATAACAGAGAGTAGCCGGGGGATTTTTCTTCCGGCTTCTTTTTTTGTTTTAAGGGGGGAGAGACCATTTTTTCATATTTAACAGATTTACGGTTATTCAGTGTTTTACTTTTATGCACAATTCGTTATTCTTCCCCTTTTAGATGGTCAGTTATCAAGTATTACTTGATAATTGAAATTTACAACATATTGATTATTATCGATATGGTTTGTTCCTATTTTATCCCCCTCTAAAGGTGGTAAAACTGTTATGTCCGGGACTGGGAAAATATGCCTTGGTTTTCGTAGTGTATTATTGCGTATTAGTTTTATTTTTGCGGTCAGAATAAACAGAATATGTATCAGACCTACATTTTAAAAAATGGTTTAAAGGTTATCCATGAGGAGGCACCGACAAAAGGGGCGTATTGCGGGCTGATTATAAATGCCGGGAGCCGTGACGAATTGCCGGAGGAGGCGGGGATAGCCCATTTTATCGAACATGTGATTTTCAAAGGGACGGGGAAACGGAAGGCATATCATATTTTGAGCCGTCTGGAGGACGTCGGGGGAGAACTGAATGCTTATACAACCAAAGAGGATACGTGTCTTTATGCTTCTTTCCTGCCTGGGGATTATGAACGGGCGTTGGAATTGTTTGCGGATATTGTATTCAATTCAGTTTTTCCGGCAAGAGAGATTGAAAAAGAAAAGGATGTGGTGATTGATGAAATCAATTCTTATAAAGATAGTCCTGGAGAATTGATTTTTGATGATTTTGAAGAATTGGTCTATAAAGACGAACCTATCGGCAGGAATATATTGGGAACGGAAGAGGCGGTGAGGCATTTCGACCGGAATCAGATATTGGCGTTCGTGAGCCGTAATTATAAGCCTCAGCGGATGGTCATCAGCTCTGTAGGGAACATACGTTTTGAAAAGTTGGTGCGTTTTGTCGAAAAGTATTTCGGGGGGATTCCTGGCGATACTTCCCAGGCGGAGCGCAAAAAGCCCGCTTTGTATATCCCTCAGCAAAAAGTGATGGCCAAAGGAACTCATCAGAACCATTGTATTATAGGCAATGTCGCTTATGATTACAGAGATGAAAGACGTTTACCGCTTTCGTTGCTGGTCGATGTATTGGGAGGGAGCGGCATGAATTCGCGTTTGAATCTCAATATACGTGAGAAATACGGTTTGGCTTATAATATTGAAGCGGCTTATACGCCCTATTCTGATACAGGATTGTTTACGGTTTATTTCGGATGTGATGCCATTGATTTGGAAAAATGTCTGAAATTGTGCCGTCGGGAAATGGAGGGGCTTTATCGGGAACCCATGGGACAGGTACAGTTGCGGAAGGCAAAGACACAAGTGATCGGGCAATTAACATTGTCTGCTGATAACCATGAAAATACCATGTTGTCGATAGGAAAAAGTTTTCTGATATATAATAAAGTGGATAGTATTGAAAACCTTTGTCAGAAAGTGAGGGAAATTGATGCTTTGGCTTTACAGCAGATTGCTGCCGAGATTTTTGACGCCGGTAAACAGTCGGTGTTGATTTATAAATAGCGGACTAATTATAAACGGCGGATATGGATTTGGAACTGGAGGCATATATTGCGGAACACAGTGAGCAGGAACCCCCTATTTTGGCGGAATTGAACAGGACGACTCATTTGAATGTGATGCGTCCCCGGATGCTTTCCGGGAATTTGCAGGGGCAGTTTTTGAAAATGTTGTGTGGACTGATCGGTGCCCGTCGGGTATTGGAGATTGGTACTTATACGGGATATGCGGCGATTTCAATGGCAATGGGGGTGGTTGACGGGGGAATGGTTCATACGATAGACATAAACGATGAGTTGGAGGATATGGTCCGTGATTTTGTTCACCGGAGTGGGATGGAGGAGCGGATTTGCTTTCATGTGGGAGATGCGTGTGAGGTCATTCCCCGGTTGGATGAACTCTTCGATTTGGTATTTATTGATGCGGACAAGCGGCAATATTTGGATTATTATCATCTTGTTTTTGACCGGGTGCGGCCCGGTGGCATGATTGTGGCGGATGATGTGTTGTGGGACGGGAAGGTGGTGGATGCCCGAAGCCGGGATGCTCAGACGCGGGGTATACTTGAGTTCAATGATTTTGTGCACTCGGATTCCCGGGTGGAAAATATTTTGTTGCCCGTACGTCACGGGCTTATGCTGATAAGAAAAAAATAGTACCTTTGCAGATAAACCGAATTGTGTCGGGATGTGTTTCCGGCATTTAATGTTCAATGTTCATGAAGCAATATTTAGATTTATTAGACCGGATATTGAAGGAGGGACACCGGAAAACAGATCGTACGGGTACTGGGACTATTAGTATTTTCGGTCATCAGATGCGTTTTGATTTGCAGAAAGGTTTTCCTTTGCTTACGACGAAAAAGCTTCATTTGAAGTCTATCATTTACGAATTGCTGTGGTTTTTGAAAGGTGATACCAATGTTGGTTATTTACAGGAGCATGGCGTTAAGATTTGGAATGAATGGGCGGACGAACATGGAGAACTGGGACATATCTACGGTTATCAGTGGCGTTCCTGGCCTCGGCCGGATGGCACGCATTTGGATCAGATATCCCAGGTAATACAGGACATTAAGATTACGCCTGACTCCCGTCGCCTGATAGTCAGCGCATGGAATGCCGGTGATATTGAAAATATGGCTTTGGCTCCCTGTCATGCTTTGTTTCAGTTTTATGTGGTGGACGGGAAATTGTCATGCCAATTGTATCAACGTAGTGCGGACACGTTTTTGGGGGTGCCGTTTAACATTGCTTCATACGCTTTATTGACCATGATGGTGGCACAGGTATGCGGATTGCAACCCGGAGAATTTGTACATACGTTGGGTGACGCGCACATATACCTAAATCACATCGAACAGGTTGAATTGCAGTTGAGTCGCGAGCCGAGGCCGTTGCCTCGTATGGATGTAAATCCGGAGGTAAAAGATATTTTTGGTTTTAAATACGAAGATTTCGTCTTAACCGATTATGACCCTCATCCTCATATCAAGGGGGCTATTTCGGTTTAGTTGGTTTAAAGAAGAGAGATGCAGTTATCAATTATTGTTGCAGCGGCTGAAAATCATGTTATCGGGAAGGATAATGCTCTGATTTGGCATTTGCCGGCAGATTTGAAGCATTTTAAGGCGTTGACAACGGGACATGCCGTGGTCATGGGACGGAAGACGTTTGAATCTATTGGAAAATCGTTGCCTCATCGGCGGAATATTGTCATTTCCCGGAATCCGTCGTTTAAGGCGGAGGGGGGGAAAGTAGCTGCTTCCATAGAGCAGGCTTTGGATTGGGTTGCAGGAGAAGATGAAGTGTTTGTTATTGGTGGTGGACGAATCTACAATGAATTATGGAGTCGTGCCGATCGCCTTTACTTGACACGAGTACATACGGAAATGGAAGGTGATACGTTTATACCTGTTGTTGATGAAAGGGAATGGAAGTTGGTAAGCCGGGAAGATTTTAAGGCAGATGAAAAGAATGAGTTTGATTATTCATTTTTGGAATTTTGCAGGAAAGACAAATGTCAATAATAGCGTTGTATGAGAATAGGTTTTGATGCTAAACGGTTGTATAATAATTTTACTGGCTTAGGGAATTATAGCCGTACTCTTGCCGGAAATCTCCATCATTATTTTCCGGAAGAGGAGTATTATTTGTATACCCCAAAAATCAAACAGGATGTTACGACACTTCCTTTTTTAAACACTCCAGATTTTCATATGGTTTGCCATAAGGGTATGTTTAAAAGCCTCTGGCGTTCTTCTTTTATCAAGCAGGATTTAAAGAGGGATTGTATTGACGTGTTCCATGGATTGAGTCATGAAATTCCGTTGGGGATAGACCGGACGAATATCCGTTCGGTTGTGACTATCCATGACATTATATTTCTGACCTATCCGGCAATGTTCACGGCCATAGACCGTGCCATTTATAATTATAAGTTTCGTTATGCTTGCCGCCATGCGGACAAAGTCATCGCTATCAGTGAGTGTACGAAACGGGATATTGTGAAGTATTTCGGCATACCGGAGGAAAAGATAGAAGTGATTTACCAAGCCATACAGCCGATTTTTTACCAGATGCAGCCGGATGTGGTGGCAGAGTCTACCGTACGGAAATATCAGCTTCCCCGGGATTATTTGCTATATGTAGGGGCTATCAATTCCAGAAAAAACTTGTTGAATATTGTAAAAGCTTTGGCTTTATTGCCGCGGGATATGAATATCCCATTGGTAATTGTGGGCAATGGGCGTAAATACAAAGAGCAGGTTTTGCAGTATGCTGGGAGTCACGGGTTAAGGGAGCGGTTGATTTTTATTAATAATTTGCATGATCCGGACGAATTACAGGCTTTTTACCAGAAAGCCCGGATTTTTGTTTATCCGTCTTTTTACGAAGGATTCGGATTGCCTGTAACCGAGGCTTTATTGAGTAAAGTGCCTGTAATTACCTCTGGGGTATCTTCTTTGCCTGAAGCTGGGGGACCGGATAGTTGTTATATTCATCCTGAGAGTCCGGAAGAGATTGCCTATGCGATAGAGAATGTACTTTGCGATACGGCTATGCGTGAGAGGATGATAGAGGAGGGGTTCCGTTTTGCACAGCAGCGATTTGATGTCAGAGGGCTGACGGAGCAAATGTATAAGTTGTATCAACAAATTCTTTAATCTGATGAGCAGACAAATTGTTATTCATCCTGATTATTCCGGTTTGCGGGATTTTATCACTCGCCTGCCGGAAATTTTTCTTCATGAGGGAGAATATTTGCATGACGGTCGGAATAAAATAAAAATATTCGATATCGGCGGTTTGAAGGTCAATGTGAAGAGATATCGCATCCCTATTGTATTTAATCGGTTTGTTTATCTTTATTTGCGTAAGACGAAAGCTGAAAGGGCTTATGAATATGCTTTGCGCCTTCAGAAAATGGGTATCCATACGCCGGCACCGATTGCCTATATTATTGAAAAGAAGGGTATGCTTTTGGGATACAGTTATTTTGTCAGTATCCAGGTGGATTGTTCCCGCCGTTTTTACGAATTCGGTCGTGCGGCACTGACGGATGAGCGTAGGATGATATTGAAAGAATTTGGATGTTATACGGCCCGGCTTCATCAACAAAATGTTTGTCATCAGGATTATTCACCCGGTAATATTCTGTTCGATCTGAAAAATGGAATGCCGGAATTCTGTATCGTTGATATTAACCGGATGTATTTTGGTCCGGTGTCTTTTAAGAAAGGGTGTGCTAATTTTGCCCGGCTGTGGGGAAGCCGGGAAATGTTTTGTATCATGGCTGCGGCTTATGCAGAGGAGCATGGATGGAATGTTGACAGGACGTGCCATGAAGTATTGGAAGCACGTAAAAAACACTGGCAAAAAGTGGCACGTAAACGGGAAGTGGAGTTCCCGTTGGAATTTTGATGTGTGGGTGGTTCTGTTTGTAGAAGCTGTTTATTGGCATTCGTTACCCCTCTCTGATCTCAAATAATCTTTCGAGTAAAAAAAGGTCTTCCGGATAGGTGAGTTTGATATTCCGGTTGTCTCCTGTAACTATTTTTATCTTTACCTCCGGCAGGTATTTTTTTACCACACCGCAATCGTCTGTTGTTTGGAAATCGGGGTCTTGTAAGGCAATTTCGTATGCTTTTTTCAGTATGTGGGTTTTGAATGCCTGCGGAGTTTGGCTTCGGTAGAGTAGGTGACGGTTCGGAATGTTTTTGATGAAGTCATGGTCTTCATCTACTTCGATGATTGTATCAATAGTCGGCAAGGCGGTATCAACAGCTTCATATTTTTCCAGAGCTTCAACAACATCGTGAATGATTCTGTCACTGACTAACGGGCGGACGGCGTCGTGTATCAAGAGATTGGCTTCTTCTGAAAATGCATTTAAGGCGGCTAATGTAGAATCGTAGCGTTCTTTTCCTCCGTGAAGGATTTTGGATATTTTGGTAAAACCATTTGCTTTTACCATATCTTCTATGGTATGGAGATAATCTTTATTGGAAATGACAGCTATTTCATTTATCTGTTCATTATTTTGAAAGGTAGATAGTGTATGCTCAAGGATCGTTTTGCCTGCCAGTTTTATAAACTGTTTGGGAATCCCGGCATTTAGTCTGTTTCCGATGCCTCCTGCTAAGATGATGGCTATATTTTTCATGATGTTATGCAAAAATGGCAAAAATATTTTCTATAATGATTTGGGGTGTAATGTTTTGAAGATATTTTTCTTCATCGATCAGGTTGTTTTCAATACGGATTATTTTGCCAAAATCAACTTTGGGTGTGATGCAGGAAACCGGACTGGTGGATAACCCCATGAGTGCGATGAAAGGTGTGTGTGTGGATGCCGCGATGTGCATGGCGGCAGAATCGATTGTGATGAGGAGGTCTATATTGGAAATCGTATTGATAAATTGTTCGACACTGATTTTTCCTGCTAAGTTAAGCGCGTGCGGATGCCCGGCTTTTTGCAGGCATTCTTCATAATAGCTATGTTCTTCCGAATCGCCAAGCATGACAATGTTGTAGCTCCTAAGTTGTTTTAACAGCTCTATGGTATGGCTGGCAGGATATTGGCGGAATTTCTTTTTAGGTGATCCCGGATAGAATCCGATTGTTTTTTGGTCGTTTTCAAAATGGAAGGTGGCTTCTCCGCTATGGAGAATATTCAGAGGGGGAAGAAAAGTGTATTTGTTGTTTAAATAGCTGTTTACCAGATAGGCATATCGGTTGATATAATGGGTGTTTCTGTTTAAACGGGGTTTGTGGTGCAGCAGGAATCCCCGGCCTTCATTTTTGTATCCGATCAGGCATTTTATTCTGGATAGCCTGAAAATGAGGGCAAAGATAAAAGTGTTGTTGAACAAGACGCCTAAATCGTATTTTTCTTTCCGTATGGCAAAGAGCAGGGGAAAGAAGTAACGCAGGCCTTTTTTACAAGGAATAAAACAAGTGATCTGTTTGTCTTGCAAAAATAGGTCGTGGACAAAGGAAGGTCCTACGATAGTGAATATGGCATTCGGGTATTCCTGTTTCAGCAGTTCTATGGCGGGAAGGGTATTTACGGTATCTCCGATAAAATTAGGAGTCCTTATGATGATTTTTTTCATAGTTGTTGATAACGTTCCAAAGGTAGTCATTAAATTCTGAAGTGAATCTCTCCCAGGAGAATTTAATTTTTACAGTTTCATAACCAGCTTCTTTTAGTTGGTTTAATGTTGTTGTGTCGGATAAGATTTGTTTCAATTGTTGATAAATCGCCGGGGCATTTTGTGCAGGGATAATGTATCCGTTTTTCCCGTGTTCTATAATTTCCTTTACGCCGTTTACTGCAGTGGCAATCACAGGAAGACGGTACGTCATGGCTTCCAGTATGACGTTGGGAGTTCCTTCAAATAATGAACTTAAAACAAATATGTCTGCCATTTGATAGAATTTGCCTGTTTCTTCCTGATGTCCGGCCAGTATGATATTGGATAAACGGTTGTTGTGGATCTGGGTTTCCAATAGTTTTCTTTGGTTGCCCTCGCCAAGAATAATGAATTTCCATTTTTGTTGAGATTGGGCGGCTAATTTGGCAGCTTCAATAAGGAATGAAAATCCTTTTTGATGGTTTAGTCTTCCGCAACTTAAAATGATTTTTTCATCGGGCTGTATGTGATAGTTTTCCCGGAGCTGGCGAATTGTTTTTTCAGGAAAAAGAGGAGGATGAATGTTCACCCCGTTGTAAATTACCTGGATATGATTTTTAGGGAACCACGGGTAGCTTTCATATTGCTGTTTGATACTGAAGGTATTGGTAATGATAGAGTCTGTGAAGTATTTAATTAGAATCTTATATTTGAACTTATTCGAAATTAAAGCAAGTCCTTGTCTTGAAATAACAGGAATACCAGCCATTCTGCCCGCTAATCCGGCTAATTTTATATCTAAATTTGTGGAACAGATGATAATATGAATGTTGTTCTGTCTGATGATCCGGTATATCTGTAGAACAGACCATATGTCAATACTGTTGCAAAAAGGAATAGTAGTACAAGGAAGTTCTTCTGCTTGAACTTTTTGTTGAAATATAGAGTTCTTTCTGCATATAAAAAAACAATGATGTCCTGTATTTTCTACATTTTTAGCAGCATGTAGCATCCATTTTTCTCCACCTCCCCACGAAGACGTTTTTGTTGCATTGGAAAAAAGAATATTGTATTTCATTAAAGATTATGCGTTAAAAAAGTCCGGTTTTAAAAATTCGCAGCATAATACCGAAATTATTTTTTAATAAATCTCCTTGATCAAATCCGATATTTAAACCGATGTTTATTGGTAAATGCAGATCGGGCGCGATGAATTCTGCTCCAAAACTGTATTGGGGGTTGGAAATGGATTTATTATCTTTATCTCGAAAGGGATTTCCGTGGGTCCCGTAATTGACGGAGTAACTGAACATCAGTTTGTATTGTATATCCCACCAGATGTTTCCTGCCAATCCGAAGTGATGGGCAACGAACCGGTTGTTGTAAATTCCTTTTGCAATGCCCTCCTGGTCAGAGTAAGGGGTAAAAAAAGGTGAGCCAATAGTTCTGCCGTATAATGTCCAGCCGGATTGGTAATCTCCGTGGTTGAAATAGTTATCGTTGCCACCCAGAACGACTCTTCCATAAAATGGGTCGTTAGGATCCTGTTTTTTCATTTCTTCTTCTGTTGCCGGCCTGTCGTGGACTTTTCCGCTCTGGCTTTTGGTATAATGTAACTCATAAAGAAAACTCTTTACCCATTGTTTTTCTTTTTTGCTTGTCACATATATACCATATAGTCCATCGGGCAGGTTTTTGAATTTTTGTCCGGAACCGTCTTCAAACATGTGATTATAATAAAGTTGTGCTTTCCATTTAGAGGCATCGTATCCGATTTTAACAAAATGTTGACCGATGTGGTTGCCTAATTTATTAATTTGGTCTGAACGGTTGGCATCCTCTCCTCCTGATTTGACAAGAATAATATCCAAATAATTTTTTAAATTGCTTGGGGCTTTGATGCCTGTATATCGATTTTTTCCGCCCCATTGTGCATAATCTTCTATTCCGGCTTCTAAGCTAAGACTGGGAATAGGGGTAAGGTGTAAAGCAACCATTTTGTTGTGCAGATGAGTCTGTCTGCCCATAACTCTGTTGTCAATCATATAATATTCTGCATACCGGAATTTGAATCCCAACCACTTGCCTATCCACGGAAATTTGATATAATCGTTGCTGGAGAATGAAATGCCCGGAATACTGCGGGCGTTTGTTGACCATAACATATCTCCGTTGCTTGCTGATAGCCCGTTATATTCCGTAGGGCGGTTTACCATACCGATGTCCAGAAGCAAGTTTTGCCAGCGGAGTCGTCCGTAAAATTGGTTGATAAATATATTATTATCTTCTTTTCCCAATAACCCGCTGCCTTCAAAGCCGAATGAATAATCGAATTTGCGCGTGTCTTTTTTTTGAAAATCCGAGAACAGTCCGATATTTCCCCATAAATAGGCGTCTTGGGTAATTTTGCCATATTGGTTGGTATATAACCAAAAAGGAAGGCGGTTATTTTGCAATGCGCCCCCTGTTTCTGCCTTGTAGTGGTAGGCCCTTTTTTGTGCAGTAGCGGACAAACTTTCCAGGAATATCAGGATATAGAGAAAAAATGATTTCATTTATACGTTTTTAATATTTATCTGTTAGTACAAATTCAAGTTCACCGCCTTGCATGATTTCGTCGTGGGTGATGTAGGTGCGGTGGAGTTCTTCGCCGTTTAAGAGGACTTTTTGTACATAGATGTATTGGTCGTTTTCTTTGTTTGCCTTGATGATGAAGCGTTTTTCCCGTCCTACTTTGAGGGTTAGCTTTTTAAACAGTGGGGTGCCGAGTTGGTATTTCATTTCTACAGGATTAACGGGGTAAAAGCCCATAGCAGAGAAAACGTACCAAGCAGACATCTGTCCACAGTCTTCGTTGCCGCACAGACCGTTAGGGGTGTCAGTGTAAAGTTCTTTTCGGATTTTGTCAATGTAGAATGGGGTCTTATGGGGTTGTCCGACGTAATTATATAGGTACACAACATGGTGTGAGGGTTCATTGCCTTGGGCATACTGTCCAATCATACCGCTGATATCCGGGGATACGTCTTTTCCTTCCATTTCGGAGGAGATGGTGAACAGGCTGTCCAGTTTCCGGGTGAAGTTTTCTTTCCCTCCGTGAAGGGCAATCAGGCCTTCAATGTCATGGGGAACAAACCAGGAATATTGCCAGGCATTTCCTTCTGTGTATTCATCCACCCGGTGTTCGGAACGGATGGGAGAGAAGGGGATTTTCCATTTGCCCTCGGAGGATTTTCCACGCATAAAACCGGTTTCTTTATCAAAGAGATGTCTGTAATTCTGGGATTGTTTCAGGAAATACAGGTAGTCGCTTTCTTTGTTCAGTGCTTTTGCCATTTGGGCGACGCACCAGTCGTCGTATGCATATTCGAGTGTCTTGGATACCGATTCCGGTTCTTTGTCATAGGGAATATAGCCATATTCTCTTAGTTCTTTCAAGCCGGCACGCTTCGCCATGACGGTCTTTTTCATGGCATCGTAAGCTTTTTCGGCATCGAAATTCCCTATACCTTTGAGATAAGCTTCCACAATAACAGGGATGGAGTGGTTGCCAATCATGCAGTTAGTTTCATTTCCTACTAATTCCCATACCGGTAGCAGACCATAGGCATCGTAATGTTTGAGCATGGAATGAATCATGTCATTGATTCGTTTCTTTTGGGTAATTGTAAAGAGCGGGTGCGCAGCCCGGAATGTGTCCCAAAAAGAAAAAACGGTATATTGAGTATTTTTATTGCCAACACTGTGGATTTCCCCGTCGGGACCTTTGAAGTTGCCCAGTACGTCGGAAAAGGTGTAGGGGGCGAGGTAGGTATGATACAGAGCTGTGTAGAAAACTTTTAAATCTTCTTCGTTGTTGCTTTCTGCTTTTGTTTTGGATAGTTCTCTTTTCCAAGCGACTCTGGCGTCGCGTTTCACTTTGTCGAAACTCCAGTGGGGCAGTTCTTTTTGCATATTTGCTTCAGCTCCGTCAATGTTGGCGGAAGAAAGGCTTACTTTTGCCAGTATTTTGTTGGTTTTGTTGCCGAAATCCACCCAAGCGTAACAACTGTCGGCTTTTATTTTCTGTCCGTTGTCTAACGGGGAGAATCTGTTTTTCCCGGCAAATACCTCTACGTCTTGTGAAAACTCAATGATAAAGTATACCCGCTGGTCGTTTGCCCAGCCTTTGGACTTGCGGTAGCCTGTCAGTGTACGGTTATTTACTTTTTTTATGCTGGCTTCCAGTGTGCGGTCCCAGTTACGTGCTGTGGTCAAGTCAATGATCAATCCGTTCACCGCATGGGCGGGATATTGGTAATAATGGATACCGCACCGGGTGGTGGCGGATAATTCCGTAATGATGCCGTTGTCAAGTTCTACCCGGTAATATCCCGGTTCCGCTTTTTCATTTGTGTGGGAAAATTTGGCATAGTTTGCCTGTATATATTGGGCTGGTGTTTCGTCCTGAGGACGGGTGAGGGTAGGCAGGAAGCGGATGTCCTGCAAATCGCCGATACCAGTGCCGCTTAAATGGGTATGGGAAAAAGAGGAGATAATGCTGTCGCTGTAATGGTATCCGGAACACCAGTCCCATGCGCTGCGGGGGTTGTCGGGGCTTAATTGTATCCCTCCGAAGGGTACGGTGGCTCCCGGAAATACATGACCGTGATCGGCTGTTCCGATAAACGGATCTACGTATTGGGTGACAAGAGTTTCTTTTTCATGTTTGTTACAGGAAATCCACAAGACGGTGAGGGCACACAGCACACAGCAATATTTTTTCATACTATGAATGAAAAATAATAATAGAATAAAAAACGGTTTGAAACTTCAAAAAGAAAGAGTGAAGAGTAGTCCTCTTCAACTCTTTCAATTTTTCTTTCAACCATTCAACAGTTTTATAGCTTCAATTCGTTCCAAACTAATGCGGAAGCACCATAAATGGCGGCATTTTTATCCAACTGTGAAGGTAACAGTTTCACCTTGTTGGCAAAAATTTTCAACACGTTCATTTCCATGTGGTCTTTTGTCGGCTCGAAAAGCAGATTACCGGCTTTGGCTAAACCTCCGAACAGGAAGATAGCTTCGGGGCTTGTGATGGCCACCATGTTTGCTAGGGCTTCTCCCAGCATTTTACCGGTATATTTGAACGTATTAATAGCAATCATATCACCTTTTAATGCAGCATCGCATACCATTTTTGCCGTCATTTCATTGAACGGTACCAGACGCAGGTCGCTTGGGTAGTTGTATTTGGCCATCATTTTATAGGCGGTACGTTTTACACCCGTTGCGGAAACATAGGTTTCAAGGCATCCGTTCCGACCGCACCCGCATTGACGTCCGTTGGGAGATACGATGATGTGGCCCAACTCTCCGGCAAAACCGTCACTTCCGTAAATTAGCTGGCCGTTAGCAACAAAACCGCTGCCTAAGCCTGTTCCTAAAGTTACCATGATAAAATCCTTCATATCTTTGGCACCTCCGTATACCATTTCACCAATAGCAGCAGCATTAGCGTCATTGGTCAGGAATACGGGAAGATGCGGATAATACTCTTTCATCATGTCGCATAGAGGAATCACATCGTGCCATCTCAGGTTCGGGGCAAACTCGATGGAACCTTTGTAATAGTTTCCGTTCGGAGCACCGATACCGATACCGATTACATCGAACTCGTCGCGATGGGGATCCAGAGCTTTCTCGATTTCCATGTACAGTTCTTTCAAATAATCGTTGATATCTTCGTGTTTTTGGGTCAGGATATTCCCGTCAGCCAAATAGTTTCCTTCCCGGTCGATAAAACCGAAAGTGGTGTTCGTACCGCCGATATCAATTCCTAATGCTACTTGTTTTTTCATGATATTTTATCTTAAATAGTTCAATATTACTTGTCAGCATAGCCAACGTTTCCGTAATCATACACAAGAACACGCAGGCTGTTTTGCAGGGGTAAATATAGAAAAAAAATAAGAGACCGGAAACCGATCTCTTATTAATTACTAACTACTAACCTAAACATACAAACTTATGAAAAAAACGTATTTCTGAATTGTCCGTTTTTGACGTTGCAAATATAGGTATAAAATGAATATATCTCCTTAAAAGAAAGTTAAAATTTTTATAATCTTATAAAAAGATGGGTATATTTTTCGGGAATTAATTCTGGAATGTAAGTAAAATTGTGATTTTGCTTACATATTCAAATAAAAGTCACGTGTGAGTTCTTGGTATTCGGGACTATAATTGTGCCGGGAGTATTCAATAATCAGTTCGTCCGGTTCGAGGAAAGTAGGGGAGGAAAAAGAAAATTCGAGTAAATATCGTTTTGGGGGCTTGGGTGGGGTTGGTTTGACTTTCGTTATTCGGGTAAGATTAGCTGCATATTGCGGGGCTTCCCGGATGAGGTTTTCTGCTTCTGTTACGGGTAAAATCAGGTTAAGTTTTCCTTGCGGGGACAATAGACGTCGAGCAAGTGAAAGCAGGTCTGTATGGGTGAATTCCTTGCAATGGCGTGCTGTTGTCCGGCTGTTATCCGGAGTTGGTGTTGAGTGTAGAAAGAAAGGCGGGTTACATAGAATGCAGTCGAAGTGATAGGATGGATAGAAATTGAAAACAGAGAGGTGATGAAGAGTTATCCGGTCGCACCAAGGCGATGAAGCTATGTTTTGGCAGGCTTGCTGATAGGCGGCGGCATCGATTTCTATGGCTTCGATTGAGGCTTCCGGATTTCTCTGTGCAGCCATGAGTGCCAATAGCCCTGTGCCCGTACCGATATCCAATATGGAAACCGCATTTTTCAGTTTGGCCCACGCACCCAACAATACTCCGTCGGTACCGACTTTCATTGCCGTTTGTCCCTGTCGGATAAGGAATTGTTTGAATTGAAAATAATCATTCATACCGCTGGAGAAAAGAAAAATAAAGGTGAAAAATAAATGTTTTACTTTTCACCTTTTTGCCTTTTTATTTTTTTTCTTCGCTGAAATTCAATATCTTTTTCTCACTTAGTAAATTATACCACTGGATGATTTTTCGCATGTCGGATACATATACCCGGTCCTTGTCATATTCGGGTACGACTTCTTCAAAATAAGCCTGGATTTTTTCGGTAGCTTCTTTGTGAGAAAGAATGTCGGCTCCCTTTTCTTTGTCGAAAATTCTTTTCAATACCTCTTTTAAAGGCATGTCTTCATTTTCAGTATAAATGGAGATATCTTCAAGTGATATGATTTTGGAGTTGGAATAAGCTGGAAACCGCTTCCCGTCTAAAAGGGATTCTACAATAATCGCATTGGATGTGTTGTTGACCAGTTTGTAAAGACCCGGTTTTCCCGATATGGATAAAATTTCTTTTAACATCTTTCTTCCGTTTTATGCGTTTGTTAAAATGAGATACAAAATTAGAAAAAATTTGGAATGGACGGTTTAATTCATCCCTCTTTGTTTTTTTATTTTTTCATAGGCCAGATTGATGCGTGTGAATTTTTCTTCTGCAGCTTTCCGTATGTCTTCGCCGAGGTGACTGACTTTATCCGGATGGTTTTCCCGTGCCATTTGGCGGTAGGCTTTTTTTACCTCGTCATCGCTGGCATTGGGGGAGATGCCCAGAGTTGTGTATGCAGTATCTGTATCCGCGTAATACATGGATTTGAGGGAATTGAATGTGGTGTTGTCTAGGCCTAACCAGACAGAGATGTTTTCCAAAAGCCGGATTTCTTGTTGGCAGACACGACCGTCAGCTTGGGCAATGCCAAACAGAAAATAGAGCAGTTGTGTGCGTAGGGATGGATTCATGTTGTACCGAATCTGTGTACAGACCTGCATTACAGGAATATTCTGGCTGCGTAGTTTGTTTATCATAGCTAAGCCTTCCCGGGTGGCTTCTTCTCCGAAATTTTGAAACAGAAAATTTTTTACGTAGGTCAATTCGCTGCGGGTCATGCGACCGTCGGCTTTCATAATGGCTGTTGCCAGGACTGTAAGGCTGAACATAAAATCGCCTCTTCCGCTTTCGGAAGTACCCGGATAGCTGGTGTTCGAGACAACGGTTGCGGAGTCTAAAGCTGATCCGATGAACAGACCGAAAAGAGCACCCAGGGGACCTCCCATTACAAAGCCGAGACCGGCACCAATCCATTTTCCGAATTTTGCCATGTTGTTTATTGTTTATGGATTAAAATATCAATGAGAGTTGTAATTTGGTTTCGCCAGCTTTTACCGTCTGTTGTGTCAATGATAAAGTCGGCTTGTTGTTGTTTTTCCTCGTCTGCTGCTTGGTTGTGTATCCGTTCGTTCACTTGTTCGGTAGATATCTGGTCCCGTTTCATTACTCTTTCAATGCGGGTTTGAAGGGTGGCTGTGACACAAATGACAGCGTCGAAATAACTGGTCAGTCCGGCTTCAAAGAGGATGGCGGATTCGAAAAAGACCAATGCGGTTTGCTGTTTGCCGCACCACACCAGAAAATCCTGCATCACAGCCGGATGGACAATGCGGTTTACTTGTTGTAGCCGGGTGGTGTCATTGAATATAAGGGCTGCGAGTTGCTGTTTATCTAAAGTATGATCCGGACAGTATATGTTTTCTCCGAAAAGTCGAATTAAAGCGTTTCTGATTTCCGGAGCGTGGTTCATCAAGCGGGAGGCTTCCCTATCAGCAATGTATATGGGATAGCCTGAATTCTGGAGAGCTTTTGCTATGGTTGTTTTTCCGGAACCGATGCCTCCGGTCAGGCCGATTTTCATCATAGGAGGTGTGACATTGGGATTATTTTTTCTCTAAGATAAATTCCACTTTCTGCGGAGTGTACCGGAGTTCTTTGATATATTGGGGTGAACGGCTGACTTGCACAGGAAGGTAAGCCCCCTCATTCATGTTCTTATAATCGACTGTAAAAGTAAAGTCGGAGTTTCTGACGACATCATATTTGCTTAACCCGATTTCGTAAGTAATTTCCACCGTTCCGGGGAATAGTTTGATGTTCAGTGAATCGGGTAAGTTTACAACCTGAATCGGTATAATCCTTTTTTCCTCGGTGTAGCGTTCGGGTTGCATTTCAATCTTTATGTCTGTATGGTCGAATTGTATGCCGTGAACGGAACTTAAACTGACAGTCTGGGTACGTGTCTTTTTTATTTCTCCGGCATCCCAGGGGTGTGTGTAGATGTATTTCAGTGTATCCATGATTTGGGCCGGGCCACTGACCAGGATGCTGTCAGGGGTGCATTGGATTCCGTTAGTCAGGATGTATTGTTGTTTCAGCGTGTACTGCACAACAGGATAAATGGCGATTTTTTTGGAGATAGCAGGGGTGAACGTGAAATCAACCTTGCCTGGATGAATGCCGAGGAGTTTTAGTCCGGAATGCAATTGCCCGTTGATTTTATCTTTGGCGTCATTCAAATTCAGTGTGTATTTGAAAATATTGTTTTTCTCTAAAGAATGCTTGCTGTAACTGTTGATATTGACAACAATGGGTCGGAAGGAGGTTCGGAGCCTATAGGCGAGTAATGTAAATCCATTGGCTTTTACCTCCAGGCTGATGTTTTGGGGAGGATCGGATACCAGGAATTTTCCTTGGGGAAAATCGGTATATTTTACAGGGTAAGTGATTTTGCTGGTATATTCTTTGTTTAAAGCATTGAGAAACCACAGGATAGAAGCAATGACAACACAAATACCGTAGCTGATGATATTGCGGTCGATATGAAACTGCAAGGCTTTGAGCCGTTCTGTTATTTTGTTCCTTTTCATAAATTCCTGCGATTAGTGGGTGCAGCCGAGTGTCAAGCGGGTCATACTGAACGAAGGGGTACTGTTTTTCGGATGTTTTCGGAAGCCCCCTTCGTTTTTTTGCAGAATGACATTTGTTTTACTTAGACGGGGTGGCGTCGGTCATATCTTTAATGACAGCCGATTTGTCGACTTTTAATTTTACACCGCCTTCTACTTCCATGAGGATTGTGAAATCATTGATTTCCATAACTTTTCCATAGATTCCGCCTGTGGTGACAATTTTATCTCCTTTTTTCAGTGAATCGCGGAAAGCTTTTAGTTCTTTCTGTCTTTTCATCTGTGGACGGATCATAAAAAACCACATCACAACAATGATAAGAAGCATCGGCCACAATCCTAATAATCCTTGTCCGGCGCCGGTTGTTTGTAATACAATAAATAAGGTGTTCATGTTTTTTCCTGTTTATTTGAATGAATATTAATTTACATCTGCCGTAATGGTTAATGTTGTCTTTCCTTTGGGAAGATTTGCAAATATACTGATTTCTTTGTATTGTTTGCCGTATCGCCCGGAAGAGTTAAAGGCGATTTCAATTTTTCCTTCTTTTCCGGGAGCAAGCGGTTTCTTGTCATATTCGACAGTGGTACATCCGCAACCGCTTTCAATGGCCTTAATTACGAAATTTTCTTTGCCTGTGTTTTTAAAATAAAAAGTATGCGTCACAATTTCACCTTCGGCTAATTTACCGAAATCAAAATGTTTCTGCCCGAATTCTATTTCTGTGCTTTCTGGTGTTCCTGTTTGGGATGTTGTTTTTTTCTCTTTGCAACAGCTAAACAGTAGCGTACCGCCCAAGAGCAGGAGCAAAAACAGGACTTGGGAAGATAACATGTGAATGGGATGTGTTTTTCTCATAAATAGTTAAAATATCAGATGCTTGACGGAATAATTTTTATTCTGGATATGCATCAGGGTTTCTATGCCGATTTCTAAATGTTGTTTTACGAAATTTTGGGTAACCTCTTTGTCCGATTCCGCAGTTTTGATTCCTTCCGAAATCATGGGGCGGTCGGAAACCAACAGGAGTGCGCCGGTGGGAATGCGGTTAGAGAAACCGACGGTAAAGATCGTCGCAGTCTCCATATCGATGGCCATAGCTCTGGTTTTTACAAGATATTCTTTAAAATGGTCGTCATATTCCCATACCCGTCGGTTGGTAGTGTAAACAACGCCGGTATAGTATGTGCGGTTGTGGATGGTTATGGCTTTGGAACAGGCTTTTTGTATGCTAAAAGCAGGTAAGGAAGGAACTTCATGGGGCATATAGTCGTCGGAGGTGCCTTCCCCTTTGATGGCGGCAATAGGCAGGATGTAGTCGCCGACGGAAGTCCTCTTTTTAAGTCCGCCGCATTTACCCAGGAAAAGAATTGCTTCCACCTCAATGGCAGAGAGCAGATCTATGATAGTTGCTGCGTTGGCGCTTCCCATACCGAAATTAATTAAAATAATGTCTCCATAGGACACATTGGGCATGGTCTTATCCGCGCCGACAATCTTTACTCCATAAATTTCAGCAAATAATTCCAGATAGTACTCGAAATTGGTAAGTAATATATATTTTGGAAAATCCTCCAGTTTTCGTCCGGTATAGCGGGGTAGCCAGTTTTCTACAATTTCTTTTTTGGTTTTCATAGTGGGAAAATGATAAAAACATTGCTGGATAAAGGTAAGCAAAAAGTTGAAAAGTTGAAAGGGGGGGAGAAAGAGAAGCAAATAAAGATTCACAATAGAAGTGCAATTCTCCGTCGGCATGCCGACGGAGAATAAA
>CAJURM010000011.1 GCA_910589025.1 uncultured Odoribacter sp. | reverse complement strand
ATTTTGAAAAGAGTCACTCTAAAAAGTGACTCTTTTTTTTATATTCTCTCCTGTCTTCCCCCTCATCTTTAAAAGATTTTTACGCTTTCTATTCTTCGACGTTTTAAAATAATTTCCTATTTTTGTGTTGTAAAAATTTAACGACATGTCATATATTTGTTTTAAATTAAACAAATCTTTCTGCTGTTACTTTAGAAATTACAGACTATGAATATTTATTTTAGCTTTAAGGAAGTTTTTAGTGCATTTATTGTATTGTTTGCTGTTATTGATATTTTGGGTTCTATACCGATTATATTGGGTTTAAAGGAGAGGAAAAAAACAATAGATGCCGGTCAGGCAGCTGTTTTTTCGTTCGTTATTCTGGTATCTTTTTTATTTGTGGGCAACTCCTTGCTTTCTTTATTCAATGTTGATATTTCTTCTTTTGCGGTGGCGGGGGCTTTGGTGATATTGGTATTGGGATGTGAAATGATTTTTGGGGTAGAGATTTTTAAGAATGACGGACCTACGGATTCCGCAACCTTGGTACCTTTGGTTTTTCCGTTGATTGCCGGTGCGGCTTCTTTTACTACCTTACTTTCTTTACGGGCGGAATATAATGTTTTGAACATCATTGTAGCGGTAGCTTTGAATATGCTTTTTGTTTATTTTGTATTAAAGAAAGTCGATTATGTGCAGCGCGTGGTAGGAAAGGGCGGAGTATATGTGTTGCGTAAGTTTTTCGGAATTATTCTGCTGGCGATTGCTGTGCGTCTTTTTACATCCAATTTGAACACTCTTTTGGATTCACTGAAATAATCGGAGTGATTTAGAACGAGATCAGATTATTGGCGAAAATCAGGTACAGTATCATCCAAAGGAGAAAACGGATCATATGCCCGATAAACATCAGGAAGAGGGGGGCGGTTTGATACGGTAGAATCCCAAGGCGATGTTGGATACGTTTCCTATGAGGGGAATCCAAACAAACAGAGCCATAAGAGTTCCATATCGGTTAATTTTCTTTTTTTGTTTTTCCAGTTGTTCCGGTGTCAGTTTGAGGAACCGCTTGATTTTTTCCGGCTTACCTGAATAGCCGATGTAATAAATTACTAATCCTCCTAGCCAGTTTCCGGAAGTGGCAACCATCAGTATTCCCAGGGATTGATTTTAGCAGCCAGCAAAGCGATAAACACTATATCTGCCTCTGGTGATGTACAGGGTCCCATATTTTTATTTGTAGGGGGCTTTACGCAATGTGAAAAAATAAAGTTGATTTTCTGGAGACTAAAGCAATTTTTTTTCGTAAAAAACGACAGAATCTGATTGATGATGAAAAAGAGTATATTATTTTTGGCTTGTTTGATTGTAGGCACACTATTAATGGGACAGACGATGAATAAGGAATTAACGAATGAAGAAAAGAGAGTAATCCTGAATAAGGGTACGGAGCTCCCTTTCAGCGGGAAATATTATAATTTTCATGAAAGGGGGACGTATGTATGTAAACAATGCGGTACGCCGTTGTATTTTTCGGAAGCCAAATTCGATTCCGGGTGTGGTTGGCCGAGTTTTGATGAAGAGATTTCGGGAGCAGTGAGGCGTTTGCCGGATGTTGACGGGCGACGTACTGAGATTGTTTGTGCGAAATGCGGCGGTCATTTGGGGCATGTTTTTACCGGTGAAGGATTTACTCCTAAAGATACTCGGCATTGTGTTAATTCGATATCTATGGATTTTGTTCCTGAGGATAAGCAAGAAGAGACCGAGGTGGCTATTTTTGCCGGGGGATGTTTTTGGGGAGTGGAGCATCTCATGCAGCAGCAACCGGGGATATTGTCTATCGAAGTGGGCTATATCGGCGGATCAACTGAAAATCCGACTTATCGGGAGGTATGTTCTCACACGACCGGACATGCAGAGGCGGTCAGGATTGTATTTGATCCGAAAAAAGTGAGTTATACTACATTAGCAAAACTCTTTTTTGAAATACATGATCCGACACAGTCGGACGGACAGGGACCGGATTTGGGTGATCAATATCGTTCGGAAATATTTTATACGACCTCCCGGCAAAAGGAGATTGCAGAAGAGTTAATCGGGCAATTACAAGGAAAGGGTTGCCAGGTTGTCACCCGGGTCACTCCGGCAACTGTTTTCTGGAAGGCGGAGGACTATCATCAGAATTATTACAATAAAACCGGGAAGGCACCTTATTGCCATCGGTATATCCCCAGATTTTAAATGAAAATGCCGGAAGAACTTTCCGGCATTGCATTTTTTACTATTCGAATTCCAGTTTTAATTCGTCGAGTTGGAGTACGCTGCCATTGCCTCCCGTAAAATAGTCGCCGTATTTGCTGGCAGAAAAAACAAGCACCATGTAAGTCGGTTTTCTGTTGGTCGTCCGGTAATCCAGTTCGAGATTAAATTCCTGCCACGATGTAATATTTTCGGCTGTATAGTATTCCGCATAAGCGATTACAGAGGGATCTTTGGGATTAAACAGGTTGCGTACGCTGGGTTTTGTCCGGATTTCCACAGGTTTATCTGAATCAATTAATGCAAGGTACATATAACAGGTATCGGGTTGCCCTTTTAATGCGGAGAGATCCGGATTGCTGGTAGAGGTGTGACTGATAGGAGTGGATTTGTATTTAAACATTCCTTTCAGACGCAGGGGACGGGAGGTATAAGGGCGTCCGAAGTTAAGGATACCGTTTGTGCCGTCGGTTTTAACGTATTCTCCGGCAAACATATTTCCGGCAGCCAATTTTCCAAGCGAACCGATTCCGACAAATTTTGTTGCCAGGAGAGCTGATTTTCCGAATGCTCCTGGTGCCACTTCATTACTGGGGGTAGTATTGCTTTCTCCCATAGTGGTGGCTCCCTTGTTGCCTGTATCCCAGAAAGAAGTGCCTCCTTGTGCCCAAGGATACCAGAGTTTGTTATTTTTCTCGTCGGTACACCAATCGTCAAAGCTCGGATTTTCTAAGGGAGTAGCAGGTTCTGTTGTAAATTGGAATTCCTCTCCATAATTTGTGCCGGAATATGCCCGGCATACATAGGCTGTTTCGGGGGATAGTCCGGTAATTTTAGCGGAAAAATTTCCTCCTTCGTCTGAAATCAGCGATGGGTCGACTTTGATCCAGTTTGTTTCGGACGATTTTTTGTATTCAAATCCGTTGTCGGCGCCGGCTTGTCCGACTCCCTTAAAAAAAGCGATGGTAACAAATGCGTCGGGAGCTTCTGTGGTTACTAACACCTTGGATTTCATAATCATAATCTTCCATGTTTCTTTAATCTTTCGGTATTCTACAGTAAATGTTTGAGGCATAGTAAAGTCTTTTACTGTAGCGGGATCAGGTGATATTCTGCTATTGGAAGGACCTAATTGTATTTCTTCGATGGTAATGTTGCGGGTGGATACGTTTTCCGGTACAAAAGCGAGAACACTTCGTTTGCTTGTATCAATTTGACTTTCTCCGATTTGATCTTTTACCCTGAATTTCCGTTCGATGATTTGTTCGGCTTTTACTTGCCATTTATACTCCTGGTAAGTGGATAGCACATAAGTTTTTGGAGACGTTAAATTCAGATATTCTTCAGGTAGGGGAGATATTGTCGTGCTGTCTGTCAGTTGATAGGATATAAGTTTGACATGTGCGAGATCGACTGTGTCCAGCAACCGGATGGTTACAGTCAGATTTTCCGTATTGATTTCCGGGTTCTCCTTCTGACCTTCTACCGTAAAAGATTTGAATCCCCCGAAGATGGTCGGGTAGGGAATATCGTTTTTTATGCAGGAAAACAGTAAAAAACAGATCGAAAGATAAATAAGTAAACGTTTCATCCGCCTCTAAATTATAATAATTCTTTTTAAATACAAACAGCCAGTCCGAGATTCAGGCTGAGAAGATTCAGCCGGAAATTGGCGATACCGGTTGTACGGGTGCCTTTCGTTTCGTCGTTTATAATTTGGGAAATCTTCCTGTAACGGAGTCCTCCCACTTCAAATGAAAACTCAAACATCACCGAATTGGTTACAAATCCGCATATCCCCGGACGAATACCCAACTGTATTTCGTGTGTTGTTTGGGAAGTGCGGTTGGGGACTTCCGTGTTGCCAACCGACAGTTTGCCATTCCCGTATCCGTAAGTGAGATGGGTTTCGTTGAAAACGCCGATGCGGGAGTGCAGACCCACATAATTTCGAACAAAGGCTGCGCATTGATACATTTGGTTTGTGATGTAGGCATTGTCCAATGTGAAACTCATGTCGTCTTCAATGGAGATACTTAACTCTCTGATATTGAAATGGGTGTTTTTGTATGTGAAACGTCCGCCGACTCCCTGGTTGTTCTTGAAATACCAGCAGAAAAACGGGCTGATCCGGAGCGAATAGGCTTTTCCTTTCCAATTTTCAATAATCAGAAAATCGTAATCGTCATTATTTTCTTCATAATGGGAAAAAGATATTCCGGTTTGCCATGTTTTTGCGGGAATAAAGAGAGATTTGACAATGCCTCTTTCCATGCGTTTCGGAGGGGTATATATAGGAATTTTAATGCCGAACACGTTCCATTGCTTTTTTTCTTTTTTAGAAGGTATGTCGGTCCAATAACCGTATCGGGTGGTTGTATCTTGAACGGAAGGAGTAAATTCAAGGGGGGATGCCTGTAGGTTGAAGCAACCTGCAATAAAAAGTAGAATGAATAATTGTAATACCCCGTGTTTCACTCCTTATGCCGATTATAAATAAAAAGAGAGCCCCAGACTTAAGGCTAAAAGATTGATTTTAAAGTTGGCGGAACTGGTTTTTCTGGAACCGACGATCACCTGGTCTGTGGTCTGGTTGATGGATTTGACGTTAAAACCGAGTACCCCTACCGTGACTTCTACGGCAGTATAATCATTGACGAAAGCAATCATGCCGGGCGCCATACCCAAACCGAAATCGAAAGAGGATTCGTATGTTCCGGTGAGGGATTCGCCGCTACCGGAAACCAGTTTGCTTTGTGTCCCTCCGAATTTTAGCTGTACCTCGTTAAACAAACCGAAGCGTTTGTTTTCTCCTAAATTCAGATAAGCCCGGAATAACCCTGTGGCATAGAATCCGTGTTTGAGCGTATATATATCGCTCAGACTGAAACTCATATCATCGTCGATACTGATGTCTAAATTATCGATTCGTAGAAGAGAACGGGTATATTCGAATTTACTGCCGGCTGCCAGATTGTCTTTAAAACAGTAGAGTAAAAAAGGGCTGACACTGAAATTGTATCCTTCTCCGTTCCATCCTTCGATTACAATGAATTTATAATTGTCATTCGTGTGCTGGGAATAGGAGATATTACATCCCGTAATCCATTGCCCTTTGGGAATAAATGTAATTTGGGTGATCCCTCTGTCGAACCGTTGGGCAAATAAGCCAAACGGCAGACAGAGCAGGGATAATAAAATAAAGCGGTGTAAATGATGCATGCTTTTCTGTTATTCGGAAGCGGTTTTATTCAAAAACCAGTTCAAATTCGTCTATGTAGAGTTCGCTACCGATACCTCCGGTATAGAAATCACCGTATTTACTGGAACTTGCTGCTACAATAATATGGGTCGGTCTGATATTTTCTTTATAATATTGTAATGTAATTTCAAAAGCTTCATAATCATTCATTTTGACAGCCGGGGTGATGTCATTGCCGTTTTCGTCAAATTTTTCATTGCTCAGTTCTGCAAAAGCAATGACATGAGGATCTTCTCCGCGTTTGATTTTGTCCATATCAAACAGGGTGGATTGATTGGTGGTATTGAGATAATGCGCTTCATCCGCCAGGATGATATAAATATGGAAACGGTCTTCCTTGCCGGACAAGCCGCCTTTTTTATCCCAGTCAATCGTTTTGGAATTGTATTTATAATAGCCTTTTAATTTTGAGGGACGGGAGGTGTAAGGCTGTCCGAAAGTCATGGAAGCGCCGCTTGTCCCTTCGATTTTACCGAATTGTCCGGAAAAAATATTTCCGGCAGCAAATACATCCGCAATACCGAAAGCCTTGGTATATTGGGATTTCAACCAGGCTGATTTCCCATTGGAAACACCGGAGGGCAGTACGTCGGACGATTGCGTAAGGACTAACTTGGCAACTTCAGCCGCCTTATTTCCTGTATCCCAGAATTTGTCTTTTTCATCACTGCCGGCGGCCCATGGGTATGTGCCGTCCCATTCATCAAAACTTCCGTTAGGAAGGGGGGCGGCCATATCCGTAGTAAAAGTTTGAATATTGGCAGGTACTGTTACTCCGTTTTTACTGGATAGTGCCTGATATTCATAAATTGTTTCAGGTTCGAGGTTATCAATGGATACGTAGAACTGAGCGTCATTGGTGTTGATTTCAGAAGCTGATACGGTAGCTGCCCATGCGGATGCTCCTTTTTCCCGGTAACGGATTTGAAGATCATCGGGTTGGGCGTCTGTCAGCCACTGTCCGCCCAAACGTGCATGACGAGCCCATATATCTCCGGAAACGCCGTTGGGAACGGACATCGTCAACACATCTGCATCAACAATCGAAAGTTGAAAGGTGCCTGTATTGTTTTTGCCTTTGGAGTCGTGAACATGAAAGGTAAATTCATAACTGCCCACTTCCAATTTATTTAACATAGGGGTAAAATCCATGCTTGCCGTACTGTCGGATTTCGTTTCCCAAATCAGGCCGGCATTTTTCATGGTTTCCAGTGCAGGAGGGGTAATGTTATATAAATTAAAGCTGTAAGGTACTTGGTTTGTATGTAAATGTTCGCAGTTGTGAGTAAAAAGAATGGAATCAATGGATGGCGTTCCTTTGATATTGACTTTGTACACAGCGCCTTCGTATTTTTTGTATTGTAAGGCAACGGGAGCGGTAATGTCAAAATTGTCTCCGGCAATTTCGGGTAGGGTACGTAAAACGAGGGATATGGTTGTGTCTTTGCGAACGACATCGTCATTGGCAATGATGTTGACTTTCAGGCCTCCTTCTTCTGAACCTTGGTGGTTTTCAATATCAAAATTCAGGGAATAATGCTGGCGCTTTTTAGCCTGAAATTCTCCGCTTTTAGTGAAATCCTGACCGGCAGTATTGGTGGCGGCTAATTCCCAGGAGAGTCTTATGCTGTCATTGGCCACTTTGAAATATCCGCTTTCTTTATTGTCTTCGGTAAAAGTAATACATCCTTTGGGTACACTGACCGAAGTTTTGTAAGAAGAAAAATATTGTTTGAGCCGGTCAGAGTAATTGACGGACACTTTGGCATTTGCCAGTGTACATTCGATCTCTGTTTTAGAAGATTCGTTGGCTTTGATGGTCAGCGAATGGCTGCCGGTGAAATAAGGACTGGAAAATGCTGCTTCCGGATTCTCGCCCGAAGTCACTTCTGCTGTATAGGTTCCCGCAGCCAATGCAATTTCTTCCGGCACATCCGCCCGGGTGGGGTATCTTCTCATTATCCGTCCGTCCGCATTTTTAATGACTACGGCGTAATCTCTTTCCACGCTTCTCACACTAATTTCCGGATTGCTTTTCGTATTGAAACTGACTTGCAGATTCAGCAATCCGTCACCCTCTTCTTCGATTCTGTCGTCTTGACAGCCGAGAAAGGTGCAGGAAAAGAAAAACAGCAGGAATCTTATGGTATTTTTCAGCATAAATCAATTATTAATGATTAACGAGAGTCAAGGTTTTTGTCTGGAAGTTATTTTCATAGTCTTCTACCGTGATAATAAATTTATGGGTACCGGCTTGCAATAACAAAGCGGTAAATTGGCTAATATCGAATACCAGGGCATCTTTCCCTCTCACGTCACCGTCGATTAATCCCAATCCTTCGGGACCGAAAGCTGTTTTCAGGGCCGGAGTAAGATCGCCTAAATTGAATTTTTTAGGAATACCTAAACCGCCCAATTCTTCTTCCGTTAAAAACGGAGAATCGATTTCCACCCATAAATTGTATATCTGTTTGGCAGCAGTGATATCGACAACAACCTCTTTGGTTTCACCCACGGCAAACTCTATATTTTTGTCAATATTGAAACCTCTGCCGATAATTGTGATGGACTCTGAGGGCGGAACGGGCGTTGGGTCAACCGGAATGGTATCTGGATCTTCAATAGGTTCATCCTCGTCCGGAGGAACAATAATATCCTTGTCAATAAGATCAAGGTCGGTATTGACATGGATGGTTAATTTCATAGAACTGAAAGTAACGTCAAATTCAATATTTTGGTGTTGTCCGGGAGTGATGGAATCGAGATTAACTTGTACCGAAACCTCTTCCTTTTCCTCATCATTACGCTCTCCGTTTAATATGGCAATTAGCTTTCCGGGTTTGAAGTAACCGGCAAGTTTGGCTTCTTTATCAAATTCGAGGTGTGCATTTTCGTTGTTGCTCAGGGCTATTACTGCATAAAAAGATGCCAGTTCCTGTTTCAATCTTTCTGTATAGGATACTGTTATTCTTACATTTTTTTGTGTGCAATTGATGTCGGACAACGGTGTGAGCGTTGATTTTTTTATAGTAAAAACTTCCGATCTCCCTTCGTAATAGGGTGTTTCCCAAGCTGCAGCGGGCATTTCTTGCAGAGAAGAGGCAACGATATAATACTCTCCGGTATAGAGCGTAATAATTTCGGGCATATTTCCATATGTATATATGGCATCTTCTTTATTTACATCCTGAGCAACAGCTCCGGTTTTGTTGTCATAAACAGTAACGATAAAATCTTTCGTATCAATGGCTGCTCTTGAACTGGGAGTCGTTTCAGAAAGAATGACATTGATACCTATTTTATTGAGCTGTAGTGAACCGCTTTCCGTCTGGGGATCATATCCGACATGCTCTTTTTTGCAGGCAAGGAGTGTGAACAAAGCAATTAAAAAGATAAAAACATGCGTAAATCTTTTCATGGTATGGTATTTTCAATAATTATACAATATTAGTCGTAATTGAGTGAAAGGCTGGCGATGAAAAATTCACTGCCGGTACAAACTGCGTCAGCACTTTTGTTTTCGGTAAAAGGTTTAATGTCTGAATCTTCCTTACTTTGGCTATGTGAACACTTTGAAGAAGAGGCAAACATGACTTTTAATTTGGCCGCCTTTTTCTGGGTGTTGGTATATTTTATTGGTACAGATGTCATGGTGAGTGATTCTTGGTTTCCGAAGAGTGCTTCTCCTTTGCCGATAATAATATTATTGTCGTCAAGAACTTCTATTTTTACAAAGGCCTGGTCGTTGTTTACAGCCTTATATGTGTATGAAAATCTTAGAACGGAAGGACGTGAAGTAAATTCTAACCCTTCATTGTAATTTTCAGTTTTAGTATTAAAGTCATAGTTATATCCGGAACTCAAGAATAATTTTCCGGCAGAGTGATGACCTATTGTTGGTGGGTCTAAGTCTGATAATTCAGTTTTTTCCCAAGCATATGTTCCGTATTTTGAAGCAGGAGTGTCTCCATTATTATCCCAGCCGACATTGCGTAAGAGTGCACCTTTGCGTTCACCGTATGTATAGGGTAAAGTTGAAGCAACAATATACCAGGTGTTTGCGGTTTTGGCTTGATTTACTGTTGGCATTGTTTTGGTATTGACTGTAAACCATGAATTCATGCCTTCATAATACTCTACTGTTTCTGTGTCTTGTTTTTTACTGTTTATTCCGGCGGTATATCCATATCCACCGCCTTTATTAATCGATTTAGGCGTAGAAGAAAATTCTATACGCGGTAAGTCTTTCATTTCTTCCGTTTTTATTTCAATCGGGTCTGAATAGCAAATACCTAAATCTGCTTTGGCGTCAAAAGCAACCCGGACATAATAAGTATGATTACTTTCCAATTGCTTGACCTCAAATTTGACCAAATTATTGATTTCATCAAATTGAATACTTTCGGTAAGAACGTGAGTCCAATTTGTTTTATCCGTGGAAATCTGTACATCATATTGTTCGGTCAATGTATTTTGTGCCAATCCGTGCGTACCGTCGGTTTGTTCGATATTCAGTGATGCACGTTTTGCCCATTCCGGTCCGTCCTTTTGAAGTCGGAATGTCGGGTTTACTGCACTTAGAGTGATTTCATTCGTTGTCTCGTCACCATATTTTGCCCGGAATTGTATCGTCGGTTTATTGATGTTTACACCGGTGTACACATAAACGGTATCCATTGTCGGATTCCAATTCCATGAATTGACATTACACTTAGTCCATTCTTTCACACCGAAAGCCTGGTTTTCGTTCAGGTATTCAATAATAATATTTTCAGGAGCACCGCCGCTTATCCGGATTTTGAAAGGGTATTCCAGACTTCGGGCTATTGCCGGCTTGTCGGGAGCAACTAACTCAAAGAGGGGAGGGGTAATATGAAATTTAAGGTTTAAGGGCACACAATGTTGTCCTGAAATGTCTGTGACATCTACGGTAATGATGTGCTTCCCGGCAGGTAAATTCGTTACGATGCCGGAAAAATCGAGTTCTGCCATATTGGCATTTTCCATTGCTTCCGACCACGTCAGTCCAAAGCGGTGCAGGCGGTTTCTGTTGGCATTGGTCAGCTTGAGCAAATCAACATCTGCCGGCCACCCTGCGGCGGTTAAACTGGCGGAATTGGTTCTTATTCTGCACGAACCGATTTTTCCGATAGCGGTAATCAACGTATGGAATGTGCCTTTCGGACAACTTTCTCCTACTAAAAAGTCGTGAATGGGAACAGTGTCAAAAGCCGGCGTAAGATAAGGTTTTTTGTGGGCTTGCCAGTCTTGCGGCAACGCGATTTCAATCGGTTGTTCGATAGTCGAAGAGTCAAAGCTGATGAACAGCTTTTCATACCCCTGTTCTCCTCCGAGTGTGACATTGAAACGATAATACTCTGCTGCTTTCGTGTTAGTGAGAGAGAGCGCGCGGAGGGAAGTGGTGGTTAAATCGTTTTTAGTCATATTCAACACCACATCCAGTTTCCCCGTAGGTAAAAAGGCCGTACGTTTTTCCTCCTTGCCGAAAACAATGGTATCAGAGGAAGTAATCAGTTGGGTGGAATAATCCTTGAAATAGTTTTTAAAATTGTCTCGGTAGCGGACTGACGCTAATACATTGTCTATTCCGGCTGAGAGGGTGATGTCGGTTTCCTGGTCGCCTTGCAGAAACAGAGTGGTATCACCACTGAAATACGGAGCGTCAAAATTACTTCTTCCCAAGGTGCCGTGCGAAGCCTTGATTTGAATCTTATTATTTGCCTGCAACTTTACGGGATGCGGCATTTCGGAATAAGTGGCCCATTCCTTGATAATGCTTCCCGAAGCGTTTAACAACTGAATCTTAAAATCATCCGTTTCCGGTATGGGGAAAAGCGAATCCGGCGATTGGGTACGGGTAATGATGTGAAAATCGGAACTGGTCGCCAAATTCAGATTGAAGTTTATTTCTTTTTCCGTTTTATTTTCAATGTGCTTTTTTTCGCATCCGCTGAAAAAAAGCAGGAAAAATATGAAAAATAAAAACAGTCCGTCAAATTTTATGCATCTATTCATATATGATTCTCTGAGACATAATAACATACAGTCTTTGTGCCGTTCAGAAAACGCCGGCTTTCAGCCGTGTTTTCAAACATTCGGAGACCTGTTTTTTCATCACGGTTTTATCATGCAAAAATCGTGCAAAAAAGTTAAAAAAGAGAAAAGTTTTTGGATTTTAACGTTCAATAAATTCTAATTCATTTGTTTCCAGTGTATTGTCAGACTGTTCCGGAATGGGAAAATAGTGTCTGTAATGGGGGAAATCCCTTCTTCAGTTGCGTCTAAAAGCTGAAATATGCTTCATCTGACCGGGAAAAGAGCGCTTTTTGTTCCTCAATAAAAAAGAGGTCTGAAAAAGACCTCTTGAAAGCGAGCCACTTGCGAGACTTGAACTCGCGACCTACGCATTACGAATGCGTCGCTCTACCAGCTGAGCTAAAGTGGCATTGCGGCTACAAAGGTAATGTTTATTTTAAAAGAAAAAAATATTCGATGAAAAAAGATATGATTTTCTGTTGCCTGTCTCATAATTAAAAACGGGTTAAATCCAGGTTAAATCCATATTAAATCCAAGTTAAATCCTATTGGAAAAAGATTTAATCTGCTTTTAACTTACCTTTAAAATGTTTTTGACTTCATTTTGTTTATGGGTTGGTGGTGAGATGTGCAGGCTTTCTTGAGGACCGGGGAATTCCTTTATTTGATTTTGCTGACGACATGAAAGGTGCGTTGCAGACTGTTGCCGTGGGCGTCGACTAAAGTCAGCAGGTGCTTGCCTTCGGTCAGGTTGAGTTCCATTTGGTGGACATGTTGGGTCATGCCGGCATAGTGATTGTCGATATGCCAATACACTTCTGTTGCCGGTGCCCGGTGTGCCAGTTCAAATACCACCCGGCTTTTTTCCCCGCCGAAATCGCGGGGGATAAATACACGTGCCCCTTTCGGAGGATAAATCAAATCCATCATATCTTCGGGAGTGGCACAGTCTTTCCGGTAGGGAGGAAGGCGGTGGTAACCGGCATGAGTGCGGGCGTAGTACCACTCCTGGACAGGGGGAAGTACGAACCAGGAGCGGGGATGCATTTTGTACGGGGGTTCACATATTGAGTTTACCCTCCATTTTTCTGTAGAATCCAGGTGTATCAGCCGATGAAACGGACAGAGTTCTGTGCGTTTTCCGTTGCGGCAGATTTGGATGGTATCCGTGGTTTCACAGAGTGACGAGGCGCGGTATCCGCTTTTCCGGCAAACAACTGCTTCTGTCAGTTCATCGGCTGGTTCATAAAATCTGCCCGTAACGGGTAATAATCCGGCTACTTCAAATAATACAGGCGCGGCGGCACGTACGCCGACCAATCCCGGTCTGCCTTCTCCGTCGGCGTTTCCAGCCCATACTCCGACTACCCAGTCTGCATTCACCCCGATAGCCCAGGCGTCACGGAACCCGAAACTTGTTCCCGTCTTCCAGGACAGATTCATGGAGGCGGCAAAGTTTTTCCAGCCTGATTCCAGCTCCGGGCGTTCCACGGTTTGCAGGGCTTTGAAGGTAAGCCAGATGGAGGCTGCACTCAGCGGAGCTTCTTCCGGACGGATGACCGGGCTTCGTTGTTCCTGTTGCTTTTTCCAAAATCTCAGCCGTTCATATTCTCCTGCAAAATATTGCCCGTCATGCTCGTTATAATGGCGGAGGACGGATGCCATCCCTCCGTACATATTGCATAAATCCCACAGGGAAGTTTCGGCTCCTCCTAAAATCAGGCTTAGTCCGTAATCCTCTGCCGAACGGTTTAGTGAGTGAATGCCCAGGCGTTTCAAATCATCCCGGAACCTGCCGAAGCCGTAATCTTTCAGCATGCGGACAAAAGGTATATTTAACGAAAGAGCCAAAGCCCGGTCAGCCGGAGCGGCGCCTTGAAACGTCTTGTTGAAATTGGACGGTGCATATTGTCCGAAACGGGAAGGAATGTCCGGAATCAGGGTAGACGGCAGGATATAACCTTCCTGTTGCATAAGGGCATACAACGTCGGTTTGAGGATACTGCCGGAGCTGCGCACCGATTTGATGACATTCACCTCATTCCCGCGGCTTCCGGCCTGTGCGGGGCTGTTTGCCACATACGCCCGCACTTCGCCTGAGGGGACATGGGCAACAAGGACTGCCAGATTGTAGATGTGGTTCTGGCTGAGCAACCGGCTGTGGCGGGCGACGATTTCGTTTACCTGTTTCTGCAAATGCCTGTCGATGGTGGAATGTCCGGTTTTACCGGTTTGAGCCAGTACGGCTTCGGTCATGAGGTGTGGAGCAATGCTTTCCGTGGAGGCAACCTTTTCCGGTAGGGGTTCCGCCACTGCCAGCAGGTAGTCCTCGTCATTCAGCCATTTTTTTTTATGTAATTTTTTCAATAGCCCGTCCCGTTTTTCTTTCAGCATTTGACGGTTTTTCAGTGCCGGGGCATTGGGAAGTATTGCCAGAAAAGCAGCTTCCGCCCAACTTAGCTGTTCCGGGGAACGATGGAAATATTTTTCGGAAGCCGCCTGCATGCCTACGATATTTCCGCCGAAAGGAGCATGCATGGCATACATTTGCAGAATTTCATATTTGGTATATTGCTGCTCCAGCCGCCAGGCGAGAAACAACTCCTTGAATTTTTCCATATAGGTACGCGGCGGATTTCCCCTGGCAATCCGTACTACCTGCATGCTGAGTGTACTGCCGCCGCTGACAATCTTGCCGGACGTGAGGTTCTGACGGCATGCCCGGAGTAAAGCCGTGAGGTCTACGCCCCGGTGGGAAAAGAACCGTTTGTCCTCAAAAGTAATCAGTGAAACAATGTATTTGGGGGACAGGAAGGGGGTACCCGGAAAACGGAACTGCTGGTCGTTGGCTACGGACATGCCTATAATCTGTCCATCCCGGTCTGTCAAAACCGTTGAATAAGGTGTGCGGAAGAGCGGAGTGGGTAACATAAACCACCAACTTGCCATGAGGCACAAGCAGAATAGTACGAACAACGCTTTTTTCCCTTTCTTTATCATGATGGAATTAAATCGCGGGCAACATCAGAAACGGATGGAAGCATAAATGCCGGGACACCCTGAACCCATTACTGCCGGAGCCAGCGTGAGTTCATGTTTACGTGCAAACGGACGGGTATAGATATAAGCACTTCCGGCTCCTAAAGCAGCTCCGGCGAGCACATCCCAAATGTCGTGTTTTTTGGCATAGATCCGTCCCCATCCCACGTAAGCGGAAACTGCATAAGCCGGGGCGCCGAATTTCCAGCCATAGCGTCTTTGCAGAAAGGCGGCACCCTGGAAAGACACCGATGTGTGGGTGGAGGGAAAAGCGTGGTTGCCGCTCCCGTCGGGACGTTTTTTGCGTATGCTGTATTCCAGGATGTAGTTGGCTGCCAGATTGGTCAAACCGCCCAGGACAACTTGTTTCGTCCCCTTATAATCCTTGATGATCAGGCTTCCCGTAAAACCGGCTATCGGATTTAACAGGGCCAGGATGTCCGTGCTGGTATCGATACTTTTCCGGGATTGCGCTTCACATAAGGACAAACCCCATACGGATAGAAATAAAAACAATAGACCGGTTTTCATGCATTCGCTTTAAAGATGCTCAAAAGTATAAACAAATTTCGTTATAATAAATCCCGGTGTCTAAAATACCGCAGTGAGGATTTTGCGTATATTGTCCGCTTTTCCCATCGTGTAATAATGGATGGCCGAGGCTCCTTGGGCGAGCAACTCTTTGCTTTGCATCGTACACCATTCTATCCCCGCCTGATAAATGGCCTCGTTGTTTTTGCATTTGCGCACTTCTTTCATCAGCTCTTCCGGCAAGTCGATGCTGAAAGCGCGGGGCAGCAGTTCAATATGCGTTTGGGTGGAAATGGGTTTCAATCCGGGAATAATCGGGACGGTGATTCCTGCCTCGCGGCACTTTTCCACAAAACGGAAAAAGCGTTGGTTATCGAAAAACATTTGCGTGACAATATAGTCGGCTCCTGCCTCCACTTTCTTTTTCAGGTGGGCAATATCCATTTCCGGATTCGGGGCTTCGTAATGTTTTTCCGGATAGCCTGCCACGCCGATGCAGAAATTTGTTGCAATAGCGTCGGTGAGGGTTTCATCCAAATATTTCCCCCGGTTCATGTTGTGGATTTGTTCGACCAACTGGCAGCTGTATTTGTGCCCGTCGGGTTCGGGACTGAAATATTTTTGTCCCGGAATGGCATCCCCGCGCAGGGCAACCACATTCTGGATATCCAGGAAGTTGAGGTCAATCAGGTCGTTTTCCAGCTTGTATTTGCTGGCACCTCCGCATATCAGGTGAGGAACGACCTCCACCTGAAAGCGTTTCATGATGGCGGCGGCGATGGCCACAGAGCCGGGGCGTTTGTTTACCGTTACTTTTTCAAAAGTGCCGTCTCCCTTCTGCCGGAATTCCACTTCATCCCGGTGGTACGTGATATTGAGAAAGGGCGGCTTAAACTCCATCAGCGGCTCAATGGATTTGTAAAGTTTGTTGATGTCGCTTCCCTTCAACGGAGGAACCAGTTCGAACGAGGGAAAAGGCCGGGTTTTGCTGTTGAGTATATCTATTATTTTCATAGTCGGGGTGGCTGAAATGCTTATTGAATGAATGAACCTAACAGGCGGATGCCTTCTGTTTCTGAAATATTTCTTTTCCGGCAATAGGATGCTAATTGATCTTTTCCTATTCTTCCGATACTGAAATAACGGGCTTCCGGGTGGGCAATGAGCATGCCGCAGAGGCTGGTGGTCGGTTGAATCGCATAAGAAGACGTTAGCGACACACCGATTTGTTTCTCTGCTTCCAGTAAGCGGAACACCTCTTTTTTCAAGGAATGGTCAGGGCAAGCCGGGTAGCCGAATGCCGGACGAATCACATGCAGGCTGTTGCTGATCTGTTTCTGCATCCATTCCGCCAGGGCTTCGGTGAGGCGGGCACAGAGGCTTTCCCGGAGTAAATGCCCGAAATTATGGCAGTCACATCCCGGTTGTTTGTCCGCCACTTTAAGACAGAATAGTCCTATCGTACTATGGCCTTGTGTCCGGGGTTTGATATAGTCCGACAGACACAAACAGTGTTCCCGGGCTGTTTGCTGCCTCAGCATGCACAGGCGATGAGTGTCGTTTAAAAGAATATCATCCCCTTCCGAACAGGCGGGATAAAATCTGACCACTAAAGAGGCTTCCAACTCATTTCCGGCAACCACCTGTTCCAGCATATCCAGTGCGGCTTGGTAAGTTTTTCGGGCTTCCTCATTACTTTCGATAATTTCGGGGAATTTACCCTTGAATCCCCAGAAATGGAAAAAGGGTGTCCAGTCGATGTGACCGGTCAGTTCCCTGAGATCTATATTGTTGACGGCCAGCGGCTCTTTGCCGAAGGAGTCGGGGAGAGCATAACTTTCCGGGCTGAAAACCGGGGCTTTTGCTTGGGCTTCCCGAAGCGAAACGGGCGACTGCCGGGAATGGTAGTACAAATCTCTGATTTGCTCCTGTTCTTCGCTGAGGCGGGACAGGAAAAGCGCAGGGTTTTGTAAAAAATGCTTTATCCGGCTGACTGTTTGTGAGGCATCACCTCCGTGAAGCACTCCGCCGTGGTACTTGGGTGCAAGTTTAACGGCGGTATGGACGGCGGAGGTGGTGGCTCCTCCTACAATAAGGGGAACATTCATCCCTTTTTTCTGCAACAACTCACACAAGGCCTCCATTTCGGCAAGGGAAGGGGTAATCAGTCCGCTCACGCCAATCACATCGGCCTCGTGACGAAGGGCGGCTTCTGCTATGTCATGGTTGTCCACCATCACACCGAGGTCAATGACGTCGAAATTGTTGCAGCTCAGGACGATGTGGACGATATTTTTACCGATGTCGTGTACATCGCCTTTTGCTGTGGCCATGACAATTTTAGGCCGGCGGGAAGAGCCTCCGCCTTGCAGATTGTGTTTTTCGATTTCCGGCTGGAGCAGACTTACGGCTTCTTTCATGACCTTGGCGGATTTGACTACCTGCGGAAGAAACATTTTTCCTTCGCCAAACAGATTTCCAACCCGCTCCATCCCCTTCATCAGCGGGCCTTCAATAATCTCAACGGGAGTAACGTAGGCATGCAGGGCTTCACCGATGTCTTCCGGCAGATACTCCGTAATGCCTTTGATTAAAGCATGGGCCAGCCGTTCTTCCAGGGGGAGGGTGCGCCACGTCTCGTTTTTGACGCTCTGTGTACCGGTAGAAATATGTTTGATTTTTTCAGCCAATTCAATCAGTTGCTCGGTGGCTTGCGGATGTTTGTTGAGGACAACCTCTTCGACGGCATGAAGGAGCGTCGGTTCAATGTCATCATACACTTGCAGCATGGCGGGATTGACAATTGCCATGTCCAGACCTGCGCCGATGGCGTGGTAAAGAAATACCGAATGCATGGCTTCCCGCACGGTATTGTTTCCACGGAAAGAGAAAGAGAGATTCGAAACTCCTCCCGATGTACGGCAACCCGGTAAATGAGTTTTTATCCACTCCACGGCACGGATGAAATCGACGGCATAATTGTTGTGTTCCTCCATGCCCGTACCGATGGCGAGTACATTGACATCGAAAATAATATCCCGGGGAGGGAAACCCGCTTTTTCGGTCAGCAGCCGGTAAGCACGTTCACAGATACTGATTTTGCGCTCGTAATTGACGGCCTGCCCCTGCTCGTCAAAAGCCATAACCACTACTGCGGCGCCCAGACGGTGTATTTCTTCCGCTTTTCTTAAAAATTCATCTTCACCCTCTTTCAGGCTGATGGAATTGACGATACATTTTCCCTGGGCGTTTTTCAGTCCTGCCAGCAAGGTGTTCCAGTCCGAAGAATCAATCATCAGTGCCGCTTTGGCGATGTCCGGGTCATTGTTGATAATCCGGATAAAGGTGGCCATTTCGGCGGCACTGTCGAGCATGGCATCGTCCATGTTGATGTCAATGACCGAAGCGCCGTTTTCTATCTGTTTCCGGGCAATGGCGGAGGCTTCTTCATAGGCCTTGGCATGAATCAGTTTGGCAAACTTAGCCGAGCCTGCCACGTTCGTCCGCTCTCCGATGTGGATAAAATTATTTTGTGCTTTGTCGATAACCACAGCATCCAGACCGCTGACGACCAGCGGAGAGTTTTGTGTTTGCCGTTGTCTGGGAGGACAGGAAGCCAGGGCATTGCGTATGGCGCGTATGTGTGCCGGGGTGGTTCCGCAACATCCGCCTGCGATGTTGAGCAAACCCTCTTCTGCCATTTTCTTCAGACAACCGGCAGTCCATTCCGGCGTTTCGTCGTATTCCCCCATCTCATTGGGCAATCCGGCATTGGGATAAATGCTTAAATAACAGGGTAAAAAACGGGACAGCCTTTCTATAAAAGGTTGTAAGTCGGAAGCACCGAAAGAGCAGTTCAGACCGAAACTCAATAGCGGGTAATGGGAAAGCGCCGTAAACAATGCTTCCAAAGACTGACCTGTCAGGGTACGTCCGCTTTTGTCATTGATAGTAGCGGACACCATTACGGGCAATTGTGTCCCTTTGGCACACTGGGCGCGCTCTATGGCATAGAGTGCCGCTTTGGCATTCAAACCGTCAAAAACCGTTTCAACGATAAACAAGTCCGCTCCTCCGTCAATCAGTCCTTCTGCCTGGGTGAAATAGGTATCTGCCAATGTGTCGAAATCTACCGGACGGAATCCCGGACGATTGATGTCGGGAGAGAGGGACAATGTTTTGGAGGTGGGACCCATACTTCCTGCGACATACACCTTACGTTCAGACTCCAAAGCAGCCGCCCTGGCGATGCGTGCGCCTTCCTTGTTCAATCTGTATACGAACTCCCGGCATTGGTACTCTGCCTGTGAAATGGCATTGGAGTTAAATGTATTGGTTTCGATAATGTCCGCACCGGCATCGATATAAGCCTGGTGAATCTCCCTGATAATTTCGGGAGCGGTCAGGTTCAGAATATCATTATTGCCTTTCAGGTTGACGGGATGGCCTTTAAACTCCTTCCCTCTGAACCGGGATTCGTCCAGCCCGTATGTTTGTATGGCTGTGCCCATGGCTCCGTCGAGGATGGCTATTTTTTCGTTTAAAAGATTCTGAATCATAAGTAAATTGTCTCCGGGCAGCCGGAACAACATCCGCTACCCGCTTGTGTTTAGTTAAAAAGTCTAATTTCAAATTTTCCCACCACACCCATTTTATTACCTTGGATAACCATGGCGGACAGGATGTCTTGGTTCGTCCTGATTTCCTCCAGTATGGGAGGAATGTCCTTCGGTTCCCGGATGAGGTTGGCAAAACGGGTGGCATAACTGTCGGCAAGCAAAACATCCTTGCAGACAATCATGACGGCATCCGCTTTTCCGAAACTCAGCGAAGGGCCTACGGTTCCGGAAGAGGTGCATATCCCTAAGGGAGCCTCCCCGGCGTCAATGTGCAGGCCGACTTTTTCGGACAGGGGAGAGGTTCCGGCAAACACCGCAACATCTATATCTTCCTGAATATCGGCATAGATGTCTCCGCCGTTTTCCACAATCCCTTCCCGTATCCGGTATTTCTCCTTTAGAGCCTCAACAATATAAAAAGCCACGGCACCTGCGACAGCACTCATCGGGCCTATTCCTGTCCGGCGGGCAGCGGCAGACATCTGTTTCAGTATTTCCGGTGCCGACTCCCCGGCGTCATAAGGTTCCAATGCCGTCAGATAATGCGGGTCGGTTGCTATATAGTTCTCCATAGAAGTTCTGAGCCGACAGATAAGCTCCTGGCAATATCCCGGCATATCCGGGCGATAAGAAGCCTTGTCCACACCTATCCATACGTCGGTTTCCTTGTATTTCAGGGTGAACTTCTTCCATCTGCCCGTTTTAAAATGCTCCCGGTAAGTTCTGTACTTGTATTCCATCATTATATCCCTTCGGTAAATTCTATCCGGAAAAGTTTTAGTGGGCAGGATTTCAGACAGAGCTTGCAGACAATACACTTTTCCGGATTAAATTGTAATTCCCAGTCCGGCGCTCCGATAGTCAGGGCATGCGAAAAACAGGTGGAGGCACAATTCCCGCAGTTGATGCAACGGCTTTTGTCGTACGAAATTTTACTGGCTAACGGACTCACCGTAACGCTGTTTTCCTCCAGATAGGTAATCCCTTTTTCGAGCTGTTCCTCTTCCGCTTCAAGCTCCACTAATAGTTTGCCGGATTTGCCGGCTTCGATTTCCGCCTTCAGTATATTGATACGGATGTCATACCGTTTGACCAGGTCATACGTCAGGGAGCGGTCGGTGGCATCTACCGGAAACGAAAGCACTAATTTCTTTATCATGGTTTTATTGATTTTCTTCGTTCTTGATTTCCTGTAATGATTTCAGGCTGGTACCTGTAGGCATGGGGCGAACCGGTTCCGTCAGCAGGAACTCTCCTTTTTGAATCCAACTTTTTAGGGTACCGGCAATTTTTCGGGCTTGGGCTAAACTGGCCACGGGGGCTGTTCTCACCTTGCGTCCTCCGATTTCTATTTCTCCCGACTGCAGCGCGGCATAATTCGTCTTGCCTAAAACTTGGTTACCGTTGCCGTAGTCTGCCACTGTTGTTTCTATCTGCTCGTTACGGATGGAAACCCGTCGTGCCATGTCTTCATCCAATACCGGAATCGGAATGCCGATGCCGACAAACATACTGACGCCGTATTTTTCATAATAAGCGGCACGCAGATATTCTGTACTCATATTTTTTAAGTCGCCGATGACGGCAATCGTGCGGGCATTGCTGGTCGGGATGCCGTGAGCGTTCACCTCCCTGGTAGAGTGGAACTGCGTCCCGTTCCAGGTGACATACCCTTCCGTGCCGCATAGAAAAATGCGGGTGCCTAATCCGATGGTGCGGCATTCCGGGTCGTTCAGCAAAGGAGAGAGCTCCCCGGCAGTACTGTATGAAGCATTTCTCATCCGGGGGAGCAGCGTACCCATATAGGTGTATTTGACCTGGTCGGTCGTATTGGTCGCTACGTTATAATTCTGGTAGGCATTCCGCGGATTATACAGGATGGCTTCATTGACCGACTCTTTATTGATTATCGTTTTGATGTGTTTGCGGGGGTAACAGTCCGTGCCCTTACCCCAAGCCTCCAGGGTGATGTCTTTCCCGTTGATGAGGTCTTCAATGATATGGGCGCCTCCGTAAGCGGGACGGTCGGGATTGCAGTCGGTGGCACCGACATAGGTATCAACAGCAGCCAGGCCGCCGCTCACCCGTACACCGTTCAACTCTATTTTTTCCATACGGATGGGAGGCTCGGCGTGTCCGAAATTGATAAATGCCCCTGAAGAACACATGGCTCCGAACGTCCCTGTGGTGACGACATCTACCTTTTTTGCAATCTCTCGGGGTGAAACACTCCGCGACAATTCCGCCACTTCTTCCGCCGTTAAAACTACGGCAGTTCCTTTTCTTATTTTTTCATTGATTTCTGCGTATGACTTGGCCATAATGGAAATTTTACTGGATAACAATGCGGTTATTTATAGAGCGAATACAAAAACTCCCTTTCGTTTCGCTCTTGCATGAATGAGGGTACGGCTGTACCTATGCTTGGGGGTAAATAAAATAGAATCAGCGCAAGCTGCGCATATACATACCGAAATTGTGGATTGTTTTCATCTGCATTTGTTTTAAATTATAATTCCCGGTTACCGGGACGGGTTTTGGCACCTTTCAGCAACGACTGAGGTTGTCGGAGTTTCACAGAGCCCGTCTCTCAACTCCTCTCTATAATTCAAACAATCTTTCTTATGGATTGAATTGATATTGCAAAGAAAAACGAAAATCCCGAAAAATCCAAAAACTTCCCCGAAAAATCAATCCATTTCGTATTGCCGCCCTCCTTGGCATCCGATTTATTCCCACCATTGTCCAAAGTATCGGATAGAAGGCAAGCATAAGAGCGTGATGGGGTGTGAGGGAAGGAAAGCTAAGCAGGAAAACGCCCGGAAGTTCTTGCTTCCGGGCGTTTGTTTCAGAGTTTGTATTGAAAGAGTTGGGCGAGGGCGTTGAAATAGTCGCGCTCGACATCCAGGTAATTCTGCCGGCTCTCATAGAAAGTGGTAACCTCGGTGAAATACTCAATCATGGAAATCTGTCCGGCGTCCAGGGCTTTGTTCAGCAATGCAATGCTCTGCTGGCCGGATAAAATTTTCCGGTACTCCTCGCGCGATTCCGAAAGGGTTTGCACTTGCTGGTAGAGTTGTTTCAGATTGGATTTCAACGACTGCAGTTTATCTTCCATCATGGCTGTGGTGTATTCAAACTGCGCTTTGGCTTTTTTGACCGTATTCTTGTTTTCCCACAGGGGGATGGACATACCGATTCTGAAGCCGTTCATACTTTCGCCGCTGCCGCCATTGCGCCGGTAACCGATGTCAAACTTGGGCAGGGTCATGGCACGGGTCAGCCGGATTTCCCGCTCTGCGATTTCCGATTGGCCGGACATATCTTTCAAACCCGGGTCGCTGGCTAAGTATTCGGATTCCAGTTGCGGATAGGTGGGTAATACCGGCATCTCCGGATATTCTCCGGCACGGAATCCGACAGCTTCGCCGCCGTTCAGATTCTGTAATTGTTCCAGTGCTGCGTCGATGGCAATCTGGTTCAGCCGCAGGGCATTCCGCGTATTCAGCCGTTCCAGCTGGATTTTGTTTAACTCCAGTTGGTTGGCGTCTCCTTGTTCCAGCCGTTTTTGATACAGCTCAAAAAGATGCTGGGCATTCCCGGCTCTCTCTTCCGCTAACTTTTTCTGCTTATGCAGATAAATGACCTCCAGGCAGAGCTGTTGTGCGGATAGTAAAATCTGTTGACGGCTCACGGCATACTGATAGCCGGAGGTCGTCGCTTTCAGGTCTGCCAGTTTATGCTTGTTGGTGTAGACCGTAGGAAAATCGAATCCCTGGACGACTGCCAGCTCATTGACATTGCCGCCGGCGCTCCGGTCTGCCCACAGTTGGTTGAGCTCTACTGTCGGATTGGCCAGGTAATTTCCCGTATGTGCCTCAAGCTGCCGCGTTTCGTGCAGCCGGCTTTCTGCCTGTAACGTCTTGTTCCGGCTTTCAATGCTTTTCAGAACACTGTTTATATCCTGCTGCGCTTGCGCGGCAGAATAGAGCAACAGGGCAGGTATAAAAAGAGAAATGTATTTTTTCATGAATTTTGTATTTCTGAGTGAGTGAGGAGGTCCGGACTTTTCCGGTTCAGTAAAAGGTATACGACGGGAATGACAAATCCGTTGAGCAGGGTAGAGCTGAGCAACCCGCCCAGTATCACCTGTGCCATCGGGCTTTGAATCTCATTGCCGGGCAGGTCGCCGCCCACAGCTAAAGGAATCAATGCCAGCGCTGACGTCAGGGCCGTCATCAGAATCGGATTCAGACGGTCGGAAGACCCTTGGATAATACTTTCCCGCAAGGACATCCCCCCGGCTCTCAGGTGGTTGTAGTGGGAAACCAACAAAATGCCATTCCGGGTGGCGATACCGAACAGAGAGATAAAACCGATAATCGCAGGAATACTTATCACCCCGGAGGTGAGCCGGATGCTGATAATACCGCCGATGATGGCCAAAGGCAGATTCAGCATAATGATGCTCGCTAACGGGAGACTTCGGAACTCGTGGTACAGAATCAGAAAAATGATAAGGATGGAAATCAGTGACGTAAGGAACAACACCCGGGACGCCGCCTGCTCGCTTTCAAACTGTCCGCCGTATTCGATATGGTACCCTTCGGGAAGACTGATTTCGGCTTCGATTTCCTTTTGAATATCCTTGACGACACCTTTCAGGTCTCGGCCTGCCACATTGGCGGAAACCACGATTTTACGCTGTACGTTCTCCCGGCTGATGGTGTTCGGACCTGCCAAAGGCAGAATCTCGGCTACATAATGAAGCGGGATTTTCCGGTTGTTGGCGTCGATAATCAACTCGCCGATAGCCTCCATGTTCTCTCTTTTTTGGTCATCGGCTTTGATTGTGAGGTCGAACACTTTTCCTCCTTCATTGACCTGCGAAATGACTTTTCCCGCCAGAGCCACATTGACAAATTCGGAAAATTCGGGCAACGTGATTCCGTATTTGGCAAGCATGTCCCGTTTGGGTTTGATTTGCAGCTGGGGGCGTTCAATCTGTTGTTCCACATTCAGGTCGGCAATGCCTTCAATCTCTCCGATAGCGGATTTGATTTGTGTCCCGAGCTGGAACAATTTATTGAGGTCATTGCCAAACAGCTTGATGGCGATGTTGGCTTTCGTGCCCGATAACATGGCATCAATCCGGTGGGAAATCGGCTGGCCGATTTCAACATTCACGCCTTTCAGTTCGCCCAATTGCTGGCGCACGTCTTCTAAAAACTCCTCCCGTGAACGCTTATCCAGTTCGAAAGGGGCTTCAATCTCCGACACGTTGACCCCTAAGGCATGCTCGTCCAACTCGGCACGTCCCGTTTTGCGGGCAACTGTCTGTATTTCGGGGATGCCCATCAGAATCTCTTCTGTCATTCTGCCCATTTTGTCCGACTCTTCCAGTGAAATACCGGGCATCGTACTGATGTTTATTGTCAGAGAGCCTTCGTTGAACGGGGGCAGGAAACTTCGTCCCAGTCCGGTCATGATAATCAGAGCCACCACCAGCAAAGCACCGGTAGTACCGATCACCGCCTTTTTGTGATTCAAAGCCCAGTGCAGGGCACGACGGTACCATTTTTTTAATGTGCGCGACACCACAGGCTCTTTTTCACTTTTTCTCAGCGCTTTTTCCGTAGTCAGCATATAACTGCATAACACCGGCGTCAGGGTCAGCGCTACGACAGTAGAGGCGAAAAGAGCGACAATAAAGGCAATGCCTAAAGGAATCAGCATCCGCCCTTCCATGCCCGAAAGGAAAAAGAGGGGCAGAAAACAGGCGACGATAATCAACGTGGAATTGAGTATCGGCATCCGGACCTCCTTCGAGGCTTCGAAAACAACCTGCCGGGTTGAAAGACGTTCTGTTGCCGGAAGCAGTCGGTTTTCCCGCAGGCGTTTGTAAACATTTTCTACGTCGACAATGGCGTCATCCACCAAAGAACCGATGGCAATGGCGAGTCCTCCGAGACTCATCGTATTGATGGTCAGCCCCAGGGCGTGCATCACCAGAATGGCTACCAACAACGAGAGCGGAAGCGCTACCAATGAAATGACGGTGGTGCGGAAATTCATCAGAAAGAAGAACAGTACGACAATTACAAACAGCGCGCCTTCAAACAGTGCTTGCTGTATATTGTGGATAGAACTGTTGATAAAGCGGGACTGGCGGAAAATATCGGTCGAAATCCGTACATCTGCGGGGAGCGTCTTTTGCAAGTCCTGTATGGAGGCGTCCAGCTTGTCCGTTAACTCGAGGGTATTGGTGGCAGGCTGTTTGGTGACGGTGACCAATACCGCCGGTTTCGTTTTCTCGGAAGCCAGCCCCAATTTGGGAGCCTTATTGCCGATTCGGATGTCTGCAATATCGGAGAGCATGACCGGAATATCGTTGACGGTCTTGACTACGGCTTTTCCTAATTCTTCCGTTTGGGTGGTAGCCATTACTCCCTGCACAATGTATTCGTTGCCGTATTCGTAGAGGATGCCTCCGGTGGAATTGAGATTCATATTGTCCACTGCCGGAAGGATTTCATCCAACGTAATGTTATAGTGTTTCATCCGGGCAGGGTCAAGGAGAATCTGGTATTCCTTTATTTCTCCGCCGATAACGGCAACCTGTGCCACTCCGCCCGTAGAAAGCAGACGGGGACGGATGGTCCAGTCGGCGATGGTGCGTAAATCCTGTAAGGAAGTCGAATCGGCTGTCAGACCGATAATCATCATTTCGCCGAGAATGGAAGACTGCGGACCCAATGTGGGCTGGCCGACAGTGGAGGGGAGGGCGTCCCCTAATGTGGCTAATTTCTCAGATACGATTTGCCGGGCGGTATAAATGTTTGTGCCCCATTCAAATTCCACCCACACCACCGAAAATCCGGTCGTGGAGGAAGAACGTACGCGGCGTACGTCTGTGGCACCGTTGACAGCCGTTTCCACCGGGAAAGTTACCAAACGCTCCACTTCTTCCGGTGCCATGCCCTGGGCTTCCGTCATGACCACGACGGTCGGAGCATTCAGGTCGGGGAATACATCCACCTCCATCGTGGAAGCGGTATAGGAGCCCCAGATAAGCAGCGTTACTGCCGAAATCATGACGAGCAGCCGGTTGCGTAATGAATATTGTATGATTTTATTCAGCATATATATAAGGGATTTAATAGGACATCTTTAGCTGAAAGCGGTTTGATTGCTCCCGCCATGCAGCTAAAATGTGATCTGTTCGACTTATTAATGTTCGTGGCTGTGGCCGTGGGGAATAGCTCCGGAAGCGGAAGCCATTTTTACCTGATAGGCCCCCCGGGTTACAACGCGTTCGCCGGCATGCAGCCCTTTCAGGATTTGTACTTCCTTGCCGTTGTTGCCGCCGACCGTCACTTCCTGTTTGCGGTAACCCTCTTCATCCAATTGCACATACACATAAAATACACCCATTTCATTGGTCAGTGCGCTGACGGGCAGAGTCAGGGTGTTTTCCTGTGCACCCGCCAGCAGGAATACCTCAACAAAAGCTCCGGGAACAACCTCCCCTTTGTTGTCAAATTCAAAGGAAACGGGGATGTAGAAAGAACCGCTGTTGGAACCTTTACCGAAAGACAAAATGCGACCGTTCAATTCGGAAAGGACGTACACTTTGTTGTCGTATGGTGTTTTAAAATTGGCGCTGTTGATATTTTTCAGGGTGTGGTAATATTTTTCAGACACTTCGGCACGCAACACCAGGCGTTTGTTTTGGGAAACCGTTGCCAGCGGCTGCCCTACGGTGATGTATTCTCCTTCTTTGACGAGTATGTTTTTCACAAATCCCTGCAAAGGGGAGGTGACGCCCACACCGTTGGCTGTCCGGTTGCCGGAAACGGCATCAAAAGCGATTTTAGCGTTTTCGTATTCCAATTTGACAGCTTCGTATTCCCTTTGGGATATAATCTTATCTTTAACCAGAGACTCCGCCCGTTGGTATTCCGCCCGGGCACGTTCATATCCGGCTTTTATTTTGGAATAATGGTCGCCCTCGGCAATATTTTTGGACATGATGGTAAAGACCGTTTCGCCTTTGTGGACGGCGGCACCTTCCGAAAGTCGTTTGTTATTGAAAGACACGACGCCGTTGCTTGTTGCCACGATAACGGCTTCATCTCCGGGAGCAGGCAAAACCTGACCGGTGGTCTTGATGACCTGTTGGAAAGTTTTCGGCTGCACTTCTTCTACCTTGAAATCTGTTTTTTCAGCCTGGGCTTTTGTAAAAATGATTTCATCCGTATGCGGGGAAGGGGAGGCCGTGTGTTCGTCCTCTGAATGAGAATGGGGTTCAGCCCCGTGCACATGTCCTTCTTCATGTTCATGTTTGTGCGCAGCATGTTGTTCGCTGCTTTCGTGTTGATGGCCTGTATGGGCGTCGTGATGTTTGTGTTTGCAACCCCATACCCCCAATGCAAGAATAAGAATCGGTAATACTATAAGTGTTCTCATGTTTTTACCCTGTTAATTTTTATAATGATTCGCTCCCGACAGTCAGGTCATCTTTGCCGGATCTTGTGCGGGATTGGTAATGAAAAAATAGACGGAGATCAGCCCAATTGGGGCGGTCCGCGGGTAAACTTATGAGAAGAAAATAAAAGTTGTGGCAACGGTTCATTATCGTTTCGTTGGAAAAGCCCCAAAGCTGCAATGGGGAGTGGAATGGATAATGGTTCTGCCGGTATGAAAGAGAAAGTGAAATGAAATGTTGTGTTCCCTTCTAATAGAGACCGGGAAAAGGTTTTGATGTTATCTGCTTGAAATAGATATTGGATATGACATCCTTTCTCGGGGATTTCCGGATGCGGATGGTGTTGCGGATCCTCTGCTGAAAAATGATGGATTGTGTTAAAGCAGATGAACGAATTATGATGATGGTGGGGAAATACGGAAAATGCCAGCAAGATGAGACTTGCAAGGTATAAAGGCAATATAACCGTTATTTTTTTCCCCATGGTCGTGTTACAGGATGTTAGGGTTAATTTGGATTAACACTTGTGAGTGTCCACAAATCCGCGCACCATCATTTCTGCCGATGCCGGGTTGGTTGCGATGGGCACATTGTGTACGTCACATACCCGCATCAGCATCTGTACATCCGGTTCGTGGGGGTGTTTCCCCAGCGGATCGCGGAAGAAAATCACCATCTGGATTTTGTGCTCGGCAACTTGTGCGGCAATCTGGGCATCTCCGCCCAGCGGTCCGGATAATAACCGTTCAACTTCCAGCCCGGCTTCCTGAGCGTGTTTACCGGTTGTACCCGTGGCCACAATGTCGACCCCTACGGATTTGAAAAAATCCATGTGACGATTCAGAAAAGCCACCATTTCTGCCTTCTTCCCGTCGTGTGCGATGACTGCTAATTTCATAATAATCTGTTTTTTCAGGTTTTCTAAATCAAGTCACGAAGTTAGGCTTTTATTTGGAATATTCAAAACGAAAAAATCCCCGGAGGTTAAATAAACCTTCCGGGGATTTACATGCAAAGCCGTTTCCGGCTTTATAACGTCTTTTTCACTTCTACTTCTTCATAGCCTTCGACCATGTCACCGATCCGGATGTCGTTGTAATTTTCGATATTCAGACCGCATTCGAAGCCTTTGGTCACCTCTTTCACATCGTCTTTGAAGCGTTTGAGGGAACCTAAAGCGCCGGTGTAGACCACAATACCCTCCCGGATGATACGAATCTTGGCGGAACGGGTGATTTTTCCGTCCCGTACGATACATCCGGCAATCGTACCGACTTTGGAAATCTTGAACGTTTCGAGCACTTCCACAGTACCGATAATCTCTTCTTTGATTTCCGGAGACAACATCCCCTCCATTGCGGCCTTGATTTCTTCGATGGCCGTATAAATGATGGAGTATAGGCGGATGTCTATCTGTTCCTTTTCAGCCAATTTACGGGCACTCATGGAAGGACGTACCTGGAATCCGACAATGATGGCATTTGAAGCGGCAGCCAGCATAACATCCCCCTCTGAAATCTGTCCTACGGCCTTATGAATCACATTAACCTGGATTTCATCGGTAGAGAGTTTCAGCAAGGAATCGGAGAGCGCTTCAATGGAACCGTCCACGTCTCCTTTGACAATGATGTTGAGTTCCTGGAAAGTGCCGATAGCAATACGGCGACCGATTTCGTCCAGCGTGATGTGTTTCTGAGTACGCAACCCTTGTTCACGCTGCAATTGTTCGCGTTTGTTAGCCAGCAAGCGGGCCTCTTTTTCGTTGCCGAGCACGTTGAATCTGTCTCCGGCCTGTGGAGCGCCGTTCAAACCTAAAATCAATGCCGGTTCGGAAGGACCGGCTTTCTCCAGTTTGCCGCCCCGTTCGTTGAACATGGCTTTCACATGACCGAAATACTGCCCGGCGAGCACCACATCTCCGACTTTCAATGTTCCGGCTTGAACCAGTACCGTAGCTACATACCCCCGGCCTTTGTCCAGTGAAGATTCGATAATGGAACCCGTGGCTTTCTTGTTCGGGTTGGCTTTCAGGTCAAGTAACTCGGCTTCGAGCAATACTTTTTCCAATAGTTCTTCGATGTTCAAGCCCTTTTTGGCTGATATTTCCTGGCACTGGTACTTACCGCCCCATTCTTCCACCAGGTAGTTCATGTTCGCCAGTTCTTCCCGGATTTTGTCGGGATTGGCTCCCGGTTTATCCACTTTGTTAATGGCGAAAACCATCGGTACCCCCGCAGCGCTGGCGTGGTTGATGGCCTCGATGGTTTGAGGCATGACGCTGTCATCGGCTGCGATAATGATGATGGCGATGTCGGTTACCTGAGCACCGCGGGCACGCATGGCAGTAAACGCTTCGTGTCCGGGAGTATCCAAAAAGGTAACGGCACGGCCATCGGCTAATTTTACGTTGTATGCACCGATATGCTGGGTAATACCTCCGGCTTCTCCGGCAATGACATTGGTTTTCCGGATGTAGTCCAACAACGAGGTCTTACCGTGGTCTACGTGTCCCATGACCGTGACGATAGGAGGACGGGGAAGCATGTTTTCTTCCGTGTCTTCCGAGTCTTCTTCGATGGCCTCCTGGATTTCAACACTTACAAATTCTACGGAGAATCCGAATTCATCTGCTACAAGGTTGATTGTCTCGGCATCGAGACGTTGGTTGATGGACACAAACAGTCCCAGCGACATACAGGCCGAAATAACTTCCGTCACGGAAATACCCATCATGGTGGCTAACTCCGCTACGGTAACAAATTCGGTTAATTTCAGAATGCTCTTTTCTTTCTCTTCCTGCTCCAGTTCCGCCTGCATTTTTTGCTGGGCGGCATCACGCTTGTCACGGCGGTGTTTGGATGTAGACGATTTCCCTTTGCTTCCCAAACGGGCAAAGGTGTCTTTGATCTGACGGTCTACGTCCTCGTCCGTGATTTCCGTTTTTTCCTGTTTTTTCTTTTTCAGCTTTTTCAGCTTCTTTTTATTGTCTTCATTCCGGCTGCCGAAACGGTCGGACTCCTGGAGGTTTACAGGTTCATCGCGGTGAATCCTCTTCCTTTTCTTCCGGGTTTCGGAATCTTCTTCCGACAAGAACTCCCCACTTCCTTCCGTATTGCCGGTAGGTTTGCCCGGAGTGGTTGCCTTTTTCAAATCCTTGCGGTCCCGTTCTTTTTCCAGTTTGCTCTTCTTCGGAGGGCGGGTGCGCTGGTTGATGGAATCCAGGTCAATGGTTCCGACAACTTTCACGTCTTTAACAGCCGGCTGTTTTATTTTAAAAGGTTCTTCTTCCTCAGAAATATGGGGGGTATTTACAGTCGCATCCGTTTCGCGAACAGGTTTTTCCTGCTTCCCGGCGGCTTCTTCTCTGGCCGTAACTTCCTCTGTTTCTGTGGCATTTTTTTCTTTTACTTCTTCTTTGACGGGCTTTTGTGCCGGATTCAGATCAATGCGATCCACTACTTTGATCTTATTTTCCAGTTTCACTTCATCTTTAATGGAAATAAACTGCTCCTCTTCGTTTATTTCTTTAATGTTGCCCTTATTGTCAATGGTGACGGTTTCTTTCTTCTTGCGGCTGTTTTTCAGGTCCACCATAGAAGATTCTTTTTTCACCTCGCTGTCCGATGAAAATTCTTTGGCCACCAGGGCATAATCTTCATCGGAAAGTTTTGCATTTGGATCAGAGGATACTTGTATCCCTTTAGCATGCAAAAATTCTACGATTGTGGAGAGTCCCACATTAAATTCTCGGGCTACTTTATTTAATCTTACTGCCATATTGAGATTTTAAAATTTTCAAGCGTTAAGTTTTAAAAGCAGATTACTCGAATTCAGCTTTTAGTATACTCAGAACTTCGCGGATGGTTTCAATTTCCAGGTCGGTGCGCTTTTCCAGTTCGGATTCATCCAGTTCCAGCACATTTTTCGCCGTGTCACAACCTACGCGCTTCAGTTCGTCGATAATCCAGGGTTCAATTTCATCCTTGAATTCGTCCAGGTTCACATCTTCCTCTTCCTGGGCTTCATTGAATTCGCGGTAAACATCAATGTCATATCCCGTCAACTGGCTGGCCAGCTTGATGTTCAATCCGCCTTTACCGATCGCCAGCGATACTTCTTCCGGATTCAGATATACATTGGCTTTCTTATTGGCCTCGTCAATTTCAATGTTCTTGATTTTTGCCGGATTCAGGGCCCGCGTGATGTATAACTGCAAATTGTTCGTGTAGTTGATAACATCAATGTTTTCATTCCGCAACTCCCTTACAATACCGTGGATACGCGAACCCTTCATGCCCACGCATGCTCCTACCGGGTCGATACGGTCGTCATAGGATTCCACCGCTACTTTGGCTCTTTCGCCCGGGGCACGAACCACGTGCTTGATCGTAATCAGTCCGTCGAAGATTTCCGGAACTTCGTTTTCAAAAAGTCTTTCCAGGAATACCGGTGACGTACGGGACAAAATGATGTACGGATTGGAATTTTTCATTTCCACCCGGATAACGACAGCTTTTATCGTATCTCCTTTTTTGAAAAAATCACTGGGAATCTGCTCCTGTTTGGGCAAAATCAGCTCGTTGCCTTCATCATCCAGAATCAGCATCTCTTTTTTCCAGATCTGGTAAACCTCTCCCAGGATGATCTGACCGATGCGGTCTTTGTATTTGTTATAGATGTTGTCTTTTTCCAACTCCAGAATCCGGGAAGAAAGGTTCTGGCGTAAAGCTAAAACGGAACGGCGTCCGAAATCCTTTAATTTCACTTCATCCGCTACTTCTTCCCCCACTTCGTAATCGCTGTCGATTTTCTGGGCTTCACTCAGAGTGATCTGGGTGTTCGGGTCTTCCAGCTGGTCATCTTCCACGACAGTCCGGTTCCGCCAGATTTCGAGGTCACCCTTGTCGATGTTGATGATGATGTCAAAGTTTTCGTCCGTACCGTATTTTTTCAACAGCATATTTCTGAAAATATCTTCCAATACGCTCATTAACGTCGCTCTGTCAATATTTTTGAATTCTTTAAATTCAGCAAATGATTCTACTAAGTTAATATTTTCCATTTTAACTTTTCAGTTGTTATTGTTATTGATTATTATTTCACTTTTAAAATGTTACAATGTCTTTTATCTGTTTGATGTCGGACAGGTAAACGGTTTTTTCCGTTTTTACCACCTCTTTTTTCTTTTTCCCCTCTACGGTCTTTTTTTCCTCACACTCCAAGAGAATGTGGTCTCCGTTGAAGGCTTTCAAAATCCCGCTCAGAGAACCCTGCTCTTTCAGTCGGACTTCAACGGCATTCCCGATGTTCTTCCTATATTGTCCCTCTACAAGGAAGGGATAGCCGATACCGGCACTGGCCACCGTTAATTCAAAATCTTCCGTATTGCGGTCCAGTTGCTCTTCCAACTGCCGGCTGATTTCCATACAGGTCGTAATGTTTACGCCTGCGGGAGAATCGATCAAAACCTCTATCTTGTTCTCTCCGGACACTGTCGCGTTGACTAAAAACAGGTCGCTGTTTTCCAATAGGGTACGGACGATTGTTTTGATTTCTTCTGCTGTTTTCATGCTGTTGTTTTTTACACCGGATTTGTCTGCCGACAGGCAACAGAAAAGGGGACTGGCAGTCCCCTCTTCGATTTTATTTCCTGATTCGGTGCAAATGTAGTGTAAAATATTGAATTAGCAAACTCCGGGACAGAAAAATAAAGGAAATCAGCCATATTTAACATGAAAAACGGGAACGGGGGAGTTTTTATAAATAAAATTAGTAAGTTTGCGGAAAATTTATTTGTATGGAGTTTAAAGCGAAAGACATTGCGTCCTTACTGCGTGGTGTGGTGGAAGGTGACGAAAATGTTACGGTAAACAATGTTTCGAAAATAGAAGAGGGAAAACCTCATACCCTGGCTTTCCTGGCTAACCCTAAATATGAGCATTATATTTATACGACGGAGGCTTCCATCGTGTTGGTCAATGCGGATTTTCAGCCTTCCGCTCCCTTGTCGTGCACGTTGATAAGGGTGCCTTCCGCATACGAAGCCATTGCCGTGTTATTGAAAATGTATGAAAATATGCGGCCACAACCGTCCGGTATCGAGCAGCCTGCTTTCATCCATGAGACGGCGGAAATAGGAGAAGGACATTATATCGGAGCTTTTGCCTACATAGGAAAAGGGGCGAAACTCGGTAAGAACGTCCGGATTTATCCGCAGGCCTATATCGGAGACGGGGTGAAAATCGGCGATAATACGACGGTATATGCCGGCGTAAAAATTTATTACGGTTGTGAGATCGGAAACTCGTGTACGATTCATGCGGGCACGGTGATCGGAGCCGACGGCTTCGGATTTGCTCCTTCAACAGACGGATACAACAAAGTGGCACAGATCGGGAATGTGATCATTGAAGACAATGTGGAAATAGGTGCCAATAGCTGTATCGACCGGGCTACCATGGGGGCGACGCGGATAGGGAAAGGGGTGAAACTCGATAATCTGATACAGATAGCCCACAATGTGGTAGTGGGTGAGAATACGGTGATGGCTGCTCAGTGCGGAGTGGCAGGAACCGCGAAAGTCGGTGCGAACTGTATGTTTGGCGGACAAGTCGGTATCGCCGGGCATATCTCTATCGGTGACGGCGTGCATCTGGCAGCCCAGAGCGGTGTGATGGGAGATATAGAAGCGGGGAAAATATTTATGGGGGCTCCGGCTTTTGATGTCGCCCAGTATAAAAAAGCCTATGTACTGTTCCGCAAACTGCCTGAATTATATGGGCAAATCCGGGATTTAAAAAAAGATATTCAAACATTAAAGTAAAAACATAATGTCAGTGAAACAAAACACGTTAAAAGGAGAATTTTCTCTTCAAGGCAAGGGATTGCATACTGGTAAGGAAGTTTGTGCCGTATTTAAACCGGCTCCCGAAAATACCGGATACCGTATTGTGAGAACCGATTTGGAAGACAAACCGGTGGTGCCCGCTTTGGCAGCTTATGTGAAATTTGCCGACAGAGCCAGTTGTCTGGAGAAAGACGGAGTGAAAATTTTTACCATGGAACATGCCATGGCCGCTTTATACGGATGTGGGGTGGACAATTGCCTGATTGAAATCAACGGGGAAGAATTTCCGATACTGGACGGAAGTGCCCGATATTATGTAGAAGCTATTGAGAAGACCGGACTGGTGGAACAGGAAAGCGAGCGCCGCTATTTCCAGGTCAAGGAAAAAATGGAGTATGTGTGCGAAGAGACGCAGACAAGACTGACTTTACTGCCGGATGAGGACTATAACGTCAATTTGGTGGTGGCCTATGATTCCCCTTACCTCTCCATGCAGTACGCTACCTATTCTTTGGCCGGCACGGATTTTGCCAAAGAGATAGCGCCCTGCCGTACATTCGTCTTTTTGAGGGAAGTGGAAGCCTTGTTTGCCCAGAATCTGATCAAAGGCGGAGATTTGCAGAATGCCATTGTCATTGCGGACCGGAAAACTTCGGTAGAGGAGGTCAGCCGCCTGTCCAAACTGTTTAATTGCGAAAATGTGGAAGTGAAAGAAGGCATCCTGAACAACCTGGAACTTTACTTCGACAACGAACCGGCACGCCACAAATTGTTGGATGTGATCGGTGACCTGGCTCTTTGCGGCCGCTTTATCAAAGGCCGGGTGATTGCAGAACGGCCGGGACATAAAGCCAATGCAGCCCTGGCACAGAAAATGTATAAAGCCATCCTGGCGGCGGAAAAAGACGATGCCTATCCCGATGATATAGATGTTTTGGGGGAACCTCTGATGGATATTAATAAAATCCGCAGCTTATTGCCCCATCGTCCTCCCTTCTTGCTGGTGGATAAAATATTTAAGGTTACGGAAAACATGGTCATCGGTTGTAAGAACGTGACCATGAACGAACCCCATTTTGTCGGCCATTTCCCGGAAGAGCCGGTCATGCCGGGCGTACTTATCGTGGAAGCCATGGCACAATGCGGAGGTATCCTGGTGTTGAGCGGAGTGCCTGACCCGGAAAACTATTCCACCTATTTCATGAAAATCGATGGTATCAAATTCCGGAAAAAAGTGGTTCCCGGGGATACCCTCGTATTCAAACTGCTTACGCTGGCACCGGTCAAACGCGGCGTGGTGACAATGAAAGGCTATGCTTTTGTGGGAGGGAAATTAGTATGTGAAGGAGAATTTATGGCACAGGTCGCAAAAACCAAGAATTAATATTATATTTGCAGGCTGGAAATAGAGATCCAGCCAACTTGCTCACTAAATAATATACGAATGAAACAACCGTTAGCCTATGTTCATCCGGAAGCTCAGATCGCTGATAACGTGGTTATTGAGCCGTTTGTAACAATTGATAAGAATGTGGTGATTGAAGAAGGGACCCGCATCGGTTCCAATGTTACGATTCTCGAGGGTGCACATATTGGAAAAAATTGTAAGATATTTCCGGGAGCTGTCATTTCAGCAGTACCTCAGGATTTGAAGTTCAGAGGTGAAAAATCCATTGTAAAAATCGGGGATAACACGACCATCAGGGAGTGTGCTACCGTGAACCGGGGTACGGCTGCCAAAGGAGTAACCCAGATTGGCAACAACTGTCTGATTATGGCTTACTCGCATATCGCTCATGACTGTCTGATTGGCAACAACTGCATCATTACGAATGCCTGCCAGTTGGCCGGAGAAGTCGTTGTCGATGATTTTGCTATCCTGGGCGGAATGTCTGCCGTACATCAGTTTGTCCACATCGGAAAACATGTGATGATACAGGGCGGTTCCCTGATAGGAAAAGACGTACCTCCCTATGTGAAAGCCGGACGGCTGCCGCTTTCTTATGCGGGAGTGAACTCCATCGGTCTGCGCCGCCGGGAGTTTTCCAATGAGAAGATAAACGAGATACAGGATATCTACCGTATTTTATACCAATCCGGACTGAACAATTCGGATGCCATTGAACGGATCGAAGCGGAAATGCCCGCCTCCAAAGAACGGGACGAAATTATCATGTTTGTCCGCAACAGTAAACGGGGCATCATGAAAGGCTATCTCGGATAATACGGGAATGGAAGATAAGAAACGCTGCCTGACGGGCAGCGTTTTTTATTCCTGTAACTTATCCTGCCGGAAGGGAGTATATACAGGAGAAACGGAATGAGAAACAGAAAGAAAAGTGATGGAAAAATTTGACGATTTGATAAAAGGCGAAAAGCCCGTGCTGGTTGATTTTTTTGCTACCTGGTGCGGTCCTTGCAAAGCGATGCACCCTGTTTTGGAAGAGTTGAAAGACCGGATGGGCGACCGCATACACGTGATTAAAATAGACGTGGACGGGGGAACAAACCGGCAATTGGTCAACGCCTTGCAGATACAATCCGTACCGACGCTGGTGTTGTATAAAAAAGGCGACATCGTGTGGAGGCAAAGCGGACTCATGGAGGCTGCCGCTTTACAGGCATGGATAGAAAAACACCTTTAAAAGCGCATGCCGGGGGCTATTTTTTTACTTTCCCTCCGCTGATCCAGCGTTTTTTGTAATAGGTTTCATCCAGCGTGCTGAGGCGTACGCCGCTGTGAGTCGTGGCGTGTATGAACGTATTGCCCTTCAGGAAAATACCGACATGACTGATGGATTTTTTTGTCTTGGCGGTATTGAAAAAGACCAGGTCACCCGGTCGGAGAGCGTTGCGCGAAATCTTCCGGCAATTCTTTTTATACATGCCTGCCACGGTACGTTCCAGTTTCTGCCCGTATACTTTCCGGTAGATGTTACACACCAACCCCGAACAGTCCACTCCCTTGGATGTGTTCCCTCCGTATTTATAAGGCACTCCCAGCCAGTGGACAGCTTCTGTATACAGCGGGAGCTGACGGTCTTTCTTTGAGACGGGGAAACCCAATTTCTCCGAAACTTGCCCGGCAGAGGAACTTTTGCCGATATGACGGCTGCTGCTGCACGAACCGAACAAAAATCCCGCACAGACAATACACAATAAAACAATATTTCTCATAAAAAACTCCAATCCGTCTGCAAATATATGAAAAAGTCGTGATATAGCCGTGTCCCCTCTCTTCTGAGGAGAATATAGCGACGGGTAACACCGCTCTGTTCGGATTTTACTATTTTTGCTATTAAATTCAGGAAGAATATGAAAAGGACGATTTTAACTATTCTGGTTTTGTTTTCTTTCGTTATATTGTATGGGCAGAATACGATCAGTGAGGATGAACGCATTAAAAAGTTTGAAAAAAGGCGTGATAGTGTCCGGCAGTCGAAATATGGGACGGATTACCCTGCTTTTAAGGTAGTTACGTTGTCGGGAGACACGGTTACAGAGAAAGAGTTGCGCGGAAAAGTCACGCTGATTAATTTTTGGTTTGAATCTTGTGCACCGTGTATGGCAGAAATGCCTGCACTGAATGACTTGTATCTGAAATACCAGAATCATCCGGAATTTCAGTTGCTTTCTTTCGTTCGGGAATATCCGGAAGACGCAGAAAAATGTGTGCGTAAACTTCATATCCCTTATCCTGTTTGCCCGTTATCCGATGCGGAAAGTTATCGCCTTAATTTCAATGATGGTTTTCCTACCAATATCATTACAGATACACAGGGAAAAATCGTTTTGATAAAATGCGGAGCTTCGGTTGAACCGGAAAAAGCCCGGATAGCGGTTCGGAAATTGGAAGAGAAAATGATAAAGTTGTTTTCACAACAGGAGTAAGCCGCATAAAGTTTTTTATTATTTTTGAAAGTCGCAAGCATTTGAAAATTATAACAGAAATGAATTGGAAAGAACAGTTAGCCGGTTATGCTGAAAACGAGGAAATCATGCAGGTGTATGAAGAGTGGGGGGAGACGGCATATCTGAAAGAAGTGATAGGCGTGTTGAACCGCTATAACCCCGATTGGAACAAAGAGAGGGAACTGGGCAGTTGGGCTGCTGAGTTCATACTGGATTTGCTGGAAGAAACGGAAGAGGAATTTGACGAGTTGGGAGAGGAGGGACGTTGTGCCCGTTTTGCGGAGATGGTGGAGGAACGGTATGAAGATTTTCGCAGCGGACATCAGTTTGCACGCATTAATAATGCAGCCATACAGGCGGAAATGGCAGGAGAACCGGAAAAAGACATCCGCGCGTCAGTGGATGCCCGGAATGAAGAAATCGGGTTCCCGGTATTTGTTTAGCAGAGAAGAAGCCAAATAAAAATCCATAAGGCCTCCCAGCCTTATGGATTATAATTAGAAAATAAGTCGAATCAGACTTCGATTTCAATCAGTTTGGCTCCGGCCTGAACGGACATGCCTTCTTTGACAAAGATACGTTTTACCTTTCCGGCATAATCCGAAGCGATGTTGTTTTCCATCTTCATGGCTTCCAGAATGATAACCGACTGTCCTTTACTTACCGTGTCGCCTACTTGCACCTGCAGTTTGAAAATACTACCCGGCATGGGAGCTTCCACCACTTTCCCGGTGATCGGTTCTTCTTTTACTTCCTGACTGGCTTCTTGTTTCACCTCTTCCTCCTTGTGTTCTGCCTGGTAGCGGGCTTCTTTCTGTTTGGTGAGGAAGTTTTTGGCTACCTGCGGGAACAGTTCGAGCAGCAGGACTTCTTTTTCGTTTTCAGCCAGTTTTACGCCGCCGGCTTCCGGTAAGGTCGGATTAGGCTGCATCTGGTATTTGGACGTGTCGTAAGGAATTTCTTCCCGCGTACCGGCAATTTTCAGACGGAATTCCGGGTCAACAGGCACCGGAGTTTTTCCGTATTCGCCTTTCACTAAATTGACAAACTGGTTGGATACATTGCTGTACATCGGTTTGCCGGCTTTGATGTCCAGGGCGCAGTTAACGGCTTGGGCACCTACAATCTGGCTCGTCGGGGTTACCAACGGAGGAAGACCGGCAGCCAGACGCACCGTCGGAATCAATTCCATGGCTTTTTCCAGGATGTCCATCGAGTTCAGCTGTTTCAGCTGGGCTACCATGTTGCTGTACATACCTCCCGGCACTTCGGCTTTCTTTACTAGCTCATTGGGTTTCGGGAAATTGAAATAGGCCTCGATGGCGTGGCAGGCGTTCAGCAATGCCTCTTCATTGTTGTTGCGGGCTGCTTCGATAGCCTTGTCAAACTCTTTGTCGATGTGGGCAGGCAGTGTGTCTGTCAGCGGGTTAAACGGATTCGGGAATTGTTTGGTAGCGTCCACGGCTTCCAGCTCTTTCCGGATGCCGTACAGCTCCTGGTTGATTTTAGCTACCGCTTCCATATTGACATCCAGCTCAACGCCTAATTTCTTACAGAAGATGTATACCAGTTCAATAGCGGGCGCTCCCGTACCGCCGGCGAAGTTCCAGATATTGGTATCCACGACGTCTACTCCCTTGATGATGGCCATTAACACGGCGCCCAAGCCGTAGCCGGGAGTACAGTGGGTGTGGAAATCGATGGGAATGGAAAGGTGTTTCTTGAATAACGGAATTAATTCGGCAATTCTGGACGGCTGAATCAAGCCGCTCATGTCCTTGATGGTAATCATGTCGGCACCCAAAGCTGCCATTTGTTTCGCCTTGTCTAAAAAGTATTCGTTGGTGAATACCGGAGCCGGGTTTTTCTTGTCTCTCAGTTTGTCAAAAAAGCTGAGTTTCGGGTATTTGGGGTCAATCGTGTAACACACGGCACAATCGGCCATACCGCCATACTGCTTTACGTATTTCACGGTTGATTTTACGTTGTTCACATCGTTCAGCGCATCGAAAATACGCATGATGCCCAAACCGGACTCGATGGAATTGCGGCAGAAACCGTCGATGATTTCGTCCGTATAAGGGGCATAACCGAATAAATTACGGCCCCGTGATAAAGCGGTCAGTTTGGACACATTGCCTACGGCGGCTTTGATTTTTTCCAGACGGTCCCACGGATTTTCATTCAGATAGCGCATCACGGAGTCGGGCACTGCACCGCCCCAGACTTCCATCGCATAGAAATTTGCATCTTTATAAAAAGGTAATACCCGGTCGATTTGTTGCTGAGTCATTCGGGTGGCAAAGGAAGACTGCTGTCCGTCGCGCAGGGTAAGATCCCGGATTAAAAGTTTTTGTGACATAATTTATTGTGTTTAGTTTTATTTTTTGCTTCTACAAACTTATTAAATAAACCGATATCCTGTATCGGATTCAAAGAAAATTATGGAAAAAAATCGCTATTTGTTTTCCCTGGAGAGTATCTGGTTTTAAATTAAAACCAAATTCCGACTTTTTGGCCTATTTCTTTCTTTTATAACGTATGATTGGCTATGTTTGCAAACCTGAAAGAAAAGGAATCCGGGAGAGCGGAAAGTCCCGGAGTATTTAGTGGAAAATTATGGAAAGAATAGCAATATTTCCGGGCTCTTTTGACCCGTTTACCATCGGACACGAAGAGATTGTCAACCGCGGACTGAAAGTGTTTGATAAGATTATTATTGCCGTCGGAGTGAACGCCCTGAAAAAGGAATTTCTGGATGTGAACTGCCGGGTGGAACTGATAAAAAAAGTGTTCCGGCATACCGACCGGGTGGAGGTGGCGGCCTATTCGGGATTGACCGTTGATTTTTGCCGGGAGATGAAAGCCCATGCCATCATCCGGGGCTTGAGGACGGCAGCCGATTTTGAGTATGAACGTGCTGTCGGACAGGCGAACCGGGCTATGGATGCGGACGTGGAGACCGTGTTTATTCTGACTTCCACCGTCCATACGTTTATCAGTTCTACCATTGTGAGAAATGTGTATATGAACGGCGGAAATGTAGATCAGTTCCTGCCGGCCAAGTTGTCGACGGACGATTTGCGGAAATGTGAAGAAACTTTCGGAAAATAAAGATGGCCTGATGAAAAAACAAAGAAAAATACCCCGCTGGCAGCAAATCTCTTCCGGCATATTGTTTCTGGTGGCACTTGCCTTTTTGGTGATGCCGGTGTATATGCGCGAAGCATTGATTCATTGGTATCCGGATATATCCGACACCTACCTGTTTGAGTCGAATGTCGTTGCGAAAGCGGATAGTTGCTGGGAATGGCCGGAAGCGCAACACTATAACCGCTATCGGCTGGATGCTGCCGACAGCGCCTATTTGGACGAGTACGGCACTGTAGCTTTCCTCGTTATCCGGAACGACAGCGTCGTGTATGAAGAATACCGCGACAGTTGGACTCCCTTCACGCTCTCCAATCTCTTTTCCGCCACCAAGAGTATTGTCGGCCTGCTGGTAGGAATCGCCCGCGATGAAGGCTATATCAGGAGCCTGGATGACAAAGTGTCTCTCTATCTGCCCGAATTTCGGGAAGGAAGGAAATCGGAAGTGACGGTGCGAAACCTGCTGACCATGAGTTCCGGATTGAACTGGGACGAGGCATATACCAGCCTGTTTTCCAAGACTACCCAGGCTTATTACGGTGACAATATCCGGGAGCTGGTCATGAATCTGGAGGTTACGGAAGACCCGGGGAAGCGCTATTCGTACAAGAGCGGAGATACCCAGGTCCTGTCCTTGCTTCTGGAAGCGGCCACCGGGCGGACGGTCAGTGATTATGCACAGGAGAAGCTGTGGCAGCCCATGCAGGCCTGTACCGATGCTTTGTGGAACCTCGACCGGAAAGGGGGAGATGAGAAAGCCTATTGTTGTTTTAACACCACGGCGCGGGATGTGGCCCGTTTTGCCCGTTTGATTCTCCGCAACGGAGACTGGAACGGGCGCCAACTGATTTCTCCGGAATATATGCAGGAGGCTATTGCTCCGGCGGCCTACCTGGAGAATGAGTTCGGTGACGGACCTTTAAATTATTACGGTTTTCAGATTTGGATTATGCACTACCGTGGCATGGAGTTTCCCGCTTTCCGGGGACTCGGCGGACAATATATTTTTGCCATTCCTCAGAAAAAGGCGATAGTGGTGCGGTTGGGACATAAGCGGAGCGATGTTTATGACCGGGAAATGACCATCGATATAACCCGCTATTTGGATATAGCCTTTAAGATACTGGAACAATAAGGGCGGTTGGAATACAAAAAACCGGAAGTATGTGTATACATCTTCCGGTTTTGTTGTTTTATCCGAACGGCTTACCAGGCAAACATGGGGCGCGGATTCATCATGGCATTGACTTCTTTCTTCACTTGTGCAATGGTGTTTTCGTCGTCAATGTTGGATAATATCCGGTCGATCAGGTCTACGATGACTATCATGTCGTTTTCTTTCAGACCCCGGGTGGTTATGGCCGGTGTCCCCACGCGGATACCGGATGTCTGGAAAGGAGAACGGCTGTCGAAGGGTACCATGTTTTTGTTGATGGTAATGTCCGCTTTCACTAAAGTGTTCTCGGCTTTCTTGCCTGTCAGTTCCGGAAATTTCGTGCGTAAGTCGATCAGCATGCAATGGTTGTCAGTACCTCCCGACACCACTTTATATCCTTTGTCCATAAAGGCCTTGGCCATGACCTTGGCATTTTTCTGCACTTGTTTCGCATATTCCAGGTAAGAGTCGGAAAGGGCTTCATGGAATGCCACGGCTTTGGCAGCAATCACATGCTCCAGCGGACCGCCTTGCTGGCCGGGGAATACGGCAAAGTTGATGACTTGCGACATCATTTTGATTTCGCCTTTCGGTGTCGTCAATCCCCAGGGATTGGGAAAATCTTTCGGTAACAGAATCATACCTCCCCGCGGGCCGCGTAAGGTTTTATGGGTGGTGGTGGTTACGATGTGGCAATAGTCAAACGGATTGTTTAACAGGCCTTTGGCAATCAATCCGGCGGGATGTGCCATGTCATACATCAGTAAAGCCCCCACTTTGTCGGCAATCTCGCGCATGCGTTTGTAGTCCCAGTCCCTGGAATAAGCGGAAGCACCGGCAACAATCATTTTAGGTTTATGTTCCAAGGCCAGCTTTTCCATTTCGTCGTAATCGACCAATCCGGTGTCTTCTTTAACGTGATAGGCTATCGGATGATAGTTGATGCCCGACAGGTTGACGGGAGAACCGTGGGAGAGGTGTCCGCCGTGTGCCAAATCCAATCCTAAATACGTATCGCCGGGTTTCATACAGGCGAAAAATACGGCGGCGTTGGCTTGTGCTCCGGAGTGAGGCTGTACGTTGGCATACTCGGCCCCGAACAGTTTACAGGCCCGGTCAATGGCCAGTTGTTCCGATTGGTCAACAATCTGGCAGCCGCCGTAATAGCGGGCACCGGGATAACCTTCTGCATATTTGTTTGTCATACAGGAACCCATTGCTTGCATGACTTCGTCACTGACAAAGTTTTCAGAAGCAATCAGCTCAATGCCTTCTTTCTGGCGCTGACATTCCTGGGCAATCAAATCAAAGATTTTGGTATCTCTTTCCATAGGAGTATTGTTTTTAGTATAAATTTTTCCTCAAATTTAGGGCATTCCCTTGTACTTAACAAACTTTTGCAGACAATTACTTTCCCCTTTTTTTATTTTTATTTACTTTTGACAGGAATCTTAAAACAAATAAAACTATGGAAAATCCTTTTGAAGAAGAAAAACAGCCGAACAAACGCACTGCTTTTCTGACCGTATTGTGTATCCTGACTTTTATCGGAGCAGGCTTTTCGATATTATCCGAACTGGCGGTATTGTTTATGCCCTCTTCTTTCATGGACGGAATGTCGCTGCAATTTGCGGAGATATTGGGGGAAGAAAAGGCGGAGGAAATGACAGCGTCTTTTATGCTGGCAAGCAAACTGGCTCCTTATCAGTTAGTGCTTAGCATTTTGAGCCTGACGGGTGCAATCCTGATGTTTCAACTCAAACGCATGGGATTCTATCTGTATACCCTGGCACAGGTATTGATTGTTGTGCTCCCCGGCTTGATGGGCGGACAGTGGGCTATTTGGGGGGCAGCCTTCTGGGCGATTCTCTTCATTGTACTTTATGCCCTCAATCTGAAGAGCATGAAATAACCCGTTCCGACAGGTAAAAAGAGTAGAGGCAGAGGGGGTCTGCCTCTCTTTTTTGCCCTCTCCGATGGAAGTCACAAATGGCAACTTCAATCCCTTCCCGTGTTATTTATGGGTTTTATGCTTTCCGTGACCGGGTGTTTCATTTTCAAAATGGAAAGATGGTTTTGTTGACAGAGGACAATACTGTTTGGCAGTATCTATGCAAAAGACAAAAGTGCCTGTTTATTTACCGCTTTCTTCCGGAGCGTTGGAATGGATGCCGGGACGTGGAGGTACGAAATGGAAGCAATTATCAAGACTATTGCATTTTCTTGATTTCGTTATATAAAGCCAGCCCTTTTGCCGTAAGCAGGTATTTTTGTCTCGGGTGATTAGACTTGTCGGGATATAGAACCCTGAGAAAACCAACCTCGAAAGCGGGGTTTATATAGTTCTCCAAAAATGTCGGACGATGTTTCAAGCCTACTTCCTCCATCAATACTTTTAACGATAACTGTTTGTTTGACAAAGCTGACAACAAAGTGCGAACTTGTTCGGTTACTTGTACGGTAGGTTGTTCGGTACTTGTACGGTTGATTTGCTGTACTTGTTTGATAGTCAACTCTTCTTGAGTATTGACCAACATATATCGATTCCGCAATTCATTCGTTTCACCCCATAGAAGATTACGAAAGAAGCGCTCCAAATATTCGGAATTACGCATGATGCCTTTTTGCACGTTTTGGTAGTTGGCACGTACCAGCGCATTACGGAAGTACCACGAATGATTGGCGAACAGGTCGTTTGTCACATCAAAATGTCAGGGAAATGGGTGCGATGATGATGAAAGGTCTGGAGTAAAAACCGACGGGGATAGAATCTTTACACTTTTCGGGCAATCTGTTCGGATAATTATCCGTATATCGGTTTTGGGGAACAAAATATCACTGATTTTTGGATTTTAGTTTGAATTTTAGGGGTAAAAATGTTTAAAAATATTAATATTTGTGTTATGTTTGTAAATATTAGGGAATGCAATACTTGTTATGATGGGTGTAACTGGACAGGCATTTCGTAGGCGTTTCGCTATGGTTTCGCTGTATCAGAAACGCTTCAGAATGCTTGTAGTTGGCTTAATGAAAGCTTGGCCAAGCATGCTGTAAGCATGCTACAAGCATTCTGTACCGAAGCTGAGTCAGCGAAACCCCTGGGAAACAGTTTTTAATATTGAGCGGTTATGTTATTGGGGGCATTTGATAATTATATTACGGAACTCATGGAGGCGGATGTCTCCCTGTCTTCCGGAAGGGTGACAAACCGTTGTGTGTACAACGGTTGCCGGACCCGGCGGCAATATATCCGGATGTGGTTACAGCTTTACCGGAAGCTTGTGGAAGAACTTCAAAATGCGGATATTCAGCTTTTCCAACGGGAATATTTCTCAACCATATTGTTGCAGGCGGGGGAGATGTTTGTGTGGGAAGAGGCGGAAGTGGTGTGTCACCGCAATTTGTTGATCCGTTGCGGGGAGGTGATTGTTTCCGGCAGGGAAATGGATGACTCGTTCCGTCGTTTGTTGCAGGGATATTTGAAAATACAATACGATGCGTGGGTGCGTCTGAAAGACTTGTTTGACTCCTATCTTTCCATATACCGGGGCCACCATCTCTGGACGGGGCAGGAGATTGAACTGCTCGAATTGGGGGATGCACTCTGGATGTTCGGAAAAGTGAAGCCCGTTTCGTCGGGAGAGACCAAACGATGGTATTTCAAACGCCTTTTCGGTTACTTCAATTTGCCGATTCCCGAGCGCCCCTGCCATCGGCTGGGAGAAATAGGCCGTCGCTCCCGTCCCCACTCTTTTCTTTATTGGCTCCAGGGGAAATACAGGGACCATTGGAGCAATCAGGACTTGAAATAATACCTCATTTTAGCCGGAAACCCTCCTTCTGCTTCGATAATTATGTATAATAGCGAAGGAATGTTGTTTTGCAACATCTTGATTCTGATTTGTTTATTTCTTTTTCTGTTTTTTCTCTGCTTTCTTGACAGGACGCTGGTGAGGAGGGGGCGGAGAGGGTGTAATTTAGTCGTAGCAAACAGTAATTCCCGGGGAATGGATTATTTACTAAAATCGGAATGCTATGAAACTATTATCTGGATTAATCGGAGAAATCGGCGGCGTGGTCAATACTCTGTCGGTCTCCTCCAAAGAGAAAAAACGGATTGAAGCCGAGTTATTACAGGCTGTAAACAAACACGAAGAGGAACTGAACCGGAGCCGGGCTGCCATCATCCGCTCGGAAACACAGGGCAACTGGCTGCAACGTTCCTGGCGTCCTGTGGTTATGTTGGTATTTGCTGTTATCGTGCTGGCCGGGACTTTTTGGGAGCTGCCCATTCTGGCGGATACCTCGAGGTTCTGGGACCTGCTGGAAATCGGTATCGGAGGATACGTCATTGGCCGGAGTGCCGAAAAAATTACCGGTCGCTGGAAAGGAGGCAGGTCATGAGAATCGAGGAACATTTATTAATGGGTGAGAAAGTCAGACAGATCCATTGTGCCAAATGCAGCCGTTTGCTGGAGATGGCAGACACCCTGGTCCTGCATTCGACCGACGGGGCCAATGCGATGTCCTCGGCCCAGTATCTGGCGCGCCCCGACACGTCGGTATCGGCCCATATCGTCATCGGACGCACCGGGCAGGTGATTCAGTTGCTTCCTTTCAATGTGCAGGCGTGGCATGCGGGTGTCAGCGAATGGGACGGACGTCCCGGGGTAAACGATTTTTCGATAGGCATCGAGCTTGACAATGCCGGACGGCTCCATCGCAGGAAAGGCAGGTTTTATTCCTGGTTTAACAAAGAGTATATGCCGGATATGGTCTTTACGACGGTGGAAAACGGACACGCGGCTTACTATCATACATATACCCGGGAACAGCTGGACTGCCTGGTGGAGGTTTGCCTCCTGCTCAAAGCACGCTACCCGATTCGCTGGCTTGTGCGCCATTCGGACATCTCCGTGCGGAAGGTGGACCCCGGTCCGGCTTTCCCTTTTGAAGAAGTGAAAAAAAGAATTGTATTGGACTAAAATCAAAGATTATGGCACAGATACGTCATCCTTTATTTGTGAGTATTACCGGTAAAATCGACAATATGGTTTTTTACCGGAGAAACGGCAAAGTGTTTCTCCGGAGGCTGCCGGTCAGAAAAAAACGGAAACCTTCGGAATCGCAGCTGAGTCACCGTCGGCAGTTTACCGCTGTGATCGCTTTTTACCGGGTGGTAAAATCCACATTTCTGTTGCAGGTGTGGAGGGCCGCTGTCGAGAATACGCTGATGAATAGTTGTTGCTTGTTTGTGAAACACAATTGCCGCGCTTTTGACGACAATGGGAAGCTGACCGATTATACCTGTTTGCGTTTCAGCGTGGGCCCCTTGGCGAGGCCATATTGCTTGAAGTGCCGGTGGTTGAAAGAAGAGAACGCGGTGCGGTTGACATGGAAAAATAATGTGCGTGTGGGGAAGCAGAAAACAGATGACCAGTTGGTTACCGTGATTGTGTATGAGAACGACGAATTTACGGTCTATCCACCCCAGCAGACCGGCGCCGTGCGCAGGGATGGAACGGTTACATTACTGTTGCCTCCGGATTCATCCGTTCCGTGTGCTGCCTACTGTTTTTTTGCCGGTGTAAGCTCAGGGTTTTATTCCAAGGATTGTTATTGCAGAATCAGAACGGACTAAAAATAAAAACTCTACCGGAGAGATTCATCCGCTCACCCCTTTCCCCGGATGGGAAAAGGCAGTAAGATTTCCATAGTGGAATCACGTTATCCGAAAAGTTGAATTTTAAAATGTAGAAGTTATGGCAATTTTTAATTCTTTTTTGTTGGGGAATGTGAAGAAATCAGTAGCAAACCTGACGATGTATGGAGTGAAAGGCGTTAGTATAGTGAGGGGAAAGCCTTTGAATGTGCGTAATCCGCGTACGGATAAACAGCGGGTGCAGCGGGCCAAGATGGCGTTGTTGGTACAGCTTGCCAAGAGATTCCGCCCGGTATTCCGTATCAGCTATCCGGGGATTGTCGGACTGAAAAGCGGCATCCATTGTTTTATACAGGATAATCTGGGTGCCGTTACGGTTGACGACCGCTTTCAAGCAACCGTTGATTTCAAAAAGCTGGTATGTTCTTCGGACGGGCTGAAATTGCCGAAAGTGGCGGTGGCATACAGGCAAGAGGACAATCAGTTTGTTTTTACCCAGACGGTACAAAAACGCACGTTCTCGTGCGATACGTCGGACGTAGTCTGGGTCGTGGCCTATGAGAAAGTGCAGAAAGAAACGGAGGTTTATGAATTGAATACCCGGGAGAAGGGAGGCGTGACCGCAGAGGAACTGCCCGAAGACTGGGTCGCTGAAAACTGCGAGTTTTATGCCTTTGCCCGCAATGAAACGGGCACGCAGGTGTCGCGTACGTCTCATTTCACTTTAACCGGAGAATAGGAGGGTGTTATGCACAGGTTGTTTTATTTTGCCACCGGCTGGTTGTCTACATTCAGTATCACGAATATGTTTGATGCTCAGAATGGGGGAGCCTGGCAGGAAACACTGGTCAGCCTGATCGGCGGTGTTTGCAGTACTGTCTTTGTAGCGTGGCTCCGCTGGCGCTGGGAGAAAAGAAATTCCCGGAGACAGTAAGTCTTTTTAGTCTTTCACGAGAAGAGCTGCCGGAAAGATTCCGGCAGCTCTGTTTTTTATGTGTGTCGTTGTTATTTGACCCAGACATTGAGAATTTCGCCGATATACATTTTGTGCATCGGCTTGCCGCTCCATTCGGCACGGAGTGCCTCATCGCCGAGGGATTCGGGGATGAGGGACTGGGAGACTAATTTGCGGCATTCGATAATCAGCCAGGCTTCGGAAAAGACCGGGGAGCCGTTGGGGGTAATCATCGGTGTGAGGCCGCTTGCTTTGATTTTGTCCGTGTCTTTGCCCGAATGGCTGCCGCAATATTTCAGGGCATCGCGGTAGGCTTCCGTATAGAAAGAGAGGGTGTAGGTGTCCTCTTTTTCCATAAACTGGTAGGTGTAGCGTGCCGGGTTGATAAAACAGAAGGTTACGGGCTTGTTATACAAATGGCCCAATCCGCCCCAGCTCGCAGTCATGGTATTGAAACGGTCGGCGCTGCCGGCAGTAATCAGCATCCAGTCCTGCGAAAGCAGCCGGATGATGTTGCCGGGAATCTGCTCTGCGGAGATTTGTTTGAATCCTTGCAGGGGAGAAGGGGATACCGGGGCAGACGTTGTTGCCGGGAGGGAGACCGAGGGATGGGCGGGGACCGGCGTTGGGGCAGGGGGATTGCCTGCCGGATTGATGGCTGTCTGCAAACCTGCAAACAGTTTTTCAACCAAGTCGATTGTGTGGGTTCTGAACTTTCCCGGTTGGCGGATCAGCTTGTTTTTATTTTTGTACAGGGCGTGTCCGTCGGTGATTGTGTTTTCCGCCGTCAGCTCTTCGTTTTCATACGTGTAGCGGATGGACAGGACTTTGGCTTCGCATTTTCCGGGGGTGACATGCAGGTGCAATTGGTAGGAAATTTTAGCCCGGTCGAGAGAGAGGGCCTTGTCGGCAAATACTAAATACTCCTCGCCCAGGCAGGCCAGTTCTCCCTTGGGGGCATTGGCATACAATACGCGGCTTCTGAATCCGTCTTTGCTGATGAATTGCTGTTCCGCCCATTGCTGTGCAATCTTGAAAATCTGTTCCTGTGACAGGGCCTGGGCTTCGATGGTCCGGGTAAAAGTGACTTTTCCGTTGATTTCGGGTACGGCTCCTTTGAGGTATTGGGTCTCTTCCTGGGCATGCAGGAGAGACGGTATACACAGCATGATGAATAAAAGAAGTTTCATGGACATATTATTTTGATACAAAACAAAGATAGGGGACTTCATGAAAAAACCTGCCTTTGCAGACAGGTTTTTTCGGATATTTAACCACCGAAGTTGTCGTACATGACATTTTCGTCGGGCACACCCAGGTCGTACAGCATTTTGGTTACTGCCGAAATCATCATGGGAGGTCCGCAGAGGTAGTACTCGATGTCTTCGGGATTTTCGTGGTTTTTCAGATAGTTTTCGAAAATCACCTGGTGGACGAATCCCGGTTTATAAGCCACTCCGGCGGCATCTGCCACCGGGTCCGGACGGTCTAACGCCAGTGTCCAGTGGAAATTCGGATTTTCTTCCTGTATCTTGTTGAATTCATCCACATAGGGAGCTTCCTGGAGGGCACGGGCGCCATACCAGAAGCTGACTTTCCGTTTTGTATGCATCGTGTGGAACAGGTTGAAAATGTGGGAGCGCATCGGCGCCATACCGGCACCACCGCCGATAAACATCATTTCGTTGTTCGTTTCGCGCAGGAAGAACTCTCCGTAAGGTCCGGAAATCGTCACTTTGTCTCCCGGTTTGCGGGAGAAGATGAAAGACGAGCAGATTCCCGGATTCACCGGCATGAATGCGCCTGTAGCGCGGTCGAACGGAGGAGTGGCGATACGGATGTTCAGCATGATGATATTGCCTTCTGCCGGAGAGTTGGCCATGGAATAGGCGCGGTAGGTCGGTTCCGGGTTGTGCATCTTGAGGTCGAACATCTTCATCTTTTCCCAGTCGGCTTTGTATTTTTCGTCGATGTCCATCGTCCGGAAATCTACGTCAAGCGCAGGCACGTCGATTTGGATGTATCCTCCCGATTTGAATTTCAGGTTTTCGCCTTCGGGCAGTTTCACCACAAACTCTTTCAGGAAAGTGGAGATGTTGCGGTTGGACACCACGGTACATTCCCATTTCTTGATTCCCAGAACGGATTCCGGGATTTTCATTTTGATGTTTTCTTTCACTTTCACCTGGCAGGCCAGACGCCAGTTGTCGTGCTGCTGCTTGTAGGAGAAAAAGCCGGTTTCCGTCGGGAGGATACTCCCTGCTCCGGACAATACCTGGCATTTACACATACCGCAAGAGCCTTTTCCCCCGCAGGCGGAGGGAAGGAAGATTTTCTGGTTTCCCAAAGCGGCCAGCAGTGAGCCTCCCGGTTGGGTGGTTAATACTCTGTCTCCGTCATTGATGTCGATCTGCACGTCTCCTTTGGGGGTCAGTTTGGCTTTTGCGAACAAAAGGGTTCCCACGAGCACCAGGGTGACGATAAGAAATACTACAATGCCGGCAGAAACAATTGTCGTATTGATTGCTAATGCTATCATGTTATTATTAGTTTTTAAGTTTTAGACCGAGTGAATCTGCATTTAGAGATTGATCCCCAAAAAGCTCATAAAAGAGATAGCCATCAGTCCCGTTACGATGAACGTGATACCGATGCCTCTCAGCGGAGCCGGAATGTTGGAATATTTCAACTTCTCCCGAATGGCGGCAATGCCGACAATGGCCAGCATCCATCCGATGCCGGAACCCAAGCCGAAAGCGGTTACTTCCGCTACGTTGGCATAATCCCTTTGCTGCATGAACAATGAGGCTCCCATGATGGCACAGTTAACGGCAATCAAGGGAAGGAATATACCCAACTGGTTGTATAAGGCCGGCGCGAATTTTTCGACAATCATTTCCACCAGCTGCACCATGGCGGCAATGATGGCAATAAACATGATGAGACTCAGGAAGCTGAGGTCGATGCCGGCGGCTTCCTCGCCAAGCAGCCAGGTTAAGGCTCCGGCTTTTAGCACATAATTGTCGAGCAGGTAGTTTACGGGCACTGTAATGAACAGTACGAAAATCACGGCTATACCCAGACCGAAGGAGGTTTTAACGGTCTTCGACACGGCAAGATAGGAACACATACCCAGGAAGTATGCGAAAATCATGTTGTCGATGAATATAGAACGGACAAATATGTTTAATAAATTTTCCATATCTTCTTCTCTTTTCTTTATTTTTCAATTAAGTCCTTGTTTCTGGAACGGTGTACCCAGATAACGATACCGACAAGTATCAGGGCCATCGGTGCCAGGATCATCAGTCCGTTGTTGCGGTAGCCCCAGTCATAGCATATCTGCGGGATAACCTGTATGCCGAACAGGGTTCCGGAGCCCAACAGTTCGCGGAAGAAAGCCACGATAACAAGTATCAGGCCGTAGCCCAGTCCGCTTCCGATACCGTCCAACAGGGCGGGCCAGGGGCGGTTGCCCAGGGCAAAGGCTTCAATGCGTCCCATGATAATACAGTTCGTGATAATCAGACCCACAAAGACAGACAGCTGTTTGCTGATTTCGTAAGCGTAGGCTTTCAGAAGCTGGTCTACGATGATTACCAGTGCCGCCACAACGACCAACTGGACGATGATACGGATACGGTTCGGAATCGTATTGCGTAACAGGGAGAGTATGACATTGGAAAAAGCGGTGACTGCCGTTACTGCAATTCCCATAACGATGGCCGGTTCTAATTTTGCCGTTACTGCCAGAGCGGAGCAGATACCCAGAATCTGGACGATTACCGGGTTGTTCTTGCTCAAAGGTCCCAGGAGTAACTGCCGGTTCTTTGCTGAAAATAATGATTCTTTTTCGCTCATTACTATTTTTGTTTTAAGAAAGATTCGTAACAGGTTAAATAACTTTTGATCATTGTCTCCACACCGCGGGAGGTAATGGTGCCGCCCGAAATGGCATCCACTTCGTGCGTTCCGGTGGCATTGCCGCCTTTTTTCACGAGAATGGAGACTAACCGGTCGTTATCGAAAATCAGTTTCCCCTGGAATTGGGTCTGGAAATGAGGGGTTGTGATTTCGGCTCCCAGTCCCGGAGTTTCGCCCTGGTGGTCAAAAACAGTTCCGTAGATGGTGTTTTTGTCTTCGTCAAGAGAGACATAGCCCCATATCGGCCCCCAAAGTCCCGCCCCGTATAAGGGCAGGATGTATTTCATCCCTTTTTCCGTCCGGGCAACGAATACGGGCAACTGCCGCTGGTCGCATGCTTTCTTGGTTTCTTTGGCCACATCGACGTTGAAGGCGTTGCCTTCCAGCCGTTCGCCTTTGGAATTGACGATAAACTGCTCGGTGATGTATTGGTTAAACAGCTTTTCCGATTCGGATGCCGTTGACAGAATATTGACGGAACGCAGGATATTCTGGCGTTTTTCGTTTTTTATGTTTTCGTTTTGTGCGGATTGCAGGCTGAGGGCGATAATGGACAGCAGCGCGGCCACTACGACCACCAGTACAATCGCATACACAAACGTATAAGTGTTTCCTTGTCTATTCATGATTTTTGAATTTTAGATTGTAAATCCCGGTTTACAATTTTCACTCTGCAATGAGTTTGGCTCTTTTTAATCTGCGTTTGATGTTTCCCTGTACCACAAACCAGTCAATCAGCGGAGCAAAGGTGTTCATCAACAGGATGGCGAGCATCATGCCTTCCGGATAACCGGGATTCAGGACGCGGATGATAATGGCCATCACACCGAGTAAGAAACCGTATATCCATTTCCCTTTGTTGGTCTGGGCAGAGGTGACCGGGTCGGTAGCCATGAATACGGCACCGAAGGCAAAACCGCCCATGATCAGGTGTTCCCAGGCGGGAATGTGGGCGTATACATTGGTTTCGGGCAGTGTGACGTTCAGCAACCAGCCCATCAGCAACCCTCCGGCAAAAACCGACAGCATGATTCTCCAGCTTGCCACGTTTGTCAGCAGCAGGATAACAGCTCCGAGGAGGATGCAGAAAGTGGAGGTTTCACCCACAGAGCCGGGGATGAAGCCCCAGAACATGGTGGCGAAATCGGGCAGCGGGTTGCCTAAAGCGGCCTCGGCCAGCGGAGTGGCGCCGGAAAATCCGTCCGCTTTGTCTGCAATCCAGACAGCATCGCCGGAAATTTTGGCCGGATAGGAGAAGAAAAAGAATGCCCGGGCCAATAATGCCGGATTCCAGATGTTCATACCCGTACCTCCGAAAATTTCTTTTCCGATAATCACGGCAAAAGCGGTGGAAACGGCAATCATCCACAGGGGGGCTTCCACCGGCATAATCATCGGGATCAGCAGGCCGGATACCAGAAAACCTTCGTTGATTTCATGTCCGCGGATCTGGGCCACGGCAAATTCGATGCCCAATCCTACGACATAGGATACGACAATCATCGGCAGCACTTTCCACAGACCGTAGAAAAACAGTTGGCAAAAACCGGTGTCGGCCAGGAGACCCATCGCTTTGAAGTGCTGGAAGCCGACGTTGTAAATACCGAAAAGCAAGGCCGGTATCAGCGCCATGACCACCACAATCATCGTTCTTTTCAGATCCACGGCGTCACGGATGTGGGAGCCGGAACAGGTCGTGCGGTTCGGCACGAAAAGAAAAGACTCAAAACCGGTGAAAACGGAGTGCAGCTTTTCGAGCTTGCCTCCCTTTTCAAATTTGGGTTTTTGCTTATCTAAGAAATTCCTTAAAAAGTTCATTTTATTCTATTGTTTGATTTATGATTGTGTCCGGCTGTTCGGTTCCGGACGACAATTGTCAATTAATTGGTTTCTTTCATCATTAACTCCAGACCGCCCCGCAGGATTTTCTGTACCGGGGTTTTCGAGGTACAAACGAATTCGCACAGTGCCAGGTCTTCCGGCAGTACTTCATAAATACCGAGCTGCTCCATCTTGTCGATGTCTTCGGCCAGTACGGCTTTGAGCAGGTATACCGGGAAGATGTCCATCGGCAGCACTTTTTCGTATTGTCCGCTTACGACAAAGGCACGCCGTTCGCCGTGAAGGTTGGCATTCAGCGTATAGTGTTTGTTCGGACAAAGGAAAGAGGGGAACAGTTTGCTGGCGGAGAATTTGTTGAAACCGGGAGTGGCCCAGCCCAGAAATTCATATTCGTCGCCTTCGGGAATCACTGTAATCTGGTTGGCGGAATAGCCTAAGAAATCTGATTCGCTTACCCGGGTTCCCGTCAGTACGTTGCCGGAGATGATGCGCTGGTGGGTGCGGTTCTTTAGCTTATCTTCTACCAGGCAGGAGATCTGTGCTCCGTGGATGGTTGCATAGTAAGCCGGAGCCGTTACCTCCGAACCTGTCAGGGCAATGGTTTTGCGGGCGTCGTAATGTCCTTCGTTGAATAAGCGTCCGATGATGGCGACATCCTGGATGTTGACCGTCCATATATGTTCGCCCTTGTTGATGGGACGGACGTGGTTGATCTGGATGCCGGTATTTCCTGCCGGATGGGGACCGGCGAAATAGGTGATGTCCACATTTTTCAGGCGGCTGAAAACGGAGTTTTCTCCCGTGCCGGCTTTTACTCCCAAATGCACGTTGGCATTGCAGAGCTTTTTCAGGCAGTCGAAACCCGTTTGCAGGTTTTTTTCTTCTTCTTTCAGCACAAATTCATAATCGGGAGCTAAGGGAGAAGAGTCGAATGCGGAAACAAAAACGGCCTGGGGCTGGATGCCCGGATCGGCCAGGATACCGTAAGGACGCTGTACAATCACCGGCCATACTCCGCTGTTGAGCAAATGGGCTACGATTTCTTCGCGGTTTAACTGGTTTACGTCTGCTTTGCCGAAGTCCACGTACGTGATTTCTTCGTCTGCTTTTACGACCACTTCAAGTAACTTGCGGCGTTCTCCTCTGTTGATGGCTTCCACTGTGCCGCTGACGGGAGACGTAAATTTGATTTCCGGGTTGGCTTTATCGGAGAATAAAACATCGCCCGCTTTGACTATGTCGCCGGCCTTTACTGCCAATCGGGGGGTCAGCGTGAAAAAATCGGTCGGCTTCACGGCATAATGCATGCACTTTACGCCGGTTTTCACCGTTTTTTCGGCTTCTCCGTTCAGCTTGATATCAAGGCCCTTGTTCAATTTGATTACCTTGGACATGTTATAATTTATATTAAATTAGTTTGAATGATAGAATGCGTTTTTTTAATTTTTCCAAATAAGCTACAAATATATAAACCAATTACGTAATTTTGTCGTTAATCGGATTTTAATTTAAAGGGAATGAGAATTTTTTTTGTTTTGAGTTGTTTGTGTGCCGCCCTCCACGGATGGGCGCAGCCGGATTACATCAAGACCGTCCAGTGTTATCCGGTCGGGAATCCTTTTGCCGAACCTGTGATAACACTGGGAAGCGGGCAGCAGCTTTTCTTCGCATTCGATGATTTGAGTCCGGAGGTCAACTCTTATTCCTATCAGGTTGTTCACTGTGATCCCGACTGGAACCCTTCCCATCTGAGTTCGTTTTCCTATTTGAACGGTTTTTACAGCAATCCGCTGAACGATTACAATAACTCGTTCAATACACAGGTGTCCTATACGCATTTCACCTTGAAGTTTCCCAACGAAGACGCCGGTGTGAAATTGTCGGGCAATTATCTCCTTCAGGTTTACAATGACGATAATCCCGACAGTATTGTGATTTCACAGCGGTTTGCCGTCGTGGAGAACAGGGTGCTGATACAGGCTTCTGTGAAAACTTCTACACTGCCCCGGTATCTGACTACGTCCCAGCAACTGGATTTCACGGTGTCGTATGACAATTTGCCCGTTTACAATCCGATAAAGGATGTGAAGGTTTATGTGACCCAGAATCAGGACCCCAACAGCCGCAGGAATTTTACGCCGGCTTTTGTGCGCCAGAATCAGTTGGTATATGGCGACGGGATGAACAATGTTTTTAACGGCCTGGCGCCTTTCCGCAACTTTGACTGTGCCAGTCTGGTGTATTATACGCAGTATGTGAAAGATGTGGTCAAGGGACCGGACGGCTTGTATAATTTCATCTTGCAGCCGGGGGCTGTTTATACGGCTTATACGCCGCTGCCCGACAAAGGGGGAAATTTTGTCATTCAGGCGGAAAATGTCAATAATCCGGAGTTGGAAGCGGATTACATCGTTGCTCATTTTGCCATTTATTATCCGCAGGAGATTCCGGGAGCCGATGTGTATGTTTACGGGAAATTTTCCGGGTGGCAACTGCTGCCGGCGCAGAAAATGACTTATGATGCCAAAAACAAGGCTTATGTCGGAGAATCGGAATTGAAACAGGGGTACTACGACTATATGTATGCCGTGGTGCCTCAGGGCAAAGAGGCGCCGGACCTGGTGACGTTGCAGGGGAATTTCTATCAGACCCGAAACGAGTATAACATCCGGTGTTACGTTTATGACTACAATCTGGGGGCTTATCGCTTTGTGGGCTACCAGACCATCGGAAATAATTTCTGAGTGGCCTGTCGTTTCCCTTGTTATTTGTAACAGAGACGGTCATTTTGGCATATATTTTGTTAGGTAATGGCAGAAAAAGTAAAAAAGAAAATGTTTTTGTAATGAAAATAATAGGATTGATTTGTATGGCACTATTCGTGCTGGTTGCCTGTCGCTCTTCAAAGAGAGACCCGGGACTGGCGGGGATGAAATGGATCCTGGAGTCGGTGGACGGACAGAAAGTGGAAATGAAAGTGGCTGGCAATGAGATTATCATGCAATTCAATGACGGCGAGAAGCGGGTAACGGGGATGGCCGGATGCAACCGTTTTTTCGGTGGATACGAGGCGGACGGAAATAAATTGAAATTCTCCCACATGGGAGCTACCCGCATGACCTGTCCGGACCAGGAAACAGAAACCGGTTTCTTCCGGATTCTTGAAAATACGGATGCTTTCCGCATCAGGGACAGGCAATTGTCTTTGTTGCAAAAGGGCAAAGTCCTTGCGCTTTTTAAGGGAAAACCTGTGGAAAAATAACCGCATCCCCGCGTGGCGGGGAGTGCCGGACTTCTTGGGCGGGAAAAGGTGTGCTTCCCGCAGTCTCCTGAATATTTAATAAGTCGGTGGTAACGTTAAGCTTTGCTAATTAAGATTTTCTTAATAATTGATTGGCAAAGAAATTGCTAAATTCGTTTTGCAAACAAGATGCAATGGAACCCTGTTCGAAGGAGCGGGGGAATGTCCGGAGGCATCCGGGTTACGGCAACAGGCCGGGGAAGAGATTCCCGCTATTGCCTTGTAAACCTGAGCATAATTAGGAATGAACGAATTAAAAAAGAGAGACATGAACGTAAGAAAATCTGTTATCAGTCTGTTGTTGGGCGTTACGGGCGGTTTGGGAGCATTCCTGGCGACAGAAGCATTTGTCGGCAGGGAGGTGCGGACGCCGTCGCGTCATGAACTGGTGGGACCCGGTATTAAGCAGGTGGCTTATACCCAGGAATCATCCGTGGTGCCGGAAGAAGGGGGAAGGATAGATTTGAGAATGGCTGCCAAAAAGGCAGTGCCCGGTGTGGTACATGTGAAAACCATACAAATGGGACGGGAATATACGGGCAATCCGTTTCTGGGGTATTTTTTCGGCGGAAACATGCAAGGGCGTGAAGTGCCGCTGACTACCGGTTACGGGTCGGGCGTGATTATTTCGGACGACGGCTATATCATCACCAATAACCATGTCATTAAAGAGGCCGATAAAATCGTAGTCGTGACAAACGACAAAAAAGAGTATGAAGCCCGCTTGGTCGGACAGGACCCGAACACCGACATCGCTTTGTTGAAGATAGAGGGGGAAGGGTTGCCTTATGTGGAATATGGCAACTCCGATGATGTGGCCTTGGGCGAATGGGTGTTGGCGGTTGGTAATCCCTATAATCTCACCTCTACCGTGACGGCGGGCATCATCAGTGCGAAAGCCCGGGATTTGGGAATGAATCGCGGACAGATGAGTCTGGAGTCCTTTTTGCAGACCGATGCGGCCATCAACCCCGGCAACAGCGGGGGCGCGTTGGTGAATGTGAAGGGCGAACTGGTGGGCATCAATACCTTGATACAGTCGCCGACCGGGGCTTACTCCGGTTATGCTTTCGCTGTTCCTGTCAACATCGCCCGCAAAGTGGTGAATGATTTGAAAGAGTACGGAAAAGTGCAGCGAGGTGTGCTGGGTATCCGGATGGGGGAATTGACGCCCGTATTGGCGGAAGAGTTGGGAATCCGGGAAACTTCCGGGATTTATGTCGGGGAAATCATGTCCGGAGGGGCGGCACAGAAGGCCGGGATGAAAGAGGGCGACATCATCCAGGGCATCAACGGACTGGAAGTGAAGACCACGCCGGAATTTTACGAACAACTGGGTAAATTTCATCCGGGGTCGCAGATTCAGTTGAAAATCAAGCGGGACGGAGATGAAAAAATAGTGGATGTTACCCTCCAGAACTCCTATGGAGATACTTCGGTGGAAAAAGAAGAGGAGTTTGGGGTGCTGGGTGTCAAAGTGGCGCCGTTGAGTAAACAGGACCGTCTCCGTTACCGGCTGAACAAGGGCGTGAAAATTACCGACATCCGGAGCGGTAAGTTTAAATCGGCCGGATTGCAGAAGGGATACATCCTGGTGAAAATCAATGATACCGTTATCTATGATCAGGACGATCTGAAACGGGTCATCCAGTCCCTGGAAAATGAAGGTGTTTTCGTCACAGCCGTCAGTCCAAGGGGACGGGTAGAGTATTTCGCCTTCTCATTAATAGATTAAAAAATGTTAATATTGAAATCATAAGTCCGGATGTATCGGATTGTGAAGAAAAAATACTATTTTTGTAAAATCTTTGCGGTGTATAAAAATAAAGTATGAGACAGCTAAAAATTACAAAATCAATTACCAACAGGGAGAGTGCATCCCTGGACAAGTATTTGCAGGAGATCGGTAAAGAAGATTTGATTACGGTCGAAGAGGAAGTGGAGTTGGCACAGCGGATCAGAAAAGGGGACCAGCGCGCGTTGGAGAAACTGACTCGGGCGAATTTGCGTTTTGTGGTTTCTGTAGCTAAACAATATCAGAATCAGGGACTGAGTCTTCCCGATTTGATTAATGAAGGAAATCTGGGCTTGATTAAAGCTGCGGAAAAATTTGACGAGACCCGCGGTTTCAAGTTCATCTCTTATGCCGTGTGGTGGATCCGTCAGTCTATTTTGCAGGCGTTGGCAGAACAATCGCGTATTGTGCGTCTGCCGTTGAACCAGGTGGGGTCGCTGAATAAAATCAACAAGGCCTTTTCCCGTTTCGAGCAGGAGAACGAACGTCGTCCTTCCCCCGAAGAGTTGGCGGATACGCTGGATTTACCGGCGGAAAAGGTGGCCGATACGCTGAGGGTGTCGGGACGCCATATTTCTGTGGACGCTCCGTTTGTGGAAGGAGAAGACAACAGTTTGCTCGATGTCCTGGTGAATGACGATTCGCCCATTGCCGACCGTACCTTGATCAATGAATCCCTTTCCACGGAAGTGGAACGTGCTTTGTCTACCCTTACGGAGAGAGAGCGGGATATCATTAAGTTGTTTTTCGGAATCAATACCCAGGAAATGACACTGGAGGAAATCGGCGAAAAATTCGGTTTGACCCGGGAGCGTGTCCGTCAGATAAAAGAGAAAGCCATCCGGCGGTTGCGGCATTCTTCAAGAAGTAAATTATTGAAGACCTATTTAGGATAAACGATATAGGTGCATGAAGACAGCGTCCCCGCCAGGGCGCTGTTTTTTTTAACTTTTCAAACTTCCTCTTTTTCCATTTAAATTGTTTCTTTGTATGGGATTGTTGTCAGTGCTATGGAAGAAAGAATATTGGAGAAACTGAAAATATTGGCCGAATCGGCCAAGTACGATGTGTCGTGTGCTTCAAGCGGCACCTCCCGCCGCAATACCTCCAATGGGGTAGGGAACGCGGCAGGGTGGGGCATCTGCCATAGCTTTACAGAAGACGGGAGGTGTGTCTCCCTGCTGAAAATCATGCTGACCAACTATTGCATGTATGACTGTGCCTATTGTATCAACCGCCGGAGCAACGATTTGCGGAGAGCGACTTTTTCCGTGACGGAGCTGGTCACGCTGACGATGGAGTTTTACCGCCGCAATTATATCGAAGGGCTCTTCCTGAGTTCCGGTGTGGTGAGGAATCCCGATTATACGATGGAACGGTTGGTGAGGGTGGCAAAAGACTTGCGGACGGTCTACCGTTTTAACGGGTATATCCATTTGAAGGCGATTCCGGGAGCGAGTGCGGAGCTGATTCGGGAAGCCGGATTGTACGCCGACCGCTTGAGTGTGAACATCGAAATACCGACGGAAAAGAATTTGCGCCTTCTTGCGCCCGACAAGAATTACCAGAGTGTGTTTGCCCCGATGCATTACATTCAGCAGGGGGTGTTGGAGAGCAGGGAAGACCGGAAGAAGTTCAGGTCTGCACCCCGTTTTGCTCCTGCCGGACAAAGTACGCAAATGATTGTCGGTGCGACGTCCGAAACCGATAAAGAGATTCTTTCCCTGTCTTCCGCTTTGTACCAGCGCCCCACGCTGAAAAGGGTGTATTATTCCGGATTTGTGCCGGTCAATGCGTATGACAAGCGTTTGCCTATGCTGAAACAGCCGCCCCTGGTGCGGGAAAACCGTTTGTACCAGGCGGATTGGCTGATGCGTTTTTATCAGTTTGAAGCGCATGAAATTGTCGACGACTCCTATCCCAATCTGGACCTGGAAATCGACCCGAAACTGGCTTGGGCGTTACGGCATCCGGAGAGGTTCCCTGTGGATGTCAACCGGGCTGACTATGAGCTTATCCTCCGGGTGCCGGGCATCGGAGTGAAATCGGCTAAACTGATCGTCTCTTCCCGGCGGTATGGCAAACTGGGCATTTACCAATTGAAGAAAATGGGGATTGTCATGAAGAAAGCCTGCTATTTTATTACGACCCGCGAGCTTCCTTTACAGACCGTCAATGAATTGAGCCCGGAGTATGTCAGAAGAGTGCTGACCCGCAACAGCCGTACACAGAAAGCGGCGGACGACAGACAGTTGAAGTTACCTTTTGAAGAGCCCCCGCATGATTCTCTTTACTTACGATAAGACGTTTGAAGGTTTGCTGACGGTCGTTTTCGAGGCTTATGACCGGAAACTTTTTCCGGAGGCTTTGATGGAGTCCGGAGAGCCGTTGCCTCTGTTTTATGAACAGTTGGTGGAGGTCGTGACGGAGCCTGCCAAGGCTGACCGGGTGTGGAAGGGACTGAAAAAGAAAGTGTCGGCGACGGGGCTTGCTTTTCTGATGTCTTGCTGGTTGTCCGAATTGCCCGGTTCTGATGTCTTGCTGGTGCGTTATATGCGTAAAATTTTTGATTCTCCGGGCCCGATAGAGTTTAATTTCGGTGATCCGGATGTGCTGGAAATTTCAAAAATCAACAAGAAGGTGGCCAATGAACGGGAGCGGGTGATTCAGTTTGTCCGCTTTCAGAAAACGGCGGATGAAATCTATTTTGCCGCCGTGGAGCCTTTGTATAATGTGTTGTCGTTGGTGGTCCCCCATTTTAAGGACCGTTACCGGGGGCAAAAATGGCTGATTTATGATGTCCGCCGGGGGTACGGTTATTATTATGATTTGAAGGAGGTGACCGAAGTGCACTTCGGGGAGGAGACCCACCGGCTTATCGGCGGGCGTCTTTCGGGCGATTTGCTGGCCGAAGATGAAAAGCAGTATCAGAAACTCTGGAAAGAGTATTTTAAATCCATCACCATCCGGGAGCGGCTTAATCCTAAACTTCACCGGCAGCACATGCCGCCCCGGTTCTGGAAGTACATGCCTGAAAAATACTGATTCAGTGGCAGAGGTGCTTCAAAAGCGCATGGTATTCGTGTTCGAAATTCGGTGTGAAGCAGGATTGTCCGATGTTTTTTTCTATTTCTTCCCGGGACCAGAAACGCCCTTCGTCCACTTCGTCGTTATCGATTCGGATGCGGTCGTAGCGGGTGCAGAGGAAGGAGAATACCAATTCTTTTTCGCGGGGGCTTTCCCAGATGTAACTGCCTAAGGGACGGGCTTCAAAGGCCGTGATGCCTAATTCTTCGAATGTTTCCCGTTTCAGGGCTTCTTCTGTTTTTTCGTTGACGCCGATGTGTCCGCCGACAGCCGTGTCCCATCTGCCCGGAAGCAGGTCTTTTTTCATGCTTCTTTTTTGCAGGAAAATTTCATGTGCGGAGTTGGTGATGTGCAGGTGTACCACCGGGTGCAGCAGTTTGCTCCCCGAGTGGCAAAGGCTTCTGGGGGCTTGTCCGGTGATGTTTCCTTTTTCGTCGACCAATGGCAGCCATTCTTCTTTTGCATATTTCCGCGCTAACCGTCTGTTGCGGACAAAGAGGGAGAGAAAAAACAGACCGATGAGGAGGTAAAGCAGAGGTCCGCTGATGAAGGAGGCGGCAGCGTCCGGCAACAGCAAGGCGGACAGGAAGACGCCGGTAGTGTGAAGGCAAAGGAGGAAAAACAGCGCTTTCATGGTGTTGCGCATGGCTTTCTGTTGCCCGGGGGTAAGCCGGAAATCCTGGCGGCAGGAAGCGGGAAGAGTTGCGCTGAGGTCGGTGCGGCTGAAAACGAATATCCCGGTCAGAACGCAGAGGAATGTTTCAATTATTCCGGGTTGTAGTTTTTCCCATATCCCTCCGTGTATCCATACGGAGAGTAAACCCGGAATGCAGAAAAAGAGCGTGGTGAGTAAAACCATCCGGTCGTTTTCTTTATACCGGATGCGGGTATAGAGAAACTCTCCGGTTCCGGAGATGAGTGCGCAGATGGCTCCGGTTACCGGACCGAAAAATTCGTCGGCAATGAGGTAGACGGCTATCAGCAGCAGGGAAGGCAGCAGTTTTATGAATTTGTTCATGGTGTGTACGGACGTTTGGTTTCCGGGTGGCAAAGTTATAAATTGTTCCCGATGTCCGGGTACGATTCCTATTTTTGTGCCGGGCGGACGACGTTTCGACAGGAGGAAAATAAATTTGATACTGCGTTCAACTTGCATTATCTTTACCGGAAATTATTATCGGGTGAAAGGATGTTGATCATTATCTGTTTAATGGTGGGAGGAATCGTGTTGGGACGTTTGACGCAGGCGGGCCATCCCGGGGTGATCCGGAAAGGGATATTCTGGGCGATTCTGGTATTGTTGTTTTTGTTAGGGCTTGCTGTCGGGCATAACCGGCAGATTATGGATAATCTGGGGACGATAGGGGCGGATGCGTTATTGATTACCCTGGGAGCTGTCGGGGGGAGCGTGGTGTGTGCCTGGATGGTTTATAAGTTTTATTTTTCCAAACCGGGGCAATGAAAGAGAGTCTGATTATCACAGGGTGTTTTGTCGCCGGGGTGTTGCTGGGCCGTTTTTTCGAAGTGCCGGAGCTCTTTACGGAGGGGGAAGTTGCGCTGTATGTATTGTATGTGTTGATGTTTTTGGTCGGGGTGAGCATCGGACGCGACAGGGAGATATTGAAGGCTTTGAGGCAACAGAATCTGAAAATCGTATTGGTTCCTTTGGCAACGATATCGGGGACTTTTCTGGGGACTGCCCTCATCAGCGGAGTGATGCAGGGACGGAGCCTGACGGATTGTTTGGCCGTGGGGGCGGGGTTCGGGTATTATTCATTGTCGTCGGTGTTTATAACCCAGTATAAGGGGGCGGAGTTGGGCACCATCGCTTTGGTGTCGAATGTATTGAGGGAGTTGACGGCTTTACTGGCGGCTCCCTGGCTGGTGCGTTATTTCGGCAGGCTGGCGCCAATAGCTGTGGGCGGGGCGACTTCTATGGATACGACACTTCCGGTCATTACCCGCTATTCGGGCAAGGAGTTTGTGGTGGTGGCTATGGTACACGGAATGACGGTTGATTTTTGTGTGCCCTTTTTAGTTACTTTTTTGTGTACGATATAATCTTAATACCAGAGTTATGAGTCGTTTTTTTATTGGAGTTTTATTGTGCTGTTTTGTCGGTCAGGCGGCAAATGCCCAGTTTGAGAAGTATTTCCGGGAGAAGACGTTGCGTTTTGATTTTTATCATTGCGGCGACAGCCGGACGGAGTGTTATTATTTTGATGAATTGCTTGAAGAGCCGTATTGGGCCGGTTCGAAGGTCACGTTGGTGGATACGACGGGATACGGCAATCAGATGTTTAAAATTGTGGATGTGGCGAGCGGGACGGTGATTTATTCCCGGTCGTACTGTACGCTCTTTAATGAGTGGCAAACGACGGAGGAGGCGGGAAAAACCCAAAAGTGCATGCCTGAAGGGGTGGTGTTCCCTTATCCGAAAAACGATGTGCGGATAGAGTTGTATGCCCGGAACCGGCAGGGGAGTTTTGAGAAGAAATTCGAGCAGACCCTCCGGGTGGATGATTATTTTATCCGGAAATTCACGCCTTGTTATGAGACTTTCGAAGTGATGTATAACGGTGATCCCGCCCATAAAGTGGATATTGTCCTTTTGCCGGAAGGGTATGCCGAAAATGAGAAGGAAAAATTTCAGCAGGCGTGTGAAGGGTTTGTCCGGGAGTTTTTCAGTTTTTCGCCTTTTAAGGAGAAAGCCTCTCAGTTTAATGTGCGGGCGGTGTGGGCGCCTTCTGCCGAGTCGGGGGTGACTATGCCGGGGGAACACGTGTGGCGGCGTACGGCTCTGGATGCCGGTTTTTATACTTTCGGTGCGGAACGGTATCAGATGGTTGAGGATTTCCAGGGCATCCGGGATATTGCGGCCCATGTACCCTATGAATATGTGTATGTGCTTTCCAATACCCAGAAGTATGGCGGTGGCGGTATTTATAATTTTTATGGCATCAGCGCCGCCAACCATCCGACGCGTACGGGTAAGATTTATGTGCATGAGTTCGGACATGTGTTGCTGGGGTTGGGCGATGAGTATGGCAGTAACGCCCCGTATAGCGATATGTATCCGGCAGACGTGGAGCCGTGGGAAGAGAATCTGACCACACTGGTGGATTTCGGCCGGAAAAAGATATGGAAGGGACTGATGGATGCTTCGACACCTGTGCCGACGGCTGTGGATAAGAAGAAACCGGAAAGGGTCGGTGTGTATGAAGGGGGAGGATATGTGTCAAAAGGGGTTTACCGCCCGTGGACCAACTGCCTGATGAATAACCTGCATGCAACGGACCGTTTTTGTCCTGTTTGTAGTGAAGCCATAACACGTTATGTGGATTGGCTCTGTCGGTGATTGCTTGCAGTAGGCAGAATAAAAAATACGCGGGAAATCTTTGGAAGGACGGCTTCCGGGATTTTCCGCGTATTTTTCAGTTCAGCAGTTGGTTATCACTTTTTACTTTCGAGTTCCAGTATTCCGCTTTTCAGTCCTTTGGCTGTCGCTTCAAAGCGGATGTTTCCGGGGATTTCGGAGCTTTGGACGATGGCTGTCAGCATGCCTTTGAATGCGGGCATTTCCGGTTTGTGGAACTGGAATATGCAGGTGGCATCGCCGTTGGCAGCCGCTCTGTATGAGCCGGCACCTTTGACTTTGAAATGAATCAGGTGTGAGGCGTCGGGACAGAGGTTGCCATTTTTGTCTACCACTTTGACCGTGATGAACGCCAGGTCTTTTCCGTTTGCTTTCAAGCCGGTGCGGTCTGCTGTCACTTCCAGGTGATGCGGAGCTCCGGCGGTGCGGATTTCCTGCTCGGCAACAGCGTTGTTGTTTTCGTCATAAGCCACTACTTTGACTGTTCCCGGTTCGTAGCGGGTGTCCATCCACATGAGGCGGTACCTGTTTTGGCGGGTAAGGTTTTTCAGAGAGGCCTGGTCGCTGCTGTCTGTGACTTTGATTGAGGTGTCTTTGGTGCGTCTGCCCTGGCTTTTGCCGTTGATGAAGAGTTCGGCAGAAGGATAGTTCGTGTAAACGAAAACAGGCGTGATTTCGCCCTCCCGTCCTTTCCAGTTCCAGTGGGGAAGGATGTGCAGGGTTTCGGCTTTTTTGTTCCAGTGGCTCCGGTACAGGTAGTAGCGGTCTTTGGGTAAGCCTGCCAGGTCGACAATACCGAAAAGGGAACTGTGGCTGGGCCAGTCTTCGTAGTAGGGCGTGGGTTCACCCAGGTAATCGAATCCTGTCCAGACAAATTCGCCGATGCACCACGGATAGTCTTCGTGCTGGATAAAGTCGTCTTCGGGCAGGTTCGACCAGCTGCAATGTTCCACGTCGTAAGAGGAGCTTTGCTGGTCCGGATATTTGGCCATGGCTTTGCGTTCAACGGGGAATTTGTATACTCCGCGGGCGCTGACGGTGGAAGCGGTTTCACTACCCAATACGAGGTGTTGGGGGAGTTTGGCATAGGCTTCCGGATAGGCATGGGGACGGTAGTTGAAACCCGCTACGTCCATGACTGCTGCAAAGTTGTTGTTTATGACGGAGTGGGGCTGGTCCATGCCCTGGGTGACGGGGCGGGACGGGTCTTCACGATGGCAGATGTCTTGCAGGAACCGGGCTACATGTGCTTTTCCCTTGGCTCCCTGTTCCGGTACTTCATTGCCGATGCACCACATTACGATACTCGGATTGTTGCGGTAGTGTCTGACCAGGTTAACCAGGTCTTTTTCCGCCCATTCGTCAAAAATCAGGTTGTAGCCGTTTTTGCATTTGGGGATTTTCCACTCGTCAAAAGATTCCGCCATGACCATGAATCCCATTTCGTCACACAGGTCTATCAGTTCGGGCGCGGGCATGTTGTGGGAAGTACGGATCGCGTTGCAGCCCATGTTTTTCAGGATGTCTAACTGGCGGCGCAAGGCGGCTTCGTTGACGGCGGCACCCAACGGGCCCAAGTCGTGGTGCATGCATACTCCCTGAAATTGTGTCCGTTTGCCGTTCAGGTAGAAGCCTTTCTCCGGAATGATTTCAATGGAGCGGATGCCGAACCGGGTGGTATATTCGTCTTTTAAGATGTCGTTTTCATACAGCCTGGAAGAGGCATAATAGAGGGAGGGCGATTCCGGTGACCAGCGTTCGGGCGTCTTTACGGTGAAGTTTTGTTCGAATGTGTTTTCATCGTAAGGTGACAGGATGGATTCCTGGCTTGCCACGGTTTCCTGGCGGCTGTTTTTGATTTCCGTGACTAATTTATAGTTTGAGCCGGAAGCTGTTCCGGGGGTGACAATCCGGGTTTTGAGATTTATTTTGGCGTAGTCCGGATTGACTACGGGGGTTGTGAGCTGTGTGCCCCACACGGGGATGTGCACATCATTTGTCACAAGGACGTGTACATTCCGGTATATACCGGCACCGGGGTACCACCGGGAGGATTCCGGTAAGTTTTCCAACCGTACGGCCAGCGTGTTGGGTGCGTCGGAGTGTACGAGGTCCGTTATGTCGAAATGGAAAGAGTTGTAACCGTATGGCCAGTAGCCTGCTTTTTTACCGTTTACATACACTTGTGCGTGGCTCATGGCTCCGTCGAAAAGGATGTATGCCCGTTGTCCTTTATGGAAAGCGGGGAGAGTGAAGCGGGTGCGGTACCATCCGGTGCCGACGAAAGGCAGGCCTCCGGTGCGTCCGGATTTGAGGGAAGCCTGTTTCTCGCCGTCTTGTGTGATGGCTACTTCCTGTAGGTCGTTTTTCCCGTCAAAAGGACCGTATATGGCCCAGTCGTGAGGTACGGTTACGTTTTGCCAGCGGCTGTCGTCAAAATTCACATCGCCGGCCTGTTGGGAGTCTTCCCGTGTGAATTTCCAGTTTTTTTCCAGTAAAAATTCCTGCCGTGTCTGGGCGGAAAGGAAAAAATAACTTCCGATAAAAAAAAGAAATAGTATCGCTTTCATGATGTTGATATAGAGTATTATTGTCCAAAGATAGTTAAAATGTTTGACATCCGGCAGGGAATGATTTTGAAGGGAAAGAAAAAAACGGGGAAAAAATGTAACCTTCTTCCGGAAGGCTGCGTAAATCTTCCGGAAGGTGAAGCCAAGGGCCTGACAGGTATATTGGGGTTAGAGCGGAGGGATGATAAATGTTGTCCTTCCGTTTTAATTAAACTGTATGTTGATGTCTGTCGGGATGTTGCCGGGAAAAAAGGTTTAGATTAAATCGAGATAGAGTTGAAAGTCGAAAATGCGGAAAGCCGTTTCACGAAGAGGAGGATTTTTCCGCAACGAGGGGATAGAAAGCATCAGTTGGAATGTTTTAAAAAGGGCGGGGATGGTTTCTTCCGGAATGCGGATGCCGTGAATCTCTTCGTATTTTCTGAGCGCATAAAGGAAAATACGGAATTCGTATTGATTCTGGTAATCGCCCTCCAAATAGGTCTTTATTGGAATAGTAATATGCCAAATTTTGAATAAATCTTCCGGTAATTCTGCAAATGTGGCATTAAAATTTTGTTCAATGAAGGCAAAACTTTTATTTTCGATATCTTTGATACTCATGTACTGTTATTTTGGATGTTTAGCATTATAATAAGAAAAGCGTGGACTTAACTTATTTTTCTGCAAGGGTATTTGACCGGACCTTAGACAAAATAAGCAAGCCCACGCTTTGGTATTGCAATCCAATACAGCGCAGGCGTTGCACATTTGTTTCTCGTCTAAACAATAACGGTCAAATTTTTGCAGAGAGATACAATGTTAACGCAAATGTATGATATTTACTTCAAAATTGAACTACTTGTTTGAAACTTTAAGTACAAAGTAAATGCTTTTTCTTGATTTTACAAAATGAAAAAGGATGTCTTCACAGACATCCTTTTCGTTGATCAGCTAATTTAAACAATTATTTCACGGTATTCATGTGAACGATTAATTCCAGCACTTTGTTGGAATATCCCCATTCATTGTCATACCAGGAAACTAATTTTACGAAGTTTTTGTTTAAAGCGATACCTGCTTTGGCATCGAAGATAGAAGTGCGGGCATCTCCCAGGAAGTCAGAAGAAACAACTTCGTCTTCCGTATATCCCAGGATACCTTTCATTTCTCCTTCAGAGGCTTCTTTGATGGCAGCTTTGATTTCATCGTAAGAGGCTTCTTTTTCCAAACGGAAAGTAACGTCAACAACAGATACGTCCAATGTCGGAACACGGAAAGACATACCTGTCAGTTTTCCGTTCAATTCCGGGATAACTTTACCTACGGCTTTAGCAGCACCGGTTGAAGACGGGATGATGTTGCCGGCAGCGGCACGTCCGCCTCTCCAGTCTTTCATGGAAGGACCGTCAACCGTTTTCTGTGTTGCGGTGGTAGAGTGAACGGTGGTCATTAATCCTTCGATTACACCGAATTTATCGTTGATAACTTTGGTCAGCGGAGCCAGACAGTTGGTGGTACAAGAAGCGTTGGAAACGATGGTTTCGCCTGCATATTTCTTGTTGTTTACACCCATTACGAACATAGGGGTATCGTCTTTTGACGGAGCAGACATCACTACGCGTTTTGCACCGGCTTTGATGTGGGCTTCTGCTTTTTCTTTGGTCAGGAAAAGACCGGTTGATTCAACTACATATTCTGCACCTACTTCGTTCCATTTCAGGTTGGCGGGATCTTTTTCTGCCGTCACGCGGATAGCCTGGCCGTTTACAACCAATTTACCGTCTTTAGCTTCTACCGTTCCATTGAAACGACCGTGCATCGTATCGTATTTCAACATATAAACCATATAATCAACATCGATCAGGTCATTGATTCCAACCACTTCGATGTCGTTTCTTCCCATTGCTGCGCGGAATACCAAACGTCCGATGCGTCCGAATCCGTTGATACCAACTTTAATTTTTGACATTTTGTTGTGTTTTAAGTTATACTTACTTTGAAAATTTGTCCAAATTTATAACAATGTGAGTTATTTTATCGCATCTGAAATTCAAAACCGTTTGAAAAAAGTACTCAAACGATTACAATCAAACCGCCGGATTTACATGCTCCGTATCCGCTTGCGTATAAGCCGGACATTTCTTGTCAATGGCGCATGAACCGAGCAGGCTGGCTGCCAGAACTCCCAACAGGATATAAATCACAACTTTCTTGTTCTTCATAGCATTTTAAATTTTCGTAGCAACAAATATAGAGAGAAAAACTTTAAAGCGAAACTTTTGTGTTAAAATTTAATGGTCGGCTGCCGAAATTTCCGAATAAACAGACAGGGGAAGAGCGGATTGTAAGCTCCCGTTTGAATCGCTATGGCAAAGAGGGAAGTTTCTTTTGAAATAATTGTAAAAAATCATGTAAAATATTCGCGCAAACGTTTTAAATGTTTTATCTTTGCATTGAGTTATAGAAATTATAGCTTGTTAAGTGTAGTAAATTTATTGTTAGTGTGTTTAAAAAGAGGCTTCGGCCTCTTTTTTTATGGGGATAATGTGATTTGAAGTATCGTTTCGGTGAATGAGGTTATTTTGAACCGGTCGTCCGGACGGTGACCCATAACCCAGGCAATTTTGTTTTCGGACAGGAGCAACAGGCATTCTTCTTTTTGCTTGGCCGTGAATTTCCGGTCGTTGAAAAAATCGCTGAGTTTCTTTTTCAGTTGGTGCATGCCTAAAGGGCAAAATAAGTCTCCTTTTTCCCAGTGGCGGATGTATAGCGGAAATTTGATTTTTCCGGCATCCAGGCAGGCGATGTGCGGGTCGGTGGGGATGGTTGAAAGGGCTGTCCGCGGCATGAGTTCGATGCGGATGCTTTGCTGTCCGACCTGGTAAGTGCCGGGCTCTGTAATGCAGAGGGGAAGTTCCGGCTGTTCGGCAGGCTTAAAAATCCTCCAATAGGTGCGTCCGCGTGTCAGCATGTAATTTTTGCTTTGGAACATTTTTCCGGGGGAGGCAAGGTGACTGTGCAGGATGTCGGATACCTGGTGTTTGTTGAAACCGTAGGGGTGCAGTAGTTCAAACAGCAGGGTATAAGGCGCCGGAGAGTTCATGGTTCTGGCAATGTGGATCAGGACTTCATCGGCTGTATGTTCCACAATCTCTTTGCGTAGTTGTGCTATACCATAAAGATACAGTTTTTCGGTTTCGCGGAAGGCCTGGCAATTGTCACGGACGGTGCGGAGAAATGACGGATTAATCTCTTTGCATACAGGGAGGATTTTATGCCGGATGATGTTGCGCATAAAATCAAGTGAATCGTTGGACGAATCGTTCCGGTAGCCTAACTGGTGTTGTTCGAGGTAAAGCAGGATTTCCTGCCGGGAACAGGGAAGAAGCGGACGCAGGATGTCGCCGTTTATGGCTTTGATGCCGCTTACTCCTTTTATTCCGGTGCCCCGGCACAGGTTGATAAAGAGGGTTTCGGCCACGTCGTCGGCTTGGTGTCCCGTTACAATATAATCCATCCGTTTTTTCTGCTTCATTTCGCGAAACCACGCATAGCGGAGCTCGCGTGCTGCCATTTCTATGCTGATGCCTTTTTCCCGGGCATAGCTTTGGGTATCGAAATGCTTCACGTTTAAGGCGATGCCGTAAGTGTCACAGAAGCGTTTGACGAATTGTTCGTCCATGTTCGATTCCTTGCCTCTTAAATTGAAATTACAGTGCAGGGCGGCTATTTTCAGATTCAAGTATTTGAAGGCATGCAGTAATGTGATGGAATCGGCCCCCCCGCTGACGGCAATCAGAAAGCCGGCATCCTGTGGAATGCCGTTTTTTTTCAGAAACTCCTGTATGGTTTCCCGTATCATAAACAGAGTTGTTTTTAATTACTTCGTTCACTGAGCTCAAGCCATCTCATCTCTTTTTCGTCCAGTAGGTCAATGACCCGGCCGATGCGTTCTGATTTTTTTATCAGTTCGTCCGGGGAGAGTTGTCCCTGGCTTAGTTCGGATTCCAGTTGTTTTTTTTCTGCGTTCAGTTCTTCTATTTCTTTTTCGAGGGACTGAAATTCCTGTTTTTCTTTAAAGCTCAGGCGTGTTTTTGCCGGAGCCTGGCGGGAAGGATTGTTTTTTTTCGTTTCGGAGGACAGGGGCTTGGAGGTTGCCCGTTCCTTTTTCTTTTTTTCCTCTTCTTCTTCTTTCCAGTTCTTGTATTGGGTGTAGTTACCCGGAAAATCTTTGATAACCCCGTCGCCTTCGAAGGCGAAAATGTGGTCCGCCAGTTTATCTGTGAAAAAACGGTCGTGGGATACCAGCAGCAGGCATCCTTTAAAACTTTTCAGATATTCTTCCAATACGTTGAGCGTCACGATGTCCAGGTCGTTGGTCGGCTCGTCGAGTATCAGAAAATTCGGATTGCGCATCAATACGGTGAGCAGGTATAATCTTCTGCGTTCCCCTCCGCTTAATTTTTCTACCAAAGAGTATTGCTGTTTGTCCGTAAACATGAAATACTCGAGGAACTGGGAGGCGGACATGACTTGTCCGTTGCCTAAATCAATCCTTTCCGCAATGTTTTTGACGATGTCAATGACCCGGTCGCTTTCATTGAAACGGATGCCCGATTGCTGGTAGTAGCCGTATACTACGGTTTCGCCGATTTCAATCTTTCCCGAATCGGGTTCCAGGTTTTGGGTAATGATGTTCAGAAAAGTGGATTTGCCGACACCGTTTTTCCCGATGATGCCGATTTTCTCTCCCCGGATGAATTTGTAGGAGAAGTCGCGGATCAGGCAGTGGGAATCGAAATTTTTACAGACGTGGTCCAGCTCCAGGATTTTTTTTCCCAGCCGCTGGCCTTTGATGTCTAACTCCAGTTTTTTTTCATCGGTCCTCTGGGAGGCGATAGCTTTGATTTTATAAAAATTGTCAATGCGGTATTGTGCTTTGTGTGAGCGGGCCTGGGGCATGCGGCGCATCCATTCCTGTTCGGTGCGGAGCAGATTCCGGGCTTTGTCGATGGTGGCATTGCGGTTTTCTATTCTTTGTTCCCGTTTTTCCAGGTAGTAAGAGTAGTTGCCGGTATACGAGTAGAGTCCGAAATCGTCAATTTCGATAATCTGGTTGCATACGCGGTCTAAAAAATAACGGTCGTGGGTCACCATCAGCAGGGTGGCATTGGATTCCGTGAGATACTCTTCCAGCCATTCCGTCATTTCGGTATCCAGGTGGTTTGTCGGTTCATCCAGTATCAGGAAATCCGGATTGCTGATGAGTACTTTGGCCAGTCCTACCCGCTTTTTTTGTCCTCCGGAAAGGTGTTTGACGGGTTTGTCGTAAGTATCGATTTTTAGTTTGGAGAGAATCTGTTTTACGGTGTTTTCATAGTCCCAGGCGGACAGCGATTCCATTTGCGGGATCAGGGTCTCCAGGGCAGTGATGTTATTGTCCGCAATGGCTTTCTCATATTCTTTAATGACTTTCAGCGTAGGGGAATCGGAACTGAAAACCTCTTCGAAGATGGTATTTTCGGGATTCAGGTCGGGAGTCTGTTCCAGATACCCTATGGTGATGTCGTTGCGGAATATGACGCTGCCGCTTTCGGGGGAGTCTTTGCCTGCAATGATTTGTAACAGCGTGGATTTTCCCATGCCGTTTTTGGCAATGAGTGCTACTTTCTGGTTTTTTCCGATACCGAAAGAGAGGTTTTCAAACAATAGCTGTTCTCCGAAACGTTTGCTGAGATTCTCTACCTGTAAAAAACTGATCATACGTGTGTGCTGTTTGTTCTGTATTTATTTCCCCGTTTTGAGGTTTCCCCGTTTCATCCATTTTTTACGTTCCTCCTCCGGGAAGCGTTCAATGGCATATCTTAACATGGTGCGTGGCATCTGGAGATAGCGGTCTTGCAGGAATGCCACCAGGGTGTCTTTGTCTCTTTTCCCGGTTTCCCGAAGTAACCATCCGGTAGCCTTGTGGATGAGGTCGTGGGGGTGGAGCAGCAGTTTGTCTGCAATGGCAAGACAGTCTTTGAAATCCCCTTGCCGTACGAAATGCATGCAACTGACAATGGCAATTCGCTGTTCCCAAAGGTTGGTACTCTCTGCCAGTTCATAAAGCAATGACCGCTCTTTGTCTTGCAGCCAGTGACCCAGAAGGGCATAGCAGGAGAGGTCGACCAGGTCCCAGTTGTTGATGAAACGGGTGTGGCTCAGATAAAAACGGATATATTGTTCCTTTTCCGGAGCTGTTTTGCTTTTCTGATATTTCCGTACGAGAATCAGCAAAGCTGTGAGCCGCTGTTCGTGGAAAGGAGACGCCAATAATTGTTCCAGTACCGGAAGTTCTGCCGCCGCATATTTTTTGGCAACGGCCCTTTGTTCGGGAACGGTGACCCCCAGAAAGCGGTCGCCTTCTCCGTATTGTCCTTTCCCGGTTTTGAAGAAACCGGAAAGATGGGCGGCTTTCTCCGCATTCCCGCAGTTCTCTAATTCGGTGATGATTTGTGAAGCTGTGATCATATTGAATGGTGTCGGGGAATTACGTGAGTTTTCTTTTCCATATCCATTGTTCGAGCAATACGGCGAGGATGGCTAAGAGGATGAACCATACGGCGATGTAGTGGTTGTTGTCTTGCAGGACAATCTCTTTTACCAGTTCGCTGTTGTGGTCGAACTGTGTACTTCTGATGCTTTCGACCCTGGCTTGGGGGAAGTGCTTTTGTATTTCCTGCCCGTTACAGAATTGCATCCGGGATTCCTTACGGTCGTAATTGCAGGCAATCACATCTACGAGTGTGCCGTTGCTGAAGACATTGTACAGCCCTGCTTCTTTCAGGTCAGTTGTGTTGACCATGACCAGATTCCCGCTGAAGTCTTTCCGGATTTCGGGAATAAATTCCAGGGTGTTGTCTTCATTCCGGACAACGAGCCGGGAATCCGTGTCTGTTCCCTGTCGTGCGATGTAAACGGGGTTGTCGGAATTGAGGAACCAGGAACTGTTCAGATTCGAATTCATGTTGCAGGACATGTTGACCATCACGGGGACAAAAATCGGGTGATAGACCATATCGCTGTTTTTCGGTTCGTAACTGAATGCGGAGAGATACAGATTGCCTTGTCCGGAACGCTGAGCGGCCAACAGGGTGTTTCCTTTTTTGTCGGTCAGCAGTTTTTCGGTGCCGGGAAGGGTATGGATGGGATAAAATTTCTTCACATAGGGCAAAGCGGTATGGGTTTCCTGTTTTTCAAAAACATCTTTAAACAGGGCGGCTTGTTCTTCCATCCGGGCAATGGTGGTGGCGCTGTCGGGCAGGCTGAACTGGGGGGCATGCAGTTTGGCGAGCAGGCTGTTGAGTAGGTTGACAGAGCGTTGTCCGCCCGGCAGAATGAAGACATTTCCGCCTTCTTTGAGATAGTTTTCTATGGCACTGCTGAAACCAGAACTGTATTGTTCTATGCGGTCAAGGATCACCAGATTGTATTCGTTCAGTCTTAAGTTGGCTGTCTGGTTGATGTTGAGTGTGTTGAACCGGAAAGCGGTTGTGTCGGAAAACAGTTTTTCAAAGTAGGGCAGGTGGTCTTTCTGTTCGATACACAGGATGTTGATTTTATCCTGTATATTATAGCTGAAAAAGAATTTGTTATCGAAGACCACCGGGATGTCGGTGATTTCAACCGTGCCTTTGTAAAATCCGTTCTCTGTATTCAGGTAATTCATTTCAAGGGTTTGTTCTCCCTGTGCCGGAATGTGGGTTTTGGTAACGTTCTTTTTCTTTCCGTTGATGGTCAGGCTTACCGGGACATTGTGAACGTCTTTGTCGGAAGAGTTGACAAGGGTGACGGTGATTTTGTCGTTCTGGTTTTTCTGGTGAAAAACCTGGTTGAACTGAACATCTTTGATGTACAGGTTGTTTGTGTTTTCAGGTTGGAGGATAAGGAAGACCGGGTCGGTCAGTGTATCTGCAGTAATCTGCTGAAAATCGCAATTGACGGACTGGAAGTCGGAAAGGAGAAACAGGGTTGTTTTTTTGTCACGGCTCAGTTCCCGGGCTGTCCGGAAGATTTCGGACAAGGTCCGGGTATGGGGGGTGACCTTAAGTGCGGAGATGGCGTTGATGGTCTCTTCCTTGGAAAGGGCAGGGAGGTCCTGGTTGTCGTTGGTGAGAAGGAAAAAAGTCGTTCCTGCCGGATAAGTGTTCAGAATGTCGAACAGGTGTTTCTTGGCCTCTTCCAGCAATGAACTGTGGGTGCCGGTGTTGGACATGGAAAACGAGTTGTCCGCATATATGACAACCTGGCTCTTTTCGGAGGGGGTTACCAGTGTCTGGCGGGGCGCGATATAGGGGCATGCAAAAGCCGTGACAATGGCTCCGAGTGCCAGCAGCCGCATGAGCAGCAGCAGGAGGTTTTTCAGACGGGAACTGTTTTTTCTCTGTTGTTGTAAAGATTGGAGAAAATTGAAGTTGCTGAAATATACTTTTTTATATTTTTTGAAACTGAAAAAATGCAGGATAACGGGTAGGATCAGTACGGTCAGTCCGTACAGGAATTCCGGATGCAGGAAATGAATGATACCAGGCATATTTTAATTCTATTTTTACCGTTGTAAAAGTAGTAATTAATTTTAAATTTCAGATGCTGCGGGTTCGGTATGCCGCGGAGGAATCTTTCCGGGAAAAGATACGCCGGAACGGGGGAAACGACTAAGTTCTGGTAGTCAATTCATAAAGCCCGGATGTTAATAAAAAAGCCGGGATTGTTATTAAAAAATTGAGTAAAAACAGGTGTGGTTTGGTTTTTATGTGTATTTTTACCACACAATCGTAAAATGGTAATTTATGGCTAAAATTATTGCTATTGCAAATCAAAAAGGAGGGGTGGGAAAGACGACAACGTCCGTTAATCTGGCGGCGAGTCTGGCTGTGCTGGAAAAAAAAGTCTTGTTGGTGGATGCTGATCCGCAGGGAAATGCAACTTCGGGATTGGGATATGAATTGAAGGAGTTGGACAATGCGACGATTTATGAGTGTATAGTGGATGGATTGGAGCCGAAAAAAGCGATATTGAAGACAGAGATCGAAGATTTGTTTTTACTTCCGTCTAATATTGACTTGGTAGGAGCGGAACTGGAGATGCTGAATTTTGAGGAGCGGGAGAAGGTGTTGTCGAAGATTCTGGATGGCGTAAAGGAGGAGTATGATTATATTCTGATTGATTGTTCCCCTTCTTTGGGGTTGATTACGGTAAATTCTCTGACGGCAGCCGATTCCGTGATTATTCCGGTGCAGTGTGAATACCTGGCTTTGGAAGGGTTAGGGAAGTTGTTGAATACCATCAAGATTATTCAGAAACGCCTTAATCCGGAGCTGGAAATCGAAGGATTTGTGCTGACGATGTATGATGACCGTCTGCGTTTGTCTAAACAGGTGGCTTCGGAAGTGAAGAAACATTTTGAAGATATGGTATTTAGTACACTGATTCAGCGTAATATCAAACTGGCGGAAGCACCGAGTTACGGCCAGCCGGTAATTCTGTATGACGCTGAAAGTCGGGGAGCGGTAAATTATCTGAATCTGGCTAAAGAATTAATGGATAAAAATAATTAAGCAATTATATGGTAAAAAGAAGTGCACTGGGCAGAGGATTGGGGGCTTTGATTACTGATGCTGCAGAGGACCCGAAACCCAGAACAGAGGCCGTGTCCGCTATTCAGGAATTGAGTCTCGGAGATATTTATCCCAACCCTTATCAGCCGAGGACGGAATTTGACGAAGAGGCTTTGAATGAGCTGGCTGCTTCCATCCGGTCGATAGGTATTGTTCAGCCGATTACCGTGAGGTCGGTGGACGGTGGAAAGTATGAGATTATTGCCGGAGAGAGACGCTTCCGGGCTTCGAAGCTCGCCGGGTTGGAAACCATACCTGCCTATATTCGTAAAACAGAAGATGAAAGTCTCCTGGAACTGGCTTTGATTGAGAATATCCAGCGGGAAGACCTGAATGCCATCGAAGTGGCTATCAGTTATCAGCGGTTGTTGGATGAGTGTCGGCTGACGCAGGATGCCCTGAGTGAGAGGGTCGGTAAGAAAAGAACCACTATTTCCAATTATTTGCGGCTATTGAAGCTGCCTGCTCAGATACAGTTGGCAATCAGGGATAAAAAAATCTCTATGGGACATGCCCGTGCTATCATCAATATCGAAGATCCGGACACCCAGTTTATGATTTTTGAACAGATACTGAAATACGATTTTTCTGTTCGGAAAGTGGAAGAGATTGTCCGGGAGATAGCTAATCCCAAGCCGGAGGCGGTTGAGGATGAACCCGTGAAGCCGAAAAAGAAAAATGAAATCGGCGATTACATTGAATTGCAGCAACATCTCTCCAGGCGTTTTGAGACCAAAGTGGAATTGAAAAGGAATGCTGCCGGAAAAGGTAAGATTGTGATTGCCTTCAAATCGGATGCTGAACTGGAAAAGATTATCGGATTACTGGATAAAATCGATTAAGCCAAGACGAGAAGACGTGAGAAAGTTGTTTTTACTTTTAGTTGTATTGTGGAAATTTACGGCCGTCAGTGCCGTAGAGGTGTTTCGCGATACGGCTCAAATACAGGAACAGCTTACGGATACGCTTGACGTGGATGTGGCAAAAGCAAATGTGACACCTCATTCCCCCCATAAGGCAACGATTTATGCTATGGTGTTGCCGGGATTGGGGCAGGTCTACAACCGTCAGTGGTGGAAATTGCCCATATTATATGGAGGGGTGGGGGCTACGGTGTATGGCATCAGCTGGAATAGCCGGAATTTTAAAAAATATAAGAATGCTTATTTCGATTATTCGCACTATTTAGAAGAAAAAGCCAAAAATCCGGATTTCCCGTATCCGCAAAATCCTTCCTGGGAAAAGGTATATGCCGGTGGCGGTGTGGAAGATTTTTCGCCCCAGCAGCAGGCAAATTTCCAGACTCAATTGAAAAACAAGAAGACAAATTTTAAGCGGAACCGGGATTTGCTTTACATCGTGATGGGGGGAATCTATGCGGTTCAGATTATCGATGCTTGTGTGTTTGCCCATTTTTATGATTTTGAAATAAATGAAGATTTGACGCTCAATGTGCAGCCCAATTCTTTTTATACTCCGGCGGCGGGAGGTATGGTAGGATTAACTTTAACATTAAATTTTTAAGAAGAGAGTATTTTATGCGTTGGTTAGTTTTGTTTGTAGTGTTAGGATGGTGTGTAAACGGAGTGGCTCAGCGTAATGACATGAAAAGGGATACCTTGTCGGTCGTACAGATTTTATCTGTGGCGGAGCCCATTCCCGGAGAATTTCTTCAGATGATTGATGAAGCGTATACGCAGTGGCATAAGCACATGAAAAACGAAGTGGCTTATGGGGATTCTGTCTATGTTGTGGAAAAACAGGACCAGGTCATGCCAGTCAGTGATTCCCTTTACCTGATGCGTCTGGATTCGCTGCATTCTGCCATTACGTTGTCGTATAATGACATCGTGCGTAATTTTATTGAGATGTATGTGGTGAAGAAGAGATTGCAGGTGGCAAGTATGTTGGGGTTGAGCGAGTATTATTTCCCTATTTTTGAGGAAGCACTGGCGGCCAATTGCATGCCCCTGGAATTGAAATATCTTCCGGTTATTGAAAGTGCATTGAATCCGGTGGCGCGTTCCAGGGCACGGGCCTGCGGGTTGTGGCAGTTTATGTATTATACCGGCAGGCAGTATAAACTGGAAATCAATTCTTATATTGATGAACGTTATGACCCGGTGAAATCGACAGAGGCTGCCGTTCGCTATTTGAACGACCTGTATTCGATTTATAACGACTGGATATTGGTTATTGCCGCTTACAATTGCGGGCCGGGCAATGTGAACAAGGCCATCCGGCGTTCCGGAGGTAAAAAGAATTATTGGGATATTTATTATCATTTGCCGCGGGAGACCCGTGGTTATGTGCCTGCATTTATCGCGGCTATGTATGCCTTTAATTATGCGGAGGAACACCATATCTATCCGCTGGAATGCAATCTGCCCCTTTTGTGTGATACCCTGTTGGTGAATGAGGCTTTGCATTTCGAACAGTTGAGTAAGAACATGGCTATTTCCATTGATGAGTTGAGGGATGTGAATCCGCAGTATTATAAGGATATTATTCCGGCAGGGTTTGGAAAATCCTATGCTTTGAAATTACCTTATAATCATGTTGCTACTTTTATTGACCGTCAGGATACTATTTTTGCCTATAACCGGAAAAAATATTTTGACGATAGCGACCGGGTGGCTAATCCGAACGACCGGTTCCGGAGGTATGCACATGCGTCCAGTATTTCCGGGGATAAAGCGCGGTTGGTGTATACGGTGAGAAGTGGGGATGTGCCGGGAACTATCGCGGCGAAGTTTAATGTTTCGCTGAATGATTTGAAATACTGGAATAATCTGAACCGCCGCATGACGATACGGGTGGGGCAGAAGTTGGTCGTTTATGTTTCCCAAAAGAATGCTGCAAAGTATGCCAGTAAAGCGAAATATGAGGGTAAAGTCAATAATGAGACCAATGCTCCCCAGGTGGAGACCATTGACGGGGAATTTATTTATTACACGGTGAAACGCGGGGAGAATCTGTGGACGATAGCCAAGAAGTATCCCGGGGTTTCTAACCGGGACATTATGAAATGGAACGGTATCAGTGAAAGCAAAGTGAAAGACTTAAAACCGGGGCAAAAGCTGAAAATAAAAATTTGAGTTCAAGAAGACAGGTAAATAGTAAAAGGGCCAGAAGATTTGTTCTGGTCCTTTTTTGTGTATTTGTTTATTAAAAGGAAAAAGGGCCCGACTTCACTGAGGTTTCAGTATGTGCAACTGATAGAGAATGGTTGATGGAACCTATCATCGGGACCCTTTTTTTAGAAAGTACCGGAGACTGAATATTTTCATGTCATGTGAATTTGCCGGGATGAGATTACCTCCACCAAGCCTTTGGATATACTACATGGAATAATATTATATGGAAGTAGGTCGTTTTCAGTCCCGTGAAAGAAGGATGAGGTGTACGCCTTGATTATACCTATGAGTTAATCATCCTTACAAATGCTCTCCATTAACAGAAAAATTCCGAACTCCAGTACATTGTAAATTCATCTTGATTTGCCGGGTTATAAAATGGCCGGAATATAAACAAAAAGCGGAACTGTTTATATCCGTCTAACTGAAGGCCCGACCATGATACCTAATGAGAAACGAATAAAACAATTCCGCCCGTTATAAAGAGCTTGCAGTCTATTCTTCTCAAATAAAAAAGGTCGGTTTTTCAGTCAAGAATAAACATTTTATTTCCAAAACCACGATGTTTATCTCTATAAACAGCACAAATGTAAATAAAATTGATTTACAAACAAATGAAAAGGCAATTATTTTTATTTTTTTCTTCAAAATGGAGGGGTAAATAAAAAAAGGCCAGTATTTACTGACCTTGCTGGTAGCGGTACCGGGAATCGAACCCGAGTTTCAAGAATGAGAATCTTGCGTCCTAACCCCTAGACGATACCGCCGTTCAAATTTGTGAGGCAAAAATAATATGGATTTTTCAATTGTCCAAATTTGTTCTTTAAAACTTCATGTAAATAAATTTATTCATCTTTCGCGGTGTAGAAATACATTGTTTGACAGTGGAATTGTCCGGCTTTGTTACTCCTTTTGTGCACATATTTATTTGAAATTTATATTTTCAATGTAAATAGAATATCGATTCATTGATTTTAAAATGGAAGTTCTTATATTTGTGCGTGATGCAGCGGCATCAGTTTTTTAGAATAAACTGTAATTAAGTTTAGATTTTCATCCACAAAAGACCAAAATAATGATGAAACGGAAATCTGAACTTGTCAGTTACGTATATAATACGTGTCTGCGAGTTCATACCGTTTCCGGCATTGGTCTGCCTGTGGATGGATGAAAAAGCAGACACGTTTCTTTATTTGATATATAGCGTTGGGATAACGCTTGGTGAGGAAGCTACGCTGTAGGGTTGACGGGAATGTAGCAGGGGAGGCCATAAGGCCTCCCTTTTTTAGTAAAATGTATTTGACCGGCAGATGAACCACCGTATTACGGTGCAGGGGGGATGTTTTTCGTTCCCCCTCTTTTAGTAGGGGATGGAAAATAGTAAATACTGACTTCCGGCATCCTTTTTGATGTATGTAATGTGTATTATTGTCAGTCTGTTACGAGGAGAATAGGTGTCTTTTTAAATGTACCAAAAATGAGAAAGGTGCACCCGAAAGTGCACCTTTCTCATTTCATTTTTACTGTAAAATAGTCATTCTTGTGGATTTAACTATTTGATTGTTAATGTATTGGTGGAGCAGCAGGGGATCGAACCCTGGTCCAAACATGGAATTCATATGCTTTCTACATGCTTAGCTTTTTATTGGTTTTCGACGACGGTCCGGAAAAAAGCACCCAAGCCGTCGCTTAGCTTCTGAATTTTCGCCTTTTGTCCGAAGCTGACTCAGACTAACCTTACATTGACTGCACCCCGTATGCCGACCGGGATAAGGTGGAACCACCGGCGGGATGTCCCGTCTCCGCTCCTTGAGCAGAGATTAAGCCTCGAATCTTCTAAAGATCAGGCAGCGAGAGCGTAGTTATTTTCGCCAATTAAAATTTTGTGTCCGGGATTTACGGGCCGTTTCACTGCTCCCGACATGCTTACATACCTATTCTTCATGCTGTCAAAGCCATGTCTGCCCCTCTTAGATATGTGGTACAAAGATAAGAAGAATCGTGCACACAGGGAAATGAATTCTGTTTTTTTATGTTGTACTAAGGTTTTTTAGGGTGTTTACCGTGTTTGCTGAAAGTTGAGGTCAGTAACCTAACGTGTGTTCAATCAGTATTTTTAATCCGATGAAAATGAGAATAAGACCACCGACAAATTCTACATTCAGATTTTTTATTTTTCCGAAATGAAATCCGCAGCAGACGCCGGACAAGGATAAAAGGAAGGTGGTGATAGCGATGATGAGTGCCGGAATAAAGATATTTGTTTTCAGAAAAGCCAGTCCCACCCCGACGGCTAAGGCATCGATGCTGGTGGCAACGCCGAGGGTGAGTAGGGTACGGTCGGAAAGGGAGGTCAGACAGGATTCTTCTTGGCGTAAGGATTCGTAAATCATTTTGCCTCCCAAATAGGCCAATAGTAGGAATGCAATCCAGTGGTCGAAGTCCCGGATGAAATGGCTGAACCGGATGCTCAGCATCCATCCTAAGAGTGTCATGCCTCCCTGGAAAGCTCCCATGATCAAAGCCATTTTCAGGGATTTTCGGATGCAGAATTTTTTCATGAAGATACCTCCGCTGATACATACGGCCAGGCTATCCATAGATAAGCCCAAGGCAATTAAAAGAATAGAAAAGTACCCCATGCTGAAAATTTGGTGCAATAATATATATTTTAATCCGTTTCCGGAAATGCGGTCTGCTAAAAAAAGAAAAAGCCCGGGATTTTTGGTACAGATTCCGTTATCTTTGCGGTGCCGGATGTAAAACCGAATGGGAAAGAACGGATTGACATTCTGCAAAGGGAAATGCATGAAATTTAACGAATGGGACAGATGATGTGGCAGACTGTGGTGGATATTGAAAAACCGGATTTTTCAGTGGACTATCATTCCCAGTGGATGCTGATAGGTTCTTGTTTTGCGGAGAATATGGGTATGAAGTTAATGGAGAACCGTTTTGCCGTAGATTGCAATCCGTGCGGGATTGTCTATAATCCGGAGTCGGTGGCGCAGGTGTTGGAGCGGTTGATGGATGAACGGGTGGTGACACCGGATGAACTGATATGGCATGAAGGAAAATGGATGAGTTGGGGGCATCATGGCCGTTTTTCCGCTTCTGAACGGGAAGTGTGTCTGGAGAAGATGAACGCCCGAATCTACCGGGGGGCAGAACAGCTCCGGCGGGCGGATGTGCTTCTGATTACTTTCGGTACCTCGTGGGTCTATCGCCATTTGCAAAGCGGGTGCGTGGTTGCTAATTGCCATCGGTTTCCAGAACGTGATTTTGAACGTTTTTGTCTGTCTGTACCGGAGATTGTCGGGCTTTATGAGCGTTTGCTTGAGCAGTTGGAACGGATAAATCCCGGGGTAAGGGTACTTTTTACGGTGAGTCCGATCCGGCATTGGAAAGACGGGGCGCATGGAAATCAGTTGAGTAAATCGGTTTTACTGTTGGCAATAGATGAACTGGTGAAACGCCGGAAGCGGGTCTATTATTTCCCGTCTTACGAAATTGTTTTGGATGAATTGAGGGATTACCGTTTCTATGCGGAGGATATGCTACATGTTTCGGGACAGGCTGTCGATTATATCTGGACACGGTTTAGAGATACTTTTTTGTCTGCCGATGCATTACAGGTGATGCGGCAGGTGGAGAAAATCAACAAGGGACTGAATCATCGTCCTTCTGATCCGGAGAGTGAAACTTATATTGCTTTTCGCCGGAAGTTGGAAGGGGAGTTGGAGCAGTTAGGCAATAAATATCCGTTGTTGAACCGGGAGAGGTGATGTACCGGTTGTAGTCTATTCTATTTCTTCCTCTTCTTCTTCTATCGGTGGCAGCGTGTTTTTTTGCGATAGTTTGTCCAGGTCGCTTATTGGAATATCAGTTTTTACTGCATAGCAGGAGGGGTACTTGCGGCGTATTTTTTTCAATGTGGGAATACAGTCCAGTCTGTTACGAAAATTGCCTACCCGTATTTTGAAGTCCGGGTCAAAGTAGTTCAGGTAAGCCGGTATGTCCGGAAAATCTTTCTCGAAATTCTCTTTAAAAAGCTGTAATTCTTCGATGGGGTGATCGTAAGAGCTTCCGGAAAAGATCTGTATGCGGAAACCGGAAATGTGTTTGTTATTTTTATTAATGGCTGTGTGCAGGTGAATCAATTCATTGATTTCCGGAGAGCCTTTGATGGTTACGTAACCGTTGTGCATGGAATTCTGATCCAGTTCTTCAAAAATGTTGAGTCGTACGGGAGGAATGACCTCGTCAGTCTGTTGGGCAAACGCCACAGAAGTATATGTCAGTATCAGCGTAATCCAAAGAATGCTTTTCATCGGTTTTTGTTTTTGTTCTATTGCACAAGCGCAAAGATAGGAAAAAAAGTTGAAACAGTTGAAAAGGCAGTTTCCTCCGCTTCTTCATTGTGCCGTTTCTCCACTTTTTTCTTACCTTTGTTCCGTTGTGAATCGGAGTAAGCGTATTCCGTCGCAGCGGACATATTTTAATTTGAAGCGTTTAGATTTATCC
>CAJURM010000010.1 GCA_910589025.1 uncultured Odoribacter sp. | reverse complement strand
AAGAAAGATTCTTCAAGCTTTTATTATAAAATTGCACTGGCTTGTTGACTCTGCATCCTGCATTTTTTCCCCATTTACTTTTTACTTTTTACTTTTTATTCTATCTTTGCCACCCGAATCGGTATATACGGAGCTGAGAATCCGGGTTTATATACTGAATAAGAATAACCAACGTACGTAATCTCTTACACAAAAGCTCAGGTCGTAATATTGCGTTCGGTAAACGAATAAAAATTAACACAATGGACTTAATTAAAATTGCAGAACAAGCATTTGCAGCAGAAAATCCGGTTGAGCATCCTTCATTTAACACAGGTGACACCATCAGTGTACATTACAAAATCATTGAAGGGAACAAAGAAAGAATCCAGATTTTCCGTGGAACCGTAATCCAGCTCAAAGGAACAGGCAGCACCAAATCATTTACCGTACGGAAAATGTCCGGAAACGTCGGAGTGGAAAGAATTTTCCCGTTCAATTCTCCCTACATCAAAGAAATTGAAATAAACAAAGTAGGTAAAGTAAGAAGGGCTCGCATTTACTATTTCCGTGAATTGACCGGTAAAAAAGCCAGAATCAAAGAGAAAAAAGCTTAATGCTTCCTTTTCAAAAAATAAAAAGCTCTGCCGTGCAGGGCTTTTTTTTTATTTTTCCTAAATTTGTCATTTAATGAAATGAAAATATCCTGCACGGATTAAGACCTGAAAATAAAAATCAAATCAATAATAACATGGAAAAATCAGAAATCCTCAAACAAGCGAAGGCAAAAGCTGAAAACTGGCTTTCAGAAGCTTACGATTCCCAAACCTGGGAAGCCGTTAAGCAGATGCTTACTTCATCCGATCCGACCGAACTGACGGATTCTTTTTACAACGACCTGGAATTCGGTACCGGAGGCTTACGCGGGATTATGGGGGTAGGCACCAACCGCATGAACATCTATACCGTCGGAGCCGCAACCCAGGGATTTGCCAACTATATCAACAAAATGTTTCCCGGCGACCAGCAAAAATCGGTTTGCATCGGCCACGACTGCCGCAACAACAGCCGCTATTTCGCAGAAACTACGGCAGCCATTTTCTCTGCCAACGGCATCACCGCCTATCTTTTTGAAAGCCTGCGCCCGACACCGGAAATGTCATTTGCCATCCGCGAACTGAAATGCAATGGCGGCGTTATCATCACTGCTTCCCACAATCCGAAAGAATACAACGGATACAAAGCATACTGGAACGATGGTTCCCAACTGGTACCGCCCCACGACAAAAATGTCATTGAAGAAGTGAAACGGGTAAAAGCAGAAGACATTAAATTCACCAAAGTCGCCGACAGAATCATCACACTGGGAAAAGATTTCGACCAGAAATTCTTAGACAAAGTAAAAACCCTGAGTTTGTCGCCCGAAGCGATAGCCCGCCAGCACGATTTAAAAATCGTATTCACCCCGTTACACGGGACCACCTACGAACTGGTACCTGCTTCCCTGCGCAACTGGGGATTCACCAACATCACCACAATACCGGAACAGATGATTACCGACGGCAATTTTCCGACAGTAGCTTCTGCCAATCCGGAAGAACCCGCCGCATTCAAAATGGCATTGGACAAAGCCCGGGCCATTGACGCCGACCTGGCAATGGCCTGCGACCCCGACGGCGACCGTCTGGGAGTTGCTGTAAAAAACGATAAAGGTGAATGGATTTTACTCAACGGCAACCAGACCAATATCATTTTCACCTATTACATCATCCGCCGGAGAAAAGAGCTGGGCTTAATCAAAGGCAATGAATATACCATCAAAACCATTGTCACCTCCGAACTAATCAAAGATATTGCAGAAAAAAACGGCATCCCCTGTTACGATGTATACACCGGATTCAAATGGATTGCCGATACCATCCGCAAGAAAGGAGCCGAAGGATACATCGGCGCCGGAGAAGAATCTTTCGGATTCATGCCGGGCTCCTTTACCCGCGACAAAGACGCCGTTTCCTCCACATCGCTGATGGCCGAAATCGCTGCATGGGCCAAAGACAACGGTAAAACTCTTTTCACACTGCTGAAAGAAATCTATGCCGAATACGGTTTTTCTCAGGAAAAAATGATTTACATCGTCCGCAAAGGACTGACCGGTGCACAGGAAATAAAGGAGATGATGGCAGAACTCCGGAACAATACGCCGAAAACCATCAACAACAGTGCCGTCGTCATCAAAAAGGATTACGCCGACTTAAAAGCGACAAACCTGCAAACAGGAGCCGCTTCGGATATGGATTTCCCGACCACCAGCGACGTACTCCAGTTCTTTTTGGAAGACGGCTGCAAAATCTCCGTACGTCCTTCCGGGACAGAACCCAAAATCAAATTCTATTTTGAAGCCCGTGCCCAGATGGACGGAGTCGCCGGTTTTGACCAGGCTCAGGAACAAGCCAATCAAAAGATTGCAGCCATTGTCAAAGATTTGAAACTTGAAAATTAATCACTAAAAAAGGTGGGGAGCTTTCCCCGCCTTTTACTTTCCCTTCTCTATTCTTTTTCAAAAAACTCTTCTTTGAAATTAACGAAATAAACCCTTTTCCTCGCCCGGGTCACAGCCGTATACAACCAACGCCAATACTCATCGTTCAACATCTCCTCCGGCAGCCATCCCTGATCAATAAACACGGCATCCCACTGCCCGCCTTGTGCCTTATGGCAAGTCACCGCATAGGCAAACTTCACCTGCAAAGCATTATAATATTCATTCTCCCGAACTTTCTCAAAACGTTTCTTACGGGAACGGATGTCAGCATAATCCGCTTCCACACTCCGGTAAAAATTCCGGGTTTCTTCATAATTCAATGCCGGATAATCGGACAACAGCGTATCCAGCATTACCCAGGCACTGACCTCTTCCTCATATCCCATCAAGGCAAGATCCGTACGCACAAAATGAAATCCGTAAAGCTCCATCCGTTTGCCCGTGCGGAGAATGGTCGCCACGTCCCCATTGGCTATAAAATCAAGGTGTTCATAATCCTTTCCCCAGAAATAATTGTTCTTAACAATCATCACCTTATCTCCGCTGCAAAAATCATCTTCGCGATAGAGCACCATCCGGCGGATTCCTTCATTATAACGGTTCGCCCGTTTGTTGGAACGGCATACAATCATCGTTTCATCCACACCATATTTCCCGTAACAGGTCTCTATCTCCTCGAGCAGTTCTCCCCCTCCTATCCTATAGACATCAGGAAAACTCCCGGCAAGCAATTTCAAATCCACCCTTCCTGTTCCAATCAGCCGCCGGACCAAAGTCGCATTGCACAGAATCCCGGACTCTTCCGCCTGCCGCATCACATCCGTCAGATGCGCTTCATACACCTCCAGATTATACATCATACGCAACGCCTGCGGCTCCAACGCCGGACTCATTTCCAGTCCCACCGGAGGAAGCTGCGCCTCATCCCCGATTAATACCAAACGGTTATTCCTCCCGTTATAAACATACTCCACCAAATCATCCAGCAGACGTCCGCTTCCGAAATTACTCTCCTCCATCGCATTGGAAATCATAGAAGCCTCATCCACAAAGAAAAGCACATTCGCTCCCGGGTTAAATCCCAGATTAAAATCCCCCTCCCCCTCCGTTGCCGCCTTTTGCCGGTAAATCTTCTTATGAATGGTAAAAGCCGGTTGTCCGGCATACGCGGAGAACACTTTAGCTGCCCGTCCTGTCGGAGCCAGCAACACCACTTTGTATTCCATCTTTACCAACACATTGACGACTGCCGCAACAAACGAGGTCTTCCCCGTCCCCGCATATCCTTTCAGAACAAACACCCCCTCCTCCCTCTGCTTCAAAAAGAAATCGGCAAAACACGCCATCGCCAGCTTCTGGGTCGGAGAAAACGGAAACCCCAAGCAAGCCTGCACCATATCTTCAAAATGTTTCTGTATCATGGAGAAATTTATAGCGGAAAATAGTCTTTATTTATTTTTTTTCCTAAATTTGCGAGCAGGAATTATTTCCGGCAATTGTATTTCCATCGTTTGAAACGGAGACGTAAAGATACAACTAATCCGTTAGAGCCCAAACGATGGCTTTATATAATGTAATTAAATTCAAATCATTAAAATATGAAAAAGCTTATTATTCAGATTGTATTAGCAGCAGTGATCGTATTTTTGGGATATCAGTGCTACGAAAGTATCATGGTTCCCCAACGTTTTGAAACCATTAAAAAACAAAGATACGACCGGATTATCCAGAAACTGAAAGACATCCGTACTGCCCAGGAAGCTTACAGAACGGAAAAAGGGAAATACACGGCCAGCTTTGATACACTAATCAATTTCATAAAATACGATTCCGTTAAAATCATCCGTTCCATCGGCCAGTTAACGGATGAACAGCTGGAAGCCGGCATGACGGAAGCAGAGGCTGTAAAAAAAGGATTCATCATCCGTGAGGTGATCAAAGTAAATGCCTTGGAAAACATTTTCGGAAAAAATTATGCCATCGACAATCTGAGATATGTTCCTTTCACCAACAAAAAATACGAATTCAAGATGGGTACGAACCTTATCAAAACCGACTCCGGTATTGAAGTGCCCGTATTCGAAGCCCGTATATCCAACAAGGAAATCTTTGAAAACCTGGATCCGATCTATCACGATTATATCTTACAGGAAAACGGCGAAAGACTTCGTCTGAACAAATACCCCGGATTGAAAGTAGGGGATCTGAATGAAGCCAACAACAACGTAGGTAATTGGGAATAACGAACAATACATGCAGAATATCTGTTATTTAGACACTAATTTCAGCAAAGAAAATTCTATTCAATATACCTTGTCCATCCGTTATTCAACGGATGGACTTTCGTTTTGTCTGCACGACAACAACAAATTGATAGCCTTTTCACATCATCCTTATTGCCTGGAATCCCAGGACGAAGTCATTGCACGGGTGAAGAAAACCATCACGGAAGACGAATTACTGAAACTCAAGTACAAAAAGGTATACATCTCCCCCTGTAAAAAAGACAAAATCCTCATTCCGGCCCACCTCTTCAACAAAAATCACCTGGCAGACATTTTCCGCGTATGCCTGCCGACAGAAAAGAATGACATCCTGTTATACCGGAAAATCAGAATGATGGAAGCCTACCTGACAGAAGCACTTCCCCGGAATTTCGTCACTTTTCTGACGGGCCGCTACCAATCCCTGTGTATTGTCAATAACGCTTACCCCTTTCTCGTCAACTCGTTGAATTCGGCGTTACTCAATACCCACCATCTTTTTGTGGACATACAGGACCGTTATTTCGACCTCCTCATCACCCAAAGCAATGAGGTCAAGCTGTTCAATTCCTTCACCTACAACTCCGTTCCGGACATCATTTATTACATCTTACGCAGTCTGAAAGACTGCCGGGCAGACCAGTCCAATCTGCAATCCGTATTTTCAGGCACACTGGTGGACGATCCGAAATTTTTCCAGCTCATCAGCAGCTATATTCCCAACATTTCGGTATTAACCGACAACTCCCTGAATCTGCTCCTCAACAACGAAGAACTGAACAGCTCCCGCTTTATTCACTTGCTAAGCTTACACAAATGCGAATAATCAGTGGTTCCCACCGGGGAAGGCAAATCTTCCCCGATAAAAATTTCACGGCAAGACCGACGACCGACTTTGCCAAGGAAAACATCTTCAACGTACTGAACAATTACGTCGACATCGAGGGCGCCGCGGTGCTGGATTTATTTTCCGGTACGGGAAGCATCAGCTACGAATTTGCTTCGCGCGGAGCCAAAGAGGTGACAGCCATAGAACTCAATTACAACCATTACAGTTTCATCAAAAGGACTGCCGGGGAAATCGGATTCCGGAACATCAAAGTCTTCAAAAATGACGCTTTCCTTGCCTGCCGGAAACTCAAGGGCCGCAAATTCGACATCATCTTCGCCGACCCGCCCTATCAGTTGAAAAACATTTCGGAAGTGCCACAAGCCATTTTCGACAACGACCTCCTCAACGAAGCAGGCATCGCCATCGTCGAACACCCGGCCTCCGTAGACTACAGTCACCACCCCCATTTCTTCAACCACCGGGAATACGGCAGCGTAAACTTTTCGCTCTTCCGGAAAAACTGAAGTATCCGCAAAAAAATACCTTCGTCAAAGTTATATTTTTATACAACTTTACTATCTTTGTAGCATGAAAAAGATAACTGCATATAAGGGCTATTATTCGGACTTTATGTCAAAGCTATCAGAGCAGGAACGTAAGAAAATAAAACGTGCTCTGCTATTATTGGAAACTGAAGATAAGATACCAAGCCATTATATCAAATTCATCCGGGACGGAATTCACGAATTCCGGGTTAATTATGGAAATAATGAATTCCGTATATTTTTCATTTACGACGGAGAACACCATCGTTATTTTATTTAACTGTTTCAGAAAGAAAACTCAGAAAACACCTAATAGCGAAATTAAGAAAGCAATCAAATTAAAAAATGAATATTATGGGCAAGATGAATGACATTTACGACGTAAGTGCCGAGCTCGCCGAAGAATTTGGCGAAATAGGTACGAAAGAACGCGAAGAAGCAACTGTCAAAGCATGGGAAGAGTATAATGCACAAATTTTACTGGATGCCCGTAAAAATGCAAGACTGACGCAGGAAGAACTGGCACGCCGCATCGGGGCGGACAAAGGTTATATTTCAAGGATAGAACGCGGTTTAACCGTTCCAACGGTTGCCACATTATACAAAATCGCCGCTGCTATGGGCCTAACAGTGGAGCTGCGCCCGAGATAGCAAAAACGGAGAAAGGGGCATGCCCTTCCTCCGTTTCAACTTTTTTTTAACTCTTCAACTTTTTTAACTGCTCCCGCAGGGGTTCGCCGTATGTCCTCGCTTCACTCCGTTCGCTCCTTGCATACGCCGTCCCCCTGCGCTCCCTCTTTAGCTTAGAGCAGAAAACGGAAAATCTGTCCGTAAACTAAAGAAGAAGAACAACCCGAAAGCCGTTGTAGTTGTTGCGGCCGCTCGGGATGTAGTAGTTCCGATACGACACCCGGCAGTGCCCCGCATAGCTGGACCAACTGCCACCGCGCAACACGCGGTAGGAGCCCGTTGAAGGACCGGTAGGGTTACTCTGTGATTTACTACTGTAATAACCCTTCCAATCGCTGCACCATTCCCAAACATTACCGCTCATGTCGTAAAGTCCCAATTCATTAGCCTGTTTCCGACCAACGGGATTAGTAGAACTACTATTACTACTATACCAAGCCACATTACCAATAGTATTACTGCCGCTATATTTGTATCCTCTACTCTTTACCCCACCGCGGGCAGCATATTCCCACTGAGCCTCTGTAGGCAATACGTAGGTCTTACCGGTCAACTGGCTCAACTTCTTACAAAATTCCTGTGCTTCCTCCCAGTTCACGTAATACATCGGATAATCATCCCCGTTTTGGAAATTACTCGGATTATTGTTGTCCATAATAGCCTTCCATAACCCCTGTGTCACCTCAAACTTACCGATATAATAATCGGAAAGAGTTACCGAGTGAACAGGCTTTTCACTATCATATGCATCGTCTCCCTGCTCCTCCGTCGCGCCCATCATGAACGTGCCACCCTCAACATAAAGCATATCGAACGACACCCCTTTAATTGTTTCCGTAAAATCTCCGCCTTGATATATGTAAACCGTATCGGTCAAGGAATTGCCCGAAAAGACAATATACCCCTCCCGCTCTTCATTACCTTCCAACTCCGAAACGGCAAAACGGTAAGTTTTGGGCGTAACGTCACTTAAAGAGGAAGAAGTCCCCCCGGCGGAAGCTATCCAAGACTGGAAAGCGGAAGGTATCGTCACGCCATACTCAATGCCGCCCTTTACCTCTACCGAAATGGTTTTACCTGCCCGAGGAACGAAATAGTTCTGCTGAGACACAATCAATCCCTTGCCATACTGGCAAACACGCAGTGTATCGGAAAGCTTGCTGTTACGATCTTTTACAACAACCAAGGCTTCCCGCACATCCCGACCTCTGTTCTCCGAAACAGAAAAGTGGATCCGGTCTGTACGCAACGTCCTTGTCTCTACCCGGCTTATCCACGATGCAACGGAAGTCGGAATCTGAACATCATAGTTCACGTTCGTCTTCAATTCCACCGTAATTTCACCGCCCTCGTGAGAAACATAGCAAGTCGGATCCGTCAAGACCAAACGGTCGGCTTGATAAATACGGACGGTGTCCTGCACTGAATTGCCAGCAAACAGAATATACCCCTCCCGGGGTTTCTTACTACTGTTCTTTGATATGACGAACTCATAACTTGCCTTCGTCACCGCACGGGAACGCGGAGACGGAGCAATCCAAGAGCCGAACTCCTCCGGTATTGTCACCTCATAGGAGATGTTACTCTTCACCTCCACCGAAATAGTTACGCCCTCCTGCGGTACCTCGAATTTGTCCTTACTTACGATAATGGCGTCTTTGCCCTTCTGCGTCACCCCCAAAACCTGCGTCTTGTCGCCTGCCTTAATAGTCAGGTTCATATTCCGGTCTTCCATTCCGCTGTAAACAGCCGCCGTAACGGTTACCGTCAGATTGCCCGTACCGTGTGTGAAGTCCGTCGTGCACCAGTCGCTTTCGTTCTCTATCGTCCAGGTTCCGTTGCACGAAACAGTAAACGTCTTTTCTCCCCCGGAAGACTCAAAAACAAGGTCGCTCCGCGAAAGTTCCAGCATCACGTTTTTCGGCTGATCCGGCTCTTCAGGCCCATCACCGCCCGAATCCTTGCTGCATGAAGCCACTAACAACGCGCCGCCCAAAAACAAATAAAGCAACGCCACGCCCGATACCAAATAAAAAAGTCGTTTCATAGCGTCAGAAATAAAAATTAAACGTCAATGAACCGCCAAGGCTTTCCGTAGCGACATAAAAACCCTTATCCCCCGGCGATACGAGGTCCGTACGCTTTTCCACCCGTCCGAACGCGGCGTTGTATCCCTCGCTCTCTACATAAGTCTGACGGCCAAAAAGGTAGTAAACACACAGGTTCACTTCCGCTCCCAAAGAAATTTTTGGGACCACGAACCACTCTACCCCCGCACTACCAGTGATTCCGGTATAGAAGTTCGAACCCGTAGTATACTCCGTCAACACCCGGTAGCCGTCCGGAATCAAATAACTCTGTTCCCTCCGCACGGAAGTGGTCGGATGCTGATTGACAGACGTGATTTCATTACCGTAATTATATTTGAGTTTATTGTTCATGAAAGCAAACAACACGCCCGCCCCAAAAACACCCTGCACCCGTCTCTCTCCTTTGCGGTATTCCGCCCCCAACATCACGCTCACTCCGCTTTTATTGTTGCGGATACGGTCTTCCACTTTTTCCTCCCCCAACGGATTCAAGACTGCCGCCTGGTCGTCTCTCACATACCTCTTATGGGTTTCCACTCCCACTTTAAATCCGAGGTTGGCACGCAACGCCCATTGGTCCGTCAGCATGTATTTCCCCATCAGGGAAGCATCAGGCATCAGGGTTTTGTTGTCGAAACCGCTCCCCTTCGTGAAAGGGCTGCCGCCACCACCTTTTAAATTATTGCTTCCCGTACCGATATACTTGATAAGAGGCACCAAATCCACCCCTACCGACCAATCGCCCTGTTCGGGAAGATAGACTTTCGGCGCTTTTTCATTGCCCTGTTCTACTGTATTCTCCTGGGCTTTCATTCCGACAAACGGGAAAAGACCGACAAGGAGAAGCGATATTATTTTTTTCATCTGTGTCTGTTTATTAAAAATAGATTACCAATTGTAGTTATACCATGCATAGCCATACGTCAGCACCCCCTCGTCCGGAACAAACACCATCTTTATCTCCCGCTCCGCTCCGCTCTCTTCCGTAAAAGAGGCATACGTATACACACCGTCATTCACAAGCTGACCGCCATTGTATTGTTTATAGGTCCCCCCCATGATGGTATATTGGGAAGAATAAGTGCTGTACCCGAAGGTGCCCACATGAAAAGGCAGTGCCTTTATCTCAATACGCACATCCGACCAGTCTTTCCTCGGCGCCGGGATATTGAATTTCGCCTCTCCGTTATAATCGGTCGTGGAGCCATAGTTTCTGTACATCACGGAACCGCCCTCACTGATTTCATCATACCGTACCCGGATAACAACCGACGTGCCGGATTCATACGAGAGCACCGGAGTGCCGCTGTTTTGGAAAACGCCCAACCCGACTTTTACCGCAAAAGGAACTTCGGTGACAAGAGCCACTTCATTTTCCTGCTCCACAAAGCCGTATTTGAGGTTTTCAAAGACAATATCGTTAGGCACGACAGACAGAGACGTGGAAGCCATTTCAAAAACCACCTCCTGTTTTTCAAAAACGGGAGAACCGTTTTCCCAACTCTTTAACAAGGTACGCGTTCCGGTAAAAGAGGGTGCGTGCAGGTAGATTCTTGCGCCCTGGTCGGGTAGGGGCACTTCGATTTCGTATTTTCCGTTGGCATCGGTCAACGTCTCTAAGGTCGTATAACCGGAAGCGTTGCCGTTCGGCGACAGATAGGAGTTGCTTATCCGGATATACACCGGTGTATTGGCGGCAACCTTGTTTAACTCAGTATACTTGCCGTTGTTGTACGCCTGTCCTTCGTTATAAGAGACCGTTCCCGATATTTTAGCCCTTCCCTGAAAATCTTCGATTGACAAAGAGCTCTGGTCCTGGTCGGAACAACCGGCAACCGTCATGGCGGCAGCAAAGGCCGCAAAAACTGCGAATTTTTTTAAAATGTTCATCGTTTCTAAAAATTAAATGATCGTATAATGATTGATTAAACTGTTATTCTCTTCCCGTTCGCAACGCACAGTGTCCTGTTCAATGTGAGCGTAGGAGGGTATCTCCTACGCACTCAGGGGGAGGGGTACTACGCCCGTAGGGGACACTCCACTACGGACGTAGGGGGCGTTACCCTAATTCTGCTCTTCCGCTACCGGAACATTCAGCACTTTCTCAAAGCGCGACGTGCGCGATTGTTTCAGCACACTGTTGCTTGAGGAAAACTGTGTAGTCAGCTCCAGATAGTAGTCGCCCGGTGTCAACTTCGGTACCCGGAACGACAACGCCGAAGGATTGTTTACCGTCAGACGGCGCATGTCCACCTCCACGACACTGTTGTCGTCCACCCGGATAAAGCGCAAACCGTTGCCCTCATTCTCTCCGGCAATCTGAATGTTACGTCCCTTGACGCTCACTACTTCATCGGGAGTAATCAAACCGTTCAGTTCGCCTGTCCACGTATCCGTCACACCCGAAATCTCAGGACCGGCAGAAGATACGCCCAACACCTCTACACCCACCTCTTTCACCCCCTCACGCAAAGCGGCACTCAACTGGAAGTTTACCCCCACCTTATGCCGCTTGTCGTCAAAAGTTTCATTCTTATCCCGCCACACACCCGATACGCTCGGGTAAGCATAAAATACACCAGTACCCACACTGAAACCCGAAAGCAGCTTAGTGCGGATGATACGGTCTGCACGGTTGATAATATCGATAAGAGTTTCCAACTGGAACTCGCACCCCTCCGCCTGCAAAGCCTTGGCAATGTCCTCGGTGGTCACCATGTTGCCCGCTTTCACCTTCAGAGTGAAGTCGTTCGGGTCCTCTGTCAGTGGATTATCCACCAACCAACCCTGCCAAAAAGTAGTCTTCTTTGCCATAATATTGGTATTTTTAATTAAACACTATATCGCTGTCACTAAAAGCATTACCAACCGGAGCCACGTCTGAAAAACTCCTACTTATAAACAAAAAAAAACGTTCCTTTTTTTGGGGAACAGAAAATAAATAAAACCTTAAGAAAACTCTGATGTGAATATTTTATAAAATTTTGAAAATAAATGTATTGGAGAGTAACAAATATTTGTACATTTGCATTCGTGTAGTGGAAAAAGTTCACCAATAAAAGGAACGTTTTTTTGCAAAATACCTGCTTACAAATCAATACTTTACATCAATAAAAACGACTAAAATAAATTGTATAGCCTACCCGCTAAAAATATGGGGATAAGGCACATCATCCCGTAGAGAAGCGAATAATTTCAATCTCTTACAGAAATAAAAATAAAAAGGGAGTAGCTAATCGGTTTTAGTCACTCCCTTTCTGTTTGTATTCCGTTTTTCTATGCTTTGTCGTAGAGGATACAGCAAGAGCAGACCAAATTACGGTCACCATAGCCGTCGTCAACCCGGCCTACCTGTGGCCAGAATTTGTTTTCTGCAACCCAATCCAACGGATAGGCAGCCTTGCTGCGCGGATAAGCATGCGTCCATTCGTCTGCCGTCAGCACACGGTGTGTGTGGGGAGCATTTTTCAGCACGTTGTCGGTCTTATCGGCTTTTCCTTCTCCAATCTCCACAATTTCGTCCCGGATGGTCTTCAAAGCAGCGATGAAACGGTCCAACTCTTCCTTCGGCTCGCTCTCCGTCGGTTCCACCATCAACGTTCCATGCACGGGGAAAGAAAGCGTGGGGGCATGGAAACCGAAGTCCATCAAGCGTTTGGCAATATCCAAATCGGATATGCCGAACTGTTTGTTGAACTCGGTGCAGTCCCAGATCATTTCGTGTCCGACACGCCCTTGCGCACCCTTATACAATATCTTGAAGCCCAGTTTCTCAAAAGAAGAGGCCAGGTAATTCGCATTCAGGATAGCCATTTCCGTCACGCTCTTCAACCCTTCGCCTCCCAACATCCGCAGGTAGCCATAAGTAATGGGGAGCAAACTGGCAAATCCGAAAGGAGAAGCAGCCACGGCATGGATGCCTTTCTCCCCGCCCGTTTTTACAACAGAATGGGAAGGCAGGAAGGGCACCAGGTGAGGAGCGGCACAAATGGGACCTACCCCCGGACCACCACCGCCGTGAGGCATGGCAAAGGTCTTGTGCAGGTTCAAATGACATATATCCGCACCGATGGTTCCCGGGCTCGTCAGTCCGCACTGACCGTTCATATTGGCACCGTCCATAAACAACTGTCCGCCGTTTTCATGCACGATTTTCGCCAGCTCTTTTATCGATTCTTCAAAGATACCATGCGTAGAAGGATAGGTAATCATGGCGCCCGCCAGGTTTTCCCTGTTCTCCGTCGCCTTCTTCCTGAAATCTTCCACATCGATATTCCCTTCGGGCGTGGAAGCCACGACTAAAATCGTGAAGCCCGCCATCGCACTGGATGCCGGATTGGTTCCGTGGGCGGAAGCCGGAATAAGCATGATGTTGCGGTGTCCCTCGCCCCGCGACAGGTGGTACTGCCGTATCACCATCAAAGAGGCATATTCTCCCGCAGCTCCGGAATTGGGTTGCAGACTGCATCCGGCAAACCCCGTCACTTTGGCCAACATATCCTGCGTCTCTTGTATCATCTGCCGGTAGCCTTCCGCCTGGGATTCGGGCACAAACGGGTGGATAGCACCAAATTCCGGCCAGGACAACGGCAGCATTTCCACCGCCGCATTCAGTTTCATCGTGCAGGACCCCAACGAAATCATCGACGTAGCCAAAGAGATGTCCCTCCGCTCCAGGTTCTTCATATAACGCATCAGTGCCGTTTCCGAATGATAGAGATTGAACACGGGTTCTTCCAGGAAATCATCGTCCCTCAACATCTCCGGTTCCAGCACCGTACGGTCGTCCAGGAATTCCGCTTTCTCCGCTTTCTTTCCGGCAACTTCGGCAAAAATCCGGATAATCGTATTGATTTCCTCCTCATTTATCTTTTCGTCGGTCGACAGTCCTACCGCACCATTGCAACAGCTACCGCAATAATGCAGGTTGATTTTATTCTCCAGCGCCTTATCCCGGATTGCCTCCGCCGTCACACCCTGAGGCAACTCAAAACGGAGGGTATCGAAAAACTTATCCGCTTTCAGTACATAACCGTATTTCTGTATCTCCTCTGCCAGAATCACAGCTGCCGAATGGATGTGTCGGGCGATTCTCTCCAAACCTTCCCGCCCGTGATAAACGGCATAGAATCCTGCCATCGTAGCATTCAGTGCCGTTGCCGTACAGATATTGGAAGAGGCTTTCTCGCGTTTGATATGCTGCTCGCGGGTCTGCAATGCCAGGCGTAACGCCTTATGTCCCTGAGCATCCACCGTCACGCCGATGATACGTCCGGGGATGTTCCGCTTATACTCCTCTCGGGTAGACATATAAGCGGCACTTGGTCCGCCATAGCCCATCGGAATACCGAACCGCTGGGTGGAGCCCACCACAATGTCGGCACCCCACTCTCCCGGAGGAGTCAGCAACACCAGACTCATCAAATCGGCAGCCACCGCCAACAAAGCCCCGTGTGCATGCACTTTTTCGGCAAAAGCACGGTAATCGCGGACTTCTCCGTGGGAAGCCGGATATTGCACCAGAGCACCAAAGACCTCCGGCGTAAATTCAAAGGTATCGTAATCCCCATATACCAGTTCTATCCCGAACGGGGCGGAACGGGTAATCAACACATCACGCGTCTGGGGGAAAATCTTATTATCGACAAAAAGTTTGTTCGCCCCCGCCTTTTTCATCTCTTTATTACGCAGGGCAAACATCATCTGCATGGCTTCCGCTGCTGCGGTAGCCTCATCCAACAGCGAACAGTTGGTGATTTCCATTCCGGTCAGTTCCAATATCACCGTCTGGAAATTAAGCAAAGCCTCCAACCGTCCCTGGGACACTTCCGCCTGATAAGGGGTATAGGAGGTGTACCAACCCGGATTCTCCAAAATATTCCGGATGATTACAGCCGGAGAAACCGTATCATAATAGCCTTGTCCGATAAACGAACGGTATAATTTGTTTTTAGCAGCTATTTCCCGGATTTTATTTAAAAATTCGGCTTCACTCAAAGGTGCCGGCAACTCCGGTACACTTTTCAGCCGGATGGATTCCGGCACTGTCTGCTGAATCAGCTCCTCCACCGAGCTGACACCGATAACCTGCAACATCTCACGGATGTCTTCCGGGCGAGGCCCGACATGTCTTCCTAAAAATTGTTCTGTAGCCATGGTTTTATATTTAAATTAGGATTTACAAACGTTTTCAAACCATGTAAAATTAGAGATTTATTTGGAATTTCGGAAATCCGGAACACATCGAAATACAACTTTCACACCGAAAAGAGAAAAGAATAAAAAAAGCAGTTGAAAATCAACTGCTTTCTTCTGGGGTGGAAGATCGGGTTCGAACCGACGACCTTCGGAACCACAATCCGACGCTCTAACCAACTGAGCTACATCCACCATTTTGCTTTTGCGCTTGCAAAGATAGATATAAAATCCGTTTCTGCAATTTTTTCTTTTCTATTTTTTCCAAAAAACCGTTTTTTATTTGATAATCAGCCTTCCCTCTTCAAGTTCCCTGGCAGCATATTCCAATTCGGCATACCACTCTTCGCCGTAGCGCAGAACCAACGCCTCTTTCAAAAAACGATAGAGCGGGATGTTCTGCTCAAATCCTTTCACCCGGGCACAACTGCAAATCTTCCACTTGTGATAATTCAACGCCTCAAACGCCGGATAACGCGTGGCACGGATGGGATACAAATGACAGGACACCGGTTTGCGGAATGCTGACTTTTTCTCGCTCCATGCCTTCTCTATGGCACACCAACAACATCCTTTCTCATCAATGGCATAGGCACACTCCCGGTTATTGACCAAAGGCGTCACCCACTCCCCCTCACAATCCTTCACGGCAAATCCCTGACTCTTCACAGCCTCCCTCCCCTCTTCCGTCATGTAAGGTTTTATCTGTTCATAGTTTTCCTCTATCCGCCCGATTTCCTCCTCTTCCAGAGGCGCACCGTAATCCCCCTCGATGCAACATATTCCTTTGCATGCCGCAAGGTCACAGGAAAATTTTTTCTCAAAAACATCCAGACTGACTATAACATCACCGATTTGTATCATAGCTGTGAATTAGTGGAGAAACGAAACAATGGAGAAGTGAAACTCATTTCTCCACTTCTCCACTGTTCCGTTGCTCCATTCTATCCTATCAGGCTCTTTCCTGTCATTTCCGCAGGCTGCTCTACACCCATAATTTGCAAAATAGTCGGAGCGACATCCGCCAGCACACCCTCATGCATCACTTTCCCTTTCTCATCCGTCACCCAGATGCAGGGCACCGGATTCAGCGAATGGGCAGTATTCGGCGTACCGTCTGCATTCACGGCATTATCCGCATTCCCGTGGTCTGCAATAATCAACACATCGTAACCGTTATTGCGGGCTGCGGTAACCACTTTTTCCACACAGGTATCCACAGTGGCAACAGCTTTCTGAATAGCCTCATACACCCCGGTATGTCCCACCATGTCTCCGTTGGCAAAATTCAGGCAAACGAAATCGGCGGCTTGCTGGTTCAATTGTTCCACCAACTTATCTGCCACTTCGGGAGCAGACATTTCCGGCTGCAAATCGTATGTGGCAACTTTCGGAGAAGGCACCAGAATCCGGTTCTCTCCCTCAAACTGAGCCTCACGCCCTCCGTTAAAGAAAAAGGTCACGTGGGCATATTTTTCCGTTTCGGCAATACGCAACTGCTTCAAACCGGCACGGCTGACCACCTCGCCCAGCGTATTTTCCACATTCTCCTTATCAAACAGGATATGCAAGCCCGTAAACGTTGCATCATACGGTGTCATGCAACAATAATACAATGGCATAGTCTTCATCTGCTGTTCCGGAATATCGCGCTGTGTCAGGGCAATGGTCAGTTCCTTCGCCCGGTCGTTCCGGTAGTTAAAGAAAATAACCACATCTCCGGGCTGCAACAATCCCACGGGACGCCCGTCACTGGTCACGTGTACAATCGGTTTGATAAACTCATCGGTAATCCCTTCCTCGTATGATTTCTTTATCGCAGCTTCCACATGTTGCGTTTCAAAACCCGTACCATATACCAGCATGTCGTATGCCTCTTTTACCCGCTCCCAGCGGTTGTCCCGGTCCATGGCGTAATAACGTCCTATAACCGAAGCAATGCGTCCGGCGGACTGCGCCATGTGCTCCTTCAACTCCTTAATAAATCCCAAACCGCTCCGCGGATCGGTGTCCCGTCCGTCCATAAAGCAATGAACAAACGTTTTTTCGATATTGTACTCTTTGGAAATATCACACAACTTTTTCAAATGCTCCAAAGAACTGTGTACACCGCCGTCGGAAACCAGCCCCATGAAATGCACCTGTTTGTTCTTCTCCCGGGCATACGTGAAAGCCTTCACAATTTCGGGATTCTGCAAAATCGTATTCTCACGGCACGCCTTGTTTATCCGCACCAAATCCTGCAACACAACCCGTCCGGCACCGATATTCAAATGCCCCACCTCGGAATTTCCCATCTGACCGTCGGGCAATCCCACATTCTCACCGCTTGTATACAATTGTGTATGCGGATAAGCCCGACTCAATCCGTCAATAAAAGGCGTCGGAGTCGAAAAAATAGCATCGGTTTTATCCTGCTTTCCTATACCCCATCCATCCAGAATCATCAATAACGTTCTTTTCATATCTTTTCAATTTATTGTTCCTATTTCTTTATTAAAACTCCCAAAGTTAAATTTTTATCCCGACTTCACAAAAACAGGAAGAAGGAAAGCCCGGTCTTTCAAGAAAAAAGGAAAATTTTTATCGAAAAACGATAAAATTATATCGTTTTTATTGTACATCTCCTGAACAGGATTTATATTTGCATATCGAAAAACGATAATTATTTATTGAAATGCAACACAAATCCAAAATCCTGTTACGCCTGAACATTCTTTACGGCATTTTTCTGATACTCCTTTTCCTGTCCCTCGGAAATACATTTTTCAGCGGGGATTTTCAAGCCGGCCTGCAAGAAGGCTTCCGGCAAAGCATGGAAACCTGCCTGCCGGACAATGCCAAAACGGACATTTATCCTGAAATCGCATTGGAAAGGAAACCGGGGAAATATGAAATCCCGGTCATTTGCCCGGCAGACACCAACATCTCCATTTTTGTCCGGGTTACGCAAATAGATGCCGCAATCAAAGGCGACCACTCCCCGTCACGCTCGATGCTTACCGGATTTTTGCTCACCACCAGCATATTTTGTTACATCGTCATTGTGGTCATTCTCGCCTTGATTTTACACTCCCTGCGCAAAAGCATCAAACGGGGCAATATATTCAACCGGGATAACATCAAGCTGATCCGCGCCATCGCCATCCTGATTATTTCCTCCTCTTTATTAAGCAGCCTGGGACGTTACATTGAAATCCGGCAAACCATCCAACTGTTTGCCGGCACGGAATGGCATCCCGTATGGAACGGCATGGAATACAAGGAAATCATCTTAGGACTGGTCATTCTGGTTATCGGAGAAATATTTGCTGCCGGATATGATTTAAGTGAAGAACAAAAACTGACAATATAACATGGCTATTGTAGTAAACATAGACGTCATGATGGCCCGGCGGAAAATGTCCCTGAACGAACTGGCGGAAAAAGTCGACATCACACCAGCCAACCTTTCCATCCTGAAAACCGGGAAAGCCAAAGCCATCCGGTTCTCTACGCTGGAAGCCGTATGCCGGGTACTGGACTGCCAGCCGGGCGACATCCTGGAATATACACCGGAAGAAGAGCCGCACAACGAAGATTAAAAACAAGTTTCATATTATTTTATAATCCTTAACTTTCGATTTATGAAAAAATTAGTATTCATTCTTGCCTTCTGCCTGCCGTTGCTGGCACAGGCAAATTCGGAGAAAATCGATTTTGTGGAATACAAACTGGACAACGGACTGCATGTCATTCTGCAAGAAGATCACACCACCCCCAACATCGTGGTATCGGTCATGTACCACGTCGGTTCTAAAAACGAAAAACCGGAATTGACCGGATTCGCCCATTTCTTTGAACACCTGATGTTTGAAGGAACTAAAAACATCAAGCGGCATGAATTCGACAAATATGTCACCCGTGTGGGCGGCAACCTGAACGCCAACACCTTTTTCGACCGCACCTATTATTATGAACTACTTCCGTCGAATGAACTGGCACTGGGCTTATGGTTGGAATCGGAACGCATGCTGCACCCGACCATCGAATCTATCGGCATCAAGACCCAAAAAGATGTCGTTTGCCAGGAAATGGGACAAAGCCGGGATAACCGCCCCTACGGACGTTTGCTGACAGAAACTTTGAAAAAAGCCTACACCCGGCATCCCTACAAACACGACGTGCTGGGTGCGGAAGAACACATCCGCAACGCCTCGGACCAGGATTTCATTGACTTCCACAACACCTTTTACGTACCGAACAATGCCGTACTGACCATTGTAGGCGACTTCAATGTAGCCGAAGCCAAAAAATTAGTCCACGACTACTTCAATGACATCCCTGCCGGAGCAGCAGTCATTCAGCCCGCAATACAGGAACCGGCACAAAAAGCAGAAGTACGCGACACCGCCTACGACAACATCCAAATGCCCGCCCTGATTATGGCTTACCACATTCCGGGCATGACGTCCGACGATTTCTACACAGTGTCCATGCTGAATACGCTGTTAGCCCAGGGACAAAGCTCCCGTTTGTATTCCACCATTGTCAACGACAAACAAATGGCCATGGAACTGGCAGCAATGCCGCTCCCGCTGGAACACCCCGGTCTCTCCATCATCTTAGGACTTCCGAACATGAACGTCCAATTGAATGACCTGGAACACGAAATCGACAAAGAGGTGGAACGCCTGCAAAATGAACCGGTGTCAGACCGGGAATTTCAGAAATTGCAGAACCAGATAGAAAACCAGTTGGTCAGCTCCAATGCCACCATTGAAGCCCGTGCCATGAACCTGGCATCCGCCTACACATATTACAAAAATACAAACCAGATAAACGAAGAACTTGCCAAATACAGAGCCATCACGAAAACCGACCTGCAAAACGCAGCCAAAAAATACTTCACCAAAGAAAACAGAGTGGTATTGTATTATTTACCCAAACAAAAATAGAAATCGTCCGGAAAGAGATTATTCCGGTAATAAACAGTAAAATTCAAAACCCATGAAAAGATATTATTTTCTTCTGTTAGCGTTATGCTTCACAGCCCTCGCTTCCGCCCAGATCGACCGGAGCAAAGCTCCCGCCTCAGGACCCGCACCCAAAGTCAGCATCGGTGAATACGAAAGTTTTACACTGAAAAACGGATTAAAGGTACTGGTTGTGGAAAACAACAAAATTCCCCAACTGAACATCAGCCTGAACATCGTCAGAGACCCGCTCCTCGAAGGTGACAAATCCAGCTATACCCACATTGCCGGGGAATTATGGGGGAAAGCAACGGAAAAACGCAATGCCAAGCAACTCAGCGAAGAAACCGATTTCATCGGAGCCAATATGCGCACCTCTTCGACCTATGCCGGCATCAGCGGGCTCTCCAAATTCAAAAACCAACTGATGGAAATCCTGTCGGACGTAGTCCTGCACCCCTCGTTTCCGAAAGACGAATTTGACAAAATCATCCTGCAAACCAAATCCGGACTGCACACCAGCCAATCCGACCCGGCAAGCATCATGAACAACCTCAGAAATGTCACCCTGTTCGGTTCACAGCATCCTTACGGAGACGTCATTACAGAAACTACCGTTGACAATATCACGGTAGACGACTGCAAAAACTACTACCACACCTACATCCACCCCAACAATGCCATCCTGGTCATTGTCGGCGACATCACACTGCAAGAGGCCAAAACACTTACCGAAAAATATTTAGGCAAATGGAAAAGCGGGAAAACGCCCAAACACGAATACGCCGTTCCGACACAACCCCAGGGAAGAAAAGTAGTCTTTTCCAACAAAGATGCAGCCCCGCAAGCCAGCATACAGGTAAGCTACCCCATTGACTACCACATCGGCATGCCCGACCAGCTGGCTTTAAACATCGCCAACCAAATCCTGGGCGGCGGCGACTTCCAGGCCAAGCTGCTGAAGAACCTGCGGGAAGACAAAGGCTATACCTACGGCTCATATTCCCGCATCAGTGCAGACCAATTACCCCATGCCGGAATTTTCAGCGCTTTTGCCGAAGTGAAAACCAATACAGCCGACAGCGCAGTCACGGAAATTCTGAAAGAAATGCAGAATATGGCTAACGCCGAATTCAGCGATGAAGACATCCGGCGGGTAAAGAAAACCTGGGCAGGCCAATTTTCCAGAAGCCTGGAAGACCCGGCCACCATTGCCCAATTTGCCTACGCCATTGAACGGCACAAACTACCCAAAGACTACTATTCCACATTCCTGCAACGCCTGGAAAACGTAAGCAGAGACGAAATTATCGCTGCATCAAAGAAATATTTCCATCCCGAAAATGCCTACATCCTGGTCGTAACCGACAGAAGCATGAAAGCCCAGTTAGCCCGCCTGGCTACCGACGGCCAAGTAAGCGAACTGGACCATTACGGCAAGCCCGTTGCAGAAAGAGCCAAAATTTCTGCCGATGTGACTTCGGAAAAGATCATCAAGACTTATCTGCAAGCCATTGGTGGTGTGGAAAAACTGAAAAACATCAAAGACATGACAGTGAAATCCACAATGAACATGCAGGGCATGACAATCGAGAACTCCTACAAATACCTTATTTCACCGGAAAAACCGATGTTTATGCTGGAAGTGTTCCTTGCCGGGAACGTGATGCAGAAAATGGTATTTGACGGTGAAAAAGCAATCATCGCTGCCGGCGGAGCCACCCAGACAATTGAAGGCGAAAAAGCCGCTCAGATGAAGGAACAGGCCTATCCGATACTGGAACTGGAATTTGACAAGTTAGGCATCAAACCGACACTGGAAGGCATTGAAAAAATAAATGGCCGGGACGCCTATAAACTCAAAACTACCATCGGAGAAGCCAGTACCTATTCCTTCTACGATGTAGAAAACGGACTGAAAGTAAAATCAGTAGGCAACTCCAACGGAGCCTCACAGGAAGTGACCTTCGAAGATTACCGCCCCACTGAATCCGGATTGGTTTATCCGTTCCTGAACAAAACCAATGTACAAGGAATGCCTATCGAAATCAAAGTCACTCAGCTTGACGTCAACACCGGACTGAAAGCCGAAGATTTCAAATAATTTTTCTCATACAATTGAAAATGCCGGGACGAGAAGCAAAGTTCCGGCATTTTTTATACCAGACGTACCACCTCCGTTCCTTCGCAAAAAACCATCTGCTTTAAATCGGCCCCCTCTACGATTGCCAATCCCGCCACATCCTTATCTTCATCCCGGTAACATGCTGTCAGAAAAGGGAGCAATGCCTCCCCCGCTTTCCACATCCCCCGCTTTTCCAATACACCGGCGGAAACAAGCATACCGCCATAAAACTCCAGACCATGAATCTCCCACAGTTCTCCCCCAGTATCCACCACTTCCCGAACTGCCCCGCCATCCCATACCACATATCCCTGTTTAAGCAAAGGCTTGCCCGGTAAAAACACATAATTTGCCGCAATCTTCCTCATGCCCGATTCATTTTATTTTCCTGCCGTACGGAACGGGAAACACTTCTTTTTTGACACCTCTCCGCTCCAATCCCCGGTCCTTGGGTAAATTTGCCTGCAACCTGTTGACCTGACTGGGCGCAGTATAAGGTTTAAACAACGTAATATCCCAAAGCATCACCCGGCGAAATTTCAGCTTCGGCAAATTATCCGCCTCCAAGAAACGAATTTCCAGACGGTTATACACCGAATCGACATACTGGCTCCACTGATAACGATGTTCCAGCGTATCCGCAATCAGTCTGATTTCCCTCACTTTCAACGTATCTTTATCATCCGCCGAAATAAAACAGGCGGAAATCCGGTTGTTTTTCCCGGCATCCAGGGTATCAAAACGCACCATGACATTGAATTTATAATTTCCAGGCAGAATGCTGTCCACTACATATTTATAGGTAAAAGGGAAAGTATCTATCACCAATGTATCCGGCCCTTTATAATAATTCACAGAATCATTTGCCCTCAGCTTCTGCAATACCCGTTCCTCCACCGTAACCCGATGACTCAGAGAATCAATAACAGCATGATAGATTTCAGAAAAAAGCTGGGGTTGGGAAGCATAAAAATACATACACGAATCGAAATCGGCTTTTGTAATCCCGTATTTTTCGAAAACACCGTTATAATAGGTATAATTCTTTTTCTCCTTTTCAACGGTAAAGCCCCGGTTAATACTCAATAATCCGTCTGTCGCATGCATGTCAATCAACAAAGCCGTAAACTGTTCCCGGTCCAGTAGCGTCTTCTTTTTATTGCCGCCGCATGCACAACAGACAATCAACACACACCATACCCCGTATTTGATTTTTATAAGGAAACGATTCATAATTTTGTTCTGATTTTTTTATACAACTCCGATGAAAAAATAAAATCATTCAGATGCCGGTTGTCCGTATGCGCAATCTCGTCTTTACTGCCTTCCCAATCCTTCCGGCCTTCATGAATAAATACAATCTTTTCGCCGATCTCAAACACAGAATTCATATCATGCGTATTAACAATCGTCGTCATATCATACTCATGGGTGATTTCTTCAATCAGCTTGTCAATGACAATAGAGGTCAGCGGATCCAGGCCGGAATTGGGTTCGTCACAAAACAAAAACTTAGGCTGCAACACAATAGCCCGGGCAATGGCCACCCGCTTTTTCATTCCACCGCTGATTTCTGCCGGATACAAATTATCGGCATCTTCCAAAAGATTCACCCGGCGCAAACAAAACCGCGCCCGCTCTTCTTTTTCCTTTTCCGACAAAGAAGAAAAGAGATTCAAGGGGAATTTCACATTCTCCAATACGCTCAACGAATCAAACAAAGCCCCTCCTTGGAATACCACCCCGATTTCCTCCCGTATGGCTTTCAACTGCCGCGCAGACATACACGCAATATCCCGGTTACCATACAAAATATGTCCTCTCTCAATAGAATGCAAACCTATCAGCGATTTCAACAGCACCGTCTTGCCGGAACCGCTCTTACCAATAATAAGATTCACCTTCCCGGACTCAAAAACAACATTTATATCCGACAGAACAGTCTTGTTTTCAAATGACTTATATAATCCCTCTACTCTGATCATTACAGCATGATTTGGGTTAATATCAAATTGGCGATCAATATGGCGATGCTGCTGTCCACTACCGCCTTCGTACCCGCCTTTCCAACTTCCAGTGCCCCTCCCTGTACATTATATCCGTAAAAAGCAGGAATTGAAGTAAAAATAAAAGCAAAAAACAGCGATTTTATAATGGAATACGTGACATAATAAGGATTAAAAGCAAAATGAAGACCATAGATAAAATCCTCAAAATTCACCACGCCACTCAATACCCCGGACAACAATCCACCGATAATACCGATAAAAACACTGAAAATATACAGAATCGGATTAATAACCAAAGAAGCAAGGATTTTGGGTGTCACCAGGTAGGATACCGAATTGACTCCCATCGTTTCCAAAGCCTCTATCTGTTCCGTAATCTTCATACTTCCGATTTCGGAGGCAATATTACTCCCGATTTTACCGGCCAGAATCAGACTGACAATCGTTGAAGAAAACTCCAGCAACAGCGTTTCGCGGGTCAGGTAACCAATCAGATAGCGGGGCAAAAGCGGACTCGCCATATTATATGCCGTCTGCAAAGTCAGTACCGCCCCAATAAAGAAAGAGATAATGACAACCAAAGCTATTGAATTGAGTCCCAATTTCTCAAACTCCACAATCAATTCTCTGGCATATACACTGCCTTTTTCAGGACGGGAAAAGGCTTTTTTCAGAAACAACAAATAAGAACCGAATTTATATAGAAACTTCATCGGATATCAGATTACAATCAATCAACGTATTGAACAGAAAAAAGATTCGGTCTACCGGCTCTGGGAGCCTCCCGAAATTTAAGGTAAAAGTATAAATTATTCCCGGATTTTTAGTAAATTCGACAACAATTAGAATAGCTCTGAAAAATCAAACCAAGTATGACAATATCCCACAGCTCTTTGCCTGCAGACTCTTACTGCGTAATTATGGCGGGAGGCATCGGAAACCGTTTCTGGCCCGTCAGCAATACCCAATGCCCAAAACAGTTTTCAGATATTCTGCATACGGGAAAAAGTTTCATCCGCCAGACATATGAAAGAATAAGCCGGATTTTTCCGGACGAACGCATTTTCGTTATCACCGGAGCAGAATATGAAGAGATTACACATCAGCAAATTCCGGAACTTCCTTCCGGCAACATCCTGAAAGAACCTCTCCGGCGGAACACAGCCACCTGCATTATGTATGCGGCAGAGAAAATAAAAAAAATCGCCGGAACGGCCACAATGGTCGTCGTTCCTTCCGACCATTTCATCACCAACGACAATGCCTATTGGAAAGACCTCCGCGACGGCATTGAGTTTGTCAGAAAAAACGGAGGACTACTGACTTTCGGCATCACTCCCTCCCGCATCGAAACCCAGTATGGTTACATCCAAGTACGGACAGCGGAACCCGGGAAAAAAATCACAGCCGTCAAGACTTTCACCGAAAAACCGGACTACGAACTGGCACAGAAATTTTATGAATCGGGCGATTTCCTGTGGAATGCAGGTATTTTCATCTGGCAAGTGGAAGACATTCTCCGCGAAATCAGAAAACACCTTTATGACCTGTACAGCCTTTTTGAAAACAATACCTCCCTCAATACACCAGCAGAAGAGGAGTTTATCAATACGATTTACGGGCAATGCCCCAACGTATCAATAGATTTCGGTATTCTTGAAAAATCAAATCAGGTCTATGTCCTGCGAGGAAGTTTCGGCTGGTCGGATGTAGGCACCTGGCATGCTTTCCAAGCTTTATGCAAACAGGACGAAAACAACAACACAAGCAACTCTTCCCAAGTTATTTTCCACAATTCCCACAATTGCCTCGTTAATGTCCCTGAGGGGAAAATAGCCATCATCTATGGGGTCGATGACCTGATTATTGCAGCCAAAGACAACTACCTGATGATCTGCCACAGCAAAGACGAAGAAAAAATCCGGAATTTTGAAAAACAACTCAAATTCAAAAAATAAAAAAGAGCTGCTTTCCGGCAGCTCTTTTTTATCATATTTTTTCTGTTAATATTCCCAGAAATCCTGTTCCTGATTGAAAATCTCGTTCTTGATACGATCTGATTCCAGGATCGCATCCATACCTACCGCATAACTATTGATGGAACGGTTATCATATACATTGGACTCCTGATAAATCCTGGAATTAAAATAGCGCTTCAGAAAAATATCATCCACTGTCAGACGCCCCGCATCATTCTGATAATTGAACACCTTCTGTTTAGCAAACAGATCCCGGAATTCGCCATAATCTATCCAGAACAATCTTTTTTTCATCACCCCTTCATAACCGTCTTCGCGTGTATATTCCCTCACCGGACACAAAGCAATAACCCTTGTCTCCAACCGGGAGGTTCTCTTGTTAAAAAACCACAATTCTTTCACAAGCAGACGTTTCACTTCATCCGTATTGATTTCTGCTGCCACAACAACGGTTTCCCGCTCTCCTGTTTCGTTATTCAAACGGGTCATGGTATCCCCCCGGGCATCAAAACGGGACTTGATTTCCTCCATTGTAATCGGAGTCTGCAATTCATCATCGTCGTAAGCCGTTTTATAAGATTTTTCGATGCCCTGCATCATCACATCTATCAGAGACATCCTCCCGTCAATGGGTTTTGTCGGGTAATACAGCGGCAAATTCATCTTCTCTCTTAAAATCACCTCCCGCCAAAGTGTTTTTGCCCACACAATGTCAGCAGGATCAACCTGCGGCAGGACAATAGGACGTTTGGCGACATCATCCGTACTCCGGACAACACTCTCATAAAAAGCTTTGGAATTTTGCGCCCCGGCATGCAAGGCAACGAAAACAAGCAGCGTTACTACCAAAATCAATTTATTTATCATATGCTTCTCTGTTAGTCAATTTTAAATGAGATCGGCGTCAGCTTACGGATGGTTCCATCCGGACCTTTCACCATAACCTGATCTATAATCAATATCTGATGACGTTTTAAGTTCTTTATCAACTTGATCTGCTCCGGTGTAAAGGAAGACCCATTAGTTCTAATATCCTGGGTATATCCGTCCACCACGGTGTAGAGGTTAAAACTCTGCACCTTGAACTTCATATCAAAATCGAATTTTTCCAGTTCCACTTCCACGCCTCCGGCAGCCACCAGCAAGTTCTTCTTAATCGTTCCGCCCCGCTCACCTGCAACCTTCACTACCGGGTCGGGCACTTCTTTCACCCGGAACTCCTGGGTCTGCAATTTTCTCCGCTGGCCGTTCATCTTCGCATAAACGGAGATTTCGCATTTTTTCCCTGCCACTTTCGGACGGACAATATATCCTGTTGCAGTCTTTATCAACTCTCCATTGGATATTTCAGGCTGAATCATATCCGGAGGTAATCCCGGAGCTGCCAAAGACACCGGATTGTCCACTCCCAGATAAAACACATTCATCTTGGTCGGAGAAATCACCACTGCCGGATTAGCCACCTCATAGTCCATCTCAAAGGCTCTCGGCAATGTCACACCCGAGGGAGTTATATAATTAATCACCCCTCTCAATTTATGTATACCGACCTTGGTAGCAGTCTCCTTGTAAACACCGAAATCCCCGTCATAGCCTATCTTTCTCCCGTTGACGATGATTTCCGGCCTTTGGGTGGTATCCATCGCCGCCAGCAATACTTTCGCCTTAAACTCCTCTCCCGTCAGAATGTATCTTGACTGTGGAATAACCAGAGCTTCCAGTTTATTAAACTTAAACGACTCCGAATCCATGAAAGCAAACAAATAGTTGATGGTTTCCCGCTCTGCCGTTAAGACAATCGACTGATACAAAGTCAGCATCGTAACCACACCAACCAAAGGAATACTTTCGAACTTGTATGATTCCCACACCTGAAGATTACTTCCGACATTCTGAGGTACATTCGTATTCAAGTTATTGGAAATAGATGCCCGCAGCACGGAATCTTTGGTTTCGATAAATCCTAACAATAATTCCCGGTAAGTGTCCAGCTTTGCTTTCAGTTCCCGGCCAGCCTTTTCAGTCAGCATCACCTGTCCCCCGATGTCCAGATTGTCTTTTGCTTGTATATCCAGCACATTTCCCTCAGGACCGTCAGCCAATTTAACCATTCTCTCCTTCAACTGCTCAATATAATCAACCAACTCACTGGCCGTCTTTTTAATTTTTAACGTCTTTTTCCTGGTCGCAGCGACTTTGGTTGCATTGAGATTATAAGCCATCTCAATTTCATTGTACACCTCCGCATTCTTTTTCTTATAATTTTCAATTGTCGATGACAATCCCTCCTGCACCTTCGTAAAAGCATTCAATACATCTGCCGACACATTCAGCGCCAACATCGCTGTCAGCACCAAATACATCATACCGATCATTCTCTGCCTCGGGGTTTCCGGACAATTCTTTGCACCCATCTGCTACTCCGCTTTAATTGTTATTTACCACACTTAGCATATTCCCATACACAGAATTCAATGAGGCTACATTGTTAGCCAACTGCTGTGATTCCTGCTTAAACAATTTTGCATTGTCCACACTCAAAGAAACATGTTCCAGCATTTCGGCCATATCCCCCTGCATGCTCCGGAAAGATTCCAGACAATCTTTGGTTTCATTGATCTGCAATTCATACAAAGCATTCAGAGCACTGATATTCTTGTTTACAGCCGACATTTGCTGGGTATAGCTTTCCGACTGTGATTTCACCTGTTTCATCTGTTCATCCACAGCTTTATTCAAAGCTCCGAAGGTTTCAGCAGAAACGCCCATATTGGCTGCCAGTTTTTCGCAATTGGATTTAATCTGGTCAGTCAGTCCCCTGCTGGAATCCAAGAGGATTTTATTGATTTCACCGCAACCTTCCGAAAAATCTTTTACAGAATTTTCCAACATTTCACCCACCTGCTGCGTTTTCACGCCCAACTGGCCGAAAGATTCAGTTGCATCCGAAATTTTACGGGCAAACTCCGGTACATTGACAGACACTTCCGCAAAATTGTCTGCACTCACCATAATTTTATTAATACCCTCCCGCAATTTATTTATATCCGATTCATCCAGTCCCAAATCTATATTCCCGCTCACGGCTACCACATTTTCTTTCGCAGCAACAGCAGCAGATTTCTTTTCACTCTTCACTCGCGACGTATCTTTTCCCGAATGTCCATTCGCCAGCTCCGGATAAACCCGAGCCCAGTCATAATGCTCCATCGGAGGCTCAAAAGCGGAAACAAAGAAAATCAACGCCTCTACAAGCATTCCTGCTGTCAAAATAGCTCCTGCCCCGGGGAAATGCATAATTTTAAACAAAGCACCAATGATCACGGCACTCGCTCCCCACCCATAAATGTAACCTACAGTTACCTGATAGGCCTTTGTCTTAAATAATTTCGCCATCTTTCAATAAATTAAAATTCTATTCTTGTTCTCACTGTTCTAAATCCGATAAAACTTCTGGCAGAATCCTGATATTCGTAAGTTCTCACCCCGTTCTGCATATAAAATGCAATGTCTTTCCAGGAACCGCCCCGCACTACCTTACGTTTAAAAATACGGTTATCCGAATTCTTGGCAAGCACCTGGTAAGAGGGGCTTAAATCGTGCGTAACAGCATAGGCCGATTCCTCATAGGTCTCTGCCGTCCATTCTGCCACATTTCCGGCCATATCATACAAGCCGTAGCCATTAGGCTCGTAATTGCCGACAGGAACGGTATAGGTTCCTCCATCCCCAATATAATTCCCCCGCATCGGCTTGAAGTTAGCCACAAAGCAACCTTTCCGAGTCCGGGTGTAGGGACCTCCCCAAGGATATTTCTGGCCAAGCAAACCGCCCCGGGCTGCATATTCCCACTCCGCTTCCGACGGTAAACGCCAGGACTGTACCCGCGTAGCAGATGCCGTATTGAACAATTCCGTTCTCCAGAAGCAAAACGCCTGTGCCTGGTGCCAGTTAATACCCACCACCGGATAATTGTCATACCCGATATGAGAAAAATACTCTTTCACAAAAGGTTCGTTGTACATATAAGTAAAATCCTTGATCCAGCACAACGTATCCGGATAGATTTTCACCTCTTTTTTCATAATGAAAGAAGAACGTCCTTTCACCTTTTCCTTTTCCCCTTTCACATTGATCACCGTTCCTCCTTTATACGTTCCGGATTCTAAATCATAGTAACGGTCGTTGGCAGCAGCCTGGTTAAAATCATACCAACTGTATTTATAGATCAGTTTACGCACATCCAGTTCCCCTTTGGCAATTCTATCGTCCCCCTGATATTCAAGAGCTTCCAGAATCTCTTTGTACTCTTCGTTTTTACGAAAATCAATTCTTATTCTCTTATCCAATACGGGAGGATCCAAGATTTCACCTTTCCGGTCTTTCATCAAAAATTCTTCATGCCCTTCATCCACCAACCGCTGTCTCATGATAGAGTCAATCACCCAATTCACAAACTGACGGTATTCATCATTCGTAATTTCTGTTTCATCCATCCAAAAAGCAGGTATAGATACCGTTTTTTGGGAAGCAGTCATGGACCATGCCACATCCTCGTCGTTCTGTCCGATATTCAGACTACCCGTCGGAATTAAAACCATACCGTAAGGACGGGGTTCGAACCATTTCTTCACCTTCCGGGTCCCAATCAATTCCCCTCCGCCATTGTATGGAGAACAAGAAACCATTACCACCATTATAAAGAAAAAAACCAACCGTTTAATTTCCATAATATATCCGTTTTACAAAAATCTTACACTTTTATATATTTTCTCTTTCTTACCCATTTTCAGTCCGAAACAATAAGTCAGAGACACCTCATGCGACCCGCCAAGATGCGAACTTACCCCGGAAGCGATGTTCAAGTCGTAACTGTATCCGACCAAAATACCGTTTTTCAGTTCCAGTCCGCCCAGGAACGCAACAGCTTCCTTGTCCCGGTAAGCCAAACCGCCCCAATAGGTTTTCTTAAACACCACATGGGCGTTGACAGAATATTGCCAATCTGCAAAATCAGTTTTCACAAACGCAGACGGCTGTACATCCAACACCGGAGACAAAGCGAAAGTATAGCCTCCCGTCAGAAAAAGGTTGCGTTTCCAAAACATCTTCCCAATCATGCCGACATTCATCTCCGGCTTAGGTAAATGCTCCAACGAAATCCCTGCATAATATTTGTCTGCCGACAAAAATACGCCGATTCCCGCATCAAACATGATTTTTGACACATCCGCCCTACTGCTGTTCAATGCCGGATCGTCTCCGGGAGGTGTAAACCCCTCTCCGCCGGGAATATAATACTCACCTTCAATCTTCGTACTGAGCATTCCGATCCGCGCTCCCACATTCAACACTCCAAAATTCAATGTACACTTGTATGCATAATTGACCATCATACGCAAATTCGTCACCATCCCCCACTTATCACTCAACAGCGTCAGGCCGGCACCTCCCTCCACATTCCTGATCTTCACCGGAGCATCTACACTGAAAGCATACGTTTCAGGCGCCCCCTCCATCTTTTGCCAAGAATTCCGGTATATCCCGGAAATGGCCCAATTACCGCGCATTCCGGCAAATGCCGGATTGACAGTCATGTGATTATACATATTCTGGCTAAATTGGGACTCCTGCTGAGCATTCGTTATAAAACTTATTGCACAAAAAGCAACAACCATTACACTTCTTCTCATTGCACTGTCCACATTTAGCAATTTGCCGTAAAAGTAAATAAAAATATTAAAGCCTACTAAAATTTACAGCAAAACTAAGGAAAAAAATCACACAATCACCTTTATTTCCTCAATTCTTGCATTTTTAACACTCAAAACTTCAAAGACTATTCCGTTAATTTCGATCCGTTCCCCCTCTACCGGAATACTCTCATTGTAATAGAGCACATACCCCGCCAACGTTTCATACTCTTCATTTTCCTGAAGATCAATATGATACTTTTCGTTCAGATAGTCCACTTCAAGCCTTCCGGAAAAGATATATTCATGTTCACTCACCACTGTCTCGGTAAGACTCTGGTGGTCGTGTTCATCTTCAATCTCTCCGAAAATCTCCTCCATAATGTCTTCTATTGTCACAATCCCCGCCGTAATTCCGAATTCATCCACTACTACGGCAATACTCCTCTGTTCTTTGATAAACATATTCAGCAGATGAGATGCTGACATCGTTTCTGGCACAATAATCACCCGGCTGATGGCTTTGGCTACCGTAGGAGGATTCTTGAAAAGAGAGGAGGAATGGACATATCCTATAATATCATCAATATTTTCTTTATAAATCAGGATACGCGACAACCCCGTTTCCACAAACAAACACGTCAGTTCATCCAGACTGCTGTCCAATGGAAGGGCTACCAAATCTGTACGGGGCACGATACATTCCCTCAGTTTGATTTCGGAAAAATCCAGCGCATTCCGGAAAAGCTTGATTTCATGGATTTCCTCATTTCCCTCTTCCACAATTTCCCCTTCTTCTATCAGATTATTTAAATCCACTTTTCCGAATGCGTTATCCGATTCCTTGTCTTCCAGTTTTTTGCCGGTAAACAAACGCAATAAAAGCCCTCCGAACCAAACGGAAAAATAAGTAATCGGGAAAAACAGCAAATAAAACAGGAAAACCGGTACCGCAAAAGCCCGCAAAAAAGCATTCGGACGCAAGCGGAATAATGTTTTGGGCAGAAATTCGGCAAAAAACAAAATAATCAGTGTTGATATCAACGTCTCCACAAACAACTTCATCCCCACGGAAAACTGCAAGAACCCCAGGCTTGTCAGGTATTCCGTCATAAAAATACCGTATATGACCATCACCACATTATTTCCGACCAGAATGGTCGTAATATACATCCCCGAATTCGCGACAAAAAGATCAATTAAGGCCTGCGCAACACTTTTATTGTGTTTATCAATCTCTATTCTCAACTTATTGGAAGCGACAAAAGCAATTTCCATGCCCGAAAAAAAGGCAGAGAGTAAAAGACAAATTAATATGATTGTTAAGGTTGACATCTGGCTATAATTCTACTTCAACTTTACCATCGGTAATATTTTTAAAAACCGGATTTTTCAGATTCTGATCCGACTCAAACCCTTCACTGCTTTCAATAATATCCCCGTTTGCCGTCAGTTTGCTGTAACGGTCCGAATAGATCCGTTCCTGAGTCATGTCCCAATACAGCAAATCGGTTTCCAATTTAGCCCCTTCTCCGTTAATGACCACTACCCGGTCACGGGCTTCCCACAAATTCTCCTTTTCCAATTTTTTAGCATACCGGGCTTTAATCTCCCCTACAATCTTTCCATCCGTCCCGTATGAAATGACATGAATTCCCCGGGGGAACTCATCGTATTTATTTTCTTCCTGACTGATTTTCAAATACTGCGGAGTAATCACTTTGTACTTTATCCTGGCCGAATCGGAATAAATCATCACCAAATTTTCCCCTGCCATCTCAGGAAGTTGCTGCGCATCACCCAACTTATTCACCTCTTTCAGGTCGTTTTTACAAGACAAAAGCATTATTGTCCATCCCAGGACAATAATGCTCTTAAAATAAATACTCCGGAGAAAATCCACGCTCATGTACGGATGTTTTTATCTGAAACGAGCCGTGGTTGTCTCATTGATCCATCCACCCACTTTGAATGAGTCTCCCGGCTGCACACTGCGGAAGAACGCTTCATCCTTGCTGGGAAAATATTGTGAATAAGTCTTGATCAATCCGTTTGCCTCATCAGCCAGCGCAGGATCTACCTGTTTCGCTTTATTGAACTTATCCACTGCCACCCAGAATACGGAAGCATGATCAAAATCATCTTCTCCATATGACTTGCTGGCAAAAGCATAAGCCTTACCGATATTCAAATAAGCAGCTCCTAAATTCGGATTCAGCTTCAACGCCTCCACCGCATGTTTCTTAGATTCTGCAAACTGTTTCTTTGACAGACTGATCTGAGCCATACGCAAATAATATTCAGCTTTATCCAATGGATCCGTTCCCTTTTCGATGGCTTCTTTCAGATAAGTTTCGGTTTTATCGTACTCCTGTCTTTTCAAGAACATGATAGCCAGGTTATAAGCGGATTCAGCCGAAGGCTCTGCTTTATACAACGCTTCTGCCACGTTGGTAAACAAAGGCAGGTCCGTACATTCGCTTCTTTTCAGGAAACGGGCAATTTCTTTCAGCACCTCAACATTTCCCGGTTCTTTCTCAAATTTCGGAGCCAGGAAACCGTTCAAGGTTGCACAATCGGCTACACCGGCATTGAAAAACAACGCATCCGTCGTCGTTTTCACGTCTTCATACGCTTCCGGCTTCTTGGCATGTGCCTTGCCTTTTTCTGCATATTCAGTCACCTTGAGGAAAAGCTGGATGTATTCATCTTTGCTCACCTGGTTCTTCTTCAGCAAATCATCAGCAACGGCAAACAACATCTTCACCGTATTGGGATGAGTCTTGCTGCCTTGCATTTCAAAAGATTTATTCAGATACCCGAAAGCCTCTTTCGCTCTGGCTTCATCGCCAATGGTCAACCTGTACAGGTTAAAACCTTTCTTTCCAAGCACATACCCTTCACCATAACGGGGATGATCTTTAAAATACTTCATCCACTGATCATACACCATCATCAAGGTGTCGATATATGCCTTATTTTTAGTCTGGGCATACATATTAACCATAATATCCTCTCCCCTCACATAAGTATTCAACTGGAACTTCGGCGCATTATGGAACACATACCACCAACTTGGCAATGCGTCTTTATAATTTTTCTGTTTCACGAATTCCTGAAAAACAGATGCATGCTCAATCGTTTTTACACTATCAACCCCAAACTTGGATTCTACGGTCTGGGCCTTGACTACTCCGCCGAAAAGCAATACCGGGAAGATTAAAGCAACAATTTTTCTCATGATTATTTTTCTTTTTTAATGATCTCTCTATTCGAGCGGTATCAAAGGATACACACCCTTGGTTTGCAAAATTATTACTATTTTTTTAATATTTACCGGATAAACGGCAGAATTTATGTTTTATTATCTTTTTTATTGTATTCTAAGATTTCATTCAATCCGTACAACCCCAGATATTTTTCAAAAAAAACCTCCCGGGACAACTTCTTTTCCAGATACATACTATTCCCTCCGGTCACCACCACCTGCCCGTCCGGACAGGCTTGCAAAAACTCTGCTATACAACCGCCCACTTCCCACAGGATTCCTTTCATTACGCCGATAAGTATGGCGTCGTGCGTATTTCTTCCGTATGCTTTCAACTCCTGCTCCGCCTTCACATAGGGAAGTTTGTCCGTATACAAATGCAGGGCACGGAAACGGATTTCCATCCCCGGAGCGATATTGCCACCCAGAAATACATCGGCTTTGCTGAGATAATTATACGTAATCGCCGTACCCGAATCCACCACCAATATCTCTTTGTCCGGAAAAAACAACCGGGCTCCGATACATCCGGCAATACGGTCAAACCCCAACGTCTCCGGTGTTTCATAACCAATGCTGACCGGTAACGGCATGCCGGGACGTGCCTCCAACCAATAGTCCGCATAATGCATCAGCCGGCTCCGCAAACTATCTTCTATTTTCCCGCTTCCGGAAAGGAAAATACTGACCGGCTCACCCTCCCTGACATATTTTTCCAACAACCGGAACATCTCTTCCCGCTCATAACCGGTCTGCCTCCTTTCCCCCTGCCGGAAAAAAGCATATTTTAAACGGGTATTTCCTATGTCAACAACTAAATTCATGATTCCTGTGCTGATTAATCCCTTCGTTTTACTTCTCTGCGTCTCCGTTTTCGGGAGATGCAACCTCCTGCCATATCCTTTTCACAAAATGGGCTGCCTTTTCTATATCGTTTATCTCCGTAAAGGCCAATGACAACTTATCGTTTTTCTCACTCATCCGGCAGGGCAGCATCTGCAACTGGACAAATTTAAGCAACCGAGTAAAAACAGCAGAAGAATAAAAAGGAGAAGTCTGTGAACTGACAAAATACAGAATCATTTTCCCGTTTTTCATCAATAACCGTTCCACCCCTACTGCCATACTCCATCTCCTCATCCGTACAATTTCCATCAATCCCGAAACCTGCCGGGGTATTCCGCCAAAACGGTCCTGCAACTTCTTCCCGAACTTCTCCAATTCCTCTTCGGTCGAAATATTATCCAATTCCCGATACAGACGCACTCTTTCGCTGATATTTTCGACATACGTTTCTGGTATCAGCACCTCAAAATCGGACTCAATCACACACTCCGCAACAAAATCTTTCCGTTCCGCAGTTCCGGCAACCTGCAATGCCGGAAACTCCTCCTCCCGCAATTCAAGCAACGCTTCATTCAGAATGCGTTGATACGTCTCATAGCCTATTTCAGAAATAAAACCGGACTGCTCCGCCCCCAATATGTTTCCTGCACCACGAATATCCAAATCCTGCATGGCGATATTAAACCCACTACCCAAACCGCTGAAATCCTCAATCGCTTTCAAACGACGACGGGCATCCGGATTTACCAAATCAAGCGAAGGGGTCAACAAATAACAAAATGCCTTCTTATTGGAACGCCCCACCCGGCCCCTCAACTGATGCAAATCGCTCAGTCCGTAATTCTGTGCCTGATTAATAATCATCGTATTGGCATTCGGAATATCCAATCCCGATTCAATAATCGTCGTCGCTATCAAAACATCATAATCCCCCCGGATAAAATCATGCATCACCTTCTCCAATTCCTCCCCACTCATCTGACCGTGAGCAACACAGGTTTTCAACTGAGGGACAATGCGGTGCAACATATCCTGTACCTCCCGGATCGTCTCCACCCGATTGTGGATAAAAAACACCTGCCCTCCCCGCGACATCTCATACAAAATCGCGTCTTTTATCAGTTTCTCATCAAAACGGTGTAACTCTGTAACAATGGGATAACGATTGGGCGGTGGAGTGCGGATAATCGACATATCCCGGGCTCCCATCAGCGAAAACTGCAACGTCCGTGGTATTGGCGTTGCCGTCATGGTAATGGTATCTACGTTCACCTTCAAGCGTTTCAGCTTCTCCTTCACTCCGACACCGAACTTCTGCTCCTCGTCCACGATTAACAATCCCAGGTCCTTAAATACCACATCCTTACTTGTCAGCCGATGAGTACCGATGATGATGTCCACCCTCCCCTCTTTCAGATCATTTAATATTTTTTTTATCTCTCCGCTTTTTTTCATGCGGCTGACATATTCCACCCGGCACGGCATCCCTTCCAGCCGCTTAACAAAAGTATTGTAATGTTGATAAGCCAGGATAGTCGTAGGCACCAATACGGCAACCTGCTTATTGTCCGCCACCGCCTTGAATGCAGCCCGGACAGCCACCTCCGTTTTTCCGAATCCCACATCCCCACACACCAACCTATCCATCACCAACGGATGTTCCATATCGCTTTTCACCGCCTCTATCGCCTTCATCTGGTCGGGCGTCTCCTCATACATAAAGGAGGCCTCCATCTCTTCCTGTAAATAGCTATCCCGGCTAAAGGCAAAAGCTGGTTCCTCCTTCCGCTTAGCATACAGGGCTATCAGCTCGCGGGCAATATCCTTTACCCGCGCTTTGGTCTTTTGCTTCAGTTTATTCCACGCCTCTCCCCCCAAACGGTTCACTACGGGAGGTACACCATCCTTTCCCTTATATTTGGAAATCTTATGCAAAGAATGCAATCCGACATACAACTCGGAATTATTTTTATATACCAAACGGATAGCTTCCTGCTCCTTCCCGTTATTATTAAGTTTTACCAGTCCGCCAAACCGACCGATTCCGTGATCGACGTGCACGACATAATCTCCGGGATGCAAATTCTGCAACTCGCTCAAGGTAATGGACTCCCGTCCTTTGCGGATACGCGCGGTCTGTAAACGGTATTTGTGATAACGGTCAAAAATCTGATGTTCGGTATACACACAAATACGCATCTGCTCATCGGAAAATCCTTCATGCACCACCCCTTCCAGATGCGTGAAACGGATGGCATAGCCCTTATCGGAAAAAATATCCTGCAAACGGCGCAACTGCATCTCATTCGTGGAGCAGACAAAAATCTCATAACCAGCCTCCTGTTTCATCTGCAAAGTATCCGCCAGCAACTCGAACTTCTTATTTACCACAGGCTGCGCGTCACATTTCACATCCACCGATTCTCCCCTGAAATACATATCTGGGCCCCATTCCACCACACCGCACCCGTCTATGTATTCAAACAGTTGCGTTTCATCCGTTAAAATCCCATCAGGAGCTTCCTTGCGTAAAGCTTTAATTTTATCATTCAGAAACAGCCCGTTTTTAATCCACCACACCGGTTTTTCCGTAAAATAAGCAAACAGATCCGTACAGGCATAACCTTCCTCCAGGTTACTCAAATCCGGCACCAGGGAAACCGCTTCGGTTAACTGATCCGACAATTGAGTTTCGACATCAAAAAAACGGAGACTCTCCACCTCGTCTCCGAAAAAATCGATACGGACAGGCAACTCTTCCGCATAAGAATAGACATCTATAATACTGCCCCGAATAGAGTACTGTCCCGGCTCATATACAAAGTCACTCCGCTCAAAACCGTATTCCGATAGCAGGTTTTCAACAAACGAAATGGAGAGCTTGTCCCCTTTCCGCACCGTCATGGACATTTTTCGCAGAACATCTTGCGCCACCACCCGTTCCACCAGGGCTTCGGGATAAGTAACAATCATCTGGGCTTCCCCGTTAGCCACACTGTCGAGCACTTCGGTCCTGAGCAACACAGAATCATTGTCCTTCTCATCCGGATGAATGGTACGCCGATATGAGGAAGGCAGAAAACACACCTTTTTCCCATCGGCAAAAGCCAGCACATCATTATAGAAATAAGCAGCTTCCTCTCTGTCGTCCAGTACTACCACCCGGAATCCCGGACGGGTATGCAACATGGCACTCAGAATTACAGACGTTACCGATCCGGCATTATGTAGCAGCCTGTACTTCCTCTCTCCTTGCAGCCTGGATGTGAGTTTTCCGACCACAGGCGAAGTCAGGTATCTTTGAAGTAAGTCTTTTATATCCAATTCTTTTTTTTGGCAAAAGTAAGAAACAAATCAGCAAAATAAAATATCCGCAGAATTTCATTATTTTTGTCTCCGGTACCAAATCAAGAGGCAATGCAAATTACATTTTTAGAACCGTTAGGCGTATGCGAATGCATAATGGCGACTCAAACCAAGAGCCTGCGGGAAGCCGGACACAACATTACAGTGTGGCCGGACCGGACAGAGGAGGAGCCGGAACTCATCCGCCGGGCCAAAGATGCGGAAATCCTTGTGGTGAGCAACATCCCGCTAAGGAAACGTTTTTTAGATGCCTGCCCGTCACTGAAAATGATTGCCGTAGCATTTACCGGACTGGACCACATCGACCTGGAAGAGTGTAACCGGCGGGGCATATTTGTACAAAATGCCGCAGGCTACTCCACACAAGCAGTTGCCGAATTAGCCATCGGGATGATGATTGCCGTATACCGCAAAATCGTGGGAGGTGATGCCATCACCCGCATTTGCGGAGCCCGAGAGAATTTCATCGGTTCCGAATTAGCCGGGAAAACAGTAGGCATCATCGGCACGGGTGCCATCGGTTTGCGGGTTGCACGGCTGGCCGAAGCTTTCGGTTGTAAAATCATTGCCTACAACCGTACCCCCAGAGAATTACCCGGCATCCGGATGGTCACTAAAAACGAACTGTTTAAAGAATCGGACATTATATCCGTCCACATTCCGCTCACAGCCGACACCAGAGATTTTGTAAATGAAGCCGAACTCGCCCTGATGCCTCCCCACGCCATATTAATTAACACAGCCAGAGGTCCTGTGGTAAACTCCGGTGCACTTTATAACGCCTTGCGCAAAGGCATCATTGCTGGTGCTGCCGTTGATGTTTACGACCAGGAACCACCCCTGCCTGCCCATTACGAACTGTTTAACGCACCGAATTTACTGATGCTTCCCCATTTAGGCTATGCCACAAAAGAAGCCTTCGGGGAAAGAATCAGCATCGTTTGCCGAAACATAGAAAACTGGCTTAAAAACCGTTAAACTCTTGTGTCCGGCAAGAATATCACAATTTGTATAACTTCAATTTTTATACGTATGCAAAAATTACTTTTTCTGTTTTTATTTTTTCCGCTGCTATGCATCGGAAAAGAGTATCAGGTAAAACTCCATGTGCAGAACATGCCTTCGGAGAGCAAACCTATTTTATTGAGGATATTCAACGGAAATATGTACGTCGTCGACAGTGTACCGGTCGTAAACCAGCAGACGATCACATTCAACGTACCGGAATCTACGGATGCAGGAATGCTGCGGGCAGTATTGGGTTCTTCCCCCTATGCCCAATTTATGAACAGGCAACCGACGGCACTGGATTTTCTGTATACCCGTGAAAACGTGGAAATGACCTTAGACTTCAATAATCCGGAAGCCTCCGTCGAAGTTATCGAGTCGGACGAAAACCGGGATTATTTCTCCTACATGAAAAAAGACAACCGCTATTTCATGAAACTGGGCTCCTTGGAACAAGTGGTCACACAATATCCGGACCGGGACGCTTTCTATAACATGGCACTCAATTATTATAAAGAGTATCAGATAGAACGCGACAAATGGATTGACAGTTGTTACAACAGCCGTCCCGGCTCCTTAGCCGCCCGTATTCTCAACACTCGCCGCATGCCCTTTACGGAAGGCAATCTTACCCCCCAGGAACGGGATTCCATCTACCGCGAACAATTCCTTTCCAGAGTGGAATTTACGGACACTCTTTTGCTCAACACAAACATCTATACGGATAAGCTTTTCCAGTACATTAACTTTTTCATGAACCGGGAAGCCGGCCCGCGTGAAAATGAAGCAGTTATCATTAAAGTACTGGATCGCATCGAGCCTCAAATCAGTGTAAATGAAGAAATCCGCAACAATCTGCTTCAATTCCTGATTTCCGGCTTTGAAGCCATGAAAATGGAAGAGGTACTGGCACACATTTCCAGCAACTACCTGCAACAGTGCGGCAGTTCCATGGATATGGTGAAACGCCGGTTGGAAGGCTACAAAAAAATGGCTATCGGACAAAAAGTGCCGGACGTCGTAGCCATGGACATCAACAACAATCCGGTGAGCCTGTACAGCGAAGTCAATCCCTATACGCTGCTGGTTTTCTGGCACACGGGATGCAGCCACTGCCAAATACTCATGAACAAACTGCCCGAATATATCCAGAAAGGTCTTTTCCGGAAACACAACGTAAAAATCCTGTGTATCTCCATCGATGAAAAACGGGAAGACTGGGAAAAATATTCCAAAGAACACCCGTTCTCCTGGACAAACGCCTATGTAGAAGGAGCATTTGACAGCCAGGCCGCTGTTGATTTCAACCTCTTTGCCACCCCTTCCATTTTCCTGCTTGACAACAACAACCAAATCATTGCCAAGCCGATTACCCCCGACGAACTGGAAGAAAGCATCAATGCTCTGAAGTAAAAACAATGGAGAAGTGGAGAAAACATTGTTCCACTTCTCCACTGTTCCATGTCCCTCCTTTCAACTCTTCAACTTTTTTTAACCGTTTCCACCCATTTTAAGTAGTGTGTTCATGTGTGTCTTATCTCTATTAACTATCAGTCATCTATTATTCACCTATTAGTTATCTCTTAGTTTAATGAGAAATAAACAGGTGTTTTCTTATTTATCTATATTTTTACTCCTATTTAAACGGGATAAAAAAGCAACAGACTTTCCAAAACTCTGCGATAAGGATGGCGAAGTAGAAAAGGTTTAAAGGGAAAAGAGGATAGATTTTCACATATTTCCGGGGATAAACACAAAAAAGCCGTCCGGGAATCTCTCCCCGGACGGTCTCCATTTTAATTATGAATTATTAAAGCAAAGCTGTTAATACAATCCGTAAACTTCCAACTCTGTAAGAGCTGTCGATTTAGCTGCATCATTAATCAAATTTCCAGCTGCACTGACAGTAACACCAAAACGGATTTTAGAGAACGACGAATGGTCAGGCAGATAATGTACCACATCACCATTCCACCAAACAGCATTTGCCGACGGCAATCCTGAAGCGACCGTAAAGAGCTCCGTCCAATCTGTAGCCGAAGACACACCGACAACTATAGTTTGCGGTACAGCATTACTATTATTGTGGCGTGTGTAGTAACGGAACCTTGCAGCATACAACGCCTGTGGTAAAGTTATATCGATGTAAACCCCATACTTAGAATCTCCGACAGGACAAGTAGCTACTGCATAATTGCTTCCCCAAAAATTCTCATAATTGCCATCGCACAACATGTCAAGATTACCCTCATAAGTATAAGGAGAGTCCATCATTGCCCCTGTCAGCTTTATCTTAACCGGCGTATCCGTCACGTTTATCTTCGCTTCACCACTCACATGGTAATTTTCATTCTCCCCGGAGAAGACAAGCGGGAATGTATAGACATTTCCGGCAGTAAGCACATTACGTTTAATTCTAACTTCGTAAGTTGCAGTAGTCCTCCCCTTAGGAATAGTAACATCCTGTGGGATGATAGCATCCGTTCCAAGTGGAATTATAGAAAAGGTCATATCCTCCGCAGCAGCCTGTTCCAATCTCAACTCCCCTGTATATACGTAATCATCACTCGCTCCGTAATAAAGCGGAAGGTTAACTTCAGGCTCTGTAATTGTGATTGCTTTAATAGTAGGATCCGGAGTGACATTAAATGACGTGTGCATACACACCGTTCCATCATACACATGTACCAAAACAACATCTCCTGTGATCAGACCTTTACTTGCGATCTTGAATTTGTTCTGCCCAGGCAGGTTCTCAACTGTAAAATTGGTACCGTTAAGCATTTCAGCTTTGACAGTAGCGTTTGCAGAGGCATTCTCCAATTCATATTCAACAAGATATACTCCATTCTTTACAACGTGCATACCGGAAGCTGCATTGATATTCGTAAATTTGATTTTGATATTATTGGCTCCAACAACCGGAATGGTTATATCGTCCTTTCCTTCCTGTTTAATAATAACATTGCCGTCTTTGACTTCCACCTGAATGCTGGTGCTTGAAATCGTACCGGTAAATACCCCCAGCTCTATCCAGGTTGCCCCCTCATCATAGCTTATCTCCCATTTGCTGCTGTTATTGATTCTCAACTTCGGGGCTTTCGATGTGTAAACCTTTTCTCCGGCAGCATCCAACATCGGTTCGCCATCCAGAGTCCAGTAATAGAGCCCTGTTTCCTCTTCTTTCTCTATACCGATTTGCGGCCCGGCACTGCTCTCTCCGTTCCAGATGGTATACGTGTTCACCTGAGTACCCTCAGACTCATCAAACGTCTGTACGGTAAAGGTATAACCACTCTTATTTCCATCGGTCACAGCTTCTACTCCCGTAATGAGACCGCCGTTAAGCATCTCCGTAATGGCTTTAAACGTCTGATTCAGTCCTTCAATTTTCAGTTTCAGGGCTTCGAGTTCGCTTTCCAGCATCTCGATTTTTTCTTCCTGACCGTTTACTTTCTCCCACAGATCGGAATTGTCATCATCGTCACAAGCAGTGAAAGTACAGAATGCAAGTGCTATTAATAAAAATTTTTTCATAGTTTGTGTATTTATTGATTAATTAATTTGCGTTCTCCATCAGCCTGTACGGCATAAACCCGGATATTGGAAATATCCACCTTGTCGGGCACCGTAAACGTAGCAAGGTTCGAAAAGTAGACCAGTTCATCCGAGCTCGCCTTACGCAATTCGACAGCCACAGCCTGATCACAATCGGTAATTGTATAAGAGCGGCCGGAAACGGTAAATCGCGGAGTTTTGGTTATCTTCGTCTTATTCTGGAAAGTCGTGTAATATCCCATATCGCAATAACGAGTGTTCCCCTTAACCGTACGGTCCTCAATATACTGCACCGGTGCAGCCTTCGGATAATTCTTCGCTGCAATGCGTGCTTTAGTCGCCGCAATCATCTCATTAGTCACAATATAACGAGCTGATCCATATTGCTCATAGTTAACATCTATCGGACGAAAGAAACCCCACGTCTCAAAAAACTCGGTCAAATCCTCTCCGGCTGCGTCACACGCCTTTTCAGCAAATTTAAGCTGACTGGCTCCCGGATCATCCTTTGAAGAGAACTCGCTCGGCAGCGGGTCTTCACGCAACAATTGGAAAAGCGTCGGCCAGAAGTCCGGTTTGAAATTGCAACGATGGTAATAGTTCCACAACTGCCAATTCATACGCATATGCAACTCGGTATCTTCATTCTGATGAGTCGAACTGCCCATCAGAGCCCACGGTTCAGCAAGTGCCAAACTTTGTGCAAGCTCACTCAACGCATCTCCGCGCGAGCCGTATTTGCCCATTTTATAAATAGCGTAATTCGAGAAAAGATTATTTGACGACTCGGTCGTACTCTTCCAGTTGATCGCCCCTTGATTGACATGTCCAAGTTCATGAGCCGGTCCCCAGGTATTATCCTCCTCGGCGAGCAATTGTTCGCGTGTAATAATCTTATAAAGTGCTGTCGTTGCCGAGAAATTCACCCGACGGTTCGAAGCATCCATGTAAGCGTTCGGATTGGTGGTGGACACGGCGACAATGTGGTTATTAAAATAATCGCACTTATCAATACCCATCAGTTCCTGCTGCCATGACACAATATCGTCCCATGCTTCAAGACCGGAGCGGATACCATTCGGTGCATCAGCACGCAGCTGGGCCGTATGGAAGTTAAAAATCATTTTACGCCCTTTAGCGACAAAATATTTGTAAGAACAACGATTAAGTAACTCAACATATTTATCATCAGTCTGGTGGCGTTCCAAATCGAAATAGCCTTGCACCGTTCCGCACCCCGGAAGAATATGTACCTTTACGGACTCGGAGCTGGCAGTCAGGGGGCGCGCCGTATTCATCACATAACACATACCCGGAGCGGTAATATCGATGGTATTCATACCAGGAGTAAGCATCACTTCCTGATCCACAGTCTCATAAGCATTATCCGCCGCCGTTCCTCCGTAATTGGCACTATATCCGTCTGCAGCCTCACCATACACAGCCAAACTAAGGTTTTGTCCGGCAGGCACTTTGTCAACACAAACAATGAGTTTGTCGCCCCTTTTCACTTCAATACCTGTAGGGTTGTCCATACGGGTATACTTTTTGGTAAGTAACTTATTATTCAAATCGTTATCACTGTAAGGCTTATAAGTCTGGGCACGGAATCCGTATTCAAACTCATCGTAAGTATTCTCCAGCAAACGTACGGCAGCCTGCTGGGCAATGAAAGGCGAAAGCCCATAAAGCGCCGTAATCTCCGAACGGCTTACGCCCGGTTTCAGCTCCGTACAGGAGAGGTCTGTAAAGACATTGAGCATAGCAGCGTCAAGTGTCGAAGCAAGCGACTGATAAAACTCTATCTCTTTTGCCGACACAAAACCGCCATCCACCCCATTGTCACCGGCACCGTCACGAACGCTGAGGCGGATTGCCGTGACATTCTCCATGGTATTCGGGAAACGGGCTGTCTGCTGTCCACCGCGCTGGCCGAAATCAAACGGCTTGTCCGCATCGTTGAGCAGCTTGAAGTCCGCGTCCCCCTGCGATTTGTAATAAACGTCGAACTTACCGATTCTGCCATTACCATTCCCTGAATAGAGAACGAAATAGTCTATTGCACTCGTACCGTCAAACTCAAAGTCGAGGATAACGGGGAAAACCGTTGTCGGTTTAATATAATCAATATGCCACGGCGAATGATAGACCGTCTCCATATCGCCGTCAATCAACTTCGCAGCATCGTCTGTACCGTGATGCTGATTATCCGTAGCAGCCAATACTTTGATTTGCTTATCGGAGGGTATATCCTCCGGTGTCACACTCTTGGTCTCTTGCGTGAAAGTGCAGGTCGTCGAAACCGAACGATATATCGGTTCCGTAGCTGTCACCGCCACCGTCGCCTTACGTCCGAAAGGCAGCAGATTAGCCTGTACATGGAAGCGGTGGTTGCTCGCAGCAAACGCCCGCGTTTCTCCAGGCAAACGTTCAATCCATCCAGCCTCATCCCCCTCTTCGATAACAGGTTTACCCACCTTATAGTCAATATTTGCAGTCACCACCAATTCGACCTCGCCTCCGGCAGCCGCAACAGTACGATCCGACACAAGAATGGCAGGACCGGAACCGAGCTGACGGACAGCTATATCATAACTGTGTCCCCCCGCTTCAACTTTAACCGTCGCACTACGCACTTCGGGTTCTTCACTGCTGAGCACGGCAAGTTGCAAGCCCTTTTCATGGGTGTAACTCTTGGAAATCTTACACCACGATTCATCCGAGGAACTGATTTGCCAATCTTTTTCAGGAATATTGGTGTACACAGGGATGAAGACAATCTCTTGTGCCTGCGTAAAATTGAAGGCAAGATGCTTGTCGGCGATCTCAAAAGTATCGGGCATGGCATCAATGTCGTCCTTAGAACATCCGGTGCCAAGCAGCAACACTACTCCGGCAACAATCCCCAGCCAACGTGTTAATTTCTTTTTCATAATCGTATATTTTTATTTATCGTATACCAGTCTATTTCACCAGGTTCGCACCGTAAAGTTCGAGTTCGGAAAGCGCTGTACACGCCGTAGTTCCGTTAGGATCAGTCAACAGACCGCCAGCACCACCGGCACTACGAACCACACCGAAACGCACATACCTAAAGGCTGTAGTGTGAGAGAAAGCCGGTAATGTAGCCCATGTCAACCCTTCCGTGGGCAAACCGAACGACACGCGACCTATCTCAGTCCAATTTTCTCCGTCATTACTTACACCGATGCACACTTCGGCAAGCACAGCATTCGCATTGGCACGCGTCGCATATTTAAATACCACAGCCGATAACGGCTCATTCAACGTAAGATCTATGTAATAACCGTAAGTCCCGTCACCGACAGGGCCGCCACCGTAATAGGAATGCCACCATGACGCAACGGAGACATCGCCATCGAAAAGCGCGTCCAACCCCTGACCGTCCCCCGCATTCGTATAAGGAGACGAAGCCATAGCTGCCGTCAGCGGAATTTTGTCAGGATCCAGACGCACGTTCAACAAAACAGTCGAAGCAGCCTCTTCAATCACAAACTGGGGCTTAGTACTGGAAGCCAGATAAACCGGCAATACAAATTCCTGCAGCAATCCCATTGATTTGCGATTAATCACCACTTCAAAATCCGCACTGCTCTTTCCTGATGTAAATGTCACACTGTCGGGCAAAGTATAACTTGACTCCGGCAGCAATACATAGTTGGTACCGTTCTCTGTGTTATAGGCATCCAGCCAAGCCTGGTCATGCACAGCAAGCCCGCAGGTGAAGTCCCAGAGATTGTCCAAACCAAGCACCACGCTGTTGGCATAGGGATTCTCTTCAGGGCTTTCGCTCGTATAGGAGAAGCTCTGCAAGCCGGCAGTCCCCAGTGACAATTTAGGAATATCAATGTCGAGGTGAAGAATCAACAGGTTGATACCAGAACTGATTGCCTGATCAGCACGTACCTGCAAGGCCAGTACGTAATCATTCTCCGTATCGCTTTCCTGCACGGCGCTGATATCGTCGGTCATGACCTCCACACGAAACACCTTGCTGTCCTCATCGCTCGCAAAGGTTAGTTCCGCCTCGGTAAGGAATCGGAAACAAGTATCAGGCAATTGCCGATAGCGGGTTTCGTTTTCGAGGTTATACATATCCAACTGCGACTGTTCCATCACGGAAAGCGTCGCAGTACCCGTGGCTTCCCGATTAAGACCGCCTTTACAGACCGGAATCTCATAGACGGTGTTCTCGCCGACACGGTAGAGTTTAAGCATTTGATCACCGCCATTACGGAAGTAGATCAGTGTTTGATAATCATCCAGGTACTCTTTGCGGTTGTCCTCACAGCCAATTAAGAACAGGGTTACAGCGCAAAGCAACAGGAATATCGTTTTTATCTTTTTCATATTCTATCGTTTTGAATATCTCCTACCATCCGTAATTCTGCGTGAGCTGGCTGTTTCTATCCAGGTCTCTCTGCATAAAAGGAAAGAGATAGTGATTGTTTTTAAACACGCGTGTCGAATACTTCGTACGTTGCCAGTATGCCTCATCAGTCATATCTGTCGTTGAGCGGACCTGAATATTCATACCGTACATCGGTCCATTATCAGTCGTCGTAGCAATCTTCCAGGTACGGGTATCGTAGTGCCGATGGCCTTCAAACGCCAATTCCACACGACGCTCTCTGCGTACCAGTTCTATCAGCTCGTCAATGCTCGCTCCGGGATAAGCCTTTGTAATAGACTCCATACCCGAACGATCCCGCAAATCGTCCCAATATTGCATAGCCAACACCCGATCCACACCTTGGCCCGTAGCACCGTGTTTCTCACATTCAAGCACCGATTCGATGTAGTTGAGGTAAATCTCTCCTAAACGGAAAGTCGGGAAAGTGATATTACCCCACTGGCCTGCTGAATAGGAATCAAGCGTGTGGTCATACCATTTGTTGACCAAATATCCAGTATTAGGCCAGTCGTTTCCGTTTGTGGAATAGGTTCCGCGACAAAATGACACTTTGTGAAATCCCGAAGTGCTGTGCATCCAGTAACTGTCCCCCCAAAAGACTGAAACATAGAAACGCGGCTCGCGGTCGCGATACATGACCGGCCAGGTTCCCTGAAAATAAGTCTGAGAGGCCCCGAGTGCCTGAAGGAAGGGATTCTGGAAAGTAGCTTTAGCAAACTCATTACTGCTATAATCCGACTGCTCGTCAATTACTGGCGAACCGTCAGTTCTATAGCCCGTAATCGGGTAACGGCCATTCGCCATAGCGTAAGCATCCACTTGCTGCTGCGTAGGTCCCCATCCACCGTAAGCCGTACCGGATATCTGCAGCGCCGGATTCGTGTGCACACCGATACTAAAACGGCTCGTATATCCGCCACCGCAATAAATCAACTCACTGTTCCAATGCTTCTGAAATACACCGTAGTAATTCAAACAAGGATCATCGTCTTCGTCACGATAAAGCGAATAAATGCCTTCGTCAATTACCGCTTTAGCAGCCTGAGCGGCTAACACCCATTTCTGTTCATCATATGTCTGCGGAAATAGTTGCGTACCATCCGGATTGCGGACACTGCGATAGAGGGAATTGCCGTTGAAAAGATCACGGGCAGAATAGAGCCGCAAACGCGAAATAACCGCCTTGGCGGCACCGCTCGTCGGCAATCCCATATAGCTTGATGTATGCGACTGCGGCAAACGTGTCGCACACCATTCCATTTCGCTCACCACATAGTCGACACATTCGTCCCACGTATTACGCGGGCGTTCCAACTCAGCAAGCGCAATGTTGACATCAATGATTTCGTCACCGAGCAGGAATACAGGGCCGAAATCGCGCATCAGCATAAAATAGTAGTAAGCACGTGCCCAGCGGGCGCAGTTGTACCACAAAGTAAGCTCGGTTTCGGTAGCCGCTGCATCACTGCAAGACATAACGTTCGCTAAGAATATGTTGCAGTCTCGGATACCGGCGTAATAATGATTATAATTGTTATTAGGCAACGACGAAGCATTCCAGGAACCGTTATTGATAATCGTATAGTGCGAACGGTTCCACTGGCAGTCGCCCTCGTCGGTAGCACCATGCGCCGTATTTTCGGCAAAATTTCCCTGACCGGGAAGATCACTGACCGCATCATTGGGCAAATAGCCCATGACGTTGAAGAAATACTGCTGTGTTCGTGAGCGTTGCTCCCAAATCTTATCAAAATCGAGACGCTCATCCTCCTGCCGGTCAAGGAAGCTGTCGCACGAAACCGTCACGAAAGCCGCGAGAAGCAGTAGCGACAGATATTTTAAATTATATTTCATAGGTATTTTCATTTAGAAGTTTACATTCAGACCGAAAGAGATGTACCGGCTGGGAGGATAAACGGCCCCCTGTCCGCCGCCCAATTCGGGGTCCCAGAGTTTGAAACTGCTGAACGTGCAAAGGTTGTTCGCAGAAACATACACACGGAGCGACTGCACGAAACCGGATTTAACCATCCAGGCTTTCGGGAAGGAGTAACCGATCTCGGCGTTCTTCAGACGCAGGAATGCTCCGTTACGCTGCCACCACGAGGAAGTCTGCCTATTGTTCTCGTAACCGCCTCCCGTACCAACACTCAAACGCGGATAAGCAGCGGCTGCGTTCTCCGCATCCGTACGGTCACTACGCCATCCCTTCTCCCAAACATCACGCTGTACGGCACGACGTGTAGACTCGTTGTCGGAAAAAGGCGTAGTAAGCGAACCTCCGCTCATGAAGAAGTTTACATGACCTACCCCCTGGAAGAAAAGATTCAGATCAAATCCTTTCCAGGCAGCTGTAGCTCCGAAACCGTAAGTAATTTCAGGCATCGTTGTGTACCCCAAATAGATTTTATCCTGTGCATCAACGACACCGTCACCATTCACATCCAGGTATTTGATATCCCCCACACGATATTCGCCGAAATTCTGTACGGGGCTATTGTCAATCTCCTCCTGGCTCTTGAAAAGCCCCAACGCCACCAATCCCCAGGGCTGGTCGCCCGAACCGCCTGCACCGTAAGGTTTACCGGTCTGGTTCTGGTACTTGTATTCCCAGTCGGGCTGGTCAATATCAACCAGTTTATTGCGGTTGAACGTAAAATTACCACGGGCCGTAAAATACCAGTCACCGAATTGTTTGTTCCATTCCAGTGACATATCAACACCCTCATTATCGGTCTTACCGAGATTGGTATAAGGCTGTTTGCCGGAATTGGCAGCAATACCTGCAATACCAGGCAGCCCATTCCGTAACATGAGGATACCTTCACGACGGTTGTGGAAATAGTCGGCCTGAATGCGCAACTGATTGAAAAGCATCATCTCAATACCGATGTCGAGCTTTTTCTCCTCTTCCCACGAAAACTTAAGGTTTTCAGGGCGTCCCATAGCGATACCGCTACCACCGTTGCTGCCCGTCTCTCCCATTGTAAAACCGTTACCATCAATAACGGTCGACAGATAAAGCCAACGATTGTTGTTACCGAGCTGGTCATTACCGACTTTACCATAGGAAGCACGAATTTTGAATGTATTGACATAATTCTTTATCGGTTGCCAGAAATTCTCCTCGGAAAGCATCCATCCACCCGATACGGCAGGGAAGAAACCGAAACGGTGACCGCTGGCAAAGTTCTCTGAACCGTTGTATCCCATGTTAAATTCAAACATATATTTATCGCGAAAAGCATAAGTCACACGCCCGGCAATACCCTGGTTCTTATAAGGCAGCGAATTGTCAGCCCCCTGCCCGGAGGTCCAACGCAATACCTTGTGATTATAAAGGAACATAGCTCCCACACGATGCTGTTCAGCAAAGAGACGGCTATAATTAACCGCCCCTTCAAGGTAGGTCGTGACTGTACTTGATGTTGAATTAGCGAAATCAAGGGTATTGCTACCGACATTCGACGGGTCACCGAACTGCAGATTGCCCTCTTCATCGCGCGAGTCAAGCGCCGTATACCAGGTCGGATTCTTAGTGCGCCGTTGGATCTGCGTGTTCCATGCATCCCACGAAAATTTAATATTGGCCGTCAAGCCCTGCGTCAGCATACCAAGATCCTGTTTTATACCGATAAGAGACTGTGCCGAATTCCAGAATTGCTCGCGATACCCCGTATGAACCAACAAGTTCCAGGGATTCTGTCCCGAACCGTTAGGTCCGGAGAGATAACCGTTCGAATACTCCGTCGGAAAGGCATTGGGCGACGTTGAAAACGCCCACGACCAAATATTCTGATCCGTACCGGGCGAAAAACTTTTCTCGTAGATATTGGCCAGGTTAAGGTTCATGACCGTAGTCTTCGTCAGATTAAGGTCTATGTTCGCCCGGAAATTAAATTTATTGTAATTGATAGACGAATTATAATCATAAGTATCGCCTGCATCACGGTAAATCGACGACTCATTGTAGAAACCGCCCGAAATGTAATAGCGCGCTATTTCACCGCCCCCGGAAATGGAGAGGCTCACACGCTCTTTATCGGCAAGATTTTTATAGAGGGCCTTCATCCAGTCCACATCCGGACGCAAATCCGAATCCGTGTGGTTTGCATAAGCTGCCAAATCCTCATCGGAATAATAATTCGAGCCATAAGCTTCATTAAACATTTTGGCAAACTGCCAAGAATTAACAAATTCGGGTAGTTTGGTCGGCTGTGTAATACCGGCTTCAGCACGCAGCTTGATTTCCGGACGTCCCGATGCTCCTTTCTTCGTCGTAATAAGAATAACGCCATTGGCACCCCGCACACCATAAACAGCAGAGGCAGAAGCATCTTTGAGTACCGAAAACGAAGCGATGTCGTCCGTATCCACCAAATCAAGATCACGCTCCACCCCATCAACCAGCACGAGCGGATTCGACGAACCTTGGAATGATGAAACACCACGGATGTAAAAGTCCGCAGCACTACTTTTACCGGGTTCACCCGAACGGGCCATAGACACGATACCCGAAAGCTGACCTGCAAGACTGGTCGAGAGTTGCGAACCGGGGATCTTAAGGTTATCAACCTCAATAGTCGAGATAGAGCCAACAACCGACTCTTTTTTCTGTACACCATAGCCGACAACAACGACTTCTTCCATGACCTCTGATTCAGGTTCCAGTTTGACGTCGATCGTCCTACGGTCTCCAACAACGACCTCCTGCGTGACATAGCCCATAAAAGAGAAGAGCAGGATAGTCGCCGGCGATTCGATCATGAGTGTGAACTTACCGTCCACATCCGTAGAAACACCGTTCACCGTGTTCTTCACCAACACATGAGCACCGATTAGCGGGCCGGATTCATCCACCACGGTACCTGACACCTTAATTTTACCCTGACCGTACACACTGGCTGCAGGCAAAAGCAGCAACAGCGAGAACAGCAAGAGCATGCCGTATCCGAAGATTTTCCGACATTTGAGTAAAGTTAACTCCATAAGTTGATTGATTAGTTAAATAATGATTAGGTTTAAATAAAAAGACGATGACATGCCAACCTGCAAATCGCAAACGTTTACGTTTTCACGATTGCCCGTTTTTTTACATCCATTCATAAGATTATTGTGTTAATTAATTATTCACATTTCTTAAAATAACGTAATAATTTTCACATCATAGATTAAAAAAATCCCTCTTATACAACACTCACTTTTTTATAAATGGATATGAATGAGAAGTTTATGTTCCAAATGATACCTGCTTGCCAAGCATGTACCTGAAAAGGAAATCTTATATGAGGCAATAGATGAAAATTGTTAAAAAATAAAATTGACTATTGTAAAAATTAAAGAAAGATTTGGAGTCGATACAATTTTACTTATATTTGCATTGTAATTTTTTCTTAAAAGAAGTGTAGTGCAAACGTTATAACATTAAAAAAGTAAATATAAATAATACATGCTTGGCAAGCAGGTATTATTTCCCTTTTTATTTTTCTAAAAATCAAAGTTTTGAATCGCACGTTTCTTTTCTGAATCAGGAATAAAATTTCTCTTTTCCAACAAAGAACGATTATTTCTTTTCGTCAGTAGAAATAATAAAAAATATTTGGAGAATGTGACATTCTCCAAATATTCCTTGTAATATCTCTGTATGGATATGATCTAAAAAAACAGACTTCTTAACTTCTATAATATACCCGTTTCACCCGCTGGGCAACACTGGTCAGTACTTCATAAGGAATGGTCGATAATTTCGCTGCAACTTCCGTGACTAAGATGTTCTTGCCAAAAATCTCCACTTCATCCCCCACTTGCGCTCCCGTGTCCGTGACATCCAACATGCAGGTGTCCATACAGATGTTGCCGATAATGGGCACTCTCGTGCCTCGTACCCACATTTCTCCCACGCCGTTGCTCAAATGACGGTTCAAGCCGTCGGCATAGCCTACCGGAACGACAGCAATCAACGATTCCCGTTCTGTTTTGCCTTTACGGCCGTATCCGATGGTCTCCCCGCTTTTGACTTTCCTTACAGAAGCGATGTAGGTCTTGAACGTGCTCACCGGAATCAACGGAGCCCCCGCCACACTTATCCCGTGCAGCCCGATGCCCAAGCGTACCATATCAAAAGCAAAAGAAGTGAAACGCTCTATCCCGGCAGAATTCAGGATGTGACGCATGATTTTATAATCAAATGCCGCCTGTATTTTTTCCGTCATTTCTGTAAAAAGTTGAATTTGATGACGTGTGAATTCATCATGCACCGCTTCGTCGCTCCCGGCCAAATGAGAGAAGACAGAGCAAAGTTTCACTCTCCTCTTCACCCTAAAAAACTGCAACAAAGCGTCCACCTCTTCCGGATCCAGCCCCGAACGGTTCATCCCCGTATTCAATTTCAAGTGAACGGGATACTGTTCAATGCCGTGTTTAACCAAATTACGGTCAAAAGCCTCCAGTAACTCAAGCGAATAAATCTCCGGTTCCAGATTAAACTCAATCATATTATCAAAGGCTTCCGGTTGAGGATTCATCACAGCAATCGGTATCGTTATGCCTTCCGCACGCAAAGCCACGCCTTCATCGGCAAAAGCAACCATCAGGTAATTTACACCCTGGTATTGCAAGAGATTCGCCACTTCGCCCGCACCGGTACCATACGAAAAAGCCTTCACCATGAGGGCCAGTTTCGTCGTCGGAGGTATCAGCGAACGGAAATAGGTCAGATTTTGTGTCATGGCATCCATATCCACTTCCAGCACAGTATTGTGGGACTGCTTTTGCAGAAAGCCGGCTATGTATTCAAACTGGTATTTCCGGGCTCCCTTAATCAGAATGGCCTGATCATGAAACGTGTCCCGTTTTTCCTGTTTCAGGAAACTATCCGTATCGGTATAAAAACGGGAATCCATCAAGAAATAGGCTTTGTATTTCAGCAGTTCATCCCCGATTCCAATAAACAATCCCACCCCGGCTTTCCGCAATATCCCTGCTACTTCCCGGTAAAGCGCCGCCTTATCGATGTCCGTATCAATGAAATCAGAAAGAATCACCACTCTTTTTTTCGCCTCATCCTGCATCGTCAGGGAATTTAATGCCAAGCGGAAAGAGGAGGAGTCCGAATTATAATAGTCGTGTATTACGACACACCGATTGATTCCCTCTTTTATCTCCATTCGCATAGCAATCGGCTGCAATTGCCGTACTTTCTCCACAATTTTTTCCGCACTCATCCCTTTCAGCAAACAGACACAAACTACATTCATGCAATTTTCATACGATGCCTCATCCCCAAAAGGGATCTCCAATCCGAACGTCTGATTTTGATAGGTAATCCGGACTTCCCGGCTTTTGTCTGTCCTACGCCCCTCCTCTACTTTCAGGGTTGCATGCTCTCCCTGCCCCCATATCATTTTCTCCGTCTCTTTCCGCACTACCGAAAGAATATAATCCATCGCGTCTCCCTCTCTTCCCACCACGACCCGGCAATACCTGAACAGGACGGCCTTTTCGGCCAGCTTTTCCTGCAAGGAGGAAAAGTTTTCCCCGTGAGCGTCACCCAAATGGGTAAAAACAGCCACCTCCGGCTTGATCATGCTTTCCAGTTTCACCATCTCCCCTTTACGGGAAATCCCGGCTTCAATCAAGGCAATCTGTGTATTTTCAGCAATTCCAGACAATGACAGGGGGACCCCCACCTGGGAATTGTAACTTCGCGGACTGCGGTAAACGGCAAACTCATCAGCTAACAACTGGTATAACCACTCTTTGACTATGGTTTTCCCATTGCTCCCGGTAATTGCCACCACTTCCGCCCGCTGTTTTTCCCGGTGGGATTTAGCATAGGTCTGCAAGGCTTTCAAAACATCCTCCACTTCATAAAATTTTGCCTCTTTCAAGGGAACAAACTCCTCTCTTTTCTCACTGACAACAAAATTGCGCACACCACGTTCATACAATTTTACCACATAATCATGTCCGTTATGATTCGGTCCTTTCAAGGCAAAAAACATAGTCGTTGCGGGATTCGCCACCGAACGGCTGTCAATACTGATTTCCATTGATTTATCTGTTTAATACAAAATAACCACCACAATTATTATAACAGAGGAGCAAACAAGCGGGCGACCGATTCGCGCACCTTATCTTTGTCACTCCGGAATTTCCATCTGTGCATGCTCTCTTCCCGACTCTCTTTCAGATCGTCCATAAAAGAAGCCGCAATGTCCCGGGCAAAATTCCGGTCATATACAATCAGGTTCACTTCAAAATTCTGCTCAAAACTCCGCATATCCACATTGGCTGTCCCCACACTGGCCACAATGCCGTCCACAACGATCACCTTGCTGTGATTAATGCCTTTCTGATACCAATATACTTTCACCCCGGCAGCCAACAACTCCTCAACAAAGGAACGGGAACACCAGTGCGTCAGCCATGAATCGGTACGATGCGGAAGCAATATCCGCACATCCACTCCCCCCATGGCGGCAGCCTTAATGCAGTTGAGCGTTGTTTCTCCCGGCATAAAATAAGGGGTAGAGATAAAGACATATTTCTTCGCCATATTGATAAGCGTAAAATAAGCCTGTTGTATGGACGCCCAATCACTATCGGGACCACAAGAAACGACCTGTGTTATCACATTCCCCTCCTCCCGGACATAAGGCAAATATTCCTCCCGGTTCAGCAACAGTTCCTGCCGGACAAAATACCAGTCAATCAGAAACACCGTCTGCAAAGAGGTAGCAACCTCTCCTTTGACTTGCAGATGGGTGTCCCGCCACTCACCGATTCCCGGCACTCCGTTCAGATAGCGGTCAGCAAAATTCAGCCCTCCGACAAAAGCCGTCTCTCCGTCAATGACAATAATTTTACGATGGTTCCGGTAGTTCGCATTGCTTGCAATCTTATGAAAGCGCACAGGCAGGAAAGGATAAATCTGTATGCCAGCCTCCCTCATCTCCTGTTTGCACTTTTTCGGCAATCCCCAGGAACCGACATCATCATAAATGATGCGTACTTCCACCCCGGCTTTCGCCTTGGCTATCAGTATTTCTATCAAACGGTCAAACAACTCACCGGGTTCCAGGATGTAGTATTCCAAATGGATGTACTTCCGGGCCTTGCACAAGGCAGCGAAAATAGCCGGGAATGTCTCACTTCCGTTGTTCAGGATTTCCACTTTATTGTAGCGGGTTAACAGAGCTTTGCTGTTATTGAGCAAGAGGGTCATGAGCTTGCGAACCTCTTCCATGTCCTCCTTTTTGATAAGCTCCGTTTTCTTGATTCTCTGTTTCTGGTCCTCACTCATGTATTGCAGCCACTTCATATCCCCCAGCCCTTTCATGGAAAACATCTTCACTTTGCGGTAGTTTACCCCGAAATAGAGATAGAATAACAGCCCGATAAACGGCACAAACACCAATACTCCTATCCACGCCAACGTCCGTACCGGATTTCTGTTTTCCAGAACGATGCTGAAGGTGATGGATATAATCGTCAGCAAATAGGATGTAATCAGCACATATTGTATAATCAGGGACCAGCTCATAAAGTAGGATCAGCAGCAGGGAGATAACTGCATTTCATTTTCTCATTTTCAGATTTTCGCTCTATCTTTGTTTTATGAATCACTCTTTGTTTACACTCATTCAATACGCAAGAGAAGAATTGAAAGATACATACGGAGCGGAAGAAATCCGAAGTATTTGTCAAATCATCTTCACGGATGTATTTCACTACACAAATATAGACATCCATCTCAAAAAAAGCGAAGATTTGGATGAAAGCTTTGTAAAGAATTTTATTAAAATCACCGGGCAGTTAAAAGCCGGCCAACCCATCCAATATGTCTTGGGTGAAACTGTTTTCGCGGGGTTAAGAATCGGATTAAACCCATCCACTCTTATTCCCCGTCCGGAGACAGAAGAACTGGTTTATTGGATTAAGGAAACGGCACCTTCCTCCGCTCGTATTTTGGATATCGGCACCGGAAGCGGCTGCATCGCATTGTCACTGGCACATTCCCTGCCCGGAGCCTCCGTCTGCGGTCTGGACATCTCACCGGAAGCCGTCAAACAAGCCCGTCAAAACGCGCAACTGAATCACTTGCACGCGGATTTCATGCAAGCGAATATTTTCCGTTTCAACACGCCGGAGCAATACGATATTATTGTCAGTAATCCCCCTTATGTCCGCGAGCAGGAAAAAGCTCTGATGCAAAAACGCGTCCTGGATTACGAGCCCCACAGAGCTTTATTTGTACCGGACGATGACCCGCTGATATATTACCGCACCATCGTTAAATGGGGGAAACGGCACTTGACACAAGGCGGGAAACTTTTTTTTGAAATCAATGAAGCGCTAGGGAAAGAGATGTTGCAACTGATGGAGGCCTCCGGGTATTGCCGGCTTGTCTTAAAAAAAGATTTTTACGGGAAAGACCGTTTTGTAAAAGGAGAATTGCACGATGGATTATAAAAAAGCCCTGAATCTTGCTGCGTCGCTATGCAGCAAAAAAGAGTATTGTTGTGACGATATCCGGAAAAAACTGCTTGCCTGGGAAATCACACCGGAAGATTGCAACCGTATCCTGGATTTTCTGCAAAAAAACAGGTTTATCGATGAAGCCCGGTTTGCCTCTTTCTATGCCCGGGACAAGTTTCGCTTCAACCGCTGGGGCATGAAAAAAATCAATCTGATGCTCCGACAGAAAGGAATTCCCTCCGATATTGTCCGCAGCGCACTAGCAACCTTGGATGCCTCCGAATATGAAACGACATGCCTCTCCTTATTGAAACAAAAGTACCGCAGTCTCCACGATAGGGACGAGCTCCAGACGAAAGCCAAACTTTTCCGGTTTTGTCTCAGCCGCGGCTTTGATTACGAAACCATCCAAAGATGTTATGACCTGCTTAAAAAGCAGAAGGAATAATTCGTCACCCGATAATCATTCCAACCACTGTAGCCGAAAGCAAGGAAGCCAGCGTTCCGGCAAGCAATGCCCGCAATCCGAATTGCGCCAGCAACGATTTGTTTTTCGGTGTCAATCCGCCGATACCGCCTATCTGGATACCAATGGAGGCAAAGTTGGCAAAACCGCACAGGAAGTAAGTGCACATGATGATGGACTTCACCTCGTGGAATGCCCCTGCCGCTTTCAGGTTCGCCAAATCCACGTATCCTATGAATTCCGTCATAATCACTTTTTGTCCCAGCAGGCTCCCGGCATAGACCATGTCTTCCGCAGAAATTCCAATCAACCACATCAAGGGCGAAATAGCATACCCTAAAATAAATTGCAAACTCAGTTCGGTATTCCTGCCATCCGTGATTTGGACTATCCACTCATTCAAACCGGTGAAGCCGCCGATTTTTCCGAACAAGTAATTGGCAAAAGCGATGAATGCCACAAACACGAGCAACATACCAGCCACATTGACAGCCAGTTTTACACCTTCGGTCGTACCGTTTGAGATGGCATCCAGAATGTTTTTTCCCACTTTGTTTTTGGAAACCTGTATGTTGTTGTTTACCGCCTTATTCTGCGGAACCAACAGTTTGGCAAATACCACCGCACCAGGAGCCGCCATGACCGAAGCCGCCAGTAAATGCTTCGCAAATACCAGCCGTTGCACAGGATCCTCCCCTCCCAAGAAACTAATGTAAGCCGCTAAAACACCCCCCGCAATGGTTGCCATTCCACCCGTCATGACCAAAAATATTTCAGAGGGGGTCATGTCGTCCAGATATTCTTTAATCATCAGCGGCGCTTCTGTTTGCCCTAAGAAGATGTTTCCGGAAACTGACAAAGCCTCCATACCGGAAATGTTCATCAGCTTGGTCATTCCCCATGCCAAAGCATACACCACTTTCTGTATGATGCCCAAATAAAACAGCAGCGAGGTCAATGCTGAAAAGAAGATGATGGTGGGTAAGACCTGAAAAGCAAAAACATATCCCACTTTAGTGGTATCCATTAAGTCACCCAAAAGGAAGTCGCTCCCGGCTTTGGTAAAGTCGAGGATGGTCAGGAATATCTTCCCAAAAAATTCAAAGAACGCCTGGACAAAAGGCACGTACAGGATGCCGACAGCCAGCACCAACTGAATGGCCAAGCCCATGCCGACCACTTTCCAGGAAATGGCCTTGCGGTTGTTACTGAAAAGCCAGGCGATTCCGATTAACACGGCAATCCCCAGCAATCCCCTTAATACCGATAGGACGGAAATATGACTTTCGATGTTGGCGGCACTCTGAATCCCGTTTCCCTGCTGGGCCAGAGCCGTTCCCGCCGTCAGCAGCAACAATGCCGGTAGTATCCAGCCTGTTTTTTTGATTACACCACTCATTCTGTTTTCCATTTAAAAACGCGGTTAAAGTTAAACGTTTTAAATGAAAATTTTGCTTTTCAAGCAGGAAAAAAGGGACTCTCCCTACAGGGCTACTGTTCGGGCTTTTTATTATCTTTACACCCGTAATCGGAATATGTCATTTATAACGGATTTTTGCCATGAAAATCAAAGTGTGCTCACTGCTTACTGTTTTTATTCTTGCGTGCGGTTTGTTGGTATCATGCCATTCCAAACCGGAAAAAGCCAGACTGACCATTTATTGTACGACGGACGTCCACGGTACTGTTTTCGACTATGACCTGAAAAGGGACCGTCCGAATAAAAGCAGTCTGGCAAACGTCGCTGCGATTATAAAGAGCGAACGCAACAACCGTCCCGACGAGGTGATTTTACTGGATAACGGGGATATTCTGCAAGGGCAGCCGTCAAACTATTACTACAATGTGATTGATACCGCCGAAACGAACATTACCGCCCAGGTCATGAATTATCTGCACTACGATGCCGGAAGCGTCGGAAACCACGATATAGAAGCAGGTCATCCGGTCTATGACAAACTGAAACGGGAACTGGATCATCCCTGGCTGTCGGCAAATGCCGTGAACACCGCTACCGGCGAGCCTTATTTCCAGCCTTATACCATTATCCGCCGGAACGGTATAAAAATCGCCGTTTTAGGATTGACTACACCCGGTATTCCGAAATGGCTGCCCAAGCATTTATGGGAAGGCATGGAGTTCCGGGATATGATTGAAACCGCCCGTCTGTGGGTTCCTCGGATTCAAGCCGAAGAACACCCCGATTTGCTGATAGGTCTTTTCCATGCCGGTTTCGATTATGAGTACGGCGGCGAAAATGCAACCACTCCCCGGAATGAAAATGCCAGCATGCTGGTGGCGCAGCAAGTGGACGGTTTCGACCTCATCATCATGGGACATGACCACCAGGGAAAAGTGGAAGAGATTACCAACGACGCCGGACACAAAGTGATGGTCATTGACCCGCGGTCGCACGCCACTTTTCTCGGAAAGGTAGACATCAATTTGACACGCCACGGTAAAAGATACGACAAAACGATTCACGCCCAATTGATTAAATTGGCAAATACCCTCCAGGATTCCGCCTACATCCGTCATTTTACGCCGGCTTTGGAAAAGGTGAAATCTTACATCGATACTCCCATCGGAACATTCAGCGAAGCCCTGCCCGGACGGGATGGGATTTTCGGTCCTTCCGCATTTACTGATTTTATTCATAACGTACAATTAGCCACCACTGGTGCCGATGTTTCATTCAGTACGATACTGCAAATGGATGCCCGCATTGAGAGAGGAGAGGTTACAATCCGAGATATGTTTAACCTCTACAGTTATGAAAACGGTTTATACGTGATGAACTTTACCGGAAAAGAAATCGACAAGTATTTAGAATATGCCTACGGTCTTCAATACAACACGATGCGTTCAGCTAATGACCATCTGCTAAATTTCAAGACGGACACCAAAGGTAATCCTGTAAAAAACAGCCGGGGAGCATACACGCTTGCCCATCCGTTTTTCAATTTTTCATGTGCGGCAGGTATCCGCTATACCGTAGATGTGAGCAAAAAAACAGGTGAGCGGGTGAAGATTCTTTCACTTTCCGACGAAACACCTTTTGACCCCAATAAAACATATAAGGTTGCTATCAATTCTTACCGGGGCAACGGCGGAGGCGGTCACCTTTCTCAAGGCTTGGGATGGAGCAAAGAGGAAATGGAAAAACGGATTGTGGAAATCAAGCCCAGGGATGTGCGCTATTATATCACGGAATACATCCGGGAGAAAAAAACACTCACCCCACAATGCCGCAACGACTGGAAGGTAACCCCCGGAAAGTGGTTTAAACAGGGTAAAGAAAAGGGATATAAGCTGATTTACGAGGCGCATTAAAAAAGTCCTCGCTACGACCCGAAAGTCTGCAGAACGGATCTTTTCCCGTTCTGTCCCGTTCCGGAACGGAGGTGATTCGGACTTGAAAACGGCAATATCCCTGTAATATCTGTGTATACCTCCAATATGATATTGGCGTCTATATTTTGTTTCCGGATGATTTCACGGACAATTTTAAGGCCCGCCTGTTATCGTCTTATCTGTTTTTCCAGGTCCAATCATCAAGGCAATAAACGGCTTCCGTTGGACGTTCTACCGCATCCAGTAAAGCCGGAAAGAAATCAATGCCCGTCTTTTCTTCCAGTTCATCGACTGAAATGGCTTTCCCCTGCAAGTCATACGGTTCGGAATATTTTTTATGTTCCAGCCAAAAGGCAATGGATTTATAACTTCCTCCTTTTTTAGCCAATACCGCCATAAAATAGTATTTCGGAACCGGCACAGAATGCGGCCCGTTGTATTTCAATACCTGGTCTTCCCGAATAGTTCCGCCTTTTACCACATAAAGCGTATCGCGCAAAGTTTCATCCTGCATCCATTCCTTGACATTCTCTTCCAATTTTTGCCAGATCTTCTGATTAAAATCCGACAACTGCGGACTCATATTGGAATAATAGAAAGTTTGCTCGTTCGCCTCGCGACAATAGCGCCGGTCATTGGACGCCACCAAATGCCCCCGGTCGTATCCGCTATAATCGGCTCTTTCCGTACGTTTGTCCTCCGGTACCTGCGGATCATCATCCCAGGCATTCGTGCGGGTCACCTGGTCCGCCGCCGTCAAACCGCAGGCAGTAAAAGCCACCCAACGGGTATGGCGCAAAGAGAGATTATACTCCATTGAATAGTTATGAACCGTCTTTCCCTGATAAGTTACCATATGGTCAATAAATTTATACGTAACCGTATCTCCCGTCAGACGGGGTATTTCCAAACGCCCCGGAACAGTGTTGGTCAAGTCTTCTTTAGGTTCCTCCTCCTGCTTGTAGTCATCACTACAAGCGGAGAAAAATATTGCGAGCAGCAGTACGCTGCCCGCAATAAATTTTAAATGTATCCGTGTCCTCACCATAAACATTTACTCCACTTTTTTCAATGATTCCTCCACATAAGTGAATTCTCCCGGAGCAGTCACCTGATACTGAATGGTATAATTCGTGTTACTACCGTCATACACCACAAAGTTCACCGTATAAATCACATCCAAACCATCTACTGGCTGAGCTTCCGGATGGGTAACGGTCAACATGATTTTAACAGCTTCCAACAATCTCACCCACATCAATTCCGACAATTTTTCATCTGTCATATCACCGTATTTCGAATTCACCTGCTCTTTCCACTTATCCGGACGGAAGTCAAAATTATTCTGATATTCGGAACCACCGAAATAGTAATCGTTGTTACCGTATTTTGTCACATAACCTTTTCCTTTTTCCGTTACTCTGGCAGGCACGTCAATATTCTCCCACACCCAATCGGTCAATGCCTGGAAGTGTCCGTCACCGTTTCCTTTGCCAGCCACCAATGTAATCGTGACATTGGGATCATACATCCAGGTACCGGAATAAGCATATTGCTCCGTTACGGTCTCAACAGGGATATTGTTGTATTTCCAGGCTCCGGCATACACATATTCGTCGGCTTTTAATACCGTCGTTTTAGCTTCACTGTCGTAATAGTTGTATACCACTGCTTTCACATCGCCGTCATTCGCATACGGATATTTGGCTGCCAGGAATTTCGGCAAATAATTTCCGGCAGGAACAGAACTGCTGAAATTATTGTGAGAACCGGGTTCGCCCATGGATTTGTAGTCTTCATTCAAAAGTACCAATGCTTTTGAGTTGACAGCCCATTTGCCATCGGCAAATTCAACAACCATCGCTTTTTGGGCAGGAGCATCGATGCTATTGGCTTTTGCCATCAAACTTGCGGCAGCAGCAGAACGGCTGTAATCCTGAATATTAAAATTATCAATCTGATAGGTGGTTGTTTTTTCATTATTCCCGGAACCGGTATACTTAAATGCAATATTGATATTCTTCTTATACGCACTCATATTCATAACTCCGGCAATCTGGACATTACTAAATCCAGAAGCAGGTTCCTGAGGTATAGTAAAATTAGCCGTAATATCCGTCCATGTTGCCGTAGTCACATTATCTACATAATTTTCGGAAATCAGAATCTGCAAACAATTGGCATTATAATGCCCTACGGTTACATCAAAACTAAACGTCGGATTTACAGCTTTTGTCAAATCGACCTTCGGAGATACCAACCAGGCAATATTTTCATCTTCTTTACTACCATAAGCAGACATCTGAACATATTTGTTGCCGGAATAATCTTTTCCTATCCAGGTTTTAGTCCCTTTCTCCTTGAAATTCGTCCAACCACTCAACGCCACATCAGCATCTTTCGTTACACTTTCAAAGTCTTCTTCAAATACGTCGGATGCTTTTACGGCATTATCATCACCTAAATACAGGTTATCGATCTGATAGGTGGTTGTTTGCTTGTTGTTCCCGGATCCGGTGTATTTGAAAGCGATATTGATATTTTTCTTATACGCACTCATATCCATCAATCCGGCAATAGCAACTTTTCCGAACTTATCCGTAGGTTCCTGCGGTATGGCAAAGTTAGCCGTAATATCCGTCCACGTCGCCGTGGTCACGTCATCCACATAATCCTCGGAAATCAATACCTGCAAACAACCTGCATTATAATACCCTATGGTCACATCAAAACTTAACGTCGGATTCACAGCTTCCGTCAAATTAACTTTCGGCGATACCAACCAGGCAATATTTTCATCTTCATTGCTGCCGTTGGCAGACATCTGGACATATTTATTTCCGGAATATTCCTTTCCTATCCAAGTCTTGGTTCCTTTTTCGACAAAATTCGTCCAACCGCTCAACGCCACCTCTTCATCTTTTATCACGCCTTCAAAATCCTCATCAATAAAGGTCGGCAAAGCCAATTCCGGTTCCTCTTCCGAATAAGCATATTCTGCAATCAACACTTTCCCCTCTTCCGCCTCTGCAAATTTCTTATTCAAAACTTTCGGCAATGCAACTTCCGCTGCTTGTTCCGGTGTCAGGTACTCAACACCTTCCACGCCCCACACCGTTTTGTAATCTTCCGCGCTCAACGTGTAAGTCTTAGCAGAAGCAATTGCTGCCAGATAGGCCGGAGTCTCTCCGCCAAAATCGTAGGTCATTTTAATGGCCGACCCCGTAGACGCCGTTCCCCATTTGCTGTTCATAAAAACAGGCAGCACCGTTTTTGCCGGAGTGGCAGACGTCAGGTAGAGATTCGTTTTCACCGCTTTCAGCGCATTGTCATCCACACCGCTTAGCCCCTTCAATGCGCTGATGGCAGCGTAATCCTCCGCCGTTAAGGTATAATCTTTATTGATGACATTCTCCGGAATGGTGATTTTATCCAATCCTTCAAACTCATCGTTCACATCGGTGCATCCTGTCCATCCCAAGGCAAATGCAATACAAAGATATATGAGATGTTTTTTCATATTTTATTCATTTAAAGACTGTCAAATTATCAGAAAGTAATTTTCAGGCGAACGGAATAGTTCCTGCCGAAACGGTAAAATACGCGATAGGCGGATTGCCAATCGTGAGCAGAACCATCATAAGCATCGGAAATAGAAACACCATCCAACAGATTATTCACATTTCCATACAACGTAGCCCACAGTTTACCTAATGGGAAACGATAGCTCACATTCAAATCCAACTCTCCTGCCGATGGCATTCTCCAAGGCGTTTCATATTTTTTGTAACCGTTCATCACCAAATCACCGCCGTTGCTACCTCCCACAGAAAATTCCGCATAATTACGCATCCAGTAAGTGTAATCAGCACCTACTCGCAAACCTTTCAACGGCTGCACCTTAGCTCCGATAGCGAATGTCGTCTGAGCTGAATTTCCTACACGGGTTCCATCCAAATCCACCGTCATTTTGGCATGGTCTTCCGTCTGAATTCCGGAAGCGATGTCACCATCACTATTCTTTAACGGCTGACCGGATGAATTATAGAAATAACCGGAAGAAACACTGTTCCATCTCCAGTCACCGATAGAAATCATACCGTTGATGTCCACATTCTTAATGGGACGGAATACAAAATCGACTTCAATCCCCTGATGCAAAGCATCTACACCGCTCATGTTGATGGTTGCCCGGTCACCATTCTTCAAATCAATGGTACGGGTCATGGTCTTGTCCAGCCATTCCGTACGATACAGGTTCAGATTGGCACTGAAGATAGAGGAACGGAAACCGTAACCGACCTCTGCTGAAAATACCTTTTCATTGACAGCATCCGGGTTTGTTGCATTACTGTTCAGAGCATACAAGAACACACCGCCGGAATAGAAAGGCGCACGGGAGATGTAGCCGATATTAGCAAATACATTGTGTTGTTCGGTAATGTTATAATTAGCTCCCCCTTTCACGTTCCAGCCAATAAAATTTTCTGTTTTTGACTTTTCGTGCTCTTTATCGTAATAAAAATGGTTTTTCTGCCAATATCCGGTATTGGAAACGGCACCAGCCACAAATACACTCAACGGTCCTTTGTTGTATTCCACCTGTCCGAAAATACCTTCCTGCATCACGTAACCGTCATAGTCCCGGTACACCACATCCCCCACTTTCAGTTTCTGATTCACCCATTCCGGATTGTTCCGGTTGGCATTGTTTGCACTGCTGACATTTGCCCGGTAACGGTCTACAAAAAACTCTCCTCCGTAAAGGTCTACCAATTCATTGGTATGCGTACCGTTGTAATAACGGAAATCAATACCTCCGTACACATCAAAATACTTTCCGATTTTAGTCGTATAAGTAGACATCAAGCCATACCAATTGTGTTCGTTCTTGGATTCAGACATCGCCATCAACGAACCGTTATCGCTCGTCGCGTTGAGTTCATAAATCTTATCATAAGCAAATGTTCCGTCATCGTTACGGAAATAAGTGTTCAGGGTTCCGTTGTTTGAGCCGTACCACATGTTAGCATATTCGGAAGTCGAACCCAATCCCTTATAACCGCCTCCGCGACCAATAGACACATATGCAACCGTGGAAAGGCTGGACTTTTCATCGATAGTCCAAAAATGATTCAATGAAATCTGGGGTTTGTGATAGTGGTTGTAAGAAGAAGTCTTGCGTTCTCCGTGCAAGCCGAAACCATAGGTCGGATTATAGCGGTACTGGCGATCTTTGCCCATATATTTCTCCACATTCTGCCAGCCGGCAATCGTCAGACCGTCATAGTTACTCCGCTGATTGTGCCACTGCGGCGCTCCGAATACAGTAAATGACAACAAATGATTGTCATTGATCTGTTTTGAAATATTCCCAAAATAGGAATAGGCTTCAAATTCCGTCCCCTGAATGTATCCGTCGCCCCAACTTTTGGCGCCCAACAAAGTAAGCGCCCAGCCATTACGCAATCCGGTGGACACATTAAACATCACTTTATTGTATCCGTCATTTCCCAAAGCATATGAAATAGATCCCCCCATCTTAGCATCCGTTGTTTTGGTAACAATATTGATAGAACCTCCGACAGAAGGTGAGGAAACTTTAGAAGCCCCTAATCCGCGCTGCACCTGCATGGAACGAGTCACATCCGAAAGTCCTGCCCAGTTAGACCAATACAAACCGCCCCACTCCATATCGTTCATCGGCACACCGTTAATCATCACAGCAATATTAGCCTGTTCAAAACCGCGCAAATTGATTCGGGAATCTCCAAAAGCACCACCCGATTTGGTAGCATATACTCCCGGCGTAGACTTCAATACTTCCGGAAATTCCTGTGTAGAGAGCTTGGCTTCAATCTCCACAGGTTCCACAACGGATATAGCCACAGGAGTCTTACGACGCACTGCCACTGAAGCTGTTACCGTCACATCACCCAACCCGATTGCTTCCGTTTTGAGTTTTATCACACCCAAATCCAATACATTTCCGTAAAGCTCTACTTCTTTCTGCAACTCTTTGTAACCCACACTCCGAAAAACCAGCGTTTGTTTACCTTCTGCCCTAGTTTTCAGTTCAAAACTTCCATCCAAGCTGGTAGCAATACCCTCTGTTGTTCCTTTGACCATTACCGTAGCTCCGACCAATTCTTCCTTGGTTTCCGAGTCGATAATCTTTCCTTTAACAATGCTCTGTGACATGGCAGCAAATGTCATAAAAAACACCGGCACCAATAATAGCAGGCCTTTCATAAAGATTTTCCTCATAAAATTTACCTAATTTTAATTAATTTATAGCACACATTCCAAAAAAAAGGATCGTTTTTTTGGGCATTCAGATTTAAAATCTGTGACGCAAATTTAAATAATATAAAATAGCTTTCTATCAGGTTATTGTTAAAAATTTAAGTGTTTCTTGCATTTTAGTTTTTTATCCCCAGAAAATCGATCGTTTTTTTGTGAAAGGAACGAGATTTGTTATTATTTATTATTTTTGAGTTAAAATTGTATGTAATAAAATCATCTGACAATAGTGTGGTCGTCATTAAACCATAAAAATTAAATACATAAATGAACAACAACTCTCAAAATACTGACATCATGAACACTATTTTTCTCCGCATTTTCATTCTGGCAATGCTGTTTGGCTTTCCCGGACTTTATGCCAACAATCCGGTGCACCAAGAGCTTAATACCGGCTGGCAATTCCGACAGGCTCACGTAGGCAAATGGTTGTCCGCCAGTGTACCCGGTTCGGTACACACCGACCTGATGGCACATAAACTCATTGAAGACCCATTCTACCGCAATAACGAACCCACAGTACAATGGATAGACAAAATCAACTGGGAATATGCCGTTACCTTTCAGCCTGCGGAAGCCATTCTGGCTGCCAATAACCAGCAACTCGTATTCCACGGGCTGGACACCTGGTGTGACGTATTCCTCAACGGGGAAAAAATCGCTTCCCCCAACAACATGTTCCGCATTTGGAAAACCGATGTCAAGGGCAAGCTGAAAAAAGGTGACAACACACTTTTAATCCGCTTCTATTCTCCCATTACCAAAGGCCTGGAAGAGATGGAAAAATACGGACTAATACTTCCAGCATCCAACGATTACAGCCAATTCGGCGGCATGGGAGACGTGAGGGTCAGTGTTTTCACCCGCAAAGCCCCTTATCATTTCGGTTGGGACTGGGGTCCCCGGCTAGTACCCTCCGGAATATGGAAACCCGTTGTACTGGAAGGCTGGGATAACATGAAAATCGAAAACAGCTTTATCCGCCAGCCGGAAGTGTCCAAAAAGCAGGCCCGTCTGGAAGCCGAGATCAACTTCCTTACCGAAACGGCAAAGCCAGTTGAAGCGGAAGTATGGCATAAAAATAAACTGGTGGCTAAAAAAGCCGTGAGCACCCACACCGGAAACAACCAGGTATCTCTTCCTTTCACCGTCAGGAATCCGGAATTATGGTGGAGTAAAGGGCTGGGAAAACCTGCGCTCAGCAACTTTGAAATCCGCCTTGTGCAAAACGGCGAAACCATTGCCAGCCAGACCGTCACAACCGGCTTACGCTCATTAAAGCTCATCCGGAAAAAAGACGAAGCGGGCTCCACCTTCTACTTTGAACTGAACGACATTCCGGTATTCGCCAAAGGTACAAACATGATTCCCAACGATATTTTCCTGCCCCGCATCACGCCGCAGGATTACGAGAAGATGGTGCAGGACGCCGCAGACGCCAACATGAATATGATTCGCGTATGGGGTGGCGGGATTTATGAAGACGACCATTTTTACGACTTATGCGACCGGAACGGTATCATGGTATGGCAGGATTTCGCCTTTGCCTGCGCCATGTATCCGGGCAACAACGAATTTTTGGAAAATGTCCGCCAGGAGGCTATCGACAACGTAGTCCGCTTGCGTAACCACCCTTCTTTGGCTTTATGGTGCGGCAACAACGAAATTGACGCAGCCTGGGCGCGCTGGGGCTGGCAGAAAGGATACAGCGAAGCGGAAAAAGCACAAATTTTTAAGGCATATACCGATTTGTTCCACCACTTGCTCCCAGAGGTCATCACCTTCTACACCGACGGCGACGATTACTGGCCCTCTTCCCCGATGTCGGACACTGCTGTAAATGCCCATGAGCTTTTGCCAGCAACCAGTGGAGACAACCACTATTGGGGCGTATGGCACCAGCAACACCGCTTTGAAGAGTATGAAAACAACATCGGACGCTTCATCAGCGAATACGGTTTTCAGTCTTTCCCGGAATTCAATACGGTAAAAAAATACGCCCTGCCGGAGGACTACTACATCGAATCGGAAGTCATGGCAGCCCACCAACGCAGCGGCATCGGCAATCTCCGCATCAAGGAATACATGGGATGGTACTACCATATCCCCGAAGATTTCGAGCAGTTCCTATACATGAGCCAGGTATTGCAAGCCAAAGCCATGCGCAGTGCGGTACAAGCCCACCGCCGGAACATGCCCTACTGCATGGGTTCCCTGATGTGGCAGCTGAACGATTGCTGGCCCGTGGCAAGCTGGTCCACCACTGATTATTACCACAACTGGAAAGCCGCACAATATGCTTCAAAAGAGGCTTGCAAAACAATCATTCTGGCACCCAAAATCACGGATAAGACCATGGAGGTATGGGTAGTCAATGATTTACTGAAACCGATAAAAGGTGACTATACCCTTGAATTATTGGATTTCAACGGCAAACTGCTCAACCAAGTAAATGGTAAATTCAGCCAAAAAGCCAATGCTTCCGGTTTAATCCGCACGATTGACCTGGAACGCCTCCTGCAAGGGAAAGACAAAAAAGAGGTGGTGGCAGTGCTCCGCATAGCAAACAGCAACACACTATGGGACGAGCAAACCTGCTATTTTACTGCACCCAAGAATATGGACTTGCCCAAAGATCCAGGCATACAAACAGAAACATTTCAGACCAACGGAAAAAAATACCTCCGTGCCACTACCAGACAACTGGCATGCGATGTGATGTTTTACTCGCCGGATGCCGACGTAAGATTCAAAGACAACTACATCGACCTGCTTCCCGGCAGGACGTATGTCATCGAAGTGGAGACCGACGCTGAAAATTATTCCGTCGCCACCCGCTTCATCCAGTAAACACAAATTTGATTTCAGTATCCAAGAGGGATGCAAAGAAAATGAGGGTGCCCATGGGCACCCTCATTTTCTTATTCAATCACATCTGTTGAAATATAGATGCTCTTTTTTATATTCCATTCTTTAAGAGTTGTTATTTACTCCGCTTTCCGGAAATCGATGCGGATGGTTTTGCCGTCGTAGTCCCAATTTTTTGTATCCACATAGACATTTTCCGGAATAGTATCATTATCAAACCAAGCCGTTACCGGGAAAAGGCTCTCTCCATCTCCGGGATTTCCATAGCAACGCAAATAGAAGGAGGCATCGCCATCGTCGAACACCCCGCCTTCATAGACTACAGCACCCACCCCCACTTCTTCAACCACCGGGAATACGACAGCGTCAACTTCTCGCTGTTCCGGAAAAATTAAAAACAGCGCACCGCATCGAATCAAATAAAACCGAAGAGTTGAACGTGCGCTAAAAAAGTGCGTTAGTAATCAATTTTTGATTACCTTTGCACCAAAATGATTCAACATGACCATTAAAAAATGGATAAGAGATAGAGAAATAAGCGGCTATCCGACCTTTTCGGTTAATGATGTAAGACTGACATTTCCCAATTATTCGGAACAAGTCATCAAGAATGAATTATTCCGTTTATCATCACAAGGTATTTTATATCCTGTATACAGAGGATTTTACGTCATTATTCCTCCACAGTATGCAGCAAAAAGAATGGTGCCTCCGATATATTATATTGACCAATTAATGTCATATCTGAATAAGCCATATTACATCAGCTTATTGAATGCCGCAGCAATCTTGGGAGCAGCCCATCAGCGTCCACAAAAGTTTTCTGTAATGACGGTATTTCCTAAATCCACCGTATCTTCATCAAAGAATAACTTGCTTGTTTGGGGATATCGCAAGGAGATTCCATCAGATTTCTTGCTATCTAAGAATTCTGAAACAGGAATAATCAATTACTCAAATGCAGAATTGACAGCCATTGACATTGTGCAATATGAACAATATATTGGCGGACTTTCAAGAGCAGCGACCATTTTGGATGAATTGACAGAAAAACTTGATTTTCGCGGAGCTTCCGGTAACCTGTTTAACTATACATCAATCGCAACCATCCAACGATTGGGCTATATATTGGAAGATATTTTAAAACAAAAAGAGATTGCAGATGTCTTACATACTGAATTACAATCATACGTCAAGCATTTTAGATATGTTCCTCTTCGTACACAAAAGTCCGATGAGAATGCAGAAAAGAATACCCGTTGGAAAGTCTATATAAATTCGATAATTGAAACAGACGAAATATGATAAACAGAACAGCTATTGCTCAATGGAATAAGATTGTTCCTTGGAATGACTATGCACAGGTAGAACAAGACCTTATTATTTCTCGTGCGTTAATCGCTATTTTCAGTGATGAATTCCTCGCCTCGCAGCTGGCGTTCAGAGGCGGAACAGCGCTTCATAAATTATATCTGACCCCACAGCCAAGATACAGTGAAGATATTGATTTGGTACAAATCACACCGGGACCGATAAAACCAATCATGTTCAGACTGGGTGAAGTCTTGAGTTTCTTACCTGACAGGGTTACAAAGCAAAAGCGCTACAACAACACGATGTTGTTTCGTATGGAGTCTGAAATACCTCCTACAATTCCGCTACGTTTGAAAATTGAAATAAACTGCTTTGAACATTTCAATGAACTTGGATTGGTTAAAATCCCATTTGAAATGGAAAACAACTGGTTCTCGGGGAAGTGTGAGATCACAACATATCACTTGAACGAACTGTTGGGAACAAAACTAAGAGCCTTATACCAAAGGAAAAAGGGTCGGGATCTTTTCGACTTATATGTCGCTTTATCTGAAACTTCTGTTGATGTCGACGAAATCTTACGTTGTTACCGCCGCTATATGTCTTTTGGCGTCCAGCAACCGCCCACATACAAACAATTCATCAATAATATGGAAGAAAAAATGTCCGATCCGGATTTTCTGGGAGACACACAAAACCTTATCCGTCCAGAAAGAGAATTTAATCCCCAGGCAGGTTATACACTTGTTTTGAAAAAATTAATAGAACGAATGCAGAAATAAGAATATGATCAGATAAAGTGTCGTATCAACAATTTCGAATATAAAATATTGCATTGAAGGCAATTAGAAGAAAAAACGTATTCTTTACTGACGAAATGGTCGTAATATACGACCAAAATTTCAGTACTATCATCGCCCAAGATTAGCCACCCTGCCTCCGTGGACTACAACCACCACCCCCATTTCTTCGACCACCGGGAATACGGCAGCATCAACTTCTCGCTGTTCCGGAAAAATTAAAAAAGGAGCAACGCTCCCGCATTGCCCCTTTTCAATCTCTTTCACTTCTCCATTCTTATTAAAAATTTTCTTCTTCAAATTCTCGTGCCTTATTATCTAAGTTATCCCTTGTATCTGATGACAAATTATACCCAGGTTCTTTTTTTGGCATTTGTTGTATAAAGACTGTATCCTTATGAACATCAACAATTGTATCCCGACGAATAATTACGATTGTATCCCGCAAAAGCAATTGCGGCTCCTGAAACTTTTCTACAACAGGCTTTATTTCATAAAAAAGCTGTGACACATTATTAGCTATCTGATGTATTCCCTGATTCAAACCTATCCATGTAATCACACAACTCAAAATAGTTGCCAATCCCACCACAATGTCAAAATATGACTTACAGCTCCTTTTCATACTCATCATCTAAAAATTTAACCCAAACGTCAATTCTGCACCACTCCCTGTTCCATGAGGTCTTATTCCCATTTTACACTTTTTAATCCACACCCGCTCCTCTCCCTTAGCAACACACCCGTCAATAATATTCCAAAGATAAATGACTACTGCACCGGCAATAAAACCGTTACGCCAAGTCCGCATACGGTCCGCTTCGTTAAGATATTTCCGACGGCGCGCCAAATCATGCGTATTCCTAAGTTCGGATTTCTTGGAATAACGGAGGCATTCAAATACAGCGATGCCGATACCTGTCGCAGTTTCCCCAGCAATAAACAATACTCCTTTCGTCACACTACCTTTATAAATTTGCTCCATCCCCGGTACAAACACACGCGGAGAAAAAGGATATCTATCCGTTATCCGGACTTCCTCAAACAACGCATTATTATATTTGGGGACTTGCACCAACATTCCTAAAGTCACCTCACCTAACGTTGTCTCTTCTGTATGCTCTGCAATAACACGGGCGTTTTTTATTTCATCTCCATTCCTCCAAACAATACGACTGCCTTGAATACTTATCTCCCCACTTGTATCCGACAATCCATTCCCGAAAACCATTTTTACAGCCTTTTCTCTGACTTTTTCCGACGAATTATCTTTAACTTTCACAAACCGAACAGCAGAACACCTCCCTTCAATTAAAGGAGAATCCCACCATATCGGACGGCTGGTAGTAGTTACAGATTGTCCCATTATAATGTCTGACAGCAATACGCTTATTAAAATCAAAAAATACTTCATTTTTTTCTAATTGTTTCCCGAAATTTGCCGGGATAAATTTTCTTTTAAAATTCTCTTTATCTCTTCATCTTCAAAAAGATAGTTTTTCATTTGTTCGACAACCCCCTTTTTATACATCCGTGCAACCACATGGCAAGTAACATTCCCCTGCTCATCTGTTGTTGAAAATTTGGGCAATCCGACTTCCCTTGTATCATTTACAATTGTATTTATAAATTGCTTACCCCGTCTTTCCATTTTCTTTTCTGTATCCGCATCCTTATTTAATCCATATTCTGCCATATATCTTTTAACAACACTTCTATAAACAGAAGCCATTTTCCGCCGGATTATTTCTTGCGCATTTTCCAAAGCTTGAATATGTATATCACCCATCTGGACTCTCGGACCATACGCTATTCCCAATGCTTCAAAATAATCATCGGTATCACCTTGAGGTTCTGGGATGAGGGGTTGTTTTTTTACAGCACATCCCCCCAATACCACACAAGCCATCATTCCCAATACCAAGAAACAATATACTATTCTTTTTTTCATAACCAATCTATTTTACGCCAAACCATTCATTACTTATCAAGTGTCCGCACACAACGGATAGAGCGATCCACATCCACCGAAGATACATACAATCCATCTCCGACAAAAGAGACACAACAATACCAATCTTTATTATCCTTGTGTCCCATCAAAGTACTGCTCCAATATAACTCCCGATATCCCTCAGCATCCACAATGGTTTGAAATCCGCCAATAACATTCCGTTCTGTATAAATTGTTACCAACTCCTCCTTAGTCGGCAGGCGCCAATCAATATATCCACCGACAACAGACTGTTTGCACATCAAATCCGCCGAATACCAATCCGTATACCCAATGTCCTTCTTTTGTACAGCTACTCCAATGACAGGCAATTCCATCCACTCCGGCGTTATCGCAATGACCTTGCCATATACCGTCCCAAGGCGGTTCGTAGCATATGCCCGCACATAAATATCCTCCCCTTTCGGTAAATCGGTGACGTAAATACTAAAAGGACTTTTCACGCCCGCTCCGTTGGCAATGATTTTATTATCATAAATCGTCGGTTCCTTCATTGTCCCGTAAACAAATCCCCTCTCGCTATATCCTGGATTACCGGTACTAACAACATGTCCATGTAGCGTTGCTGTCCCCGCCAATATATTTACATTCGTAGCCTCGTCAGTTTCAACCTCCGGCAAGACACCATTCGTGGAAAATGTCTCGCTCCGGGAGCTATAAGCCACTCCCGCCTCATTCAACGCATACGCCCGCACATACAGAGTCTTGTCAAGCGGCAAACCAGAAACAGCGATGCGAATGGCTCCAGAACCGGCTACCGAAGCCGTTACTTTCACATCATCCACCGTCGGGTTACTCGATGCGGCACAGACAAACCCGCACTCTGAACAAACCGGATCTCCCGCTTCAAGAATCCTCCCGTGAAACACAGCAGAACCACTTGCCACATCAATATCCGTCACGGCTGTTATCGTGACCTCCGGCAATGTCGGCTTCGTTGTAAACGACACCTCATTGGAACTATACACCAACCCGACGCTGTTTTTTGCATACGCCCGCACATAATACGTTTCGCCCACCGTCAACCCCTTCAACTCACAAGAATACCTCCAACCGTTATCCGACGGAGCAGGCAAAACGCCCAATGCCTTCTCATGCGTCGGCATCGGTTCTGTATGATAAACGAAACCGCACTCCGTGTATTCCGGCACTCCGTAATCCACAAACTCCGCATTCAGACACGCTGTCATTGCTGCAATTTTTGTCACACCGAGCGTATTCACCACCGGTAACACACGCTCCACACCCACTGCCCGTACCTCCACCTCTGAACCTCCATTAGACGACTTCACAACCAAAACCGTCCTGTTGTATATATTCTCCGAATCCAGCAGACTACGGTCTATCAACACGGACACACTTTCCGTCTTACCATACTTCAATGTTCCGCGAGCTGGTCTCAGTTCTTTTATCCACTTACAATCGTATTCGATTTTCCACTCCAGATCCTCATAACTTCTATTAACAATCCCGAACGAAAGCACATTGAGCCCCGCATCACTGCCAAAATCCAGCAAATTACGGTCTGCTGTGACCATTGCCGGAAGACGTTCTATGAGCATATCCTCCCGTGTCGGCTTTCCTGCCGAGACCTTCACTTTAACTTCTCCGTCACTATAAAACTCCTTGCTCGCACTCACAATATACTCTCCCGGTTCCAAATTCTGGAAATTAAAATTGCCATCACTTCCAGTAATAAACGCCTCCTCACCAGGAGAGAGAGACACGCTCACAACCGCCACAGCCTCTCCCGTCGATTTATCCCCGATGGTACCGACAATCTCCCCTACCGAACTCTTCATCTCCTCTTCCATTCCACTATCTTTAGAACAAGCGAAACAAGCAAAAAGGACAAAAACGGAATAAAAAATCTGTTTCATGATTTCTCTAAATTAATTTTTCCCCTCATTTTCAATCCTCGTCATCGTAATATTCACCTCTATATCTTCTCCACTGACAGTATCGACATTTTTACGGTTAGGGTGATAGCCCGCTTTCTGTACGGCTATCGTATACTGCTTCACATCCAGATTGTCAAAACAGAAACTTCCCGTCTTATCCGTTCTTTGCGTTATATTCAACGGGGTAAGCGTCACCATTACATCCTCAAGCAATTCTCCGGTTTCGTAATCCGTCACAGTGCCGCTCAACGTAGCAAAAATCGGAGGGTTATCATCCGAACAGGAACAGCATAATCCCATCATCAGACAGATGCGGGTAAACAGCCACAAAGTCGTTTTTTTTTAATATTGTCATCATCTCATTTCATATATTTGGTCTATTGGGCATAGGACTCAACGTATACCCTATTTACTTCCGGCGTACGTTGTTCCCCTGCCTCTTTTCAACCGTTTAACTTTTCCACTATTATTAACCAAGAGCCCTCGACAAGATATCCGCCCCGCTACGACACCCGGCAGTTCCTCGCATTGTTGTTCCAACTGCCACCACGTATCACGCAGTTGGAGCCTTTATGCCCGTTGCCGTTTACGTAGGCAGGCATCCTGTCACCCCGCTCATCATCCGTATAAAAAATCAGTCGCAGTCGCAGAATCATGCCGTATGCCGGGCGTCACTCCGTTCGCGCCTTGCATACGCCGTCCCCCTGCGCTCCCTCTTTAGCTTAGAGCAGAAAACGGAAAATCTGTCCGTAAACTAAAGAAGAAGAACAACCCGAAAGCCGTTGTAGTTGTTGCGGCCGCTCGGGATGTAGTAGTTCCGATACGACACCCGGCAGTGCCCCGCATAGCTGGACCAACTGCCACCGCGCAACACGCGGTAGGAGCCCGTTGAAGGACCGGTAGGGTTACTCTGTGATTTACTACTGTAATAACCCTTCCAATCGCTGCACCATTCCCAAACATTACCGCTCATGTCGTAAAGTCCCAATTCATTAGCCTGTTTCCGACCAACGGGATTAGTAGAACTACTATTACTACTATACCAAGCCACATTACCAATAGTATTACTGCCGCTATATTTGTATCCTCTACTCTTTACCCCACCGCGAGCTGCGTATTCCCATTGCGCCTCTGTCGGTAAAGCATAATTCTTACCAGTCAATTGGCCTAATCTTGTACAAAACTCCTGTGCTTCCTCCCAGTTCACGTAATACATCGGATAATCAGAACCTACACCAGCAAGAATGTACCTTGAATCTTCTTTATCACGTTGCTGCCTGATAGTCGTACCCATCACTTTTTCCCACAACTCCTGTGTCACCTCAAACTTACCGATATAATAATCGGAAAGAGTTACCGAGTGAACAGGCTTTTCATCACCATATGCATCGTCTCCCTGCTCCTCCGTCGCGCCCATCATAAACGTGCCACCCTTCACGTAAATCATCTCAATCTCCACGCCCGAAACTTTTTCCGTAAAGTCCTCACCGATTTTTATCTTGCCATCATCGTCATGGTCTTTGCTGCACCCGGCAAAACATGCCAGGCACAACATCAAATACAATAGTTTTTTCATCGTCTTCCATTTATTCAAAAATTACTCACTCTCCATCTGTTCTACCATCACCTCATCCACTTTCAACACATTATCACCTTCCACAAAAAAGCCGAAAGTCGTAAATTTCACATTTCTCGCCATAGTGATGGCTTCCATGTTATCCACCGAAAATACCAACTTCCCGCCTTTCTTTTCCACCAACACCTCCACCTGCCTGTCTTTTCCACCTTTTAAAATCACCGGTCCCCGACGATTCACCCGCACTACCCCCTCCTTCACATTGACGCATTGGAATTTCTTTTCCATCAACATAAAACATTCGTAGTTTTCGTTATCCTCATAGTTGAAAACAACACCGAAATAATATTTATCGTTGAGCTTCGGTACCAGAAATTTGAAAGTAAGTTTAAAATTCCTTTCACTAAATATCGGCATCTCCGCCACACTGCATACAGTACCATTCTTTTGGTTTTTCAGCACAAAATACCCGTCCTCAATACCGGCGGAACAATCCTTTTCGTAAAACTCGTCCCACCGGAATAAATTATTGTCAAAGGTTTCCGTAATAACCCTTTTCTCCTGAGCACCTGCCCACAGCGGAAATAACACACACAACAAAAAAAATACTCTTTTCATCGTCTCTTCCTCCTTTAAAAATTACTGCCCAACGATGTCTGCAACTCGGAAATCACCTGCTCATACTTTTTCAGCACCCGATCGTATTTCACAAAACACTGGTCACTGGTTCCACAATCCTTATCCGCAATTTCCGAAGAGAGTTTCACCTTGTAAGCCAATTCTTCTTCTCCGGTAAACTGCAACTGAATTTCCAGACGCGTACGGACCGTTTGATAAAGGAATGACGATTTTATCCAAGCAGACCGGATCCAACCGGCAGCCTTGTCGCGAACCTCGACATTTTCAAAATTCGACACGGCAATGTTCATCAGACGCTTCCACACCACCTCTTCACTCATCCCCTTTTTACACGTCACCGTAAAATACTTATTCGCCAAATCCATGCCTTCTCCCGCTCCGATAGAATTTCTTTCCGCCTCATCAACAAACAACTCGTACGAAACCGTCTTTTTAGGATTATTCTTAAACAACTTCACAGATTTTGTGATATATCCCGGTGCCTCAAACTTCAACATGACAAAATCATCATGTCTGCCAAATTTCACGGTATACGAACCATTCCCGACTTCCGCCCCGTTATAAAAGATTTTAGCCGTTTCCGGAATGACATACACCACTTTTTTGCTCTGTGCATTCACGCACATACCCAAGAACAAAATTCCCATTAAAATTAAAATTACTTTTTTCATACAACTCATTTTTTATAATTAAACAATAGATATACAACATTATTATTCCTGCAACATTTCCCCATTATTTACTCCCTTGTGGAGGAGCTGCTTTCTCCGGTACGGAGAAAGCATTGTCTCCGATGTGGAGACCATGCTGTCTCCACACCAGAGACAAAGGTCCGGTTTAAGCCCCTGCGTTTTCTTCGTTCGCCGGTACGTTCAGCACCTTTTCAAAACGCGTTGTGCGGGGTTCCTTGGTCAAGGCTCCCTTGCTGTAACGCGTGGTCAGCTCCAGCCAGTAGTCGCCCGGCGAGAGTTTCGGTATGCGGAACGACAGTGCCGAAGGGTTGTTCACCGTCAAACGGCGCATGTCCACCTCCACGACGCTGTTGTCGTCCACCCGGATAAAGCGGAGCCCGGATTCGTTTTCCTGCTCGCCCGCCAGTTGGATGTTGCGCCCTTTGACACTCGCCACTTCATCGGGCGTAAGCAAACCGTTCAGTTCGCCCGTCCAGGTATCCGTCACGCTTGAAATCTCCGGTCCTGCCGAAGAGACGCCCAGCACCTCGACACCTATCTGCTTCACGCCTTCGCGCATGGTGGCACTCAATTGGAAGTTCACGCCCACTTTATGCCGTTTTTCGTCGAACGTTTCGTTCTTGTCCCGCCATACGCCCGATACGCTCGGATAGGCGTAGAAGACGCCCGTGCCCACGCTGTACCCGGCAAGCAGTTTGTTGCGGATGATGCGGTCGCCCCGGTTGAGGATGTCTATCAAGGTTTCCAACTGAAACTCGGAGCCTTCCGCCTGCAAGGCTTTGGCGATGTCTTCGGTGGTAACCATGTTGCCGGCTTTCACCTTTAATGTGAAATCGTTCGGATCTTCGGTCAAGGGGTTGTCCATCAACCAGCCCTGCCAAAACGTAGTTTTTTTTGCCATAACATTTGTGTTTTTTAGTTGAACATATCTCGCTCTCACTAAAAGCATTACCAACCGGAGCCACGTTTTAAAACCCCTGTAAATACCCCAAAAAAACGTTCGTTTTTTTTAGTCGAGAAAAAAGGAAATTAACCCGATAGGATTTTTTTTGTAAGTTTTTATAAAATTTTGAAAATAAATATGTTGCAGGATTCAGAATTTTTGTACATTTGCGTCTGTGTCGTGGGAAAAAGTTCACCAATAAAACGAACGTTTTTTTTGGGCAAATAAATCCCTGTTTAATAATACATTACGAGATTGTAAGGGTTGATATTTCCCCAAAAATTGAAACAGGCATACTCCCTTAAAAATCACCCTATCTTCTTGAAAAAAAGGATAATATCTTAATCCATAATTTCACTTATTACTTTGGGTGAGATTCCGACAACTTGATTTCGCTTTCCATTAGGCAGATGATGTATTGAACCGGAAACTGGCTAAAAAGCCGGTGTAGGATGACTTCCCGCAAAGAGCTCATCGGGAAGACCAAAGAGGTTGTAAAAAGAATAACAGATAATAAAACGGCTAATAAAAAAAAGGTATCCGACCGGACACCTTCTTTTTATTAGCCGTTTAAAACCGTTTAACGGATTTCGGAGCCGGGCATTACGTCCTTTTCCGGAGCCACAAATACCAACGAGCCGTCGGCATTTTCCGCCATCAGTATCATGCCCTGCGAATCGATGCCTTTCAGGTTACGCGGTTCCAGGTTCACCAGGATGCTCACCCGTTTTCCGACCACCTCTTCCGGGGTAAAATATTCGGCGATGCCCGATACCACGGTGCGCTGGTCGATGCCGGTATCGACGGTCAGTTTCATCAGTTTCTTGGTTTTCGCCACTTTTTCCGCAGCAATAATCTTTCCGGCACGGATGTCCAACTGCTGGAAAGTATCAAAGGCAATGTTCCCTTTTGCCGGAGCGGCTTTGGCGTTCGCCAGTTCGTTGGCTTTCTTGGTTGCCTGCAAACGGTCCAGCTGCCGCTGTATTTCCTCATCCTCTATCTTATCAAAAAGCAATCCGGCTTCGTTGATGCGGTGTCCTGCCGGAAGCACATCAGCTCCCATTTTATCCCAAGCGAGCGGCTCCATATTCAGGAATCCCCTCAACTTAGCGGCGCTGAACGGCATAAACGGTTCGGACAATGCCGACAAATCGGCGGTAATCTGCAAACAGATATTCAATATCGTTTTAACTCTCTCTTCATCCGTTTTTATCAATTTCCAGGGTTCCGTATCCGCCAAATATTTATTGCCCAAACGCGCCAGGTTCATACACTCTTTTAATGCTTCCCGAAAATGGAAACTTTCCAGATTCTTTTCCACCCGCTCGATGATAGCAGGTATCTCTGCCAGAACTTCCCGATCGTATTCATTCAACACACCCCGTCCAGGTACTACCCCACCGAAATATTTGTGGGTAAGCACAATCGCCCGGTTCACAAAATTACCATAAATAGCCACCAACTCACTATTATTACGGGTTTGAAAATCTTTCCACGTAAAATCATTGTCTTTTGTCTCCGGTGCATTGGCTGTCAGCACATACCGCAACACATCCTGTTTACCCTTGAAGTCTTCAAGGTATTCATGCAACCACACCGCCCAGTTGCGGGAAGTGGAAATTTTATCACCTTCCAAGTTCAGAAACTCATTCGCCGGAACATTGTCGGGCAGGATATAAGAACCTTCGGCTTTCAACATCGCAGGGAAAATGATACAATGAAAAACAATGTTATCCTTCCCGATAAAATGAATCATGCGGGTATCTTTGTCTTTCCAGTATTTTTCCCAGTCGGGCGTCAGGTCTTTGGTTGCCGAAATGTATCCGATGGGGGCGTCAAACCACACATACAGCACTTTCCCCTCCGCCCCTTCTACCGGCACGGGCACGCCCCAATCCAGGTCGCGCGTCACTGCACGGGGCTGCAAACCGTTATCCAACCAGGATTTACATTGCCCGTAAACATTACTCTTCCATTCTTTATGCTCTTCCAGAATCCACTCTTTTAACCAATTTTCATACTGATCCAAAGGCAAATACCAATGTTTCGTCTCTTTCAACTGGGGTGTGTTTCCCGTAATGGCAGACACCGGATTAATTAAATCGGTAGCATTCAAGCTGGTACCACATGCCTCGCACTGGTCGCCATAAGCCCGTTCATTACCACAATGGGGACATTTCCCGGTGATATAACGGTCCGCCAAAAATTGTCCGGCCTTCTCATCGTAATATTGCATAGAAGTTTTTTCAATGAACTTTCCATCCTCATACAATTTCTTAAAAAAAGCGGACGACAGTTTGTGATGCGTTTCTGAACTGGTTCGGGAATAAATATCAAAAGAAATACCGAATTCCTCAAACGATTTTTTTATCAGGGAATGGTATCGGTCTACAATATCCTGAGGTGTAACTCCCTCTTTCTGTGCTTTTATCGTAATCGGCACACCGTGTTCGTCCGATCCCCCGATAAATATGACCTCTTCTCCCTTGGCTCTTAAATACCTCACATAAATATCCGCCGGCACATACACGCCAGCCAGATGCCCGATATGTACCGGACCATTGGCATACGGCAATGCGGTTGTGATCAGATTTCTTTTGAAATGACTCATATATTGTATCTTTTTAATGTTTTGCTCTGAAATTGAAACGCAAATTTATAAAAAATTCGTATTTTCGCATGATTAAAAGGCGAAAGTCTCTACAGGTTCTTCCGCCCGATTAAGAAACCGATTGATTATACCCGACACTATGTTACGTCCGTCCTATTTACAACCCGGGGATAAAATCGCACTGATTTCCCCTGCAGGAATTATCAGCCCGGAAGTGGTTAATCACGCCTCAGAACTCTTACACTCCTGGGATCTCATTCCTGTCGTGGGAAAACATGCCACCTCCCAGTACGGCTATTTTGCCGGCACAGACCAGGAGAGGCTGGAAGATTTACAATGGGCGCTGGATGCAGAAGAAGTGCGGGCAATCTTCTGTACACGGGGTGGTTACGGATGTATGCGAATCGTCGAAAAAGCCGATTACTCCTGCTTCCAGGGGAATCCGAAATGGCTGGTCGGTTTCAGTGACATCACCGTTTTACACACCAAACTAACCTCCCTCGGCATTGAAAGTTTGCATGCCCCCATGCCCAAAAGTTATCAGAACACGGACGCCAAAGCGTTGAAACGTCTGAACCAGTTCCTTTTCGGAGCAATCAGCCCCTACACACTTCCTCCCCACCCTCTTAACCGGGAAGGAATTGTTCGGGCGGATTTGACGGGAGGCAATCTTTCCTTGTTGCACTGCCTACGCTCTTCCGTTGTCGAATATCCCCAAGATGAAACCATCCTGTTTATCGAAGACGTGGGAGAAAATCTCTATGCCATCGACCGGATGATGCAAAGTTTCAAACTGACCGGACGGCTGAAACATCTGCAAGGATTAATTGTCGGAGGATTCAGCAACATGAAGGGTGAAAATTTCGGTAAAAACGCTTACGAAATCATCCGGGAAGCCGTGGAAGACTACGATTATCCAGTATGCTTCGATTTCCCCGCCGGACATATCCCCGGTAATTACCCTCTGATTCTGGGAGCTTCCATTGAATTATCGGTAGATGAAAACGGAAGCGAAATCCTGTTTTTATAAATCGCATCGAACATGAAAAAATACCTTTTATCTCTTCTGGGATTCCTCTGCATAAGTTGTCATGCTTATCTTTTCGAAGAATATCAAAACATTCCGGATGAAGAATGGTGCATCCGGAATCCCATCCGTTTTAAAATAGACATTCCGGAAGACGGGACGTACGAACTGTTATCCGGCATACGCCACACGACCGACTATGAAATGGCAAACCTTTGGTGTTTCATTAAAATCAGCGATTCCACCCGGGTTCTTTTCCGGGACACACTGAACATCAAACTGGCCAAACCGGACGGACGGTGGCTGGGAGACGGTTTTACCATCAAATCCATTGAAAAGGAACTAAATAAAAAACCTTATCTGACGCAGGGAGAATACACTTGCGAAATAGAACAAGGCATGCGGATGCAATGCCTGAAAGGAATCAAGAACGTGGGTCTTATCGTAAAAAAAACAGCACAATAACTCTACACATGGCAAAAAAAAAATTAGCCAGATTTGCCGAAATGGAAAGACTGGAAAACGTTTTTCAGCCCCGACATGAAGAAATTTTCCGCACCGACCATCCTTTAAAAGGAAAATGGGGGAAAGAAATTTTCCACAACGACCATCCGATTGTTCTGGAAATCGGTTGCGGAAAAGGGGAATATACTGTCGGACTGGGAAAACTCTACCCAGAAAAAAACTTTATCGGTATCGACATCAAAGGAGCCCGCATGTGGCATGGAGCCAAAACTGCTTTGGAACAAAATATTTCCAACGCTATCTTTTTGCGTATTTATGCCGAAATGCTTTCTTCCGTTTTTGCCCCGGAAGAAATCTCTGAAATCTGGATTACTTTTCCCGACCCACAGATGGCCAAAGCACGCAAACGTCTGACAGGAAGTCGTTTCCTCTCGCTCTATACCTGTTTTTTAAAACCCGGAGGGCTGATTCATCTGAAAACAGACAGTCCGTTCCTGTATGCCTATACTTCGGAACTGATTCAAATCAATCATTTAAAATGCCACGTCCGGACGGAAGATCTATATGCCGCCGGCATGAATGACAAAATACTGGGTATCAAAACATTTTACGAACAACAGTGGTTATCGAGAGGGAAGCAAATCAAATACATTCGTTTTTCGCTGGACGAAGTGGATACTTTAGAGGAACCGGATACTGAATTTGAAAAAGACAACTACCACAGTGAAGCCCGTTATATGAATCCTAACCGAGCCGCAGATTTATGAAAAAAAGAGTTTTGATGGCAATGAGCGGCGGTATCGACAGTACCGTTGCCGCAATGCTATTGCAAAAACAAGGGTATGAACTCGTAGGAGTGACATACCGCACTTTTGACAACATCTCCCAAGGATGTATGGAAAAAGAAAAAGGGTGTTGCAGTGTAGACTCCTTGTTTGAAGCTAAAAAAATGGCGCAGGATTTAGGATTTGAACACCACATCCTGGATATCCGCAAGGAATTCAAAGACAGCGTCATCCGCAATTTTATTGACGAATACCTCCGGGGACGGACGCCCAATCCCTGTGTGGTCTGCAACTCCACAATTAAGTGGGGCAAGCTGCTCGAAACAGCTGACCAATACGGATGTGATTATATCGCCACGGGACACTATGCCCGCATCGGAGAGAAAGGCAACCGCTATTTTTTGCAAAAAGGCATCGATGAAGCAAAAGACCAGACTTATTTTCTCTGGATGCTTACCCAGGATAACCTTGCCCGGACACTATTCCCCTTGGGTGAACTGACCAAACCGGAAGTCCGGCGAATCGCCCTGCAACACGGGTATGAAAAACTCTCCCAAAAAGGGGAAAGCCAGGAAATCTGCTTCATTCCGGACAACGATTACCGTGCTTTTCTGAATGAAGAAGTAGAAGATTTTTCAGAAAAATACGGACCGGGGGATTTCGTAGACACTCAGGGCAATTACTTAGGACAGCACAAAGGCTTTCCCCACTACACTATCGGTCAGCGGAAAGGCTTGGGCATCGCCCTGGGACAACCGATGTTTGTCGTTGCCATTTCAGCCGAGGAGAACAAAATAGTTTTAGGCACAAGGGAGGAACTTCAAGGCCAGACTTTTTACGCCAGCCAACTCAACTTCATGAAATATCCGCAGATTCCCGACGGGATGGAAGTGGCAGTAAAGATACGCTACCGGAGCCAGGGAGGCATCGCCCGCCTGTATCCGGAAGGGGAGAAAATACGCGTGGTCTTCCAACATCCCGTCGATTCCATCACACCGGGGCAAAGTGCCGTATTCTATGAAGGTGCCGATGTGGTCGGCGGGGGAATCATTGAATAACCCCCGGCTTACGCCGGTTTGACAATGCTGCGTCCCAGCCAGACTAAAAGAATGCCGAGGACAATACTCAACACCAGATAGAGGGAGAAATAGCCCCAATGCTTGTTTTGCATCAGCAGAAACATGTCGTCCGCAAAAGAGGAAAACGTGGTGAAACCGCCGCAAAAACCGGTAATCAGGAATACGTTCATATTCGCCGATATCAGGTGGGCTTTTTCAGCCAGACCGAAAAAGATTCCGATGACAAAACTACCAATGATATTCACGGCAAAAGTTCCCCAGGGAAAAGGGGATGAAAACATATGATGAGCCAATTTGCCCACCAGATAGCGCAGGCAAGTTCCGATAAAACCTCCTGCTCCGGCAATTAACATCGCTTTAAACATACTTTTACTATCATTATCTGTTTATACTATTTTTTTCATTCAATACCTGTGAGCCCAGCCAGCAAGTGATAATTCCTCCGCAAAGTAATACCGCCATCGCCACTATCAGCACCAATCCGCCACCGCCCCAGCCCAATAAAAGGGGAATGACAAAGGTAGCGATAATGGCGCCCAGTTTTCCCAATGCAGAGGCTATTCCTTCGCCTCCCGCCCGCTCCGACAAGGAGTATATACGGCTCGGCAACTCAAACGTGGAGAGATGCGGCCCCGCATTCAACGCCAGTTCAAACAGCAGGAAGCCCGCCAAAAGAACATCGGCGGGGGCATGCCATACGTATCCCATCCACGTCACCGCCAAGCCGGCAGCACTCAGCACAAAGCCCCAGAACTGGGTTTTTATCAAGTTGTAGCGCCTGATAAGGCTCAATCCCAAAACGAACCCAAACATAACAAAAAGATTGATATAAAAAGTGAAGCGCAAGGATTCCACGACCCTTTCAAAAGAGCTATCACCCCGATGAATCAGTCCGAGCGTCAAAAGCAATATAGGAGTAAATATGCCGATGCCATATACGCCCATGCCTTCACATCCCCATGGGACACCGCTCAATATAATGCGTTTTATGTTTTTCCGGGAAAAAAGTTCCCGACGGGCAACCGGAGAAACAGCAGAGTGTTTTTTTGTCGGCTGCGCATCACCGATGTAAACATCCTGCCCCAGGAAATGGCGCAGATTACGCTCTGCTTCCGCCTGTTTTCCGTGGGCAAGCAACCATGCCGGACTCTCAACAAACCAAAAGCGGGCTAAAAAAGTCAAGGCAGCCAACAATGCAAGTACCCAAAACAATTTATGCCAGTCCGTCGGTTCTCCTGTCTGTTTCAAGACCATATAGGCTACACCTATCATGATGATATTCCCTACTCCCGACATAGCTTTGGAAATTCCCAGCATGGTTCTCCTCCATTTTTCCGGCATGATTTCCGACAGATAGGAGGGGTCGAGGGCATATGAACCGCCAATGGCAATACCAATAAGTAACAGACATATTACAAGCACAGTCACTGTTGGAAAAAAATAAACCCACAACGATGCCCCTGTCACAAGCAAAGGACAAAAGCGGAAAAAAAAGAGATAACCGAACTTATCACTCAGCCACCCGAAAAGCAGCGAGCCAAACATGATTCCGATCAGCCCGGAAGCACAAAGCACTCCCTGCCCCCAGAAAGGCAATACCGGATGCCGGGTAATTGCAATCAGGGGGGCAATCACTCCGACCAATATGGCGAGCATGCCGCCCAAAGCCTGTCCGACGGAAGTTATCAGCAGGATACAGATATGCCGCCAACACAAGGGCATATCTTTCATGTTCAGCAAACGGGATGTATCTTCCATCATCACTATTTATCATTTACCCCTGTTGCAAAGCTTTTTTATTCAAATTCAAATGGGGCAACAGAAAAAGCCAAGTTGCCACACAGAACGGTCCGGTAAGCGTAGGTATACCCAAAGGCGTAAAAAAAGTATCCATTGCAGCCTGAATAAAGACGGTGGCAACGATTCCTGTCAAACTCCACAGAAACGTACGCCAGTTCACCTTATAGAAGGTAGTTCCCAAGGCAATACCAGTCAATACGGGACTGAACCCGAAAAGCCCGTTGGCAATATCCTCACTATTACACTGATACAAAACCGCGACAGCCAATGCCAATGCAGAAGCGATAGCGGCCCATATCGCGGCCCAACGGTTGCTAATAGCCAAACCGATTAAAAAAAGCAATCCGGTCACCCATGAGTTTACCAAAAAAACCTGGCTGATGCCCCTCAGCCAATAGACCAACAGATTGACAAACGACAAGTCAAGCGAAGAAGAAAAACTTCCGGGTAATCCCGGCGTTCCCAATGAACCATGAGGCAAACCGTGCATAATCCGCGCCGCCAACAGGACAAACCACGTAATCAATACAAAAGGAAAGGTAAACGAACTCACTTTATAAGGAGACAGCAGATGGTTCAATCCCACCATCACCCAGGTCGTCATGGCTGAAAAAAGGATAAGCGCCAGCCACATCAACGGCACATTCCCTAAAAAAGTCGGCAGGGCGCATCCGACCAACACACCGTTGAAGCCCCACAACCCGGAAAGCCCTTTCGATGCAGGATAATTCAACAAATAGCCCGTCAGCGTTGATACAACCACCCCGACCAAAGCCCCCCACGCAACGGCAGAATTACCAGTTGCATAAGAACCGTAGAAAATTCCGGCTAAAAAAAACAATCCCGTCCAGACATTGTCCTGAAACATCACTTGGCCCACTCCTTTCGATACAATCCGAAAAAATCCGAAAGAAAAAACTTTAGGCAATACAATTACTTGTTTTTCCATATTTCATCCATTTAATGCTTGCAATTGTCAACGCCAGACAAACTCCTCAGGCACTGGCTTTCCCTTGATTTGCATCCGAACCACCGAACAGAATTCCCGAATCAGTTTTTTCACCGGTTGTGTTTCTTTTCCCAACACTTTAAAAATCAATCCACTCCGGTTTGGCAAATGGGTAATCCCTACCGCAATCCCTTTATCCCGATCGATAAATGCCTGTGTGCGTTCATAAATCTGTCCCGCATCCTTTTCTGGTGTCAAGACAATAACATTAGCAAAGACATCGTAGTGGTGCATGACACCAATATGACGAACAGATTTCCTTTTGGGTTCCGAAACCATTTTTTCTCGGAAAAGAGGAGTACCGTCCGGACGGAATGCCCGCGTACAAACAGACAGCAAGTCATAGACAAACAATTCTCCTCCCTGATAATACTTACGCCCTCCGGTGTAGATTTCCGCATAAAAAAGCGTGGCAGAAGGATGAATGGAAATATCAGTGTCTGTCATATAACGACTGTTCCGACAAGGGATTGTCGCTTCGGGCAGATACTCCAGATAAGCATTCTCCTCCAGCACGAAAGTCTGTTTCAATGCCGAATAATTGTAAACCATTTCGGCTATTTTCGTCGCCGCACCTGTCGATATGAAAGCATAAGCATCCTTACGCACCGTAAAACGGTTTTCATAGCGGTCGCCATCCACATTCGGACCACCGGACGATAAGATATACACACAAGGCATCTCAGGCATCCCCTCATCAAAATAGAGTTCCTGCTGCACAATCAACGGAGCGCGCCTGTCCCAATGCCTCATGACAGACTTTTTCCCCGAATCAAGTTCAAACACCAAATCAAGTTTTCCGTTCTTACCCGGTGCCCCTAAACGCATTGCCGGAGTTTCTGTCAGATAGGGAGTTAATTCCCTACACTTTGTAAAATCCTTCATGCCTCTGCCTTTTCTTCTTCTTTCTGAACAATCCTGTCAAAAAGTGCCATATCACGTATCAACGCCACCAATTCCTCGATCCCTTCGCCGGTCATGCAATTGGTAAACAGAAACGGTTTTCCCGGACGCATTTTCTCCGAATCACGACGCATTACCTCTAAATCAGCATGAACGTAAGGAGCCAAATCTGTTTTATTAATTACCAAAATATCGGAATAAGATATGCCAGGCCCGTCTTTCCGTGGTATTTTATCCCCTGCAGCAACGTCTATCACATAAATAAAAAAATCTACCAATGCCGGACTGAAAGTAAGGGTAAGGTTATCCCCTCCCGATTCGATTAAAACCACATCGCTGTCCGGAAACTTCGCCTCCATCTCTTCCACTGCCGCAATATTCATTGAAGGGTCCTCTCTGACCGCAGTATGAGGACAAGCTCCTGTCTCCACCCCAATAATACGTTCTTCCGCCAGATAGCCTTTCAACATTTTCCGAACGTGTTTCGCATCTTCGGTAGTTACTATGTCATTCGTGATAATCAGCACTTTCAGTCCTGATTTTAACAAATAAGGCGTAATAGCCTCAATAAGTGCCGTCTTGCCAGAACCCACTGGTCCTCCGACACCGATTCTACATGTATTACTCATGATTTATTCAATTTTCAATAGATTTAATTCATAAACATCCTCATTTTGCCCTTTTCATGCAATGAAGCCATAATATCCATTTCCGGTACAAAAGCCGTCATGTCTTCATATCCTGCTTCTCTGACTTGCTCGTAGTCCTCTAATGCTCCTACACCAATGCGGTAAAGGATAGCCTGCGTCTCATAATGGGACACTTTCACACAACGCAAGGCAGCATTCAGCACCAAATTGACAGTGCCGTATTCAATAGCTACAAAAAGCTCTTGTTCCGTCAAACCGCACTGCTGAAAATAAATCGCCTGGGTAATCGGATAAGTTCCCGCTACCCGCTGCTCCAGAATATCTTCCAACCATTGTTTCATCAATTCACTCTCCCTGATCCGGATACAGATTTCTGCCATTTTTTTTCCGGTACGGGTAAGCATCTGCCGGGCTTCCGCATTCATCTTACATAAAATAACCTGTCTGTCCGCCTCCTTTATCTCTTCATAGTCATTTCTGCCCGCTGCCCGGAATGCATTCAAGGCAGCAATGGCATCACAAAAAAGAGTCTGCCGGAGGACCGTACGCACATACTGCTCCAAAGTTTCAGCATCATATACCTCCCCCTCGAAAGCCGCAGACTCTAAACCGTTGGAAAAAGAAAACGTTCCCACAGGAAAAGCGGAATCGGAAAACTCCACCAACCTCATCAAGCGGGTTATGTCATCCGTCATAATTATTATTTATCAGATTTACATTAATGATTGTGTGTATGAAGATGAGGCAACTCCTGAGAACAGCCACCGAAAAGTTGCCGGACTTCGTGGGGTGATAAAAACGGAAGCACCTCCCGTCCGGCTTGAAATTCATACATCACATCCTCAAACCGATGCGTCTCCATAACGCTCATCATCACTTTTTTATCCACGGTTAAAGGAATATACACTTTCGTACCTTTCACTATAGCCGGCCAATGCTGATTGCCCACAGCATGTCCCAACTCCACACAACGCCGGATAATCTCTTCCGGAGAGCGGACGGCTATCTTTTCCAGATCAATCACTAACACCGGTTTCAAATCAATACGTATCACGACCGCCCGTCTTTTTCCGGCGTCATATTCCAGAATATCGCCGTTTTCAATACGGCTATGCCGCCTCAAAGCCACAGCACACTCCGCGCCCATACTACTTTTCACAATAAAACGACTCTTCTGCGCCGTCCACTGATCCAAATCCAAGTACTCGATCTCCGCCTCTTTCAATTTCCCTGCCCAATTCGCATCCGTATTTATATTTCCAATAATTTCCGAGTAAATTTTCATAGGGATTAATTATAATTTAGCGTGGTAAAATCGTTGCCGGAAGAACAAAATATCCTCCCGGCACACCATATTCCTGTTTTCAAAATCGGTTAACTGAAAAAATAAAGCTGTCCCAATGGGAATCTTTCTGCCGGTTTCACATAAGCATGTTGTCCGTCCACAAACACTTCAAAAGTTTCAGGATTCACATCGATCTTGGGCATATTCCCATTTAATATCATATGCGGCTTACCGATTTGACGGCATCCATGCACCGGACAAACCATACGTTGCAAACCGTATTTTTCCTTAATTCCCGCATCATGCGACACTCTGGAAACAAAAGAAACACAACTTTCCGGCATCGCAGAACCGAAACATCCATACATCGGACGATAATACATCGGCTGAGGTGTAGGCAAGGATGCATTAGGATCCCCCATATTCGCCCAGTTGATCATACCTCCCTTGATAACCATTTTCGGTTTCGTGCCAAAAAAAGCGGGTTCCCACAACACCAGGTCCGCCATTTTCCCCTTCTCTATTGACCCCAACATCTCAGAGAATCCATACGTAATTGCCGGATTAATGGTCAGCTTCGCCAAATAGCGCAACACCCGAAAATTATCGTTTTGATCAGAATCCTCCGCCAATTTCCCTCTCACTTGCTTCATATAGCTGGCCATTTGAAATGCACGCAGGAAATTCTCGCCCACACGCCCCATAGCCTGTGAGTCGGAAGAAATCATAGAAATTACTCCCAAATCATGCAAAACATTTTCTGCGGCCTGAGTCTCCGGACGTACGCGGCTTTCTGCAAATGACACATCTGAAGGGATTTTCGGGTTCAGATTATGACAGACCATAATCATATCAAACAACTCCGCCTGCGAATTGATGCCGAACGGCAACGTCGGATTGGTGGAAGAAGGCAGTACATTCGCCAAAGAAGCAACCTTCAGCAAATCCGGGGCATGTCCTCCACCTGCTCCTTCTGTATGATAAGTATGAATGGTACGTCCATCAATAGCCGCAATTGTATCTTCTACATACCCCCCTTCATTCAGAGTATCCGTATGAATGGCAACCTGTACGTCAAATTCATCGGCAACGGCCATCGCGGCCTGTATTGCAGCCGGAGTACTTCCCCAGTCTTCATGAATCTTGAAACCACAAGCCCCTGCCAGCATCTGTTCCACCAACGGACGGCGCACCGAACAGTTTCCTTTTCCAAGCAAACCGTAATTCACCGGCAGCCCATCAATCGCCTGCAACATCCTTTTCATATTCCATGTTCCCGACGTAATCGTGGTACCATTACTGCCATCCGTCGGACCGACACCCCCTCCAACAAGTGTTGTCACACCATTACTCAAACAATGGTATGCCTGTTGCGGGGCAATCATGTGTACATGTCCGTCAATAGCAGCCGCTGTTAATATCAGATGCTCCCCGGAAATAGAATCCGTAGCAGTCCCAGTCACTAATTCCGGATTTACCCCCCGCATTGTATTCGGGTTCCCCGCTTTGCCGATACCGGCAATCTTTCCGTCTTTCACCCCGACATCAGCCTTAATTACTCCCAACACCGGATCAATAATAGTTACATTCGTAATGACCAGATCCAAAGTCCCGCCTTCCGCTGTGATAGTGTTAGCCATCCCCATCCCGTCCCGTAACGTCTTGCCTCCTCCGTAAACCACTTCATCTCCATATACACAGAGGTCCTTCGTAATCTCTACATACAAATCAGTATCTCCCAAGCGGATTTTATCCCCTACAGTAGGGCCGTACAGGTCATTGTATTGTTGTCTTGTTATTGTTGCCATATCAATTTGTTTTTTGATTCTTTTTTTGAAGTTCAGCTTCTGCAGCCGCCTCGCTTGTCATTTTAAAGCCCAGATTTTTCGCATTTCCCAATGCCAGAATTCGTTTCGGATAATAAGCCGGAGTATCTTCATCACCCGTAAAGCCTTGTACCAAACCGTTAAAGCCCATGACATACTGCTTTCCAGAAAAAGCAACCATTTCTACTTCCTTTTCCTCTCCCGGTTCAAAACGTATTGCCGTCGTGGCAGGTATATTCAGATGACAACCGAATGCTTTTGCCCGGTCAAACTCAAGATAACGGTTCACTTCAAAAAAATGAAAATGCGATCCCACTTGAATGGGACGGTCGCCCGTATTGTGAACAACAAGTCGTACCGTATAACGGCCTTCATTATAAGCGATCGGCTCGGAACTCAAAATCACCCCTCCGACTCCCACATGTTGCCCAGGAGTAAATCCCGGAGTCACCGATGCCTGCTGTGGGGCACCTCCATTATTCGTATCTGCCATAATCATTCTATTTTATCGGTTGATGAATACTTACCAAACGGCTACCATCCGTAAAAACCGCCTCGACCTGAATCAGAGAAACCATATCCGCCACGCCTTCCATCACATCCGCCTTCGTCAGCACCTTCGTAGAATCGGTCATTACCTGCTCCAGTGTCTTTCCTTCCCGCGCCCCTTCCAAAGCGGCAGAACTGATATAAGCTACAGCTTCCGGGTAATTCAGTTTTAATCCCTTTTCCTTGCGTCGTGCTGCAATCGCTCCCAACGACAACAACATGAGCTTGTCAATTTCTTTCGGTGTCAAATGCATATCTTTCTGTTTTTTTGTTCATATTAACACCTGTATTACGTCCCACCCACCAATTTGTTTCACAAACAGTAATTCCCCTGAAACCTTTTATCCCTCTCGGCGTATCAACCTCCATTACACATGAACTAAAAATCATGAAAAAACATTACTTATTTCAAACACTCCTGTCTGGCAACATTGCAACGAGAGGCATGGTAACAGTTACCAGCAGGAAAGCCATATTGCCTCTCGACGCGGTATTATCTTAAAACATGAAATACACCGCACTCTGTTTCCTGCTTTTCCCCTATATCAGTTCGGGGCAAAAAGCAGATACAACACTTATACTCAAGGAAATCGTCGTCACCGGTTCTCGTACGGAACGCCCGATATCCCAAAGCCCCGGAAGCATTCACGTCGTTACCCCGGTTCTTCTCCGCAATGCACCGGCTCAAACTACTGATGACATCCTAGTGATGCTATCGGGTGTAAATACTACCCGCAGCGACGGGCTAAGCAACATGCACTCAAACGTAAGTATCCGCGGTTTGGCCGGAGATGAACAGGGCCGTACCCTCGTTCTGTTTGACGGCATTCCACTCAACACATCCGACGAAGGTTCTGTCAACTGGAACAGTATTCACATCGACAATGTCCAACGCATAGAGGTTTTTAAAGGCCCCGGCTCCTCACTCTATGGAAACAACGCTATGGGAGGAGTGATCAATATCATTAGTAAGACACCTCTCTCGCCGCTCTCTATAAATGCATCCGCCTCTTACGGAAGCCTATGTACATGGAAAACCAGTCTGGGCTTTTCCAGTCGGATAAACAATCAATTCGCTCTCTTCATTTCCGGCTATTACAACCAGACAAACGGCTTCAACAACATACCGGACAGCTTGCGTACAGATCCCGATTACAGCATCGCCCGTTTCATGAAAGAAGGAGGTATTTACTCCAAAATTCTGTACACACCAATCTCATTGTTTAATATCGAAATAGCCTATGATCTCTATCAGGACAAACGGGGAGAAGGTGAAAAGATTGAAGCCCCCGAAGGTGAATATCGCCATTTCAACCACCACCGCATACAAACCCGCTTCCATGGCAGGAAAAATACCTTTTCTTACCAACTGGCTTGTTATTTTCAAAGACAGAACTATTTCAAACTCGATGAACGCATCACCCGAAACACCTACCAACGGTTTGACGTTAAATCCGACAGGGACGACTGGGGGAGTATATTACACGTACGTCTTAACGACAAACACAACGATTTAAGCATAGGAGGAGAATTTAAACACGGAAGCATTGACGGCGGGGATTATTATGTCACATCTCCCGATCAAGTACTTAACCGCGGCACCATGAATTTTGTCTCCGTATTCATCCAAGACGAAATAACCTTTTGGAAAGAAAGACTGTGGTTACAATTAGCACTACGTTACGACAACGCCTTCTTTCACAAAGGCTCGTTTGAGGCAAAAGGCGAAAACGTCACAGATTTCAACACTTACAACGGTCCGCTCCCCAATAACCGCTGGGACAACTTTTCTCCTCGTGCGGCCTTACGCTATAATCCCACCCAAAACATTTCGACCTATATTTCCTACTCGCAAGGATTCCGAGCCTCGATCCTTGACGACCTCTGCCGATCAGGCTGGATGTGGGTGGGTCCCAAAATTGCCAACCCGGAATTAGGCCCCGAAAAAATCAACAACTACGAAATAGGTGGAAAATTCAGACTCTTGCCCCCTCTGTCAGTCTCCCCATCCCTCTATTATGCCTGCGGGAAAGACTTTCTTTACTATGTTGCCACGGGAGAAAAACTATGGGGCAAACGGGACATTTACCAACGCCAGAACATTTCCGAAGTTGAAGTTCAAGGGCTGGAAAGCGATGTGGATTACATGCCATTCCAAAGTCTGAAAATAAATCTCAATTACTCATACAACCACGCCAAAATCAAAAACTTTAGTAAAAACCCAGAACTAAATGACAAAATTCTGACCTATGCCCCCAAACACCAACTGAAAGGATACATACTCTGGACAGGAAAAAGCATGAGCATCATGGTCCGGGGGCTCTATAAAACCAAGCAATACACAACAGAAGACAACTCCTCTTCCATTGCCGGCTTTTCCGTTTGGGACATGCAACTGTCCAAACGTTTTTTCCAGAACAAACTATATATAAGCGGAGAAATTATCAATCTCTTTAACAATCGGCACATGAATACCAAAGAGTATCGCTCCACCGGACGCATTGCAAACCTCAAACTGGCAGTAAATATCAACCAAGACTAAAAACATTTTACTCTCTATGAAACTCCTTGTCATCCTCTGCGGCTTACTGCTCTGTTACGCCTGCCAACCCCAAAACCGCAATACTCAACCCCGCACTCGCTCCATAACCGACGCCTTGGGCAGAAAAGTTGTACTGCAAGACAGCATTCAACGGATTGTATGTATCCGGGCATCTGCCATCCGGTTAGTAACCTACGCAGGAGGCGTCCCGTTCATCTGCGGAGTAGAAGAACAGGAATGCCGCCCAAACGAATATACCCATATCCTTGCCCATCCGGAACTGGCACGCAAACCCATTATCGGCCCTAGCATGGGTGGCGATGCAGAACTCATCCTAACCGTATGTCCCGATGTTATTTTTATGTCCGCCACCACCGTGGAAGATGCCGATGCGTTACAAACACGCACCAACATTCCGGTATTTACCATCGAATACGGCGACCTCCACAGAAACCGTCCCTGCTTCTATCAATCACTCCGACAAATCGCACAAGTTCTTCACACCGAACGCCATACCGACTCACTCATTCAATTCATTGATGAACAAATTGCAGAATTACGCCAACGCACGACTTCCAGCACCCATACCCCAAAAACTTACGTCGGTGGCATTTCGTACCGGGGACAAAAAGGCATTACCTCCACCGATCCCTATTATGCCGCTTTCCAATTTATCGGCGCCGACAACGTCGCATCCTGCATCGACTCAACCTATATATCTCCCATAAATGGGACCTATATTGACCGGGAGCAACTCTTTGAATGGGATCCAGAAATCATATTCATCGACACAGGAGGCCTGCCTCTCGTCAAAGAAGACCTTCGCAAACAAAAAAAACTTAACAGCCTGCTATCCGCCTATCGGAACCGCCGGATTTACACGCTTTGGCCTTACAACAATCACCATGCCAATTTTGAAATCATGCTCATTAATGCCTGGTACGCAGGTAAAATACTCTATCCCGAACAATTTCTCGACATTTCCATACCCGACAAAGCCGATGAAATACTGACCCGTTTTGTGGGACATCCCATCACCGAGCAACTAACCCACCATTGGGGAAACTACCGGAACCTATTCAACAAAATCCACTAAAACAGAAAACATGCACTCCGATACGATTACTCTATATAAAAAATACCGCTCCGGCAAACGACGCTTCATCCTCATCACCTTCCTACTCCTAACCCTACTCTGCTTCATAGCTCTGATGACAGGTTCCCACAGTATCGGGTATGAAGAAATTCTACAACTAATACAAGGCGAAGGTATGGAACTCACCCGGCAAATAATCTTCAACATCCGCCTGCCACGCATCATAGGCGCCACTCTCACCGGGGCACTTCTCTCCCTATCCGGAGCCGTTATGCAAATCGTACTGCGCAACCCACTAGCATCTCCCTACACCCTAGGCATCTCTAACGCCGCAGCATGCGGTGCAGCATGCGGCATCGTATTCTCCGGCTACGCTCCATTTTCTCTAATCACCCCCTATTCCATTACCCTATCGGCATTTGTCGGCAGTTTGATCGGACTAACCATTATCCTTTTCATCATCCGGCTAAAACAAGCCTCCGTTGAAACAATCGTACTCTCTGGAATCATCATCAATGCCCTATTCGGCGCTGGAATCGCTGTCATACAATACCTCGCCGACAACATACAATTAGCCTCTATCGTATTTTGGAACTTCGGAGACCTGGGAAGAAGCGATTGGAACAAACTGATAAGTTTAAGTATCGTAACCCTCCCTGCAATTGTCTACTTCTACCTCAAACGCTGGGACTACAAAGCACTGAGCGCCGGAGATGACTACGCCAAAAGCATCGGAGTCACCCCACAACATACCCGCATCATCAGTATGGTTATAACCTCCCTATGCACTGCCGTAGCAGTCTCCTTTTTCGGAGTCATAGCCTTTGTTGGGCTCGTTGTCCCCCACATCGTTCAAAAATTTACCGGAGCCAACGAAGAATTTCTGATCCTCGGTTCCGCAACCTTCGGCAGCATGTTTCTCCTGCTCTGCGATACCGTTGCCCGTGCCATCATTGCCCCCGTCATTCTGCCAGTAGGCATACTCACATCCTTCATCGGAGTACCCTTATTCCTTTTCCTCTTAATCCGTAAAAAAACGATATGAAACTACACGTAAATAATATATCTTTTGCATACAAAAACGGGACACCCGCACTCCAAAACATCACTTTCCACACACACGAAGGTGACATACTAGCAATTGTCGGACAAAATGGTTCCGGGAAAAGCACCTTGCTGAAATGCCTTAACCGCATTCTCAAAATCAAGACAGGCAGTATCATGATCGACAATACCCCCATCCAATCATTTGCTACGAACTACCTGTCGCGCATCATCGCCTATATTCCCCAAACAGAAGAATACATCCCCGGGCTCAACGTCTTCGACACCGTCCTGCTGGGCAGAAAACCCTACATTCGCCACACCCCCACCCCACAAGACTTAGAAACCGTAACCCAACTGTTAAACCGTCTCGAACTGGAAAAAATCGCTATGCGAAATCTCAACACTCTTAGTGGAGGACAACAACAACGCGTCTTTATTGCTCGCGCATTAGCCCAACAGCCCAAAATCCTGCTCCTGGACGAACCCATTGCCAATCTAGACATCAACAAACAGATGCAGGTCATGAAACTACTGCAACAACTCACCGAAGAAGGCATGACAATCATTCTCACCATCCACGACATCAACATGGCCGCACGCTTCTGCAACAAAGCGCTCATGCTGAAACTGGGAGAACTATTCGCCTCGGGCAGAGACTCCGTCTACACCCCCGAAAACATACAAACCCTTTACGATACACAAGTAGACATCCTACACCACAACAACCGCATCTATGTTATTCCGAAATAACTACTGATAAAACTTTAAACCATAATACACTTTTTAATTGACACATTTATGATTACAATAACCCCCATCGGCTTTGTACATAACACCTGTTCCGACAGCCAAACCCCGGAACTTATCAAAAAAGAAACTTCCCGAATCGAAATCCTCCCTCCTTACACGGAAGGATTACGTGACATCGAACAATGCGAATACATCGACCTCCTTTTTTCTTTTCACCAAGAAGAAAGAACAGAACTAACCACCCACATCCGTACCGGAGAAACAAAAGGCATCTTTGCTACCCGCTCCCCCCAACGCCCCAATCACATCGGCGTCACCACCGTAAAACTGCTGCAACGCGAAGGAAACACTCTCTACGTAACAGGGGCCGACGCCCTCAACGGCTCCCCCGTCTTCGACATCAAACACTGCGACACCTCCGTCTTCGACCAAACCGCCATCCATCACTCGATTCTCAAAGAATCCCCCCGCATCGACATTATCCGAAACATCATGGAGCACAACACTACGGAACTTTTATTGCACACCGCCCAATTTCACGGACACATTTGTCCCGGCTTAGCTTTAGGCATCATGGCTGCCACCCGCGTCATGCACACACTCTATGCGGAACAACGCGATCCCGAAGACTTCACCCTGACTGTAAACATGAAAAACTGCCCAATAGACGGAATACTCTATGTCACGGGCATCACCCCCGCCACCAACCGACTCACCCTCAAATACTCCAACGACATGTATTTTGAACTCAAAGACAAAAAAGAAAACGGTTGGAAAGTGAAACTGTTGGAATCCAACCGCGATTACATCAACCGGGAAATTCCCACCCACCTCTCCGCCATAGAAAAAGGCTTCGCCGTCCTGAAACTCGACTTCAATCGACTGTTTAAAATTACACCCCAATTTAATTCACCCGGATAATTTCCGCTTTGGTCATTTTATACTGCGGCATACTCTCGCCGATTCCGACATAAACATACGTCGGATCAAAAAACAATATCATTGTCTTATTCTTTTGATACATAATCTTGTACAGGAACACATCCCGCTTCAATTTCTATGGACAAATCAGTTCCTTGATAGGAACTTCCCAAGATAAAATATTTACCTGTTGCCCACATAAATGGTTTTATCAACACCAATGTATCAACGACAACGGAACGCTTTTAGGAGCATTTTTATAACACGCACCTTGGGAGACAAATATCATCAATAAAGTCACTGACGGAAACATTTTAGTCTCCGCCAGTGCAATTTTATATGGTAAAAACACTCTTTTCCCCCCCAATAAACAATATACAAGAAGCATTATTCTTTCACAGCCCCCTCATTTACGCCATCTTCCGACAACATAGTCAAAGAAACATCCGTTTTTTTCTCCTCGTCCAGAATCTTCTGCAACAACTTAGCCACCTTCAGTTCACCCATCTGTTGCGCAAACTCAACGAGTGTTCCGTAAGAAGCAATTTCATAATGTTCTGATTTTTGTGCAGCCAATACCAATCCGGCATCACGAGTAAAAGTGTCATCCTCTGTATCTTTAATCATGCTTTTAGCCTCCTTAATCAGTCCTGCCATAGCATCGCATTTCTTCCCTTCCGCTTTCTCTCCCATGAGCTCAAACACCTGCTCCAATATCCGAATTTGTCCTTCCGTCTCCTTTTTATGCTTCTGAAAAGCCTTAGCCAGAGCCCCACAGGTAGCAGCCTCCGCCATCTCCGGTAATGCTTCTGCCAAAGCATGTTCCGCCCAATAAACATCTTTCAACTGATCAACAAAAAACTCTCTGAATTTACCACTATTCATCTTAGAATTCACTTTCTGACTTTTACTTTTCGTTTCCATATTCTTCTATCTTTAATTATATCCTGCGATCAAAAGAAAATAAATCCATTCTCATATGACAACATATACTTTCCTGTATGATTAAACGTAGCTATACGGCAATTGGTTGAATAGCTATCATTAAAGAAACTTATATTGTGTAAAATAGGAAAATAAGAAAGATTCAAATGATATAATCGAAAAATTCAAAAAGATCACCTCGGAATCAGCAAAAGAGAAATAAAAAAAGCGATTAAATCTTGCAATCTAGCTGATTTAACCGCTCTAATTGTAGCGAGAGGCGGGCTTGAACCGCCGACCTCATGATTATGAATCATGCGCTCTAACCAGCTGAGCTACCTCGCCATAAAAAGAGTCACTTTTTGGAGTGACTCTTTTCAAAATTCGGCATCTACCTACTCTCCCACCCTTGCGGGCAGT
>CAJURM010000009.1 GCA_910589025.1 uncultured Odoribacter sp. | reverse complement strand
GTGCAAAGATAACACAACCATCTGCAAATATCCAAATTTTCTTGTAATATTTTTTTTGAAAAATCTCATCACAAAAACTCAATTCGCTATAAATCAAATATAAAAACACCACACAAAAAGAATAACACTGAGGGAAATTACATTTTAATTCGATATTCATCCAGCTTGAATCCTCTTAAACAATCTTCTGTTTTCATTCTTTTCTTCCCGGAAAACTGCACCTCTTCCAGACGAATTCGTCCGTTTGAAACACCCACTTCCCATACTCTACCATCCGTATATATTTCCCCCGATACTCCTTCCAACTTTTTCACACCTTTGCAAACTGAAGTAATTTTCACTGTCAACACCTCCCCTGTCTCTATATGCTCCAATTCTGTCCAAGCTGCCGGATAGGGAGCCAATCCCCGTATATGATTATATACAGTTTCAACATCTGTAGTCCAATCAATTTTCATATCTTCTCTGAAAATCTTTGGTGCCATTTTAGGTTCTCGTCCACCTAATAAATAAGACTGTTCTACTAACGGATAGTCATTCCTTTCCACAGCATCCACCGTTTTTACCAGCAATTCTGCACCTCTTTCCATCAACAAATCATGCAAATCTCCGGCAGTCATCTCTTCTAGGATAGCCACCTTCTCTTGAAAAATAACTTTTCCTGTATCTATTTCATGACTCAGCAAAAAAGTAGATACCCCCGAACAAGTTTCCCCATTCATTACAGCCCAGTTTATCGGAGCAGCACCTCGATAGTCCGGTAAAAGAGAGGCATGCAAATTAATGGTTCCTAAAGGAGGCATCGCCCAAACCACTTCCGGCAGCATTTTGAAAGCAACAACCAATTGCAAATCTGCCTTCCAAGCCGCCAGATTCTGCAAAAAAACTTCATCCCGGAATTTCTCCGGCTGTAACAAAGGAATACCTTGCTCCAAAGCATATTTTTTCACAGAAGACGCCTGTATCTTCTGACCCCGCCCGGCAGGTTTATCCGGATTGGTGACAACACCCACTACATCAAACCCAGCCTCAACGATTTTCTTTAATGGAAGAACAGCAAAATCAGGCGTCCCCATATATACAATTCTCAATCTATGCTTTTGCATTCTGTTTCTTTTTTAAAAGGGCGCCTATTTTCTTAAAGAAATTCACATAAGCCTCTCCATTCATAATTTCCGAATCAGTCACAGACTTATAAGTTAGCAATACCCCCAACGGCAGTAATATCAAGGAAGACAACCAACTCCCGAACCACATCGGAAGCACCGCTTCCTTCGCCGCCCTCTGCCCCATCATAGATATCACATAATAAATAATAAAAAGCAATATGGAGACAACGACTGGCATTCCCAACCCTCCTTTTCTAATAATCCCTCCCAAAGGCGCACCGATAAAAAAGAAAATCAGACAAGCAAACGGCAAAGTAAATTTCTTATGCCACTCCAACTGATTCTTCCGGATCTGGTCACCCTGCCTCTTATAAAAATTCATATCCTTTGCCATATTGGTACTCACATCCCTGGCATATTGTAAGGCATTTTCCATAGCCCTTTTTCTCTCTTCTGGTTCCAACTCCCGATACAAAGAATCCGCATTTCCTTTCATTCCAAGCGTCTCCAAGCGCAAAAGACTATCCCGCTGAGGATTAGAACTACGGTTCTTTTCGTAATTCACTTTCAACATATGCGTTGTTTCTTCTCTTTTCCGGGTATCCAGTTTGTTCTGCAAAGAATCAATGGTATAATTAAGCTGTTTCAGATTCAACATTATGGCCGTAATAAAATCTTCATCCCGCCGTTTAAATTCATTACCAGGAAGCTCTATCAACACTGATTGTTTGTCAAATTTCAGACGTCTGAAAGGGAACGTTCTTCTGCCATTAGGCTTCATGCTTTCATCCGTATACGTATTACCATTAAACAATACCAACTCCATATACGTACTATTCGGATTATTAACCATCATACCAGAATCCGCTCGGGTCACCTCATAATTGCCAGGGACATCTCTATGATTATAAATCAGCATATTATACATCATCCCCGTACTTTTATCAATCCTGTCAATCTTTATACTATAACCCTCCAGATCATTGGTAAACACCCCTTCTTTAAAAGACAATTCCGGCTTATGCCTTTTTATATCATACAACAGATTACCGGCACGCATATTAGCAATGGGAAGAATGTTATTTGAAAAAAAGAAAGTGAAAACAGACAAACAGACAATCAATACAATCAAAGGATACATAATACGGTACAAAGAAATTCCCGCAGACTTTAAGGCGATCAATTCATAATTCTCCCCTAACGTACCAAAAGTCATGATGGAAGAAAGCAATACTGCCAACGGAAGAGCCATCGGAACCAAAGAAAGAGAGAAATAAAATAACAACTCCACAATGACTGAAAAATCAAGTCCCTTTCCCACCAGTTCATCAATATACCGCCATAACATCTGCATGAGTAATACGAACATACTGATAAAAAATGTAGCGATAAATGGCCCGGCAAAGCTTTTCAACATGAAAATATATAGTTTTTTCATCTGCAAACCATCTTATTAAACCGCCACAAATGTAGATAAAAAGTCGGGAAAGTCAAAGCAGTCAAAGCTTAGCTACCACTTCAGTATGTGTTTCCTTCAGGCTCCCAAAGTACGGTGTAACATATCCATTTGCTTATTCCACAACTCCACCGAATCCTCTTCATCCTCCTCATCAGTAAAATCTGTGATAATCAGGGCTACATCCTGAGTCAGCGGTTCAACACGAATGTTAAACTCAAAATATTCATCTTCATGTAGACGGTCTTCCCATTGGAAACGGACAAAAGAATTGGATTTACTGTCTTTCAAGATTGCTGTATGCTCCGTAGCATTCCATACAAATACAAAATGATTCTCTTTTTGAAATACATCATCCGCAAACCACTCAGACAAACCGGCAGGTGTACTCAATCTGGAAAAAAGAACTTTTACGGATGATGAAAAAATATACTCTAACTCTATTTTTTTCCGCATAATACAATCTAATTTGAGTCCAATATACTTACATTATTCCTAATAACCAAAAAATAAACTTACGCCCCTCCGACTTTAACTTACAGAATTAAGCAAACTTATCGTGACCGAACTCCTTTTCTATAGCATCTGCATACCGCCTTCCCCAACCTTTTTCCATTTGAGTATCCACATTGGCCAAACGGTTGATAACATCCGCCATTGATAACTGATGTAAATCCCTTAAAGGTAAATACACAATATCATCATCCTCTCTCCACCCTGCTAACACCGACTTCTCCACCAGTTCATGAAGCACAATCTGCAATTTACTTGTACTTATTTTCAGCTTCTTACTGATTTGTCCCAAAGTTACCCCTCCTTTATTCTGCATATATTCATCCGAAATATACTTCAATATTTTTACCGCTTGCCCCACATTCTCAATCCAGCGGCTTTCACGATCCAGCGAATTCAGATACATACAATGACGATTCCGGAAAATATAACACAATTCCGTTCCCCACAAAACAATACTCCAACTCAATTGCAACCAAACAAGCAAAAGCGGCAAAGCAGCCAAACTCCCATAAATTGCATTATACGAACTCACCCCTATCTGAAAGCGAATATAAAACCATTGCATCACCTGGTAAACCGTTCCTGCTATAATCCCCGCCAATATGGCATACTTAAATTTGACAGGTGTAGCTGGCATATACATATAAAGAAAAACAAACAAAAACCACACCAACAAATAAGGTAGAACATTCACCAGCCAGATGATTAACGAACTGGCGTAACGCAAAAAACCTTCTTCCACTGCTATTGTCTGTAAATTAGAGGTCAGAAATACATTTATACCGCTGATCAGAGTCAGCAAGATCGGAGCAATAAACATAACAGAAAGATAATCTGAAAATTTTCGGGTCAATTTCCGGCCTCTTTTGATACCCCATATCCGATTCATCGCCAACTCCGTATTACCTAACACTTTGATAACAGACCAAAGCAAAATCATGATTCCCAAACCTGTAATAAGTCCGCCTTTCGTATTTTCCAACGCATGATTGGCAAATTGTACAACAAAATCCATAACCTGCGGATCGGTAAAAGTCTGTTCACGAATCTGTTGTTCCAAAACTTTCCCCACGCCAAAACCTTTAGCTATTCCTAAAACCAAAGCAACTATCGGGATAAAAGACAAAACTGAATAAAACGTCAAAGCTGAAGCCGAAACCATACAAGCATCCCCAACAAACCGATTTACAGAAATCACAAGTATTGCCATTCCCCGGAGAAGCAAACCGCGAAATAAAGCCACCCCCCGCCAATCTTTCCTAAGAATAGCATAATAATACCCCAGAGAAAAAAACTTTTTCAATTTATACAATTTCGACATAATCATTTTCTTCCAAATTACCTGTTTATACGTAGAAAAAGTTTACAAATATACATCAATGCCCTAAAAAAATAAAAGGCGCATCGTTTGACACACCTTTTCATTCCTTTTATCTAAATCTATTAAAACAAATCAGTTATCACCTTTTTTATCAAATCCGGTTCCGCATCAATAGGAAAAATATAATCCGGATCTTTGTACACCAGTCTATTTTCATTCCTGAACCGTTGAACCCCTCCTCCGGTGATATTCAACATAATGACAGAATTCTTGGCTACTTTCCCCTCCTTCACTGCTTGAATCAAAGATGCAGTAGTCACTCCGGCTGCCGGTTCTATATCCGAGCCTTCCAGACGGCAAAACAAGTCTGCTGCCGCTTTAGCCTCCTCATTCGTCACCGCCAATACATCTCCGCGGGTTTCCATTAAAGCATCAAAAAGCCCGCCCTTTACAGAATATGGTGGTTTACGATTAGAAAGCACTTTCGCACAAATCTCTTCGGCCTGCTTGCGTGCCACATCGGCATTACACGGCAACAACTCCCGGGAATGAGCTCTCCAAGCATCATATATTGGAGTAAAAGGAATATTTTGCGACACCATCAACTTCATCAGATGTTCCCCGTAACGTCCATCCGCCAAAAAACGCTTATTTGCCTCCCAAGCTGCAATAGCTCCGGTTCCGCTCCCCACAGCCTGAAAATAATAATCAGGAATACGTCCAATTGTGGTCACTGCCGACAACACTGTCGTCCCCATTCCATCGCGACGGGCTACATTCTTGGCCCCACCTTCCGGATAAAATCCATCCAGCTCACATACAACATTGGAAAGACGGATAGCATCGAAATAATCACTACCAGCAGCGGTTGCCACAACCTTCACACAATCATCCAGAGGCTCAGCTGACCACATTGCATCCATACAATCCTCCGGAACACAAAGCAAAAGGGGTATTTTATTCTTCGAACAAACACGAGCAAAAGCCCTTGCCGTATTTCCCGCCGAAGCCACAACCATAACCTTATTTTCATTCTGATTAATACGGGCACACACAGAATAGGCTTCACACTCCTTAAAAGCTCCAGTCATCATTAAAGCTCCTTTTTCCGGCCAATATCCGTTAAAAGTAATATAGAGATTCGTCAACCCCAATGCCTGTGCCAACCCTATACTCTTATAAGTTACAGGCGCTCCGGAACCTTCCAACATCCGGCAAATAGGCAACCAATCCGAAAATTTATACAATCCGGGCAGATACTCTTTCACTTCCAACTGCTGTTTAGCATACTGAGCAAATATCAGTGCAGCACCGTCCTGTTTCGGGCAATCCAATGCCCAATCACCATCCTTAAACTTAGTCCCGCAGCAACGGGACTCCAGAACATAATCGGTCATTTCAAAGGTCTTCAATTCAACACATTACTTAACAACATGCAAAATTAAAGTATTTCAGCATACTAAAATTGGGTATAAATACCACTTTTGTCCCTGCATTTTCTTCAACGCCACCAAAGCCTCATTCGCTTTATTCTGACACTCCAGTTCAAACGCCCGGAAATCGTCTTACATCAACCACTAAATGAAGAAAGACATCGGAAATCAGTCCACCATCAAGGCATCGTTCATTTCTTCTATCAAAACAAGCTATGTATCAATCGATAACGATTAACCTACACATTACCCCCAATAGCATAATTCCAATCCTTGGAACACTTTTCGTATAAGCACATCAACACAAGCATTCTTATTGCCAAATACTTTGATACATAAATGGACAGCACCACATTTAACATCATCTGCTTCCTACAAAAAGGTACATTTCACTTTCTAAAACTCTTTGGATATCCCACCCCAACATCCGATTCACACCCATGCATTCTGCCGTTCTGTCATAAAACATGACATTTCACCAATTCTCCTGAGAAAAAATCCGCCATTTTTACAAAAAAATACCCAGCTTTAGAAGATGGCACACCATTTGATAAAAGATAAACGTGTCTGGCAGAAAACTTTCAGACAGCAGAAAACGAATAATATAAACGAAATAAAATATAAAACATTATGGGAAAAATAATTGGAATTGACTTAGGAACCACAAACTCTTGTGTAGCCGTTATGGAAGGCAACGAGCCCGTGGTAATACCAAACAGTGAAGGACGGCGTACCACGCCCTCCATTGTTGCATTTGTAGAAAACGGCGAACGGAAAGTCGGCGATCCGGCAAAACGTCAGGCCATCACAAACCCGAAAAAAACCGTTTACTCCATCAAACGTTTCATGGGTGAAACCTTTGATCAGGTAAGTAACGAAATAAAACGCGTCCCCTATGAAGTAGTCAAAGGAGACAATAATACCCCCCGTGTAGTAATTGACGACCGCAAATATTCTCCGCAGGAAATCTCTGCCATGATACTTCAAAAGATGAAAAAAACCGCAGAAGATTACCTGGGACAAGAAGTTTCCGAAGCTGTCATCACCGTTCCGGCTTATTTTAACGATTCCCAGCGTCAGGCGACTAAAGAAGCCGGAGAAATTGCCGGGTTAACAGTGAAGCGAATAATCAACGAACCGACAGCTGCCGCTTTGGCATACGGATTGGATAAAAAAGACAGAGACATGAAAATCGCTGTCTTCGACTTGGGTGGAGGTACGTTTGACATATCCATCCTGGAATTGGGCGACGGTGTATTTGAAGTAAAATCCACCAATGGAGATACTCATTTAGGAGGTGACGACTTCGACGACGTAATCATCAACTGGCTCGCCGACGAATTCCAAAAAGACGAAGGCGTGGATATCCGTCAAGACGCTATGGCACATCAACGGTTGAAAGAGGCTGCTGAAAAAGCCAAAATCGAACTATCCAGCTCTACAACAACCGAAATCAACCTGCCGTACATCTTCCCCGTAAACGGTATTCCCAAACACTTGGTACGCACCTTAACCAAAGCCCAGTTTGACCAACTGACCTATCACTTGGTGGAAAGAACCATCGAACCTTGCAGAAAAGCTTTGCAAGATGCCAACCTACAGGCTTCACAGATTGACGAAGTAATCTTAGTAGGAGGCTCTACCCGTATTCCAGCTGTTCAGAAAAAAGTAGAAGAATTCTTTGGCAAAACTCCTTCTAAGGGAGTAAACCCGGATGAAGTAGTTGCTATCGGTGCTGCTATTCAAGGCGGTGTCTTAACAGGAGAAGTAAAAGACGTACTATTGCTGGACGTAACACCACTATCCCTAGGTATCGAAACCTTAGGAGGTGTCATGACCAAACTAATTGAATCCAACACGACTATCCCGACCAAAAAATCGGAAGTCTTCTCAACCGCTGCGGACAACCAGCCTTCTGTTGAAATCCACATCTTACAAGGCGAGCGTCCTATGGCAAGAGACAATAAGACCATCGGTCGTTTCCATTTAGACAGCATTCCGCCCGCCCCACGTGGAGTTCCCCAGATTGAAGTAACTTTCGACATCGATGCCAACGGTATTTTGAACGTATCGGCTAAAGACAAAGCCACCGGCAAAGAACAATCCATCCGAATCGAAGCTTCTTCTGGTCTTTCAGATGCCGACATCAAACGGATGAAAGATGAAGCAACCGCCAACGCAGAAGCCGACAGAAAAGAAAAAGAACGGATCGACACCATCAACAAAGCCGACTCCATGATTTTTCAGACAGAAAAACAACTGAAAGAATTCGGCGACAAACTGCCTGCTGACAAAAAACAGCCTATTGAAGCCGCTTTACAGGAACTGAAAGAAGCACATAAAGCCCAGGAAGTTGAACGAATCAACAGTGCCATCGACAAGCTGAACAGCGTATTTCAGGCAGCTTCACAGGAAATGTACAACGCCCAAGCACAACAACAGCAAGGCGGTACACAGCAAGGCCCCCAAGGTACTCCGAACACCGGACAACCCAACGGAAGCAAAGACCAGGAAGTAACCGATGTTGATTTCGAGGAAGTAAAATAAAATTCTTTACCAGAATTGAAAAGAGTGCTCAAAAATCGGGCACTCTTTTTTTATACTTCATCAAACAAGCGTGGCAAGAAAACTACCGATTCTTTTTTGAAGCAGCACAGGAGAACAAATAAAATGATTAACAAGCACAGTAAAAACAAGCACTTCACCATTCTTCTTTGTGAGATAACCAGACAAACAGCGCACTCCGGTAAAAGAGCCTGTCTTAGCCCGCAACTTATTTTTTAATACCGGATCGGCGGCAAGATAAGCATTCAGACCAGCATCGGTACCAGCCAAAGGTAAAGAAGCAACAAAATCCCATCCTAACTCTTTATAAGCCCAAAGTAAAAAATCACTAAACACAGCAGCTGGGACAGTATTCACAACCGACAATCCACAAGCATCCCGCAACACGATTCCGGACGTATCCATACCTATTTCATGCAGCATAGAACAACAACGAACAGGGAAATCCCCTACTGTTACCAAATTTCCTAACGCTTCCGCAAACAAATTGACACTCTTTTTGTTGGTTATCCGCACAATCTCTTTCAACTCCGGCGAAGTAAAAACAGCCAATTCCTTCTCCTCAGCCACAGGCAGCAATTCCTTCTCCAGCACAATATCACACTTTTTCAACTTCTCCTCCAGCTCTTTCAAAAAACATGACACTGGATGATGCATCGCTCCTTTAATACGATAAAGTTGTCGTTTCTTAGGCAAACTCCCCACCACATTCATCACTCGGCTATATGGTCCCCCAAATATCCAGGCATCATCCACATTTCCTGTTCCGGCAACCACCTCACTCACAAAACTGATACCCGGCTGTTCCGGCTCCACAAACAACAACTCGGCCTTTTCTCCGGCTTGTCCTGTACGGAAACCTAAATAATACGTATTATCCCTATAATTGAATGGGAAATAAGCAGCACCGTAATAATTAGAAATATCCTCCCACAACCAAGAACCTGGCACCACAGCACGTTCACCACCTTCAACCCTTATATACCCTTGTATCTTCCGAATGCCCCGCTGCCGAATGATTTCTACCAAACGGTCCAAAAAAACATACTCACGGAAATAACGGGAATCCGGACATGGATCACCTTGAGACCGGATAACAACATCACCCTGTAAAATTCCATCCTCAATCTTCCCCGTAGTCATAACCTTCGTTATATAACGAAAATCGCTCCCTTTCGTCTTCAATGCCAATGCCGTCGGCAGTATTTTACACACAGAAGCAGGCTGTAAAGATTTATCACCCTCATACTCCACAATTGTTCGGCCATCCTTCACCGATTTCACAGAAATCCCTACCACCGCATGCTTCAATTCCGAACACTGTAACAATTGCTGCAAAGAGACATTCGGCTGTGCCCACACATCTGCAACAATGCCCCATAAACAACAAGCACACAATATCAGCCCCTCCCTCATAAACTACTCCTCCTCCATCGTTTTCAGAATATTCTCCACTTCCTCCTCCGTATCGTGCAACTTCGCTTTACAAAAAGCAAGCAACTCAGACACCCGCTTCACTTTCACCCCCAATTCATCCACATCCAGCTTGTTTTCTTCCAAAGAAGCTACAACTTGCTCTATTTCAGCCATAGCCTCCTTATAACTCAATTTCTCTTTCATTCCGATCTATCTTTATTGAAACACTTATAATTTTCCTTTTCGACCACACTCCTCACCCAACCGTCAACCAGCGACGTCTCCAGCACATCCCCCACTTTCACTGACTCTATCGAACGTACCGCCTTGCCGTTCAAGCGGGTAATGGAATACCCTCTTTCCAGCACATTCTTCGGATCAACATATTTCACCTTCGTTTCCGCCAACTCCAAAACATGCAGATCTTTTTCAAACAGAATCCTACACTGCCGTTTTATCCTTTCTACATATCCCTGCATTGCCAAACTACTCCGACTAAATCCCGACTCCACCCCGTTCTTCAACCGGACACCAATAGCACCAAACCTTCCCTGATAGTTCAACACAAACAACCGGGCGGCCTGCCCCGACTTATGGGAATACAATCGCAATCGGTTGATGTGATTATCCAACATTCGCTGAGTCATACGTTTCACCTCAACAGCCAACATCTGCTGACGGTTCTTTGCCCGCACAACCAACACATCAGCTCCCGCCCAAAAGTCCTCCTTCAACTCATCGATACGCGCTTCAAAATCCTGAAATCTCTCTATGAGAAAAGCTGCTGCCGCCGTGGGTGTTTTCACCCGCACAAACGCCACCCTGTCAACAATCGTTTCATCCCGTTCATGCCCGATACCAGCAATCACCGGCAGCGGGAACTGCGCCACATTGGCTGCCATGTCGTACGAATCAAAACTTCCCAGATCCGCCTGTCCTCCCCCACCCCGGATAATCACTACCACATCAAACAATTCCTCATACTCATAAATCCGGTCCAAAGCAGCAATCACAGACTCCGTCGTCTTCTCTCCCTGCATCACTGCGGGAAACAACTTTACATGAAACTTATATCCATAGGAATTATTATGCAACTGGTCAAGAAAATCCCCCAATCCGGCTGCTGTCGGAGAAGAAATGACCGCAACATTTTTAGGCAATAGAGGCATCTCCAGATTCTGGTTCATATCAATGATTCCCTCCTGCTCCAGCTGCTCTATAATCTCCCGCCTTGTCCGCTCAATATCCCCGATAGTAAACGTCGGGTCAATATCCTTTATATTCAGTGAAAAACCATACAACTCATGAAACACCACCTCCGCCTGTATCAGCACCTTCATGCCTTTTTCCAGTCGTCTGCCCGTCGTAGTCTCAAAATAAGGCTTTAACATCCGATAAGTAAACGCCCAGATTGTCCCCTTCGCTACAGCTACAGGATTCTCTTCCTCCTCACACTTATCCACCAACTCCAGATAACAATGTCCCGATCGGTTTTCCAGCACGGAGGCAATCTCTGCTGTAATCCAAAGCGGTTCGGCAAACTGGTCTTTCAACACCCGCCGCACCCGGTTATTTAAGTCAAACAAAGAAATAAAATCCATAATCCCGTCAATTGTCTATGATCTGAAGATACACTTCCGGCTCGTCTGTAAAATTAGCCGGGTCAACAATTTTTTTCACATCATTCTCCAACTGCCGTATCTGCTCATTCTCCTCCAAATCATCCTCCTGCTGACGCTCCGAAACACCCTCCTTATACAAACGTTCCCGCATCAATTTACCTTCACCATCGTAATACCGCCACACACCTTCCTTTACATTATTCCGGTACTCCCCTTCCACACTCTTTTTCCCTTCATAACTGTATGCCTTCAAAGGTCCCTGCAATTGGCCTGCAACAAACACTGTCTCAAACTTCAACTGTCCGTTATCATAAAACACCTTCCACTCTCCGGACAACACCCCCGCAGACCAAGTCTTTTTTTCCGCGACCTTCCCATTGGCATAATATTTAAACGATGTCCCGCTCAACTTATCTTCGCAATATTCCTCCTGTGTCAGCAACCGTTCCCCTTTTCGGTACTCCCACACCCCCGTTTTCTTTCGGTTCAAGTACTTCCCCGAAGAGGTAAACTCCCCGTTTTTACTATAAATTATGGCCGTCATCTCCTCTCCGTCATAATTGAGCCGGGCTTTCATTTGCCCCGAGGGATAATACTGCGTCACTTCCCCAACAGGATGATTCCCAACAAAATAGCCCTTATAGCGCAGCTTTCCATCCGGATAATAACTTTCTTTCCATTCTCTCTGCTGGGCTTGAGCCACTAAACAGCAACACACCAAGACAACCGACAACCATCCGCATACATCCAATCGCATAACCCACCTCCTATATCTGAACCGTATGATTCAATTCGTCAATATAATCCAACACTTCTTCCCGACCAAGCCGCTTTTCGGAAGAAGTCACAAAAGCCAATGGGGTCGTCTCCCAACTATCCAGCATCACCCGGTGATAATCATCAATACATTTGGCCCGCTGCGTCGCCGTCAGTTTGTCTGCCTTCGTAAACACCATCACAAAAGGCACCCCGTTCTCACCCAGCCACTCCATAAACTCCAGGTCTATCTGCAACGGCTCATGCCGGCTGTCCACCAGCACAAACAAACAAATCAAATTCTCCCGTTTCAGAATATAATCCCGTATCAGCTTTTCAAATGTCCCTCGCGACGACTTCGAAGTCCGGGCATAACCATACCCCGGCAAATCCACCATATACCACTCCCCGTTCATCAAAAAATGGTTTATCAACTGGGTTTTTCCCGGCTTAGCCGCCGTCTTTGCCAAATCCTTCCGATTGGCAAGCATATTGATCAACGATGACTTACCGACATTCGACCGACCGATAAACGCATACTCATGCCGGTCTGGCGCCGGACACTTCTTCACATCCGGACTACTCATAACAAATTCCGCTTTCTTTACCTCCATCCTCTTGCATTTTGAAATTACCACTCACAAAGATAAAAGATTCATCCAGTTAAACAAAACACAAATATATCCGTTTCCCAAACACGTTTTAAAGAGATTTTACCAATTTTCCCCCCCCCTTGTATCTTTCTAAAATCAGACTCATTTAATAACTACAAAGGAATCAACTTAGCTTCAAATATAAAAAAATCCACTCTTCAAAGAGTGGATTTTCATATAAGTTAAAATCTGTTATTTTCTGCGCTTTTTGCCGCCGGCGCCCTTTTTCTTTTCGCCGAAACGGGCCCTTCCGCCGCCTTCGCTTTTACGCCAGCGGTTATTAGCCGTGGAATTGCGTTTCTTGCCATTGGAATTACGACTATAACGGTCTTTCACTTCCGTCACCGTAAAAGGCAAGCCGTTGAAACTGACATTGCGGAAACAACCGGCAAAACCGTTCAGACCGCGAACGTCCACTTCAAACTTCGTATTGCTCTCAAATATCCGGATACTTCCGATTTCCAAGCCCTTACGAGGTGCATTTTCATTGATAATTGTCATGAGGTCACGGGGGGTAAAACCATCCTCCTTGCCTACATTCACACTAAACGTCGTAAACTCATGCTCCGACTCCTCCGAACGTCCGCCCCGGCGGCCTTCCCCACCTCCCTGACGACGTTCATCCTCCGTCAGATTGAGATCCGCCACTCCTGCATATTTTTTCAGCAACCGCCCAAACTCGTACGAAACCATCTTCTGTATCAACTCCTCCTTCGTCAGCTCCCGGAACTTTTCAAACAATTCCTGCTGATACGGTTCAAGCGTCTCCTTTTGTTCCGCCGCTAAAATCTTATCAGCATAATAGAGCAACTGAGCACGACACACCTCGTTACCTCCCGGCACCTCTTTATACTCAAACTTCTTCTTCAACACCCCTTCTATGCGGCGCAGTTTTCCTTTCTCTTTCGAATTGATAATCGCCACCGACACGCCCTCACGTCCGGCACGTCCCGTTCGTCCGCTCCGATGCGTATAGCTCTCCACATCTTCAGGCAGATTAAAATTAATCACATGCGTCAGATTATCCACATCCAATCCCCGCGCCGCCACATCCGTCGCCACCAACACCTTCAACCTCTTCGAGCGGAAACGTGCCATCACCTCATCCCGCTGGTTCTGCCCCAAATCACCGTGCAAAGCGTCACAGTCGATACCGTCCTTCTGCAACTTATGGGCAATATCACGCGCATCCATCTTCGTGCGCGTAAAAATAATGGCATACATATCGGGAGCGCAGTCAATCACCCGGTGCAACGTTTCATAACAATCCTTCGCTTTCACCTGATAATACTCATGCCGCACCGTATCGGCTCCCTGATTCTTCTTTCCGGCAGCAATCTCCTTGGGAGAATGCAGGTAATTGCGGGCAATACGCTCCACTTCCCGGGGCATCGTAGCCGAAAACAGATACGTATTACGGGTTTCAGGCGTCTCATCAAGGATAAAATTCAAATCCTCCTTAAATCCCATATTCAGCATCTCGTCCGCCTCGTCGAGCACCACCCCCTTCACCGCATCAATATCCACAGCCCCCCGCTTAATCAAATCGCACAAACGTCCCGGAGTAGCCACCAAAATATGCACTCCCTTTTCCAATTCCCGGATCTGTTTCCGAATATCCGTTCCTCCATACACACAAGCAATCCGCACTGCAGGACAATATTTCGAATAATTTTTCAAATCATTCCCGATCTGCACACACAACTCACGGGTCGGACTCAGTATCAGCACCTGTATTTTATTCATCCCCGTCTCCAACTTCTGCAACAAAGGCAAACCGAAGGCCGCCGTTTTTCCTGTCCCTGTTTGCGCCAAAGCGACCAAATCGCTCTCTTCACTCAAAATCACAGGGATCACCTTCTCCTGTATCGGACTCGGCGTTTCAAAACCCAAATCGGCTATTCCTTTCAGAATCTCCCCATCTAAACCTAATTCTTTAAATTTTTCCATTCAATTTTATTCATTAATTGTGTCGTTACACCCGCCTTTCCACTTTGCACAAACAAAATGCCACCGGCATGGATTACTTCTTCCGGAGGCACTTCCCATTATTTACCACAAACAGTCAGCCAACGCACCCGACACGTACACTTTTTAAACTATTCTTACATTCCGCCTTCTTTCAAACGCCGGCGTCCTCATCAGCTCTTCAATCTCTGCAGGCGTCAGTTCCGGCTTCACCACCACCTCCTCCGCACTCAGCAACAAACCATTTTCCTCATTTCTCACAGCAGGCTGATCCAATATTTCAATATCATCCTTCGGGAAGCCCGTAGCAATAATCGTCACGGAAATCGCATCACCCAACGCCTCATCCGTTCCCACCCCCCAAATCACTGCCGCCGTATCCCCCACTCGGTGAATGATAATAGAGGTAATCTCCGTCATCTCGTTCATCGTCACCTCATCCGTACCGGAAGTAATATTCAGCAATATATTTTTAGCGCCGCGAATGTCATTATTATTCAACAACGGACTGTCCAACGCTTCAGTTATAGCCCGTCGTGCCCGGTCCTCTCCGGAAGCCTGAGCAGCACCCATAATTGCCACACCGCTATCGGTCATCACCGTCTTCACATCGGCAAAATCCACATTGATATATCCAGGCAACGTAATCACCTCCGCTATTCCCTTCGCAGCAATATTCAGCACATCATTCGCCTTGGCAAATGCCGCGGAAATAGTTTGCGACCCATATATCCGCTTAATTTTTTCATTGTCAATCACAATCAGGCAATCCACATGATCCTTCAACTGTCTCAAGCCTTCCCGAGCCTGATTCAACCGCTTCGGACCTTCAAAGCGCGCCGGAATAGACACAATACCCACGGTCAATATCCCCATTCCTTTAGCCAACTTAGCAATCACCGGAGCAGCGCCCGTGCCCGTGCCCCCCCCCATCGCAGCCGTTATAAACGCCATCCGGGTATTCTTTTTCAGCATCCGGGTAATCTCGTCCAAACTCTCCTCCGCCGACTTTGCACCGATTTCCGGATTATTCCCGGCTCCATGTCCCTCCGTCAGTTCCACGCCCAACTGGATTTTCACAGGCACCGGACTATTCTCCAGAATCTGGGCATCCGTATTGCATACCACAAAATCCACATCACAAATCCCCTTCGAATACATATACTCCACAGCATTACCACCGCCACCGCCGACACCAATCACCTTGATAATCGTAGGAGAAACCTCGTCCAAATTAAAATTTACCAATCCATCTATCATAACCGACTTATTATAACGTTGAGGAACCGATTTTATTTCATTTCCGTATCCCAGGACTCTTCATTAAAGATATTGCCCAATTTGCGTTTAAACCAACTGTCCGTATCCGGAATATCATTCACGCCTTTACGCTTCTTCTCCGGTATTTCTTCCGACTGCCGCTCCTCCCGTTGCTGTTTCCGGAGCTTCTGCTCCTCCTGTTTCTGACGCTTCTGACGTGCCTGCTCTTCCAACTCGGCTGAACTCACCGTCACCATTTCCAACTCCTCCGGCATCTCTTCCACCTTAAACACAACCTCCGGCTTCGCAGGTTTCGACACCATCTTGTCCATAGGGACAGTAGCATAGGTTCCGGCACTGCTATTACGGTTAAAGCCCACGGCAATAACCGCTACCCGCAACTTATCCTCCAACGTCTCATCCTTCCCCGCTCCCCAAATCACATTCACATCGCCGCCAACCCGCTCCTGCAAACTCTCCGTAATCAGCGTGATTTCGTCCATCGTCACCTCCTTGGTACCATAAAGCATGTTTAACAAGATATTGGAAGCACCACGAATATCGTGGCTGTTGAGTAAGGGAGAGACCAACGCCTCCTCTAAAGCCAGCATCGCCCTATTTTCACCGGCAGCTTCCGCCGCCCCCATCAAAGCCACACCGCTATTGCGCATCACCCCGTCCACATCGGCAAAATCCACATTCACATATCCCTTAAATGTAATGATTTCGGCAATACTCTTGGCAGCAATCGTCAGCACATTATCCGCCATAGCGAAAGCCTCCGACAATTTCAAATCGCCATATATATCTTTCAACTTATCATTTTTGATAATCAGCAAAGCATCCACATACTGTTCCAACTCGTCTATGCCGTCCATTGCCTGCTCCATTTTCCGCCTGCCTTCAAAACTGAACGGGAGGGTCACAATTCCGATCGTCAATATCCCCAGCTCTTTTGCCTGGCGGGCAATTTCGGGAGCTGCTCCCGTTCCGGTCCCTCCCCCCATTCCGGCGGTAATAAATGCCATTTTCGTCTTATGCGACAACAAATTCCGGATAAAATCCATACTCTCTACCGCCGACTGCCGTCCACGTTCAGGCACACACCCCGCTCCGCGCCCCTCCGTCAGCTCCTTACCGAGCTGTATTCTGTTCTTTACCGGACTCAGCCGCAACGCCTGAATGTCCGTATTGCAAACCACAAACTCCACCCCGTGAATCCCCTGACGACACATGTGGTTCACGGCATTACTGCCACCGCCGCCGACTCCTATCACCTTAATAATGGATTCCTGCTGTACAGGCAACTTCAGTGCTAACAATTCATCATTATTGTCCATAAATCTATAACCTTTACCTTTCCCATAAATTAAACCGGAAAACGAAAACCGCTGTCCTACTTAAACAAACCGGACAACCACCCCATCAAACCGCCCTTCTCCTCCTCCGGTTCAGAATGTTCACACAACAGCAACCCCAAAGCCACCAAACAAGCCGGAACCTGCAAAATCTCCTCATCCGGAGCCTGTACCCCTTTTGCTTTGGCATATCCGGTCTGCTGTCCGGACAACTTGGCCAACAACACATCCGTCCCCGGAATGCGGCTTCCCCCTCCGCAAAGCAGAATCTCATTCCCGCTATCCGTAAAACGCCACTGTTGAAGCTGGTACAAAGCCCCTTCCAGCAACTCCTCCAGACGACACTGTATCACTTTTGCCAAGTCCCGTCTTTCAATCTGTTTATTGGAATCCGGAATCTGCACCTTTCCGCTCTTACAAGCCGAACGGACAGCCATTCCGTAAGTATGTTTCATCTTCTTAGCCTGTTGCATCCCTTCCAAACGGAAAGCACATTGTATATCATGCTCTATGGACGCACTTCCCAACGGCAGAATCACTTCATGCTCCAGCATACCGTTACGGAACAGCATCACGCCCGTATGAGCAGCACCTAAATCTATCAAAGCAAAACGCTGCTTCGAACCATACACATCCAAAGCTTCCATACATGCCCGGACGGCAGGAAAAAACTCCACATCTCCGACTCCACACTCCTCCATCAACTGCCGCAACTCTTTCAGATAGTGCGGATCCGAAGTATAAACCCGGTAACGCACCTCCAATGTCTTGCCTGCCATCCCCACGGGATTAGCCGTATACTCGCCCCGATCCACCGTATAAACCACAGGAATGACGTCCACCACCTCTTCCCCCTTCGCACTCACCAGCTCGATACACTTATTTTCCGCCCGCACCAAATCAGCCTCTTTCACCGTTTTACGCTGCAAAGAAACACTCACCCTCTGCTCCCCCATCCGGAGAGCCTTCCCCGACAACGACACATTCAGGACATCCACCTGCTTGTCCCGGACTAATTCCCTCAACAGATACTGAACATACGATTTCACTTTCGCCTTATCGGTAATCACCCCCTCCTTCACCCCCTGCGAAGCGATCATCTTTATTCCGGTCAAATGACAATCTCCCCGGTTATCCACACCGGCAACAGCCATCGCCATTTTTTCAGAACCTATATCCAAAGATGCAGTCAATCCCATAATATCTGTCATTTATTTATTTCTTAACACAAACAATCTGCCTGCCGAACTTCAAATTGATCTCCTTATACAAATTCCATCCCTTCCGGGCAATCCCTTTTTTCAGAAACAAACGCAGCTTCTCCATTTTCTGCTCATATCCCTTCATCCCGCCTAAAACAATTCTGAAATTTCCCACCTTGGGAATCAATATCACCTCTTTCTTTCCGTCCACAACAATCTGTTCCACATAAGCATCCCAGAACTCATCATTCCTCAATGCCATGACAAACGGATACAACTCTTCGCAAGCAAATTTTCTGGATACATTTCCGGTTGCTACCACAACCCTGGAAGTATATTTGTGAGACAACGGCATAATTCTACCGTCTTCATCCACATAGTAACCATCATCATTCAATACCCTGAGTACAGGTTTACGCTGTCTGATTTCTATGTGTAAATAACCGTCTAAACTGTAGTAAACCTGAGCCGATTTGACAACCGACCTTCCCACAAGCAGCCGTTCGATGCTGTCCTTGTCTATTTCCGTAATGCCTCTGCCTGCCACATCCCCGTAACGCTCCTTCACAACCCTCACCACATCTCCCTCATCGGCAAAAGCATTGGCCACCGCATCCGCTACGGTAACCCGCATTCCCTTACACTCCACTTCATCCCGCTTTGCGGACACAAAGGTAAGCACAATTATCAGGTATGCAAACAAACCGATAAATAATATGTAAGGCCTTGCTTTCTGCATATATTCCTATTCTCCTTCCAACGAATACAACGGGTTTTAGTTCATGCCTTTCTTAAAAATATTTGTCAGCGCGGGAACAAAACGATCAATATCCCCGGCCCCCAGTGTGACAAAAACACCGCCTTTTACCTTCTCCTCCACAAATTTAAGAAACCTTTCTTTCGACACAATCGCAGAGGGTTTCACCACATCCTTCCGTATAATCTCGGAAGTGACCCCCGGTAAAGGCAACTCCCGCGCCGGATAAATATCCAGCAAAATCACCTCATCCGCAATATTCAGGCTCCGGGCAAACCAATCGTGAAAATCACTTGTCCGGGAATAAAGATGCGGCTGAAAAGCCACTGTCAACCTCCTGTCGGGCCAAATCTCCCGGATAGCCTGCAACACAGCCTCTATCTCACGCGGATGATGTGCATAATCATCCACATAAATCGTATGTCCGGCAGCGTGGATATTAAAACGACGCAACACCCCCCTAAAACCGGGCAGCGCCTCTTTTATCTCCTCCGGCGTCACCCCTGCCTCCAAAGCAAGCGTAATCGCCAATGTAGCATTCTCCACATTCATACGCCCCGGGACGCCCAATTTCAAATCCTTGATCTCCGCTCTCTCACCGTGGTAATCAAACACGGAACACACTCCTTCAACCCGCAGGTTGTCCGAATAGCAATCAGCCGGCTCATCCACAGCATAATACCCCGACACTTCCGCCTTATTCAGCTCCAGTCCCTTCTTTACAAACAACTTTCCGCCATTCCTCACCTTGCCTCCAAACTCTTCAAACGCATCAACCAGATTCTTGCGGTTGCCGTAAATGTCCAAATGGTCTTCGTCCATTGCCGTAATTGCCGCCATTTCCGGCGTCAGATGCAAAAAAGAACGGTCATACTCATCCGCCTCAATAACAATATAAGGCGAATGGGCATCCAACAGCAGGTTCGTCCCGAAATTCATGGAAATGCCCCCTAAAAAAGCATTGCATCCCACTGACGAACAATGCAACAGATACGCCAAAAGTGTCGTCGTTGTCGTCTTGCCGTGCGTACCGCCGATACACAACGCCTTACCCTCACGCGACAACAAGCCCAGCACCTCCGAACGCTTATGCAGATCAAACCCTTCCCGCTGAAAAAACAGCAATTGTGCATTATCCTGCGGTATGGCGGGAGTATACACCACCAACGTACGCGCCTTGTCCCGGAACTCCATTCCGATTTCCTCCTCCGCATCCCGGTAGTTCACAGGAATCGCCTCCTCCGTACTCAACTTCTCCGTCAATGCCGAAGGCGTACGGTCATACCCTGCTACCCGGTAACCGTTAGCCTTAAAATAGCGTGCCAAAGCACTCATCCCAATCCCCCCGATACCGACAAAATAAACACCTTCAATCTCTTCTGATATATTTTTCATCTTTTCTTACATTTACCTCCGCAAATCCGCCTTACCGAATCAACTTCAAGATTTCGGCAGCTATTTTTTCATCCGAATCCCGGATAGCAAGACGGGCAATATTCTCCGACAAGCCCCTGCACGCTCCTTCCTCTTCCAACAACCCAGACAGAACTGGCATAAAACGTTCAACGGCTTCCGCATCCTTAATCATCAGAGCCGCCTGCTTATTCACCAAAGCCATTGCATTTTTAGTCTGGTGATCCTCCGCCACATTCGGAGAAGGAACCAGTATCGCGGCTTTCTCCAGCAGACACAACTCCGAAATCGTTCCGGCTCCGGCTCTTGCCACCACAATATCAGCACAGGCATACGCCAGGTCCATCCGTTTCAGAAACGCCAACAACTTCACACAAGAAGGCAAGCATTCGCCCAACTCCCGACTCAGTTGGTCATAATAATACCCGCCGCATTGCCACAACACCTGTATATCTTCCCGTTCACCCAACGCAGACAGGTGTGCTTTAACCATCTTATTCAACGTACCCGCACCCAGACTTCCACCGGTCACCAAAACCGTCTTTTTCTTCGGGTCCAGACCATAATAAGCATATCCTTCCTCCCGCTTTCCCTCCTTACCCAGCAACTCCTTACGCACCGGATTCCCGGTAAAAACAATCTTGGACGGCTCAAAAAAACGCTCCATCCCTTCATACGCCACACACACCTTTTTCGCCTTCTTTGCCAACAACTTATTAGTCACACCTGCATAAGAATTCTGTTCCTGCAACACCAAAGGAATACCCGCATTCGCAGCTACCCGCCCGATCGGGCCACTGGCATAACCTCCTACCCCGACTACCACATCGGGACGGAAACGCCGGATAATCTTCTTCGCCTTCCGCAGACTCTTCCACAAATTAATCAGCACCTTCACATTCTCCAGTGTCAACCTCCGCTGCAAACCTCTGACCGGCAGTCCTTCGATCGGGAAACCCGCTTCCGGCACCTTCTCCATCTCCATTTTCCCCCCTGCCCCTACAAACAGAATCTCCACATCCTTATCCATTCGCTTCAAAGCATTGGCAATCGACAACGCCGGGAAAATATGCCCGCCGGTTCCTCCTCCGCTTACAATAATCCGTTTCATATCGTCTTTTTTATAATCAAGAATAATAGCGTTCATTTTCTTCCCGCTCACCCCCCGGAACCTCTTCCCCCGTTTCCGATTCCGATTCCTCCTCCTCTTCCCCTTCCGCACCGTCAGCCGGAACTTCCTCACCCTTCATAAACGTATGACTGACACTCAATATCATACCCAAAGCCGCACTGGTAAACAACAACGATGTCCCTCCCATACTGACCAGCGGCAACGGTTGTCCCGTCACCGGAAAAACACCCACACAAACCCCCATATTCACAAAAGCCTGGAAAACAATACTCAATCCCAAACCCGTGACCAACAAAGCGGGAAAAGTACGTGTACACCGCCTCACAATCACCCCCACCCGGAACAACACCGTCAGATAAAGCAACAACATCACACCACCGCCAATCAAGCCATACTCCTCTATGATAATCGCAAAAATAAAATCAGAATAAGGATGGGGCAAAAAATTCCGTTGCTCACTGTTTCCAGGCCCCACTCCTAAAAAGCCTCCCTTCGCAACAGCTATCTTAGCCTGGTCCGACTGATAGGAATAGCCTTCCCGCTGTCCGCCGGCAAAAAATTCCGTCACACGCCCCTTGATTGTCGCCACACGCCCCACCTTCTCAAACTGAGGCACCGTAAAAGCCAGCACAAGAATCATGCCCACCACGCCAATCAATGCTCCGACCGACATCGCCATGAGTTTCAAACGCAACCGTCCGACAAACAACATCGTCATACAAATCAACCCCATCAGCAACGAAGTCGAAAAGTTATCCATAAATATCATAAAAATCACAGGCCCGACATACAGCAACACACTCTTCAAAGCCTCATCACTGCAATTCCGTTCCGTCTGATAATATGTGATAATCCTTGCCGTATAAAGGATAATGCCTATTTTTGCCAGCTCCGACGGCTGGAAAGTAAACCCAATCAACGGAATCGTAATCCACCGGTCGGCATCATTCAGATTCGTCCCCGCAAACTTCGCCCACAACAAAAAAACAAACGCCATTCCCAAAATAACCTTGGAAAACTTAAACAGGTATTTATAATGGACGGACTGTAACCCCAAAATCACGACAAAACATCCCGCCATAAGGAAAAGCTGCTTCATCAGATAAAAACTCGTATTCCCGTCCTTCACCCGATACGCCAGCCGCCCGGTGGAAGAATAAACCACCATCACGGAAGCAATCATCAACCCGATAATCACATACCAGAGCACCTTGTCCCCCTTAAACCTTATTTTATCCTTCCAATTAAACATAACCGCCTATCCTATAATCCTCCTGCCTAATCCGGAATGGCTCTCACCTTTTCCTTAAAAAGCTCCCCCCGCTGTTCATAATTCTTAAACAAATCAAAACTGGCGCAACACGGCGACAAAAGTACAGCATCACCGGACACTGCATGCTCGCGGCACGCCTCTATCGCTTCATCCAGACTGTGGGTATCCACCACTTCACAAAGCGGCAAAAAAGCCTCCATCAACTTCCGGTTATCCACCCCCATACAAACCAACACTTTCACCTTCTCTTTCACCAACGGAAGCAGAACACTGTAATCGTTTCCCTTATCCGTTCCTCCGGCAATCCAGACCACAGGAGCCGTCATGCTGTCCAAAGCATACCAGGCCGAATCCACATTCGTCGCCTTGGAATCATTGATATACACAACCCCCTGCTTCTCCGCTACCGTCTCCAATCGGTGCTCCACCTGAGGAAAACTCTTCAATCCCCGGCGGATAGCATCATCAGTCAGTCCCATCCGCATGCAAGCCAGAATAGCCGCCATAGCATTGTATACATTATGCCTGCCCTTGATGCTGATGTCCGCCTTGTCTACAGAAAAGCGCCTGCCTTCCCACTGCACTACCACCATATCGCCCTCCATGTGTGCCCCATCCTTCAACAAGTGCGGTCCATACGTAAAACCCGCACATTGCGGAGCCGGCTGCATAGCGTCCACTCTCTCCCGTACCACATCACAATCCCTGCCATATATAAACATCCCGTCGGCATCCATATTCTGCAAAATCCGGAACTTGGCATCGGCATAATTTTCAAACTTATGGTCATAGCGGTCCAGGTGGTCAGGCGTGATATTGGTAATCACCGCCACATCCGCTTTAAAACGGGACATGCCGTCCAACTGGAAACTCGACAACTCCACCACATACACCGGATGTGCATTCTCCGCCACCTGTGCAGCCAAACTCTTTCCGACATTCCCTGCCAACCCGGCATCCACCCCTGCCTGCGACAAAATATGATGCGTAAGCAAAGTCGTCGTCGTTTTCCCGTTACTTCCGGTAATACAAACCATCCGGGCACCGGTATACCTCCCGGCAAACTCAATCTCCGAAATCACCTCCGTACCGCTTTCCCTTAACTGCACAACCATCGGCACCGTATCGGGAATACCCGGACTTTTCACCACAACATCCGCCTCTAAAATCCGGCTTTCCGTATGTCGTCCCTCCTCAAAATCAATCCCCGCTTCTTGCAGAACAGCCTTATACCCCGGTTCTATCCGTCCTTTATCCGACAAAAAAACATCATACCCCAACTTCTTTCCCAACAAAGCCGCCCCCGTTCCGCTTTCCTTTCCGCCTAAAACAATCAGCCGTTTCATCGTATATATACCTGTTTAATACTCTATCTTATTTTTAAAGTCACTATCGTAAGCACCGCCAAGATAATCCCTACAATCCAGAAACGGGTGACAATCTTCGGTTCCGGAATCCCCTTTTTCTGGAAATGATGATGCAACGGCGCCATCAGGAAAATCCGGCGTCCTTCCCCGAACTTCTTTTTCGTATATTTAAAATAACTCACCTGCATCACCACCGACAGGTTCTCCATAAGGAAAATACCACAAAGAATCGGAATCAGTAACTCTTTATGAATCATAATGGCAAACACGGCAATAATACCGCCCAAAGACAAACTGCCCGTATCTCCCATGAAAACCTGGGCCGGAAACGAATTGTACCACAAAAATCCGATAGTAGCCCCGATAAAGGCAGCACCAAAAACAACCAACTCCCCGGAATGAGGAATATACATGATATTCAGATAATCCGCATACATCATATTCCCCGACACATACGCCAGAATCCCCAACGTCGCGCCGGCAATAGCAGAGGTCCCGGTAGCCAGGCCGTCCAGACCGTCCGTCAGATTGGCACCATTCGATACCGCCGTCACAATCAGGATGGTGATAACAACAAACAGCACCCAACCCAAACCTTCCGAATATTTTCCCGCCCAGGAAGTAAACCAGGCATAATCAAACTCATTATTTTTGAAAAAAGGAATGGTCGTCTTCGTTGATTTCACATCCCTCGTCAATGCCTTCGGCACATTCTCCCCTTCAAACCCTTCATCCACCATACTTGTCACCTGTCCGATTTCAGATATAGTTGCCCGCTCCCGGATCACGACATCATCACTGATATACAGCGTAATACCGACGATCAATCCCAACCCCACCTGTCCGATAACCTTAAAGCGCCCTTTCAAACCCTCCTTATGTTTACGAAACACCTTTATATAATCATCGGCAAAACCGATGGCCCCCAACCAGAGGGTAGAAATAATCATCAACTGAACATAAATATTATCCAAACGGGCAAACAGCAACACCGGAATCAGTATCGACAACAGGATAATAATTCCCCCCATCGTCGGCGTTCCTTTTTTCTGCATCTGCCCCTCCAAGCCCAAATCCCGGATCTCTTCACCGATTTGCTGCTTCTGCAAAATCCGGATTACCCTCTTACCTATAATCGTCGCCAACAACAAAGAGAGAATAATAGCACAAGCCGAACGGAATGTAATGTAATGAAACATGCCCGCTCCCGGAAAATCCAACTCATCCAGATACTTAAAAAGATAATACAACATACCTGTTAAAATTAATTGAAGATACTACATATTAAAAACCTCATTCACCACCTCTTTATCATCGAAATGATGTTTCACGCCTTTTATTTCCTGATAATTTTCATGTCCCTTTCCGGCAATCAGCACAATATCCCCCTTGGAAGCAAACATCAGCGCCGTACGGATAGCCTCCCGGCGGTCAGTAATCGACAACACCTTACTCTTATCCTCCTCCTTCACTCCCGTCCGCATATCTGCCAGAATAGCTTCCGGCTCTTCGCTACGGGGATTATCGGACGTCAGAATCACCCGGTCGCTATACCGGCAGGCAGCATCCGCCATCTCCGGACGTTTCGTCTTGTCCCGGTCCCCACCGGCACCGACCACCGTAATGACCACATTATTTTTGCCCTTCAAGCCTTTAATAGTCGAAAGCACATTTTCCACCGCATCGGGCGTATGGGCGTAATCCACCACAGCCACTACCCCCTCCCTCGAAACAATCGTCTCAAAACGCCCCGACACCGGAACCAACAGGCTCATACACCGCAACACCTCCTCTTTATCCAACCCCAGCAGACATGCCGAAGAATAGACCGCCAACAAATTATAGGCATTAAAATCGCCCGTAAACTTAGTCCACACCTCGTTACCGTCCAGATGCAACAACGTACCGTCCAGATGCTTTTCTATCACCTTGGCATTAAAATCCGCCAACGTCCGGCAAGAATAGGTAAAACGCCGTGCCGCCGTATTCTGCAACATCACCATTCCATTCTTATCGTCGGCATTCGTCAAGGCAAACGCATCCTTCTTCAATCCGTCAAAAAAAGCCTTTTTCGCCTCAATATAAGCCTTGAACGTTTTATGATAATCCAAATGATCGTGGGTAATGTTTGAAAAAACAGCCCCGTCAAAATCCAGTCCGGCAATCCGTTTCTGATGGATGGAATGCGAACTCACCTCCATAAAACAATACTCACATCCCGCATCCGCCATCCTTTTCAAATACCCGTTCAACTCCACGGCATCGGGCGTCGTGTGGGTAGAAGGACACCTCTCCTCATCCACATAATTACAAACGGTAGAAAGCAGTCCCGCCTTCCTGCCCATCAGGCGCACAAGCTCGTATAATAAAGTCGCGGTAGTGGTTTTCCCGTTCGTACCCGTCACTCCAACCAATTTCATTTTCCGCGAAGGGTTTCCGTAAAAATTGGCAACCATCATCCCCAACGCTTCCGAAGAATCCGCCACTTTCACATAACACACCCCCTCTGCCATCACTCCGGGCAACTCCTCACAAACCACCGCCGTAACCCCGGCTTCTATCGCTTTTGGTATAAAAGCATGTCCGTCAACACTCACTCCGCGCTGAGCCACAAACACATCGTCCTTCCCGACTTTCCGGGAATCAAAATGAACCGCATTCACCAGAACTTCCGCATCCCCGTGAACCGATTCACAAACTACTCCTTTTAATAAATCCTTTAATTTTTCCATTACAGGTCATCTATATTTAAACCCCTTTTATGGTCTCGTATTCTCTACCGCAACTCGATCTGGATATAGCCGCCTTCCCTTACATCTTGTCCCGGCGCCAACGACTGACGCTGCACCATCCCCGCACCTACAACCCCCACCTTCAATCCCGCATTCTCCAGCACAAACAAAGCATCACGCAACCCCATCCCTTTCACATTAGGCACCACGGAATTATTAATCCGCCGGGGTTTCAACACCACATTTTCCCCTTCCCCGCTCGACGTAATCACCCAATCATTCTCTTCCACTTCGGCCTTCCCGTCCAACTCCAAACCCAAACCATCAAATATTTTCCGGAAATCGGTCTTCAAACCGTTTTTACTCACCGGCACTGTTTTTTCCGCCACCCGCTGCTGCTCCCCATACTGCATATAGGCAATAGAATATACCTTATCGGCAATCTCCCGGAAAACCGGACTGGACACCTGCGCCGCATAAAAACCTTTCGACAAAGAAGGATTATCAATAACCACAATACAGGAATAAAGCGGTGCTTCCGCCGGGAAAAAACCGACAAAACTTGCCCGGTATTTCCGGATACCATATCCTTTCGTTCCCGTAGCAATACGGGCTGTCCCCGTCTTCCCGGCAATCCGGTACTTATCGGTCCGGATATTCCGGGCCGTCCCGTTTTCCACGACACCCTCCAACATCTCCTGTATTTTTTTCAACGTACTGCGACTGCATAGCCTTCCCCCCACCTCCTCCGGCTCAAACGACTCGACAATCCGCCCCCGATTACGGATCTCCTTCACAAACCGGGGTCGCATACGCTGTCCGTCATTCGCAATGGCATTATAAAAAGCCAGCACCTGCAAAGGCGTAATCTTCAACTCATAACCGATACTCATCCACGGCAAAGTAATCCCGGTCCACTCCTTCTCCCCCGGATGCTTAATATAAGGCTCTCCCTCCCCTTTCAATCTCACGCCCAAACTCTTATCCAAACCCAACCCGCACCAACGGTTCACAAAACGCTCCGGCTGCTTCCTGTAATGGTCATACACAATCTTGGCAATACCATTGGACGACGTCTCAAAAACATGCCGGATACTAATTTTTCCCGGTTTCTTATTATCAGAATCTGTCAGGTAATTCTCATAAAACTGATACCTTCCGGTTCCCCCCAAATCCACCGTATCATCCGGCTCAACATAACCATCCTCCAACAAAGCAATCATGGTCGCAGCCTTTATCACGGAACCGGGTTCTCCGGCATCCCCGATGGCATAATTCATACTCTCCCGGTAAGTGCCCCCCGTCGTGCGGGTTAAATTTGCAATTGCCTTGACATCTCCCGTTTTCACCTCCATCAATATCGCACACCCTTTATCCGCTTCAAACTTCTCCATCTGACGCAACAGCGCATGTTGCACAATATCCTGATAATCCACATCGATAGTCGTAATCACATCATTCCCGTCCTCCGGCTCTTCCACCGTGACAGGCACCCACGTCCCGGACATCATCTGTTTCACACTCCGCCCCGGAATACCTTTCAACTCGTTCTCAAAAGCCCCTTCAATACCAACCCGTCCCTCAAAACTTCCGTCCTCCGCCTCATTCAGATACCCTATCGTCCGGCTCGCCAAATTCACATGCGGTTGCAAACGGGTACTGCTCATCACCTCGATCAACCCGCCTTTATTTTTTCCCAACCGGAATATCGGAAACTCCCGGATTTTTTTCAACTCATTATAGGAAACCTTACGCTTGTTCAGCAAATAATAACGCTTTTTCTGGCTCTTCGCCGTTCCGAGGCGTTTACGGTAATACGCCGGACTCTCATCACCAAAAAAACGGGACAGACACAAAGCCAGACTGTCCGCATTCGCCCGGAACACATCGTTCGCCACCACGGCACCGTCAAAACGCAACTCATAATAGGGCACCGAACTCGCCAGCTTCCGTCCGTCACAAGCACAAATATCCCCCCGATTGGGCGCCACCTCAAAATCCTTTACCCGCACCGAGCCGGATTTACTTCTCCACTTCTCACCTTCCCACATCTGCACATGAAGGGCCTTCACCACGATTAACGCGGCAACCAGCATCATCAGGATGTAAACCATCCCGATACGCCATACGATTTCACCCTTCATCGACATAACCTTACCTCTTGTATATTTTTACGGGAGGTTCCTTGCTCTCCTCCAATTCCAATCCCTCTTCATTCACCCGTCTTTTCACCTCCGACTGTTTACTGATAAACATTAACTGGGCGGCAGTCGTGATAGACTCAAAGCGCAAATCCCTCACTTCCCGTTCCATGGACACCTTTTTCTTATATAACTTCTCCGTACTGTATCCGTTTGCAATGTAAAAAATACCCAAAAACGTCAGAAACAGGATAAACATGATATTCCGCCGAATCACCTTGTCCGCCAGGATACGACCGTCAAGCAACTCTTTCACCGAAGCTCCGACCGTCTCTTTCAACTCCTCCTTGGGAGAAATAAATTCCTTCGTTTTATCAAACAACCCCATAATTCTCTGTCATTTTCAGTTTTCCAACCTGCGGGCAATACGCAACTTCGCACTTCTTGCCCGGGGATTCCTCTCTGTCTCCTCCTCCGACGGCACAATGATTTTCCGGTTCACCAACTCAAAATCATTGGCGACATGCCCGTATATCAGATCCTTCTCCTCTTTCCCCTCTGCATTTCCGGTTTTAAAAAAATTCTTCACAATCCGGTCCTCCAAAGAGTGATACGTAATCACCACCAAACGCCCTCCGGGCTTCAACACCTGCACCGCCTGCTCCAGCATCTCCTTTAAAGCGTCCAGTTCACCGTTCACCTCTATCCGCAAGGCCTGATACACCTTTGCCAAGTACTTCTTCTCCTTCATCTTCGGCACACACGGCAAAATCGCCCGGTACAAATCATCCGAAGAAACAATCTCTCCCGCCTGGCGGGCTTTCAGTATCAGACCGACCAACCTCCCGGCATTTTCAACCTCCCCATAATTCCGGAACAAACTCACAAGCTCCTCTTCCGGATAACCATTCAGCACATCCGAAGCCTTCAGGCGGCTCCTGCGATTCATACGCATATCCAATTCCGCATCAAAACGGAACGAAAATCCCCTTTCCGCTTCATCAAATTCGTGAGAAGAAACCCCCAAATCCGCTAAAATCCCATCCACCTTGCCCCAACCGTGATAGCGCACAAAGTTCCGCAAATACCTGAAATTATGATTCACAAAAACAAACCGGTCATCACCCGGCACATTCGCCAAAGCATCCTCATCCTGGTCAAATCCCATCAACCTTCCTGTTTTCAGATGCCTCAATATTTCCCGCGAATGCCCCCCTCCGCCGAACGTCAGATCCAAATAATCCCCATCCGGCCTGATGGCCAAACCCTCTATCGACTCCTTCAACAAAACCGGCACATGATATTCCGCCATACCCCCACTGATTTATTTTTGTACATTAAAAACATCCTGCGTCAACTTCGCAAAATCCTCCCCTCCCATTTTCATATTATCGTACTTCTTAACGTCCCAAATCTCAATTTTCGCATCCTGTCCCGCCAACACAAGCTCCTTATCAATCCCCACCTCTTCCAGCATCCGTTTCGGAAGCAATATGCGCCCATTTGCATCCATCTCCACCTCCTGCACCCCCCGGTACAACTCCCTCATAAAAGCAGCATGCCTGCGGTCAAACAGATTCAACCTGGCCCGCAACGACTCCACCAACGCCTCCCACTCCTTATACGGATACATATCCAGCGAATCTTCAAACACATTCCGCCGCACCACAAAGGTCTCCTGCTGCATCTCCGCCATCACTTTCCGGAAAGACACAGGCACCATAACCCGGCATTTGCTGTCCGCTTTACACGAATAATCCCCAATAAAAGACGCCATCGAATTTCATTCTTTTACATTAAAACACTGTCTAACAAAATCTTATCAAACAACTCCTTTCCCAACAAGACAGTTCTTTCAAAAGGTAAAATTAAATAAAATTCCCATCTTCTACCACTTTCTCCCACTTTTTTACACAAACCCTCGGATTTTAACAAATACAACGCTTCTTTCCCCCCGCAAAATCTGAATTTGAAAATTAAATCGTATTTTTGTCGCATGATGAACAAGAAAGAACTGAATTTCTGGTTTAACCGCATCATCCGTCTTTTACTCCACCCTTCCCAAGAGTGGGACAAAATCCGGGAAGAACCGACCGAAAAAAACACCCTTTTCCGGAAGTTCTTCATACCCTTTTGCGTAACCGTGGCCGTAGCCGTATGGTTCATCAGTTTGCTGTGGCTGAATTTCTTTTATGCCTTAGGGTATGCGCTCATCCATTTAGCCTCCAATTTGCTGGGGACCTATGTCGTTGTCCTCCTCATCAGTGAATATCTGAACGGAAAAAGCCTTGATGCCGAAAACACGGCGCTAAACCTGACTGTATTCAGTGCGGCCATCTTTCTGTTTTTCCACAGCCTGTCCGGGGCATTCGGAAACAACTTTATGGGTCAGCTAACCGACCTGCTCAGTCTGATTTTTCTGAGAACGTTGTATACAGGCATTTACGCAACCACTGAATTAACCACCAATCAAAAAACCAATTTATTTATCATCACCAGTTTAGCCATCATTTTTATTCCGGTCATTCTTCACAAACTGCTGATGATCCTGTTTCACATTCCGGCACTTAACGTATAAAAAAAATGGCACAGAACGAAATCAACATAAAAAACCGGCGCGCCTCCTTCGACTATGAATTTATCGAAGAATACAACGCAGGCATCATCCTTACCGGAACAGAAATAAAATCCGTAAGAGCCGGAAAAGCCAGTCTGGTCGATTCCTATTGCTACTTCGACAAAGGAGAACTTTGGGTGAAAGGCATCCACATCGCCGAATACAGACTGGGCACCTATTACAACCACGAAGAAAAGCGGGAGCGCAAACTGCTGCTCACCCGCAAGGAACTGCGCAAATTGGAGCGCAATGTCAAAGAAACCGGACTCACCATCGTCCCGACCAAAATGTTCCTGACCGAAAAAGGCTGGGTAAAACTGCGCATCGCCTTAGCCCGGGGAAAAAAGGAATACGACAAACGGGAATCCCTCAAACTCAAAGATGCCAAGAAAGACATGGACAGGGCCATGAAAAGGTAAGGGCTTCCCTCCCTGTTCAAACGAGCCATCTTACTCATATTTCAACAAAAGAAAAGCCGGAACCTACTGAAAAGAAGACTTTAAAAAAAATATTTTTTTATTGCTGTCCCCAAATAATCACCCTCCAACATCCCGGATTACTTTTCGACACAACGCACAAAACAGGCATCGCTGCCATTATCCGCATCAAACAAATTCGATGCGGAAATATAATTAAAGTCAAAAGTAAAATAATTGATATCCCATCCTATTGCATCCTCCTTACTCCCCCGCACATTCGCCTCACCCCGCTGCAACCAATAAATGGCTCCCGGACGCATATAAAGGTCATAAAACAACGGTCTGTAATTCACATAATCTCCCGATGAAGGATTCGTTTTGTCCAAAGGGGCAGTCCTACCGGCATACCTCAACACCGCCCTGCCATTGGTCTCAGAACGTTTCCGACGGCCATATCCGGAAGCGCCTATTGGAAAAAACAAATTATCACCGGTAGCGCTATTATACACAAAAATTCCCCTCATACCATACCCGCCGCCGCTTACCTTGTGCTTATCATAGCGATGACCATATACTTCCTCCAACTTTGTCAAAGTTTCCGTAGCATCATTACCATACATCACCCCATAAGCATTTTCAATATCAGCGTCCATCCAAAGCTCGTCAAAATCATTAAAAGAAGCAACGGAAACAGTTTTACCAGGGAAAAAAGGAGAAATACCAGGTGCGGTAAATACCGCACTCTTACCCTTAGAACCAATTTGCGACCACAACTTAGATTCACCGCTTCCCACAATAGTAAACAGAGTCGTGGCATGATTTTTGAAATCCGAGGCCTTCACATCCGCCCACGGTGATTTATCATTTACATTATTAATAGCATCTATCGGCTGTGCCCAATTACCGTATCTGAATAAAGATCCCTCTTCTAACGGACATCCGGTTTCAGCATTCCCTGCACGCATATTATTCGTGTGCCAGAAAGTTCCCTTACCTACCAAATCAAGAGGAGCACTGCCTTGACGAACAAAAATCAGATGAAAACAACTATAGTCATGATACTCCACCCGAATAATTGCACAACGGTTTTCCGTTGAAGCACACGTACCATTAAAATGAATCGTAAAGTCAATCGGAGTACCCGTACTGCCTCTCACCGTATCATTTTGTCCGTCAAGTTTAATCAAATTCGTCCTGTCAAGAATCGGATACGCCCTCCACTTTCCTTCCGACGTAAACTCCTCGAATGAAGTAGCCGACTCCCTCGGCAATCGCTTCAAAACAACATGAAAATCCTTGACATCATTGTGTTTTCGCCAGACGCCCTTGGGATTAACAACCCGACGCACCTGCATAATCCTTGCATTCTTTTCTATACGCAGTCCCCCATCCAAAACAGCAACAAACTTAACAGTTGCCTTCCGCTGATATGCAACATAAGGATTATTACCCGTATAAGCAGACTTTACCAGTAATTGCTTAGCCCTCGTGTACATCGGTATCAAAAAATTCATCTCTCCATCCTCATCGGCAGACACATAATATTTTCCGTCACCATTATCCGAATCGTATTCCCCCGCTGTCACGGAATAATCCCGCACACCGCGTCTGGTTTCATTCCAATAATCCATATTCAATCGATTCAGATTGGTAATTACATCATCCCCCGGTTTGGTTATCACGGTCTCTCTCGTTCTCCGCAAAGACAAAAATCCATTCCAAGGATTAAGATTTACCCCTTTCGTCACATTGGGATCCCCCTCCCTATAATAATCCAATACAGGAGCATTATAAGGCGCCCATGAATTAGTGTCTATACTTGCCGTAAAACTTAACAACGCTCTCCCTCCCGTATTCACCTTTACCGGAAGCATCATTTTATGATTATACAAATAAGAAATATAATAAGGCTCGGGCACCTGGATACTGGGTTCAGGCTCGTCATAATCAATATGCCAATCCGCATCATTGGCAAAATTCCTGAATTTCAATGTCAGTTTATAATGGTGATTGCGTTCCGCATTATAATCTGTCGTAACATTCTTTCCAAGCATAAAACGGTATTTAATATTACCGTTCCCCAACCGCTCTTCATTAACAGAGCGGTAATAGGCATCCACCTCAATATAAGTTCCATAAGGCACGCCATCCTTCGGCAGATATTTGTCAGTAGGCTTTTGGCTATTACCGGGGTGGTCGAGCACCTGATCTCCATTCGCATCCTGCCGTTTATCCTTATCCTCATGTACCCCCTGCATATTCTCATAAAAGAAAAGTGCCCGCTCCGTTTCGGTATGAAACTTTTTTTCATAGCCGTCACCGTGCGGATAATAAGGACGTCCCTTCGTCACTCGAGCAGCATAACTCTCGTCAAAAATAGTCTGCGTGCCATATTTAATCGTGTCGCCCTCATGAATCAGATCGCTTTCATTTTCAGGCTTATTGTATCTCTTACGTTTCACTCCGCTTCCATCATCCACCGACGGCACCCCCAATGAACACACTTTCGGAATATCCATAATCCGCACCGACTTGATATAGACAAACACCCCTTCTTTCAGTGCCGATCCATCAAATGCCAGCGTCACTTTTGACACCACCCGCCGGATACCAGCCCGCACCTCCATATTTTTGCGGTTAATCGTCAAAACATAATCATCGTCATCACTGTACACCCCTTTTTCGGTAAAATATCCAAACATCTGATTGTTTTTCGCCACATCGTCCCGCCAAGTCAGAGAAATCCCCTTCAACTCATCCACGGTCTCAAAATCATATCCGCTAAGATCCCCCATATTGGCAACGGCATAAATATGATAACGTCCATACGGAAGTTTTAAATTAAATCGGGCATAAGGCGTCTTCGACTCGGCTATTATATCCCCTTCCGGTTTATCTTTGCGAGGCATTTCTCCCTCGGTATAGCCGGAGACTGCAGTGGTACCATTTTTTATCACATGCTTGCTTACCAGCTTCTTATCCATGCCATATACGAACACACACAAACTTTCGATATTCTTAATCGCATCTCCCGCCACAGCACGGGTCTCCAAAGCCGGTGTCAGCGGATTAAACTCAACGGTGGCGCTCACCGTGGTTTCACCTTCCGGTATCTCATCAAAAGGACGTATTTCCTCATCCGCACAGGCTGTCACCCCCAGCAACAACACACAAATCAGGCCATATAAACAATTGCTTTTCATAACTTTACACTCTTTTCATTACAAACCGAAATCCGGTTCAAGAGGCACACTGATGTAAGGATGCACATGCACCTCCCATTTTATCTCCAAATCGCGCTGAATCGTGGCATGAACAACGACATGCGTATTACGCGGCAACTCCGGCAGGTCCGGGAAATATTCAAAAGTCGTGCTCCACGGTTTCTCTCCGAATTCATCCCGTTGCAACAAAAGCGCCATCTTATAATTCCACGTCTCGTCTTTCCCCTCCGTTTTGTCCACATACTTTCCCTCCAGCAGATAAATAGGCGGCTCGCCTGCTTCCTTCAACAAATCAACCTCCGCCGGCGATTTAGGCGCTAAAACCACCGCTTTGGCAAACGTGTGGCGGAACTTATAATAGTCATTATTATCCACCGAAGGAACCGTATACCCGTCATTAAATCCCCGTGGCAGGTAATAGGAATACCGTGCCATTTTCTCCATTTCCAAACCGACCGCTTTAAACTCTTTTTCGCTTTCATTCGTCACATAACAGGTAAACTTCACGGCGGCACGCCTGACGGTAAGATGGCACTCTATCTCGCGTTCCGTTCCGTCAGGTACGACAGGGGCTATATCTACCCGGTGTACATCGCTCATGGGCAACGGACCCACCAACCTTTCCGTATCGCTATTCACACAAAAAGTCAGGGCATACATCTCATTCAAAGGAAACACGGTCCCGGCCTTAATTTTGGAAAAATCATAAGGAACAACCTTTTTAACAATGCCATCTTCTGTCTTTTCGGTATTCTCATTTACAATCAGATAAACACGTTTGGTCTCCCCGCTGACAATCGCATCAAACTTCCAGGCTTGCAACGTTGCAGGATTATCCAACCGGATGTATTTAACCCGTTCCACCCGACCGTCAGGCCGTACAACGATGATACGCAACGTGTGCATTTTCTCCGCATCGTTCGCTGCCGCGGAAGTCTCATCCGCCCTCGTTTGAGACAATATATCGGACACATCCACGCCGATTTTCAATGTCACGCTCCCGGGCCTCTCTTCCATCCTCCCATATTCCCCCCTGTCACACCCAGCCATTAGCCCCAATGCGGCAAACAAGAGTACAATACAACCTATCGACTTATTCATTTTCAAAGACTCGTTTCGTTAATCACCACTTTCCAATCATTGATTTTGATATAGGTCTTTACCCAACGTTTCTGACTGTCCAAAAGGAAAAGCAGCGTCCAACGGCTCTGGCGGTCAAGAAATTCCTGTTCCCCTATACCGGCTGTTTCATAAAGCATACTTTTGTACAGCCTCAGGTAATTCAACAAAGGAATATCTATCACGTCCTCTCCCGTGTCCGTACTTTTCACCCGTAATACCGGGGAACGCTTTGCCATCAGGCGTGACACAGACAATTCGGCATAAGCACCGATTACTTCCGTGCCGGCAGTATTAAGCCCGACAATGGCATCCCCCTGCGCCCAAGGCATATAGGTAACCTCCCCATTCTCCAACAACTCATTATCCGCCCCAAACAGCGTATTATCGTCCGTAATCGAAAACGTAAAATCTTTTCCATACACCGGTTGTTGAGTATTAACATCCTGTAACACAACACGGATATTGTTTGTATTCTTCATCATTTTCACCGTACCTTCTCCGTAAAGATCAGCGGTCTCCACTTCCGCCTCCCCCCAATACAAACCGTGAAGATTCTCTCGCACCGTATCAGACCGGCGGTAAGCGTCCATCAATACCCGAAGGCTCTCCCAACGGGAAGTATCGGCAGGCTCCCCTACCAGCGAAAAAGAACTCTTTGCACAAGCAAGTCCCCCATACGCCACAAAACGATAACGTCCCTCCGGCAATTCCAGCCGCATGCGCCAATTCTCATCCGACAACAATGAATCAGCCGTCACCACATGCGTCACCACATGACGGTTTTCATCATCATACACACAGAGTGTCAGACAATCCACCTGTTTGGGGAAAGCATTGGCATATTCCATGTTATAATCATACACGAAACGCAGGGCTACCCCATGCGGACACGCCTCCAAATCATCATAAATCTTCTCACACGAAGACAGGGAGACGAGCATCAGTACAGCCCATGCTGTGCCGGCTAACCGTAAAATCAAATCCCGCTTCATCCCTTGAACAATTTTAGAAAATAATATTATTCACCCTCACCGTCCAAGGCAACACCTCCACATTGACAGTAAAATACAACTTTCCCTCTTCATCGGGTTTATCAGGTGTCGGATTATCCGGGTCATTACCGGAAATACGCGGATGTCCCAACTGGCTGATATGAGTAACCGACAACTTATAAACATTATTGCGTACCACAGCAAACTCCATCGGTCCCATCACCCCGTTCCTGCCATTATTATTATGACGGTTCCAATAAAAATAGTAAAAATAAAAACCGGGACCTTCCCCCTCCTTCTGCATATCGGGATTATAATCCGCTGAATCATCGCTTGCCTGATACATGGTAAAACCATTGGCCGTAACAGCGGCACGGAAAATATTCAAAGCCTCTTTCACATGGTAATTCTCCGCATCTTTTCCATTGGCCTTATAAACCTTTACCAAATTCTGATACCACTCGTCTACAGTCTTCGTCACACCCTTGTACGCATAATCGGAATGAGCGGCATTATACATCGGCTGTCCGGTGTAATCCTCTGAAATAAACTGTTTCACCTGATCATTCCAACCGACATATATATTATTTTCAAACACAAACAGAATCGGATAAGTTTTCCCGTCAACCTGATAAATATATCCGTCATCACCGGGCAAACTATATTCCCCGTGAACAGCTTTCCGAAGCGTTTCATTCACAGCCTCATTATTTCTGTCTATCAACAACTTGCCTTTAAACACAATACCGGTAGAGACGGCATGCGTCTGATACTCGTCATGCGATATCGTATTCTCCGTTACATAACGCCAAATATGATAACCCGATTTGTCAACCGAACCCGGTACGTCCGTCCACTTATCCCCGTTCCCAAGTATACCGTTATCACCTCCTATCACATCATCAATACGATAATTATTCCACCTCTTACGGGTATTCTCATCGATAGAACCGTCTTCATTGAACAGACAGAAATTAAAATAGTCAGATAATTTCAGATCATGGGGCGTCATCCCTTCAATAGACTCATGTTTATGTTTTTCTTCCGCATCAGTATCCACAATATGGTTCTTATCCGTTTCCGCTCCGCACAGGACAGGATGTGCATGACCGTCACTTTCATTGGAAACGCGTTTCAGCCAATAAAAATGTTTGCTCATATTCACCAATGCCATGCGGACCAATTTTACCTGCAAAGCCCCACCATTCATACCGGCAACATCTATATCATAAGTATTCTCTCCCGGATGATCCGACCCGTCTTTGAAATCGAAACGGGCAACGGAACGCTCCACCGGCACCGGTTTTTCACTTAAAAGAAGCGGACGGTCCACCGTGGCATAATCCAACAACCATTCATCAAAAGTCGGCGGGATAGTCACCAACACCGTTTCCGAGCTCGACATCAAAAACGAATTCTTTGCCCAAATTGAACGGTTGGAACCGTCCGTCATTCCGGTATTGTCCGGATTATTGCTTCCAATCACCTCACATGCCGCATTAAACCAGGTAGTCCTTAATTCTTCATTGGCCGGCAGATCCTTATTGAAAACATCCAATAAATCCTGAGGGGGATTACAAAAAGCAAACACCTGTATCTTTTGTCTCTCCTCCGGAATTTCCGTAATTCTATTCACAGCATACTTTTCATAATAACCGGACAACGTCGTTTGGGTGATAGCAGCCGTCGTCGTAACGATACCGTCTTGCTGTTGTACGGCACCGGCCAAACCATGAGCGATATAAGTAAAAGGGGAATCCCCGTCGCCCCGCTCGGCAAGCACCAGTAAAACATTGCCCACCTTATTTTCATAATCCTGCCCCTCCTCCTTGCCGCCGTCAGAAGTACCGTCCTCTCCGGTTTGACTGCGGGTGCCGGGCGCCACCGGCAACAGCACCCTGGCATTCACATAAAACGCATCTTTTTCCTCTATACCTTCCAGCCAATCTTTGTGTATCTCTTCCCCATGCTTGCTGCATCCTGCCAACAAGCCAATCAGCAAAGCACCCGTCAAAAAATTAATCAAGACTTTCATATCCTACCGTATTATTATTTATTTCATTATTTTTTAATCTCCTCCAATTGTTTCAACGCATCAGCCGCTTCGGCAATACCTCTTTGCCGCGCCCCGTCAAACAACCTGGCCGCCATATCATAGTCCGTATTCAACGCTGCATAAACAGCACGGGCGTATGCAGCCTCCGCACTATCTCCGGCCTTCTCCAAATAACGGAGCGCATTTTTCAAATCCCCCATGCCCATCGCCGTATTGGCGGCATTCAAATTGGCCGTTTCATCATTCGGAAACATGCGCACTGCAATCTCAAACACCTCGTTATACTCATCACTGCCCGTTACACAATCCTGTGCCACAAGGAACAATTCCTGCAAACTCAATTTCTGCGGTTCCGTTTTCATCAACCGCCGGATCTCGGCAACGTCCGTATAAGTACGCACATGATAGCGCACGGCATAATCCGAATGGCGCAAACCCGGATAGACCTTCCGATACAAATAGGCATAATCCGCCGGATAACGTTTCTTCAGTTCCTGCTCCCTGGCATCCGGTTCCATATCATTGTCTATCACCTCCATAACTCCCGTTTTATGGGGTAAACCGGAAGTTTCCACATAACGTCGCAACCCCTCCCAGTCCTCCGGCTCATAAGCTGTCGACATCAAACTGTCGGGAAATTCATACAATTTGCGAACATACTCCTTCAGGGTCTGCGTACGCTCTTTCGCCAAGCGCGAATTATTGGCATACGAACCTTCGGGCGAAGCAAACCCTTTGATAAATACGGAAATTATATAAGTATCGCTATCATTACGCACAACATCAATGGTATTCCGTATTTTCTGCAACTCCACATAATTGTCACGGTAATGCTCATTAATATCAGTACGGTTGACAAGAAAATCGATATAAGCGGACCCGCTCACCTCCCGGATCTTCTCCGGTTCCGCCTGCGGCGCCAAATAGACGAACACAGGTTTGAAAACCTTCGGTTTGAAATCCAACGCCGCCAATCTCTCTCCGTCAGACATTAACACCTCACAACGACACCCGCATTCCCCCTCATCCATCATGAGCAGAGCTTCCGCCATCCAATCCTTATAAGCCACGGTGGCGCGATAACCGATAACAGTATCCTTTGGGGTACGCCGTACCAACACATTATCCGTCAAAGAATCATTGCGTTGATGATAAAAATAACGGTTACGTCCGGCAACAATAATTGCGGGCAAACGCAAAGAATCCGTACCGTTGCGCAAAACAGGCGTCAGCACCATCTCCCGATTCATTTTCAACACCAGCCCCGCCACATTTACATCCATCGACACAAACAAATTCCCCTCCGTCCGGGCTACATCCAAATGGCTGACCGTCACTTGTCCATCCAATAAGATTTGAGCCTGTAATACCCTGACCGTAATCCATAACAACAGGCATACCATATATATTCTCGTCATCATAGCTATCCGTTAAAAAGTATATACTAAATTCACCGCCGCTTTCGTCGGACCTACATAATTATGCGTCTTACCTTCAGACAATTTCTTACCGCAACCGGCACACGGGAACGAATCATAGCGCGTATAAATCCACCCTAATCCGATTTCACCCTCCACATTCCAATGTCTCCCTAAAATCCAGTCATAGCCGTATGCCATCCCGGCCCCCGTCATCCAGCCCTGGTAACGCCTGCTTCCGACCTTTGAAAAATCACTTCCCCAAAAACGAATGTGATTTTTCACGCCACCGACATTAAACTGTCCGCCCAAAAGATGTCCTCCGACAAAATGTCCTGCAAAACGGTCACAAAACCAATAACGCACTTCCGGCTGCAAAAGCCAATGCTTCCATCTCCTCCCGTGGGAAAGTGTCCAACCGTTATAATTCGCCGATACGTCCAATGTCCAACGGGGTGCCCAACCGAATTCCACCCCCGCATTGGCTGTCAATGCAGGAAGATCATAAAGCAAATTTGTCTTGACTGCGATTTTCTGGCACTTCCCTTCCGTAAAGGGAAAAAATCCCACAAACAAGACAACATAAAATTTTAAAATCCGTTTTAGCATATTATGTATTCATTAATTATATCACAGAAACCTCCGTCTCTTCATAAGAGACGGATTTTATTTTAAATAAACCGACAAAACAGTGTAACACAATGGATTGTAATTTCATGAAAAAATCAACTCCATCAACATTTTTCATTTTTGTTTATCAAAACCTCCTCTCCGACCTCTTGAAACACATTGATAAACCTCTATTTTTCAATTCCATTTCCGTCTCTTATGAAGAGATTTTTCTCCTATGACGTTGCAGAATTTGTATAAATATGTAAATTTGCAATTGTAATACTTCTGTCTCTTATGAAGAGATGATTGGAAAGTCGTCAAATCAAGGTGTACAACATTTTTCTTTTTTTGCTGCTGAAATTGAAAAGAAACCGATTTTCTTGATGCAAAACATACGAAAATGATGACATCCAAAGTATCCATTAAAGTAAAATTCCGCCCCTCCTCCCTATCTGGAAAAGAAGGAGCACTCGTTTATCGAATCATCTACCAACGGCTCGTCCGGCAACTCGGAACAAACTACAAACTCTTTCCGGCAGAATGGGATGATAAGGCGGAAAAAGTAATTACCGTCGACTGCGACAATCAACGGGCGCACCATCTCCTGGCCATACAGGAAAAACTTGTACAGGAAAAACTGCATTTTGAAAAAATCATCCGTTGCCTGTCACATCAAGACAAAGAATACACAACCGATGATATCGTAAAAGCCTTCCGGCAACCGCCCCAGGAACACACACTATTCGGCTTCATGCACAATGTTATCCGGCAACTGAAACAACTCAACAAAGAAAGAAGTGCCGAAAGCTACATGACCACACTACAAAGTTTCATGCAATTCCGTCAAAAACAAGACATTCCGCTACAGGACATCGACACCGAGCTGATTCAAGCATACGAAGCCCATCTGAAAGCAAAAGGATTGACCCCCAACACTATCTCCTTTTACATGCGCATCCTCAGGGCTGTATATAACCGGGCTGTAGACAAACAACTCACCGAACAGCGTCCCCTTTTCAAACACGTTTATACAGGGATAGAAAAAACCATGAAGCGCGCCATTTCCCTGGAATCCATCCGACAAATAAAAGAACTTGACCTCAGACATCAAAAGACGCTGGAATTTGCCCGGGACATGTTTCTTTTCAGTTTTTACACCCGCGGCATGTCCTTCGTTGACATGGCTTACCTGAAAAAGAAAAACTTACAATGCGGCATTCTTTCATACCGCCGCCGGAAAACTAACCAGCAACTCTTCATCAAAATGGAACCGTGCATACAAGCCATCATCAACAAATACAAAGCCCAGACCAATGATTTTCTGCTACCCATCATCCGACGGGAAGGAAAGGAACGCAAACAATACCAAAACAGACTCCGCCAGGTGAACCACCACCTCAAAAAAATCGCCGCACGCATCCACCTTTCCTTTCCGCTCTCCATGTATGTAGCGCGCCACTCCTGGGCAAGTATTGCCAGAAGCAAAAACATTCCCCTATCTGTCATCAGCGAAGGAATGGGACATGACTCGGAACTCACCACACAGATTTATTTAGCATCACTCGACTGCTCCGTCGTTGACAAAGCGAACGCCTCCATCTTAATGGAACTCTGAAGCTCCGAAAGAGCACTACTCTAAAAATCACTTTTTATTCCTTCCTTTTTCTACTTTTAATTATTACCTTCGCACACGTTTGAAAAGCAATTATTTAATTATAAATAACAGGACTATGTATCAAGGAATAAAGACAGTATCATTTGAAGAGGCTGTAAAAGTGGTTAAATCGGGCGACCGCATCCACCTTCACAGCGTGGCATGTGCTCCCCAGGGATTAATCCAGGCCTTGTGTGCCAGAGGACGCGCCGGAGAACTGAAAAACATCAAACTTCAACACCTGCACACCGAAGGATGCGCTCCGTATGCGGAACAGGAATTTGAAGGGGTTTTCTCCCTGGAATCCTTCTTTGTCGGCCACAACGTACGCAAAGCCACCCAGGAGGGCTGGGCGGATTACATTCCGGTTCATTTGAGCGAAACACAGAAACTCATCCGCATGGGCTACACCCCGGTGGATGTCGCAATGATACAGGTATGTCCCCCGGACAAACACGGGTATGTATCTATGGGTACCTCCGTAGACGCCACGTTAGCCGCCGTACAGCATGCCAAAACCGTTATTGCCGTCATCAACCCGAATGTGCCGAGAGCTTTCGGCGACGCTATCATCAAACTGTCAGACATCGATATTTTCTGCGAAGACAACACACCGTTGATTGAGGCCAAACCCGCCACTCCTTCGGAACAGGATATAAAAATCGGCAAAAACTGCGCAGCCCTCATTGAAGACGGCGCTTGTCTGCAAATGGGTATCGGTGCCATCCCGAACGCCGTATTGTCCCAGTTGGGCAACCACAAAAACTTGGGTATCCACACGGAAATGTTCGCCGACGGCGTACTTCCCCTTTATTACAAAGGAGTCATCAACAACCTGAATAAAAAACACGACAAAGGAAAAATCGTATCCACCTTCCTGATGGGTTCCAAAGAGGTCTACGACTTCATCGACGACAACCCCGCAGTAGCCATGATGGACGTAGGCTACACCAACGACCCGTGCATCATTGCCCAGCAACCGAAAATGACAGCCATCAACTCAGCCCTGTCCATCGACATCACCGGACAGGTCAATGCCGACTCCTTAGGCTGTAAATTTTACAGCGGATGCGGCGGTCAGCTGGACTTTATCCGGGGAGCTGCTGCCAGCGAAGGCGGAAAACCCATCATTGCCATGCCCTCGGTAACGGCCAAAGGCATGAGCAAAATCAGCCCGACCTTATTGAATGGTGCCGGAGTGGTGACAACCCGTTTCGATGTTCACTACGTGGTAACTGAATTCGGTGCCGTAGACCTGTACGGAAAAACCATGCAGGACCGCGCCAAAGCATTGATTTCAATTGCCCACCCCGACCACCAGGAAGAACTGGACAAAGCGGCCTTCGAACGCTTCGGCAGCCACTTCCACTTCGTAACCAAATAAAACGGAGCATTGAACCGTCTGGGCTTTAACCTTCACTAAGCCCGGATATAGAAAAAGAAACCCTAAAAGTTATGTAAAAACTTTTAGGGTTTAGTTTAATTAGACCTATTATATAGAGATCGATAGATATAACAAATCAGCTTAAGGAAATATTTGTAAATTTTATATTTTCATTCCAAATAAGGTCTTCGGTAACATTTACATCCGGTAAGAGAAAATCTTCCTTATTTGGATGTTGTTCCAAAATTTGCTCATCTGAAACAGATAAACGGGCTCGGATTTTCTTAAAGAATTTCACTTCAGAATATTCAATACGACTATCAGCCTCAATCATCTTTATAGAGAGTGCAATTAATAGTAATTGTTCCTCCTCTGTTAATTCTTCTTTTGACAATTCCTTCAAATATTTTTTTAGAAATAAGACACCATCTTTATTTATTTCTGAAATATAAATATTTAACATAGCTTCTATCTCAATTCCTCTCATTTCAGGTAGTTGGGTTGCTATAACTTTAATCGTATTTACTTCTTCCGGTGCAATATCTCCGTCGCAAGCTATACAACAGAACATTGTTTTTAGGTACAAATCTTTATTTATCATGATTAGTTATTTTTGTATAAATCCAATACGCGGTCTTTGGTCGATTTTGTTTGATATTCTTCCCTCCATTTGTGCTTTAATTTTATCATAACGTTTTAATTCTTCTTCATCTAAAGATGGATGAGTATTTTGAATGGCTGCAATCAAAAAATTCATGGTGATTTTACTATGTGCTTTTAATGCACTTCTTGCTGCATCATTAACAATTAATTGGATATCTGCCGAAACATAATTATTTGTTAGCATTGCAAGTTGCCCATAATCAATACCAAAATCATAGGGACGTTTTTCGAGATATAGCTTAAATAAGGATATTCTCGCTTCAGTATCAGGAACTCCTATAAAATATTTTTTATCAAGCCGTCCGGCTCTGAGGATTGCAGGATCAATAGTATGTGGATAATTAGTCGCACCAATAATAAATATTCCACGCGCACCGGTTCTATCCATTTGTGCTAACATTTCGTTTACAGCACTTCGGGACATTTCATGCACGTCACTTTCCCGGTTTGGAACAAGTTCGTTCATTTCATCAATAAAGATGATGGTTGGTGCTTTTTCCTCTGCCTCTTTAAACATTTGGGCAATATTTTCTTGTGTAGCATTAACATAGCGACTTTTAAGCGTTGCAGGCGTTACACACATGAAATTAAAACCTACTTCTTCTGCAAAATGTTTGGCAAAGAAAGTCTTTCCACATCCCGGAGGTCCATACAATAACATACCATTAGGAATAGTTACACCATACCGTTCATATTCCTCTGGATTATGAAGAGGATCTATAACTTCTTCTCTAAGCTGTTCTTTCAGTTCATCCATTCCAGCAATGGCTGCAAACCCTTCCCCCCTTTTCGGGGAACGTACTTTTATTATCGTAGAGGGAATTGTAGCATCAATGGAAAAAATTTTCCGTTTGGTAGATTGACGTCCTATGATGACATCCCCGTCAATAGCTTTGATAAAATCCTCCGCTGTTTGAAAACGGTCTTCCACATCATAGCTCAATGCTTTTGCTATACAATTTATCAATTGGGAATCTAATTCGTATTTTTCTATTTTAGGTAAATCCAATTCCTTGTCGCGCTCTGCCAAAATCGCATCGACCCTATTCGTGTCTTTTATCCTCGACACATCAATGAACCAAGGTTGTTTTCCATAAAGCAACTGATACATCATTGCACCTACTGCATACAAATCTGATTGTACCTGACAAACTCCAGAAAATCTCTCCGGCGCAAGATAAAAAGGATTCAACTCATTTAGATTCGGTTTAACCGGCTTTTGATTGCCATAACAAGCATGACCAAAATCTATGAGTTTCAAATCTTCAAATCCTTCTACAAGATTAAGCAGGATATTCTGAATAGTTACTTCTCCATGGATAATTGGTATGGGCTGCTGATGTAAATAGGACAAAGCGGACAATACGGCTTTGGCTATTTGCTTAATTTCATATACACTCACCCCACCCTTCCTCATAATTTTCTGAGCCAATGTCTCACCGCTAACATATTCAGTAACTAAATATACACATTGCCCACCATGCAGCATCAAATTTCCCGAATCTATGTATTTACAAAGATTCCGGTGATTAAGCCGCTTGCTTATTTCCACTTCAACGAGACAACCATTATCATCAATTTGATTACGGTTCAATTTACTGCAATTGATTAGTTTCAAGAAGTATGTTTTGCCATTTACATCTTTCACACGGTAGGTTTCCGCATAAGCACCTTGCTTATGCGGAAATACTACTATGTACTGTTTGATTACTTGTCCTTTTTGAAATATCATATCAACATAGATGCTATGCCTATAACAATAAAAAATATAATAAAATTTAGACAACCATTCTTTTTATCTGTATAACCTTTTAAGTTTTCAGCAATAAATTTATTTTGCATCTTTTGACGATATTCATCTGTTAATTGTGTTTTTGCGATTAAACGAGCGCAACTAATACAATAGTTAGCTTCCTCTTCAGGATTTCCATTAATTCCTATAGGTCCCGCCTTTAAAATAAACCAATATTGTTTTGCATAATCAGTACCGTTAAAGTTTGTAAGGTCACTAATATCTTTTGTTTCTGCCAAGAATAAACTTTCTAATTTTTTATAAGTATTAGCTTTCGTTAATATTAATTTTTCAGGAGGAAGAATAAAAATAGTTGCTGCTGTTTGATTTAATTTTTTTATTTTTTCATGGCACCGCGCAAGAATAAAATCTCGGCAACGTCTTGCAGACTGTAATGCTTCATATCCTCCATCTTGTATAATCCAACTATCGGTTATAAGATAAACATATGTTGCCATAAACATATTATAATCAATTTCATCCTTATTTATATATAAACTTTCTAACTCTTGAAACGTTTTTACGCTTGGTAATTCACTTAATAAATTTTTGTTTGTCATAGCTATTATTTTAACATTCCTTTGGCATTTTTTGCATCTTCATTAGGCATCAATTCTATAAGTCCGCATGCGATTGGATGAAGTTTTTCCACCGTAGGTTGGTTATTAATTTCTTCTAATCCTTGATTAATTAATTGCCGGGCACGGGAACTGTCTTTCCAACGTATTGAACTAAAACGTTCCTGACAACTGCGTATCAGTCCCATACATTGATAAACCATTGTCAGATGAACAAAGAGGCTATTTATTTGCTCCAGTATTCCACGCCCCATGCTGACATCTTTGTTACGTATTACTTGGTCTGTTTGCAAACGAAGTTGATTGACAAACTGTGCAGTATTTTCATTGCCAAGATCATTTTGTGCTTTTTCAAGACGATCAAACTCCTTGCGTAGTTCTGCTTCCAACCGCTGCCATTCTGTACTTTCATCAAGACTTTCTATTTTCCTAAGCACCTCTTTCAAATGTTGTAACACAGCTTTCTTCTCAGAACTGTTTTGAAACTCTTCTTTCACCGTGTTAAGCTCAGATTGTATTACTTCTGTAGAGATATCTGAGATTTTTAATCTATCAAGACTCTCTTGTGCTTCTGTCAATTGTTTCTTGATGACATTTTCTGCTTCTTCCACTGATTGCTTCTTACTGGTATCGAGTTTCTTCTCTACCGTGATGTCTGAGACAAGAAAATGCACCTCTAAAGTCATCTGTTCCGAAGTATCGACTTTCAACGTCACGTCTACAGGACTATCTGCGGGGACAAGGGATTCTATATCGTCACCTGTTATAAGTACATCCGCAACGTATTCGTACAACGATGCGGAACGTCCCTCGGCTCCTGAAAAATCATCGACCTGATAAATCGGAATAGTCAGTACATCACTTTCAACACCCGGACGGAGCTGACAAGAGGTTTTCAAATCATTGACAACGCCTGTTGCAGGAACAGGTTTGTTCTTCTCTAATCCTTTCGCCATACGGAACACTCCCCGTTTTTTAACATCACTCCATGTAGCAATGCCTATATTATAAGGTAATGGCGCAGCTCCTACTTTCGTTCCCTGAATAATGGTAAACTCAGAAGGGAAACAGGGTAGGATATTACCTTCCTCATCATAAGCCATCACATTAAACGAATTGGACTTCGATTCTAAAAGGCTAACCTCTATAACATTTCCTGTAGAATCTATTTCTACCTTTCCACTTGACCATGCTTTATCATTGCGTACAAACTCTACCCACACCTTCATTAAAGGTGATTTATCCGTCAATTTAATACTTATCCATTCCGTTGTTTCTACTGATGTCGATTCGTAACCTATATCAAAATGGACGGTACCTACTTCGATATCTCCCTCGTTCACTTCCGCATCCATTGTAGAGGCATATAGTGCCGCACCTGTTGCAACGGCTGTCATTGGATCGATACTCGTATCAACATTTGACGTTATTTGTTCTTTTAGCATCTGACGAATAAGTGGGCTATGTGTAGGACCTCCAACCAATATCAGCTTGTTAATTTGAGCGCCGGACAAGTGATTACGCTGCAATAAATTCTTGCAAATATCAACTGCTTTTTGAAAATAAGGTTGCATGACGTTAAATACTTCTTCTTGTGTCACGGTAAGGTCAAGTTCTATTTCCTCCCCATTTTCATCTTCGCCCAATTCTCCAAGATTAGACAAAATATCCTCTTTCTCTTTAAATGAAAGTTGATTCTTAACTTCTTCGGCGTACGTTTTCATTGCGTCCCGCAATACATCTTTCTTGTCTACATCAGCGATTGTACCACTAAGGTTAAAGTTCTTCATGAGATAGGGAATAATAATGTTATCCACAATGGCATAATCAAGATTCTTACCTCCCAAGTAATTATCTCCTTCCGTATCAAAAACCTGCATGATACCATCCTCCACTTTTAGGAGTGCAGCATCAAATGTACCACCACCGAAGTCGAACACCATCCATATTCCATTCTTACTATCAGCAGTCAAACCGTATGCCATAGCAGCAGCAATCGGTTCTTGCAAGAGCTCACATCGATTGAAACCGGCTAATTTGGCAGCTTCCATTGTAGCTGTCTTCTGATTCACTGTAAACTTCGCAGGAACAGTAATGACAACAGAAGAAAAATTTTCGTCCGTAACAAATGATTTCAAAGTTTTCAGTACTTCTGCGGACAACTCTTCAGAGGTATAATCTCTTTCCATGAAAGAACTGTGATAACGGGTGTCTGTCGCCATTGTGCGTTTGAACTCCACATAGGCATTGGAAACACCTTTCTTACCCGCCTTTGACGCACGGCGTTTGTCGCTTTTCATATCATTGAATGCAGAATCACCGGCTTTTACACTTTTTCGTTTCGTAAACGAAACGCACGATGGCATTGTGTCTTTCAACACATCGGTTTTTATCACAACTGCTTCACCCTTTTCCATGCGGCATATTGCGGAATTAGTTGTTCCGAGATCAATGCCATAATCTATTTTTATTCTTGTCATAATTTATAATTTTTTGTTTATTCCGGTTGACTTACCTCTATTTGAGCAGCTTGTATCATTTGTTGCTGATAGTTTATCTGAGGCTTTATAATCTTTGTTATAATCTGCTGCCCATGTTCAAGATTCTCATCTATTATAAAAGTAACAGCTGCTTTTATTCCAGCTACGTATGGTTTACCTAACATATCCACAATCTCATAACCATTAGCATTAAAATTATCCTTTATTCGTTGAACCGCCTTTATCAACTGTTTATACCCCTTAATGGAAGCATCCATTCGAGACAGATTCATTTCAATTCTCACAATCTCATCCGCCACTTTTAATACTAATGAGTGATCTATTTGTGTCCCCATCGCTGTTATAGAAGCAGACACCATTTGTCTCTCAAACAATTCCATCATCCGATGATCCAGTTTAACAGCCACTTCTTGCATCTTTAAGTGAGCTGTCTGTAAAGCATCCTGTGCCTTGCGAACCTTGTCAATAGAGGAATTTCCTTGTTTGATTCGTTTAGTTAGATACCAGGAAATAACCGACAATGTAAATAGGATGATAATAATGATGATTCCACCCCCTATGGTACGGTTCTTTACAACGGATTGAGTTGAGGCTAATATGTTGTTAGTCTCTCGTATTTTGCCGTTAGTTGTAGTTCGGGCTACTGTTTGAGTTTTTTGCAGACCATCAAAAACAGTTTTTAAGCTGTCAAGACTTCTATATAAAACTTCGTCACGTTGCCCTAAAGCCTGAATATCAAGTTTGCTCTTATTTAAAACGATCAACACTTGCTGCAACTTTTTATCAAGCTCCGCTTGTTTTAATTGAATGGTATCCAAACTTTTTTCTATTGCAGAAATCTCATAGGTTACTATTTGTCCGGTTACAGCCAAATGGAAGAGGATAATGGGTAAAAATAATAGTATTTTCATTATATAAATTTTAATTATCGAAAAGACGAGAAATAATAAGGGCTATGACTCCAACTGCAATACAACCAATTAGCATCCAGTCAATTAATGCAATCGAATAATCAGAAGGCTCTTTCTTTGAGGGACTTATAGAATTACTATTGGAAGTTAGACTTTGATTTGTCAGTCTTGGAATAGGTTGAGAACGTGGTGTATATGTGGTTGTGGGAACTCCCAATTGCTCACACATGTTTTTAAGAACAGAACGGTTCGGACTGTATCTATTAATTTTGAAATTCTGCTCCATATCAAAAGTGTCCATAATTTTAGTTGCATTCCAAGCTGCCTGCAATACTCTTTTAACTTGCACAATCTTTGTCTCTCTATCCAGTAACGTAGATATTGGTATCTGTATTCCTTGAACACTAAGAGTCTCATCTTTTTGTGCATTGTTCACCTCCTCTATAACATTATGCAAAGCATTTCCTACAACTTGTGTTGATAATTTTAAATAGAAAGAACTATCTGCCCCAAGTTTTGCTTTTATAGATTGAAGATGTGGTTTCGCATTATTTAGCAAAGTCATTGCATGACAAATTTTGTCAGATAATTGGCAGAACTTTCGCAATTCCTCTTTTATCGCTTTATCCTCTGCAAACACTTCTACTGGAGGAAGATTGTCTATAATATTTTGTAATATATCCACATTCTCCTGGCAGCGGTCTTTAGCCATCTTTCCAACAACGACAGATAAGGCATAAGTCTGTAGTTTCATAGCCTTATAAGCTGCATCTGCAACTTCAGAGCCATTATAATAGTCAATGCCACATTGAAGAATTTCCAAGCCAAGTTTGTCTGCAATCAATTGATATTGCAAATCGGCATCTGTAAGCAACATTTGGAGTTGGGCAAGAGCAGCCTTTGTGTCATTCATTAATTTGACTCCAGCATTATAACGTGCAGTAATTCCCTTGCCTTTCGATGATTTTGCGGTATCAATCGCCGTCTGTAGAGTGTCAACTATGGGATTGACTGATTGGTTTTCAATATATTGCTTCCAATTATTGTTTAATATATAAGGTAAAATTATATTTGCACCAATTGCAGAACAAAGTTCGTCCAGGAAGCAATACTCTAATTTTTCTGTGTTTATTGTATGATTTTTCCCTAAAACGATATTTACAAAATCGGCTGAATAAAGAGAATAGAGTTTATCCGCACAAACGAATGTCTCTGTGTAATTGTTTTGAATCAATGCACATACGATACGATTTTGCAAAGATGAAACATTTTCTTTCTTTTCCCATATTGATAATGCACCGTCGATGTCTCCGGCAATTAAATGATTTAGGGCAATTTCATCCAATGGTGTTGCTTTAATGAACCAAAATTGGGCATAACGAAGCTGTTCATTAGGTAATGTCAATTTTGCATCTGCTTCTGAAACGATTTCTACAGTACGATTGATAGGTGGCAATAATAAAGGTAAATCCAATTGAAATGAAACAGCTTTCCCCACCTTAAGGAAGGCTTTTAGCCTATTATAATTTGCCACCCGCTCTTTCGTAAGCGAGTTTGCATAGATACCTAAAAGATGATAAGGATTAGTTTGTATAATATCTAACATTTGGGCTATACATTTTTATTAGCATTTGACACCTTTGCTGACTTTTTTTGTTAAAACCTTCCTGAGAACCGTTCAAGCCAAAGAGGGTGCTCAAAATCCTCAAAGAGACATGTTTTATTTTAGAGTTTAAGAAACTTGTTGTACCCCTTCTTTCCGATGGAAATCCATCGGAAAGAGGGTTGCTTTATCAGTATTAGTCAATAACTTTCCAACCCTTATTTTCTGCAATACTTTTGTCACAATCTTCAGTTCCGGGGTTGCTCCGTATTTCAATTGTTGATTGCATCTCGCGTTCATTGCCGTTATCTTTCTCTGTCCATGTTTTTCCTTGTGGTAAATCTTCAAATATCTGGTTTAATGCTGAAGAGGTTAATTCATTGCCGAAACAATCCAAGTATGTCAATGCAGTGCATCCACTTACATCCAATGAGGTTAATTCATTGTAGCTACAATCCAATACTACTAATTTTTCGCACCCATTTGCATTAAGTGTTTCCAAGTGAGCATCACTGATTTTTAAATATTTTAATTCTGTAAAACCTGCAACATCCAATGAACGGAGCTCCACCTCATACATATCTATTCCCACTAAACTATTGCATCTTTTTAAATCAATAGCCGTGATGTCGTCATAACCCGAGGAAAACCATTTTAGGTCTTTGGCACTGATTACGATGTTGTATTTCCCAGAAATTTCATACTTATGGGTATTCGAGGAGGTCACGCTTCCGTCTCCCCAGTCGACGCTCAGATCTTTAGGAAATGGGCATTTGCCCACAGAAATTTCTGGATAATCACGATCATACCATTTCTCATTGTCTAATGTAAATTCTACTGTGCTATATGTATCAACAGTTAATGTGATTGTCCGGACGATATTGGGATCATTGGGATCTTCTGTGGGGAAATCTTTGTTTTTGTCGTCATCGTCATCAGAGCAGGAGACACAACACAGAGTAGCAAAAGCTACCAGCAATAACATGAATAGTTTTGTCATCGTTTTTGTATTTAGCACCTCAGATTCCCGGAAAAGGTAAGTTTGTAAAATAAAGAAAGCGTGGGAATCGCAGTTTATCTGATTGAGGTATCGCCAAACACCCGTATAGAAATAAACAGTCACCCACGCTCGACCATGTATATGGAACGCATATATACGGCAAGCTAAACGTCTGTACTGTTATCCTTCTATACTAAAATTTTGGCGAATTTCAATCAAGGATAAGCTGAACGCTTTTAATATGTCCGTTGCTACGGATTATTCCGTACAACGTAACAAATGTAAATAAATTTAAACATAGCACAAACGTAGTGGGTGACTATTTTTTATTGCCTATCGGTTACTTTTTCCCCATATCCTTTAAAGGAATATAGTAAACCGTTTGCGTCGGGGTATAGATACCACATGTAAACGCAGTGACCAATTGGTTCAGAAAACTTTGGTTGGTTTTCACAACGTAGTTGGGACGGTCGCCTACGTATTCATTTGCCTGCATTTTAGCATTATTAAGAGGCACAAGCCCTACAATCAAATGATGGTTCCATACCCTGTTAACTTCGGCAAGGGGTTCGTTGGGTTTTACATCCCCGACCAAAATTCTTGTGTTATAACAAGAACTCAATGCTATCATGCAGACAGCTAAAACTAATAACTTTTTCATAGTTTTTTTTATTTAGCACCTCAGATTCCCGAAAAGGCAAGTTTGTAAAATAAAGGAAGCGTGGGAATCATAGTTTATCTGTTGAGGGTATCGCCAAACACCCGAATAGAAATAAACAAGTACCCACGCTCAACCGGATATATACAGCGTGTATATATGGCAAGCATGAAGGTTTATACTGTTTATCCTTCTATTCAAAAATTTTGGCGATTTTTCAACAAGGATAAGCTAAACGCTTCAAATTTTAATATTTCGTTGCAGACTCCTGCGAGTTGCAGAGCAAATGTAAATAAATTTTAATTCAGTACAAGCTAAAACAATAAAAAAGAAAAACGGAGCTATTCGGCTCCGTTTATATGAAGATAATTGTTCCTATTTTTATTTCCGGACATTTCCTTTTTTATTCCCAGCATCATTCGTCCTCACAAAAATAGAGGCAATAGAGATTAAGGCTCCACCTCCTAATATCCCGGCAAACCAAGGTTTATCTAAATAAAGGGCATATCCTATCAATCCTGTCATAACAGCAATAGACCCAAAAGCGAAAAACATACCCCACCAATTGATTCTAAATTCTCTTTTACTTTCCCTTTTGAGTATTAACATTTTATCTTTATCCATCCGATGACGATGGTCTTGCTCTTTTTCTGATGATGTTATGAGATAATCAATGATTCGTGGGTCAATTTGTTGATATGCTAATAATTCACTCGGCGAAGGCAAACTATTATCATCTACAGTATAAATTCGTTCCAATTCTTTCCCTACCCCATTTCCTGTCGCTACTTGTGTCTCTCGTTGTTTAATCTCTTGTTTTGCCATTATAGTTCAAGACAAATTTTGTTAAAAGCTTTCCGGACATCACTTTCAACCCGCTTACGATCTTCTGTCAATCTTTTTCTGTCATCCGACCGTTCTTTCTCAGTATCAATCATTTCCTTGCGGAGTTCAGACATTCTTTCTGAATGGTTCCTGTATTCACCTAATGAAGCTGATTGAAAAACAGTAGCTCCATTTTGAACAAACTCAGCTACGCTTTTTAATATGTTCATAAAAACTCCCATATAAATCCTCTTTGCAAATATATAAATAAAACGAGGATAAAAACAAATTTGTTTGTCCAAAAACGAATTGGCAGAGCCAAGGTAATAGTTCCTGTCCTAATTAATTTATTGTGGTTACCTAGGAAGGAATTGGGAACAATCTCCGGGGTATCTGCGGCTTTCAGCCGTATATAAGCTGGATGTAAGCTATGTTTTTACTATCTGAGCATAGAGAAAACATAGCTAATATATAGGTATGATATAGCTAAAAGCCCCAGATGGTACGGAGATGCTACCCGGATGGTACGGAGATGCTACCCGGATGGTACGGAGATATTCTATATAGATTGTTTATTTCAACAATTTACGATCATTGGGGGCTTCGCTTTCCAACACGCCCATTTGATGTATGGCTATTTGGTTTAATTTTATGAGACGTTCGCTTTGCGCTAATCCTTGCCCAATGAAAACCGCATTCAGATTCTCCATGTTTGACAAGCAAATCAGTTCATTGATGGTGGCATAGTCCCGGATATTTCCTTTTAGTTCCGGATTGCTTTCTCGCCAATGCTTTGCTGTCATACCGAACATCGCTACGTTCAGCACATCAGCTTCGTTGGCATATATGATATTTGCTTGTGCTTTCGTAATTTTTGCCGGGATAAGGTTCTGTTTAATGGCATCTGTATGGATACGGTAGTTGATTTTCGACAATTCCCGTTTTGCCGACCAACCGAGTAGTTGCTGCTCCTCTATTTTTAGCCGTTGAAATTCCTTGACAATGTAAATCTTAAATTCCGGACTGATCCACATAGCAAATTCAAAAGCTATATCCTGGTGTGCGTATGTGCCACCATATTTCCCTGCTTTTGCTTGAATGGAAACTGCGTTCGTACGGGCAACAAACTCTTTGACGCTTATTTTGAAGCTATTTAGCCCCGATTGATTTCTAATTGTGGCGAATTCGCCATAATTAAAGTCGGGATTATATATTTTCTCCCAAATGCCAATATATTCAAGAGTATTACGGTTGCGCAGCCAGTCTGTAATGAAAAAGTCGCCGTCTTTAGCGCGTAGCATATCCGTCAAACAGATATAGTCCTCGCCATTGGCTTTGACAATATTGATTTCAGTGTTTTGTACGGTAATTTTTGCCATGTTGCAGATTGCTTGACGGTTTATGATATAAAAGTAATAAAATTTTGATATATGAATTGTTCTGACTCATGTAAAACTTTTAAATTGCTAAAATAGGCTGATGAAATGTGTGTTTAATGTTTTGATATATAGTTATATATGATATTTGCAGACTTTGAGTTATAAGTTTTTTTCCTAAAAAATGTTTGCCAGTAAAATAAAAAGTATTACTTTGCATTTACATCTCCATGTTTTCGAGAGATGATAAAGTTAAGAGTACTACTAAAGAATGTGGAGAAGCGGCGGGAGAGGGCGCAGGAGGAGGAAAAGACGTTCATGGATATGGTGGAGAAGGAAAAGGAGAGTCCGGAAATACTAATACTAAATATAGAATAGATGTTAATGAATGAGATGTTGAAACAGAAGTTTATAATGATATTGGTTAAATAAATTTTAATATAGCTTGAAATGATTATCGATAATAATAATTTTAATATAGGAAAAATAAAAGGAAAAGCCGGTGGTTGTACGGTGTATAAACGTTTGGGAAAAACTTGCGTACGGAGTTGTCCTGATAGTCGAAAACTTACAAGTGCCGGACAAGTTGCCCAACAGCATAGAATAGCTTCGGTTGCCATACTGTATAAAGCAGTGAGGGCAGCAGGACTTGACGTATGTTGGAAAGCAGCGGATAAACCCGCGGGTTGGACGGGTTATAATTTGTTTGTTACTAAGAATCTTCCTGCATTTGCTCCTGACGGTTTTATAGGAGATGCTGGAAAAGTCCGTTTGACTGTCGGAACAGGTATTTATCTGCCTGATGAAATCGCGATTCGTCAGGCAGGAGAAAATACCTGGGCTCTGAGCTGGAAAAACACGACTTGCTATCCGGGCTGTCATGCGGAAGATCGTGTTGTACTCGCTTTTATGCGAGGCGGGAAGTACTTTGCAATAAAAATACTCAATGAATTTGGCATTGCCTGTCGTAAAGACGGGTGTGCTGAATTTAAATTACCAACCGAATGGTTGGGATATTCTAATGTGTACTGTTTCATGCGCTCTAAAACAGGTGCAGTTTCCGATAGCAAGCATTTTTTGCTTTGATGTCGGTGTGTTCTAATAAGGTCTGGAGCGCTCATTGTGAGCTCAATGTCAGATCAAAGAGAAAATAAACATTTTTAATTAAATTAATTTAAATTTTATGAATTTAATAAAACAAAAACCGCATACTGCGACACAAGGTGTCGGTAGTGTGCAAACAGAGTTAGATAATTTAGTATTAACATCTAAAATTGAAGAATATGAGTATAATTAAAATGCCTTTTATCCACAGGATTAGAAAATCGATGGCAGAAAATACGTATTACCGCAGCCGCGGTCAAAATGTGCTAAAAACGAAAATTGATAAGAATGCTTCAAACACACTTCCGCAACAGATGCAACGCTTGAAGATGAAAGAGTTGACTTCGTTGTGTAAAGCGTTTAACTCGACGATTGAAGTTGGGTTCCCAGGGCGTCCTGTAACCAATACCCCGTGGAATGCTTTTTGCAGTGCTAACCAGAATGCCGTGAATGTGAATGAAAAATTGGTGGTCACGGTGGATTACGAGAAACTTGTGGTCGCCAAGGGTAGCCGGGAAGTGGTGGAGGATATGACGGTCATGATGAATGAAGCGGACCATGAATTGACATTTACCCATGATGTCGGAGATTTCGGGTATGGAGCGGATCCGACGGATGTGGTGTATGTGGTGGTTCTTGAGAAGGAGCGGATGCGCAGCAAGTTGTTTCGTCTGAATACCCGCAATGACGATAGTTCCACGACAGTAACCTTACCGACGACGTGGAATATGAAGCAGTTGGCAGGGTATGTGTTTGTTCTGGCTGAAAACGGAACGTCTGCCTCTGACTCGGTATATTTACCGATACCTGTCAGTTAAAAGACAACCTACTGAAAGGAAAGGGAAGTTGGGATGCCAGCTTCCCTTTCGCATTTTTCCGGCAGCTTTGAATTTCGGTATTTTAATCCTATTTTTGTTTGCTAATACGATATTGCTATGATGGATTGGAATAAACTTTTATCGGCACACCGGTATCATCCGGGAGCTACGACCTCACTGTTTCATTCACACGACCGTTCCCAGTTCCAGCGGGATTACGACCGGTTGATTTTTTCTTCTCCATTCCGGCGATTACAGAATAAGACACAGGTATTTCCGTTGCCCGGCAACATATTCGTACACAACCGGCTTACACACAGTCTGGAAGTTGCCAGTGTGGGACGCTCTTTGGGCAACAAGGTAAGCCAATACCTCAAACAAAATAAAATCGAACTGGAAAATCCCGACTTAGTGGAAGAAATCGGGACCATTGTCAGCACGGCATGTTTAGCCCACGATTTGGGCAACCCGCCTTTCGGACATTCGGGTGAAGAAGCCATTTCCTATTTTTTCAGCGAAGGGGAAGGACTATACTTGAAAAAACTGCTTTCTGACGAAGAATGGGCGGATCTCAGCCATTTCGAAGGCAATGCCAATGCTTTCCGCCTGCTGACACACAGCTTCAAGGGCAGGCGTCCGGGAGGATATACCATGACCTACACCACCCTGGCCTCCATCGTCAAATATCCTTTTGAATCCAAAGCCTCCAGCAAAGGCTACAAATACGGCTTTTTCCAGAGTGAAAAAGAAATCTACCGGCAGGTGGCGGAAGAATTAGGACTAAAGCAGGTCAGCAACAACCCGCTCCAATACGTCAGACATCCGCTGGTGTATCTGGTGGAAGCCGCCGATGATATCTGCTATCAGATCATGGACATCGAAGACTCGCATAAACTGCGCATCCTTTCATACGACGAAACGACAAACATTCTTGAAAACTTCTACGACAGGAATGAAGACAAAGAAGACCTGAAAGTCATCGCCCGAACCTTCAAAATCGTTACGGACAAAAATGAACGGATTGCCTTTTTGAGGGCAGGCATCATCAACAAACTCATCAATGCTTGTGCGGATGTATTCTGCAACAACTACGAAGCCATCATGAAAGGAGAGTTCAACAGCACCCTGATTAAAAACCTCAGCGGCACCAACAAAAAAGCCTATGACGACTGTACGGACCTGGCTTATAAACGCATCTACCACACCAACATCGTCACCCAGATACAAATCGCCGGTTTTAAAATCTTGGGAACAATTCTGAAAGAATACACCGATGCCATCCTGAAACCGGAAACCTATTATGCCCGCAACATACTTTCCATCATGCCGGAGCAATACCAGGTAAACAAAGAAGACTCCATGTATACCAAAATACAGACCGTCATCGACTATGTTTCCGGCATGACCGATTCCTATGCATTAAACCTGTACCGGAAAATCAAAGGCATCGAAGTACCCGAAATTAAGTAAGAAAACTGAAAAGTTGAAAAGGAGCACCCCTTTCAACCTTTCAACTTTTTAACTCTTTAACTTTTTAACTTAAAAGACTTTTCACCTTTTCGGAAATGGCTTTCCCGTCGGCTTTCCCGGACAACTGTTTCGTTGCCACCCCCATCACTTTCCCCATATCCTTGGGAGAAGTAGCCCCTACGGAAGCAATAATCTCTTTCAAAGCAGCCGTCAGTTCCTCATCCGTCAACGGTTTGGGCAGAAAAGCATTCAACACCTGTAACTGTCCGTTTTCTTCCTCATACAGGTCCATCCGTCCCTGCTCCTTGTAAATAGCTGCCGACTCCGTACTCTGTTTTGCCAATTTCTGGATAATCTTCAAGCACTCTGCATCGTCAATTCCATCCCCCGCTCCCGGCTTGGTTTTCGCCTCCAGAATCACCTTCTTTATGTTCCGGAAAGCTTCAAGCCTCACTTTGTCCTGAGCCTTCATCGACTCCTTAATCCCTTGGTTTACTTGTTCTTCAATAGTCATATCTTTCAATTTTAAAACAACATGCCTGTCCGTTTCACAACGTACGAAAATAATGCTTTTTTACCATTTTTCCTTCCCTTGCCATTTTTATCGTATCTTTACCTCCGAATCTGAAACAACCTGTTCGTATGACATCCATCAGTAACAAAACCATCTGGAACATCGCCTACCCGATTATCTTCGGCAACCTGGCGCAGACCTTAATCGCACTGACCGACACGGCATTTCTGGGGCGGGTTAGCGCCATCGCCTTGGGCGCCGCCATGATGGCAAGCATATATTACTACGTCTTTTCCACCCTGGCATGGGGGTTCAGCATCGGGGTCCAGATCATCATTGCCCGGCGACTGGGAGAAAACAAACTGGAACGAATCGGCGTCGTGTTCGAACACGGGCTGGTTTTCGTACTCCTCTTGTCCACGGGACTATTTCTGATACAGCACTTCTGCACGGAATATCTGCTGAGCCGGGTTATCCAGTCCCCCAACATCTACGCGGCAGCGATGGAATACATGAACTACAGGCACTACGGCATTATCTTCGTATGCTTCAATTTCCTTTTCCGGGCATTATACATCGGACTTTCCAACACAAAAGTCATCAGCTTCTCCACCCTGCTGATGGCTGTCGTCAATATATTTTTGGACTATGTCCTTATTTTCGGGAAATGGGGCTTCCCCCACATGGGTGTCGGCGGCGCTGCATTCGCCTCCGTCTGTGCAGAAATATCCGCACTGATATTCTTTTTCCTATACACCCTCGCCAAACTCCCGTTAAAGAAATACGCCCTCTTTGCCTTCCACAAACTGGAAGGCTGGCTTATCAAAGCAGTACTGAAACTGGCCTTCCCGACCATGCTCCAGAAACTGCTTTCTTTCGGGACATGGTTCATCTTCTTCGTTATGGTTGAACGGATGGGCGAAGAACCTATCGCCATATCGGGCATTGTCAGAAGTGTATACATGCTGATTATGATTCCCGTATTTGCCTTCGGTGCCACAGCCAACACCTTAACAAGCCGCCAAATCGGTGCCGGCCAGCAACAGGAAGTCCGCTCCACCTTAGTCAAAATACTCCGGCTGAGCCTCGTCAGCATCCTGCCCGTGCTCACCTTCTGCGTCCTCTTTCCGACCCTGTTACTGTCGGTCTATACCAATGACGCACTCCTGGCATCGGCTTCTGTTCCCTCCCTATATGTCATTTGCATCGCAGCCATTGCCATGAGTTTCGGCATGACCTACTTTGAGGCCGTTTCCGGCACAGGCAACACCATTCATGCCTTGTGGCTGGAAGTGATAGTCCTCTTTGCCTACAGCGGTTCCGTGTGGTTCTTCGCAAAAGTAATCCGCTCCGACGTAGCCTGGGTATGGACTAGTGAAATCACTTATGGCGCCCTTATCGGCGTCACCTCCCTGCTATACCTGTATTTTGCCGGCTGGCACAAAAAAACGATTTAAAAGTATATCGCATCCGGACTAATCTTTTTCTGCATTATTACGTATCTTTGCATAGGACGGGCAGCGTGTTGCACCGTGTACGGACAACCCCGGCACTGTCACCGCCTGCACATCCTTTGCAACCCACAAAAACAACGAAGTACGACATGAAAAAAGACGGTTCTATCCTATACCTTATCCTTGTTTTTTCCCTCGTCAACCTCATAGCCCTACTTTTCAGTTCCCAAGACAACCGCCACTCCCGCCAACAAGCTGCCGCGGAACAGAAAAGCAGGTCCTTACCGAAACCGGCAGTCACAACCGATGTTTATCTTCCTTCGGCCATGACTTTCGCCGGAGAAACCGTTCCGCTACATCGGCTGGACGTCCGGGAAGCGTTGCAAAAAGAATTGATTGTCAATACATATCTGCATTCACACACCATCCAGTTATTGAAAAACGCCCCCCGGATGTTTGCTGTCATCGAACCCATTCTGAAAGAAGCGGGGATTCCGGACGATTTCAAATACCTGGCAGTCATAGAAAGCAATCTGAACCCCTCCGCCGTATCTCCGGCAAAAGCCGTGGGGCTATGGCAATTTATGGAAGGAACCGGCAGAGAATACGGACTGGAAATAAACAAAGAGGTCGACGAACGTTACCACATCCAAAAATCAACCGAAGCCGCCGCACGCTACTTACAGAAAGCCCACGACCGTTTCGGCTCCTGGACAACCGGAGCCGCTTCATACAATGCGGGAACGACCATGCTGCTCACCCAAATGGCCATTCAGAATGAATCGGACTATTACAACCTGCTCCTCGGAGAAGAAACCGAACGCTACCTATTCCGCATCCTGGCGCTGAAACAGATCATGACCCACCCGGAACTATATAATTTCGACATAAAAAACACCCATCCCATTGAAAAAACCACCACGGTAAAAGTCCAGGGACCGATAAAAGACTGGGCGGAATTTGCACAGGAACACAACATATCCTATAAGACACTGAAACGCTTCAATCCCTGGTTGCGCAAATCCAGCCTTCTGAATCCCAAACACAAAACATACGAAATTACAATACCCGTCCACCCCGGAGATTACCAATAAACCGGAGCCCGCGGTCTGAAATTCCGGATTTTTCTCCGTTTTGGAGAAATACGGAACACTTTTTGCTCTTTTTTTCCTACATTTAGAAAATAAATCCGAGCATCATGGAACAAGTTGAAATTTTTTGTGAGAATACAGGAAAAAGTTATCCGATAGAAATCGGCAGTACTTTAAGAGAGGTGAAAAAAGTCATCTTTCCACAAAACCATAACCACATCCTGGGAGCCTTGGTCAATAATGAACTGCAAGACTTACAATATATCATCATGAACCCCAAACAGGTGAACTTCATTGATGTGAGCAGCCTGGACGGTTACAGCATCTACACCCGTTCGCTGCTGTTCGTTCTCTACAAAGCAGTCAACCGCCTGTTTCAGCGCCAGCCGATGGTCGCGGAATACCATATTTCCAACGGCATTTTTTGCCGGATGACAGACAAAGACCTGCCGCTGACCGCCGAAACCATCGGAAAGATCCGCTCCACCATGCAGGAAATCATACAGCAAGACCTTCCCATTGTACGGAAAGAAATACCTACGGCACAAGCCATCCCCCTCTTTCAGCAAGCAGGACTGGAAGACAAGAGGGAACTGCTTGAAACCCGGGGACGCCTGTACACCTCCGTATACTATATTGAAAATACACCGGATTATTTCTACGGTACCCTAGCCCCGTCAACCGGAAGTCTGAAAATATTCGGACTGGAACCCTACAAAGACGGCATGTTGTTACGTCTCCCCGACCGCAAAAATCCGTCCGAACTGCTGCCGCTTATCCCCCAGGACAAACTTTTCCAAGTGTTTAACGAATACAAACGCTGGGGGAAAATCATGGAAATCAACGACATCGGAACACTCAACAAAATCGTTGACAACAAATATGCCGGCGTCATGATAAAAATCAGCGAAGCGCTGCACGAAAAAAAGATTTCCCTCATTGCCGACCAAATCAGTTCCCAAAGAGACAAAATAAAAGTCATCCTGATTGCCGGCCCCTCCTCGTCCGGTAAAACCACATTCAGCAAACGCCTCAGCGTACAGCTCATGGTCAACGGGCTCAAACCCGTCAACCTGTCGCTCGACAATTACTTTGTCAACCGGGAAGACACCCCCAGGGACGAAAACGGGGAATACGACTACGAATCCATCGATGCGCTGGACATCGTCACCTTTACAGACAACATGCTCCGCCTCATGAGAGGAGAAGAAGTGGAGCCCCCCAAGTTCTCCTTTGAAACCGGGCAACGGTTTTACTCCGGAGAAAAACTGAAAATCAACGCCAACAATGTCATCATTGTAGAAGGCATTCACGGACTGAATCCCCGGCTTACCAGCCTGCTGCCCGAAGAGAGCCTGTTCAAAATATTTGTTTCGGCACTGACCTCCATATCCATCGACAACCACAACATCATCAATCCGGCAGACAACCGCCTGCTCCGCCGCATGGTCAGGGACTACAAATACCGCAATTACTCGGCGCTGGATACCTTAAAACGCTGGGAAAGCGTGCTGAAAGGCGAAGAAAAACACATCGTACCTTATCAGGAAGAGGCCGACATCATGTTCAATTCCGCCCTGATTTACGAATTAGGCGCACTCAAACAACAAGCAGAACCCCTGCTGAGAGAAGTCATGGAACTATATCCGGAACACTCCAAAGCCCTGCGCCTGTTGAAATTCCTATCCTACATCAAAGTAGTACCGGCACGCGATATTCCCAACACCTCCATTCTGAGGGAATTTCTGGGAGGCAGCAGCTTCAAATATTAAGCTGCATCCACAAAAGCGAAGATTTCAGCCAAACAAACGAAATAATGTTATTATTTCGTTTGTTTCCGGAAGAACCCGAAATATTTATGAATCAATTCTTTGAACGTATCGAACGTCTCCTGATACGAAATACCCACCCCTTGTGTGGTTTCCGCATTATTCTTGTATATAATTTTTTCATCCGTATGGGAATACGCCTTCAACTTCAGCGTTCCCTGTTTATTCAGCTTCACATCCACATCAAAATCCCCGGCAATATTATTGTTATTCGTGGAATTTGACGTAATATCCTTGGTATTTCCCACATCCATATTTCCGTTGGCCGTCAACGTCACCCGGTCATTCAGCAACTGGGTGGACAAAGCCAGTTCAATTTCGTCGGACGTAATATTATCGCCCGGACGGTACGAAAAATCAATATCAAAATTATTGCTGATTTTAGAAAGCCACCGGGACAACTGCCGCGACACCATCTCCGTCGCCGTTGTCACCCCTGCCTGGTATCCCATATTCCGCTCCTCCACATCCGTCGCATTCATATAGTCCGGCTTATAAAACTTATTCAGCATCAGCAAAGAGAATATCTGCTTGTTGATTTCATCCTGGCTCGAAAACAGACTCTGGATAAAACTCCGGGTCTGACTGTCCAGCGAAGGGAAGTTGATGTCAAACTTCACCAAAGGATTGGAAAGGTTATCGCTCAGATTCAGGATACACTCCACCGGCACTTTCGTCGAACGGTCGGTCAATGAATTGGTGTTCGCCAACAACTCATTCAAAGAGGTCTTCAGATTGTACACCGCATTCAGGTCTATCACCGCATCATAGGGCGAACCGTTCCACTTGATGCTTCCCCCCGGACTCAACTGAAAATTCTTATTGAATACCCCTCCCAGCGTAAACAGATAACTTCCTCTGGTAATATTATACTCACCCAGCATACTGATTCCGCCGTCCTGATCCAGATTGATTTTAACATTCCCCTTCCCTGCCGTTTTCAAAACATCCCCGATGGTGGGGTCAAACACGATCTGCACTTTCAGATTGTCATTCAATTCGAGGTTCGCATTCACCAGGAAACTGCTTTTTTCGGTCCTCACCTTCACACGGCGGTACTGAGGCTGATTCTGGCTGATGAAATGCAAAAAGTTGCCGTCCTCCTCCGATACCGCAGAAGCCAAAGGCAAAAACAGTTGCGAGTTACTTTCCGGACGGGCATTCACCGTCACATTCGTCAATCCTCCCCGGCTATTGACATTTGTAAAGCCACTGAGATAAATCCGGCCATACAACAATTCGCTATTCTCATAACCGGTATTCATCAGCAGAAAATTCTGGGAAGTGATATTCAGATCATATTTATAATCCGCCAGGGAATAATAACCGGAACATACAGAATGATTGCCTTCGGCATCAGCAACGACAAAATCTCTCAGATACACCCGGTTACGTTCAATATGCACGCTGTCGTTGACCTTAAATGCCGTATTCAGCTCCCGGCTGTACATCACCACCGAATCCAGATAAAGGTGACCGGAAGCCTCCGGCTGAGCGGAAGTACCCGTGATATGCAGGGCTCCATTCAGAGAGCCGGCACTGTATTTCAGATGTTCATTCGCATACCTTCCGACGCGTTCCAGATCCAGTTCCGTCAATTTGACCATCACATCTATGCTATCGGCAGCCGGAACATAAAACCCCTCCACATGCAACGGCACATCTTCACGCACCCTGTTCTCGGCCCGGATAATCATCCGGTTGCTATCAGCGTCCCAAAACGACATCAGTTTCAACGTCCCCAACGTATCCCGGTTAAATCCCCAATCCCCGACCCGGATATCCGAATACAGCAACTTATCCTTATAATAATCCTGCACCACCACTTTGCCGTTAATCATCCCGAAAACATCCGTCCGGCTTCCCAACACAAGCCGGTTGAACTCCGTCAGATTAAACTGGTTCAGACACACGGCCAAACTATCCGAAGGATTCTCCGAAATGCGGCCATTCACGGAAAAATACTGTTCCCCGCTTTTCAGAAGAAAATTTTCAACCTCCACCTCTTTCCCCTCTATAATCATGGACGAAGCAGCCACATGCCATATACTGTCAGACATCACCACCACTCCGGGATGTATCTTCACTTCCGCCCGGTAACGGTCATCGGGCAACGACACCAACTCCGCATCGGCGGCCAAAGCCCCGCTGTAAGTCTGGCTCTGCCAATTGGCCCACTGGAACCCGGTGTGAATCTTATTATCATTCAAAGAAAACTCATTGCGCATATTGTAAACCCGGATCCATCCCATATAGTCCATCTCGTCCGCCTTCCATACCATAGAAAGTTTTTCCTTATCCCCTTTCACCTCAATCTTAGGACTCCGCATCCCCCAATCCCCATAGCGTAAACTGTCCGAACGCAACAACAGATAAATTTCATTGCAGACATTGTCATAACCGGAATAAATCTGCGTACCATCGGCGATAAACACCTCCGGATACAGCACTTTCAAAACCCGGTTCATGTCTTTCATATCTATCGTATACCGGAAATTGATTTTCTTCTCCTTCCGCTTCTTATACTCTCTCATCGTTTCCGAAGTATAAGCCGGCAAATAGGACTTCAACAACTTCCGGGTAAAATCCAGAGGACGCACAGCCATATAATGCCCCTCTATCTGCATATCAACCACATCGGAAAACAGGCTGGTGGTATAATAATCCGACTCCACCAGATTCTCCATACTGATGCGCGGTATGAAAAAACTGTCCGCCGGAGTGGAATAGAACAAATCAAAAATATTCACATGGGCAAAACTCTCTTGCTCCGTCTTAAAACCGTATACCACATCAAAAGTGCCCTTTACATTCTCATCCCCTCCCGTTGCGGACCAACCGAAACGATTCAGGTTTTCCACCGCAAAATGTCCCTTAGAACTGAAAAAAGCGATACTGTCACTGGTGTCATAATTCATCCGAAGCCCCAGTTCAACCCCTTCATTACGGACAGAAGAAATCAGATTTAACCGGTCATTTTCATACGTCAGAAACACATCGGCATTCCGGAGAGTGCTTGTATTGACTTTGAGATTATGAATCGTAGCCCTGGCATTCATGTTCACTCCGGCAGAATCCAACTGACCGTGATAGCTGCCGGACATATTTCCCCAACCGAGCAAAGCCCCATTGACATGCGCCAGCTTACCGAAATTCACAACGTGAAAATTAAAATCGCCTGCAAGAGAGGAACAATCACCACTCTGCCCCCCAGCACAAGGAGAATAGTCCAAATGCACCTTCCCCCGCATTCCCGGAGTGACGCTTTGCACATCCAGCATAAAGTCCTCCAAGGTCCCCTGGAACTTTCCCTCCACATCGAAATGCCAGAAATGATGCAACGGAGCCGGCACCGGAATCGAATACCCCAGCCAAGGCAGATAAATTGTCTCTAAATCATTCGGATTCAAATGGGTATCCTCAAAATCGATCTCAAACACCGTATTCCACAAATCAGGCAGACCGGAAGAGGTGAAACTTCCCCGGATCACACTATTCTCCCCGAACTCCAGGAGCAGATTGTGTCCTTCCAGCCGATGAACCGTATTGGTAACCACCCCTGTACAACGTACCGTATTCTCTATCCCCAGAAGCCTCTGGTTAAAATAAGCCAAATCCACAAAACTGACGGACGAAGGTCCCAACTTATAATACTGCCGCATGCGGGTCGTAAAATAGCGCCAATCCCGTCGGCCAGGTACCCAGCGATAGGCCAGACGCTCCAAGGCAAGCCGGCTTCTGTCGGTAATAATCTCCCCTTTGGTAATCGACAAGGTCGAATCCGAAGCCACCACCTCCGCATTCAACTCTTTCAACACAAAACCCGATTTTTCCGTCAACGACAAACCGCTTACCTTCAACCTGACCTTATCGGCAAAATCCAATTCCGTAATATCCGCATTCACACCGCGGCACGCCACATCCGTCCAGTTTATGCCGTATTCCAAAGGCTCGTATTCCTGCTCCTTGTATACGAAACGGGAATCCCGGATTCTGATGCGTTTCAAGCCGACAGCCCAATCCAACGACTGCCTCCTCCGCATCCCGGCAACTGTTTTTCCTTTCTTCAAAGCCTTCAGGAATACATCCAGATTCATCTCGGACTTTTCTTCTCCCCGGACAAGCCACAAATTAAAATAGGCCTCCTCCAACGTCACATCCTGCACCGTAAAACTCCGGGAGGTCAACCGGAAAGAATCAATTTCCACGTTCACTCTCTTACAATACAGCAACGTGTCATTCCGATAGTCCTTCAACAGCATATCATTCAGCACCAGCGATTTTACCGGTCTGAAATCCACCCCCCCAATCTGAATCTTCACCCCCGTGACATACTCAATCCGGCTGGTAAAATAACTCACCAGACACGTCTGTACCACCGACGTATGTAACAAAGCATACGCCGCAAAAAGCAGCACCAGAATCCCCGCCACAGTAAAAGACAATATCCGAAAAAACTTTTTTATACCCGCACAGTTTTAGTTTGCTCACAAAAATATTAATATTGCACAATATTTGAAAGAGATTGACAGTGAAAGATAAAGGTTCCGATTGTTATTCCGGACTTTTAACTTTCATTCATATTCAAAACCGCAAATTATGACTGTAATACTCGGGATCGAATCCTCGTGCGACGACACTTCGGCTGCCGTCCTCAAAGACGGTATCGTGCTGAGCAACATCATTGCCAGCCAGAAAGTCCATGAAGCATACGGCGGAGTCGTTCCCGAACTGGCCTCCAGAGCACACCAGCAAAACATCATACCTGTGGTTGACCAGGCACTGAAAAAAGCAGCGGTCTCCATGAACGAAATCGATGCCATCGCTTTCACCCGCGGACCCGGCCTGTTGGGCTCCCTGCTGGTAGGGACCTCATTCGCCAAAGGATTTGCCATTGCCCGGAATTTGCCCATGATTGAAGTCAATCACCTGCAAGCCCATATCCTGGCCAATTTTATCAAAGAGCCCGGAGTGGAAAGCCGACACCCCTCTTTCCCCTTTCTTACACTGCTCGTATCGGGCGGCAACTCCCAGCTTATTGTTGTCCATGACTACCTGAAAATGGAAATGATCGGGCAAACCATCGACGACGCGGCAGGCGAAGCCTTCGACAAATGTGCCAAAGTCATGGGGTTGGGGTATCCGGGAGGACCCGTTATCGACAAACTGGCCCAAGAAGGAAACCCGGAACGATTCACATTCAACAAACCTCAGATTCCGGGACTGGATTACAGTTTCAGCGGGCTGAAAACCTCTTTCCTCTACTTCATCCGCGATGAAATCAGAAAAAATCCGGACTTCATCCGGGACAACCTCAACGACTTGTGCGCATCCCTGCAAAAAACAATTGTTGACATCCTGCTTTCCAAACTAAAAAAAGCAGCCAAACAAACCGGCATCAGACAAATCGCCATCGGAGGAGGCGTTTCCGCAAACTCCGGCCTGCAAAATGCCGTACATACGGAAGCCGCCAAAGCCGGATGGGAGGTATTTATCCCCCGGTTAGGTTTTTCACTGGACAACGCCGGAATGGTTGCCGTCACCGGATATTACAAATTCCTGGCGGGGCAATTCATCCCCCTGGATGCAGTTCCGTTCGCCCGGACCACCCTGGAATAAGATTCCTGCGAAACAGGACAATGCAGTCCCGAACCCGTTCATTTCAACACTTAAACCATTGCATCATGAAAATACTGGTAACCTACGACCTTCCGCGCGAGCCGTTTGCCAATCTGCCGGCAGACTGGGAACTCACATTCCCCAAAGAAGAAAAACTCAGCAAGGAAGAGGTTATCCGGATGCTTCCGGAATACGACATCATGCTGTCCATTTTCAGCCGCCCCATCGACAAAGAGATGATTGACGCCGGGAAAAAACTGAAACTGATTAGTAACTTCGGCGTCGGCTACAACAACATCGACATACGCTATGCCCGGAAAAAAGGGATCACTGTATGCAACACCCCCCAATCCGTATGCAACCCGACAGCAGAACTGTGTCTGGCGCTGATGCTCGGTGCCGCCCGGAGAATCACAGAGCTTGACCGCCGCATCCGGCAGGAAAAAGAAGGACTTTGGGGAGTAATGAAAAACTTAGGTACCGGACTGGAAGGAAAAACACTTGGCATCATCGGAATGGGACGCATCGGACAAAACGTTGCCCGCAAAGCCGCTGCATTCGGCATGAAGATTATATATTACAACCGCCACACCGAAATCGCCGGTTACCAACGCACAGACCTGCATACTCTGCTGAAAGAATCCGATTTTATCTCTTTACATACGCCACTGAACGAAGATTCCAACCACCTGATAGGAAAAAAAGAACTGGAGATGCTGAAACCTTCGGCCTTTCTGATTAACACCGCCCGGGGAGCAGTCGTTGATGAAGAAGCACTGGCAGAATGCCTGCAAAAGCAGCTAATCAGAGGTGCCGCACTCGACGTTTTCGAACACGAGCCTCACATCACGGAAAAACTATATACCCTCGACAACGTCATTTTACTGCCCCACGTCGGGACGGCCACCATTGACGGACGAATCGCCATGGCAGAAGAAGCCCTGCAAAACATCCGCAACTTCCTGAACGGCCAGCCCACTAATGTAGTCAACTGATTGCCCGGCCAGAAAGGAATAAATTTTTATCCGATTTTTTTTGAATATGATTTATAAGCCCTATATTTGTACCCGCTAAAAGCAAAAAACGTTCTTTAGATACCGGGGAGATACCAAAGCGGCCAACTGGGGCAGACTGTAACTCTGCTGACTTATGTCTTCGTAGGTTCGAATCCTGCTCTCCCCACAATTTCTGCGGAAATAGCTCAGTCGATAGAGCACTAGCCTTCCAAGCTGGGGGTCGCGGGTTTGAGTCCCGTTTTCCGCTCTCTGAATGAGGTAGTTACACAAGTGACTACCTCTTTTCTTTTCCCTGTTTTTCGTGGTTTTTGGCTGTCAACGTCAACCGAGAGGTAAACCAAGAACTGTAATCTTGGTAAAAGTATCTGTAATTTATCTACTTAAATATTAAAATAAGATTTTACTTTTGTAGTGAAATAATGGTATCATCCACCTCATAACAGCACCGCCTATGAAAACAAGTCCATTTTTATCGGTTATTTTAGCCATGATTTTAATGACGTCAACAAACGTTTACGCTCAAAAAGCAGAAACATCTTCCAAAACATTAATCGCGTATTTTTCCTGGTCCGGCAACACCCGTACCATAGCAAAACAAATTCAGGAACTTACAAAAGGAGACCTATTCGAAATCCAAACCGTGACTCCTTACCCGAAGGAATATCGCCCTTGCACGGAAGTAGCCAAAAAAGAACAGGAAACCAACCTGCGCCCTGAACTAAAAAACAACGTCGACAACCTTGCGGACTATGACCTCATTTTCATCGGTTATCCCAATTGGTGGGGCTCCGCGCCGATGGTAATATGGACTTTCCTCGAAAGTCATGACCTGAACGGCAAAACAGTCATCCCTTTTTGTACACACGGAGGAGGTGGCGAACAAAACTGCTTTAAAGATTTCAACAAACACATCGGTAACGCAAATACCAAAAAAGGATTTCTCACCAACGGCTCACAGGCAGCCGACGCCCGTCCGAAAGTGGAAAAATGGTTACAAAAAACAGGTATCATAGAATAAACACATCACCATGTTACGAAAAATAAGACTTATCAGTGCATTTGCATGCTTCTCTTTAATCACGCTTCTATTTCTTGATTTCACAGGAAGCATTCACACATGGTTCGGATGGCTGGCAAAAATACAGTTCCTTCCGGCGCTTTTAGCCTTGCATGTGGGAGTAGTCGTTGCTCTCATCCTGCTGACACTTATCCTGGGACGGGTATATTGTTCCGTGATATGCCCGTTGGGAGTATTCCAGGACATTATATCCTGGCTGGCCGGAAAACGTAGAAAGAATCGCTTCCGTTACTCCCCTGCTCTCACGTGGTTGCGCTACGGCGTATTAATAGTTTTCATCATCGCCTTGATTGCCGGCATAGGGAGTATCGCAGCTTTGCTGGCACCTTACAGCGCTTACGGTCGCATGGCCTCCAACCTGTTAGCCCCCCTGTACCAATGGGGCAACAACCTGCTGGCCTACTGGGCTGAACGGGCGGACAGTTACGCTTTTTACTCCATAGACATCTGGATGAAAGGTGCCGCCACCTTCGGTATTGCCATCGGTACCTTCATCCTCCTTGCCATATTGGCATGGCGTAACGGCAGAACCTACTGCAACACCGTTTGTCCGGTAGGAACTGTACTCGGTTTCATCTCCCGGTATGCTTACCTAAAACCTGTTATCAACACGGAAAAGTGTAACAGTTGCGGTCTGTGTGCCAGAAATTGCAAAGCCTCCTGCATCAACCCGAAAGAACATGCCATCGATTACAGCCGCTGTGTGGCTTGCATGGATTGCCTCGGCAAATGTCATCAGGGAGCAATCACCTATGCACATGCTCACAAATCTGCCGTTACGAAGAAAACAGAAGACATAAACCAGACACGGCGCAATTTCTTGACAATCACTTCCTTGTTTGCCGCCACCACCCTCGTTAAAGCACAGGGGAAAAAAGTAGACGGCGGACTTGCGGTCATTGAAGAGAAAAAAATTCCCAAACGCACCACACCGCTCACTCCTCCGGGCTCACTCAACATCCGGAACTTCACGCAACACTGCACAGCCTGTCAATTATGTGTAGCGGCATGCCCCAATCAGGTCTTGCGTCCTTCCTCTTCATTAAGCAGGCTGATGCAGCCCGAAATGTCGTACGAACGGGGCTACTGCCGTCCGGAATGTACCCGATGTTCCAACGTCTGTCCGGCTGGAGCTATACGCCCCATCACCCCGGCAGATAAATCCGCCATACAAATCGGCCACGCCGTCTACGTCTACGAAAATTGTGTCATCAACACCGATGGCGTGAGATGCGGCAACTGCGCCCGACACTGCCCGACCGGAGCCATACAAATGCTGCCCAGCGTTGCCGATGACCCCGACTCCCTGAAACTGCCGGTCATAAACACAGAACGCTGTATCGGTTGCGGAGCTTGCGAAAACCTCTGTCCCGCCCGGCCTTTCAGTGCCATTTACGTAGAAGGCCACCAAAGCCACCGAACCATTTAAAACGAAACACCATGAAAAAGAAAGATATAGACCGCAGGAAATTCCTGAAAATATTAGGAGCCGGAGCCGTAACGACCACGGCGGCAATGTATGGGTGTAAGTCTGAAAACCACTCCGCCACTACCGAACATCCGGGCAACATTCCAACCGATAAAATGACTTATCGGACCAACCCAACGACAGGCGACCACGTTTCGTTATTGGGGTATGGATGTATGCGGCTCCCGACCGTCCCTACTGCTCAGGAAAACGGCGATGACATCGACCAAGAGATGGTGAACAAGCTCACAGACTACGCTCTTGCACACGGGGTAAACTATTTCGACACCTCACCTGCATACTGCAAAGGCCGCTCGGAACATGCCATGGGTATTGCTCTCAGCCGGCACCCGCGCAACAGCTATTTTATTGCCACCAAACTGTCCAATTTCAGCCCGGACACCTGGAGTCGGGAGGCTTCTATCGCCATGTACCGCAACTCACTGAAAGAACTGCAGGTCGACTACATCGATTACATGCTGCTGCACGCCATCGGCATGGGAGGCATGGAAGCACTGAAAGGACGCTACTTAGACAATGGCATACTTGATTTCCTCATAGCAGAACGCAAGGCCGGACGCATCCGTAACTTAGGTTTCTCCTACCACGGGGACATCGAAGTCTTCGACTATCTGCTCTCCCGCCACGAAGAAATAAAATGGGATTTCGTACAAATCCAGCTCAACTACGTAGACTGGAAACATGCCAAGGAAGTAAATCCCCGCAACACAGATGCCGAATATCTGTACGGAGAACTAACCAAACGCAACATTCCCTCGATCATCATGGAACCACTGCTGGGCGGACGTTTATCCAATGTACCCACCCACATCGTTGGCCGTTTGAAACAACGCCGTCCCACCGATAGTGTTGCCTCCTGGGCATTCCGTTTTGCCGGCAGTCCGGAAAAAGTACTCACAGTACTGAGCGGAATGACCTACATGGAACACCTGCAAGATAATTTGCGGACTTATTCCCCTCTGCATACACTAAGCCAGGAAGACAAAGATTTCCTGGAAGAAACGGCTCAGTTGATGCTGAAATACCCGACCGTTCCCTGCAACGACTGCAAATATTGTATGCCTTGTCCGTACGGCATCGACATCCCCTCCATTCTGATACATTACAACAAATGTGTCAACGAAGGGAATGTGCCCCAAGACAGCCAGGCAGAGAACTACCGCAATGCAAGACGGGCCTTCCTTATAGGCTACGACCGCAGTGTGCCGCGCTTACGGCAGGCAAACCATTGCATCGGGTGTAACCAATGTATACACCATTGTCCGCAAAACATCAATATCCCAAAAGAATTAGGACGCATTGACCAATTTGTAGAACAACTAAAACAAGGAACTTTATAATCATGAGAACAACCGTAAAACTCTACGCTTTAGACTATCGCCAGAGCCGCACCTACCTGACGGCAAGCATATTCGTTGCAGGAAACATCGTTCTGCCTCAACTTTTTCACCTCTTGCCTCAGGGAGGAATAACCTGGCTACCGATTTATTTCTTCACTCTGGTGGCCGCCTATAAATACGGCTGGCAAGTGGGATTGCTAACTGCACTATGTTCTCCGCTGGTAAATTCCCTTCTTTTCGGAATGCCACACCCCGCCGCCTTGCCGGCAATTACGCTGAAATCCGTTCTGCTCGCCACGGCAGCCGGTTATGCAGCCCACCATTTTCAACGCATCTCCCTCCTGATTCTGGCGGCAGTCGTACTCGCTTATCAGAGTGTCGGGACCTTGGGTGAATGGCTCATCATCGGAAACTTCTCCCAGGCGATACAAGATTTCCGCATCGGCTTGCCAGGAATGTGTCTGCAAATCTTCGGCGGTTACTTTTTCCTCCGGCAGCTTCTTTCCAAATAATACCCAAGCTGTAGGGGTCTGTCAGGTAAAAACAAAAGAATACAGCATAAAAAATCCGGAGGGCACACAGCCCTCCGGATTTATAATTTCAACTTCCCTAAAATTACTTATAGTTGAATTTCACCGTCGTTGTATATACTTCTCCTTCCTCTTCTTCTACAAATGAAATTTCAGTAATGTAACCATCCTTCGTCGTAATTTTATAGTCAGGTCCCTCAGGTAAAACTACATTCTTCGTTTTCTCACCTATAATGCCGGCATAAACAGCACCAGAGATCATAACATCAGAGAAAGTACTAAAATAATCAATATTTGCTTTATTTTCATAAGGGAAAACTTTAAAATTTTCCACTTCATCTTCCGCATAAGCAACAGAAACAATATTCCCGTCTTTCCAGACAATGTTAATACTTTCTCCGTCTCCTACCCATTTCTGAAGTTTATTCCCGTCATAAACGAGCTTACCTTCTCTTGTACCCTCGGTAAAACTTACTGCTTTACCTTCTTCCAATTTAAATTCATAGGTTTCAGCATCTTTATCATCCGTTCCCTCTGCAAATACGACCGTCACCTTATTTTCTGCATAAGTAAAACTATAAGAAACCTCTCCCACACCGTTCTCTCCAAATGCCGGCTCTGTTATTTTAATTACACGTCCCTCCTGGTCATAGGTAAATTTTTGAGTTGCCGTATATTCTCCCATCTGTACATCAATCGAGTCAATTATACCACTCAACTTATCATCGTCATCATCACTACATGCTGACAAACCGAATGCCATCACACCGAAAAACAGTACTAATTTAAAAATCTTTTTCATTTCTACATTTTTTTTAATTAACAGCACAAAATAAATGAAAAAACAATAATCCGCCAAACTAACGTTTGATAATCTCATAAAAATCATACAACCCTTTTTTAAGGTCATATTTTCCGTCCGCCTCCTTTTCTCTTATCCAGTAAAAACCTTGAGACAGACAGGTAAACTGCCGGGCTAACGACTCCAGATTCAAGCCGCTTTTCAACTCTCCCCGCGAAAAACTATTCAACACAGCCGATTTCCACACGGCAAACCAACTCTCATGTATCTCCCGAAACTCACGAGACAAAGCAACATGATAACGGGCACTCTGATACACCAGAAAATACAAATTCACCCAGGTCATCTCCACTTTCCCCTCCTGCCGCAAAACCGCCACCACCTCCTCATAATGCCGTATCACCTCCACAATCCACTCCCCGATAGAACAACCTTTCCACTTCTCCCGGTCAACAGCCACCAACGGAAAAGCCTTTTGCCTCACCACCTCAGCAAACAACTCCTCCTTACTGCTGAAATAGTGATACAACAATCCCCTGGCAATCTCCAGTTCCTGCTGAATATCAGACACTGACACCCCGTCATACCCCTTGTCCAAAAGCAAAGCAAAAGTACGCTGTAAAATCAAATCCCGTGTTTTCATAAACTGAACATTTGTTCATCAAAAGTACACATCAAATCTCAAATAAACAACACACCGCCCAACGCACCTCCATCATCCACAAAAAGAAAAGCGAATCCTGAAAAGTTCAACGGAGATTTTATATTTTTGCCTGAAATAACATTTAATCCGGAAATAAACCATGAAAAAAATCATCAACTCACCCAAAGCCCCGAAAGCCATCGGTCCGTACAGCCAGGCAGTAGAAGTAAACGGAACCCTGTACATCAGCGGCCAGTTACCCATTGACGCCTCAACCGGAAAATTTGCGGAAGGCGGCATCAAGGAACAAACCGAACAGGCTTTAAAAAACATCGGATACATTCTAGAAGAAGCCGGCTATACCTTCCGCGACGTAGTGAAATCGACCTGTCTGTTAAATGACATTGCCGACTTTGCCGCCATGAACGAAGTATATGCCAAATATTACACCGAGGAATGTCCGGCACGTGCGGCCTTTGCCGTAAAATCCCTGCCGATGGGAGCTTTAGTGGAAATCGAAACCATTGCAGCCAAATAACCTGCTTTCAGACACGGAATCAGCACGGACGGACAATCAGCCTAACAGGGATTGTCCGTCTTCCGTTTCAGCCGTAATCCGATCCAACGTAAACGGATTCAGACGAACAAAAGGGTGACAGCGGTTCCTGCACTCTCCGAAAATACAATTCCGGCAATATAACTCCGTACACGGATTCGTATGAATGCTCAAACGGACAGAAGACATAAACTTCATCGCAATCACCTCCGCCACCCTCTCACACACCTCATGCCCCCGGCGCATATTGTAATACCACGGCAACGTCAAATCGCAATCCACAAAAACAGTCTTGCCGTACTTCAACACTTTCATATTCCGGATATCGATCCAATCCTCCTGCCTGTTCATCACCAGCTCCTCCAGTATCTGCTTCAACACCCGGACATCGGCCTTATCTATCAGATTCGCCACCGTACCCCGCAATATCTGTATTCCCGTATACAGGATAATGCTCCCGAACAATAACGCCAATGCGCTGTCAATCCACACGATTCCGGTCCAATACAAAACAAGCAACCCGGCCACCAGCCCGACAGATGAATAGGTATCCGACTGCAAATGCTTCCCCCCGGCCACCAATGCTACGGAAGTGTAGCGCTTCCCTAAACGGATGCTGTACATTCCCAAAACATAATTCACAACTCCGGCAAAGGCAACAATCCAAATCCCAACATCCAGCTGCGTAATCTGAATCGGAAAAAAGAAACGCCTGATTCCTTCAAAACAGATCGCACCGCCCGCCACCATAATAAGAATACCTTCCACGGAAGCAGAAATCAGTTCCACCTTCCCATGTCCGTATGGATGCTCCACATCCCTGGGCTTTGCCGCGACCATAATGCTGTAAAGACTGATAAAACCTGCGGTCACATTAACAATACTCTCCAACGCATCCGTCAGGATTCCGACTGAATTCGTCACAAAAAAAGCGATGAACTTTCCGACCAGCAACAACACAGAAAACAAAACAATACGGCGCTGTACCTGGATTTTAATTTTTTCTTCCGTCATGACAAACTTTCATATCACTCTGCCCCATTTACGTAAATTCCCCGCTCCAGTTTGTCCTGACACTCACTTTTATAAAAAACAACGGACGACCCGCATGTTGCAGACCGTCCGTTCTTACTATTTATAAAATACCGGAGCTGCTTACTCAGCCTTGCGGTAAGCCTCTTCAATATCCTGTTTATAATTATATCCTCTCAAAGTATAAATGTCCAACTGATGGCGGAGACGCTTTAAAAAACCGTCCAGATTCTTCTTTCCCGGCTCTGTCCACTGGATCTCACACAACGCAGCAATCCGGGGCATCATCTGCCACTCCATTTTAACACTGTCCTTCGTCCATTCCGTCCAGATACACCCCTGTGCACCGATAATGTTCCGTCTTTCGCTCTCCGTCAAGGTATCCGCTACCGGCTCAAAATTATAAACACGAGCCACGCTGTTCACTCCCGTCAGACGGTTGTTCCTCGGATTACTCAGATAAAGATACATAATCGGCGTGATAATCGTTTTATGATTCAATTGTGCAGACTTGATTCCGGCAGCCACGCTCGTCCACGCCATAATGGTAGACGTCGCCGTCGGATGTCCCTCTAAAATCTCATCCCATCCCAGCATCTTCCGTCCGCGGGCATGAATCACCTTCTCCACTTCCCCCATAAAATAAGTCTGAAGCTGATTCTCCTTCGTATGGCCGGGCGTAGCCTTCAAACCCAACTCCCGGATTTTCGCCTGGCATTTCGGACAGGCTCTCCAACGCACCTTCGGACACTCATCCCCACCGATATGAATATACTCCGAAGGGAAAACATCCATAATCTCCTCCAGCACATCTTTCGCAAACTGGAGCGTTTTCGGATTCCCCCCACACAACACATCTTCCAGCACACCGAAACAGGTAGCCACCTCATACGGTCCCCCCGTACATCCCAACTCCGGATATGAAGCCAAAGCCGCCAACATGTGTCCCGGCATATCAATCTCCGGAATAACAGTAATAAAACGGTCGGCAGCATAACGAACAATCTCCTTTGCCTCCTCCTGCGTATAATAACCGCTTACCGGCACTCCGTCGTATTCTTTGGAACCCGGAGCAGTAATGGTTTCCTTCCGGTAAGAACCGACCTCCGTCAGACGCGGATACTTCTTTATCTCAATCCGCCATCCCTGATCCTCCGTCAGATGCCAATGGAAATAATTAATATTGTGCAACGCCAGCATATCAATGATTTCCTTCAAATAATCCACCGAAAAAAAGTGCCGCCCCACATCCACCAAAAAACCCCGGTAGCCGAAACGCGGATAATCCTTTACCGTCCCGGCAGGCAACGCCACAAACGCCTTTCCCTGCGTAAGGGGAAGCGCCTTGTAAATCGTCTGGATACCATAGAACACCGCAGCTTCCGTCGCCCCTTTCAATGTCACACCTCCGGCATCTACATGCAATTCATACCCTTCGGGCTGGACAATACTCTTATCCACTTCCAGCACAATACGGTTCTTTCCTTTCGCACCGGCAGCCACCTTCACCTCCGTGCCACTCACCTCTTTAATATAGGACGCCATAAAACGAGCCGTACGCTCCAGCTTTTCATTCCCCTCCGGATAACACACCGTCGTCGACGGCTTAATCACAAAAGGAGCAGCTTCCGCCACCTCCTCCACTTCCTGCGGAAGAGGAATAACCTGAAAACTTCCTGTTTCCACTTTTTTCTCCGTACAGGCAACCGCCCCCCAAACCAGGGCACACACAGCCCATCTTTTCAAATTTTTCATCACAAATTATTTATCACATACATATTCGCAAATATACAAAATTAAAGAAAAGAGTTAAAAAGCTACAAGGTTGAAAAGTTGAAAAATTGAAAGAATTGTGATTATCATATATTTCCGTTACCTTTGGCCGCTGTGCGAAAACAATTTAATGACACAGATAATTATGACTGAAAAAATTCAACAAACTCTCAGAGACTCAGCAGCTGCCCGGTGGACAGTGCTTCTACTTTTGGCGTTTGCCATGTTTTGTTCATACATTTTTATGGACATTCTTTCACCGATAAAAGACCTGATGCAATCCACGCGCGGCTGGGACTCCACAGCCTTCGGAACCATGCAGGGTTCGGAAACATTTCTGAATGTCTTTGTCTTCTTCCTTATTTTTGCAGGCATCATCCTGGACAAAATGGGCGTACGCTTCACGGCAATCCTCTCCGGTGTTGTTATGCTGATCGGCGCCTCCCTCAACTGGTATGCCGTTACGACAGTATTCCAAAGCAGCAGCCTGGAAGCCTGGTTTAACAATAACCTGAACTACATCCCCGGTTTCGACGAACTGGGCATCTCCCCCTTCTACCGCGGAATGCCCGCTTCTGCCAAATTTGCAGCAGTAGGCTTCATGATATTCGGCTGTGGTGTGGAAATGGCAGGAATCACAGTATCGCGCGGGATTGTAAAATGGTTCAAAGGCCGGGAAATGGCATTGGCTATGGGCTCCGAAATGGCATTGGCCCGTCTGGGCGTAGCCACCTGCATGATTTTCTCTCCGGTATTTGCCAAACTGGGCGGACACATTGACGTTTCCCGCTCTGTAGCCTTCGGGGTTATTCTGCTGTTCATAGCCCTCATCATGTTTATCGTTTACTTCTTCATGGACAAAAAACTCGACGCCCAAACCGGCGAAGCCGAAGAAAAAGACGACCCCTTCAAAATCAGCGACCTGGGAAAAATCCTTTCCAGCAGCGGCTTCTGGTTGGTTGCCCTGCTTTGCGTACTATACTACTCCGCAATTTTCCCGTTCCAAAAATATGCAGTCAACATGTTGCAGTGCAACCTGACTTTCACCGCAGTCAATCCGGAATCATTCTGGGCGACCAACACGGTAAGCATCATCCAGTACTGCATCATGCTAATAGTAGCCGCAGCGGCTTTTGCCAGCAATTTCTCAAAAAGCAAAAACATGAAAAACGGCCTTCTGGCAGTAGCTGTAATTGCCTTGGTAATCTTCTGCTACATGGGTTACATGCGTCAAAGTGCGGAAACCGTATTTGCCGTATTTCCCTTACTGGCGGTAGGCATCACTCCGATCTTGGGTAACTATGTCGATCACAAAGGAAAAGCCGCTTCGATGCTTGTCATCGGTTCCGTCCTGCTTATCCTTTGCCACCTTACATTTGCATTCGTACTGCCTGCATTCAAAGGTAACGCCATCGGAGGTATCATCATCGCCTACCTCACCATCCTTGTCCTGGGAGCCAGTTTCTCCTTAGTACCTGCGTCCCTGTGGCCCAGCGTACCGAAACTTGTGGATGCCAAAATCATCGGTAGTGCCTACGCCCTCATATTCTGGATACAGAACATCGGCCTGTGGCTCTTCCCGCTGCTGATTGGTAAAGTATTGGACAAAACCAATCCGCAACTGGTGGCACAATTACAAAACGGCACCATCAGCCCGGAAGAAGCTGCCATCTCCTACAACTACACAGCTCCCCTGGTAATGCTTGCCTGCCTGGGTGTGGCTGCCTTGATTTTAGGATTCGTACTGAAAGCCATCGACAAGAAAAAAGGCTACGGTCTGGAACTGCCAAACATCAAAGGTTAAAACTTCAACACATCACAGAATAGCGGGAATATCGGATTTCCGCTATTTTTTTGTAAATTTGTTAACTCTTTAACCAGGGCAACATGACAAACAGAATTACCGAATTATTCAACATCCGATACCCTATTATCCAAGGCGGCATGGTCTGGTGCAGCGGTTGGCGGTTGGCTTCGGCTGTCAGCAACGAAGGCGGATTGGGCTTACTTGGTGCAGGTTCTATGCACCCGGAAACCCTCACCGAGCACATCCGAAAAATGAAAGCCGCCACCGACAAACCGTGGGGGGTAAACGTCCCCCTTCTCTACCCGGAAATAGACCGGCTTATGGAGATATTGAAAAAAGAAGAAGTCAAAATTGTCTTCACCTCCGCCGGAAATCCCCAAAAATGGACACCCTACCTGAAAGAAGCAGGTATAACTGTAGTACACGTTGTCAGTAATACAACCTTCGCCCGGAAATGCGAAGAAGCAGGCGTCGACGCCATTGTTGCCGAAGGCTTCGAAGCGGGAGGCCACAACGGCAGAGAAGAAACCACCACACTGGCACTTATTCCGGAAATCGCCACCCATTGCTCCCTTCCACTCATCGCTGCCGGAGGCATCGCGTCCGGGAAAGCCATAGCTGCCGTCATGATGCTCGGAGCAGAAGGCGTACAAATAGGCAGCCGCTTTGCCATCGCCGAAGAATCGTCCGCCCATCCCGCCTTCAAACAGAAAGTCCGGGAAATCGGTGAAGGAGGCACCATGCTGACCCTAAAACAACTGGTTCCCACCCGACTGATTAAAAACGAATTTTATGAAGAAATCTGCCGGCTGGAAGCCCAAGGCGCCAATAAAGAAACCATCCAGCTCCTGCTGGGAAAAGGACGGGCCAAAAAAGGCATCTTTGAAGGCAACCTGAAGGAAGGAGAACTGGAAATCGGACAGGTAGCCTCCATGCTGCAACACCCCGAAACGGTCCGGTCCATTTTTCACGACCTGATTCTCGACTACAACCGAACCCTGGAGAAAATCAGTCACAACAACCTCTTATTCTAAACCATTTCCGAACCGCATGATTCAATATACCCGCACACAATTAGACAACGGTCTCACCGTCATTTGCCACACAGACAGCGGCACCCCCTTTGTCTGTGTCAACACCTTATATAAAGTCGGTGCCCGGAACGAATCCCCGCACAAAACAGGCTTTGCTCACCTCTTTGAGCACCTCATGTTCGGCGGCTCCGTCCACATCCCCGACTTCGACCGGGAAGTACAGGACGCCGGAGGCGACAGCAATGCCTACACCACCAACGACTACACCAACTACTACATCACCATCCCGGCACCCAACATAGAAACCGCCCTATGGCTGGAATCCGACCGGATGCTGGCCCTGAATTTCTCGCAACACACCCTAGACGTACAAAAACAAGTCGTCATTGAAGAGTACAAACAGCGCTACCTAAATGCCCCTTACGGAGACGTCTGGCTCAAACTGCGACCACTGGCATACAAAGTACACCCCTACCGCTGGCCCACTATCGGCATTTCACCCGACCACATCGAAAAAGCCACCCTGGACGATGTGAAAGACTTCTTCGCCCATTACTATGCACCCAACAACGCCATTATCTGCATAAGCGGAAACATCTCCGAAAACAAAGCCCTAGAACTCGTCAAAAAATGGTTCGGTGACATCCCACCAACCCCCTATGCCTATCCGGAAATTCCGGCAGAACCCATACAGACCGAGAGTCGGAGACTGGTGAGCCGTCACAACAAGGTGCCTTCCGATGCCCTCTACAAAGTATACCACATGGATAAACGACTGTCCGGAAACTTCTATTGCTGCGACATTATTTCCGATCTTCTGTCCAACGGACAATCCTCCCGGCTATACCAAAACCTGATAAAAAATACCCGTGAATTCTCCGAAATAGAAGCCTATGTCGGTGGAGAATACGACCCGGGGCTGTTTATCTTTTCCGGAAAAATCGCAGGAAACACCTCCGTCGAAAAAGCCGAAGAAGCGCTGCTGAATGAAATTGCCGGATTTATCCACGACCCGATTACCGACAGGGAATTTGAAAAAATACTCAACAAAACGGAAGCTCGCATCAGCTACAGCGAAATCAACTACCAGAACAAAGCCGCCAACCTGGCTTACTTTGAATTTCTGGGAGACATCGACCTCATCAATACCGAAAAAGTCCGGTACGAAAAAACTGACATCCGGCAAGTAAAAGCAACCGCACAAGAGATTTTTCGTGCAGAAAATTGTTCCACCCTTTTATACCTGAAATAACCATGCCAGATCGCACACATGCCCCCGCTCTCTCCCCTCTTGTTATTCCGGAGCTTATTCCTTACAGCCACTCGAAGCTCCCCAACGGGATCGACCTCTACATCCTACACGACCCGTCACAGGAAGTATTCCGTCTGGACATCAACTTTGAAGCAGGCGCCTTCTACCAGCCCCAACCGCTGATAGCCTCCACCACCCTCAACATGCTAAACGAAGGAACGCTCCTGCACTCGTCGTCCGAACTGGCAGAAATCTTCGACTACTACGGAGCCTATGTGGATTTCAGCAATGGACAGCACAAAGCGGAAGCCAGCCTCTTTTCCCTCACCAAATATGCCTCACAAACCATCCGTCTCCTGGGAGAAATGCTCATGCAAAGCTGTTTCCCCGAAAACGAACTCGAAATCTATTTAGACAACAAACGCCAGCATTTCCTGACAGAAAAACAGAAAACAGGATGGCTGGCCCGCAAAAAATTAGCAGAACTGCTGTTCGGTCCTTTCCATCCCTACGCCAACGCAGTTCACACAGACGACTACGGGAAAGTAACCCGGGACCTGTTGCTTCAATACTACCAACAAAGAATAAATGCCCGCCACTGCACCATCCTCCTTACCGGCAACATCACCGACACCATCCGCCAGCAAACGGAGCAGATATTCAGTCAGCTTCCACAGCCTTCCGACACGCCTGCCACACCGGATTATAATTTTGAATCTGCGGAAGCAGGCTACTACCACATACAGAAAGACGATGCCGTACAATCCAGCATCCGCATCGCCCACAAAGGCATAAATCTCCGGGACGAAGACTACGCCGGCTTCCTGCTGCTGAACACGGTCATAGGCGGATACTTCGGCTCCCGACTCATGTCCAACATTCGCGAAAGTAAAGGATACACCTACGGCATTCATTCGTTCAACGTCTCCCTTCCCCTATACAGCTACTGGTGTGTCGCCACGGACGTCAATCGGGAATACACCCAGGCCACCATTGAAGAAGTCCGGAAAGAAATCCGGAAAATACAAACGGAAACCATTCCAGAAGAAGAACTGTCCCTGGTGAAAAACTATCTCTATGGCGATCTTCTGCGGGAACTGGACGGCGTTTTTGCCCAGTCCGACGGACTGAAACAAAAACTGCTCTACGGCACAGACAACAATTTTTACCTTCAAATCATCAGAAAAATCAAAAACTACACGGCAGCAGAACTACAAGACATCGCCAACAAACACCTTCATCCGGACCAACTCTACATCGTCACGGCAGGAGAAAGTACCGCGCATCCTTAAACCGGAACAGCCAGAAAACGCTTCTCCAGCAAATACCGCAACAATAAATTACGCAAACGAATACACAATTAAAAACCAACATCTTACAACATCACTAAAAAAAGAATAATTTTATAAATCATTTTTTTTTACTAACATTGTCCTCTGGAAGTATGTGTAAATCCGTAAAAGGATAGACATCAATAATTAACCAAAACAATAAATATGTCACTTAAAAGGAATATTCTTGATTTAAGAAAGAGAAAAGAACGTGTTCTGCTGGGTGGTGGTGAGGAAGCAATCAAAAAACAGAACGCCATGGGAAAACTGACCGCCCGTGAACGTATCGAAGGGATTGTGGACAAAGGTTCTTTTCATGAGTACGACATGTTCGTAGAGCATCAGTCAAAAGATTTTGATATGGATAAAAAGGTTCTCCACGGTGACGGTGTCGTTATTGGTACCGGAACAGTATACGGAGAACCTGTCGCAATTTATGCACAGGATTTCACGGTTGCCGGAGGTTCATTAGGATTAATGCACGCCCGGAAAATCACCAAAATCATGGACCATGCCATCAAAATGCGCATGCCCATTATCGGCATCAACGACTCCGGCGGTGCCCGTATCCAGGAAGGTGTGGACTCCCTGGCAGGTTACGGTGAAATATTCTTCCGCAACACCATGGCTTCCGGAGTCATTCCGCAATTATCGGTCATTCTGGGACCCTGTGCCGGAGGTGCCGTATATTCACCTGCCCTGACCGACTTCGTATTTGTCGTGGACAACATATCCAAAATGTTCATCACAGGCCCGGAAGTAGTTAAAACCGTTTTGGGTGAAGAAGTCTCCATGGAAGACTTAGGAGGCGCCCGTGTTCATGCGGAAGTCAGCGGTAACGCCCACTTCTTTGCCATGAACGAAATGGAATGCTTCGAGCAGATCAAAAAACTGCTTACCTTCATCCCGTGGAACAACCACCGCAAAGCTAAGGCATTCCCACCGAAACCGCCGAAACCCGAATACAAAATCAGCAACATCCTACCGGCAGACCCGACACAGCCCTATGATGTACGTGAAATTATCATGGCCATTGCCGACGACTCTGACTTCATGGAAGTACAACAGGACTTTGCCCAAAACATTGTGGTCGGATTCGGACGCATTGACGGCGAAACCGTCGGCTTCGTTGCCAACCAACCCTTAGTACTGGCAGGCGTACTGGATTGCGATTCGGCAGATAAAGCCGGACGCTTCATCCGCTTCTGCGACGCCTTCAATATCCCCATCGTGACCTTCGAAGACATGCCGGGATACCTGCCGGGCGTAGAACAGGAACATATGGGTGTGATCCGTCACGGAGCAAAAGTGCTCTACGCATATAGCGAAGCCACCGTACCGAAAATCACTGTTATCCTAAGGAAAGCATACGGCGGAGGCTACATCGCCATGAACTCTCGCCACCTGAAAGCAGACTTTATGTTTGCCTGGCCGACAGCCGAAATCGCTGTGATGGGACCGGAAGGAGCCGCCAATATCATTTTCAGGAAAGAAATCAAAGAATCTTCCAACCCGGAAGAAACCCGGAAACAAAAAGTGGCGGAATACCGCGAAAAATTTGCCAATCCTTACGTTGCGGCATCTAAAGGATACATCGACTCCGTCATTGAACCGGAAGAAACCCGCATGTTGCTGAAACACTCCATCGAAGTATCCGGCAACAAAACCGTCATGGTTCCGCAGAAAAAACACGGAATTCCACCATTTTAAGCGAAAGGAGAGTATATCATGTCAAGTACGAAATACGATAAACTGCAACTGGACGGGGTCGAATACAAGACCACGTTCACTAAAAAATGGATGAACCGGAAACCCTGGACCGAACCCAATCCGAATCTGATTGAAGCTCACATCCCCGGAACGATTCTGAGCATCAACGTCAAAGAAGGACAAGAAGTCCAGGCAGAAGACGGGTTGTTGACCCTGCAAGCCATGAAAATGGACAACAAAATCACAGCTCCCTTTTCCGCCAAAGTGAAAAAAATCTACGTCACCCAAGGCGAACGGGTACCCAAAGGTGCGCTGATGATCGAATTAGAATAATCCAATCTTCAAAAGGTCGTCTTAATTACAGGACGGCCTTTTGCTTTTTTATAACCTAAGACCATTACAACCATGAGTTTCTTTGTAGCAGAACACATTACCAAAAACTACGCCAACCACCGGGCACTCGATGATGTTTCCATCGAAATCCCGGAAGGAGCAATCTATGGACTGTTAGGCCCCAACGGAGCTGGGAAAACATCCTTAATCCGCATCATCACCCAAATCACAGGACCAGATGCAGGCCGACTCTTTTTTAAAGGGAAACCCTTGGAAACCGCAGATATGAGCCGCATAGGCTACCTGCCGGAAGAACGGGGACTATATAAAAAAATGAAAGTCGGCGAACAAGCCGTCTACCTGGCACGCTTGAAAGGCATCAGCAAAAGCGATGCAGTGCGCCAGCTAAAAGCCTGGTTTGAAAAATTTGAAATTTCCGTCTGGTGGGACAAAAAAGTGGAAGAACTTTCCAAAGGAATGGCACAAAAAGTGCAATTCATCACCACCGTCCTCCACCAGCCCGAAATGCTGATTTTTGACGAACCTTTCAGCGGCTTCGACCCGATTAACGTCGAACTGCTGAAACGGGAAATCCTGGAACTGCGGCAAAAAGGCACCACTATCATTTTTTCCACCCACAACATGAGCTCCGTGGAAGAAATATGCAGCCACATTGCCCTCATCAACAAATCGCACAAAATCGTCGAAGGGTCCATCAATGAAATCCGCGAAAAATACGCCAACAACTCCTACCAGCTGAGCATCCGCCCCAACGCAGCAATCAACATCGAAGAGTTGGTCGGCAAAGAGTTTGAGGTGCTCTCTAGCCGCACAGAAGGCATACGCCAAGACATCGTATTGCAAAAACTGACCGACTGTCCGGCAAACACTCTGCTTTCGCGCTTCATCGACCACACAGACATCCTGTCCTACGACAAAATCATTCCCAGCATGCACGACATCTTCATCAAACTTGTGAAAGAGCAATAAAAACCAACACCATGAATAAAATATTAATCATCATCGGGCGCGAATTCTCCACCCGGGTAAAGAAAAAATCATTTCTGATCACCACCATCGCCGTACCCCTGCTCTTTGTAGCCTTCTACGCTTTTCTGATGTGGATGATGCTGAAAAAAGACACACAGAACCGGCAAATTGCCGTCATCAACGCTTCCTCCATCGAAACACCGCTGGAAAAAATCAATAACACAGACTTCGTCTATACCGAGGAAAACATCTCACAAGAAGCATCGGCAGACTATCTCCAGAAACACGGCTACTATGCCATTCTCTGGATTCCCGCCAACGTCATGGAAGAAGCGGACATCACCGTCAACTCCTTCTCCCAAATTCCTCCGGAGCTGGAAGGCAACATCCGATCCCAACTGCGGAATAAAATCGAAAACATCAAAAAAGCCGCAGTAATTGCCGAAACCAACCTGCCGGACCTGGAAGAAAAACTAGAAGCCACCAAAACACCGGTAAGAATCCGTACCCTAAAACTATCGGAAACAGGCGAAGCCAAAGAGAGCTCCTCAACAATCGCCTCCGGTATCGGTTTCGTTGCGGGCATGGCCATCTATATGTTCATCTTCTTATACGCCTCAGTCGTGATGCGCGGCGTCATTGAAGAAAAGACCAACCGCATCATTGAGGTATTGGTTTCCTCAGTAAAGCCCTTCCAATTCCTTATGGGCAAAATCGTAGGAGTTGCCTCGGTGGGATTAGTACAATTCCTTATCTGGATTGTCATCGGACTCGTCTCCGTTATAGCCCTCCAAAGCGCCTTCATGCCCAACATCGACATGGAAAGCCTGCGGAACACCACCGACCTCGCTACAATGGCACAAACCAACAACTTAGACCTCGAACAACTTGAAATCGCAAAAAACATCGCCCAGACCATTGACCCGTCGTACATCATCGGCTTTCTGGCTGCATTCGTTTTCTTCTTCCTAGCGGGCTATCTGCTATATGCCTCCATGTTTGCCGCTATCGGTGCCGCCGTCGACAACGAAACCGACTCCCAGCAGTTCATGACGCCACTGACCATCGTTCTGGTAGCAGCTCTCTACATTGGCATCGCAGCCATGCGAAACCCCGAAACCTCTATCGTTTACTGGGCCTCGTTCGTTCCGTTCACCTCACCAGTAGTCATGCTCGTCCGTATGGCATTCGGTGTACCCACTTGGGAACTTCTGTTGTCAGCCACCCTGTTGATTGCCGCCTTCGTCTTTTTCACCTGGCTATCTGCTAAAATATACCGTGTAGGTATCCTCATGTATGGCAAGAAACCCAGTTGGAAAGAACTCTACAAATGGTTAAAATACTAACCCTTTCATAAAACAAACGCCCGGAAGCTTTCACTTCCGGGCGTTCTCTTGATACCCTACTACCTAAGCTGATGTTATCGTCATATACACCGAATCAGAAGCTAACCTTCCATTCCTGGAAAAGACAAACACATACCCCGCCAACTGCTTCATGTTCCACTTTGACGGCAAAGTTACCGTCATAGAACTGTCATCATCGCGGTTCTTGAAACGAAACAGCCTGCTACGCATCAGTTCCTTCTCAAAAATCAGCTGAGATTCAAACATACCAGAAATCAGTAGACAAATAAAGATGCTAGGGATATAAAATTGCAGCTGAGAAAAGTTTCCCAAATGCCAAGTTGAACGAAGTTAAAGAATAAGAAACATCATTAATTCAATAAAAAACCCGCCACAACGGCGGGTTTTTTATTATCAGATTTTGTGGATGACCAATCCGGAACGGAGTTTGGGTTCAAACCAGGTTGTTTTCGGCGGCATGATGTTGCCGGTATCAGCGATGTTTAAAAGCTGTTGCATGGATACGGGATAAAGGGCAAAAGCCACTTTCATTTCTCCACTATCCACCCGTTTTTTCAATTCACCCAACCCGCGGATACCTCCGACAAAGTCAATACGTTTGGAGGTCCGTAAATCCTGAATATCTAAGATGTCAGCCAAAACATGTTTGGAGAGGATAGTCACATCCAATACGCCTATCGGATCATTATCGTTGTAACTTCCCGGTTTAGCAGTCAATTTGTACCAATTGCCCCCCAGATACATGCTAAATTCGTGCAAACAAGCAGGATGATAGATTTCAGCTCCCATTTTTTCCACCACAAACTGAGCGTTCAGTTTTTCCAGCAGTTGTTCTTCGGTTAAGCCGTTCAGGTCTTTGACAAGACGATTGTAGTCAATGATTTTCAGTTGATTATCGGGGAAATGCACTGCCATGAAAAAGTTGTATTCTTCGTTTCCGTTATGGTGCGGATTTTTTGCTTTGTATTCCGCACCAATACGAGCAGCAGCTGCTGTACGGTGGTGTCCGTCGGCAACATAGGTATAAGGCACCTTGGTTGCAAAAAGTTCTTCCAGCCGTTTGTTGGTTTCTGCGTCGTTAATTACCCAAAAATGGTGTCCAAATCCGTCTTCCGCAACAAAATCATAATCCGCTTTCTGATTTTTGACAATGTTTTCCACGATAGCATCAATTTCCGGCACAGCCCGGTAAGAAAAAAATACTGGTTCGAGGTTTGCGTTTACATAACGGGTAAGTACCATCCGGTCTTCTTCTTTATCGGGACGGGTAAGTTCGTGCTTTTTGATCACCCCGTTCATGTAGTCTTCACAAGCGGCACATCCAACAATCCCGTATTGTGTTCTCCCGTGCATCGTTTGGGCGTAAATATAGAATTTGGGGGCTTCGTCCTGTACGAGCCATCCTTTTTCCTGGAAGAGGTTAAAGTTTTCGACACTTTTATGATATACAGTCTCGGAATGTATATCCGTTCCGACAGGGCAGTCGATTTCCGCACGCGTAACATGAAGCAGCGATTTCGGTTTTCCGGCAGCCATTTGGGCAGCTTCTTCCGAATTCATCACGTCATAGGGCAAACAGGCCAGTTCCTCACAAAACGCCTGGTTGGGAGTGCGTAATCCTTTGAATGGTTTTACTATTGCCATTGTATGAAATTTAATGATAATAAAAATGAAAGAACTTATTTGTTTACCTTGAATTTGGCATCACCGTGTTCAAGATAAGCAACAATCTGACGCGCTGCTGCGAGGCCGGCGTTGATATTTGCCTCTTCAGTCTGAGCACCCATTTTTTTCGGAGTAAAGAAATAGCGTCCTTCAAACTGAGCATATTCGACTGCATTGTCGGGAGCGATGTCGGAAATGTATTTCAAATCAGGACGGTCCACCATCAGTTTTACCAATCCTTCTTCGTCAATCACCTCTTTACGGGCGGTATTGACTAATACGCCTCCTTTCGGCATCCGGTTCACCAATTCGTAGTTAATGGATTTTTTCGTTTTTTCGGTAGCAGGTATATGCAAGGATACATAGTCGCACATACCGTACATTTCTTCAACAGAAGCAAGCGGGGTTGCACCGGCAGCTTGAATCTGTTCAGCTGTCATAAAGGGGTCAAAAGCATATACTTCCATGCCGAATCCTTTGGCTATGCGCCCCACGTTCTGCCCGACATTGCCATAGGCATGGATACCGATTTTCTTTCCTTTCAGCTCATGGCCGGATTTTCCGTTGTAGAAGTTGCGTGCCATATAGACCATCATTCCAAATACCAGTTCAGCAACGGCATTGGAGTTCTGTCCCGGAGTGTTCATGGCAACGACGCCTTTATCCGTACAGGCTTGCAGGTCAATGTTATCATAGCCTGCTCCTGCCCTTACAATCACTTTCAAATTTTTTGCGGCGTTGATAACTTCCTTAGTCGCCTTGTCCGAACGGATTATCATGGCATCCACATCTGCCACGGCTGCAATCAGTTCTTCCGGAGAGGTATATTTTTCCAATAAAACCAGTTCGTATCCCTGAGCTTCAAGAATCTCACGAATCCCTTTTACAGCTACGGGCGCAAAAGGTTTGTCTGTTGCTATTAAAACTTTAGTCATAGTATTATTTTTAATTTCAGTATAATCCCAAAAGCTAAAGGCCAATGCGCCCTACAGCGACTGACCTTCAGACCCGGATTTTATTTTATTTATGAGAGGCTTCAAATTCTTTCATGGCTGAAATCAATGCATTGACATCTTCCATGGTGCAAGCATTATAGGTAGAAGCACGGAAACCACCTACAGAACGGTGTCCCTTCACTCCGACAATATTTTTCGTCTTACAGAAATCGATGAATTCTTTTTCCAGCGCTTCATATCCTTCTCTCAACAGGAAAGGGATATTCATTCTGGAACGGGAACCTTCTTTCACCACCGGACGGAACATTTTGCTGTTTTCCAATTCTTTGTAGATCGCATCAGCTCGATCAATAGCCCGTTTTTCCATTTCCTTCACACCACCCATTTCTTTGACCCATTTCAGTGTTTCTTTTACACCGAAGATGTTGATACAGGGGGGCGTATTGTACATAGACCCTTTGTCCACATGAGTCTGGTATTTCAACATGGTCGGAATGGGTCTGTCGGCTACGACCTGTTTCAAAAATTCGTCCTTAATGATAACGAAAGTTACACCAGCAGGTCCAAGATTTTTCTGGCATCCGCCATAAATCATGGCATATTTGGAAACGTCTACCGGACGGCTGCAAATGTCGGAAGACATGTCTGCAATCAAGGGCACCGGTGAGTCCAGGTCTTTAAAAATTTCCGTTCCCCGGATGGTGTTGTTGGATGTGATGTGCATATAGTCCACATCAGCAGGAATGGTAAATTCCGGATAGTAAGTAAATCCGTCAGCTTCAGAAGAAGCCACAAGCTGCACTTCTCCCCAAAGTTTGGCCTCTTTGATGGCAGCAGTAGACCAGGTGCCAGTGTTCACATAACCAGCTTTCTTTTTCAGGAAGTTGTAAGGAATCATACAGAACTGCATGCTGGCACCACCACCTAAGAAGAGAACGTGATAACCTTCCGGGATGTTCAACACTTCTTTAAACAAGGCTACAGCCTCATCGTAGACCGCTTGAAAATCCGCAGAACGGTGAGAGACTTCCATAATAGACTGACCGGTGTTGCCGAATTCCACTACGGCAGCAGCCGTATTTTTTAACGTTGAATCAGGTAATTTGCAAGGACCTGCATTGAAGATATGTTTTCTCATACTTTTAAGATTAAATGTGAGTACCAATTTATTTTATCGAAAACGTTACAAATATGTAATTTTTCTCTATAAAAACCTCCCTTTAAGAAGATTTTATTCGTTTTTAGTTTAAAATTTCAAGTAATCCTCTGAATTTAGGTATACCGTTCAAAATCAAAAGAATGGCATTTTCACGACTTTTGCTTTCAGCACTTTATTTCTCACCCTTATATATATAGGTGTATCCAGTTTCTGAAAGCCGCTTTTTACATAGCCGGTACCAATGGATTTTCCGGTCAGCGGGGAAACCGTTCCAGAACATACAACACCAATCTGATTGCCTTCAGCATCTTCAATCGAGTATCCCTGACGGGCAATTCCTTTATCCTCTACAACAAATCCTTTCAAATAGCGGGATGGTTTGTCTTCTTTCAGTTTTTCATGATACGCCCGGTTGATGAAATCATTACCCGGAACAAATTTGGTAATCCATCCCAAACCGGCTTCAATCGGAGAGTGGTCATCATCAATTTCATGACCGTACAGACAGAATCCGGCTTCCAAGCGCAACGTATCGCGCGCCCCCAATCCTATAGGTTGTATGCCAAATTCTTTTCCTGCTTCAAAGACAGCATTCCAAAGTTTGTCCGCATCTTTATTATAGGCATATACTTCACACCCACCGGAACCAGTGTAGCCCGTAGTAGAAAAAATCACTTTGTCTATTCCGGCAAACGGTATCTCTTTAAAAGTATAGTACTCCATATCGGTCACATTATCCGCAGTCAGTTTTTGCATGGCACTCAACGCAAAGGGGCCCTGAATCGCTAACTGACAGATATTGTCTGAAGCGTTTTCAAGTTCCACACCAGGTTTCATCCCCAATTGTTCCCCGTATTTCACTACCCAATTCCAGTCTTTTTCAATATTTGCCGCATTCACAACCAAAAGATATTTTTCCGCACTGAAACGGTATACCAACAAGTCGTCTACAATGCCTCCCGTTTCATTGGGGAAACAACTGTACTGCACTTTACCGTTGACCAAAGCCGCCACATCGTTAGACGTAAGTTTCTGTACTAGTTCGAATGCTTTCGGACCTTTGATCCAGAATTCACCCATGTGTGAAACGTCAAAAACCCCCGCTTTTTCACGAACAGCCATGTGTTCATCCTTGATCCCTGTATATTCAATCGGCATGTTATAACCGGCAAAAGGAGCCATTCGAGCCCCCAGAGCTTCATGAAAATGTGTAAATGGTGTTGTTTTCATCTTTATATTTTTAACGATAATCCGACAATATCTACAAAAGTGCAAACGTTAGCAAAAACAAACCTTCCTAATAGGGATATCCACGCTTTCACTTAGTAGTTCAACAAAGATACAATTTTTATTTTATACTTTAAAGAGTAATTCCAGAACAAATTTCACACTTTTACCCCCGTTCTATTTCTCTCCGCTTACCTGATTTTCCCCCACATAAATCCTGATTCTCATTATAATATAATTTATCATCAGCATTGAAACAATATTATAATTATTTGATTTATTATCATTTATAAAACAGATTTTGATTTTTAGGCATTTTATTATACCTTTATGGTTCTTAAAAATTCAGCATAAGCAAGCAATGTTTTGCCTCTTGTTTACTGCTAATAACCAAATTAACTAAACTGAAACAAAACATGATTATCAAACTCACAGAAAAAGATGGCATCAAAATCGCCCGATTTGCCAGTCTCTCCAGATTTACTCTGGCTATTACCGAAGATGTGAAATCCGAACTGAAACCGGAATTAATCGATTCCGGGATCAAGATGATTCTTGACTTAGAAGGAATTGAATTTATTGACAGCAGCGGAATCGGATGTATCATTTCCCTGGTAAAAACGGCAAAAAGCAACGGTTCAGCCATCAAACTCTGCAATCTGTCAAAAGAAGTGAAAGAAGTATTTGATCTGCTGCATCTACAAATGATTCTGGAGATCTGTTCTGACCAGAACAATTGTATCGAAAATTTTAAAAAACTGAATTAAATACTGATTATTGAAATAAAAATAGCGGGAAAATTTCCCGCTATTTTTATTTCAATAATCAGCATCCCAAAGTCGCCACCATAATCGCCTTTATCGTATGCATCCGATTTTCTGCTTCGTCAAAGACAATTGAAGCCGGAGATTCAAAGACTTCTTCCGTCACTTCCAAAGCTCCCAGCCCGAATTGTTTGTATACATCCCTTCCGACTGCGGTTTCGAGGTTATGAAAAGCAGGCAGGCAATGCATAAATTTACAGTTTTTCTTACCGGTCAGTTCCATCACTCTTCTATTAACCTGATAAGGCAATAACAATTCTATCCGTTCTTTCCATACTTCCTGGGGTTCTCCCATAGATACCCACACGTCAGTATAAATGAAATCGCATCCTTTCACCCCTTCTTCCACCTGATCGGTCACGGTCACTTTAGCTCCAGTGACAGCTGCTATTTCCTGACAAGTTTTCACCAATTCCGGAGCAGGCTGCAATCCCTTGGGAGCAATGATCCACACATCCATTCCCATCTTGGCACCCCCGACCATCAGTGAGTTTCCCATATTATACCTGGCATCTCCCATATAAGCATAGGTCACCTGGCTTAACGGTTTGTCAATGTGCTCCATCATCGTCAGGAAATCAGCCAAAATCTGGGTGGGATGAAATTCGTTGGTAAGTCCATTCCATACTGGTATGCCGGCATACTCCGCCAGTTCTTCTACTATGTCCTGGGAAAATCCACGGTATTCAATCCCATCAAACATTCTGCCCAACACCCGTGCGGTATCTTTCATGGATTCTTTTTTACCAATCTGAGAGCCAGAAGGCCCCAGATAGGTAACATGAGCTCCCTGATCGTGAGCCGCTACCTCAAAAGAACAACGTGTTCGCGTAGAATCTTTTTCAAAAATCAACGCTATATTTTTTCCTTTCAACCGGGGTTGTTCGGTTCCGGCATATTTTGCTTTTTTCAATTCGGCAGCCAGATCAAGCAAATATTTTATTTCCCCGGGGGTGAAGTCCAACAACTTCAAAAAGTTTCTGTTTTTCAAGTTAAATGCCATATCTCTTTGTATTTTAGATTGTAAATTTCTGAGTAAATTTCACAAACATGCTGTCAAATATATATAATTTTAAAGATAGAAATAGCGAGTTGTGCCATCTTAGTCGTATTCCATTGTAATTTTCGAGCCATATCTGCGGTCTTCCAACTTTGTTGCTTCCGTAATAACGGACTTTTGTCCCCCGTTCTTCACAAAATGGAGGCAAGCACGGATTTTGGGTGCCATGCTTCCTTCACCGAAAACCCCTGCTTCCAGGTATTTCATCGCATCCTCATAATCCAGAAATTCCAATATTTCCTGTGTGGGCTTCCGGAAATCTTTATAAATATAAGGAACATCCGTAAGGACATACAATTCATCGGCTTTCACCCTCACTCCTATCATAGCCGACGCCAAGTCTTTATCAATCACGCCTTCTATGGACTGTAACATCCCCTTTTCATCAATATATACAGGAATTCCACCGCCACCGCCAGTAATGACAATACTCCCCGCACGTGCCATTCGTTCCACCAATGCTGCATTTTTTAAATCAATCGGGGCGGGCGAAGGGACCACTCGTCTCCAACCTCCTTCCACTTTTATCTCTTCTTTAAAAATCCAACCGTGTTCGGCTGAGAGTTGGTCAGCTTCTTCCTTGTTATATATCTTTCCAACACGCTTGGTAGGATTTTGTAACGCCGGGTCATGCTGGTCCACCACCACCTGCGAAATCATTGAAACCACATGCCGGGTCAGGTTGTGTTCTCTTAAAATGTTTCTCAGATTCCGTTCTATCATGTAACCGATTTGCCCCTGAGAATAAGCCACACACATATCCAGAGGCATTGGCGGCAAACCATACATTTTCACTCCTGCATCATCACTCATCAATATGTTCCCGACCTGAGGGCCATTGCCGTGGGTGATAATCAAATTATATCCGTCCCGAATCAGATAAACCAGATTTTCCAAGGTCTCCTGAATATTTTGGTTTTGTTCTGCAACCGTACCCTTTTGATTGCCCCGCAGAATCGCATTTCCGCCCAAGGCTACAACTGCTAATTTCTTTTCCATAGTTTCATTTAATTTTCCTTTATGAAGGTTTATCTACAAATTTAATGAATAAAAACATTAAAAAAAAGAGTAAAAAACGCTGTTTAAGATTTGTAAGAACTTGGACTTCAAGCACTCGTATAATTATTCCTTCTGTTTTTATAAATATGCGGCGTAAAAAGGAGGAAGATTATTCATTTCATGCTACTGTCATTTGCGTTTAATTTTTTGGGTTTCTTATTTTTTTCCTAAATTTGTAGCATGTTCAACGGGCAGTTATCTAAGTTTCGCGAAATCGTAAGGAAGTTTACCAACAAATACACGCTGGTCGGCTTACTTTTTTTAGTGTGGATTTCATTTTTCGACAAGAACAGTTTTGTTGAAAAAGCGCAGATACGCAATAAAATCAGTACACTTTCCAAAGAAAAAGCGTATTACCAGCAAAAAATTGAGGAAGATAACCGTAAAATGAAGGAGTTATTAAGCAACAGGGACAATTTAGAGAAGTTTGCCAGAGAACAGTATCTGATGAAAAAAAAGGATGAAGACATCTTTATTATTGTAGAATAGTGGGAAGAATTCTGGCCATTGATTACGGGAGGAAACGGATAGGCATTGCCGTTACAGACACGCAACGCATTATTGCCAACGGTCTGAAAACGGTCGGACCTCATGAAATATTCCAGTTTTTACAACAGTATTTAGCAATAGAAAAAGTAGATATCTTTGTTGTCGGTCATCCCAAGCAAATGAATAATGAGGAGTCAGAAAACATGACTTATATAAAGCCTTTTCTTACAGCTCTGAAAAGAAAATTTCCAAACATTCCAATTGAGATGTATGACGAACGCTTCACCTCCGTACTGGCTCACAGGGCCTTGATCGAAGGAGGGGCCAGAAGGAAGACACGACAGGACAAGGCACTTATAGACACCATGAGCGCAACCATTATCCTGACTTCTTACCTCTCGAGCCAACAATATACAAACAGTTGCAATCATCAGGTATGAAAACGACAAGTCTGTCTTTTCCGAAGAGTGTTTAACATTAAAAATTATATATGCTATTACCTATTGTAGTTTACGGCCACCCAGTACTCCGGAAAATAGCCGAAGATATCCCGGCTGATTTTCCCGACCTGGATAAATTTCTGCAAGACATGTTTCAAACCATGGACGAAGCTGACGGGGTGGGACTTGCCGCACCTCAGGTCGGCAAAAGTATCCGGGTCTTTGTTGTCGATGGCAATGCTTTTGCAGAGACAGATCCGGAATGCGCCGGATTCAGAAAGGCTTTTATCAACGCCCACATCATAGAACGCAGCGGTGAAGAAATCAGTCGGAATGAAGGCTGTCTGAGTATCCCCGGTATTCATGAAGATGTAAAAAGGAAAAACAAAATCCGGATTGCTTACAGGAATGAAAACGGTGAGGAAAAGGAAGAAAACTATGAAGGCATCAAAGCCTGGATTATCCAGCATGAGTATGACCACCTGGAAGGCATTCTTTTCACCGACCACCTTTCTTCTTTAAAGAAACGCCTTCTCCGCAACAAATTTAATAATATCAGCTTAGGGAAATTTAAAGCCACTTACCGGGTGATTTTACCTAAATAAGGAATAAGCAGGGCTTACAGCCCTGCTTTTTTTATCGATATTTAATAAAAATGTCGTAACTTATTCAGGTAAAATAAAACATATGGTGTAGATATTTCCAATCACAAAGTCCCCTTCCTTCTTCCGCTGTGTTGCTGGACAGGAGGAATCCTTTGCTCCAGAATAGATTTCCCTGGCTTTTGCCTATGGAGCTGTTACCTGTTGTGTGGGTTACTGTTTCTTTTTCCGCACACCCGCAAAGCAGCTTCTTTTCTCCTTTTCCCGTGTATATTTTTATGCAGTGCCCACATAAGTCATCTTCCAGCTGTATATCTTCCCACACACCCAGTCCATTTTACTTGCCAGTATGAGGAAAAATTATCGCACAATTCCCATACCGTCTCTGCCAACCAACATTATTTCTGTCTGGAGTCTTCCCACACTTTTACTCCGGGGGATTCGCTCAAATTTACAGCCCGGTTCTCCAGCATTCATATCCGCAACCACTCAGGTCTTTTTAATTACAACCACTATTTACAGCAAAAAGGAGTATATACCCGGGTACAAGCACTGGATTCCATACACATTTCAGGCCATGCCCATACGCTTTATTACTATTTCTCCCGATTCAGAAGCCAATTCATTCAAAAAACAGAGCGCATTTTTGAAGATACCCTTTCCTCTTCCCTGATTAAGGCTTTATGCCTAGGATATAAAGAACATCTTTCTTCTTCCACCCGTGACTTATTTGCAGAAACCGGGACCATGCATCTGCTGGCAGTTTCCGGACTGCACACCGGTGCCATATGGTTGCTATTAACTTATCTGTTCAAACTGACAGGGTTCAAAAGGCAACAGTCTTATTTGTTCCTTCTACCTGTCTTGTGGGCTTATGCCAGTATTACCGGATTATCCCCTTCCGTCGTACGAGCAGCCTATATTTTAACATTCATTACTCTCAGTCATGCTTTAAACAGGGATTACAATGCCCTTAATGCTATTGCAGCCTCCGCCCTATTCGCTCTCATCATAAATCCCAATGCCCTATATTCCGTGGGTATGCAGATGTCTTATGCCGCCTATTCCGGTATTGTCGGGATTACTCCTTTTTTAAGGAAATTAATCCCCTCTTCCCCTCGTTTATCCGTCCCAATATGTGTCACACTATCTGCCCAAATAGCCACCTTCCCGCTATCCGCCTATTATTTTCACACCGTCAGTCTGAACAGTTTTCTTGTCAATCTGATAGCAATTCCATTGACTACATTACTATTGTATGCCGGGATTTTCGTTCTGCTTCTGCCATCCTGTATCAGTTGTTATTTAATCTGTCCCGTGCAACTCCTGTGTGAAGCCCTGAAGTACTCTCTAACAACTTTCAACAAAATAAACATACAGGTAAATCATTTGTATCCCACGGAAATTCATATCCTACTCTTGTATAGTCTATTATTTTTCATTTGCTTATATCTCCGGAAACGCAGAAGAAATTGTCTGTTGCTGATTCTTCTACTCTCAACCACCTTGTGCGGTTATTCCTGTCTGCACAATTATTTCCTCCCGAAAAAAGAGGGGATTGTCGTTTTCCACTTTTATTCCCATAGCTGTATCCTACTGAATCAAGACGGATATGGATTTCTGTTGAAGAATACCCTGAACCCACTCCCTGAAGAACATCTGACACCCTATATGCAGCGCCATAAGCTCCAGTTTATGCCAGCCGTACATGGAATTCTGCATCCGCAGATGTTTTATGACGGCAAGCTATTAAACTGTACCGATGATAGTATTTACATTATTGACAAACAGAATATTCAACCCAAAGAGGGAATTTGGATTGTTACAGACAATACATATCCCCGGCAACTGCAAACTTCAAGTACCTCATCACCTCGTTTGGTCATTTTGGATGGTTCCTGCCGACCTCATTGCGTCCGGCAATGGGAAATTCTCTGTCAAAAGCGACAAATCCAACTCCGAACAAGCTGGCAAGAAGGAGATATTCACCTCTCTTTGCACTCCAAAAAAAGGCAAAACAAAATGCTAAAATGAACAGCTTTTAGCTTAACTTTGTTGCCTCAACAGAGAAATAAAACCGATTATCCATGAATATTGTTATTGCCGGTGCCGGTGCTGTAGGGACACATCTTGCCAAGATGCTCAGCAGACAGGAGCACAATATTTTACTGCTTGATTCCGATCAAGAAAAAATAGAAGCTCTGGAAAGTCAGTTGGATATCATGTCGATAGTCGGTTCGTGTACTTCCATCGGAGCACTGAAAGATGCGGAAGTCGGTAAATGTGATCTGTATATCGCAGTAAATCCAATTGAAGACCAAAACATCAATTCAGCTATACTCGCCAAAAAATTAGGAGCTAAACGGACAATTGCCCGCGTAAACAATAGCGAGTATCTGGAAAATGAAAATGCCGAATACCTTAAATCCATAGGTATTGACACATTGATTTATCCCGAAAGGCTAGCCGCAGAAGAGATTGTTGCATCCCTAAAACAAATCGGTTCCCGTCAGCTCCATGAATTTTCGGACGGACGATTGCAATTAATCGGTATCAAATTGTGGGATAATGCTCTCATCCTAAACCACACTCTTGCCAAAATGGGTGAGATATACGGTGCCGACCAGTTCCGACTGGTAGCCATCAAACGGGAAGAAAAAACCATTATTCCGCGGGGAAACGAAACGTTAAAATACGGAGATCTGATTTTTGTGGTCACCACTCCTTCGTTTATTTCCAATGTTTTTACTTTATGCGGAAAAGAGCAGTTTGAAATAAAAAATATTGTCATTGTCGGCGCTTCCCGTATCGGGATAAAAACAGCTTCTTTGCTTGAAAAAAACTATAACGTCAAAATTATAGAAAAAGACCGCGAAAAATGCATCCAGTTAGCCGATAAGCTCAAATCAACACTAATTATTAACGGTGACGGTAGAGACTTGTCTCTTTTACGGGAAGAAGGCATAAAGAATATTGACGCGTTTATCAGTGTGACCAAATCATCAGAGACCAATATTCTCTCCTGTTTGCTAGCAAAAAAAATGGGTGTCAAAAAGAGTGTCGCAGAAGTGGAAAATATTGACTATATCGATTTGGCCGAAAATATCGGTATCGGAACATTAATCAATACAAAACTGATTGCTGCCTCACATATTTACGGCTACACGATGAACGTAGACGTAAAACACCTGAAATTTCTTACATTTTCAGAAGCGGAAGTGTTTGAACTGGAAGCGGAAGAAGGTTCTAAAATAACCAAGCATGAATTGAAGGACGTACATTTTCCGGACGATGCAACCATTGGCGGTGTTATCCGCGGAGAAAAAACAATCATTGCCAAGGGAGACGTACAGATTATGCCCGGAGACAATGTGGTCATTTTTGCTCTCCCCAATGCCGTAAAGAAGGTTATTAAATATTTCCAGAAATAAGGAAGCTGCTAAAATCATGATAAATATCCGTTTTATAGCAAACCTCATTGGCCGATTGATGCTGATTGAGAGTGCGTGTTTTTTACTCTGTGTCGTTATTTCCCTCATCTACGGGGAGCACGACACCTGGGCTTTTATCATTTCTGCTGCAATAACCGCAGCCACAGGCGCCCTCATGGTATATACCATCAACGCACCAGACAAAATCCTGGCCAAAAAAGACGGTTATTTCACGGTCACTTTCATCTGGCTGATTTTTTCATTGTTCGGATGTCTTCCTTTTATTTTAAGCCACAGCATCCCTTCTTTCATCGATGCTTTTTTTGAAACCATGTCGGGTTTTACCACGACCGGTTCTTCCGTTCTGAATGACATTGAGTCTCTTCCACATGCCACACTTTTCTGGCGCTCCATGACACAATGGCTGGGCGGCTTGGGAATTGCCGTTCTGTTCCTTGCCATTCTGCCCAGTCTGGGCATCGAAGGCCGAGACCTTTATGTTGCCGAAGTAACGGGACCGACCCACAGCAAAATGGCAGCCACATTTAAATCCTCGGCTCGGAAATTGTGGTTATTCTATTTTGCCTGCACTTTTGCCGAAACGATTTTACTGATGATTGGAGGGATGTCCTTTTTTGATGCCATCTGTCATGCCTTTGCCACAATGGGAACGGGAGGTTTTTCTACGAAACAAGATAGTATCGCCTACTGGGATTCCCCTTATATCCAGTATGTAATTATTGTGTTCATGCTCATTGCAGCCTCCAATTTCAGTTTATATTACATCGCACTGAAAGGGGAAGTGGGCAAGCTACTCCGGGATGAAGAATTCAGGTGGTACATGATTATTGCCTTTTCTGCAACCCTGCTCATTGCTTCCGGACTTTACCTAGCACACTGGAATACCCCAGAAACTTGTTTCCGCGATGCTCTTTTCCAGGTTACCACCATTATGACGACGACCGGTTTTGCCACAGCAAATTACCTTTTATGGCCCACATTATTAGGACTTATTTTGTTTATACTGATGTTTATCGGTGCCAGTGCTGGGTCCACGTCAGGAGGCATGAAAGTCATCCGGGTACTTCTATTATTTAAAAATTCGGCCGCTGAAATGAAGAGAATTATCCATCCCAATGCCGTCATTAATGTCAAATACAACAATAAAAGCGTACATCCGACGATTATGAACAGCGTAATGGGATTTTCCATCCTTTTTATTATCGTATTCGGCATCGGAAGTATCATCATGGCACTCTTTACCAAAGACATCGCTACAGCGTGCAGTTCGGTTCTCACCAGCATGAGCAATATCGGGCCGGGATTTGGAAGTATCGGACCGACGGAAAATTTTTCCCAACTGAATGACTTTGCCAAAGTATTTCTGGCACTACTTATGCTGATAGGACGTCTGGAAATTTTTACGGTTCTGGTACTTTTCACAAAAGCATTTTGGAAAAAATAAACCAACTATAATTCGCCCAATCCCTGGCGGATAATGTCAATTGTTCCTCCCGTACAATCCACAACAGTAGAAGCCACATTCTGACCGTACCCTCCGTCGACAACCACATCGACCAGTTGCTCATATTTCTCATAAATCAGCTCCGGATCGGTCATATATTCTATTACATCGTCGTCATCACGCACGGAAGTCGTCAGTAAAGGATGTCCCAATTCTTCAACAATAGCCATAACAATTGTGTTATCAGGCACTCGAATACCAATAGTCTTCCGTCGGTTCATCAAAACATTCGGTAACTTACTAGTTGCATTCAGAATAAAAGTAAATGGCCCGGGCAAAGCACGTTTCATCGATTTAAAAACCTCATTCCCGACTTTAGCATACTCTGAAATATTGCTCAAATCGCGACATATCATGGAAAAGTTCGCTTTTTCCGGTTTCACACCTTTCAGTTGCGCTACCCGCTGAACCGCCTTCACGTTATAAATATCGCATCCAATGGCGTAAACGGTATCGGTGGGATAAATAATTACCCCACCTTTTTCCAGTATTTCAACTACCTTGAGGATTTCCCTGGCATTCGGATTATCCTCAAATAATCTGATAAACATATAGGTTAAGAATTCACCTTTTTATGATCGGCTAAAAATTTTTGCAAACCGGAATCAGTCAGGGGATGGTTCAACAGACCTTTTATAGCACTCAATGGACAAGTAGCCACATCCGCACCGGCTTCAATGCACTGAATGATGTGCTGGGTACTTCGAATAGAAGCCGCCAATACCTGGGTCTCAAATCCGTAATAATTAAACATATCTACGATTTTTTCTACCAACTCTATACCGTCACTGGCAATATCATCCAATCGTCCCACAAAAGGCGAAACATAAGTAGCTCCGGCTTTTGCCGCCAACAGAGCCTGACCGGGTGAAAAAATCAAGGTGCAATTAGTACGAATGCCTTTTTCCGAAAAATATTTTATAGCCTTGATTCCATCGGCAATACACGGAACTTTCACCACAATATTGGGATGCAGAGTTGCCAGCGCAGTCCCTTCTTTAATCATGCTTTCATAATCAGTAGCTATCACCTCCGCACTCACATCCCCTTTTACGATACTACAGATTTCAACATAATGTCTGTTACAGTTTTCCACTCCTTTAATTCCCTCTTTTGCCATTAGGGAAGGATTGGTCGTTACGCCATCTAATACACCCAACTCATTGGCTTCGCGTATCTGATCCAGGTTTGCCGTGTCAATAAAAAACTTCATAATGTTTTATTTTTGTTTGGTAATATGGTTTATAGTATTTCAATACCTAACAAAAGTAAAATTTTATCGTCAATAAAAAAAGAATTTTTTCGTATCCGCATTCCGGTAGTTACTATTTTACCGGTAATATCTCTATCCAATAACCATCGGGGTCGCTGATAAAATATAAACCCATTTCAGTATTTTCATAGCATATACAACCCATTTTCCGGTGCTGTTCACGAACCTGCTCATAATCTCCCTCAACTCTCAGACACAAATGAAATTCCCCTTCTCCCAAATCATACGCCCCTTCTCTGTCCCGTAACCAGGTCAGTTCGAGGGTAAAATCCGTCTTTCCATCTCCAAGATAAACCAATATGAACGTTTCGTCCGGCGCAACCTTACGTTTCACCTCTTTCAATCCCAAAGCTTTCCCATAAAAAGCAATACTTGCCTCCAAATCGATAACATTAAAGTTAAAATGATCAAATCTGCCTTTGATTTCCATAATAAATTGTATTTAATTTTTCATTGTAAACCCTAGCCTCTGATGTCAAGCCAGCTCTATACTTTGACCTGGATGGTTTAAAGTAATAAAACGAATTCCTTTTTCCCGCACAAAGTCGCCCAATACATTAGCCGCTGCATAATTCTCCCAAAAATGCATCGGGACAAGACATTTTACAGCAATATGATCGATAAATTGCATGGCACCCCTCATATAGTCCTTTCCCAACCGGGGATCTACCGGAAAGAATGCCAAATCCACCTTAGCAACCTCTGCCGCTATCTCTTGTAGTTCCCGCAGAAAATTCCGTTCATAAGTCGCTGATTCCTGAAGCGTGGATTCTTCCTGCCAATGCCAGTTGTTTAAATCACCGGCATGAAAAACGAATTTCCCCCGAAAGGAAATACAGAATGAAACGCCAATGTCTGTTGATCCATAAGCCTTAATCCGCATAATATCATCTTCCCAAACTTCTTGCTTACTCAAAAAAACAATTCCGTCCCGCTCTTCCTGTCGTAACTTTTTGCAGACATCCCAGGAAAAGAGATAGTGTATGTCAGCCACCTGCTGGCTCCACTGCAAAATTTCTGAATTGAAATGGTCTGGGTGTCGATGAGAAACAAGCACGTACCATCTCTTCCGGCTATTTTTCAACAAATCGTGAACGACACCTTGATTCACTTCTCCACTATCCCGATAATAATCTATTACCAGGATAAAATCTTCTCCTTCCAACAGGAATCCGCTGTGGTAGATATAAAGCAATTTCATTCTTCTACAATCTCTGTGTATTTATTGATATATGCCTGAATGAAAGGACAGGTAGCCTCAATCTCCCAATGATGCTCCCGGGCATAATTCAAAGCATGCTTTGACAGGAAAGTCCCTACACCTTTTCCCCGCCATGCCTCCGGAACAAATGTACGAATAAAGTTCATTCCTCCCGATGAACACTCATATTTTACAAAAGCTATCTTCCCATCTTTAAGCAGCTCAAATTGCCGCTCCTGTTCGTTTAATCTTACCTTATTTTCCATCCTGGCGTTTTTTAATCATACTCATTTTACGCAAAAAAAGCATGACAGTTCCTTTAGTAGAAAAATACAAAATCGACTCTTCTATACCTTTTACCACTTGAAAATATACGAATACAAGAATAAATTAAAAGAGAATTTTATCACTACAGAGAAATATGAACTTAAAATAAGTAGATCAAAATGCAAAAAAGCCTGTTAAAACAGGCTTTTTTAGTGGAGCTGTTATCGGGATTTGAACCCGAGACCTCTTCCTTACCAAGGAAGTGCTCTACCCCTGAGCTACAACAGCCTATTTAAATTTTCCGAGCCTCTTGTCGGATTCGAACCAACGACCCCGAGATTACAAATCACGTGCTCTGGCCAGCTGAGCTAAAGAGGCGAAATGGGTAAGCGGACTATGTCGCACCGCTACAACCACCTACCCTTGCTGTCTTCCGACCCTGGGGGGATTCGACAGGAGCTGGTCGCATAGGACTTACCCGGGCACAAAAGTACAAAATTCTTGAATCCTACCAAATTTTTCATCTTCTTTTTATTATTATTTCATGCCCTTTTTCCGGTACATCCTCTTTTCTCCCTATTCTAAACGTTAAAAAACTCCTTGCCCGCAACTTGAAATAGGGATTCACGGTATAAGCAGATACATAACTTATCAAATAAACCGACAACTATTTTAACTTCCAGATTATGAATGCATCAAGCAGCAGAACAACAGATAAAAGTCTGTCCGACATGGAATTTCTTTCACATCTGAATATAAGCCTGGCCACCAACCATAATTACCACAGCAATATAGAGGAGGCTTTATCCCTGATCGGAAAACGTTTTCAGTATGACCGCATTCACATCATCAAGATTTTTCCGGACAATAACTTTATTATTCTTCATGAATGGTGCGCCAATTGCATCCCTGCCATGAAAAAACAGATAAAAAAAACGCCCTGTTTTTTCGAACCCAACCTGCAACAACAATTAAACGACAAAGCTTATATTCTGATTGATGATCCGGAACAACTTTCCAATCCGGAACTTAAACAATTTTATAAAAAATATTCCACAGTCAAAGCCCTGTTTCTCCCTCTCCTGCTGCGTAATTTTTTTGCATTCCTATCTTTTTCACACTGTCGGGATACTAAATGTTGGAATGAAAAAGAAATCCATTTTATGACCTTGCTCTCTTCCATCATTGCCGCCAATCTGGAAAAAAATTTACTTATTGCCCGCCTTATGCACAAAATCAAAAGCTGAAAAGGGGAAATATGATAAAAAAAGAAAAGGCATATACCTTATTAGTCATCGTCGCATCAGATCAGGAAATAGAAGAAATTTCTACTTCCCTACAAGGCGGTAATTTCACCCTAATCAAACAAAACTCTGCTGATTTACCACACCCTTTTCTGGAAAAATCCCCCGACCTGATACTTCTGAACCCGAAAGTTAATAGTAAATACGGTAACATACAATACCTTCGCAAGCATCCGATGACCCGGCAAATTCCTATTATTTTCCTTTGTCCCCTTCACCAGGAAAATATTGTCAGCGAATGCCTGAACTATCCCTCTACCGATTTCATTACTACTCCATTAAGAGGGAAAGAGCTCCTGCTACGCATCCGTCACCAATTATCACTGCTCAAAGCAAAACGCATCATAAAAAAACAATACGAACAGCTACAACAGACAATTGCCTCTCGTGACAAACTCTACTCCGTTATTGCTCATGATTTGAGAGCTCCAATCAGTACCATCAAAATGATTAATGCTATTATTGAAAGCGAAAAAAACAAAATTAAAAACGCAAGCATACGGGAAAAGTTCGAAATGATCAACGAAACAACAGAAGAAGCTTTTAATCTTCTGGAGAACCTGTTAAGATGGACCCGGAATCAGACTGGAAAAACCCACGTCGTCCCTTCCGAATTTGATATCGCCTCCGCAATTCAACAGGTAATTTCGCTATTTACCACCATAGCTGATTCTAAAAACATCCACCTGCTCCCCCGCATCTATCTCCAACTGGAAGTATATGCCGACGAAGACATGATTAAAACCGTATTGCGTAATCTGATTTCAAATGCAATAAAATTCACATATCCCGGAGGAAAAATAGAAATCCATCTGACAACAGACAAAGAATTTGCATGGGTTTCAGTCAAAGATAACGGTATCGGTCTGTCTCCAGAAGAACAGAAAAAAATCATGAACGGTAAAAAATGGCTCACAACATACGGTACGAAAAACGAAAAAGGATACGGATTAGGTCTACAACTCTGCCGGAATTTTATACGCATGAACAAAGGTAAATTCCATATTGTTTCCACCCCCGGGAAAGGCAGCACATTTTCTTTTACAATTCCTATTGTTCCTAAAAGTTAATCCCGTTTTAATTCATTATACATCCGCAACGCCCCCCAAGCATCCGTCGAAGCATAACGAATCTGCTGTTCCGTTAGTTGAGGCAATTCCCAATTAGACGTGCGCTGCCGTTTTGAAATCCGGACATGAAAAATAATAGCCATCAACTTTGAAAAAGATTTCTCTTCTATTCCGTATTGCTCCACAAAAAGCTGTAAATCCAAAAAAGCTGCGGGAACAAAACTTCCTAACCGCTGCAAAGCTTTTATATCATCACGAATTCCCACTCCTATTTTCAAAACCTTATTACTGGCCAACAATTGCTTCAAAGAAGCAGGAAAACCACATTTGTTTAAACGAAAAAGATAAACCCGTTCGTGAACAGCTAACTGCAACAAACTCACAGAGTGATACTCTCCTTTTTTAAAAGCCGGACGAGTTTCCGTATCAAATCCCAAACAAGTATGAGCTGCTAGGTACTTCACAGCTTCCTCCACTTTTTCCGTCTCTTCTATCACAATCACATCTCCGTCATAAACAAAAGCAGGGTATCCGATAATTTCGTCCGAACTAATCGTTTTTCTATATATATAATCCATGAATTTTTCAAATTTACTTTATGCACACATCAATCATTGCCTTCTTCGTCCTGCAACCGATAAACGACGTGATGTATGGCTCTCAACACACCTGCACAGGATTTTCCCCAATACAATTCAAAATTATTATTCAATTCCCATATCGCCTCCTCTATAATCTCAGGCATACCACTACGATACGAAAACGTAAAATTTTTCAAATCCTGATAAATATCACACACTTTCTCTGCAATTGAATTTACAACCGGCGCTTCACTATATTGCATACTATCATCAAACACTTCCAGGTATTCATCATACTGACCAAATTTATTGTGCAATTCCGCATAGAGATAGTTATATTGTTCTTCCGTCACACAATCCTCTGCCAATCCCGTTTCATTACAATCCGAAACAGGCAACAAGCTCCCTTTCAAATAAATAAGCGGTATAAATTTCTGAAGCCTTTGAATAACATCCTTCCATCCCATAGCCGGAATCGTTTCAACAAAATCACAAAACTCTTTAGCTACGGCAACAAATTCTATCACCTCTTTACTATATCCGAAATGCTGGTAATCTTCCATAAAATGACTCATTAAATTGCAAAATTACAAAATATAAACGAAATAAAAAGCAGACACCTCACAAGGGCTTCCCACCCCTCACCGAAACTTATGACTTTAGGTGATTTTTTTCTATCTTCGTAGCCTAAAACTGAAAAAACATGAAATTTAGTGACATGGGGCTGGAAGAATCTGTATTGCAAGGATTGGAAGCCATGAATTTTGAAGAAGCAACTCCCGTACAGGAAAAAACAATACCTGTAATTTTAGAAGGGAAAGACATCATCGGCTGCGCACAAACCGGAACAGGTAAGACAGCAGCCTACATTTTGCCCGTATTAAACCGGATGGCTAAAGAAGAAAAAACGGATGACCATATCAACGCCATTATTATGGCACCTACCCGGGAACTTGCCCAACAGATCGATATGCAATTTGAAGGTTTTTCCTACTTTGTTTCCGTATCGACACTAGCAATATACGGAGGCGGGGACGGAGCCACCTGGGACCAACAAAAACAAGGTCTGGAAATGGGTGCAGATATTATTATCGCAACACCGGGGAGATTAATTACTCACCTGGACATGTATGACATTGACCTGTCACATGTCCGCTATTTCATTTTGGACGAGGCTGACCGGATGCTGGATATGGGATTTTCTGACGACATCATGAAAATCGTAAAAAAACTACCGGAAAACAGACAAACAATTATGTTTTCCGCCACCATGCCACCCAAAATCCAACAACTGGCTAAGACAATACTGAAAAATCCGGAAGAAGTAAAAATTGCAGTATCTAAACCCAATGAAGCCATCACACAAGCCGCCTATATTTGCACAGAAATACAAAAAATGGGACTCATCAAAGAGTTATTCTGCAAACCGGTAAAATCAAAAAGCATCATCTTCTCCTCTTCCAAACAAAAAGTAAAAGAATTAGCTTTTACATTAAAGCGTATGAAATTTAACGTTGCAGCCATGCATTCCGATTTGGAACAAGCTGAACGGGAAAAGGTAATGCTTGACTTTAAAAACAATAAAATTACCGTATTAGTAGCCACCGACATCGTAGCACGGGGCATCGATATTGAAGATATAGGAATGGTACTGAATTTTGACGTCCCTCACGATCCGGAAGACTACATCCACAGAATAGGACGCACAGCCCGGGCCAATGCTGAAGGTCTGGCGGTCACGTTTGTTTCGGAAAAGGAACAGGGTAAATTCTACCGAATTGAACAATTCCTGGAAAAAGAAATCTATAAGATTCCACTACCAGCTTCTCTCGGTGAAGCACCTGCTTACACACCTCAAGCTTTTGCAAGAAACCGACACAAAAGTAATAACAACGGGCGGCACCAAAGAAACAGAAAAAAAAGATTTTTTAAACCGAAACCTCAAAGTGAATAAATCAAAAGACCGGACATACCGGTCTTTTATTCATTCCGTTGCAAATATTCAAGTAATCCATCTACCGCTTTTTCCAACAAATCCAACACCAATTCAAATCCCTCTGGCCCCTCATAATAAGGATCCGGAATCTCTTGGTAAGGAGTTTTTTCCGGAAAAAAATCCATCATCCGGACAATCTTACCTCTTTCCTCCGCATGAATCGCCAATCGCTTCAAATCTGCCACATTTTGATTATCCATGCCTACAATTAAATCAAACTCTGGAAAATCAGCTGAAGGATAAAAAACACGTGAACGGCTATCCACAACATAACCTCTACATCTAGCCTGTTCCCGCATACGTTCATCGGGCAAAGCACCTGCATGTCCTCCATACGTTCCAGCAGAATCCACCACAAACTCTCTTTCTTTCCCCAACTGCCGGAGTTTTGATTTCATAATCGCCTCAGCAGCCGGAGAACGACAAATATTGCCCAAACATACAAACAATACTTTCTTCATCCTGTCCCATCAACTGAATAATGAATCTACAAATTCTTCTCGGTCAAAAATCTGCAAATCTTCCATTTTTTCACCGATACCTATATATTTCACAGGGATATGAAACTGATCCGAAATTCCGATTACCACCCCTCCTTTAGCCGTACCGTCCAACTTCGTAACAGCAAGAGCAGTTACTTCTGTTGCCAACGTAAATTGTTTTGCCTGTTCATAAGCATTCTGTCCCGTAGAACCGTCCAATACTAACAAAACCTCCTGGGGAGCATCCGGAATAACCTTTTTCATGACATTCTTAATTTTCGTCAATTCGTTCATCAGATTGATTTTGTTATGCAAACGTCCTGCCGTATCTATTATTACAACATCAGCATGATCAGCTTTCGCTTTACTTAATGTATCGTATGCAACTGAAGCCGGATCTGCCCCCATCCCTTGTTTTACAATGGGAACACCCACACGCTCAGCCCAAACCACCAACTGGTCTACAGCAGCTGCCCGAAAAGTATCAGCTGCTCCCAACACAACACTTTTTCCGGCTTCCTTAAATTTATTCGCTAACTTTCCTATCGTAGTCGTTTTTCCTACTCCATTCACACCAACCACCATAATCACATAGGGCAACCCGTTATCAGGCAATTCAAAGGTAGTCTGATCATTGGCATAATTCTCTTTTAATAAAGCGGCTATCTCCTCTTTCAATACCCGGTTCAATTCCTCTATCCCCATATATTTATCCCGCTGTACCCGTTCTTCTATCCGCTGAATAATACGAATCGTTGTTTCCACCCCCACATCCGACGAAATCAACACTTCTTCAAGATTATCAAGCACTTCATCATCAACTTTGGATTTACCGACTACAACCCGGGCCAGTTTTTTAAATACACTTTCTTTGGTTTTTTCAAGCCCTTTTTCAAGATTTTCTTTTTTTCCTTTGCCAAATAATCCGAATAATGCCATTTGATGTGATTTAAATAAAATAAAACGGTACTAAATTAAGCATTTTATTTTAAACGCTAAAAGGGTTGAAGAATAGAAAGCGTAAAAATCTTTTAAAGATGAGGGGGGAGGGACAGGAGAGAATATAAAAA
>CAJURM010000008.1 GCA_910589025.1 uncultured Odoribacter sp. | reverse complement strand
TTATTCTCCGTCGGCATGCCGACGGAGAATTGCACTTCTATTGTGAATCTTTAGAAAAAATGCAGGACAGATACAATTTTGCATCTGTCCTGTGTTTTTTTAGTTGGTTACTTCCTGTTTGTTGCCCATGTGGTTTGTGATGGTACGCAGATACCATTCGGGTAACGGAGGATTTTCCACTTTCGGATTTTTTTGCCCGGGTATAGGGGTTTTGATGTTACCGTCCATGAACCGGGTGAACAGATAGGCATAAAATTCACGCCATGTTTCTGCCAGTTGGTTGCCTGTGTTGCAGGAAAAATCGGTCAGATAGCTGATGGTCAGTATCGGGTTCTGTTCAAAGCTGCTTAATGCAGCGGCGTCAGTCATCTGAACGTATGATTTGTAACGTTTTTCCAACGCTTTCTGTTTTGCCCGGATTTCTGCGTGAATGGCGTTGTAGCGGGTGTATGCCAGATTGCTGACCTGGTTGAAAATCCAGAATGCCGCTTTGTCGGTAAATTGCATCATGCTACCGTTTCCAACGGCATAGGCATAGGGTACCCGCGTTGCGCTTGTGTACATTGGAAAGTAAACTGTGTTGGCGGCATCGTCTACACTGAACCAGAGGATACCTCCGATGGCATCCGGTAACCAGCTCCGGCTTTGCGATACAAAGGAAAAACCGGTTTGTTGGGTAGCGGTTGTCCTTTCCATGACATATTCTTTGCCGTCTACTTTGTAGCCCATCGGACGCCAGCGGTAAGGACATTCGTAAGGACCGGCACCCGGATCTCTGTGCATATCCAGTTCCGTGCCTTCTAAATGGTTGCGCATGAAGTCCATAATCTCCAGGATGTCGATTTTGCGGGAAGGTTTTACCCACAATGGCATGCGGTTGGTGGCATATCCTTTGCCGTCCCGTTCGATGTGGGTGCCCTTGGCATATTCCCAGTATTGATCCATGTCGGGACTTATTTCATTGAAAAAAGCCCACACCCGGATTTCACAGGCACGTGCACCGCTGAAATCTACCGGTGCGTAAGAGTCTGAAAAGCTGAAATCTTTGTTGGGGGCATCCTGGGGATAAAATCCTTTTTGTTTGGCAAATGAAATGACATCTTTGGCATATACCGTTGTGATGTCTTTGTTGTAGATGTTTTTGATTTTATCGGAAGAGATGGACTCCCGGCTTTCTAAGGGGAAAGTGGTGATGCGTGCCTGGTTGGCATGGGCGCACACGTAGCCGTCCGGTACCATCCTGGCTACCCATACAGCTCCTTTTTCTCCTTCTCCCTTGCCGATCATTTCCATGATCCATACTTCATCGGGATCGCTGATGGAAAAAGATTCCCCTTCGCTGTAATAGCCGTATTTTTCTACCAGTCCGGTCATGACGACGATGGCTTCGCGGGCATTTTTGGCCCGCTGTAACGTCAGGTATATCAAGCTGCCATAATCTATGATGGCTCCCGGTTGGTGATGAAGTTCGCTTCTGCCTCCGTAGGTGGTTTCTCCAATGGCCAGTTGATGTTCATTCATGTTACCAACGACGTTGTAGGTGTGGCTTACTTGGGGAATCTGTCCCAAAAATTTTCCGGTGTCCCATTCGTAGATGTCGACCATACTTCCGGCAGGCCAGTCAGTGGCAGGCCAGTAGTATAATTCCCCATAAAGGACATGGGAGTCAGCGGCATAGGTGATGGCCGTTGAACCGTCTTTCGTGGTGGATTTGGTAAACAGAAAGTTCGTGCAGGCGAAAGTCTGGTGTATGACACTTACACAAACCAAAAGTAGTATCAAAGCAAATTTATTCATGAATTTATAGTATTAATTTTATGAGTATTATCGGATTCTGTCATAGGATTTCAGCAGGGAGATGTCCCGGATGATGCCCCGGAGTGCCAGCCAGTTCAGTATAATGCCAATCAGGGGGAAGCATAGGCTGAAGCCCCATTGGCGGTCGGCGTGTAGTTCGGTAGTCATATTGCGTACTTGCATCCACATCAATACGAGCATGCCTGTTAGCAGGATGATGTTGACGACGCAGAGGCGCAATTGAAGGAACCGTTTTTTATATAAAAATATGATTAAGATGCTCAAGACTGTAATCAGTATGTTGAGAATCATGGACATCCAGTTGTAAGCGATGAATACTTCCGGTTCGCCTTCCTGGATTACTTTGGTGGTGTAAAATTGGTAGGAGAACTCGTTGGGGATCGTCAGACTGGCTATGGGCATGAAGAAAAGCAGTGCGGTAAGTATGACGGTTAAAAGCAGGTATACGGTTTGTATGCGTTGTATCATAACGGTTGATATTTGTTTTTTTAGATTTTGCCGAGCAGACGGCTTCGTGTTAATTTTTCAGTTTTTCCAAGGTGTAACGGATTAATTTTTCCATGTAGCCGTGATAATCGGCCGAGGCCTCTCCAGTTATGCGGTTGGCGATGATCAGACAGATGGTTGCTGCATGGTGGCCTAAAAGATTGCATAATCCCGTGATGGCTGCACTTTCCATTTCATAGTTGGTTACTTTATAGTTTTGATGCCGGAAGGTCGTAATGCGGTCGTTTATCCCCGGCATGGCTAACGGCAGGCGCAGAACCCGTCCCTGGGGACCGTAGAAGCCGACAGCGGTTAAGGTAATCCCTTTGTAGGTTTGGCCTTCTGAGTGGAGTTTGTTCACTAAAGCGGGAGAGGCATTCACAACATAAGGACGGGCAGTTTCTCCGGCCCAATGGCAATGTCGGATGAAAGCTTCTTCAAACTCCCGGTTGCAGACAGACTGGGTGTCGGCATAAAAACGGAGTACTCCGTCGCAACCGATGCTTTTTTCCGATATGACAAAGGAATTTACCGGAATATCAGCTTGTACGGAGCCGGATGTGCCGATTCGGATGATGTTCAGGCTCTGTTTGTGCTCTTTGATTTCTTGGGTTTTCAAATCAATGTTTACGAGAGCGTCCAGTTCATTGATTACGATGTCAATGTTGTCCGGCCCGATACCCGTGGAAATGACACTCAGCCGATGTCCGTCGTAAGTGCCTGTCACGGTTGTGAATTCCCGGTTGCTTTTTTGGACCTCAACAGTATCGAAATGGGAAGCGATTAAAGCTACCCGTCCGGGGTCTCCCACCAGAATAACATCGTGGGCTAAGTCTTCCGGCAACAAATGCAGATGGAAAATACTGCCGTCTTCATTTGTGATTAATTCAGAGGATTGAATAGACATATTTTAATGGTTTGTTTTTTCCGTATTTTTATTGCACGTCAAAAATAAGAAGCTTTGACGATAAACAAAAAGAAACACAGATATTATTAAAGAGTAAAGGCAATAAAAAATCTCCGGGATTTCCCCGGAGATTTTTTCAGTATGTATTGCTTTTTATTTGGCGTAAGCGATAGCCCGGGTTTCGCGGATAACGGTTACTTTCACTTGTCCCGGATAGGTCATTTCATCCTGAATGCGTTTGGCTATGTCAAAAGAGATTTTCTCAGCTTCGCTGTCTGATATCTTTTCACTTCCGACAACTACCCGTAGTTCACGACCGGCCTGTATGGCATAGGTTTTCACTACTCCATTGTACGACAGGGCGAGGTCTTCCATGTCTTTCAGACGTTTGATGTAGGATTCGACGACTTCGCGACGTGCTCCGGGACGTGCTCCGGAAATGGCATCACAGGCCTGGACGATAGGAGCAATCAGTGTCGTCATTTCCACTTCTTCGTGGTGTGCTCCAATGGCATTGCAAATGTCTGGTTTTTCTTTGTATTTTTCAGCCAGTTGCATACCTAAAATAGCGTGTGGTAATTCCGGTTCATCGTCGGGCACTTTACCGATGTCGTGCAATAATCCGGCGCGTTTGGCTTTTTTCACGTTCAATCCCAGTTCTGCAGCCATGATGGCACACAGGTTGGCCGTTTCACGGGCATGTTGCAAGAGGTTCTGTCCGTAAGAGGAACGGTATTTCATTTTTCCTATCAGACGGATCAGTTCGGGATGAAGACCGTGAATTCCGAGGTCTATGGTAGTCCGTTTACCGGTTTCAATGATTTCTTCTTCGATTTGTTTTTTCACTTTGTTAACCACTTCTTCAATCCGGGCCGGATGAATACGTCCGTCGGTAACTAACTGGTGTAAGGACAGACGGGCTATTTCTCTTCTGACCGGGTCAAAACCGGAAAGTACGATGGCTTCCGGAGTATCATCAACGATGATTTCTACTCCCGTGGCTGCTTCAAGTGCGCGGATATTACGGCCTTCGCGTCCGATGATACGGCCTTTTATTTCGTCTGAATCAATGTGGAAGATGGAAACGGCATTTTCTGTCGCTGTTTCCGTGGCTACCCGCTGAATGGTTTTGATAACCACTTTTTTAGCTTCCATATTGGCCGTCATTTTGGCTTCTTCCATGATTTCATTGACATAGGATACGGCTTCCGCTTCGGCCTCTTCCTTTAAGGAGTTGATTAGTTTTTCTTTGGCCTGTTCTCCAGACATGCCGGAAATGGCTTCCAGTTGCTCGATCTGCATTTTTTTGATTTTGTCAAGCTCTGCTACTTTCTTTTCCAGCAATTCTTTTTGTACATCGAAATTGTTTTGCTGGGTCTGGATTTCTTTGGTCTTTCTTTGAATTTCCTCCATCTTTTGGGAGATGAAAGACTCCTGCTGTTTCAGTTTGTTTTCAGCCATCAGGATTTTATTGTTCCGGGCAGCAGCCTGTTTTTCGTGTTCGGCTTTGATTTGTAAAAACTTTTCTTTTGCTTGAAGTATTTTATCTTTTTTAATTACTTCTGCTTCTGCCTCGGCTTCTTTAATGATGTTCTGACTCCGGTGTTTCAGGGCTATTTTTATGATGACGTAGCCGATCAGAATTCCGGCTACCAAGGCCACCACCCCTGCGATAATTATATTTGTCATGTTTCTAAATTAATTTAATTTATAATGTTTGTAAAATGTTCTCTTGTTCAATTTCCGGTATGATATCTGCCTTCCCGGTAAAAGGCTATGGGTATTATCACATAAAAAAACCCGCACTATTCCATTTAATAAAACCCCTGTATGACACGGGTAGAGCTGCCATTTGATTCAAACTTCCACTGTCCCGAAGGAACTCCGAAGAGTTGAGGCCTGTTTTGGGCAAATAAAGCATCCGCTCTAATTGTTTGAGTGTTGAGTTTTCGCTTAAATGTGAAATAATGCGGGAATATCTTTAAGATATATTCAAAGAACGCTTGAAATTACTCTTTTATGAATTCGTCAATTTTTATATTAATTTTTTCAATTTCATTCAATATAGGCTCCGTATCGTTTTTTCTTTCAGCCTGTATCAGCGCAACTGTGTGCTGAAATGCTGTCAGATAAAGGAAATCCAAAGGATCGGCTTGTGCGCCGTACTTTGCCTGAAATTTTGAAATCATATCATTAATACGTTTCGATGCTGCCCGGTAAATCTCCTCTTCATCCTGACTCTTGGCTATTATCGGGAATTTTTTGTTAGCAATGCTGACATGTATCGAAACTGCTGAATCTTTCTCGCTCATAGATCAATTGTTCAAAAGAGCAATACACTTGTCAATCTCCCGCACCAGTTGGTTAATTCGCATTTTTGCCTGGTAATTTCCATCGTTGTTACCTGAAATTGCGTTTGCCACTCTGGCTGTTTTTAATTCTTTATTTAAAATTTTGTTCTCACTTTTCAAACTTTCGATTTCAGCCAGCAGTTCGTTTATTCTGCTTTCCTGAATCCGCTTGGTTTCAAGTGAGGCTATATATAATTTTATTAATCTTTCAACTTTAAATTTTAGCTCGTTTAAAACGGCGTCCTGTCTTCCAGTCATATGTTTTTACTAACCTGAAACAAATTACCGCCTCTTTCCGAAGCAACAATTTCAATTAAAGTATTAAAATACTTTGTTTTAAAGCTCAAAAGCTTTTCATTTCACGACAAAGATAATTTTTTTTCTTTAAATTATCAAGAGTGTTGATATATTTGTAAGGCAAATGTGTTTTATAGGGATGGAAAACGGGATAGAAGAAGGGAGTTGGGTTGGAGTTATAATTTTAACAATTGAATATGTTTAAATTTTTTATCTTTTTAATTTTCATAATTCTTTGTTGTGTTTTTGGTGGAGGGCGTGTCCAGGCGCAGGAGCGGGTATATGACAGTCCGTTGCCTCTCCCCATGTTGTTAAGCGGTAGTTTTGGGGAGTTGAGGGAAACTCATTTTCATTCGGGGATAGATTTGAAAACGGGCGGAAAGGTTGGGATACCGGTGATAAGTATGAAAGAGGGGATTGTGAGTCGGGTTAAAGTCTCGTCTGTGGGTTATGGGAGGGCTTTGTATGTAGAGCATGCTGATGGTACGACTACCGTGTATGCTCATTTGCTGCGATATACGCCGGAGGTGAATCGGATTGTCCGGGAAAAACAGTATGAAAGGGAGAGTTTCGAGGTGGATCTGAATATGAGAGCTTATGGGATTGTTTTTCAGTCGGGAGATACATTGGCTTTTACAGGTAATACAGGTTCTTCGGGTGGCCCTCATTTGCACTTCGAGTATAGGGATACCCATACGGAAGCTGTCCTGAATCCGCTCTTGTTTTTGGAAATTCAGGACAATATGCCTCCGAAAATTCAGGCGTTGTACATATATTATATGGCAGAGGATGGGTGTGTGGAAAGGAAAAGGCGGATTGTGCCAAAATATTTAGGCAATCGGAAATATGCTTGTGGAAAGATAACGGTGCCTGCAGGACGGAATGGTGTGGGATTTTATTTAACGGATCTAATGAACGGCTCTTGGAATAAACTTGGGATTTACAGAATGGAAATGAGTGTGGATGGTGAAAAGAGGTTTGAGATGGTTGTGGATACCTGTTTGTTTGACAGTAATCCCTGGGTGAATGAAATAAAAGATTTTGATTTGTATCGGCAGAAGCATGAAACGGTTTATCGGACGTTCGGGCATTATATGGACCGGATTCCGGGGGTGAAAATTGCTGATGAAGGATGGGTTGACATGAACAAAGGAGAGGAAAAGCAAGGATGTGTCAAAGTGGCTGATAAAAACGGGAATGAAGTGGAATTTTGTTTTACCTTGATTGCAAAGGACAGCATTCCGTTCCGGAAGAGAAAGGTATTGGATTATAAGAAACCCAATGTGGTAGGTGAGGAGGGGTATAACTTGTTGTTGGGAGATTCCGTGTTGTCTGCTTCATTGCCGTACGTGGGGAAGGTGGATACCATGATATTGGCAGATGGTAAGCTGTATACGGTTTTTGTTGTTTCCCAAAGAGAACAACCTTTGTTGAAGCCGGCTCGTCTGGAAGTAAAGGGAAGTTTTGATGAGAGAGCGGTTGTTTGTCGCATTACAGATAAAAGGATGTTGGTAGCCATGACTACACAGCAGTGTGAAAACGGTATTATTGCTATGCCCTATTTTTTGGGGTGTTATACGGTGGTTTCAGATACAGTTTCTCCAGAGGTGAAGTATTTGGGGATGTCTGGCAGAAAACTGAAATTTATTATACGGGATGAATTAACTGGGATTGCGGCGTACCGGGGAGAGGTGAATGGTAAATGGGGGTTGTTTGAATATGATGCTAAAAATGACCAGCTGACCTGCCGGGTGGATGAACCCGTTTTTGTCAGAGGACGGAATGAGGTTCGGGTTATGGTATGCGACAAAGCTGGAAATGTTACTGAAAAGCAAATCGTATTTCAGTTGGGAAATGAAATAAATGGGAATAAAGATGGAAAAAAGAATTAGTTTGCTATTTGCCGAAGGACAGATAAAGGAAGCGATAGAGATGCTGGAGCAGGAGGTGAAGTTGCAGGAGAGTGAAGAAAAATTATTGTTGCTGGGAGAGTTGTATTATAAGGAGGGAAGAAGTGTGGATGCGTTGAATAAATTTAATGCTGTATTGAAAATAAATCCGGTAAACAAGAAGGCCGCGGCTTATGTGACTATGATTAATGATGTGCTTGATTTTTATCATAAAGACTTGCTGAATCCTTAAATGTAGCAGGAAAGATTTTGGATAACTTTTCTTTTTTTTGATTATTTATATACTTTTAGTCCTCAAAAGGCTTGGTCTATGTTGAAAATAAAGAAGAAGGAAGAGTGCAGTATTCCGGAATCCGTGTGGAGGGAGTATGTACTGGAAATGTTGGAGCGGCATAAAACGCGGGGATATACTTTCCGGGATTTTATAAAGAGTCTGGGGGTGAAGAGTCAGGAGGGGAAGAGCAGATTGAGGAAAACGTTGATGGTGTTGAAAGATTTAGGAGAAATTAATGAGGTGAGACAGGGGACGTTTCAATATAAGAGAGAGGGAATATATACGACAGGGGTGGTGGAGTTGAATAGAAGTGGTTCTGCTTATATACGAAGCCGGGAATTTAAGGAAAAAATATTTGTACCTTTTACAGGTTTGAAGCATGCTTTGAATGGGGATACCGTAAAAGTACTGGTGTATGCAGATGGTATTCCAGGGATGTTGAGCGGGAAAGTGGAGGAGATTATTCATAAAAAAAAATCTTTGTTTGTCGGAATCATCTATTGTCAGACTGGTTTTGCTTTTTTAATACCGACAGGCAATCAGGTGCCTTATGATGTATATATTCCTTCGTCCGGGATTGGTATGGCGCAGACAGGGGACAAGGTGTTGGCAGAAATTGTGAGTTGGCCGAAGAAAAGAAAGAATCCGGAGGGGAGAGTGCTCAAAATACTGGGACGTCCGGGGGATGGGCGGATGGAAATGAAAGCAATCATGGCGGAGTTTGATTTGGCTGCCGATTTCCCCCTGAATGTCTTAAGGGCAGCGAAAAAAATCCGGACGGAAATACCGGCGGATGAATATATAAAAAGAAGGGATTGCCGGGATTTGCTGACGTTTACCGTAGACCCGAAGGATGCTCATGATTTTGACGATGCTTTGTCCTTTAAGGAGGAGAAGGAGGGACTTTATGAGGTTGGGGTTCATATTGCGGATGTCAGTTATTATGTACGGCCTGCTACGGTTTTGGATAAAGAGGCTTATCTGCGGGCTCATTCCGTTTATCTTGCCGGGTGTACAATTCCGATGTTGCCGGAAAGATTGTCCAATGATATTTGTTCCCTGAATCCTCACCAGGACCGTTTGTGTTATTCTGTAGTGGTGAAAATAGATCGGGAGGGGAGTTTGGTGGAGAAGTGGATAGGAAGAACTGTAATTTGTTCTGACTATCGTTTTTCTTATGAGGAGGCACAGGAAATTATCGAGGGGAGGACGCATCCGTGTCGGGAAGCGATAGGGGTTTTGTATCGTTTGTCCAGGAAAATGAGAAAAATCCGGGATGAAAAAGGAGCTTTGTGTTTTAATCAGCCCGAGGTGCGATTTGACTTGGATTCCGAAGGGAAGCCTATACGGGTGTATTTGAAAGAGATGAAAGAGGCGAACCGCATGATTGAAGAGTGGATGTTGTTGGCCAACAGGATAATTGCAGAGGCGATAGGAAAAGAGAAAGAGAGAAAAGCGGTTTTTATTTATCGGACACATGGAGTTCCTACAGTGGATCGTTTGCATATTTTCCGGCATTTGGCTGGTAGAATGGGATTGAGGATTAAGGGAAAGTTGCAGGAGAAACATCATATATCTTTGGCGAAGCAGATACGGCAGCTCAGTCCGGTGCCGATGCGGAGCATGGTAGAAAGTTTGTTTATCCGTACCTTGGCGAAAGCAGCTTATTCTGTTGATAATATAGGACATTATGGCTTGGCATTTGATTATTATACACACTTTACGTCACCTATCCGCCGTTATTCTGATTTGGTGGTGCATCGTCTGTTAGAACATTATATGAATGGAGGGCGTTCTGTGCGGCGGGATAAGTATTGGGAGATATGTCGGCATGTATCGGAGATGGAGGTTATTGCTGAAAATGCGGAACGGGCTTCGGTTCGTTATAAACAGTTGGAGTATTTAAGTGGGCATGCCGGAACGGTATGGAGTGGAAAAATTACGGAAATTTTGAGGTGGGGTTTTTATGTGGAGTTGGATGAAATTCGGTGTGAAGGCCTGGTGTCGATTTTGAACATGAGGGATGATTATTATGAATTCCAGGAGAAAGCCTATCGGCTGGTGGGAAGGAATTTCGGACGGAGCTTTTGTCTGGGAGAACAGGTGGTGGTAAAAGTGTTAAAAGTGGACTTGGCCTCCCGTTTTCTGGATTTTGTTCTGGCTGGAGAAGCGGAGTCTTGGGAAAAACTGGACGATAAGGATTTGCCTATGAAAACTCCGTGTAAGAGAAGGAAAGGACGAAAAAAATGCCGGGTGAAGTAAGTTTTGGTAATATTGTTTTCTTTCTTTGATCTTTTTGTCCTATCTTTGTCCCCACTATTTTTGAAATTATAATATACTATAAATCAAGAAGCTTTGAAAGGAGGTGATCTTATTCCGGGGATAGAATGATGTCTGAAAATAAAAGGAGATGCTTGTAAGCAGCATATTATACGGAAATTTTCCGTTTTTTTACAGGGAATAAGAGAGAGAATGGAGGAGAGGATTTTTTGAAACATTAAACTATAATAATAAAGTTATGATTATTGTACCTTTAAAAGAAGGCGAAAATATCGAGAGAGCCTTAAAAAAATTTAAAAGAAAATTTGAAAAAACCGGAATTATTAAAGAGTTGAGAGATCGTCAGGCTTTCACAAAACCTTCGATAATCAACAGGCAGCAGAAATTGAAAGCTATCTATAAACAGAGTTTGCAGATTGCAGAGGATTAATTTTTTTTATCCGGCATTTGTTTTTTCCGACTGAAAGAATTAAATTGGGTACCTGAAAAAGGCTTGAATTTGATCCCGGAAGTTGATAGACTGAAGTGATTTAAGGCTTTGGGGATTGGTTTTTATAAAGTGAATTATGAGTATTGAACCATTTCTGAATTATTTGAAGGATGAAAAGAGATATTCTTCTCTTACTTTGCTTGCTTATAAGAAAGATTTGGAACAATTTTTGACGTATTGTGCTACGATTAATGACCTCCGGTGTTTGGATGATGTGACTCCGAAGATTGTCCGGGAGTGGGTGATGATTAATATGTCAGAAGGGAAGACGGTGACAACGGTAAGGCGTAAGCTGAGTACGTTGCGTACGTTTTTTCGTTTTTTGATGAAAGAGGGGATGGTGAAAGATGATCCGACGGAGATTGTTGTGATGCCAAAGATGGGGCGTCGTTTGCCGGTGTTTGTGCCGGATTATCAGATGGACAACATGTTGGATGCAGAGGAGTTGCAGGGCGGTTTTCATGAGCTGAGGGATCGTTTGGTATTGTTGATGGCTTATTATACTGGGATGCGGCGTTCGGAGCTGGTTGGCTTGAGGATTCGGGATGTTGATTTTTCTGCTAAAAGTGTTGTTGTGATGGGAAAGGGAAATAAGCAGCGTTTGTTGCCTTTGGCCGACGAACTGGTGGAGGACATGAGATATTACATGGAGTTGAGGAAAGAGGTTGTTTCCGGAGAACACGGGTATTTTTTCGTCACCGACAAGGGACAACCTGTTTATGATAAATTTATTTATCGTCTGGTGGAGAAATATCTGGGAATGTATACGACTTTGTCTAAAAAGAGTCCGCATGTATTACGTCATACATTTGCTACACAATTACTTAATAATGGAGCTTGTATTGAGGCAATCCGGGAGTTGTTGGGGCATGCAGATTTATCTGCAACGCAAATATATACTCACAACTCTTTTGAAAGTTTGATCAAGGTGTTTAACCAGGCCCATCCAAGGGCTTAAAATTAAAGGAGGAATGACTATGGAAGTAAGAATTAATCCGGTTGGTTTTTCTGTAAGTTCGCAGTTGGAAGATTTTATCCAGAAAAAGTTGTTGAAACTGGATAAATATAATGATGCAATTCTGGATATTGATGTGACTTTGAAGCTGGAAAAAGATGAAAATCTTGAAAATAAGGTGGTAGAAGTAAATGTCGGTATTAAAGGACAGGATGTTTTTGCAAAGAAAAATGCAAAAAAATTCGAAGATGCTGTTGATGAACTCTATGATGTGATTAAGCGCCAATTGGTGAAAATCAAAGAAAAAGAGAGAGAAAAATAAAAATGGCAAATAGTTTTGAGAGGAAGCACGAGGGAGATAATAAACTATAAACCATAAACTTTAAGATAAATATTTTGCAGCACAAAATTATTTATCTATATTTGCAAGCCCGATAATGGGGTCTTTGTGACTTATGGTGTGTAATACAGCGTGAGTCAATGTATTAAAGTGAGATGCAAATTTTTTGTAATAAATTGTTTAATAATAAAATTGTTTTAGAGTTATGGCTAAAGAAAAGTTTGACAGGTCAAAACCACACGTAAATATTGGTACTATCGGTCACGTAGACCACGGTAAAACCACGTTGACTGCTGCTATTACAACTGTATTGGCAAAAAAAGGTCTTTCTGAATTGCGTTCTTTTGATTCTATTGATAACGCTCCGGAAGAAAAAGAAAGAGGTATTACGATCAATACTTCTCACGTGGAATATTCAACTGCTAATCGTCACTATGCTCACGTTGACTGTCCGGGTCACGCTGACTATGTAAAGAACATGGTTACTGGTGCTGCTCAGATGGATGGTGCTATTTTGGTTTGTGCTGCTACTGATGGTCCGATGCCTCAGACCCGTGAGCACATTCTTTTGGCTCGTCAGGTGAACGTTCCGAGAATCGTTGTGTTCTTGAATAAAGTGGATATGGTAGACGACCAGGAAATGTTGGAGCTGGTTGAAATGGAGCTTCGTGAATTGTTGAGCTTCTATCAGTACGACGGTGACAATACTCCGATTATTTTGGGTTCTGCTTTGGGTGCCTTAAATGGCGAAGCTAAATGGGAAGAAAAAGTGATGGAATTGATGGAAGCTGTGGATTCATGGATTCCGCTTCCTCCGCGTGACAATGAAAAGCCGTTCTTGATGCCGGTTGAAGATGTATTCTCAATTACTGGTCGTGGAACTGTAGCTACTGGTCGTATCGAAACGGGTGTTGTACACGTTGGTGATGAATTGGAAATGATCGGTTTGGGAGCTGACGGTAAGAAAACTGTTTGTACTGGAGTTGAAATGTTCCGCAAATTGTTGGATGAAGGTGAAGCCGGAGATAACGTAGGTTTGTTGCTTCGTGGTATTGACAAAGACGAAATCAAACGTGGTATGGTATTGGCAAAACCGGGTTCAGTTAAACCGCATAAGAGATTTAAAGCTGAGGTTTATATCCTGAAGAAAGAAGAAGGTGGCCGCCACACTCCGTTCCACAATAAGTACAGACCGCAGTTCTATTTACGTACGATGGACGTAACGGGTGAAATCACTTTGCCGGAAGGAACCGAAATGGTAATGCCAGGAGATAACGTAACAATTACAGTTGAATTGTTGACCCCGGTAGCTTGCTCATTAGGTTTGCGTTTTGCTATCCGTGAAGGAGGCCGTACAGTAGGTGCTGGTCAGATTACTGAAATTCTTGAATAATATTATTCATAAAACTCAGGGTTGATCTTCGGATTGACCCTGTTTTACGGATGTAGCTCAGTCGGTAGAGCATCGGTCTCCAAAACCGAGTGTCGGGAGTTCGAGTCTCTCCATCCGTGCTTTTAATAAATACAGAATTTCAAATAGAAAACAGACATAATGGATGTTTATTTGAAATTTACAATCGACAATTGGAGATGAATATCAAAGGTTATTTTGCAGATGTATATAACGAATTGGTCAATAAAGTGTCCTGGCCGTCTTGGTCGGAACTCCAGAGCAGTGCTACCATCGTAATGATTGCTTCCGTCATTATTGCTTTGGGTATCTTTGTGATGGATTTTGTATTCAGACACGTAATGACCTTTGTATATAGTATGTTTTATTAATAATCCCGATAACTGACATGGCAGAAATTAAAAAAAGATGGTATGTGCTTCGTGTGATTGGTGGGAAAGAGAAGAAAGTAAAGGAGTACATCGAAAGTGAAATTGCCAGTTTAGGGCTTCAGGATTATGTTTCTCAGGTTTTGATACCTACTGAGAAGATCTTCCAGGTACGTAACGGCAAAAAGATCAGTAAAGAACGAAATTTTTTTCCAGGGTACGTCATGGTAGAGGCTGCTTTAGTTGGTGAAGTTCCCCATATACTTCGTGACATCACGAATGTAATTGGCTTCCTGGGGGAGACCAAAGGAGGTGATCCGGTACCGATGCGATTGGCTGAGATTAACCGGATTCTTGGGAAGGTAGATGAGCTTGCAGAACAACCGGAAGAGATAAGTGTTCCTTATTTCGTAGGCGAATCCGTTAAAGTTACAGACGGACCGTTTAACGGTTTTACCGGTGTGATAGAGGAGGTGAACAGCGATAAGAAGAGATTGAAAGTAATTGTCAAGATTTTCGGACGTAAAACGCCGCTCGAATTAAGTTTCATGCAGGTAGAAAAAGAATAATTAAATTATTGAGAAGAAAAAATCATGGCAAAAGAAGTTGAAGCTATTATTAAGCTGCAGATCAAAGCTGGTGCCGCTAATCCTTCTCCCCCTGTAGGTCCGGCATTAGGTTCTAAGGGAGTCAATATTATGGACTTCTGTAAACAGTTTAATGCAAGAACTCAGGATCAGGCAGGAAAGATTATTCCGGTAATTATTCAGGTTTATGGAGATAAATCTTTTGATTTTATCACCAAACAACCTCCTGTTGCTATTCAGCTTTTGGAAGTGGCAAAAATCAAATCCGGTTCTGCCGAGCCTAACCGTAAGAAGGTGGCTTCTCTTTCCTGGGATCAGGTGAGACAGATTGCAGAAGGGAAAATGAGCGATTTGAACGCTTTTGAAGTGGAAAAAGCAATGAGTATGGTAGCTGGAACTGCCAGAAGTATGGGTATCACTGTTGACGGTGAGAAACCTTTTTAATGAATTTGTAAAATACTTCAAACGTAATGAGTAAACTGACAAAAAATAAGAAGTTAGCTTTAGAAAAAATCGACGGTGGTAAAGTATATACCATCGACGAAGCTGCTAAACTTGTAAAGGAGATTACTTTTACTAAGTTTGATGCGTCAGTTGACATGGACGTTCGTCTGGGAGTAGACCCGCGTAAAGCCAATCAAATGGTGCGTGGTGTTGTAACCTTACCTCACGGTACCGGTAAAGAAGTACGTGTTTTGGTACTTTGTACACCTGACAAGGTGGAAGAAGCTCAAGCTGCCGGTGCAGATTATGTAGGATTGGATGAGTATATCGAAAAATTGAAATCCGGTTGGACGGATGTTGATATTATCATTACCATGCCTTCAATCATGGGGAAGATTGGTGCTTTAGGACGGATTTTAGGTCCTCGTGGATTGATGCCTAACCCGAAGAGCGGTACAGTGACAATGGATATTGCCAAGGCCGTAACGGAGGTTAAGCAAGGGAAAATTGATTTTAAAGTTGACAAGTTTGGTATCATACATGCTTCCATCGGTAAAGTAAACTTTGAAGCAGACAAGATCAGAGATAACGCTCGTGAATTCATGAATGTTATCAACAAACTGAAACCGTCTTCTGCAAAGGGTACCTATGTGAAGAGCGTGTTCCTGTCAAGTACAATGAGTCCCGGTATTAAATTAGACCTTAAGTCATTACTTGATTAATTATTAACCTTTAAAAGGACCTTTGTAGAATGAAAAGGGAAGAAAAACAAGTAATCATAGACAATTTAACCGAGCAGATTAAAGCGTATAAGCATCTTTATATCAGCGATATCTCTGAGTTGGATGCTGAAGCGACGCAGGAGTTGCGTAAGGAATGTTTCAATGCAGGCATTAAATTGATACAGGTAAAAAATACCTTGTTGAAAGTAGCCTTGGATGGTCTTGAAGCTAACTATGAAGAAATGTATAGCGTCTTGGCTGGTTCCAGTGCTATTATGCTGAGTGAAACAGGAAACGCACCGGCAAAACTGATCAAAGAATTCAGAAAGAGCCACGACAAACCTGTATTTAAGGCTGCTTATGTTGAAGAAAGTGTCTATGTAGGTGAAAATCAACTGGAAGCTCTTGTCAGCATTAAATCTAAGGAAGAATTGCTGGGAGATATTATCCTGTTGCTGCAGTCACCGATGCAGAAACTTATCTCTTCTTTGGAATCAGGGAAGAATACTATCGGAGGTGTGCTTAAAACATTGGAAGATAGAGCATAATTATTATTTTTAGAGTAAAAACAATTTAAATATTTTATCGAAATGGCAGATTTGAAAAAACTTGCAGAGGAATTAGTTAACCTGACTGTAAAAGACGTAAAAGAATTAGCTGACATCTTAAAAGAAGAATATGGTATCGAACCGGCAGCTGCCGCTGCTGTTGTTGCTGCTCCTGCAGCTGGTGGTGCTGCTGCCGCTGCTGAACAGAGTGAATTCGACGTTATCCTGAAATCAGCAGGTGCTGCTAAATTAGGTGTTGTAAAATTAGTTAAAGAATTGACGGGGCTTGGCTTGAAAGAAGCTAAAGAATTAGTTGACAAAGCACCGGCTCCTCTGAAAGAAAAAGTTTCTAAAGAAGAAGCTGCACAATTGAAAGCTCAACTCGAAGAAGCAGGAGCTGAAGTTGAACTTAAATAAGTATAGAACCCTCGGGTTTTAACGGTTTAGAGTCATTTTTGACTCTAAACCATTTTGTTGTTATTATTGTTTAGGTTCCAAAAAATTAATAGATGTCTTCAAATCATTCAAATAAAAGAATCAGCTTTGCATCCATTAAAAATCAGTTGGAATACCCTGATTTTCTTGAGATACAATTAAAGTCATTCAAGGACTTTTTTCAATTAGGTACTACGCCTGAAAACAGAAAGAACGAGGGCCTTTACACCGTTTTTAAAGAAAATTTTCCCATTACCGATACCCGGAATAACTTTGTACTGGAGTTTTTGGATTATTTTATTGATCCTCCCCGTTATACCATTGATGAATGTTTGGAACAGGGGTTGACTTACGGTGCACCTCTGAAGGCAAAATTGAAATTGTATTGTACGGATCCCGAACATGAAGATTTCGATACAGTCATTGAGGACGTGTATTTAGGAAATGTACCTTACATGACTCCGAAAGGTACATTTGTTATCAATGGGGCAGAACGTGTAATTGTATCCCAGTTGCACCGGTCTCCCGGTGTGTTTTTTGGCCAGAGCGTGCACGCTAATGGTACGAAGTTGTATTCAGCCCGTATTATTCCGTTCAAAGGATCGTGGATTGAATTTGCCACGGACATCAATAATGTGATGTATGCCTATATCGACCGTAAGAAGAAGTTACCTGTAACGACTTTGTTGCGTGCAATCGGTTTTGAAACGGATAAGGATATTCTCCAAATATTTGACTTGGCTGATGAAATTAACGTATCCAAAGCGGGCTTGAAGAAAGTCGTTGGCAGACGTTTGGCTGCTCGTGTTTTGAAGACGTGGGTAGAAGATTTCGTAGACGAAGATACTGGAGAAGTGGTGTCTATCGAACGAAACGAGATCATTGTGGATCGTGAGACTGTTCTGGAAAATGAACATATAGATGCTATTGTCAATGCGGGAGCAAAGACTATTTTATTGCATAAAGAAAAGCAAAATCTGGCAGATTATGCCATCATATATAATACACTGCAAAAAGATCCCTGTAACTCAGAGAAAGAAGCAGTGATGCATATTTACAGGCAATTGCGTAGTTCGGAGCCGCCTGATGAAGCTACTGCTCGTGACGTAATCGATAAGTTGTTCTTCTCCGACAAACGTTATGATTTGGGAGATGTAGGACGTTACAAGCTGAACAAGAAGTTGGGTTTGACGACCGATCCATCTGTCAGGGTATTGACGAAGGAGGATATGATCGAAATCATCAAATATCTGATTAAGCTATTGAATGCCCGAACAGATGTGGATGACATTGACCACTTGAGCAACCGCCGTGTACGTACTGTAGGTGAACAGTTGTATAACCAGTTTGGTGTAGGATTGGCTCGAATGGCTCGTACGATTCGTGAGCGAATGAATGTACGCGATAATGAGGTGTTTACTCCGGTAGATTTGATTAATTCGAAGATTCTTTCTTCTGTGATCAATTCTTTCTTCGGAACGAATGCTTTGTCCCAGTTTATGGACCAGACGAACCCGTTGGCAGAGATTACCCACAAGAGACGTATGTCAGCCTTGGGACCTGGAGGTTTGTCAAGAGACCGTGCCGGATTTGAGGTACGTGACGTTCACTATACCCACTACGGACGTTTGTGTCCGATTGAAACGCCGGAAGGTCCGAACATTGGTTTGATTTCTTCATTGTGCGTGTATGCAAAAATCAACGAACTCGGATTTATTGAAACTCCTTACCGGAATGTAGATAACGGAGTGGTGGATTTGTCGGCTGAGGGAGTAAAATACCTGTCGGCTGAAGAGGAAGAAGGACTGGTGATTGCACAGGCTAATGCCAAGGTGGATGACCAGGGACACTTTGTGAATAAGCGGGCAAAATCCCGTAAAGACGGAGACTTCCCCTTGGAAGAGGTGGAGAATGTTGATTTGATTGACGTTGCTCCGAACCAGATTGCTTCCATCGCGGCTTCTTTGATTCCCTTCTTGGAACATGACGATGCCAACCGTGCATTGATGGGGTCGAACATGATGCGCCAGGCTGTTCCTATTATCAAACCGCAGTCGCCGATTGTCGGTACCGGCTTGGAGGGTAATCTGATTAAGGATTCCCGTACTCAGGTCGTTGCTGAAGGTGCAGGTGTGGTTGAAGCTGTGGACGGACATCATATTGTGATTAAATACGACCAGACGGATGAAGAGCGTTTTGTAAGTTTTGACGGTGATACGAAAGAATATATTTTGCCGAAATACAAACGGACAAATCAGAGTACGACGATAACCTTACGTCCCATCGTGAAGAAAGGACAGCGGGTAGAAGAAGGACAGATTCTGACGGAAGGATATGCTTCGGAAGATGGAGAACTGGCTTTGGGACGCAATCTGAAAGTGGCATTTATGCCTTGGAAGGGGTACAACTACGAGGATGCTATTGTGATTTCGGAAAATATCGTGCGGAATGATGTGTTTACTTCGGTGCATGTCGATGAATATTCACTTGAAGTTCGGGAAACCAAACGGGGCGTCGAAGAGTTGACTGCCGATATTCCGAATGTGAGTGAAGATGCCACGAAAAATCTGGATGAAAATGGAATGATCCGTATCGGTGCTCGGGTAGAACCGGGAGATATTCTGATTGGTAAGATTACACCGAAAGGAGAGTCTGATCCTAGTCCGGAAGAAAAATTACTTCGTGCTATTTTCGGTGATAAAGCCGGTGACGTGAAAGATGCTTCTTTGAAAGCTTCTCCTTCTTTGAAGGGTGTTATCATTGATAAAAAACTGTTCCAACGGACGATTGGTGACCGGAAATCAAAGGCTGCCGGAAAAAACCTGTTGGCTGAAATTGACGAACAGTTTGAGCGGAAAGTAAGTGATCTGACAACGTTGTTGATAGATAAATTGTTTGAGTTGACCAATGGTAAGACTTCACAGGGAGTGAAAAACTACCTGAACGAGGATGTGATTGCCAAAGGCGTGAAATTCACGTTAAAGACATTACAGAATTTGAATTATCTGGAAATCAACCCGAATAAATGGACGACAGATAAACAGCGCAATGATATGATCCGCGATTTGCTTCACAATTTTGTGATCAAATACAAGGAAATCGAAGGGCAGATGAAGCGGAAAAAATATAATGCGACAGTTGGAGATGAACTTCCTTCCGGAATTATCAAAATGGCGAAAGTTTACGTGGCTAAGAAGCGTAAATTGCAGATTGGGGATAAAATGGCAGGACGTCACGGTAACAAGGGTATTGTATCGCGTGTCGTAAGGGTAGAAGATATGCCCTTCTTGGCTGACGGTACTCCGGTGGACATTTGTCTGAATCCGTTGGGTGTACCTTCCCGTATGAACTTGGGACAGGTGTTTGAAACTGTATTGGGTTGGGCTGGTCAGAAATTGGGTATGAAGTTTGCTACCCCGATTTTTGACGGAGCAAGTTTGGATGATATTAATGGACTGACAGATAAAGCTGGAGTCCCGAGATACGGTACGACCTATTTGTATGATGGTGGTACAGGGGAACGTTTTGACCAGCCAGCAACGGTCGGGGTGATCTATATGTTGAAATTGGGTCACATGGTTGATGACAAGATGCACGCCCGTTCTATCGGACCGTACTCATTGATTACCCAACAGCCGCTTGGTGGTAAAGCTCAATTTGGTGGTCAGCGTTTCGGTGAAATGGAGGTTTGGGCACTGGAAGCATTCGGTGCAGCTCACATTTTGCAGGAAATTCTGACAGTGAAGTCTGACGATGTTGTCGGGAGGACGAAAACCTATGAGCACATTGTGAAAGGCGAACCGATGCCTACTCCGGGATTGCCCGAATCATTCAATGTGTTGTTGCATGAGTTGAGAGGACTCGGATTGAGTGTAAACCTAATATAAGGTAAAAAGGAAAACTTTTAAGATTATGGCCTTTAGAAAAGATAATAATACAAATAAGCCGAAAAGCTTTACCAAAATAGCCATCGGATTGGCATCTCCGGAAGAAATTCTGGAACATTCCAGCGGTCAGGTGTTAAAACCGGAAACGATTAATTATCGTACCTATAAGCCTGAACGTGACGGATTGTTCTGCGAAAGAATTTTTGGTCCGGTAAAGGATTATGAATGCCATTGCGGAAAATACAAGCGAATCCGTTATAAAGGAATTGTTTGTGACCGTTGTGGTGTGGAGGTGACGGAGAAAAAGGTAAGACGTGAACGTATGGGACACATTCAGTTGGTGGTGCCGGTAGCTCACATTTGGTATTTTAAGTCATTACCCAATAAGATCGGATATTTATTGGGATTGCCTTCCAAAAAACTGGATTCCGTTATTTATTATGAAAGATATGTAGTTGTTCAGCCGGGTATTTTAGCGGAAAAAGGCATTAACCAACTGGACTTCTTGACAGAGGAAGAGTATATAGATTTGGTGGATGCTTTGCCGGCAGAAAACCAACATTTGGATGATGATGATCCGAACAAGTTTATTGCTAAAATGGGTGCTGAAGCTATCAGCATGCTTTTGGAGAGACTAAAACTGGATGATTTGTCCTATGAACTGCGGCATAAAGCAAATACCGAAACTTCCCAGCAGCGTAAAAATGAAGCATTGAAGCGTTTGCAGGTGGTGGAAGCCTTCCGCGAAAGCAAAGAGATCAATAAACCGGAGTGGATGATTGTGAAAGTGTTGGCTGTTATTCCGCCCGAACTGCGTCCTTTGGTTCCTTTAGATGGCGGTCGTTTTGCTACATCCGATCTGAACGATTTGTATAGAAGGGTTATTATCCGTAATAACCGTTTGAAAAGATTGATAGAAATCAAGGCTCCCGATGTGATTTTACGAAATGAAAAACGTATGTTGCAGGAAGCAGTTGATTCTTTATTTGATAATTCACGCAAATCCAATGCGGTGAAGATTGAGAATAACCGTCCGCTGAAATCCCTTTCTGACAGTTTGAAAGGAAAACAAGGGCGTTTCCGTCAGAACCTGTTGGGTAAACGTGTCGACTATTCTGCCCGTTCGGTTATTGTCGTTGGTCCGGATTTGAAGATGCATGAGTGCGGTCTTCCGAAAGATATGGCAGCAGAACTGTATATGCCGTTTATTATCCGTAAGTTGATTGAACGGGGTATTGTAAAAACAGTGAAAAGTGCCAAGAAAATTGTGGATCGTCGTGATCCGGTAGTATGGGATATTCTGGAAAATGTATTGAAAGGACATCCGGTATTGTTAAACCGTGCTCCGACTTTGCACCGTTTGGGTATCCAGGCTTTCCAGCCTAAATTGATAGAAGGAAAGGCTATCCGTCTGCATCCTTTGGCTTGTACCGGATTTAACGCTGACTTCGATGGTGACCAGATGGCTGTTCACTTGCCGTTGGGAAATGAGGCTGTATTGGAAGCTCAGATTCTGATGTTGTGTGCCCACAATATTCTGAATCCTGCCAACGGGGCTCCTATTACCGTGCCTTCTCAGGATATGGTATTGGGATTGTATTACATTACCAAGCCGCGTAAAGGTGCCAAAGGAGAAGGAGTGTCTTTCTATTCTCCGCAGGAGGTGATTATTGCTCTGAATGAAAGAGCAGTGGATTTACATGCTCAGATTAAAGTGAAAATCGATGATGTGGATGAAGAGGGAAAACCGTTCAACCATATGATTGAGACTACTGTGGGACGGGTAATATTGAACCAGTTTACACCGAAAAATTATCCTTATATCAACACCTTGATTACGAAAAAGGCATTGAGGGATATTATTGGTGATGTGTTTAAGAGATGCGGTGTGGATGTAACGGCCAAATTCCTGGATGATATCAAGGATTTGGGATACCGGAAAGCTTTTGAGGGCGGTCTTTCTTTCAATTTGGAAGATGTAATCGTACCAGCGGAGAAAGAGTCCTTGTTGGCAGAAGGTTACAAGCAGGTGGAAGAGGTACTTGCCAACTATAATATGGGTTTCATTACCAACAATGAACGTTACAATCAGATTATCGACATTTGGACTCATGTAAATGCAAACCTGACTTCAACCTTGATGAAACAGTTGGCTTCTGACAAACAGGGCTTCAACTCCATTTACATGATGCTTGACTCCGGAGCCCGTGGTTCCCGTGAGCAGATCCGTCAGTTGGGTGGTATGCGTGGTTTGATGGCAAAACCTCAGAAATCAGGTGCTACCGGAGGACAGATTATTGAAAACCCGATTCTGGCTAACTTTAAAGAAGGTTTGTCGGTATTGGAGTATTTTATCTCGACCCATGGTGCCCGTAAAGGTTTGGCGGATACGGCTCTGAAAACGGCAGATGCCGGTTACTTGACCCGTCGTCTGGTTGATGTTGCCAATGACATCACCATTACCGAAGAAGATTGCGGCACGTTGAGAGGTGTTAGTATTGCTGCGATTAAAAATAACGAAGAAGTCGTTTCTTCTTTGTATGAAAGAATATTGGGACGTGTATCCGTTCACGATGTATATCATCCGCATTCCGGTGAATTGTTAGTGAAATCGGGAGAGGAAATTACGGAGACGATAGCTCAGGCCATTGAAGATTCTCCGATTGAACGAGTGGAAGTGCGTTCCGTACTGACTTGTGAGTCGAAGAAAGGTGTATGTGCTAAATGTTACGGACGTAACCTGGCAACCGGACGTTTGGTTGAGATGGGTGAAGCTGTTGGAACCATTGCAGCACAGTCTATTGGTGAGCCTGGTACTCAGTTGACCTTGAGAACGTTCCACGTGGGAGGTACTGCCGGTAACATTTCGACTGAAAACTCATTGAGAGCAAAATACGATGGTATCGTAGAGTTTGAAGAGATGCGTTCTGTTGAGTATGCTCAGGAAAACGGTCAGAAATGTGATGTCGTAGTAGGGCGTTTGACAGAATTGCGCATCATTGACAAAAATACTAATATTGCACTGATCAGCAATAATATTCCTTATGGTGCCAAGGTTTTTGTCAAGAACGGAATGGAAGTGAAGAAGGGGGATTTGATTTGCGAATGGGATCCGTTCAATGCATTGATTATTACCGAATTCACTGGTGAGGTTGCTACTGAAAATTTGGTAGAGGGTGAAACTTATAAGGAAGAGTCGGATGAAACAACCGGTTTCCGTGAAAAAGTAATTACGGAATTCCGTGATAAGACGAAAGCTCCGGCAATTTTGATTCAGGATAATAAAGGCAATACCATCAAGAGCTATAACCTTCCGGTAGGAGCCCACATTGTAGTCAAGGAAGGAGACAGCGTTGTTGCCGGTAGCACGATTGTGAAAATTCCGAGAGCAGTTGGTAAGGCAGGGGATATCACGGGAGGTCTTCCTCGTGTAACGGAATTATTTGAGGCCCGTAATCCTTCTAATCCGGCAGTCGTTTCAGAAATTGACGGAGAGGTAACCTATGGTAAAATCAAACGTGGTAACCGTGAAATTGTCATTACCTCCAAATCTGGAGAAGTGAAGAAATATTTGGTTTCTTTGTCCAAGCAGATTCTGGTTCAGGAAAATGATTATGTACGTGCCGGAACGCCTCTTTCTGACGGAGCTATTACACCGACTGATATTCTGAATATCCAGGGACCGATTGCTGTACAGGAATATATAGTGAACGAAGTGCAGGATGTATACCGTATGCAGGGTGTGAAAATCAATGACAAACATTTTGAAATCATTGTTCACCAGATGATGCGTAAGGTGTTGATTCAGGATGCAGGAGATACGAAGTTCCTTGAAAACCAAATTGTAGATAAATTGGAATTCATGGAAGAAAATGACGAGATGTTTGACAAGAAGGTGGTAACCGAAGCCGGAGATTCCGACAGAGTGAAACCGGGACAGATTATTTCCGCCCGTACGCTCCGGGATATTAATTCCCAGTTGAAACGCCGGGATATGAAGGTTGTACAAGCCCGCGATGCTGTGCCTGCTACTTCCTCTCAGGTGCTTCAGGGAATTACCCGTGCTGCTTTGCAGACTTCCAGTTTTATCTCTGCTGCGTCTTTCCAGGAAACAACGAAGGTCTTGAATGAAGCTGCTATCTACGGAAAGGTTGATCCGTTAGAGGGGTTGAAAGAAAACGTAATCTGCGGTCACTTGATTCCGGTAGGTACCGGTATGAAAGAGTTCAACAGTTTGGTGGTGGGCTCGAAAGAAGAGATGGAAAGAATGTCTAAATAATAAAAAACGCCTCATTTGAGGCGTTTTTTTATGGATACAGCTGGTATTTTTTTTTTCTCGGTAAAGAGGCGGTATCTGCTGGGAAATACTTAATTTTGAAAATTGAGATATAACACCAAGGATTATGGAAGAGAAAAAACAACAATTGGATATAGAATTGAATCATGATGTGGCCCAGGGAATGTATGCTAATCTGGCTATAATTTCGCATTCCACATCTGAATTTATTGTCGATTTCGTACGTATTATGCCGGGAATACCAAAAGCGGAAGTCAAGAGCCGGATTATTCTGACTCCGGAACATGCCAAACGATTGATGTTTGCCTTGCAGGATAATATCCGCAAATACGAACAGATCAATGGTAAGATAAATCTTCCGGAAGACAATCAGCCTACAGCGGCTTTCCCGCTGAACCTGGAGACTCCGGGACAGGCATAAGCTAACGAGAGAATGACGAAACGGAAGAGACCTGTATCAGGTCTCTTTTTTTATTTCAGGGGAAATACATTCTATTTTATGCATTCTGTGTATTATAAGAGATGTGTTTTTGTAATTTTAACTGATTATCTTTAATATTGCGTTTTGAATAGAAAACGTTTGAATTTCGGCGCTATTGTGTTAGGATGTGAAATAATAAAATAAAAACCAATAAATAACTGATGTATGAAAAAAATGTTTAAGCTGGCCGGTTGGTTGGTTGTTATAGGGGTAATGTTTGCTTGTACTGTAGAGCAAAAGTCTGCAAACTACCGGGTTGTTCCGTTGCCCCAGGAAATTATAGAAAAGCAGGATAAATCCTTTGTTTTGAATGAAAATGTGAAAATTGTTTATCCGGAAGGCAATGATGCGATGCAGAAAAACGCAGAGTTTCTGGCTGATTACATTCAGGAGGCTACAGGTAAACGATTGGCAGTAGAAGTAGGTACGGCAGGAAAAGATAAAATAGCACTGCAACTGGCATTGCAGTCCTCTAATCCCGAAGCTTATCAGTTGAAGGTGAATGGAGAAGGCGTAGTCATAGATGCGTCGACCGAAGCCGGTGTATTTTACGGTATTCAGACTTTGCGGAAGTCACTTCCGTTGGTGAAAGGAGCAGCAGTGGTATTGCCTGCTGTTGAAATCAATGACTTCCCTCGTTTTGCTTACCGTGGAGCGCATCTGGATGTTTCCCGCCATTTCTTTCCGGTGGATTCTATCAAAAAATTTGTTGATATGCTGGCGTTGCATAACATCAACCGTTTCCATTGGCACATATCGGATGATCAGGGGTGGAGAATAGAAATCAAGAAATATCCTGAATTGACCATTAAAGGTGCTCAGCGCAAAGAGACAGTTATTGGGCATAATAGCGGGAAATATGACGGAAAACCTTATGGTGGATTCTATACGCAGGAAGAAGCCAAGGAAATTGTAGCTTATGCAAAAGACCGTCATATTACGGTTATTCCGGAAATTGATTTGCCAGGACACATGCAGGCTGCTTTGACGGCTTACCCGGAATTGGGATGTACGGGCGGACCCTATGATGTGTGGACGATTTGGGGGGTATCCGAGGATGTACTTTGTGCCGGCAACGACAAAACGCTTGATTTTATTGATGGGGTACTGGCCGAAATTATAGAAATTTTTCCGTCCGAATATATTCATGTCGGAGGAGATGAATGTCCGAAAGTGCGTTGGAAAAAATGTCCGAAATGTCAGGCTCGCATCAAGGCCTTGAAATTGAGAAAAGATGCCAAACATACTGCAGAAGAGAAATTGCAGAGTTTTATTATCTCTCATGCGGAGAACTTTCTGAACAACCACGGAAGGCAAATTATCGGATGGGATGAAATCCTGGAAGGAGGATTGGCTCCGAATGCCACTGTCATGTCCTGGAGAGGTACTGCCGGTGGTATAGAGGCCGCTAAATTGAAACATGATGTAATCATGACTCCCAATACATATATGTATTTTGATTATTATCAGTCTAAGGATGTGGAAAATGAACCGATGGCAATTGGCGGATATGTGCCGTTGGAAAAAGTTTATAGCTTTGAGCCGCTTGCTCCCTCGCTGACTCCGGAAGAACAGAAATACATTATTGGAGTACAAGCTAATTTGTGGACGGAATATGTACCGGAATACAGCCAGGTAGAATACATGGAATTGCCTCGGATGAGTGCTTTGGCTGAAGTGCAGTGGACTATGCTGGAAAAGAAAAACTATGATGATTTTATAGCCCGTATTCCTGCGATGCTGAATATCTATCAGATGAAAGGCTATAACTTTGCCAAACACCTGTATGATGTGAAGGCGGACATTCGTCCCGATTTTGAGGCCGGAGTGATAAAGGTTGATTTGTCTACAGTAGGTGACGCTGATATATATTATACTCTGGATGGCAGTGAACCGACAACGGCTTCTTCAAAATATACGGGTGCATTTGATTTGAAAGAGAATGTAGAACTAAGGGCGGTAGCAGTACGCCCTTCCGGAAAAAGCCGGGTGGCTTCGGAAAAGGTGGAGTTCTCCAAATCTACCACGAAGCCGGTTACAATGCTTCAACCGATTAACAAGGCCTACCAGTTTAACGGAGCAGGTGTATTGGTGGATGGATTGAAGGGGAACGGCAATTACAAAACCGGTCGCTGGATTGCTTTTTATAAAAACGATATGGAGGCTGTGATTGATTTGGGAGTGCCGACAGAAATTACGACGGTTTCCATGAATACCTGTGTGGAAAAAGGCGATTGGGTATTTGATGCCAGAGGCATGATGGTAGAAGTATCGGAAGATGGGACGACTTATAAAAAAGTGGCTTCCGAAGACTATCCGGCTATGAAGGCTACCGATCGGAATGGAGTATATACCCATACGCAGACATTTGACCCGGTGAAAGCCCGTTTTGTTAAGGTAACGGCATTGTCTGAGGACAAAATCCCGGCATGGCATGGGGGAAAAGAGCATCCGGCCTTTTTGTTTGTGGATGAGATTTCTGTGGATTAAGCAGAAGACTGAAGAAATAAAAAATAAGGTATTCATACTGAATACCTTATTTTTTTTATAGTCGAGTCACTTCTGGATTACTTGCAGTTCTCCAGAATTTTCCGTGCTATAGCTCCGTCTACATTTTCGGCTTCACCAAAAGCGGCATGGCGTTCGTTGAAGCGGCGTTCAATCTCAAGAATAGTTGATTCGGGGATATTTTCTTCACTGAGCCGGGTTGATAATCCTAAACTTTGGAAGAAAGCTTCTGTTTTCTCTATGGTTTTCTCTATGCGGACACTTGCATCGCCTTCTGTGATGCCCCATACCTGTTCTCCGTATTGGAGAATTTTATCTTTTTTCTGCGTGCGGAGAGTACGTAATGTACCATTAAAAACAATTGCCAGTGTGGCGCCGTGGGTTAATCCGTGTAGGGCGGTCAGTTCGTGTCCAATCATGTGTGTACACCAATCTTGGGTTACACCCATTGCTATAAAGCCGTTCAGGCCCATGGTTGCCGATAACATGAAGTCTGCCATGATATCGTAATTGTGCTGGTTCTCCCGGATTTGGGGCGCAATTTCAATCAGAGTTTTCAGTATCCCTTCTGCCCAACGATCCATGAGGCGGGATTGGCCGGGTGTAGTCAGGTATTGTTCCATGACATGTACGAATGTGTCTGCAAGTCCGCAGGCAATTTGGTGGGGAGGAAGACTGAAAGTCGTTTCCGGATCCAAGATGGAGAATACGGGATAATTACTGTAAAAAGGATATTTTTCCTGGGTTTCGTGGCGGGAGATTACAGCGCCGCTGTTCATCTCCGAACCCGTAGCGGGGAGGGTCAGTACACTACCCAAGGGTACTGTATCGTTATAAGCTCCTTTTTTCACCAAATCCCAGGCATCTCCGTCATATTTTAATCCGGCAGAGATAAGTTTGGTCCCGTCCAATACTGAGCCTCCGCCTACAGCTAACAAGAAATCAGTGTTGTGCTCTTTTCCTAAAGTGATGGCTTTGCGTAAAGTTTCAATGGCAGGATTGGGTTCTATGCCCCAGAATTCAATATATTCCCGGCCTTGAAGGGCTTTTTGTACCTGTTCATATACGCCGTTTTTCTTCACACTTCCGCCACCGAAAGTAACCATGATTCTTTTGTTGGCAGGAATGGCTTTTGCAAGTTCGGCAATCATCCCTTTTCCAAAGATGAGACGGGTTGGGTTCTGAAAGATAAAATTGTTCATAGACTATGTATTTTTTATAAAGATGATGCTAATTACAGACAATCTCCTGTGAACCAGGACTATGCTGAAATGCTGTTCTACGCAAAGATAAGAAACGAACACTCATTTAACAACTTGTTGGCGGATTATCTTTTATTTAACGGCGGTAGCAGGAGGGGTACTTATTGTGAAAGCGGATGCCGATACCCAACATGAGGAAATTAGGCGTTTCAAAGTTTTTGAGATTGTAGCCGATGTGGATAAACGTATTGCGTGTGATTTCGGTTTTAAGAGCTAAAATTTGGTAAAAGGCTTTCAAATCGCCTCCTCCGTGGAGGAGATTGACTCCCATACCTACACCCACGGTAAAGTAAGGCATGACATATTCGCACCGTCCAGAAATCCCCAATGCAAGTTGTTTGTGAAGAGAAGGTGTGAAAAATTCCTGGGTGGTACCATAAATATAATCTTCGGTATAGACATTGGCGCTCCCGTCGTATACGCCGTCGAGGGATATTCCCATACGAAACTTGTATCCGAAGTTGTACATGGGGGCAAAATTAAATCCCATGACCATATAGGTGTCCGGTGAAGCGACTTGTGTCTCTCCCCAGGAGATTCCCTTCTTTCGCCAGGAACCGAATAGAACGAGGTCATAACTGATGTGGCGCGGAAACGCAGGAATAAAAGCAGGACGGGAAAGAAAATCCTGTTTTTTATTGAAATTATACGTCAGTCCGAGTTGTATTCCGATGGTGTTTAAACCCGCGTTAGGATAATTGGTGTTGCCGTTGGAAAAATGGGTGAGGGCAATTCCTGTATTCAGGTTCAATCGGGGTGACAGTATCCAATTCAAATAAAAATTGGTATTGATATAGGCATTCAGTTTCGAACCGATAACCCGGTTATAACTGTTGGTCTCGAAATTGTAAGGCTTCCAGCCGAAAGACAGTCCGAAATTCCATTCATAATTGAGCGATAACCACGATGTTAATGGGGTAATTCGTGCACCTTGAAACAGATATAATGCAATGGGGGAACCCAATTCTTTTTGTCTTCTGAAATAGAAATGAGCCAATCCGATGCCTTGGTAAGAGCCGCCGTAAATCCGCTCTGCATTGCAGCCTGGTTGGAATTGAAAAGAATATTTTATGTGGCTGGAGTGTGAATACCGAATGGGGGAGAGGTCTTCATTTTCTGCCTGTAGAAAAGGGTGAGTGGGAAAAATATAGGAAGGTCGCATTTCTACTCCGATTCGATGTATAAAACGGCGTGAAAACGCTATAGAATCAACATCGGATGAAATAACCGTGCTGTCTGGAGTATTTATGGGAAAAGGGACGTGATTGGGTTTCCCGGCAAAAGCGCCAAGGCATGCATATAGGATTATCCCTGCGAGCAGAATACTTTTAGGAATAGATATAATGTCGTGTTTGTAATCCATTACAGCCCTCTATTTTCTTCCGGAGAGAAGATTAAATCGGAGTAAAGATACGTATTTGCCGTCCGAACACAAAACACGGCTTGCCTGAATTTTGCGGAAATATTTTAGATAAGGGGTGAATTTATATTTTAAGGTTTTTTAAACAGAGATAAATTATGACTATTCCAATGACATCAATTAAAGTAAAATTCCGGCCTTCTTCTGTGAGAGGTAAAGAGGGTACAATCTATTATCAAATCATACGGGGCCGGGTTGTCCGGCAATTAAAAACAAACTACCGCATTTATGCGGAGGAATGGAATGAAAACCGGGCCACAGTTATTCTCTGTGGTTGTAATAATGAACGGTATGGCTACTTGCTTTTGCTTCGGGGGCGTATAAACAGGGATATCCGGCGGTTGGAGAAAATATCCGTTTCTTTGGTCAACACCTCTAGGAACAGTTATACCGCAGATGATATTATCCGAAAGTTTCAGGACACCGTTACGGATGATTCTTTTTTCAGCTTTATGAAGGAGGTTATTGTACAACTGAAACGTCTTAATCGGGATCGGACAGCGGAGACTTATACCGCCACGCTTAGCAGTTTTTTGCGCTTTCAGAACAGAAAGGACGTGCTGATGGAAGAAATGACCTCCGATTTAATGCAGGAGTACGAGGCTTATCTGAAAGCAAGCGGGATAGTTATGAATACGATTTCTTTTTATATGCGTATTCTGCGTGCTGTCTATAATCGGGCAGTAGAGAAGGGAATAGTAGAACAGCGCAACCCCTTCCGGCATGTCTATACTGGTATTGACAAAACTGTTAAACGGGCTTTGGCGTTGAAAGAAATTCGGAAAATAAAGGAATTGGATTTAACGTTTTATCCTGCTTTGGATTTTGCCCGGGATATGTTTCTGTTCAGTTTTTATACCCGGGGCATGTCCTTCGTTGACATGGCTTATCTCCAAAAATCCGACCTTAAAAACGGCGTACTTGTCTATCGCAGGCGGAAAACGGGGCAGCAGCTTTCTGTCAAATGGGAAGAATGCATGCAGGCAATTGTGGACAAATACAAGGTGCGTGTAATGCCTGATTGGCCCTATTTATTGCCGATTATTACAGTAATGGATGCTAAAAAAGTCCGGAAACAGTATAAAAACAGCTTGTATGCAGTCAATTTGAATCTGAAAAGGGTGGCAGCCCGGATTGGTTTGTCGATACCTTTGACCACTTATGTAGCACGTCATTCTTGGGCAAGCATAGCCAGAAACAAAAATATTCCTCTTGCTGTGATCAGTGAAGCGATGGGACACGATTCGGAACTGACCACTCAAATTTATCTCGCCTCCTTGGAATGTTCGGTCATCGATAATGCAAATACGCTTATTTTAAAAGATTTGTGAAGAAAAGGGAATGTTTAGCAAAAAACAAGTTCTCTTGATAAGAGACAAACAGGATAACACAAAAGTAGATAAAATCTCGAAATATCGAAACATGCCATTTCAAAAATCAGATTATATTTTCTTTTGGAAGCAATTATTCACTTCAATGTTTAGCAAAACAACAAGTCACATCTGATTCAGAATTTTGTATATAAGTAGATTAGACTATATAGTGATTATTTACCTATCTCTTATCAAGAGAGTGTGCGAACACTTAGGGGGAGTAAACCGGACTTTGGAGAGAGAAGGCGTATCCATTCGCTATGAGGAAGGAAAAAAAGACGGAATTTTCAGTAATTCCTTTTAATTTGGGTGTAATGTTTTGTTTTTCAGTGTTTTGATAAATTCACTGATATGGCCGTGGAATGTCTATGAATAAGGAAAAAACTCCGGACGTTGAGTTATTGGCGGCTTTGCAAAACAGTCGTGCGGTAAGATGGTACGTGATGGTACTTCCTTCTTGTCATAGGGGCCGGGCAAAAGGATTACAGAAAGAGCTTGACCGCCGTTTGCGTTGTAACGAACCTGCATTTGAGTTTTTCGCCCCTTCTTATGTGGAAGTAAAACAGAAAGGAAAGATGTTGGTAAATACCGAACATCCGTTGCTTTACAACTATGTTTTTATCCGTTCATCAGAAAATGAACTGTACCGCATGAAACAGGTGTTACCTTGGTATAATTTTCTACCCCGGGTGCGGAAAAAGGGGGGCGATTACTATCCTTATTTATCTGATTCAGCCATGGAAAATCTGCAATGGATTGCCCGTTCATATTCCGACGTCCTTCCTGTTTATTTTCCGGAGCCGGGGCGGTTGATGAAAGGTGATCGGGTGCGCATTACAGAAGGACAATTTAAAGGAGCGGAAGCAACTATTGTTATTCAGCCGGGGGCCGGGCAGAAAGATATTATGGTATGTTTGGAAAACTGGATGTGGATACCGTTGTTACATGTCCGTCCCGGTCAATATGAAGTCATTGCTTTAAATGATAAAGGCAAACACATTTATACCCGATTGGATAACGAACGTATTCAGATAGGATTGCATGAGGCTCTTGGACGGTATTATAGTGGTAATGGCATAACCGAGGAAGACAAAAAACTGGCTTCCGAAGTTTTGCAACAATACGGTAACCTGCAAATGGATTCGGATGTGATGCGTTGTAAACTTTATGCACTTTTACTCCAGGTTTATACCGTATCGGGGGCTAAGGAGGAATGTGAAAAGCTTATCGGAACAATTCGGGCTCTGCTTCCTCTTGTTCAGGCAGAACAGTCGCGTGCGCTTTTACTTGTTGTCTTGTACGGCTGTACAAATAACAGCATCTGGCATGCTCAGTCGCATGCCATTATTGACCTTTGGCGTAATGACCCTGCCCCGAAGAAAAGTAAACTCCGGTTGATAAAACAATTGGAAGATTACGACAAATGGTTAGGGCATTGAGGGAATGGACGGAAAAATATCCGCTTCCGATGAAAGAGAATTTGAAAACAGATAAATTAAGTTACATATTAAAGCAGATACAGGATTGGCCGCTTACCACTGGTTTGTCGGATATGGAACTTGCTTCCCTGACCCGTATTTATATAGCCTTTCACAACATGGTGGTTGTCGGTGATTTGGAAAAGGAATTCGGTAACAGGGAGTTTTATTGCCAACGCATAGAGGGACTGTATGCGCTATGCAACGAGCGGTTGAATGATCTTCAATCCTCTTTGGAGAAACGCATCCCCTTGATTTATACCTTGTATCAATTGCTGCTCAACCCGACCTTATGTACGGTGGATAGGGAAAAGCAGCAGCGATGCGATACACTGGCGTATGAGACAGTCATGGATTACCTTCAAGAGGTGTCCGTTGGTCGGTTGGCCGAAAGACCGAAAATGGAATTTGAGATGTGCCGTCTGATTGCCGAATTGTGTTGCAACCTCGATGAAGAGGAACGGGAAGAAGAGGAAATGATGTTTTATTTCCGGAAAAAATTGACAACATGGGTGGATTCATTGGTAAATGGTAATCATTGGAGCGGTGTATCGAATCTTGCAGCGATGCAACGTCTTTTCATCCTTTGTCGCAATTCGGATATGTTTTTGGATACAACTTATGATAGCGAAATCCGCCGAGTGAGGGAGTATTACAGCAAACAGGTGTTATTCACTGATAAAAATGATATTTCAGCTTATCAAACCATTGCCTTGTTCTATGAAATAAACCTGGGTGTTTGTGCCGTTCAGGAAGCCCCGGTATTTATTCAACGATTTGCCGGATTAATGCAACAAGGTGGATACACATTCCCCCCAAAAAGTGAAGAACAGTTATTCTGTCTTGCATGGGCAGCTGAAGGGATGTGCAGGCAACATCTTACTTGTTGTTATAATTTGCTGTAAAACATAGACAACCATTCTATTTCTTATAGATACACCTGTTGCCAGAACGAATCTTTTCCCTTTCAACTCCGTTCCGGAACGGAGTTGATTCGGAGTTGAAACGGAGAAGTAACGGAAGTCGCTATAAAAAAGAGCGGAGTTTGGGTGGGGTGATGTACGTATTACCTTAAATAAGTTGACTGTAATTTTATTAAATCTGTTTTCCCGCGTATGTTTGAAAAAGAGAACGCTTGTAACAAGAGTATTTTATATTAGTATCTGTTTTTATGCCTTCTGAAAACACCCGGCGTATAGCCCAAAACACAGCCATGCTTTATGTTCGTATGCTGTTGATTATGGTGGTAACGTTGTATACGTCACGGGTCGTGTTGAACGTATTGGGAGTGGAAGATTACGGAATTTACAACGTCGTGGGAGGTATTGTAGTGATGTTTTCATTTTTGAACGGGGCGATGTCTCAGGCTACACAACGCTTCTTAGCTTTTGAAATCGGGCGGAAAGATACAGAACAATTACAAAAAGTGTTCAGCATCTCTTTGATACTGCATGCCGGAGTTGCAGTGCTTGTTTTTTTATTGGCGGAGACATTGGGGGTATGGTTCCTGAATACGCAGATGAATATTCCGGCAGAGCGGATGGAGGCCGCCCGTTGGATTTACCAGTTCGCTATCTTTTCGTTTATGGTGAATGTACTCCAGGTTCCTTATAATGCAACCATTATTGCATACGAACGGATGTACGTTTATGCTTATATCAGCATTATAGAATCGGCATTAAAGTTATTGGTGGCTTTTATTCTGATATGGGTTACCTTTGATAAACTGAAATTATATGCTGTGCTGGTATTTGGAGTAAATGCGTTGATCGCGTTTTCTTACCGAATTTATTGTAAATGGAAAATTAAGACTTGTCGTTATCATTTTGTACGGGATAGAAAATTGTATAAGACTTTAACGGGATTTGCCGGATGGAATCTTTTCGGAACGCTTGCCTGGCTGACAAAATCACAAGGCCTAAACATTATTCTGAATATTTTTTTCGGGCCCTTACTGAATGCAGCTTATGGAATTGCCAATCAAGTGAACACGGCAGTCAATAGTTTTGTACAAAATTTTTCGACGGCCTTGAATCCTCAAATTGTAAAATCATATGCCGCCGGAGATTTATCTTATACTGTTATACTTTTATTCCGGGGGGCTCGTTTTTCTTTTTACTTATTTTTGTTTTTCGCCGTTCCCTTGCTGATAGAGACAGAAATTATTCTGAAATGGTGGCTTAAAAACGTGCCGGAATATGCGGTTGTATTTACCCGCCTTGTGATAGTAAATTCCATGTTGGAGTCTTTTGCCTATACAATGGGAACAGCCATTCAGGCTACGGGAAAAAATAAATGGTATCAGTTTATTGTGGGAAGTAGCATTTTGTTGAATTTGCCATTGGCTTATCTGTTTCTTTCCTGGGGATATGCACCAGCAGTCGTTTGGGTTATCTCAATATGTGTTTCTGTGATAACTCTTTTTCAACGCTTGTTGATTTTACGCCACTTTTATCGTTTTTCGCTTTTTCGTTTCTCCTTCAATGTTTTTTTCAAATCGGCGGGAATTGCATTTATTAGCTGCATTATTCCTTATTTTTTTCATTGCTATTTGAATGAAAGCTGGGGAAAATGGATAATAGTAATAGGTGTCAGTTTAGTAGCTGTTTCTTTTTTTGTTTACTTTTTGGGATTGACTCATGAGGAAAGAGACTATTTGTTGAAATTTTTAAAACGCCGTTTGAAAAATGAGGGTAAAAAAATGGCGTAGCGTTACGGATTAATCGTATTGGGGTGTGCCATAACAGTGTCTTCCTCCTAATTGGTTTGTAAAATATAATTTGGAAAAAAGTATAAAATGGTTGAGAGAGCACGATTATGAGTTCGTTTTTTTAGAATAAAGGAATTATGGAGAAAATCAAACGGTTTATTAATTGTTCAGTTCCCGTTAATACGTGTACATTACGTTGTCATTATTGTTACATTACACAGACGGGAAAATTTTCTGAAAAATTACCGGTTTTAAAATATACAGCCGAACATATCGGCAAGGCTTTATCCCGGGAGCGTATGGGCGGGATTTGTCATATTAATATGTGCGGAGGTGGGGAAACATTGCTTCCTCCGGAATTACCTGCTATTATCCGGGTACTTTTAGAAGAGGGACACTATATCATGGTTATAACGAATGGAACCGTGTCAAAACGATTTGATGAAATCGTGACATTCCCCAAAGAGTTGTTGTCTCATTTGTGTTTCAAGTTTTCTTTTCATTATCTGGAATTGAAAAAAAGAAAACTGATGGATAAATTTTTTGATAATATCCGTAAGGTAAAAAATGCCGGTTGTTCTTTTTCTTTAGAGGTTACACCTTCTGATGAGCTTATCCCATATATTGATGAGATGAAAGAAGTTTGTTTGCAAGAAGTGGGGGCTTTGTGTCATGTAACAGTAGCGCGGGATGAATCGAAGACTGGGTTCCCCATTTTAACAAACTATTCCCGAAAGGAATATCATTCTATATGGAATACTTTCCAATCCCCGATGTTTGATTTTAAACTTTCTGTCTTCGGGGAAAAGAGGAAAGAGTTTTGTTATGCCGGAGATTGGTCTTTTTACCTGAATTTAGGAACAGGAGATGTTCGCCCTTGCTATAATTACTATATTTCCCAGAATATATTTGAGGATTTGAACTGGCCCGTAAAGTTTGTTGCTGTAGGAAAACATTGTCGTGAAGCCCATTGTTTTAATGCCCATGCGTTGATGACTTTAGGTGTAATTCCGGAGCTGAATACCCCTCCTTATTCTGTTATAAGGAATAGAAAATGTATGAATGGAGACGAGTGGTTAACTCCGGAAATGAATGAATTTATAAGTCATAAACTGGTAGAAGCTAATCGGGTATATTCATTTTGGGAAAAACAGTTCTCCACTTTTATGTATTATTATTTGGGCGGGGTAAGTTTTCTCCGGCACATTCGGAAACGCATAAGACAAAAATAGTTGTTTTATGAATTCAAGTGAGAAGATAGAAATTTTGAAATCCCGGATTGAGGAAGTATTGCGTCCTTTGATAGACCGTGATTATGTGTTGTTGGAACTACCTTATTATGAGAATATCGGGGATATCCTGATTTGGGAAGGAGAACGTCATTTTTTGGAGAAATTACCCTATAGGTGTTTGTACAAAGCTTCTCTTTTCAGCTACGATTCCAATTATGTCATTCCGACGGATGCCATTATTTTATTGCAGGGAGGCGGAAATTTCGGGGATGTCTGGAAACGTTCTCAAAAGTTTCGTTTGCAGATTATCGAAAAGTATGCGAAGAACAGAATCATTATTTTCCCTCAAACGGTTTTTTATGAGGATGAAGCTGTTTTTCAAGAAGAAGCCCGGAGAATGGCAGAGCATAAGCAATTGACCATTTGTGCCAGGGACCAGCAATCGTTCGATTTGCTTCAGAGCCGTTTTCAGAATGAGATATTATTGCTACCGGATATGGCTTTTTGTATTTCCATAGACAAGCTGGCAAAATATAAAAAAAGAGAACAAAATAAGATTTTGTTTTTAAAGCGTAAGGATAAGGAATTCAAAGAAATTTCGCCGGGTGATTTACCCTTTCCTGTTATGGTTACTTCGGATTGGCCTACGTATGAACGCAGATTTGTTTTTAACCTGATTATGCGTTTATCGGAGAAGGTTAAAAATGTTTTGGCACGTATGGGGCTATCGGGCTCTTGTTGGGGAAAGTGGATTGATTTTTATGCCGACAGGGTTTATCGGAAAAAAATGTTAAAGGTAGGCGTTGGATTTGTCAGTTCTTATAAAAGGGTGTATACGACTCGTTTGCATGTTGCCATTTTGGCTATTTTGTTAGGAAAGGAATGTTTCTTTCTGGATAATTCTTATGGTAAAAATAGCGGATTTTATCATACATGGCTGGAAGAAATGAAGAATGTTCATTTTGTAGAATAGATTATGCTTGTAAGTGTTATTCTTCCTGCCTATAATGCACAAGATACCATTGCGGAGAGTATTGACAGTATTTTGAATCAGTCTTTTCGTGATTTTGAATTGATTGTCATAAATGACGGATCGACAGATGCAACCGAAAAAGTCATAGCACAGTATGATGATTCCCGAATTCGTTATTTTGCCAATCCGGGTAATCAGGGATTGATATATACCTTGAACCGTGGTTTGGAATTATCACAAGGCAAGTATATTGCAAGAATGGATGCTGATGACATTTCTTTACCTGCCCGTTTTGAAAAGCAAGTACGAATTTTGGAGGAACATCCTGAAATTATTGTTTGCGGAACTCAAATAAAGGGATTCGGACTTTCGAAGGCTTCAAAATATATATTTACGGCAAAAGAAAAGTCAGGGGAGTTGAAATCCTGGCTGCTTAAATATCCCTGTTTTGCACATCCTTCTGTGATGATCAGACGTCAGGTTTTGACTGAGCATCATATTTGTTATGATAAGGATTATTTGCATGCGGAGGATTATAAACTCTGGGTAGATTTAAGCAGTTACGGGGATTTTTACAATATTCAGGAGGTATTGTTAAGATACCGGATTTCGGACACACAGATTACGCAAAAGAATAATTTCAAGCAAGCTGAGGGGGCAAGAAAGTGCCGTAGGGAATATATAGAGAAATTTTGTCGGGATGAATTTATAACCCGTTCTGTCAGAGAGGATAAAATTACGGTAAATACGTTGAAAGCGGCTAAACGGTATTTATCGAAAGAACTTTTGGAAGTTCTCTATATGTCACTGAGTCAATATACGCTGAAAGAGTTTTTGTATTTTGTTCAGTCCGGGGATTTTTTTAAGTGGGGGGTAGGTATTAATCTGGCCATTCTGAAAAGATTTTTATGTGGCAAGAATCCGGTTCTTTAATGGGGAATAGTGCATATAAGCTTTTAATCAAAGCTTTATTCTTTTCCGTTTTTTTAATATTTATATCTTTATCGCCGGGAGAAGATTCATTCACTATTGTATTTTTAGAGCAATCCTATATCCGTTTTTTGGTTTATGGAATTTCTTTTCTGTTTTTAATTCTATTTCTTATTCATAACGGTATTTATTTGAGGAAAAGGGTATTTTATACCTTACTAATGGTATTGGGTGCTATTGTTGCCCTCCAATTATACCGTAGTTTTTTTGATGTAAATGACTTTTTCAAAATTTTAATACTACTTCCTTTTTTGTTTATTGAGAGAGTAAACGTATCTGATTTAAGAAACAGGAAATTATTTTTTGCAGGAGTATTTGCATTTTTTTTATTATTTAGTTTGTTATATGGGGTGCGTGAGGACGGACGTTTGGTATACAATTCTTATGATCCGAACTATTCTGCTATCTACGTTTTGTTTGCTTTCCTGATGGCTCAGAAAATGGGTGAAAAAACATTTTCAATATTGTTTTTGATTTTAGGTATTTTGACCTTTAGCCGGAATTTTATTTTAGCAATACTGGTTTTTTATATAATCCGCAGATTAAAACAGAATACGTTCATTAAAAAATTATTATTAAAAATCAGATTATTTCCTTTTTTTATAATTACTAATATAACCCTCTCCCTTATAGGTTTTGCGATAATAAGTTTATTTGAGCCTGTTTCCGGGCGCGGAGGTGTTTCATTAAATGATGGTTCGAACAGATTACGATTCACTTATGCAGTGGAAGGGGTATTATATTCAATTTCCGGAAGAGAAGCTTTGCTGCTTGGTGCCGGGGATAAGTATTGGCCTGCAAGTAAAGGAGGTACGGGAAAAGCAGAAATATCAGGACGGGTACATAATTCCTTTTTAGATTGTATAGCCATAAAAGGCACTATTTATACTTTAATATATGTCTTTTTTATTTTTTCGATTGTAAAAGAGAAGTATCAGGATGACAATTATGAATATGTTTTTTCATTTCTCTTTGCCATGTTTTTTTTAGGTGATTTATTGGGAGGATTATATGTTTATTGTTGGTGCTTCATTCTCTCGTTACAACGAAAAAATAATGTTAAGTTACTGATTCATCAATCGTGAGTTTATGGACTTTGTTCAATTGTGGGTAGATAGCAATGATACTGAATGGCAGGCTGAATTTAAGCGGTATGCAGCCATAAATAACGGTGATAAACGGGATGTCCGTTACAGGGATTGGGAGAATTTGAAATATTGGTTCCGAGGGATTGAGAAATTTGCTCCATGGGTGGAACGGGTACATTTGGTTACTTGCGGGCATTATCCGGATTGGCTGAATTTGAATTGTCCGAAGCTGAATTTTGTCAGGCATTCGGATTTTATTCCTTCTTCCTGGCTTCCCACGTTTAATGTAAATACAATAGAACTTAATCTTCACCGGATTAAAGGTTTGGCAGAAGATTTCGTTTTTTTTAATGACGATTTGTTTCTTCTTGACAAGGTCGTCCCGGAACGTTTTTTTAAGAAAGGCTTACCTTGTGACATGGCAGTGCTGAATCCGATGGAGACGGACCAGTTAGGACATATTGTGCTGAATGATTTGGAAATTATCAATAAACACTTCTGTTTCCATACTGTCATCAGAAAGCATTGGTACAAGTGGTTTAATTTTCATAACAGACTGAATAATTTAAGGACGTTGGCCCTTCTTCCCTGGAACCGATTCACAGGACTGCAGAATCCCCATTTCCCGAATGCTTACAAGAAATCGGTATTTCAGGAGATTTGGGAAAAGGAAGGAAGCATTTTGGAAAAGACATGTTGTTCCCGGTTTCGCGAAATTCATAATGTGAATCAATATTTGTTCCGTTATTGGCAGTTGGTTTCAGGAACTTTCGTTCCTGTTAATGTGTTGAAGGATTCCCGGTATTTTTTGTTGGAAGATTCAAATGTAGAAGCCATCAGCCAGTTTATCCGGAAACAACATAAAGCAATTATCTGTCTGAACGACGGGGAATTATCCGATTTTGAGGGGGCCAAGAGAAAAATAAACGACGCTTTCGGGGTTATTCTGCCAGAGAAATCCTCTTTTGAGAATTGATGGAGACAATCAGTGTCATCATACCGGTTTATAATGCGGAAAAATACTTGGAGCGTTGTATAGATTCCGTTCTTGCCCAGGATTATTCCAACTTGGAAATTATTTTAATCAATGACGGCTCTTCCGACAATTCAGGCCGTATCTGTGATGTCTATCAATCAAAAGACAGCCGCATACGGGTCATCCATAAAAAAAACGGGGGAGCTGCTTCGGCACGTAATTGCGGTTTGGAAATCGCTTCGGGAGAGTATATCGGTTTTGTCGATAGTGATGACTGGATTACAGAAGATATGTACAAATATCTTGTGGAGTTATTGGAAGATACGCAAAGTGACGTCACTGCAATCCGATGTGTCTTGGCTGACAAACCGATGTACGTGAAGCAAAAAGAAGTGACTTATCAATGTTTTGACGGAAATGAGATCATTCATGATTTCCTTTTCCAAGGGGCTTGTTCTTCTGTTGGAAGTTATTCGTTATGCTGTAATTTGTTTAAAAAAAGTCTATTCACAGGGTTGCGGCTGCCGGAAGGAAAAATCGGGGAGGACATAGCCATTCAATATGAAATATTACAACGTGCTTCCCGGATGGTGAAAAGCAATAAGGCAGGCTATTTTTATTTTCAAGGCGAGCAAAGTGTTTCGGTAGGAGGTTTGAAACAAAATTATGCAGATTTATTGGAAGCTTATGAACAGCTATATGTTTTTGCTCTTGATTCCGGGATAGTGGAAAATGTTTATTTAGCAGAGGTTATACGAAAACGGGCAAGTTTTTCCATTTTAGCGAAAATCGCTTATTACGGAATAGCAGACACCTGTTTAGACCGGAAACGGATTATTGCCGAACATACGAAAATACTTCGGAGTAAATATTCATTTTTGATGAGGTCTCCGATTGCATTAAATAGAAAACTCATGATAAGCGTGTTATGTATCCATTTTAATTTATTGAGATGGCCGCTTGCCGTTTATCGTTTTTTAGTGAATAAATAGTATGCAGTTGGCAGTTATTATGTCATTATATAAAAATGACACGGTTATCCATGTAAAGGAGGCTGTAAAAAGTCTTTTCTATCAGACTTTCCCGGAATTTGATTTATACATACAATTTGACGGACCGGTTCAGAAAGAGGTGGAGTCTTACATTAACGGTATTCAAAAAAGGAATGTCTATGTGTTAAGAAGAGAAGTAAATAAAGGACTGGCTTTTTCTTTAAATGAATTACTGAATGTAGTTTTAGATAAAGGATATTCGTATATCGCCCGCATGGATGCCGATGATATTTCAATGCCTGAGCGCTTTGAAAAGCAGATTACATATATGGAACAGCATCCTGAGATTGATTGTTTGGGCACGTGGGCAATAGAAATCGATGCCGGCGGGAATGAGTATTTCAGAAAACAAATGCCTGTGAATCATGACGAATGCCTGAATTTTTTCAAGAAACGGGATTGTATGATTCATCCGACAGTTATGTTTAGACGCTCTTATTTTGAAAAAGCCGGGCTTTATCCGGAAGATACTTATTTTGGTGAAGATACCATGATGTGGGCTAAGGGATTTCGTGCCGGGTGCCGGTTTGCCAATTTGCCGGACTACCTTTTTAAATTCAGATTGGACGAGAATTTTTTCCAGCGGAGAAGAGGCTGGAAGCATGCCCGCTCTATTTTTACACTACGATGCCGGGTGAATCGGATGTTAGGATTTGGCATTGAAGCCAATTGCTATGTTTTGTTGTATGCTGTTGCTAAAATGATGCCGATATCGGTGCTCAATTGGCTTTATAAAAAGATTCGTTAAATTTTTAATCGAAAATTTATGAGAAATGTTCCATTTTCTCCCCCTGATGTGACAGAGGCGGAGATTGCGGAGGTGTGTGATGCCTTGCGGTCTGGATGGATTACGACAGGCCCTCGTACCAAAGAGTTTGAAAAGTTGATTGCGATGTGTTGCCAGACACATACGGCGGTGTGCCTGAATTCGGCGACTGCTTGCATGGAGCTTATTCTGCGTGTATTGGGTGTTGGACCGGGTGATGAGGTGATTACTTCGGCTTATACGTATACTGCGACGGCGAGTGTAACTTGTCACGTGGGAGCTAAAGTTGTCATGATTGATACTGCTCCTGGTTCGTTTGAGATGGACTACGATAAGTTGGCAGATGCCATTACGGAGCGCACTAAGGTGGTTATTCCTGTGGATTTAGGCGGAGTGGTCTGTGATTATGACCGTGTATTTGCCGCTGCGGAGAGTAAACGGCATCTTTTCCGTCCTGCTAACGAGATACAGAAAGCTTTCGGCAGGGTGGTTGTTTTAGCGGATGCGGCTCATGCTTTCGGTGCACAATGGCATGGAAAAATGTGTGGCGGGATAGCGGATTTCACTTCTTTTTCGTTTCATGCGGTAAAGAATCTGACGACAGCTGAGGGTGGGGCTTTGACGTGGTTACCGATTCCGGGTTTTGACGATGAGTGGCTGTATAAGCAGTTCCAGTTATTGTCGCTTCACGGGCAGAATAAGGACGCTTTGGCGAAAACGAAACTCGGAGCTTGGGAGTATGATATTGTGGCGCCCAATTTTAAGTGTAACATGACGGATATTATGGCGGGACTCGGTTTAGCGCAGTTGAAACGTTATCCGGAATTATTGTACCGTCGCCGACAGATTATAGAGCGATATAATGAGGCGTTGAAAGATTGTCCTGTGCAGGTGCTTGACCATTATGGTGACGATCATTCTTCCAGTGGTCATTTGTATCTTGTTCGGTTATTGGGAAAAGATGTGCAGGAGCGCAATGCCGTGATAGAGGAGATGGCGGCACGGGGGATTGCTTGTAATGTACATTACAAGCCGCTGCCGATGATGACGGCATATAAGGCGTTGGGGTTTGATATAGCGGATTATCCGAATGCCTATAATCAGTACTGTAACGAAATAACTCTTCCTTTGCATACCTGCCTGAGTGATGAGGATGTGGAGTATGTAATCTCCAATTTTACCGATATTCTTTCCAAGTAATTTTCTTTTTTGAAACGAATTTTTGATGTAGTGGCGAGTGGTCTTGGACTACTTGTACTAAGTCCGTTTTTTCTGCTTTTGGCCGTTTGGATCAAGCTGGATTCAGCGGGACCGGTATTTTACCGTCAGGTACGTGTGGGACGCTATAACCGGAATTTCCGGTTGTTTAAATTCCGCTCGATGCGGGTAGGGTCGGATAAGAAAGGACTGATTACGGTTGGTGGACGCGATCCGCGGGTTACGCGTTCGGGATATTTTATCCGTAAGTACAAATTGGACGAATTGCCCCAGTTGATTAATGTGTTGCTGGGGGATATGAGTCTGGTTGGTCCTCGCCCGGAGGTACGGAAATATGTGGAGATGTATACTTCGGAACAATTGCATGTGCTGGACGTGCGTCCGGGGATTACGGATATGGCTTCGATACGTTACCGGAATGAGAATGAATTATTGGCGGAGGCGGAAGATCCGGAGGCATATTATATCAGGAAGATTATGCCGGATAAGTTGAAAATCAATTTAGAGTATGTTGCCAAACATTCGTTTTGGCTTGATATGAAGCTGATTTTTAAGACAATTACTGAGGTAGTTACAAAATGAAATCCGGGAAAGTATTATACACCTTGTGGAAAATATTCTTATTCCTATTTGTACCCCACTGGTGTTTGAAGAGATAGAAACAAGTTGATAGTTATTGGGATACATTAAAAATGTCAGTATCCCGTATAAATAAAAGTTCCATAACAAAACGTTATGGAACTTTTTTATTTCTCCATCTCTTTTTACCGGAAATAAAAAAAGAGTTAGCGATTAGCTAACTCTTTGTCTTTCTGCGGAGAGAGAGGGATTCGAACCCCCGGAAAGTTGCCCTTCAACGGTTTTCAAGACCGCCGCATTCGACCACTCTGCCATCTCTCCAATTGCGAGTGCAAATATAGAGGGATTTTTGGTAATTGCAAAGAATTTTTGGAAATTAATTAGAATGTTTTCCGGATGATTATTTGACGGGTGGTTGTTTCAGGACTTGTTTCAGGACAAGGAAGCCACAGATGCCGGCAAATACGGAGCCGGAAATGACACCCAATTTTGCTTGGTTCAGGAGTTGATCGCCGGAACCGGGGAGACTGGCATAGGATAGGTTGGCGATAAATAGAGATACTGTGAAACCGATGCCTCCCAATAAGGATATGCCGAATAGAATTTTGTTATTCATGCGGTCGGGCATGGACAGAAAGCCGCTTTGGATTGCCAGCCAGGTAAACGTGAAAATGCCTGTGAGTTTACCGATTACCAGAGCAAAAAACAGGGTCAGTGTGACACCTTTGACGGAGGACAATCCGATGCCGTTGAAATTTATGCTGGCGTTGGCGAAGGCAAAAAGGGGCATGACGATATAGTTGACCAAGGGACGAAGGTTGTCGTCGAAGGATTGTAGGGGACTGATGGCCTTGTCTGAGGAAGATTCGATATGTTTGAGTATGGAGAGTTCGGAGTTGCTCAGAATGCGGTTTTCGTGGCTATTTTTATTCGGGAGGTGGGTGAGACTGTTTCGGATGTCGACGGTGTATTGTGCCAGGTCGAATTTTGGGCGGGCGGGGACGGCAAATGCCACCATCACTCCGGCGATGGTAGGGTGTATGCCGGAGTTCAGGAACAGATACCATACGGCGATGCCGAAGAGGGTATAAAACAGTTTGCTGGTAATGTGGAAGTGCCCGCCTAAATAGAGAATACCCAGGAATAGGAGAGCCCAGAGAAAGTATTGCGGAATCAGGTCGCTGCTATAAAACAGACCGATAATGATGATGCCTCCGATGTCGTCTACGACGGCAAAAGCGGTCAGAAATATTTTCAGGCTCAGAGGAACTCTTTTGCCTAATAGGGAGAGCACTCCGAGAGAGAAAGCGATGTCAGTTGCCATAGGAATGGCTGCTCCTTTGGTTGCCTCACCGTCTGGACAAACCAGTAAAAATAAAAGTACCGGGACGAGCATGCCTCCGCAGGCGGCAATAACTGGTAATAAGGCTTTCCGGGGAGACGAAAGTTCACCCACCAGGATTTCCCGTTTAATTTCCAAGCCTACTGAAAAGAAAAAAATAGCCATCAGTGCGTCATTGATGAGTGTCAGGAAGCTCATGTTTTGGCCGTGGCTGCGGAAAAAACTGAACTCACCGAATTGCAGGACAACTTCCTTGGCAAACCAGGCGTTGTAGTGCTCCCGGAAAGGTGAGTTGGCTATAATCATGGCAATCACGGCCACAATCAGCAAAATGGCCCCTCCGTTGATCTGTCCTTTAATAAAGCGGCGTATCGGAGCTTTGAAAACGGCTTTGTTCATTCTTCAGAAGGAATTGGACGTTGTGTCGGTTAATAAAACTGTTGAAACCAGGAGGCAAATTGCTCTATCCCTTTTTCCAGAGAGGTAGAGGGCGTATAATGGAAATCCTGTTCTAATTTACGGGTATCGGCCCAGGTTTGGTATACGTCGCCCGGTTGCATGCCTACATATTCTTTACGGGCTTCTTTTCCTAAGTTTTTTTCCAGGATACGGATAAAATCCATCAGTTGGACAGGAGAGCCGTGGCCGATGTTGTACACGACTGCCGGGACGTTGGGTGTATCCTGAGAGGCTTGTTCCGGGTGTTCGGTAATTTTTACGATACCTTCAACAATATCATCAATGTACGTAAAATCGCGAGACAGGTTGCCGTTGTTAAAAATGCGGATGGGCTGGTTGTTGCGTATCGCCTTGGCAAACAGTATCGGTGCCATATCAGGACGGCCATAGGGACCGTATACGGTAAAGAAACGGAGGCCTGTAGTTTGGATATGGTATAGATGTGAATAGGTATAAGCCATGAGTTCGTTGCTCTTTTTGGTGGCGGCGTACAGGCTCACCGGATGGTCAACCCGTTCATTTTCATTAAAAGGGGCTTGTGCTGAGTTGCCGTACACGGAGGAAGAGGAGGCATATATAAAACGGGGGCATTGGTGTTGGCGGCAGTGCTCCAGCAGGTGAAGAAAGCCGACGATATTGCTTTGGATGTAGGCCTCCGGATTTTGTAGACTGTAGCGTACTCCCGCTTGGGCTGCCAGGTTAATGATACAGTCAAAGCGGTGGTTTTGAAAGATAGTGTCCAGCTCTTTTGGGGCGCTCAGGTCCATTTGCCGGAATCGGTAGTTGGGCAGGGTGTCCGAAATTACCTCCTTGCCGTAAGAGGGAGCATGAATCCCGCCTTTTTCCAGACGTGTTTTTTTTAGGTTGACGTCGTAATAATCGTTGATGGAGTCTATTCCGTAGATTTGGTGTCCGCGTTTGGCTAAGGCTTCTGCGAGAAAAGAACCGATGAAACCTGCGGTGCCGGTGATCAGTATATGCATGATGGTAAACTAAGAATTTATATCGTGTAAAAATACGATAAATTTGTTCCAACGGCAAAAGTTTTGAGGGGCAGATTCATTGCTGTTGGTTGGTGTTGGGGAATAAAAATAAGTCGCCGGATTTCCGGCGACTTACACTACTAACCCTAAACAGAAACAAACTATGAAAAAATTTCCGATACAAATATAACGGTTTGCTTTTTCTTTTTGAATTAAATTTCGTTAAATAGATAAAACAAACGTCGGAATATAATGGAGTGATTGTTAATATTTTATACATCCAGTTCGAAGGGGAGTGAAAAAGCTCAATCCTGGCTCAGTAAATCGGAGACAAGGGTTATGGGGCGGATTTGGTTTGCCCAGGCCGGGTTGAAGGGAACTTCAATCCGGATGTAATTGTCTGTGAAGCCTCCCATTTTGCCGTTGGAATTATTGTCTTCAAATAATACATTCCGGGTTTTGCCGATGAATTGATGGTAGAAATTGTGCAGTTTCTGTTCTGATATTTGCAGGAGGGCTTCCACCCGGCGGTGTTTTTCTTCCGGTGAAACGCTTCCCCGGATTTCTAAGGCTTTTGTGCCTTGGCGTTCGGAGTATGGGAATACGTGGAGCCGGGAGATATTCAGTTGGGAGATAAAAGCCAGTGCGTCTTCAAAATGCTGTTCATTTTCTCCCCGCATCCCGGCTATGACATCGACTCCGATGAAGGCGTCGGGAATCAGCGTCTTGATGGTGCGGACCTTTTCGGCAAATAATTCCCGGGTGTAGCGGCGTTTCATGAGGTGTAGCACGTCATTGCTTCCCGATTGCAGGGGAATGTGGAAGTGGGGCATAAATCGGGAAGAGGTGGCCACGAACCGGATGATTTCATCCGTCAGTAGATTCGGTTCAATCGAGGAGATGCGGAAACGGTTGATTTCTTCTACCTTGTCCAGCGCTTGGATGAGATCGGAAAAGGTTTCTTCGCTTCCCTTGCCGAAGTCGCCGGTATTGACGCCTGTCAGAATAATTTCCTTGATTCCCTTGTCTGCTACCGATCGGGCTGTATCGACAACCTGGCTGATGGTGGCGCTTCGGCTTTTGCCCCGGGCAAATGGGATGGTACAGTAGCTGCAAAAGTAATCGCAGCCATCCTGTATTTTGAGGAAACACCGTGTCCGGTCACCGAAAGAGCATGCGAGATCGAAATCCCCTAATTTAAAAATATCGCACGAGTGGGGTTCCTGCTTCTGCCTTTCATCGCAGAAACGCAGGTATTCTTCCACTTTAAACTTATCTTGTGCCCCCAACACCAGGTTGACACCCTCTATTTGCATTAGTTCTTTGGCTCGGAGCTGGGCATAACACCCTACAACTACAATATAGGCGTCCGGATTATGGTGGATGATTTTCCGGATGATCTGGCGTCCTTTGCGTTCTGCGACGTCGGTTACACTGCATGTGTTGATGATGAAAATGTCAGCACCCTGTTTTTCGTCCACTGTTGTTACGCCTGCATTTTCCAGGCTGTGCCGGATAGTTGAGGTTTCAGAAAAATTTAGTTTACACCCGAGGGTGATGTATGCTGCTTTTTTTCCTGCCAGAATCATAAGAGGTTCTCTGTGTTTGTTGTGAATGAGTGAAATGAAATGGGGTCCGCGGACTTAATTCGGATGCAAAAGTAATTATTTTGGGGGTATTTTTTATCTTTGCGGAGAAAGATGTAGGAGGAGGGGAACAGGCACGTATGTTTTTCTAACCGGGATTTATTATGAAATATTATATCATAGCGGGGGAAGCTTCGGGTGATTTGCATGCTTCCAATTTGATAAAAGGTTTGAAAGAGGAAGATCCACAGGCTGTTGTCCGGGGGTGGGGCGGTGATTTGATGCAGCAGGCGGGGTGTGAGATTGTACGCCATTACAAGGATACGGCGATTATGGGTTTTTTGACTGTATTGAAAAATCTGGGTAAGATTCAGACAAATATCCGGTTGTGCAGCGAAGATGTGGTATGTTGGAAGCCGGATGTGCTGATTTTGGTGGATTATGCCGGTTTCAATCTGCGGATAGCCCGGTTTGCCAAGGAGGCGGGTATCCGGGTGTTTTATTATATTTCGCCGAAGCTGTGGGCGTGGAATACGGGTAGGGTGAAGAAAATCAAGAAATATGTGGACCGGATGTACGTGATTTTTCCTTTTGAGACCGATTTTTACAAAAAATACGGTTACAAGGCGGAGTATGAAGGAAATCCGTTGGTGGATGCAGTGTACGGACGTTCGTTTCAGGAGGAGACTTTTGAACAATTTGTGACGGCGAATCGTTTGTCTTCAAAGCCTATTGTCGCTTTGTTGGCAGGCAGCCGCAGCCAGGAGATAAAACATGTTCTGCCGAAAATGTTGGAGATGACGGAGTGTTTTCCGGATTATCAGTTTGTCATTGCCGGTGCGCCTTCGATGGCGGGAGCAGATTATGCGCCTTATCTGAACGGCAAGGAGGTTGCCGTGGTGTACGGGCAGACTTACCGCTTGTTACAACAATCTGTGGCGGCATTGGTGACTTCGGGGACAGCGACGTTGGAGACCGCTATACTCAAAGTGCCTCAGACGGTTTGTTATAGTGGGGAGGGAGGGGCGTTGAGTTATTTCCTGTTTAAAGCGTTTGTTAAGGTGAAATACATTTCTTTGGTCAATCTCATTATGGGGCGGGAAGTGGTCAAGGAGTTGCTGATGCAGAAGTTGAACCGCCGGAATTTACGGGCGGAACTAACTGCTTTGTTGGAGCAATTCGGGAAGAGAGCAAGAATGCTTGCCGATTACGAGGAAATCAATTGTCGTTTAGGAGCACCCGGAGCTTCCCGGCGCTTTGCAGCAAGAATGGTAGAGGAGTTACGGGCAAAGCAGTAGTCTCTGGCGTCTCCGTGATTGAAAAATAAGTCTTAATTTTGTAAGGGTCACAAACAAGGAGACAATGATGAAGTGGATTCTAATCATGATTTTGGGAGTGATGACAGGTTATGTCCGGGCGCAGGAAGAGTGTCCGGTAGTTACCTGTATGACTTGGGGTGAGGCGAGCATGACGGCTCTGAAGGAACGGAAGATGGTTTTTGTAGCGGTGGGGATAGAGCCGGGAGATAAGGTGGCTCAGCAGTTGTTTGCAGATGAAGCCGTCCGGTTGTTTCTTCGTCGCCATGCTGTGGGGATAGGTATGGATATGACGTCGGAAGAGGGGCATTTCTTTGAGCCGAAGTTGTTGATGTATCCTTGGCCTGCTTATGCTTTTTTTATGCCCTATGGCGATTTGCTGGCTATTATTCCGGCAGAGGGATTGGGGCGGAAGCCGGAGAAATTGTTGGAATTGGGGCGGGAGGCTTTGGAGAGGTCGGAGGTTCGGAAGAATAACAGTCGTTCCGTTCAATTCAGGGAAGGGAGACTGACGGATTTGTTGCATGAGGCGGAAGAGACCGGAAAATTGGTCTTTGTGATGGGAACTTCCGGAAGTTGCCAGTCTTGTTTGCTGATGGAGAAGAATGTGTTGAATCTGGATGAAGTGGCGGATTTTTATAACCGTCATTTTATCAATACGACTATGCCGGATATTGCAACGAAGTACGGGGCAACTCATTATCCTTGCTGGATTTTTCTGAATGGCAAGGGAAAAGTGGTTTACCGGGCTGAGGGGGCATTGGATAAAAAGGAATTCCTGGAGCTGGGGCGGCAGGTATTAAAAAAAGCGGAGGGCATTGTTTTTGAGTCGGGGACTCTGGAGGACTTGGGGGTACGTGCAGGAAAGGAGGCGAAGGGGGTGATGTTGGATTTGTATTTGCCCGGAGGAAATGAGCGGCGTCAGTTGGAAAAGGAGGTTTTCCGCGATCCGGAAGTAGCGACTTTTCTGGAGGCTCATTTTGTGTGTGGGAGTTATGATATGACCCGGGAGGAGGGAAAAAGGATGAAAGAGAAATATGCCGTCACTTTTCCGCAATTTTTTTGTTTCACGGATGCTAATGGAAATCTTTTGCATGAAGTTGGGAAGGTGCATTCGGCGGAAGAGTTGATTGCGGAGGCGCAGCGGGTGGTGGATGGAAGAGGTTCGGCAGTTATGCAGGCCCGATTCCTGAATGGGGAGCGAGCGTCGGATTTTGTGGAGGAGTATATTGACGTATTGGGACGTGCCGGGAAGGTGGTGGAGGCTGGTGAAGTAGCTTCTGTCTACCTGACGGGGAAAGGAGCGGAGTGTTTGAAACAACGGAAATATTGGACGATATATGCTGCTTACGTGATCGATGCTGATTCGGGGCTATTCCGTTATGTAAGGGAGCACTGCGGGGAGTTGGCGACGCTTTATGGTCAGGAGGCTGTTGACCGGAAAATACAGGAGGTGTGGCGTGTTGGAGCGGGGAGGTTTGTGAAAGAAACGGAACAAGGGAGCTGGTTTGACGAATCCGGTTTTAAGGAGTATGTGAAAAGGCTGAAAAAGGAGAAAGTGGACGGATGGCGGAGCTTGGTCAGAAATGCCCGGATGGAGATGGCGGAGAAAACGGGAGATTGGCATGTGTATACGGAATTGGCGGAGGAACGGTGGAATGAGGAGGAAGTATCCGAAGCCGAGTTGTATAGCTGGGGGGTAAAAATCAATGAAAATTGCCGTGATAAGTCCATCCGCTTCAAGGCGGCGCGGTGGTTTGCCCTGGCGGTTGCAGAGATGGAAAAAAGAGAGAGACTGACCGGTAAAGTCAATCTCACTTCTTATAAGGGATTCTTTGAAAAATTGGTGGATGAATTAATCCGGTAATACCGGTTTATCGTTTTTTATAGAACCGTACCCAATCGATTTCCATTTTTACCGGGAGTTCGTCGGGATTGACTTTTCCTACCCATTTTCCGCCGAGTTGCATGTCGATGAGAAGATAAAAGGGCTGGTCGAACGGATATTGTCCGGGGTGCTCCGTTTGAATGCGGGGATAGGTAAAAACAGGTTGCCGGTTGACGTAAAACACCAGGCTATCCGTATATAATTCCACTCCGTATATGTTGTAGTCTTCCGGATTTATGGGGGCGGTTGCACCGCTTCGGGGATTGTTTTGGATGCCTAAAGTATAAGTGTAATGAGAGTGTACCGTTTGGTATACAAGGGTGTCGGAGTTAAGACGTTCCATGATGTCAATCTCTCCTCCTGTCGGCCAGGGGGCGTTCTCGGGCAGCATCCAGATTGCAGGCCATGCTCCTGTGGCAGAGCCCAGTTTTGCCCGGATTTCCACTTTGCCATCTGTAAATGTTTTTTTCCCTTTGGTATAAACGCCTCCGGTCAGATAGGGGGCTGTGTCCTGGTGTTGTGTGGTGTTTCTTATTCCGTACAGGATAAGGTTGCTGTTTTTTACTGCGTAGCAGGAATCGAAAGAACTCATGTAGTTGTTCCAGTCGGGGCGTCCCCTGGGGATTTTGCTCCAGGTGGCGGTATCGATTACTCCTTCTTTGCCGAAGGTGTCTTCCCATACCAGTTCCCATTGATCTTTCGGGGAGGATTGGCAGCAGAGCAGAAGGCTGCACAGCGATGCAAAAATACTGATGAGCAGGTAGTTTTTCATAATGATTATTGATAAAAAAAGGCTGTATCGGTGAATGACACAGCCTTTATGTGTGTTTTTAATGCAGTTATTTGATCACGTTCAGTTTTTTACCGATTTTGATGAATGCGGCAATGGCGCGGTCAAGCTGTTCGCGGGTGTGGGCTGCGGACAATTGGATGCGGATACGTGCCTGGCCTTTGGGTACTACCGGGTAGTAGAAACCGGTCACGTAGATGTGTTCTTTTTGCAATTCTGCTGCAAATTCCTGTGAAAGCACTGCATCGTACAGCATCAATGCGCAGATGGCCGATTCGGATGGTTTCAGGTCGAATCCGGCTTCCGTTAGTTTAGCCCGGAAGTATTCTGCATTTTCCATCACTTTGTCACGCAGTTCCGTGCTGGCGCTCAGCATGTCGAAAACGGCGATGGAGGCTCCGCAGATGGCCGGAGACAAAGAGTTGGAGAACAGATAAGGTCTGGAACGCTGGCGAAGCATGTCGATGATTTCTTTTTTACCGGTGGTGTAACCGCCCATGGCGCCGCCCAATGCTTTTCCGAGGGTTCCGGTGAAGATGTCAACGCGGTCCATTACACCGTTGTATTCAGCTGAACCGCGGCCTGTCTTGCCGATGAATCCGGCGGCGTGGCTGTCGTCAACCATTACCAAGGCATTGTATTTGTCTGCCAGGTCGCATATCTCTTTCAACCGGGCGATGTCGCCGTCCATAGAGAATACACCGTCGGTCACGATGATGCGGAAACGCTGTGCCTGGGAGATTTTCAACTGCTCTTCAAGGTCTTCCATATTGGCGTGTTTGTAGCGGTAGCGAACGGCTTTACAGAGACGCACCCCATCAATGATGGAAGCGTGGTTCAGTTCGTCGGAGATGATGGCATCTTCCTGGCTGAATAACGGTTCGAAAACACCGCCGTTAGCGTCGAAACAAGCGGCATAGAGAATGGTGTCTTCCGTGCCGAAGAATTTGGAAATTTTAGCTTCGAGCTCTTTGTGGATGTCCTGGGTCCCACAGATGAAGCGTACTGATGACATACCGTATCCGCGGGCGTCGAGTCCTTTTTTGGCTCCTTCGATTACACGGGGATCGGATGATAATCCGAGGTAGTTGTTGGCACAAAAGTTCAATACCGTTTCGCCGGTGGTCAGTTTGATTTCAGCACCCTGCGGGGTGGCGATCAGCCGTTCTGTTTTGTACAGGCCGGCATCTTTTATAGACTGGATTTCAGTCTTTAAGAAATCTTGAAATTTTCCGTACATATCTTGTCGTATTTTATGTTTTACTGAAAGACAAAATTAGATAATTTTTAATCAAAACAGCATCTTTTATTTAAAATTCGGAACTTTGCGGTGGGATTTGAAAAATGCAGCAGATAAAACAGGTCGGAGAGAGGGAATCTGTGTGAAATGAAATATCTTTGGGCTGGGTTTAATTTACGTATGAGATGAACGATAAATCTTTTGAAGCGGTGGCGGAGCGTATCCGCACCGTAAAGTTCCGGGAAGAATTTGACATGATTGTGGCCATTGCCAACGGGGGCATTATCCCTGCCGCCTTGCTGAATCAGCGGTTGAATGTGGAGTTCCAGTTGCTGAAACTTCATTTGCGGGATACGAACCAGAAGCCGTTGTATGACGTGCCGCAGTTGGTGGAAGGGGTGAAGTTTGAGGTGGAGGGCAGGACGATTTTGTTGGTGGAAGACCGTGTTAAGACCGGTGCGACGTTGAATTATGCCAGGCAATTACTGTCGGGGGCGAAATTAGTCCGGACATTTGCTGTAAACGGCAAGGCGGATTATTGCCTGTATGATGAGTCTTGTTTCCGTTTCCCCTGGATTCTGTAGTTATCCGTCGGAGCACTTCCGGATTTTAGGTGTTTTTCTTTGTTTTGGATGGGAATATATTTATTTTTGTCTTGTTCAATTTCTTCGGGGCAGGGTGCAATTCCCTACCGGCGGTGATAGTCCGCGACTCCCTTTTGAGGGACTGAACCGGTGGAAATCCGGTACCGACGGTGAAAGTCCGGATGACAGAAGAAAGAGTGGAGCGGTGCAAGCCCTCCTGTGTAAGGCATTCAGAGTACCCCGGACGATTGATTCGGGGTATTTTTTGTATAGTACGATAGGATTTTATGGGATGATATGATGGAAAAAGTGACAGATACGGACCGCGGGTATATGCTTCGGGCGATGAAATTGGCTGAAAGAGGCCGGGGAAAGGTGAATCCGAATCCGTTGGTGGGGGCGGTGATTGTGAAGGACGGGAGAGTTATCGGGGAAGGATGGCACGAATGTTACGGGGGATTGCATGCAGAGCGTAATGCTTTCAGGAATTGTGCGGAATCAGCTGCCGGGGCGACACTGTATGTCACGTTGGAGCCTTGCTGCCATTATGGGAAAACGCCGCCTTGTACGGATATTATTATTGAGCGGGGGATCGGCAGGGTAGTTGTCGGATTGCCAGACCCGAATCCGTTGGTGGCAGGAAAGGGGATACGGTTGTTGCAGAGGGCGGGGATAGAGGTTGTATGCGGCGTGGAGGAAGAGGCTTTGCAGGAGCAGAACCGGGTATTTCTGAGATACATCACTTGTCGTAAGCCTTGGGTCGCCTTGAAGACAGCTATGACGCTGGATGGGAAGATTGCTACTCATACGGGCGACTCCAAGTGGGTGACAGGGGAGGCTGCGAGGGAGTATGTGCAGCGGTTGCGGGAAGAGTATAGGGGGATTATGGTGGGGATAGGTACGGTGTTGGCGGATGACCCGATGTTAAATTGCCGTTTGGCGGGGGAGGTGCGTCAGCCCGTACGGATAGTGGTGGATTCCGGTTTGCGTATTCCGCTGGAGTGTCAATTGGTGCGGACGGCAATGGCATACCGTACATTGGTGGCTTGTACTGCATCCGGGAGCCAGGAGAAGCAGGAACAGCTCCGGAAAGCGGGAGTCGAGGTTGTGGTGTGTGGGGAGAAGGAAGGAAAGGTGGATTTGGAGGAATTGATGGGAGTGTTGGGAGAGATGGGGATTGATGGAGTGTTGGTGGAAGGGGGAGGAGAGTTGAATGGCAGCTTGGTGTTGCAGGGGGTGGTGGACGAAGTTTATGCGTTTGTTGCTCCGAAGCTGGTAGGAGGTAGGGAGGCGAGAACTCCGGTGGAGGGTGTGGGTGTAGAGTGTATGGGCGAAGCGGTGGAGTTGGGGGCGTTTCGGGTGGAGAGCTTCGGAAAAGATGTGCTGCTGCGTGCACGGGTTGTGTTGCAGGCAAATGAAGGAAATGTTTAATTTCAGAGTGGATATGTTTACCGGGATTGTTGAAGAAATAGGGAAAGTAAAAGCTATTGTCTGGGGCGCTCGGAGCGTAGTCGTGGATGTGGAAGCGACTGTAGTCATGGAGGGAACGAAGATTGGCGACAGCATAGCGACTAACGGCGTGTGTCTGACAGTGACGGCTATCACCCCGATCGGGTTTCGTGCCGATGTGATGCCTGAAACGATGGACAGGAGCAATTTAGGGCTTTTGCGTCCGGGCGATCGGGTGAATCTGGAAAGGGCGCTTTGCCTGAACAGTCGATTGGGCGGGCATCTGGTTGCCGGACATGTAGACGGCATGGGACGAATTGTGGCTATGGAGCGGGATGATACGGCAATATGGATTACGGTTAGTGCTCCGGGACGGATTTTGCGTTACATTATCGAAAAAGGCTCTGTCGCCATCGACGGGGTGAGCCTGACGGTGGCCTATGTGGATGAGGAGGTGTTTAAGGTGTCGGTGATTCCCCACACGCAGGAGGAAACCACGCTGGTGAAAAAGAGAACGGGTGAGGTTGTGAATTTGGAGAATGATATGGTAGCCCGTTATGTGGAGAAATTTATAGGGAAAAAGGACAAAGGACTATCCGTCGGTTTCTTGATGGAAAACGGATTTTAAGGAAGAAAATATTTTAATAGAACAGATATGGAAGAGACGAAGTTTAATACGATAGAGGAAGCATTGGCGGATTTGCGGGTGGGTAAGATTATTGTGACGGTGGACGACCCCGACCGCGAAAATGAAGGAGACTTGGTTTGTGCCGCTGAGTTTGCCACATTGGAGAATGTGAATTTTATGGCGTCGTATGCCAAGGGGCTAATTTGTATGCCGATGAGCCGTGACTTGACGGAGAAGTTGAATTTGCAGCAGATGGTGGCCAACAATACGGACAATCACGCCACGGCTTTTACCGTGTCAATTGACCATGTGTCGACAACGACCGGTATTTCGGCGCTGGAACGTTCGGTAACGGCGATGAAGTGTGTGGCGGAGGATGCCAAGCCAGCCGATTTTCGTCGTCCGGGACATATGTTCCCGTTGGAGGCTAAGGCTGGTGGTGTTTTGGAAAGGATGGGACACACGGAGGCGACAGTGGATTTGATGCGGATTGCCGGGTTGAAGGAGTGCGGATTGTGTTGCGAGATTATGCGGGAGGACGGTACCATGATGCGTACGACGGAGTTGCTGGAGTTTGCGCGGCAGCATCAGTTGAAAATCATTACGGTGGCGGATTTGATAGCCTATCGTCGTCGTACGGAAATTTTGGTGGAGCGGGTGACCGAAGCAGAGATGCCTACGAAGTATGGTATTTTTAAGGCTTACGGATATGTGAATAAGATTACGGGCGAGCACCATGTCGCTTTGGTGAAAGGAGATGTGGCGGACGGAGAACCGGTGTTGTGTCGGGTGCATTCGGAGTGTCTTACGGGTGATGCGTTCGGGTCTTTACGCTGCGACTGCGGCGAGCAGTTGGCGGAAGCTCTGCGGCGTATCGAAAAGAATGGAAAAGGCGTGTTGCTTTATCTGCGCCAGGAGGGCAGGGGCATCGGGCTGATTAATAAGTTGAGGGCATATCATTTGCAGGATGGAGGCATGGATACGGTGGAAGCCAATCTGGCGCTGGGGTTTAAGGCCGATTTGCGGGAGTATGGTACGGGTGCGGAGATTCTGGCTGACTTGGGGGTGAAAAAGATGGTCTTGATGACCAATAACCCGTTGAAGATAAAAGGGCTGGACGGATACGGTCTGGAAGTGGTGGGACGCGAACCCATCGAGATGACCTGCAACGAGAAGAATGAGTTTTATATGTACACAAAGTATAAGAAGATGGGACACATTCTGCATGTCCGTAACGATTGGAAGAAACAGTAACGAAAATACATAAACATTTATATCATGAAAGTTTTAGAAGGAAAGTTGTTGGCTGAAGGGCAGCGCATTGGGATTGTTGCTGGCCGTTTTAATGAGTTCATTACGGGTAAATTGCTTGGAGGTGCTGTGGATGCTTTTGTGCGTCATGGCGGAGAGGAGCAGAATATCACCGTGGCATGGGTACCGGGAGCTTTTGAGATTCCGTTGACGGCACAGAAGATGGTGGAGAGTGGCAAATATGATGCTGTGGTTTGTCTGGGTGCTGTGATTCGAGGGGCTACTCCCCATTTTGACATGGTTGCCAACGAAGCGACCAAAGGCGTGGCACAAGTGGGATTGCGTACGGGAGTTCCGGTGATTTTTGGAATCCTGACCACTGATTCTATCGAACAGGCGGTGGAAAGGGCTGGGACAAAGGCTGGAAACAAGGGTTTTGAAGCTGTTACGACAGCCATTGAAATGATTAACTTGATGAAGCAGATTTAAGGCTGGGATTTCGGTAAGGAGGTATATTTTAATGGCGAAGAATCATATGATTCTTCGCCATTTTTTATGGATGAGAGAAAAGGTTATGTAGGAAAATATTATACAAAATCCAATGATTGCCTTCGTGTTGTTCCCCGAAGAACAGAGATGTTTTTGTGTTTGTTATTTGTTTTCCATGTCGGTGGCGGGGTTGAAACCGCCTTCAAAGGTGTTGTTGCGGATGGTAACGTTTTTCACCCGTTCCAGCAGGAAGCGTTTTTGGTTCCAATGGAAAGCCGGGTAGGCGTGGTTTTGTCGTACGGTGTTTTTGCGGAATGTGAGACCGTCCAGTGATTTGGCATAAACTATGGGCTGGTCGAAGGTTTCGAACAGGTTATTTTCAATGATGATGCCTTTGCCTGTTGCGCCGTGAAAATATGTCTGCTGGTTTTGCAGGTCGGGGATTTCGGGATAGATGGAGATAACGGCATTGGTGAATTGGAACAGGTTGGTGAGGGCGTTGATAAATCTGTTCTTGCGAATGATGACTTCCCGGCAGGCTCCGGTTTCATACCAGCCGTTGCAGTCGCCGCAGAGGAGGATGGCAGTGCCGGAGGTGTGGTCGAATGTGTTGTTTTCGATAACGGTCTTCCGGGGAGTGCTGAACAGGGCGCCGCGGGCACGGTTGTTACGAATGAGGTTGTTGCTGAAAATGACTTCGGGGGTCCAGGTCAGGTTTTCTATGCCGAATCCTTCTTTGGCAGTGATTGTTGGGGCGATGGGGTGGTCGAAGGTGAGGATGAATTCTTTAGCGCCTTTCGGTTGTTCTTGCTTGTGAGGACGAATGGAGGTGATTTTGGCTGGCGTTCCGGTCAGTTCCATCGTGGCGGAACGGACAAATTGTACTGCATCGCCGGGACGTCCCCATTCGAAGCCGTAGGATTGGCCGTGCATGTAGCGTCCCACAACCGTTTTGTCGTCGATGCGTTCCACGATTTTGAGGTAGGTGCCGTGGATGTTGATGGCGTCGTCCATCATGTTTTCGTACAATCCGTTGCGGGAGATGATTTTCCCTTTGCAGCCGGAGAAATGGGTGGCATCCGCCTGGGTAGTGAAGTAGCGGGGATCCTCGTCGCCTTTAAGGCATACGCCGAAGCCGTCAAGGGTGATGTTTTCGCATAGTTGTGCCAGTAGTCCCATGCCTTCGGCGTAGTGTACTTTTACGTTCTGCAGTCGGGTATTGCGGTTGTGGGACAGAAAGATTCCCGGGGCCGGACGTCCCCAGCTGCGCATGGCAATGACCGTTCCGGGAATGAGGCGTTTGTCTTTCCATTGGGGGGCCTGCAATTGTCTCGGGGCTATTTCTTTTAGGCCTTGTGTGTTGAACATCAGGTCACTGGTGCGGTACACTACATGTCGTGTATCACCTTCAAAGGCGATGCCTGTGCTTTGGGAAGCCGTCCAACCTTCGCCATAGGATTCAAAGCGCCCTTTGTCGTTAATGCGGTAGTGAACCCAAGGGGCAACTTCAAATGTCAGCCCTTCTTCCGGAGAGTTGGCGATGATCGTGATTTGGGCGATGTGCGGGTTTGCAAAATCGATGCTGAAATTCCGGAGCGTGCAGTTTTCGGATTGCAGTAGTGCCAGCGGTAACATGCGACCGTGAAAAATGAAAGAGGCTCCCTGGCCGTCGAGGGTGAGGTTGCGGAAGTTTTCAAGGACAAGCCCGACTTTTTTCGGGTTTGTCTGATCGTGGTTGGAAATGTAGTATTCGCGGGTAGTGGCTCCTTCTTCGTGAAAATTATATTGGCCGGGAGAGAATCGGAGTACGATAGCGTCTCCCGGAGCACATTCCGATTGAATGGCGTCAAGTGCTTGCTGCCACAAGGGAGAGCAGTTTATGCCGTTATCGGGAAGGATGCCGAAGCGGGACATATCATAAACTCTGTTTTTGGCTGCCGTGTGGAGGCAGAAAAGTAACAGTAATATAGCCAGTATGTAATTCCTCATATCTTTGTTTTTTTTGACGGCATAAAGATAGGAGGAAAAACGGAAAGTTTCAGTCTGTGAGTTTTTTTATTGTTTCCAGTGCTTTTTCGTAGTCAGGTTCGAGGGTAATTTCCGGAACGTATTCCACGTATTTTATATTGTTGTCTTTTCCGATAATGACGATTCCCCGGGTAAGTAGTCGGAGGGCGGGAATCAAGAAGCCATAGCGGGTCCCGAATTCAACGTCTTTGTGGTCGGAGAGGGTGATGACGTTGTCAATGCCTTCGGCTGCACAGTAGCGGTGGAGGGCAAAGGGAAGGTCGCAGGAGATGGCAAGAATCACAACGTCCGCTCCAAGGCGGGTGGCCATCTGATTGAAATGGTGCATCTGTGCCGAACAGACGGGGGTGTCGATGGAGGGAAAAGAAGAGATGACAATAATCTTGTTCCGGTAATCGCTTAGTTTTACGGGTTTCAGATCCGGGGAAACAGCCGTGAAATCCGGTGCTTGTTTGTCGGTTTGGATAGGAGTGCCTGCCAGTTCAAAGCGGTTTCCGTGCATTGTGATTTCCATTGTGATGCAGTTTTGGGTGATTTACCGGATTGAACGCTTTGGGGCGCAAAAGGTTTCAAAAAAGCCGTTTCGCAACAAAAAGTGAAACGGCTTTTTATTTATCGGTTGTTTATTTTTTTCTCTGTTGTTCTCTCATGCGTTGTTCCTGCATGCGCTGCATCTGTTCCAGACGCTCCTGGAATTTGGATTTTTTTACCGGTTTCATTTTGGCTTGTTCAATTTGTTTCAGTAGTTTTTCGTCGTTGACGTAGCGTTGGATGAGCCAGGTCTGGATGATGGTAATCAGTGTAGCAATGAAATAGTAATAGCTTAGCCCGGAGGAATAGCTGTTGAAGATGAACAGGAACATGATGGGCATCAGGTACATCATGGTTTGCATGCCTTTCATCTGGTCGTTCTGGGGCTGGTTTTTCTTATTGATCACCATATAGATGATGTTTGTTGCTGTCATGAGCAGACAGAAAAGGCTGACGTGGTTTCCGTAGAAGGGAATGGTAAACGGTAGTGTGGCAATGGAGTCGTAAGAAGCCAGGTCAGTTGCCCATAGGAAGCTCTTTTGGCGCAGTTCGATAGCACCGGGGAAGAACCAGAAGAGGGCAATCAGAATCGGCATTTGTAACAGCATGGGCAAACAGCCCCCCATCGGGTTTACGCCCGCCCGTTTGTAGAGTGCCATGGTGGCTTTTTGTCGTTCTAGTGCTTTTTCTTTCGGATATTTTTTGTTGATTTCGTCAATCTGAGGTTTCAGTACCCGCATTTTTGCCTGTGACAGGTAGGATTTGTAGGTCAGCGGGAATAGGAACAGTTTGATAATCAATGTGAGTAATAGGATGATAAGTCCGTAGTTGCCGGTGACATGGCTTTCGAGGAATCCGAAAAGTGGAATTACGACATAGCGGTTGAACCAGGCTACCCATTTCCAACCTAAGTTGACCAGTTTGGGCAACTGAATGTCTGCTCCATATTCTTTCAGTACCGGATAGGAGTTAGGGCCGAAGTAGAATTCCATGTCGTAGTTTTCGGACGGTTTGCCGGAATAGGACAGCGGGATTTCGGTGAACGCCTGTTTCAGGTAGCCGGGTTGCTGGCTGATTTTGGAGGAGACCATGACGTCGCTGAATGACTCTTTGGCAATCAGTATGGAGGAGAAAAACTGTTGTTTGAATGCCACCCATTTTACTTTGGTGGATAGGGTTTCTTTTTCGTCGGAGGTGGTGGACATGCTTTCCACGTCGTCGCCGAGGAAGGCGTAATAAACACCGGTGTAGCGATTTTCAAAGTCCTTGCTTTTTTCCAGTTGAGGCATGTCCACACCCCAGAAAAGAGTGAGGAATGAGGAATTGGCAGCAATGACATCGTTCATGTTTTGAGTGTGTATGCTGAAGTCAACTATGTAGCTGTCGGGTGACAGGGTGTAGAGGTATTCGATGTATTTTCCCTCTTCTGAAATCAGTTTCAGGGAAAGGGTCTGTTCGCCGGTGGAGGCAGTTGTTATGTTTCCTGGAGTGAAAAGCAGTTCTTCGGTGTTGATTTGTTTGTTCCTGGCGTAGAAGTTAAGCCCGAAGGTCGATTTTTCTGGTCTCCACAACACTAGGGGAAGGGAATCGTGGGTGCGGTATTCTTTCAGTTCTACGTAGGTGATGCGTCCGCCGCGGGTGTTGATGTGCAGTTTTATTTTATTGTTTTCCAGTGTAATTTCTTTTTCAGTGAGGCTGTCTTGGGAGAAGATGTTTTCTAGCGCGGGGGAGATCGATTTGTCATGACGAGCCGCATCAAAAGCGGCTTTTTCCTGTTCAGCTGCCTGTTGCATCCTCAGGGCTTCCACCCGGGCGATGGAGTCGCGGAGGCGTATTTCCCTTTTTTGTTCTTCTGTGGGCTGGCTCAGATAGGAAAAGCCTATCATGATTAAAAAGATGAGTATTAAACCGACGATTGTGTTTTTGTCCATGTTCTTTTGTTCTAAATTGAATTAAAATTTTTCCGGCTTCCAGAGGAGCCTGCTTTCTGTTTCGTTCAGGATAAACAAGCTTTTATGAATGAAACGAAAAGCGGATGGGGATGAATGACGGTGCTTTTGTATTCCGGATGGAATTGTGTGCCCACGAACCATTTGTGGGAGGGTATCTCAACGATTTCCGTCAGATTGGTATCCGGATTCATGCCCGTCGTAATCATTCCGGCGTTTTCAAATATTTCTTTGTATTCGTTGTTGAATTCGTAGCGGTGGCGGTGTCTTTCTTCTACTGTTTTTTGACCGTATGCCTGATAGGCTTTAGAGCCTTCCTTCAGTTCGCATTTGTAAGCGCCCAGACGCATAGTGCCTCCTTTTTCAGTGACCGTTTTTTGGCTGTCCATGAGGTCAATGACCGGATATTGGGTTTTGGATGCCATTTCGGTGGAATCGGCGTTTTCTAAGTGCAGAACGTTACGGGCAAATTCAATGACAGCCATTTGCATGCCCAAACAGATTCCGAAGAAGGGGATATTGTTGGTGCGGGCGTAGTGGATAGCAACGAGTTTGCCGTTAATGCCGCGGTGACCGAATCCCGGTGCCACCAGTATGCCGTGGAGGTCTTTTAAGGTGGTTTCCGCATTGGCTTCATTCAGGCTTTCACTGTGTATCCAGTGGATGTTTACTTTGCAGTCGTTGACGGCTCCCGCGTGGATAAATGCTTCCACGATGGATTTGTATGCGTCATGGAGTTCTACGTATTTTCCGACCAAACCGATTTGTATTTCCTGGCGGTAGTTTTTAAGTTTGTAAAGGAATTTTTTCCAGGATTCCATGTCGGGCTCGCTATTGAGCGGAAGTCCCAGTTTTTCCAGTACGATTTCGTCCAGTTTTTCTTCTTCCATTTTGATGGGTACTTCGTAGATGGTCGGTACATCAATGGATTCGACGACAGCTTCCGGCTGTACGTTACAGAAGAGGGCTACTTTCCGTTTCAGGTCTGCCATTAATTTGTGTTCAGTGCGGAGGACCAGAATGTCGGGTTGTACGCCGATTTCAAGTAAGGATTTGACGGAATGCTGAGTGGGTTTGGTCTTTAATTCCCCGGATGCGGAGAGGTAGGGAACGAGTGTGAGGTGAATCAATACGGATTTTTCCCCCAGTTCCCATCTTAACTGGCGCACGGCTTCGAGGAAGGGCAGGGATTCAATATCGCCGACGGTTCCCCCGATTTCGGTGATGACCACGTCATATTCCCCTTTTGAGCCCAGGAGTTTGATGTTCCTTTTGATTTCGTCCGTGATGTGGGGGACGATCTGTACGGTTTTGCCCAGATAATCGCCCCGTCGTTCTTTGTTGATGACGTTTTGATAGATGCGACCGGTCGTGATGTTGTTTGCCTGGGAGGTGGGGCAGCCTGTGAATCTTTCATAATGGCCAAGATCCAGGTCGGTTTCTGCTCCGTCGTCTGTCACGTAGCATTCTCCATGTTCGTAAGGATTCAATGTGCCCGGATCGATGTTGATGTAGGGATCCAGTTTTTGGTTGGCCACTTTATATCCTCTGGATTGCAACAGTTTTGCCAAAGAGGAAGCAATAATACCTTTTCCTAAGGAGGAGGCTACACCTCCGGTTACAAATACATATTTGGTAGACACGATCTTTGTTTTAAAGGATTAACATCAAAGGTGCAAAGATAGAAAATTAATGCAAAAAAGCGGAAAAGGCAGGATGAAAAAATGGAAGGGAAACTCCCTTCCATTTTTTGACCGGTTATATCAGCGTGTCAATGGCTTTCAGCTTTTCGTGAAGGAGGGAGAGCCTTTGTCTGGTTTTTTCGATTTTGAAGGTCAGTTCCCGGATGAGGTTTTCCGATTTGTTGGATTTGGTTATGAATCCGATGTTGTTTTCCCAGGTGTTGATGTCTGTTTCAAGCTGGCGGATTTTGCTGACAAGTTTTTCGCGTTCGCTGATGATTTTGGATTCTTTGTTTTCGCCGGAGTCCAGGGAGTGTATTTTTGCCCGGTATTTTTCCAGTGTTTTGTCAAATTCATCTAAGTTCAGTTTGTCGAAATGTGCGTTGATGATTTTGCGAAATTCGTCTTGTATGGCTTCTTTTTCTTTGATGGGGACAAAGCCGATGGCAGCCCATCTTGCCTGAAATTCTTTCAGTTGTTGCAACGTGGCGTCGTTGTTATCAGAAGGGGTGAATTGTTTCACTTCTTCCAAGAGTGTCTTTTTCAGTTCCAGGTTTTTTTCCTGTTCGGTGTCGATGTTTTTCAGGTAGTTGCTTTTATTGTTAAAAAATATATCACAAGCTGCCCGGAAGCGGTTCCATACTTTGTTGGAGTATTTTTGGGGTGCGGCACCGATTTTTTTCCATTCTTTTTGTAAGGCAATGAGTTTGTCGGTGGTTACTTTCCAGTCGGTGCTGTCCTGCAAGGCTTCCGCTTTTTCGCATAAAGCGATTTTGGCTTTGAGGTTGTTTTCCTGTTCGGCTTGCAGTGTTTTGTAAAATTCCCGTTTCCTGTCAAAGAAAGCATCGCAGAGAGAACGGAATTTTTTGTATATCTTGTTTCTTTCCCGGATGGGAACGAGTCCTGTGTGTTTCCATTCTTCTTGTAGATCGATGAGAGACTGGGCTGCGGTGTGCCATTCATTGATGGTTTTGTATTCGCCTTCGGACAGGACAGCCGCTTTTTCACACAATCCTTCTTTTAGTTTGAGGTTGTTTTCCTGCTCTTTTTTGAGGTCTTCAAAGAAGTTGTGGTAGCTGTCGTTGATTTTGTTGGTGGCTTCTTTGAAGCGTCCCCAGACGGTTTCTTTCTGATCTTTGTGGATGGGGCCTATTTCTTTCCAGCGTGCATGTAGGAGCTGGAGCTGTTTGAATGCTTCGTTGATGTCGCTGTTTTCTGCCAGTTTTTCTGCTTCTTCACATAGAGTTATCTTGGCGTCAAAATTGCGTTTCAGGTCCAAATCCCGCAACTCTTTATTAATTTTTATGTAGTTGTAGAAGTTTTCGACGTGGTGATGGTAGGTCTCCAATAAGTCGTTAATGCGGTTCTGGGGAACCGTGCCGGTATTGCGCCAGCGTTCCTGGATGTCTTTAAATTCCTGGAAGGTTTGGTTTAGAGCTTCTTCTTTTTGTACCAGTTCTTTCAGTTCCTCGATGAGTTGTAGTTTGATGCGGAGGTTTTCTTCCCGTTCAACTTCGTTCTTTTTGGCGGCTTCGGCCTTTTTGTCTTTGTAGTTTTTCAGGAGCGAGAGAAAGAGTTCTTTGGTATTGCTGTTGTATTGGAAATCTTCAGCAGGGCTACCGTCAGCAGTGAAGTCTGCCAGGGCTTTCCCCTCTTCTTGCCTGTATCGGTTTTCAAAGATTTCCGGAATATTGTCCATGATTTCTTTGAGTTGTTGCAGGGGAAAGTTGTTCACCAGGTTTTGCAATCGTGTGACGATTTCTTCTGTTGTCAATGTGGAAAAATCAATATCGGGCAGAGCTTGTGGGACAGCCTGTTCCGATTCGGCAATGACGGCGGATTCGTTTTGTGGGATATTGTTTCCGGTTTCTGATGCTTCAGAAGGACGGTTGATACCCTCTTCCGCTAACATGTTCTCTTGCTCCATAGTGTATTGGCAGTTAAGTTGTCTTGTATTTAATAACTCACGAAATTAAGTAATATATCTGAAAATGGCAAATGATTTGCGGGATTCCGGATGAAAGTTTTTCTTATCGATAGAGAAGGGGCGGAGAGCCTGGGGAATAATTTTGAATGGATGAATAGAATTTACGATGAAAGCGTATATCTTTGACTGTTTAAAAACGGTTTTATGTTTTCATATATTATATATGGGTTAGTTTGGCTTGTTGGTTTTCTGCCTTTCCGGGTATTGTATCTTGTTGCGGACGGGATGTATTATGTGTTATATTATGTGGTTCGATACCGGAGGAAGGTGGTGGCAGAGAATCTGGCGCGTTCTTTTCCGGAGAAAAGTCTTCGGGAGCGGAAAGATATAGAGCGGAGGTTTTATCGTCATTTGAGTGATTTTTTTGTGGAGTTTTTTAAGCCCTGGCATATGTCGGCGAAGGAAATCCGTAAGCGTTGTGTGTTTAAGCATGCAGAGGTGTTGCAGCGTTATTATGACCAGGGACGTCCGGTTATTGGTGTTATGGGACATTACGGCAATTGGGAGTGGATGACATCTTATGCGCTGTTACTGAATCCTGCGGTTTCTTTTTATACTTTGTATAAACCACTGCATAACCGGGTGCTGGATAAAATGATGTTGCGGATTCGTTCCCGGTTTGGAGCTAAACCGATACCGCGGAATGATGTCCTGCGGGTGATTGTCCGGGATTTGCAGGCGAAGCGGGTTTTTTTGGCGGCTTTTATAGGAGACCAGACCCCGAATGTTTATAATCTGAATTTCTGGACGACGTTTTTGAATCAGGATACTCCGGTGTTGTTGGGAACGGAAAAAATCGCGACGAAATTTAATATTCCGGTCATTTCTTTAACTACCCGCAAGGTGCGTAGGGGTTATTATGAGGTGGAGTTTGTCAATCTTTGTGAGAATCCCGGGGATTTGAATCCCGGGGCGCTGACGGAGCTGCACACCCGTTATCTGGAAGAGCAAATTCGTCAGTACCCGGAGTATTGGTTGTGGTCGCACCGGAGATGGAAGCATCATCGAAAAGAGTAAGCGTATGGAAAGGGTAGCTGTTATTATTTTAAACTGGAATGGAGAGCAGTTGTTGCGGGAGTATTTGCCGTCGGTGCTTTGTCATACGCCTGCCGAACTGGGAAAGGTGGTGGTGGTGGATAATCATTCTGACGATAAATCGGTGGAGGTGTTGAAACGGGATTTCCCGTCGGTGGAGTTGCTTTGTTTTGGTGAGAATTATGGGTTTGCCGGAGGTTATAACCGGGCTATTGCGCAGATTAAAGCAGAGTATGTTGTTTTGCTGAATAGCGATGTGGAAGTGAAAGCGGGGTGGCTGCAGCCATTGGTTGAAACATTGGATGAGTGTCCGGAAGTGGCTGCGGTACAGCCGAAGTTGAGAGCGTGGAAAAGGCGGAATTATTTTGAATATGCCGGAGCCAGTGGAGGATATATAGACTGTTATGGCTTCCCTTTTTGCCGGGGAAGAATCTTGGGAGAGACGGAACAGGATACGGGACAGTATGATGATGAAGTAGCCGTGTTTTGGTGTAGTGGGGCGGCTTTGTGTGTGCGGCGGCAGGTTTATATAGATTGTGGTGGGTTGGATGAGCGTTTTTTTGCCCATATGGAGGAGATTGATTTGTGTTGGAGGATGCAGAATGCGGGTTATATCTTGAAGGTGGTGCCTCGTTCTGTGGTTTATCATTTGGGAGGTGGTACGCTGCCGATGAATCATCCCCGGAAGCTGTTTTTGAATTACCGGAATAATTTGCTGATGCTGCATAAAAATTTGGGAGAGGGGCAATACAAGAGAGTGATGCGGATGAGGCGGGTTTTGGATGGTGTGGCTCGTTTTATTTTTCTTTTAAGGGGGCAGTTTGCAAATGCCCGTTCGGTGCGTGATGCTTATCGTTCTTTCCATGAAATGAAAGGGAATTATCCGCGGACAGGTGGAGGAAAAAAGCCTTTGGGTGTTTATCCCGGAAGTATTCTGTATGCTAGTTTTGTCAGGAGGGTGCGTACGTTTTCTAAGTTGGGATGGAAATAAAATGGGGAATGGAATAAACTTTCGGTTTTGAATGTTGTCATACGACTGAGGATAGGATAATAGAGGGCTCTGTCTATGGAAGAAAAAGAGATTATCGAATTGTTTCATCTGAAAGGAAAGAAGGAGGAGGCTTTCCGGCTTCTTGTAAATTGCTACAAGGAGCGGCTCTATTGGCATATCCGGAAGATTGTGCTGAATCATGAGGACGCGGACGACGTTTTGCAGAATACTTTCGTCAAGGTGTGGCAGGGGTTGACGGAGTTTCGGTATGAAGCCCGGTTGTTTACCTGGATGTACCGGATAGCTACGAATGAGTCGATTAATTTTCTGAATGATAAGAAGCGGAAAGTGTATGGAAATTCGGGTGAAATAACGGTGATGCTGGAGAATGTGTTGGAAAGTGATGCCTATTTTAACGGAGATGAGATTCAGAAGGAGTTGCAACGGGCGATTTTGAAGCTTTCTGAGCGGCAGCGTTTGATTTTTAATATGAAGTATTTTGATGATATGTCGTATGAGGATATAGCGGAGGTGTTGGAAGTTGCGGTGGGAACGCTGAAAGCGACTTATCACAATGCAGTGAAAAAAATAGAAGAGTATCTGAGAATTGCAGATCCTTCTTTTTAATACCGGATTAAAATAAGTGAGGTATGGAAAATTTTGATGACAGATATAAAAGAAAGAATCCGTTTTCGGTGCCGGAGAGATATTTTGAGCAGTTGGACAAACGGATTGAACGGCGGATTGAAGTGGAAAAGCGTCCGCAGAAAGTACCTTTGGTGACTTTGCTAAAACCCTATGTAGGACTTGTGGCCATTTTTTTACTGGCGTTGTTTGTTGTGCAGGTCGTTTTACCTCATGTGGTGGATAAGGACAGAATGCTGGCGCGTGACGGTAAGGAGGTGACGGCGCTACAGGAGAACAAGGTCGAAACGTTTGAGTTTGATGCCGGATTTAATCCGACGGATGAAGAGATTCTGGAATATCTTTCGACGGAAGTAAGTGACTATGAGTTGTTGTATGCGGATTTGTATTAAAATTAAGGAAGAGATGAAAATGAAGATTTTAATTCTGATGGTTTTTGTGTGGGGAAGTACCCTGTCGCTTTGTGCACAGGGAAAGTTGAGTGAGGAAAAGCGGAAAGAGTTTGAAGCTCAGAAAGTGGCTTATTTTACACAGACGTTGGATTTAACACCGGAAGAGGCTGCCGTTTTTTGGCCTCTTTATAATGAAATGATGAAGAAATTCAGGGAGCAGGATGTGAAGTTGCGGGAGCTTCAGTGCGAAACACATAAGACGAAAAAATTGACGGAAGAACAGGAAAAACAGCGGGTGATGGACTTGTTGCAGCATGAACAGAAAATGCTGGATATAAAAAAAGAGTATTATCAGAAATTGATGAAAGTCGTTCCGGCACAGAAAATAGCTTGTTTGGACCGTACGGAGCGAAAATTTCACCGGCAATTGCTCCAGAAAATCTGCAAAGAACCGGAATGTCGTAAATAAAAGGCTAAAACTCCTGTTTTGTGGATAAAAAAGTGTGGTAAAAGTTTGCAGGTTCGATTTAAAACACTACTTTTGTGTCCGCAAGAGTAATTCAGCACTTTGGAGAGATGGGTGAGTGGCTGAAACCAACAGTTTGCTAAACTGTCGTATCCGATTAGGGTACCGGGGGTTCGAATCCCCCTCTCTCCGCAGAAGAGTGATATGAAATCAAATGCCCTGTAAAGTTTAATTTTACAGGGCATTTATTTTGAGAGGAATTATTTTTGTAAATTGCTTGTATTATAAAGAAAAGTATATACATTTGCAGCATTAAATTTTAGGGTAAAAAGATTCTTTGAAAGATTTTTCAAGATCGACGGGGCGTAGCGCAGCCCGGTAGCGCATCTGCTTTGGGAGCAGAGGGTCGCAGGTTCGAATCCTGTCACCCCGACGCCTAAGAAATAGGCAGTTACATGAAAATGTAGCTGCTTTTTTCGTTTTTGGTGCGTGATTGTTTTATTAATTTAATAGAAAAAATATGACAGCAAACTGGTTTGAAGCGAAGGTGAAGTATATTAAGGTGAATGAAGACGGACGTGAAAAAAAAGTGACGGAATCTTATCTTTTGGATGCGATGTCTTATACGGAGGCGGAGAGTCGAATAATGAAGGAAATGGAGTCGGTGATTAAGGGGGAATATTACATTAACGGGCTTAAAAAGTCGAATATTACGGAGTTGGTAGAGTCGGTGGATGAAAATGATGACCGGTGGTATAAAGCGAAGATTGCGATTATAGATGCGGATGAGGTGAGTGGAAAGGAAAAGTCCAGTAATCAGTATTATCTGGTGGCTGCCGCCAATATTAACAGGGCTTTGGAGAATCTGGAAAAAAGTTTGGAGACGTTTGTTGTTCCTTATGAGATTGTGAGTATTACAGATACGCAGTTTATGGATGTGTTTCCTTATTTTTCAGATGAAAATGAAGAGGTGCCTGAAAATCTGAAACCTGTTTCCGCTTGGGAAGAGGAGGAAGAAGTTTAATTATTACCTAATAATTGAGAGGCTGTATCCGTGATGGGATGCAGCCTTTTTTTTGTTGTATGGATGCTTTTTGTGTGAATAATCAGGGATTCTTTCGGCAGGTAAAGATTTCTTTTATAAAGCTTGGATTAATCTGTTTTTCTTTGTTAACTTTGGAGTCTTTAAAGGTAGAAATGTTATTTTTTATCTTTAAAAAGTGATAAATTGATAAGAATTTAATTTTTTATATAGGAATCTGTAATTGATTATTTGAATGTAACTAACTAAAGTTTATACTATGAAAACACGTATAGAACATGATTTGCTGGGAGAAAAAGAGGTGCCGGCAGAGGCTTATTACGGGATACAGACTTTAAGAGGAATTGAAAATTTTGCGAATATCAGTGGGATTACGATTGGAGATTATCCGAATTATGTGAAGTCTCTTGCTATGGTGAAATGGGCGGCTTCTAAGGCTAATCAGCAATTGGGGCTGTTGCCTGATGATATTGCCGGAGCTATACAAAAGGCTTGTGAAGAGATTGTTGAAGGTAAACTGAGCGATCAGTTTCCGGTTGATTTGATACAGGGAGGGGCTGGCACTTCTACCAATATGAATATCAATGAGGTGGTGGCTAACCGTGCATTGGAGTTGTTGGGGCATAAGAAAGGGGAATATCAATATTGTCATCCCAATAACCATGTAAATCTGTCGCAGTCTACCAATGATGCTTATCCTACTTCTTTTAAATTGGCTTTTATTTTTATGAATGATGAGCTGGTGGAAGAATTGAAATTGTTGATTCAGGCTTTCCGGCAGAAGGGGGAGGAGTTTAAGGAAGTGTTGAAGATGGGAAGAACTCAGCTGCAGGATGCTGTACCTATGACGATGGGGCAGGAATTTGAGGCTTTTGCCGCCAATCTGGAAGAAGAAATTGACCGTTTGAATCAGATGGCGCGTTTGTTCCTAGAAGTCAATATGGGAGCGACGGCTATTGGTACGGGTATTAATTCGGAGCCGGAATATTCTGAAAAATGTATCAAGAATTTACGTATTATCAGTGGCAGAGAGTTTGTGTTGGCATCCAATTTAATCGAGGCTACTCCGGATACCGGATCGACCGTGATGTATTCTTCGGCTTTGAAGCGTATGGCTGTGAAGTTGTCGAAGATATGCAATGACCTGCGATTGTTGTCCAGTGGCCCGCGTTGCGGTTTGAATGAGATTAATCTGCCTCCGATGCAGCCCGGTTCTTCTATTATGCCGGGTAAAGTGAATCCGGTGATACCGGAAGTGGTGAATCAGATCTGTTACCGGATTATTGGTAATGACCTGACGGTTACTTTTGCCGCAGAAGCCGGACAATTGCAGTTGAATGTGATGGAACCCGTGATTGTTCATGCTATTTTCAGTTCCATCAAGATGTTGCAAAAGGGGATGGAGCGGCTGAGAATATTGTGTGTGGAGGGAATTACAGCGAATATACAGCATTGTCGGGAAATGGTGCTGAACAGTATCGGTATTGTTACGGCTTTAAATCCGACTTTGGGGTATGAAAATTCGTCTCGGATTGCCAAGCGGGCTTTGAAAGAAAATCGCAGTGTTTATGATTTGGTACTGGAAGAAAAGTTGCTGACCAAAGAGGAACTGGACCAGCTTCTGAAACCGGAACTGATGATTAAGCCTCATAAGTTCTATAAGAAAAAATAAATTTGCTTTATTCGTCAAGAGAGGCTAAATAACTTAGGTTATGCGGCCTCTCTTTTTTTACAAATATCGTTTATTCTACCGGGATTTGGCTTTGCAAATATTGTTATTGTTAAAATTTTTGTATTTTTGTTTTACATACGGTATCTCTTAAAAAGGGATATTCTTTGTTTTGTTGAAGGACTGGGATAAAGTTAAGTAGGTTTTCAGTAAAACTTTTTTGGGAATAATACGAATAACAAGAGGTTAAAGAGATAAATATTGATTACTAATAAAAAAGAGAAACGATGAAAAAAGTAATTATTAAATTAACAACAGTTGTTCTGATTGCAGCAACGGGTGTTTTAATGTCCGGATGCTATGGTTCATTTGCTTTGACCAGCAAGTTGCATCGCTGGAATGGGGAAGTTTCCAACAGTAAATTTGTGAATGAGTTGGTATTCCTTGGTTTGTGTATTTTGCCGGCTTATGAGTTGGCTTGTTTAGGTGATGCGCTTATTTTTAACTCCATTGAATTCTGGGGTGGAAATAACCCGATTGCCATGAATGCCGATGAGGTGGAAGAGATGGATGTATTGCACGAAGGGCAGATGTATAAAATGATTAAGAAACAGAATAATCTGACGGTTGCTTCGGCAGAGGGTGAGGATGCTGTGAGTTTCCAGTATTTCCCGCAAGAAAAAGCCTGGTATCTGATGGAAGGTGAAAATAAAGTGAAAGTTGTTGAAATGAAAGATAAGAGTGTATTCACTTATTTGCCCAACCAGAAGACATTGGTATTTGACCAGAGCAATATGAATCTGATTCCGGCAGAGGTGATGGCTGCAAAGTAAAATTAAGGAATATTGCCAATAGAAAAGATGGGTGAAGTAATTCGTCCATCTTTTTTTTAACTGATAAACCGCCAGTTGATTTTGGTTTTAAATAGTCGTTTGATTTGTGCTGCGAAAACGGAATTTTCCTCTTTGCTTAAATCCGGGTCGTTTTCTAAGATTTCGTTGGCTACCCGGGAGGCTTCGTTCAGTATGAGGCCGTCTTTTCCGAGGTTGGCTACTTTCAGATTGCATACAAGGCCGCTTTGCTGTGTGCCTTCGATATCTCCGGGGCCTCGTAGTTTGAGGTCGGCTTCTGCTATCTCAAAACCGTCATTTGTAGAAGTCATGGTTTCCACTCTTTGACGTGATTCGTTCGATAATTTGAATGAGGTCATGAGGATGCAGTAGGATTGTTCTGCTCCTCGTCCTACGCGTCCGCGTAACTGATGCAGTTGTGATAATCCGAATCGTTCGGAGCTTTCAATTACCATAATTGACGCATTCGGGACGTTTACCCCGACTTCGATGACGGTTGTGGCTACCAGTATCTGTGTTTCTCCATTGACAAAACGCCGCATTTCTTCGTCTTTGTCTACGGCTTTCATTTTGCCGTGTACCATGCTGGTGGAGAAGCCGCGAGGGAGAAAATATTGGTTGACGTGATCGTATCCGTCTTCCAGATTCCGGAAGTCCATTTTTTCTGATTCGGAGATAAGCGGGTATACAATATAAGCTTGTCTGCCTTTGTTCAGTTCCTGTTCAATGAACCGGAATACTTCGTTTTGTTTTTTTTCATAACAATGGATTGTGGTGACGGGTTTACGCCCCGGAGGGAGTTCGTCAATGATGGAAACGTCCAGGTCACCATAGAGGGTCATGGCCAGGGTACGGGGTATGGGGGTGGCGGTCATGACCAGAACATGGGGGGGGATGTTGTTTTTGTGCCAGAGTTTGGCTCTTTGTGCCACCCCGAACCGATGTTGTTCATCTATAATAACAAGTCCTACATTGTTGAAGGTTACGACATCTTCCAGCAAAGCATGGGTCCCGATAACAATTTGTAACGAACCGTCTGCCAACTGTTCATGGATTAAGGTGCGTTCTTTCTTTTTAGTGGAACCGGTAAGGAGGGCAATGTTGATATGCAGGTCTTGTAGCAGTTCCGTAATGGTGGCAAAATGTTGGTTGGCTAAAATTTCAGTCGGAGCCATCAGGCAGGTTTGGTAGTGGTTGTCGAGTGCCATGAGCATGCACATGACTGCCACCAGGGTTTTTCCGCTTCCGACATCGCCTTGGAGTAAGCGGTTCATCTGTCTTCCGCTTCCGCAGTCCTGTCTGATTTCTTTGATCACCCTTTTTTGGGCATTGGTCAGTGGGAAAGGAAGATATTGGTTATAAAAAATGTTGAAATAATCTCCGATGAGCGGAAAGGTACATCCTTTGAAATATGTTTTGCGTTTGTATTTCAGCTTCAGTATGTTGAGCTGAATGTAAAAGAGTTCTTCAAATTTCAACCGGAAAGTGGCTTTGCGCAGCATTTCCGGAGAGGTGGGGAAATGAATGTTGTATAAAGCGTTGTGGAGATAAATCAGTTTGTATTTTTGTAAAAACCAGTTCGGGAGAGTTTCAGGGATTTTCCCGTTCAGGTGCTGGAAAATGGCTGCCTGCATTTTGCTGACGGCCTTTGAGTTCAGAAAAGCTTTTTTCATCTTTTCTGTTGTCGGGTAAACCGCTTGAAAACCGACCAAAAGGTGGGATATTTTTTCGTAACTGTCTATTTCCGGATGAACGATGTTGATTTTCCGGTTGAAAGAGGAGGGTTGCCCGAAAATCAGGTATTCTTTACCTGCTTCTATTTGGCTGGGCAGGTATTTCAGGCCTTTGAACCATACAAGTTCCAGTTCTCCGCTTTCGTCATAGGCTGTGGCAACCATGCGCTGACTTTTTCCGGCTCCGATCATTTTTAAGTCGCGTATGCGTGCTTTGATTTGGATATAAGGGAGTTGCGGGTTCAGTTCATGAATGGGGTAGATGCGTGAGCGGTCGATGTAGCGGTAGGGAATATGGTATAGCAAGTCCTCGTAGCTTTCGATATTGAGTTCTTCACGCAGTATGGCTGCTTTTTTTTCGCCCACACCGGGCAAGTATTTGATATTTAAACCAGCTATTTCCAATTGTGCCGCAGGATTCTTTTTTACCGGAGAACGAAAGTAAAAAAAATATGTGAGTTCGTTTAGGAAGTCGGAAATATATTTTATTTTCGTTAGGAAATTACGTGTTTGGGACGGCTTGTCCGGTTCCAAAGCCAAGTATATAAAAATGATCGGTAGATATTTGAAAGAAAGGGTGAAACATGCTGTCCGTTTCCGACACAAACGGGGATATGGTGTGCATTCTCCTTTTATGTTTAATTTTATTTTGAATGTTATCCGGGACAGGCGTCGTGTGTTTGTTTATCCGGAGGGGGCGGAACGGCAGGCAGGTACTGGGTACCGGGAACGGCGTTTTTACCGTTTATTGTTCCGGATAGCTGTGTTCCTGAAAGTACGGAATGTGGTTTGCTTTACGCAGAGAAGTGAACTATTGGGGCTTTATTTGCAAAGTCTGGATGGTGCGGAACAGATAAAATATAACTGTTTGGAGGCTGGTGGGGATGCGGATATGGTTTATATCGGGCGGGAGTGTCGGGTGTTGTTGAAGGGGCGGGAAAAAGAGCTATTGGAAATGATAGGAAAGAAGAAACAATGTGTCTTTATTTCCGATATACATAAGAACAGCTTTAATGCTTCGCTTTGGAGGTCATTGGCCGGGAAAGCGAATGTGAGAGTGGATATGATGTGGTATGGCATTTTGCTGTTTGATGAGAAATTGCAGAAGGGAAGTTATCATCTGATGTTGTAGAACTGAAGTATAAACCGGAGAAGAATGAAAATTTATACGAAAACCGGAGATAAGGGGCAGACCTCTCTGATCGGAGGAACCCGTGTCGCGAAAAACAGTGTGCGTTTAGAGGCTTATGGAACTGTTGATGAATTGAACAGTTATCTGGGATTGATCCGCTCCTTTCCTGTTGCGCCGGAGTTGAATGAACAGCTTATTGTGATACAGAATATTCTTTTTTCCGTAGGTGGAAATTTGGCGACAGATACGTCGCTCAAAGAGGTTCGGAGCGGTTTGGCGGTTACGGACGAGGATGTAGCTTTTTTGGAAAAGGCTATGGACCGGATGGACGAGACGCTGCCTCCTATGACCCATTTTATTTTACCTGGGGGGGAGCAGGCTTCGTCGTTTGCACATATAGCGCGGACGGTTTGCAGGCGGGCAGAGAGACGGGTGTTGGATGTTGCTGCACAATATGATGTGGATGACAGGGTCGTTCGTTATATAAACCGGCTTTCTGATTATCTTTTTGTGTTGGCAAGGAAACTTGCGTTTGATGCGGGTGCGGAGGAGTTGAAGTGGGAAGTGTCCCGGAAATAGGGGAAGTGCGTGAAATGATGTAAGTTTGGACAGAAGATTTATTGTGGTGTGTTTTAATTGAAGTAAGATGGAGGTGTGTTTATTTTCTGAGGTTTTCCGGAAAAGATTATTTTGTGTGTTGTTGTTTTTGGTAGCCGGATTTTGGTATTTTTTATATCCCCATCACGTATTTTATCAGGAGAATTACAATCTTTTTCTTTTTACGACAGCTTTTTGGAAGCAGTATGCCTGGAAGCCGGGCGGATGGAGTGAATATGCAGGCTTCTTTATGATGCAGTTTTTTCGTTACCTGTGGGTGGGAATTTTATTGAATGTCTTGGCTCTTTGGGCTGTGCAACACAGTGTGGCTTCTCTTTTCAGACAATGGGGTGTTTTCAGACAATGGTATATCTGGACTTGGCTGCCGGCTTTCGGATTGTTGGGACTGCAAATGAATTATGATTTTTTGTTTGGTGAAACGTTAAGGGTCGTATTCTTTTTTGCTTTACTTGCTTTTTGGGGGAGGATAAAAAACAGAAAATTCAACGAGGTGCTTTTCTGTCTCCTGTCTCCTTGCCTGTTATTGCTTTTAGGGGGAGGACTGTTCCTGTTGTTTTATTTGTTGTGCTTTGCCGGAGAGATATGGGGTAGGAAGTCGGTAGAGAAGTGGCGGATGATAGTTGGCGGGTTGATTTTTGTTGTCGGGGTATGGTGGTTTTGGAGGTATGTATATCTGATGCCTTATGCTTGGTTGTACGAGTTTTTTCCGGATGCTTCCCGCACTCAGGTAGTGGTAGAAGCCCGAATCCTGTTTTATGGGTTTACCGGTATGTTGGTGGCGGGAAAAATTTTGCCGGATTGGAGGCCTGAGCGGTTAAGGGGTAAAATCTTGCAGATGGTAGTGGGGGCTTTTATTTTAACAGGTTGTGTGGCGGTTTTGCGGAGATACTGTTATCGTCCTGGGGTGGAGGCTCTTTTGCATGCGGAATTGGCCGTTGCAAAGGGAAGCTGGAAAGAGATGTCGGATCTGGCTGCTGAGGTTCGGTATGAAATACCGACGTTTGTGGCTCTTAATAATCTGGCTTTGGCAAAAGAAGGTGACTTGGCAGAGCGTATGTTTGATTATCCGCAGGTGGGGGCGGAAGGATTGATCTTGCCTGCCGGTGCCAATTACCTTGTCAATTTGTTCGGACATGAAATTTTTTATCAGTTGGGGCAAAATAATGAGGCATACCGGTATCTTTTTGAGGCTTATAATTGTAGGGCGGGACAGGTTTCCGGTCATGTATTGAAGCGTATGGCCGAGTTGTTGGTGCGTATTGAAAAACCGGAGGCGGCTAAAAAGATATTTGTTCAGTTGAGTCATTCTTTATTTTATCGGAGCTGGGCAGAAGGAAGGTTGCGGGAGTTGGTTGCTTTTGCCCCTTCAGCTCCTTCTTCCGGTCCCGATTTTTATCCGGGATTTTCCGGTTCGGTCGTGGATTTGATAAATATGCAACAGCAGAATCCGGACAATAAAGTGTTGCAGGAATATTTGCTGACAGCTTGCCTTCTGGAGAAGCAGATTCCCGTGTTTTATCATTTTTTTGCCCGATTTTATCCGGCAGGGACAGCGGGAAGATTGCCCCGGCATTATGAGGAGGCTCTTTTTATTGTGCTGCAATCGGGCTTGGATAAGGCGGTTTTGGAAAAGTATAGAATATCGGTGGAGCAATTCAGGAGATTGAGTCTCTATTCCAGTGCTTACAAAAAGTTGCAGAAGAATCCGGAGGCTGCCCGTTTGTTGGCTAATGACTTCGGAAACACGTATTGGTATTACATGCATTTTAAGAAAAAGGGTTCATGAAATTGAAATATTTAATTTACGGGTTGGCTATGCTGTTGTGTGCCGGTTGTGGTGAGCAACCCTCCGGGTATGAGGAAGTTGTGGGACTACCGGCTATTTCGCCGGATTATACCGGGGTAACGATACCTGTCAATATTGCGCCGTTGAATTTTTATCTGACCGATTCCTGTGAAAAAGCGGCTGTTCGTTTTTTTGTCGGAGAGGTGGAGAAGTATGGATGTGAAGGGGATGGTGAGTTCATTTTTTCAGAGAAGAAGTGGAAAGCTTTATTATCGGAAGCAGTGAAGGCTGAGGGATGTGTACGGGTGGAGGTGTTTGGAAAATATGCGGGAAAATGGAAAAAGTTTGCACCTTTTTGCTGGCAGGTGAAAAATGTCCCGATAGATGATTATGTGGCTTATCGTTTGATTGAGCCGGGATATGAGCGTTGGTCCGGGATGGGATTGTATCAGCGGAATCTGACGAATTTTGAGGAAAAAGCGATTATGGAGAACCGTCTGACCCGTAATAATTGCATGAATTGCCATACTTTTGACCGGGGGAATCCGGAACGTTTTGTGTTTCATATGAGGGGTGAAGCCGGAGGGACACTGTTGATAACGGAGGGTGTGGTGAAGCGTCTGAATACCCGTACTCCCCATACTTTGACTACGTTTACTTATCCTGCCTGGCATCCTTCGGGAAAGTACATTGCTTTTTCCACCAATATCACACACCAGTTTTTTCATGGGCAGAAAGAAAAGCAGATAGAGGTGTATGACCGGGATTCGGATATTGTTTTGTATGATGTCGAAAAAAATGAGGTGGTAACGGATACAGGGGTTATCGGTACGAAACGGTATTTTGAAACCTATCCGGCATGGAGTCCGGACGGGAAAAGTCTTTATTTTAGCCGGGCGGATTCAGCCGCTACCTATACGGATTTTAAGGCGTTGAAATATCATATTTGCCGGGTGGATTTCGATGAGCAGCGGCGGCAGTTCGGGATAAAGGCAGATACGGTTTTTTCTACGGACGGGAGCTGTGTGTTTCCCCGGGTGTCTCCGGATGGGAATTTTCTGTTGTTTACAGAGTCCGATTACGGTTGTTTCCCGATATGGCATAAGGAGGCGGATTTGTGTATGCTGGATTTGAGAACCGGGAAGTTGGTGCCATCGGAGGCCAACAGTGAGGAAACGGAAAGTTTTCATTCCTGGTCTTCGGACGGGAGATGGGTCGTGTTCAGTAGCCGGCGGGAGGATGGTGTGTTTACACGGCTCTATTTTTCGTATGTGGATGAGAACGGAAGTATGGCCAAGCCTTTCTTATTGCCTCAGAGTGCATTTGAAAAGGATCAGCCTTTATTGAAGTCCTATAATGTGCCGGTGTTTGTTGAAGATGAGATTAAGATTTCCCCTTATGACTTGGCAACGAGTGCGGAAGGGGAGTATATACAGGTAGATTGACAGAATTATGAAGTGTAGTATTTATACGGTCGGAGGAAAAGATTTCAGTTCATTGGTGGGTGAATTGTTAGAAAAATGCGGGGGGGACGAGAAAATTGTCCGCTTGGTGTTTTGGGGAAGTCCGCGGGATAATCAGGAGTATCGGAATCAGAAAAGGGAACTTGAAAGACAGGTCCATGCCCATTTCGGGAAGTGTTGTCCCGCTTTCAGTTATATTGCACAGCGGCCTCTGACGGCTGATTTGGCTGTGGAGGTGCATCGGGTGGATGCTTCTTTTGAGGGGGAGGTGGTATACAAAGTATACCGGAATTTACCTTATGTGCTTTTGCGGGGACGAAGTTATCGTGAACTGATAGCCGGAGGGATGAGTGGCCGTGATGTAGATTCTCCGGTCAGAAAGCAGGCGGAAGAAGCTATGGAGCAGATGAGGGCGGTTTTGGTTGAGGAGGGGTTTGCCGTGGATGCAATTGTCAGACAATGGAATTATTTGGAGCGTATTACGGAGTTTGACGGGGAGTGTCAACGTTACCAGGCATTTAATGAAGCCCGGAGCAGTTTTTATGCTTCGGCAACCTGGAATAACGGTTACCCCGCTGCTACGGGTATCGGAATGCAATGGGGCGGAGTCGTGATAGATTTCACTGCTGTAAAAACAGAAGGACCGGAATGTCGGAGTGTGCCTTTGGACAATGCTTTGCAAATAGCTGCGCATGCTTATTCGCAGCAGGTATTGTTGGGGAAGTTGTCTGCAGATTTGGGTAAGATAACCCCTAAGTTTGAACGGGCACGGGTATTGGAGTCGGGAAATGAGAGGATGATTTATGTATCGGGAACGGCTGCCATCCGGGGAGAGCAAAGCCTGACAGAAGTAGGAGTATTGCCGCAAATGGGGATCACTCTGGAGAATATCAACTATCTGATTTCCGGAAAGAATTTACAGAGTAAAGGAGTTGCAGGGGAAGGGGTGTTGTTGATGATTCGGGTATATCTGAAATATCCGGACGATTTAGAGGCTGTGGAAGCATATATCGGCGGGCAGTTGGCGGGACTTCCCGTCATTTATTTGTTGGCGGATGTCTGTCGCGAAGAGTTGTTGGTTGAAGTAGAGGGAATTGCGCGGATAAAGGTGTAAAGAAGAAGAGCCGAAAGGATGATTATCACGTTTCGGCTCTTCTTTGTTTAATTCTTATTTATCAGTTCATACAGATGGAGCGGAGCGGTAGTGGTGATTTCCAGCCGGAGGGTGGATATGTTTTCCGGACAGGTAAATACTCCGAATGCGGAATGAATGATACCCAATTCTGTTTCTTGATTCCGGTCTGTTTTTCCTGTGATTTTTATTGCAGCTCCCGGTTTCAAATCAGACAATAGAATATATTCCGTTTGTTTGTGGGCAGACGGATTACTGATTTCTATGGTTTGGGATTTCTCAATCCGGTAAGCTGAACTGAGTTTGTGGTCTTCTATCAGTGCCATGTTGTTGGAGCCGTCCAAAAGTTGCGGGGACTGTAAGCTGAATTTTTTCAGATATATTTCCCTGGATTGGCGGCTATTGTTGACAAAGCGCACGTATTTGAAAGAATGGTTTTCCGGTATCTGAGCCGTTATGTTCCTTTCTTTTTCTTCGGCATGCAGCGGTTCCCAGGTTTTACCGTCAGTGGAAATTTGTACGGCGCCCCATTGGAGGGCTGCCGGTATGTTCAGATTAATTTCCAGCAGGGCTTGGGATAGAGTATAGGGAAGCGCAATCCCGACATATTGTTTGGGTGCCATGCGGATTACTTCCAGCGCGGGTGAAATGGAAAGGGTTTCCTTGTCGCTTTGTATCGGCAGGTTCTGAATCTGCTGAATGGTCGTGAATACTTCTGCATTTGCAGTTAATGGCGAGAGCCCTTTCCCTTTAAAAAGATGTTGTTCACTGATTATCCGGAGGCTGTCAATAAACGGCTGCATGATTAATGAGCCGGTTTTGACTCCCGGTTGGTAGGGATTTTGGTTGTAGGCTTTGTCAACCTGTTTGCGTTGTTGTTCCAGTTCCTGCAATTCCAGGTATTTCTGCCAGTATGTTTCGGTCAGTCCGCCGGAGGTCAGAACCGCTAAATCCAGGGCTTTCTGTCCCGCCTTGCCCAAAATTTCAAATTGTTTGAGCCAGGGATGGATTTCATTGACCAGTGTCGGATTATCGTTTGAACCTGTTATTTGTGCCGGAGCTTCGGCTATTTTTTTGTATTCTTTCCGGATGTGTTCCAGGGTGTTTTGTGGAATTTGCCCTTGTTTGAAAACGGAAAGGAATTTTTCCATTGCGGGTTTGATTTCTACGGATTCATCCCGTCTGTACCGGTGTCCGTTTTTCCCTAAGTCTGAATTGTGGGAGGCAAAGGTGTGCAGCGCTGCCGTGGCACGGGGCATAACGTTTTGTATGGCTGCTTTCCAAGCTGCATCGGAATTGTATTTTTCCGGATTCCAGGAGTAGTCGGCTACCCCGAAAATGGCGATTTTGGAGGCTTCGGCACGTTCCATGGGGTTGGATACAAAACCGGACATGAGCGGACCTGCCTGTAAGTCCAGCCCGTATGCCGGACCCATCAGGAGATGGTCGCGCACGTAGTCGCTGACGGGGAAGTTCCACCACACGTATGCCGGCCGTTTGATGCGTTTGTTGATCCATTGCAGGCCGTCGCAGGTAATGTCTGAAATTACCCGGTCGCCGGTCCACATAATCATGATGGAGGGATGCAGTTTTTCTCCCAGGATGTCCAGGTAGGTACCTTCTTTCGGATTCGACCAGCTTTTGTTGTATTCGGTGGGGCACATAATCAGAGGAGTTACGTCTTCTTTTTGTGCGATAAACTGGTCCTGAATGGCGTTCAGCAGCTCTGCCTGGCGTACCGGGTTTGTACCTTCGCCCGAAATATCGTCAAAGAAAACAGCAAAAGAACGGACGCCCAATTCGTACATTTTTTCAAATTTATTCAAGAGAGCCTGACGGTCTTGTTCATTCCACTGAATATCCAGTCCCGGATGGATGGCCCACACGAAATCGACTTTGTTAGCTTTGGACAAGGCTACCAGTTCGCTGATTTGGCGGGCTTCTTTTTCCGGATAAGGCTTCCGCCAGTTGGGGGAGCTGTGGTAGGGGTCGTCTTTGGGACCGTAGATGTATGTGTTGAGTTTGTTTTCTCCGTAGAATTGGAGTTGCCGGATGCGGTCTTCGTGGCTCCAGGGTTGTCCGTAAAAACCTTCCACAACCCCGCGGTAAGCAACTGCGGGGAAATCTTTTATTTCAACTTCCGGCAGGGTATTGCCGTTTAAGAGTTGTTTCAGTGTTTGAATGGCATAAAATGTACCTCTTTCGTCGTGTCCGGCGATAATCATTTGTTCCGGCTGTATAGACAAATAGTAGCCCCCGTTGACTTCGGGAATCTGGCGAACATATTTTTTTACGGCTTTGTCGCCCCGTTCTCCGATGTGAATGGTATAGTTCTTTTTTTGTTTCCCTGTGTTGAAAAGCTGACAGAGCTGTTGCACAGCGGTTGAATCGGCTTCCGTCATTCCGTTGACAAAGACAGGAGTGTTCAGGGTGATCGTTTTTCCTGTCTGAATCAAAGACTGGGGCGTAGGGTAAATTTTATCTTTTGAAGCAAATACATGAAGAGTTGTCGCCAGACAACACAGTAATAAAAGGATTTTGATATTCATTTGATTTTGAATTAGGATTGGTTTCAAAGTCCAAAAGTAGTAATTTTTTTAAGAAAAGCGCCGGAGGGAAATACTTCCTGCATCTTAGAGGGACAACTCGGACTGGTTATGCGGTGTGTCCGGAAGATTCTTTATAAGCTCGCCTGTTTATCGGTAGGCTTTTGGCTTTATTTCCTATCTTTGTACGATTTTATCAACCAGGAGTATGATTTCAGTAAATAATGTAAGTGTCGTTTTCGGTGGTTTTATTTTGTTGGACAGGGTGTCTTTTCTGATAAACAAGAAGGATCGTATCGGGTTGACGGGGAGAAACGGAGCCGGGAAGTCCACGATGTTGAAAATATTGGCGGGTGTGGAAGAACCTACAGAAGGGACTGTTTCCAAATCGGCAGAAGTGCGGATGGGCTATTTGCCTCAGACGATGATTTATAAGGACGGGAATACTGTCCGGAGAGAGGCGGAAAAAGCGTTTGCCGATTTGTTCGCTTTGCGCGATGAGGTGGAACGCCTGAATCTGGAATTGGCAGAGCGTACGGACTATGAGTCGGAGGCTTATGCGAAGTTGCTGCATCACATCACGGAAAAGAATGAACAGTTGGCGATAAGGGGAGAGGGAAATGTTAATGGCGAAGTGGAAGTGGTGTTGAAAGGGCTGGGATTCACGGCAGAGGATATGGAGCGGAAATGTGAAGAATTCAGCGGGGGGTGGCGGATGCGTATCGAACTGGCGAAAATCCTGCTGGCGAAACCGGATATATTCTTGTTGGACGAGCCGACCAACCATTTGGATATAGAGTCCATTTCGTGGTTGGAATCTTTTTTGCAGACCTATCCGGGAGCGGTGGTACTGGTGTCTCATGACCGGGCATTTCTGGATAATGTAACCACCCGTACGGTGGAAATCTCGCTGGGGAAAATATACGATTATAAAGTCTCTTACACCCGTTTTACGGAATTGAGAAAGGAGCGGATTGCACAGCAGTTGCGGGCGTATGAGAATCAGCAGAAACAGATTAAGGATACCGAGGAGTTTATTGAGCGGTTCCGCTATAAAGCGACAAAGGCGGTGCAGGTACAGTCCCGGATTAAGCAGTTGGAAAAAATCGACCGCATAGAGGTAGAGCAGGAGGACACAGCCCGCATTAATATCCGTTTTCAGCCGGCGGTGCGTTCCGGGGAGGTGGTGGTCAGCGGACGGGGATTGAGAAAATGTTACGGAGAAAAGTTGGTGCTGGAGGAGTTGAATATCGACATCATGCGGGGGGAAAAAGTAGCGTTTGTCGGCAAGAACGGTGAAGGAAAATCCACGCTGGTGAAGATGATTATGAATGAAATTCCTTATGAAGGAAGTTTGAAAATCGGACATAATGTAAATATCGGATATTTTGCTCAGAATCAGGCTGATTTGATGGATACCCGGTTAACGGTGCTGGACACGATAGACCGGGTGGCTGTCGGGGAAATCCGGAAAAAGATACGGGATATATTGGGGGCGTTTTTATTCTCCGGTGAGGATGTGGATAAAAAAGTGGAGGTGTTGTCCGGAGGAGAAAGAACGCGTCTGGCAATGGTTCGCCTGTTGCTTGAACCTTATAATCTGCTGATTCTGGATGAGCCGACCAATCATTTGGATTTGCGCACCAAAGATATTCTGAAAGAGGCGCTCCGTAATTTTGAAGGGACGGTGATTGTGGTTTCACACGATCGGGATTTTCTGAACGGACTGGCAGACAAGGTGTTTGAGTTTGCCAATCATGGCATCAAGGAGTATCTGGGTGGGGTGAATGATTTTCTGGAAGCCAAGAAAGTGGCTTGTTTCAGTGAGTATGAGAAGTGGAAAAAACGGAATCAGGTGGCACTTCCGAAGGAGACGGAGGCAAAAGAGGAGACTGAAAGCCGGATGTCGTTTGAGGAACGCAAGCAATGGAACCGCGAGATAAAGAAAGCTGAGCAGCAGATTGAACGGTGGGAGAAAGAAATTGCCGGATGGGAAGAAAAGATTGCGGAAATGGAAAGCCGCATGGCGGAGGGACAGACCGGGGAGCAGCTCTATAAAGATTATGACGAAGCGCGGAAAACCTTGGATCGGTGTATGGAAGAATGGGAGCAGGCGCAGGAGAAGCTGGAAAGTATAAAACAAAGTGGAAATTAATATTAATTCATCAATATAGTATGGCCAAGTACAAACAGGAATGTATATTCGGTATCCGGGCTGTGATAGAAGCTATCCAGCAGGAAAAAGAAATCGATAAAGTGATGTTGAAACAGGGAATAAAAGGGGAACTGTTCCAGACACTTTTTTCTCTGCTGAAAGAAAACAATATCCCTTTTCAATATGTTCCCGATGAGGTTTTCCGTCCTTTTGCCGACCGGAATCACCAGGGGGTGTTGGCAGAAGTTTCCCCCGTTCCTTACCAGGATATACAGGAAGTGATTGAGGGAGTAAAAGCCAGGGGTAAGGTGCCTTTTATCCTTATATTGGACCGGATTACGGATGTGCGGAATTTCGGCGCTATTGCCCGTACAGCGGAATGTGCGGGTGTAGATGCGATTGTCATCCCCAATAAAAATTCGGCAAAGATTTCATCCGATGCGATTAAGACGTCGGCGGGAGCTTTGTATCATATTCCGGTGTGTCGGGTACTGAATCTGAAAAAATTGGTGAGGGAACTGAAGTTCCAGCAGGGCATGCAGGTGTATGCTGCTACGGAAAAGGCAGAAAAATATTATACGGAAACGGATATGAAAATTCCGCTGGCGATAGTGATGGGCTCGGAAGATAAAGGAATTGATGAAGGAATATTGAACATTGTCACCGAACAAGTCAAGATACCCATGAGTGGCAATATAGAATCGTTGAATGTTTCAGCCGCCGCTGCCGTCATGATTTATGAAGTTGTCCGGCAGAGGAGGGAATGATGGGAGAGGGGCCGTCTGACAAATTTTCTGTGATATAGCAATCTATGGTGAATAGGTAGAATCTTCCTGTAAAGTCCCTCTCTCTTTTATCTTTCCTGTACTTCTCTTGTACTTCTCCCGACCTGCTGGATACAGGAGTAGTATAAGAGAGATAGAGTATATATGGAAGAGAGTGGGACCTTGTAGCCAGGTTTCCCGGATTTTTAGCGGTAAAAATTGCCGGAATCGTACCACGATTCCCGTTTGGTCAGTTTCAGATCCCTCAGCAGGCTGGAGCGCACGTTGATTTGGAAGTTATAGGATTGGTGCGTTCCGAACGGTATGCAGGAAAAAGTCATATCCCAGCAATGCAGGTCGCGCGAGATGTTGAAACTGGTTGCAGTTACCTCGTGTTGATCGAAGTCGTAGCCCGTGCTGAATCCGAATTTCCATTTTGGTGTCAGCGAAAAGTCACCGTTCAAACGCAGCATCTGAGTGAGGTTCCCTTTTGCCAAAGCTTTTCGTGCTCCCGGCTCTGGATTTCTGGAATAACTTTTATTGTAACTCAGGTTGTAATCGACACTTAGTGACCAGGGCACTTCAAAGTCCATATACCGGTCGTAGAATCCGCCCACTTGTTCGTTTTTCTCTTCTTTCTTTTTCCCGTTGTCGGAAGATAACTGGAAGCCGGAGGTCAGGCTGACGTTAGTCAGACGTCCCAATCCGCCTGCGTATTTGTTCACTTTTACCATATCTGCTGTGAGCAGGTAAGGGTCAATGGTAGCAGACAGGTCGATGTTCAGTTTGTCATGAAACAGTTTGGTACGTGCGGACAAGCGAATGGAGGACCAGTTCAGTGAGTCTGCAAACATGTCATAACTGGTTGAAATCCGGAAACTTTCCAGCAATTTGATTTTTCTGAATTCGTTTTCTCCTGTTGTGTCTTTATCGTTCCGGACTTTCATTTCCAGGTTGTTGTCGATGCTGAGGCTGATGCTTCCCGTTGATTTTTCGGGCGTCTCCCGAATAGAGTATAAAGCCTGTTCAAAGATGGAATATTCCTGGGCTTTGCCGTCGCCGTCGTAATAGACTCTCCGGTATTTTCCCCTTTTTACGCCCCAGTTGGGAGAGTAGGAGACGGAAATGCTGGGACGGATAACGTGGCGTATTGCGTATATTTTACTGTTGGGTTTAAACATGAACATACCGTATACGGTCGGATTGTATCCCAAGGAAATGCTTGCGTTGTAGTTGTGGGCGTAGTGCAAACCGTTGATGGTGTCTAAGCGTACTCTTCCCTGGGCGTCGAGCGTTGTGTCTTTTTCCCAGCTTTTGCGTATGGAATTTAAAAACAATACCCCGTCATAGTTGAATGAAGGACTTAACGATACGTCTTTCGCAAGGTTAATAGAGGTGGACAGCGGAATGGAATGTTTGAAACCGTTGCGCCATTTATCCAGAGAGGTTTTGAACAGTTCGTCTTCTTTGGTTTGTATACTGTTTCTCAGTTCGGCAGTATAGGATATTCCGATGTTGTCATACCATTTCAAATTGCCGGATTTGCCTTTTTTCCGCAAAGGATAAATCTGTGTCATCCGGAAATTCACGTTCGGAAAAGAGACGGAAATGGAGGAATCCCGGCTGTTTTGGTTGTGGCTGAATGCCGCAGTAAGGCTGAATGGTTTTTCGGGCCATTTTTTACTCCACGAAATACTGGATTGCTTGCGTTGGTTGGCAATATCGTTGATGGAGGTGGAGTTGTAGTAGTTGTTGTTGGAAGACGAAATGTCGACCGAGGCGGAAAAGGTGCTGTATGGGTTGGCTTTGGCGTCCTGCGAATGGCTCCAGCGGAGCGACCAGTCTTTGGATTGATTGTAGTCGGGCAGCCCCTTTTCACTGGTATGGTTGCGGCTCATGGAGAAATTGAGGTTTCCGCTGAATTTGTAACGCTTGCGGTAATTGGTGATGAGGTTGGCTCCCCATGAACCGTTGGTATAGATGTCTCCGGTAAGGGAGAGGTCAATGTAGTCGCTGATGGCCCAATAATATCCTCCGTTTTTCAGATTGAATCCGCGCATTCGTTCTTCTCCGTAGGTGGGCATGATAATACCCGAAGTCCCTTTCTTGGTGATGGGAAAAAAGGCAAAAGGCAGGGCAATGGGGAGGGGGACATCCTCAATCACTAAATTGGAGAAGCCTGCAATGACTTTTTTGTCCTTGATCATCTTGGCTTTGTTCATCCGGATATAGAAATGGGGATGGTCGTGCTGGTCACATGTTGTGTACCAACCCTCTTTTACGCAGTATACCGAGTCGGAAAGTTTTTTGGTCAGCTTGCCCTGGACATAGCCTTCGCCTTCCTGGGTGATGATGTCCTTGACAAAACCTTTGCGGGTTTCAAAATTGTACCGGAGTTCTTTGCTTTCAAATTCCTGGGAGCCGTCTTTGAATTTCGGAGTTCCGACTAATGTTCCCGAAGTGTCCGGTAAACCGGAAGCGAAAGCTTGTTTTTTATCCATGTCCAGTTCGATATACTGGGCGTTCAGCTCGGTTTTCAGGTATTTTACCGTTGCATTTCCGTACAGGAATACTTTTTTCAAATCAATGGAGAAACGTACAGAATCGTCTGCGCTGTAGGAAATCACGTCATTAAACAGCGGTTTCTCTTTTTTTACGGAGTCTTGTCGGAGGGTGTCTGTGGCGACACTATCCTGCTGGATAATGAGAGTATCAGGAGCTAAGACAGGCATCGGTCGTGAAAGTAGAGTGTCTGCTTTCGCTTGTCCGGAGAGAGTTGCCGGTAGTAGTGTCAGCGTTACGAAAACGGAGCACAAGGCAATAAAATGGTGTATATATTCTCTTATTTGCAATTTATTGTATTATTTTTGTATTGAATATAATTGCCGCCAACTCTCTGTTTGGGATGGCAAATGTAAGAAATATTGATTGTTAATGCTCATTATTCTTTTTAAAAAGTTTAAAATATCATGATATTTCGATACGGGATTGTGGGAGTTTTGTTGTTTTTGGGAATGCTCTCTTTTAAGGGGACGGTGTGTGCTCAGGAAAGTTATGGCAAGATAAAATGTATCTGTATTGATGCCGGACATGGGGGGAAGGATCCGGGCTGTGTGGGGAAAGTGAGTTATGAAAAAAATATCACGCTGAAAGTAGCCTTGAAAGTCGGTAAGCTGATCCGGGAGAAGCATCCGGATGTGAAAGTGGTTTATACCCGTGACAAGGATGTGTTCATTGAGTTGGGCGAACGCGGGAAGATTGCCAATAAGCATAAGGCCGACTTGTTTATGTCGCTGCACGTGAATGCTGTCCCTAATAATAAAAGCGTTAGCGGTATTGAGACCTATGTGTTGGGGTTGCACAAGACGGAAGCGAACCTGAAAGTGGCGATGAAAGAGAATGAGGTGATTAAGTACGAGGACGATTACAGTGTGAAATATTCCGGTTTTGATCCTTCCCGGGCGGAATCTTATATCATCTTTTCCATGATGCAGAATTTGTATTTAGGAAATAGTCTTCGTATAGCCGGTTTTGTACAGGATGAGCTGATTAGCGCCACACACAATGCGGACCGGAGTGTGCGCCAGGCCGGATATCTGGTGTTGAAGGACGTGGCCATGCCCGCTATATTAATAGAAATGGGTTTTATAAGTAACCCGGAGGAGGAACGTTTTCTGAACACGGCTGACGGGCAGAATAAAATTGCCCGCTCTGTGGCAAAAGCTTTTACGGCATATAAGGAAGAATTGGAACGTAATTCGGCGGTATTGGTAGATCATTCAGATGAAACGGAGCAGGAAGAGGGGGAAAAAGTGGGGACTCCGGAGAGAACAGACGGTTTGTTTTATGCCGTTCAAATCGCATCGGCGAGCAGCAAGATAAAAGATGCCGGGGAATTGGGCTATTCCGGTCGGGTGAGTGAATTGAAAACGGCAGACCGTTACCGGTATTATACGGGGAAAACAGATAGTTACGAAGAAGTGTTGCAAAATTTGGAGCGTATCCGTAAAAAAGTGAAAGACTGTTTTGTGATTGCAGTATATAACGGGAAATTAATAAAAATAGGAGAAGCTAAAATACTGGAAAAGAAATTAAAATAACAATGAAGATTAAGAGAGAAGTAAAACTGGCCGTGACGGCTATTGGTGCGATTGTCATTCTGATTTGGGGAATCAATTTTTTAAAAGCCCGTGCTTTGTTTGACAGGAACAATGTTTTTTACGGGGTATATGACCAGGTGGATGGGCTGAAAGTGTCGAGCAGTGTCGTGTACCGGGGCTATCATGTGGGACAGGTCAATGACATTCGTTTCGTCGGCCCGCGTTATGAACACGTGTTGGTGCAATTTTCCATTAAAAAGGGGCTTGAAATCCCGGCCAATTCTGTTGCTGCTATTCAGAATAGCGATTTGATGGGATCCAAGGCAATAAATATCGAGCCGGGAGACGCTCTGCACTATGCCGAGAGCGGGGATACGCTTCGGACACAGCTTGAACTGGGGTTGCTGGAACAGGTCAATCAACAGATTCTGCCATTGAAAAATAAAGCGGAAAATATCATGACTTCCTTGGATACGGTTTTGACCGTGTTGCAAGGACTGTTTAATGACAGGACGAAAGGAGGTATAGAAGGGAGTTTCAAAAGTATCCGGCGTACGTTGGAAAATGTGGAAAATGCTTCGGGAAGTTTGGATGGGTTGATTACAGGACAGGCGGACCGTATTTCCAATATATTGGCCAATATAAACAGTATTACAGATAATTTACAGCGGAACAATGATAATATATCAAGGAGTCTGAATAATATTTCAGCTTTGTCGGATACTTTGCAGGCGGCAGATTTGGGGTGTGCCTTGAGGCGTTTGGATCACATTCTGGCGGAAGTGGATTCGATTACCCGGAAAATCAATCGTGGAAAAGGAACGTTGGGAGAGGCGGTAAATAACGATGACCTGTATTATAATCTGGTTGCTGTCAGCGAAAATCTGAATAGACTTTTGACAGAATTCAGAGCTAATCCTAAAAAGTTTGTCAGTCTGTCCGTTTTTGATTTTTCTTCCAAAAAATCGAAAGAGGATGCTTATGGTATTGTGGTTTATTCCGCAGATAAACCGTTGTCTCCGGATGCTCCGCTTTTGGTGAAATATCCTCAGATGGAGCTACTTAGGAGAAACGGACAGTTCCTTTATATGATCGGAACCTATCGTACCCTCAGAGCGGCTGAAAGGGAATATGATAGTGTTAAAAAATCTTTCGAACATTCATTTATTGTTAAAATAAATCAAAATTAAAAAGTAGAACCATTCTAAATAGTCGGATTTAGAGAAGATTGTTCGTTAGCATAATGTAATAAACGGTGTGTTTATTATGTATTTCGTTTACAGGAGAGGGGAGCTTTAGATTTAAAGGATTAGGCATGAAACAAAGAGGGGAATGAAACACTTTTTTGATAAATTTGGTTGCTTGAAAAGTCTGTTCCTTGTTGTTGTTTTCTGTTTTTCAATGTATTGATATACATGGATTTAAATATAAACAACTGATATATAAACCGTAAGCGTTTTCTGATAAAAATCAATAGAAAGCTCATTTTTTTTATCTACTTTTTTTTGAGAATTTAGCATTCGCAAAATAAGGAACAGAAGCAAAATTAGAAATATCTGTATAGCAGAATATTATGGAAAAAAATTGTAGAAATATCTGGGCGAGGTGTTTGAAATTGATAGAAGAGCAGTTACCTCCTAAGACTTTTAAGATATGGTTTGAGCCAATCCGTGCCTTAAAGTTTAAGGATGATGTGTTGACGATTCAGGTGGCCAGTAACTATGTCTACGAATGTTTGGAAGAACGTTTCATTGATATTTTGCGCAGTTCCTTGAAAGCGGTGATTGGTCCCAATGCAAAACTGGAGTATTCGGTAGTGGTGGAAAATCAGCAAAAGGCTCCGCTGACTACTACATTGTCTTCCGCTCCGCTAAAAAAACCGGAAACCAATACGATATATCTGGACAAACCGAACCAGATCGGTCTGAAAAATCCTTTTGAAAGAGTCAATAACCGTTTACAGATAGATTCGCAATTGAATCCCGCCTATACGATGGAGAGTTTTATTGAGGGAAGTTGTAACCGTCTGGCAAAATCTGCCGGGACGGCGATTGCAAAGAATCCCGGAGGGACGGCGTTCAATCCGTTACTTATTTATGGCGGTTCCGGATTGGGAAAAACTCACCTGGCTCAGGCTATTGGTTTGGAAGTGAAACAGAATTTTCCGGAAAAGGTGGTCTTGTATGTATCTACCAATTTGTTCCAGACCCAGTTTACGGAAGCCGTGAGGAAAAATGAAATCAATGACTTCCTGCATTTTTATCAATTGATTGATGTGCTGATTCTGGATGATATCCATGAACTGGCAGGCAAAACGGCAACACAAAATACGTTTTTCCATATTTTTAATCATCTTCAGCAGTTAGGAAAACAGTTGATCCTGACATGCGATAAAGCACCGGCAGAATTGAGCGGCATTGAAGACCGGCTGTTGTCCCGGTTTAAATGGGGCCTGTCTGCTGAAATTAAGTCTCCCGATTTTGAGACCCGCAAGGAAATCGTGCTTTATAAGACGAAAAAAGACGGTATCGAGTTTGCTCCTGACGTGATAGAATATATCTGCAAGTATGTGGACAACAATGTGAGGGAGTTGGAAGGAACCATGATTTCTCTGCTTGCCCAGGCAACGTTTAACCGTAAGGATTTGACAGTGGGGCTGGTGAGGGATGTGTTGGGCAAAACAGTGCGTCGGCAGGCGGAAGATTTGACGGTTGACAGAATACAGCAGGTGGTATGTGAACACTTTAATATTGAACCCGAATTGTTGCAGACAAAAACCCGGAAACGGGAGGTTGTACAAGCACGCTATCTGGCGATGTATTTCTGTAAAAGCTATACCAAGGCCTCCTTGTCTTTTATCGGCAGCCAGATAGGGAAGAAAGACCATGCAACGGTGTTGTATGCCTGTAAGGTGGTCAATGACATGATGGAGACAGACCGTAAGTTCAGAATTGAAGTAGAAGAATTGCAGAAAAAGTTGTATTGTAGCTGTTAATTTTGCAGCAGATGTTTATATTTAGGGTTTGAATGCGGAGGAAGGCTCCGTTTTCAAACCCTGATTTTTTATGGAAGATACCTATAAAACGATAGAAGCGCAAGCCGAAGGACTATATAAGGAAAAAGGCAGTAAGTTCATTGCCTTGGCTTTTCCTGTATATACCGAAGAAGAGATAAAAACCATATTGGAGGATTTACGGGGAAAATATTATGATGCACGGCATCATTGTTATGCTTATCGTCTGGGGGCTGATAAGTTGCAGTTCCGGGCAAATGATGATGGAGAACCCTCCTCTACGGGGGGAAAACCGATATTGGGACAAATTGTTTCAAACGATCTGACGAATATTCTGATTGTGGTTGTGCGGTATTTCGGTGGCATTAAATTGGGTGTGTCAGGGTTGATAAATGCTTACCGTACAGCTGCTGCTGATGTCCTTGACCATGCAATTGTGGTGGAAAAGACAGAAGACGAAGTGGTAAAAATAAAATTCAGCTATGCTGTTCTGAATGACGTGATGCGTATCATTAAAGAGATGGAGCCTGTCGTGCTGGAGCGTAACTTTGAATTGGAATGTCGTATGACATTGGCTTTACGCCGTAAACTGCTGCCTGTTCTGCTTGAAAGAATGCAACAGGTGGAGTCTCTCAGTTTTGAGGGAGAGGCGTAGACGGTTCGTTTTTTTCTTCCCGTTGCTTTTTATTGAAACAATGGCGGCATAGGGGTTCATACGTGTCTTGCTCTCCCAGCATGACTAACTTGTCGTTATTGGCCAGCCGGTGGGAGTGGTGTGCCAGATTGCCGCAATGCACACAGATGGCGTGTACTTTTGTTACATATTCGGCAATGGCCATAAGTTGAGGCATGGGACCAAAAGGCTTTCCCAAGTAGTCCATATCCAGACCGGCAGCGATAACCCGGATGCCTTGGTTCGCCAATTGTTGACATACATTGACAATGTTTGTATCAAAAAACTGGGCTTCATCAATCCCGACAACATCTACCTCCCCGGTCAGCAAAAGAATGTTTCCCGAATTTTCAACCGGCGTAGAGCGTATGGCGTGGTCATCGTGGGAAACCACATCCGTTTCCGAATACCGGATGTCTATTTGCGGTTTGAAAATTTCCACCCGTTGTCTGGCAAACTGAGCCCGTTTCAGGCGCCGGATTAACTCTTCCGTCTTACCTGAAAACATGGATCCGCAAATGACTTCGACCCATCCTGCCCGATTGGCATTTTCTAAAAACATTTTCCAGACTTTAAATGTGTATTATTCTTACCGGATTGAGCATGCCTCCGTTTTTTTTATACCCCCGGAACAGCACTTGGCAAAAGTATAAAAAGTATAATCGGCAAAACGAAATGTGCAGTTTTTGAAAACGAAATGTACAAATTTTAAAGACGCAGAAAGATTTCCCTTTCTGCGTTTTAAATACGAATTAAATACCTTTTAAATACCGCTTATTTTTCCTTTTATCTTCTGCAAAGAACTTGTGTTTAGCCAATATTTTTACATTCTCTTCGCGAGTGATTCTGATATATTTGAAAAACGACTTTTCTGTTTTATGCCCGGTAATCAACATGATCCTGAACGGCATAATTCCGGCCAGATACATGTTTGTTGCCGCAGACCGGCGAGCAGTATGTGAGGAGATAAACTGATATTTCGGAATGAGTTTTGAAACTCGCAGCAGTCCGATCTGACGCTCAAACAACACTTTCTTTTTAAATCCGATCTTCCGACAAATTTTCTTAATCTGTCGATTGAAATGCTGTGCAGAAGGTGCTGGGGGTAATTCTTTGTTGTATTTCTGAATGATTTCTCTTACCACTGGATGCATGGGCACTTGGACTGGAGTATTTGTCTTTTTCGTTTTAATTACAATTTTGTTTCGGATAAAATTTTTAGGTCGAAGGCGGGAATAATCGGAAAAACGTAGGGCAGTCAAACACCCGATAATAAAATAATCCTTTATTTCTATCTCTCTGGGGGTTAAATTCGTGTAACGATGAATTTTGTAAACTTCGCGCATCGTAAGAAATACGGCATTTCCTTCCTCGTCTGGAACATTAAAGTCTTCAACGACAGAATCTACCTCATAGCCCAAACGATGGGCTTTCCTCAGCAGGTATTTTATCCGGTTAATATTATTCTTTACCGTCGAAGACATCAGATTTTGGCTTTGCAAATAATATACAAAATCTTCGATGACTTGCTCGTTCAAATTGGTAAAGATCGGGGTTCCGCTACTGTCTGAGAAACGTTGCAAATGATTTACTGCATTTTGAAGGCTTTTTTTGTAAGTGTCTGATTTTTTGCAAATACTTAGATATTCAGATGCGAAAACATGAAATAAAACAGATTGTGCCATATAGCTTTATTTTTTTTGAATTATGGCAGTAAATATAGATTTATACATCTTCCAAACTGGCAGGTTTGGAGCAAGGAGGATTACGTGTAAAAATAGTTACAATTAACACGAATCTTGATGGTAATTTTAATTGTATATTTGGGATGAATACAAATGAAATCACGATAACATTACCTCCGCCTCAAACAAATATGTATATCTTAATTCGTAAATGTAATACTGGTTCTATCGTGGTTAAATCATCGTCTGGTTCTTATCCAATCTACGATGATACTTCTCCAGACGCTTCTCACAAATTAACTACGAACGGTATAATAATGTTATTTATTTATAATCACACATACACCAGATGGCATAAAAATATAATCTCGATGGGATAAGTGGTATGTCAAATTTAGCATGATCCAACCGCTATCCACCGACAATTGAATCCAACCCGTTCTGTATTATTAATTTGGAACGAACTTTTTAAAATCGAGCAGACGGCAAGGGATTTATTTTGCCCTGTATTCGAGTCCTCGGGTACCATTACAACGCTGTAAGCGTTTACAAAAGATGTTGCGAAACTTACAGTTGTGTTCGTATTCGCACTGGCATAAGAAGTTCCCCATTGTATCATTATGCCCCCAATTTTTATGTACCCATTTAAAGATTTCAGACTACTTATACTTTCCAAACCTGCCAGTTTTGAACGTTCGGTTTTAGTCATCATAACCTTTGTTGCCGTATCTGTAATCTGGTCGGCCGTATGTGTGTGCGTTTTGGCAGCATACGCATCGCCATGATTGTGGTTTGCCGCAGCATAACTGCCTTTAGGTTGATACGCTGCGTCATGGTTGTGGTTGGCAGCCGCAGCCCCGACCTCTCCAGCTGAGTAACTTGGCTTGTTCGGCTGTTTCGCCCAGGAATAAACGTCACTTGCCGGCATCGATGCCGGGAAATCTGAAATTTGTGCCTTCGTATGTGTGTGCCAGGAATCAGCCTTCCCAGCAATTAAGGCCATGATCGTAGTAGCGAAATGGGGATCATTATTCAGAGCGTTAGACAGTTCGAAGAGAGTGTCCATTGCTTCTCCGGCCCCGTTTACGAGATCGTTTCTTAACTGTCGGGCATACTCCTTAGCCAATGCCAATATCCCGTTATTCAAGGTATCAACTTCCCCCTTGTTATACGTCTCCGTTTTCCGGTAAACTTCGTTTCCAAGCCCAGAAACCTGATTGTCTGCATACTCTTGGGCACTTCTAAGCGTTTCTGCCTCCCTGCTTTCCGTTTCCTGCTTCGTGTACGTGTCATTCCACCGGTCTTTCTCCGTGTCCGTCGTGAGGCGGTGGCCTGCATCGTCCGTCAAGTCCTCCGTCTTTCCGGAAAACGCCACCGTCTGCAACCCGGCAAACCATTTCCGCACCTTTCCCCACAATCCGGACAACGTATCCCCGGATTCTACATTTGTCCGTTCCTCTGCCTCTTCAAAGGAAACAAACACATCTTTACCGTTCCCGTTCTGGTCTAACTTATGCGTTACCCCGGTCACATCCAAAAAGCAGGCAGCCCCGGAAGGAGTAATTTCCAGAAAAGGCTCATCAGCCGGCTTTTCCGACACCAGTTCTGCCCGGTATTCACAGCAAATCGGGTGCATCTTCTCATCCACATACTTCCTCTCCACAACTTCAAATCGCAGCACCATATAAGCCGGCAAAGTCACTTCCGTCATCCCGGAAAACGGCGCCACCTTATAAGTCTTGTTGCCTTCCGGATCCGTCCCCTGCAACCCCACCAATCCGGGCTCCACATGATACGTCCCGTCTTCCCAGTTCAACACTCCGCATCCCCTAATAACACAATTTCCAAACTCCTCAAAAAACGCGTCTATCACCTTGAACGGTTCAGCTTGTAAATCGATAATATGTTCACCCGCCCAACGGCGCACGCCTTCTGTCTGTACATGCCTTTTCATACCTTTTTAGTTTTGAATGATTTTGTATTTCGTCAATGCCTGTTTGTATTTCTCAATTTCCGTCCGGATTAAATCCGCGTCGATGCCTGATGGGATATACACAATAAAATCCGCTTCCCCGAACTGTCCACGGAGTTCATTTTCGAGCGGTATTTTTGCCACCACATTTTCATGTACCAACCCGATTTCCGGCTGCATGGCGATTCCTTCACGTTCCAGTCCGATAAATAACAGCCCGTCCCCATAGGTTTCAATGTGTATCGTCAGTGCGCCGTATTTCTTTTGCAGATACCCTTCCAACACCTTCACCTGATTCGTGATATTCATCAGCATCCGGATATCGTCCCGCCACGGGTCAAATGCTTCAAACAGTCCCCGTAACGGCATCACGAACGTCCGCATGAGCCACAGCCGAACCCGCTGCCGTTTGTGCGGCGGAAGCAGCTGTTTCACCAAATTGTCATATTCAATATTCGGATTCATGCACCCATGTTTTTAACCGATTCAACCACCAACCGCGAATCCCCTGCATAATCAAAGTACCCGCTTTCCAAATCGCTATACACCTCGAACTCCTTGAAATCATCATCCGATACCCCTTTCCGGGCAATCGAGTTCAGCTTACAGGTGATTACCCCTTCGGCGCCCATCACGGCGTCGATGAACTGCTGCACGTAAATTACACCGTCAAAACTGACATCTGTTTTAAACTGTTCAATAGCCGCCTTCACATTCGCCTCCACTTCGGAGTAAGGATAAACAGTATCATGCCACACCTGGAGGTCATACTGGATTTTGTCCTCGGTCGTCGATACCACATCCGTTGTCGTCCCAGCCGCCCGGATTTCGTGAATGTAGGCAATCAAGTTATATTTTTCGGACGGGGAGAGCGGAACCACCTTTCCGGAGTCGTCCGTTTTAGCCACCTTAATTATCAAGTGCTTGGGACTCTCTTTTATAGCCACTACCTTCACAATCCGCGCTGCCGGATCATTTTCCGCATAGTACAGTGCTGCCGTTTTCTTATCGAAAAGAAGTTTGTGCCCGTTCTGGAACCTGAGACACTGTTCCCCGTACCACCGAACCGTCCCCGGCGTAATCTTGTCCGTTTTTTCCTGCACTTCCTTCCGGAACAAATCCAAAATCACCTCAAACGCATGTATGGCGGTTGCCACCACCCACGTCCAAAGCCGCCATTCCGCCACCTTTGAGGTGGATAGTTTCACCTCCGTCCCGGCTTCTAATTCCGAAACAATGCCTGCCTGTATCTCGTTAATCGTTCGTGCCATATCAGTTATAAGTTGTTACTTCTGTGTTTATCTCCTTGACTACAGATGTCTTGATTAATTTACTGTCCGTATCAATCCGCACCGTTGAACCGGAACGCACCGGCAAATCCAACCGGAACGCCCGCATCGCTTCAGGCGTCGATCGTCCGGAAACGGAATCTTTATCCGGTACTCCCGCCTCGGGAGCGTTCTCCAGTGCCGGATTATTGCACATAAACTCCTCCAGCGCCTCACATGTGCCGTACTGCTCGACCAATATGTCAAATACCGTCTGATTCGGTTTAACTTTTACTGTCTTCATATCTTGCATCTACATTTATTTTACCTTGGGTAATGGCTATTTTCTGAACTTTCATACTGTCTTTTGCAAACTGTTTGCGTGTTGTCCGCAAAAGGTTTTCCGGATCAGTATCCTGCAAAAAATTCAAAATACCCACTCCCATATCCGGAGATTCTTTATAATGCCCTTTATCCGCAACCAGAATATCCTGCTGGTGTTGCTCGCTACTTTCGTTGTAGGCCAGATCTCCGGTTGCCAATTCGATATCCCCATCGGATGTATGTGCTATATCAATCATGATATCGTGTATTGAAACTGCCCCGTTACCGCTCCCATAGGGGAGGTCAGACCTGCAGTATAAGTTATTTGCATACTTTTAATGGATGTTATCACAGCGTCGGCAATTTTGTCCGCGAGTTTGTCCAAGGCATCTTCCCGTTTGTCATCGGCCTGGTTCATTACTCCCGTAAAAGCTGCTTTGATATCCGATTTCAATGTTTCTTTACTTAGTGCCATTTTTACTCTTCCAAATAGTTAGACAAATCCTGTTTTACCTTCATAAAATCCGGAGCATTGATGGGTGTCCCGGAGGGTCCGACACCGGTCGTTACCGTCAGTTTGACAATGGCATCAATCAGGCTCTCCAACGTTTTTTTTAATCCGGAACCACCCCGTACAAAAGTCATTCCGGCAGACGTCGCCCGGATAACCGTGTTATCTGCCTGGATGCGGAGATTGTCAGCCTCAGCAGTTATCTGCATTTTTTCACCGATGGTCAGCAAGGCTTTATCTACTTCCGTAAACATGGCGACAAACAATTCATTGCTGCCGCCAATCCGGCCGGCTAACACCTGGCTCCCGATTTTCGGGATAAAACAGAACCCTTTTAAATCGCCTTTTACAATACCGTACAGCCGAACATCTTCATATTCCACATCCCCCGTTTTCACTGTACACGTCCGCTCAGCTTCATTGACAGAGGAAACAGTTCCGGAAAGGACGGTTTTGTCCTGGTCTTTTATCATCCGGGAAATCTTACCCCAGAATTTTGCAACATCTTCTTCCATGCCTTTACATTTTAATACCGAGCGTCACCATCCGCCGCGCCCCGTTTGTTCCGTAACTCGTTTCCACCCCTTCGACGTAATACTTTCCGTCCCTGTCGGGATATGTTTTGTCCGTCAGAACGGCTGTCATACAAGGTTCCACATAAGGGAAAAGGAACGTTTCGATTTTCCCTTCGTATCCGTCCCGGCTGTATTTTTTCAGTTCCTGTTCCGCCAGTGTTTTCAATTCCGCCACGCTTTCCACATCATAGAAGTAAAGGGTTTTCGTCATTCCGCCTTCCGTTCCGATCGTCCCTTCCACTTTGCTGCCGTCCTTTTTAAAACAGATTGCTTTTACTTTCAGTTTCACATCGGAGGCGAGCTGGTACTTCAAGTCATCGTCCCGGATAACATTGTACCGGAGCTGGTATTTCACCTCTTTGCTTACAATGTCAAAAGCCCTCCCGGCAATGATTCGACCATCCATGTCAAAAAAGATATTCAGACCGTAATCTGTTTTCAATTTCCCCAGGACATGGGATACCGGTTTGGTATCAATCACAAAGTTTTTTAATGTCAGTCCGGTCGCATGCAGTACGGTAAGTCCGCACTTTTGCAGGCATTCCTTTAATGTCATGTTGCCGGAGAGCGTCACGGTCCTGCTGCGCGTCAGGTAATAAGCATCCTCGCATTCTATTTCCAAAGGCGTCCGGTAGTTCAGTCTCCGAACATATCCCCGGAACTCTTCATTCATCTGCCCGTTGTAACCTAAGGAAATACATACTTCATCCCCCACTTTGATAGCTTTGGCTGTCTCAATGGCCGTGGCGGTTTCGTCCTTTTGTTTGAGGACGGCCGTTACAGGGACTTTAATCGTTGCTGTAGCCCCGATTAAGTGTATACTCCGGTTTATCTTAACCTCGTTTACACCTCCGAAGGTTTTTCCGCCAATGGTTATTTCACTGCAAAGAATATACATTTCAATCCATTATAAGTTCAAACGCCCGGTCCGTCACACACTTCATTTCAACAACCTGCACATGTTCCGTTTGCCCGGCAGAAGGCAGGCTGAGTTCCTGAATGACAACCTTGTCATTCTCCGACAGGAAAATATCCGTCAGGGCACATTTCAATTCAATCGCTTCATTGATACGGTATAATTCATTGAGCGCATCCAGTTGTTCCTCCGGCCACGCTTGATTTTCACCCACTACGGCACCGGTAATGCTGATTTGGTAATCTTCCAGACTGATCAGTTCCTTTACGGACCCCTGCCGTCCGACCAGCGGAGTCTCAATGATATTTTTCCGTCCCGTCATACTAATCAGCGCACAGGGGATTTCGTACTCCTTGCCCTGATGGATAAAAGTCACCGGCATAAAATAGTAGTTTCCCAGGGCATCTTTCTTATAAAGCGTTGTCCCTTTGTTGGACTGCGTTTTCAAAGGTTCTGCCGTTCCTTCCGCTTCAAAGTCTTCCCCTTGATAATCACTGTGTCTCTGCCGGGGAAACCATACTCCCGGAAAGGGCAGTCCCTTATAGCCTGCGACATTTTCCAATATTTGCAATACATCAAATTTCATCATTCCCGCCGTTGAGTTTTTTCATCAGTTCTTTCAAAATAAAGTCCACGCTTTCTTTAGGAGTGCCTTCCGGAACATTGATAATCACCTGTTCGCAGAATTTCCCGAATTGTACCTTTTTGTCCCTTCTTTCATGGTATGGCTGTCCGGAAGTTTGAAGGGTGTTTTCTGTCCGTTCTCCTTTCAACTGGTCCGCCTGGACGCTCTGGGTCACATCCATTGCCGATGAAGCAAAAGGCACGGACGATAACGAGGTCAGCAGCGCTATGCCTGCGGCAGCCTTGCGGACATTCATGGAAATGTTTTTCAGATAGTCTGATTTTTCCTTCTGTACCTCCAGTTTCAGAGATTTATCGGACCCATTCACCAAAGAACCGGAAACGCTTTCCGGCTTTTGCGAAAAACCGGGGATAACAGCAGGTTTCAATGACGATTGCCCGGTTGAAGCAAGGCCGGCAATTTTTACGGTCGCCATTTTGGAAGCAATTGCCCCGTAATCGGTACTTCCTTTGATGTTGTTTAAGTCAATTTTCTCTGCACCGGTTTTTCCGGGCTTGAATTGTTTCGTTGAACTTGTATAAGTCTTTGAAACTACTTTCGGCTCCTGTTCTGCGGCAATTTGAGGAACTGTCACCGGTTGTTCCTGTTTCTTTTTTTGTTCCTGGCTCTTTCTGAAACTTTCACTGCCTTTCGCCAGACCTTTCTCGGCAGCTTCACCGATGTCTTTGAATTTCTCTTTCGGGAAAAGTTTGTTCCACATTTTCCCAATCCAGCCGAAGAACTTGTTCAATGCCCCAGTAATCTTTTCCCAGATGCCTTTAAAGAAGTCCCAAATTCCGGAAAATACCTTTTTTATCGGCTCCGCTATCCAGGCAAATGCTTTTGAAATATATTCCGCAACTGTACTGCAGCTTTCAGAAATCCAGTTCCAGATGCCCGCAAAGAAGTCCCCGACAACAGAAACGCCGGACATGACACCCTCCCAAAGGGAAACAAAAAAGTTTCCCACAGCTTTGAATCCGGCAATAATTCCGTTCCAGCACCATTTTAAGGCAGACCAGATTCCTCCGGCCACCCATTTGGCTGCTTTCCACAGACCGGTGAAAACGGGTTTCAGGACATTGTCCCATACCGATTTGAGAGCGACACCGATATTATAAAATACGGCTTTCACCACCTCGAATGTGGCAAACATGATCCGGCGGAAGCCTTCGCTTTTTTCCCAAAGGATTTTTATTCCGGCAATCACCAGTGAAATGCCTGCCGCTATCCAGCCGATAATGGGAATAGAATAAATGGCTTTCCCGACAGCCCTCAAAGCATAGGAAAAAGCGTAGGTCGTTCCCACAGAGGCCAGTGTCAGGGCATTATAAAATCCCATAGACGTTACAGAGGCATAAATGGCACCTGTGCTTTTCACCAATGCCTTTGCCCTTGCCTTTATGGCAATAGCCCAGGCACTTTCCGAAAAACACGCCATAGCATTCACGCCCATCATTACGGAAGCTGTACCCTGGAAGAAGGCAACAACTCCTTTCACATAGGGCATAATGGCTCCGGTAAAGTTGAACAGGGTGATTTTCAGGTCGTCAACAAAGGCTTTTTGCCGGGACATCCTTTCCGGATAACTGTCCATGATAATGTTTGCCTGCTCTGTGGCTGTATTGGTTCCCTGTATAGCGGTCGTATATTGATTCATGGCATCCAGACCGGACAACAATGCCAGGGCGGCGTTTGCGTTCTCTTTGCCGAACAATTTTGAAATCAATGCTCCGTCCTCCATGACAGCCTTCAACGGTTTTAAGCGTTGCGCCAAACTCAGGCTTTTGTCGGTAAGGGTGTCTACATTAATTCCGACAGCCACCAGTTCCTCCTGTACGTCTTTGGGTAAAAAACGCCCTTGTGCCAAGGTCGCCATCACGTTCCGGAGGGCGACACCGCCCTCGCTGCCTTTCTTGCCGGCTTTGTCAAGTACCTGGATGGCTGCATTGGTTTCGGCAAAAGATATTCCTGCCATTTTAGCCGCCATCCCGGATTGTTCCAAAGCTGCTTTAATAGCCGGAAGTTCGGCGGAGCCGGCTTTCGCCGCCGCAGCCATGATATTCATCATTTTCCCCATCTCTTCCGCTGCTTTCATCGGGTCTGCCAGGGAAACCTGGAACTGGTTCATGGCTGTCGTCAATACCTCCGACGCCGCTTTCGTATCATTGCCCATCGTCTTGGACGTGGTTTTGATATGGGAACCCATCAGGGCCAGGGCTTTCGGTACCTGGGCAATTTCCGGACCCAATTGGGAAAGAACCAGCTTATAGGCTTCGACACTGTCGGCAGCACTTCCGCCGAATGTTTTCGCCGCCTGGCGCGCGTACTTCTCGATTTGTTTCAATCCCTTTCCAGTCTGGCCGGTTACGGCAGAAAGGTCGGACATCGACGCATTCAAGGCGGCACCCGGTTCTAACAGGCTGTCAAGTTTTGAGGAAAGCCCTTGTAATCCCTGGTTGATGTTGTTGAATGCAAAAGCACATTCCCCCATTTTTCGGATAGAGCTGGAAAGTTTGTCAAACATGCTCGATGTCTGGCCGGCAGTTTGCGTCACATGGTTCAGGGCAGCCGTAGCCGTTGCTCCGTTGACCTGAATTGTGAACATATATGTTGTATTTCCAACCATTTTTATTATCTTTGGGGTATGATTGTTACAATTATTATCGGAATCATTGTGGGTATTCCATTGCTTTTAGCAGTGGTTTGGGTGCTGAATATGCTGTGGCTTTCGTTGGTAAACCTTTACAGATCGCTTACCGGCTCATCCAAACCGCACGGTTGTCCTCCCGGTTATCCGGAAACAATCGAACGAATCTTCCGGAATTAATCTTTCTCGAATAGCCTGGCAATCCGGCTCACCCGGTAGTCTTCCATCCATACGGCCATCACAGTGTGATGTACCCATTCTTCGTCTGTAAGTCCTTCCGGAGCAAGGTGAAGGACGGCACGGATAAGGGTGTCGGCCTCATAAATGCCTATCCCCTTATCCAGTCCTGCCCCGGTCAGAGCTTTTTTAACTCACCGACCTTTGCATTGACCAGTTCATCCACCTTTTGCGACAAGCCGAAAAACAGGCTGTCGTCCTCCAGAATGGACTTGTCTTCGTCCAACAGGCAGTTTTTCAAAACCACCTCATTGTATCGCATTATATCGCCTTTGGCGTTGATAGTGGCTGCGGAAAGAATCCGGCGGTCAGGTTGCCGGAAATGGATTTTTTTCATTTCGCCGTTCTCCATTTCCACTTCGTAGGCGAATACGTTTTTATACTGCTCTTTCCACTTCCGGATTTTTTCTTCTTCGGTGATAACTGCGTTTTTTTCCATGTTTAATAACTGTTTAAAAGGTTTTTAAATAACGTTCTTTTTGATGTCCATCGCAATGAAAGGGAGGGGACACTCCATATACAAATCGCCTTCCTTCATGCTGTATGCGTCCTCCGTGAAGGAAGCCTGGATGATTTTGTCGGTCGTGACAATCCCGTCCTCCGATGCGTAGGTTATGACCAGGTCAACATCAAGGTCGAGGCAATCGGTTTTTCCGGCTTCCTGGGCGGCGCGGTTCAAGGCAATCAGGTCACTTTGCAGAATGGTGACGGTTCCTTCGACTTCCCGTTTCCCGTGCTGTATGCTCCGGGGTGTTTCGCCGGCAGCATACAAAACTTCTTTATTCTTTTTGGTCTTATATTCGATGCCACGGAGGGTGACAATAGGCCGCCCCAGGGCATAAACAGACACATCGCAAAAAGAATATTCTTTTGAATTAAATACCATAGTGTAATAAGATTAAAGGTTAAACGGCCGGATTCTCAAAAGACAGGTTTACCTGGATTTCCCGGAGCACGCCTAAAGGAACCAGTTTGCAGTCTATTTCCAGTTTTCCGGTTGAAAGGATGTTTTGCGACGGATCGACATACGCCGTAAAACTGCTGATTTGGTTTCCCATATTGCCGGCAATGGCGTTTTCAATCATGCCCTCAAAATTTTTGCAGGCACCGACCGGAAGGTTGCCCTTTTCATCCACGGCAATGTTTTCCAGGATTTCTGAAATATAGGTTGTATAGGCTATCACCATCGCCTTATCAATAATCCGTCCCAGATGCAACTGCCCGTAATCGTCCGATGCCGGGGCTGCCATCCCGTCACCGTTCAGGTAACATCCGTTTTTAGCCGTATAGCTGGTAAAAAAGATATACCCGGCATCGTTCAGGGATTCTGCCATTCCGATTTTGTCCAGGTAATTGTCTCCGGAGGTGAAATACCCCTCCGGGGTAAGGGAACCTGATTTCACCCGGCCGATGGACTGTTGGGGTTCCATCAGGGCAGCACGTCCCAGAATCATTCCGACAGCAGCAGAGTATTCCCCCGCAATGGCACCATCGGATGCCAGGATAAAGGCTACCCGGTTATAACTGCTTTCCGCCGGTTTATACAGATTTTCTGTCGTTCCTGTCCAGGCTGGTGCGGGCAGCAGTAGCCGGAAAGGACGGATTTGGTTCGCATAGCTTTCGGCCACCTGTTGGGCATTGGCGGCTGCGGTAATGGCATCCGCATCAATTCCCTGTGTGGTGTCGGCTTCGTATTCCGCCGGTGTGAGTTTGTTGATTCCTATTAACCGGATGCGTCCGGCGGCAGCATCGATCAGCTTGCGGAGCGGAGAACCGTCTGCCGGGTCGCACATCGTGGCCAAAGTCGTGGCTTCACTGACCACGAGCAGATGCAATTCCGCTCCGTCTCCCGCCTGGGCATAAAAGGCTTTGATTTCCTTTGCTGCAAGCGGATTGTTTTCTTCCGTTATCCCCAATCCTTTCAGGTCGCGGGTAGAGGACAACTGGTAATGTTTATTCAATTCCAGTGTCCCGTCTACCGCTTTTCCCGTCAGAATCATTCCGGCAATCCCGTCGTCGGTGATTGACGTCTGGCCGAGATTCCCGTTGCCTAAGTTTATTTTTACTTTCGGTAAGCCCATGTCATTTCACTTTTATGGTTTGTACTTCCCCCTCGGTTTTCAGGCTCCGCTGATGAAACCGTGCCAGGTTCAAATCCTTTTCCAGGAATACCTGTTTGTCACTGGTGACATGAAAAGCCGTTTCCTTGGGGTAAGCCTTCATGTAAGACTCCAAAAACGGAGGGATATCCCTGGTCGCTTTTGATTTCTCCGGTTTTTTCTGTGGTTCCGGTTTATCGGCGTCCGGCTGTTTTCCTGCCTGTTCCCCTGTTTTTTCTTTCCGGTTTTTGCCCTCTTTCTTTTCCGTTTCCTTGCTCTGGGGTGCTGCAACAGTTTCTGCAACCTCTGTTTTTTTTGCTTGCTCTTCCGTCAAGCCTCTGGTTTCCACCATTTCTTCTTTTTCCATAATCCGATGATTTTTTTGTCTATAAATAACATCCAGTCACATGTTGGTTTTGGCGGTTATTTCCTGAATAAAATTTTCTTTATCCATTGCCAAATAGATTTCCGGCATTTAAACACGATATAAACCGGAACCACCACCAGCACAACATTTCCCAACCAGACCCGGAACTTCTGCCACCCTGTCAGCCAATTTACATACACGGTCACGGTTTCTTTCTCCTGGCTCTCCATGTAATCCATCCGTTCAACATACCGCTCCCGGAACTTCATAAAAATCCCAAAAGAATCTACCTTCACTTTCGCCGTCAATATATTATCCCGGATATCCAACTGAGGAGGGTTTACATGCTTCCCGGCTTCATACGCTGCTATCTGTTTCAGCAACACATTCCCGACACTGTCACACTCCAGCAAAGCCTTTAACGAAGCCGAATCGGGTTGTATTTCAACAACCGTATCACGTTCAATTTCCCGTATTGTTTCCGTCCGGACAAGAGTAGTGCTGCTCACTTCCTTCTTCGTCTTGCAACTCTGCATAAACAGGGCAGTTATCCCGATAAGGGCAGCGATGAATACTCCGAAAAGCCCTCTCCAGCCGCTCAATAGATTTTTTAAATTTTCCATTTTCTCGTTTTAAAGTTTCAATCAAATTATGCCAAACTTCCGAGGCTTCAGCATTAGCCTTTTTCACCAGTTCAATCATCAGCTCCGCATTGCCGATGTCATTTTTCCGGTTTTCAATCTCCTTTGCCCTCGCTTCCGCTTCCTTGGTTTTTACTTCCGCCTTTTTTGCCCGTCGGGCATAAAGGACGGAAGTAACGACACCAAGCAAGGCGGTCAGGGCGGTAATGATTTGTACCACATCCATAACTTCACTTTAAGGTTATTTCCCGCTGTATATGGCTCCGATATATTTGCCCCGGATAGGCAAAGCCATTGCACGCTGCTGGAAGCCAATGATATCTCCACGATCTTTCGGATCCTTGTACCGGGCAAATACCTCCGTATCTCCGCGTGCCAAACAAACTTCCGTTTCGCAATACATCAGGGACGCTTGGGAATCAGTTGCTGTAATGGCAGAACCAAAAGCCTTCTTTTGGCCCGTAGTGGTATCAAAGTAAGGCAGCCCGGGGAAGGTGAACAATTTGGAGTTGAATATCTTTCCGGCCGCCAGGACTTCTTTGTAAAGTTTTAGGTCTTCCGCCTGCAAATCCGCTAAATGGATGGGATTCAACACAACAACCAGTGAATCCATTTCCACTTCTAATGCGCGGAATCTGGCTTCCATCGTCAAGATGTCTTCAAATGAAATCCGTTTCAATCCGGCTTTGTTTACTGCACCATCGCTTACCAAAACGGGAGTCATTTCACTGTCTTTTGACGGGCACCAATTGTATGCCGCATGTCTGGAAATTTTCTTCTTCAGTGAATTTCGATGGGAACGCACGACGCTTTCCATTTTATTGTACGAGGATTCCATTTCCTCCACATTTCGTACTAACGTATTTACCGTGTCGAAGGTATGCAGAGGCAACTCCAACGGAATATCCACACGCGTAGTCACGGGAATAGGCCATACATCGTTATCAACCAACACTTCCGGGTCAATGCCGGCTTCCTGTAAATGCAAGACGTTTTCACGCACATGCTCATCCATGTTTACCGAATGGGAAAGGAATGACGTGTCCGGCACCATGCCCTCTTTAATCATTTCAATCCATAATTCTCTCTCAATAGCCATTTTTCTTTGTTTTTATGGGTTACACTTTTTTCTTGATTTGTTCATACACTTCCGGAGCCTCCACCTGGAGCCTTTTCAATCCGGCCATGTCGTTTTTCATCCACTGGAGCAGCGTCCAGTTCTTTCGCTCGGCGGGAATCACATCCCCTCCGGCAATGCTTTGAATATGTGCCGCCAAACTCTGTTTTGCCGGAATGGCGTCTAAGGTCGCCTTGGTGGTTTCCGGATCGGCTAACGCCAGACGGATAAAAGCCTCCTTTTTGTCGGCGGTAATGCGTCCTTCCTGGATAGCCAGCCCGACCATTTCCTCTGCTGCTTTTTTCCTGGCGGTTTCTGCCTTTTCCCGGAATTTCTGGGCTTCCTTTTCTGCCTTTTCCGCTTTCACTTTCAATGCGATAATGGCAGTGCTGACGGCTGTTGCGTCTGCTGTTTCCTGAATGCCGAGTGCCACCAATGCCTCGGCCGTCAATTTCATTTCTGTGTTCATTTTTACATGTTTGGTTATGTTTTCATTTGTTTTTGAAGAAAGTCCCAGTTTGATAATGTTCTCAATGTGACACTTCACATCCCCGTCATTCACCAGGTGATGGTTGTTGTCGTAAATCCGCAGCGTCAGAGCACCCGCGTTGGAAGGAACGCTGACCGTGGAGCCTTCAAACAGTTCCCAGTCCGTCACATAAAGTTCCAATTCTTTGGTTACCGGATTTTCGCGCCATTCTGCCGCAAGGATAATAATGCCAGGCGAAGCACCACGGAGATACCCCCGTTCCACCTTGCCTTTTATCTTCATGGCGTCCGGATCACTTTCGTCAAACTCCGGTTCTGCTGTAAGCAGACAGCCTTCCGTTCGCAGATTTAACCATTTCCCTATAAGTTGCGCCAGGTCGTGATTATGCAACATCACCGGATTTTCGTTGAAACGTTCAAACCTCCCTCCGGCATTCAGCAGATAGAAGCCGTGCGAATTTTTTTTGGTCTCATCATTGAATACAAATCTTTCCATACTCTCTTCATCGTTTTTCAAGGGCAAAAATGGGGGATATAAAACACCTGCTCAAAAAGAGTGTCAAGGGTTTACACTATTTTTTCAAACCTTCTTTTTACGCCTCACTTTTGCGGAAAAAAGAAATGGCAACACAACCCAAACACAAGTTATACAGCGTAGCGGAATCACTCTTTGTCGAGCAGGGACTGACCTGTTCCGCCATCTCCATGCAGTTAGGCATCACGGAAGCCTCCCTCTCCAAATGGCGCAAGCAAATGGACTGGGATGCCAAGCGCGACCGGGTCATATCTACACCCGCCAAAATCCGGGAATTGCTGTTGGAGGAAATGAAATCCGTTTCCGAAGGAAACAAGGCAAAAATAGACGCCGACGCACTTTCCAAAATCAACAAGGCGTTGACCTACCTGGACGGCAAGGTGTCCCTTTCGGTCGTCATCTCCGTGTTCATGGAGTTCGACAACTGGATGGCGGAAGTAGACCCGAAAAAGGCAGCGGAATTTACCGAGTTTCATAAACTCTTTATTGCCTGGCGGGCAGAGCAGGATTCTTTAAAATAAAAAGGGTATGGCAACCATAGACCAGAAATTTCAAAAACTCATTTCCAAATACGATGAGCATTGCCGCCGGATCAGCAAGGCGACATTTATCAACATTAACGAAACAGCCTCCGACAAACTTAGGCGCGTCAAGGGGTTGGAAGCTGATTATATCCGCTGGTTTGAATACTATTTCCCCAATTATGCGCAATGCAGATGTGCCTGGTTCCATAAACAGTTCGCAGACGACATGATCCAGAATACGGAAATTTACGAATTATTGGAAATCTATCGTTCCGGAGCGAAATCCGTCCATGCCGACATGGGGGTACCCTTATACCTGTATTACACCGGCAGGTTGAAGTTTATGCTGCTTATTGGGGAGACCGAAAAGAAAGCGCAAAAACTATTGTCCGCCTGCCAGGCACAACTGCAATACAACAAACGGCTTATCAACGATTACGGGTGCCGCTTCAAATTAGGAGACTGGGCAGCCGGTGAATTTCTGACCACGGACGGGGTCCGTTTCATGTCCCTGGGATTCGGACAAAATCCCCGTGGGGTCCGGGAGGAGGACCAGCGACCTGATTATATCGTCGTGGATGACGTGGACAACAAGCGCCATGTCAATAACTCGCGCCTCATGCGGGAAGGGGTGGAATGGATATTCGAGGACCTGATGGGGTGCTTCAATGAAACCGACGGCTCAGTCAAACGATTCGTCTTTGCCAACAACAACTTCCACAAAAACAGCATTACCAACCGGATGAAAACACAGTTTAAAGTCCAGATTGGCAAAGCGAAAGACGGCAGGAAGAAAAGCAAATACCGGATTCTCTCCGTCCCGGCAGTGAAGGACCTGAATACCTTTGAACCCAACTGGCCGGAAAAGACGTCGGCAGAATACTGGCGCGAAAAATACGCCAATACGCCGTACCGCTCCTTCATGCGGGAATATATGCACAAACACATCGAGGACGGTTCCGTGTTCCGGATGGAGGACATGCAATGGAAAAAGATGCTGCCGCTCAATGAATACGACGCCCTGGTATTTTATGGTGACCTGTCCTATAAAGCGGCAGCCTGCTACAAAGGAATGATTCTAATTGGAAAAAAAGGACGGGAATTTCACATTATCCACACGTTCCTCAGACAGGCAACCCGTGTTGTCCTGGCGCAATGGCTTTACGACCTTTATGAAAGTACGGAACTGAAAAATTGCCGGAAGGTCCGCTATTGGATTGAAGGGCTTTTCGCTATGGATGAGTTTGTCAATGACTTTGACACCGAGGGAGATAAGCGGGGATATTACATCCCGGTCAAGCCGGATAAGCGACCGAAAGGCGACAAATATGACCGTATCGAGGCATCGCAGTCTTTTTTTGAACGCCGGAACGTATGGTTCAACATTGACGAAAGGGAGAGTGCCGACCAGATTGAACTGAAAGACCAGTACCTCGCCTTTGAGAAAGGCGGCGAGGCACCGGTGGACGGACCGGATGCCGCCGAAGGGGCGTTTTCAAAACTCAACACCGTTTCCTACCGGGCAAAGACAACCTACCGCTTTGGGAAACGGGAAAGCCGAAGATTTTAAACTTTAATTCATATCAACATGAGAACCATCAAATACATCGTCGTGCATTGCTCTGCTACCCAGCAGAACGCCACAGTGGAAAGCATTCAGAAATACTGGAGAAACACCCTGAAATGGAAAAATCCGGGCTACCACTACATCATCAAACCCTCCGGAGAGATTGTACAGTTGTTGGACGAGGACAAGCCCAGTAACGGGGTGGCGGGGTATAATTCCCAGTCGGTAAACATTTGCTATATCGGAGGCATCATGGCAAACGGCAAGCCGGTCGATAACAGAACGGAGGAACAGAAGGCGGCCATGTGCTTTTTGCTCCAGCAATTGAAGGAACGCTACCCCAAAGCAACCATCAGGGGACACCGGGATTTCTCTCCCGACCTGAACGGCAACGGTGTGATAGAACCGTTTGAATGGATAAAACACTGCCCGTGCTTCAATGCCAGGGAAGAATACAAAAACATCAAATAAAAAGCCATGTTTATCGAAATCGAAGAATTGAAAACGGCGGTATACAACTATACGCTGGGACAAATCACCACCGATGACGTGGTTATCCGGTCGGCAATCCTAATGGCCATCCAGGAAGCGACCAGCTATCTGAACGGACGCTATGACACGGCAGTCATATTCAATGCCGAAGGGGACGGGCGGAATGCCCTCGTGCTGGAACACTGTAAAAGCATGGCGGTATGGTACATCATCCGCCTGTCAAATGCCGACATTTTATTTGACAAGGCTAAGATTTACTATGACAATGCCGTCGAATGGTTCAAACTGGTTGCCGGTGTCGGGGAATCCGGCAAAAGCATCGCGCCCGACCTGCCTCCCAAACGGGAAACGGACGGCAAAATTGTAACCACCCTCCGGGCGGGAAGCAACCGGAAGTTTAAACACAGCTTCGATGATTGACGGATATACCGTTTAAAACCCGTTTAAATTCAGCGTAAACAGAAAATAAAATGAAAAACAATAAAACATACCACCCAAAGGGGAAAAACAAAAGTAGGACGGTAAAAAAGAACAACATCCCCATAACGCAACGCAGGGAGGGGTATGTAGCCAAAATCGTCCCCAAAACCATCTCCCGGACACGGGCGGACGTGAGTACGTGGAAAAGCGCCCTCCGGGCTGCCGACAACGTTGAAAGACCCCGGAGGGCAAGGTTGCAGAACCTGTACACCGATACCCTGCTGGATGCCCACCTGACCTCCCAGATAGAACTGCGCATGCAGCATTCATTGTCCGTGCCTTTTGCCTTGAAACGGGACGGGGAAGTGGACGAGGAAAGCACGGAGTTGTTAAAAAAGGCAATATGGAAAAATGAAATTGACCGGGAAATCCTGTGGGCGGATTACAGGGGCAATTCCTTGATTGAACTGACCACCGAGAACAATTCGCTTTGCGTGACGTCACTGCCCCGGAACAACATCATCCCGGAAAAGGGCATTTTGTTATTGAGTGAGGACGACACCACAGGCATCGATTACCGGAACTGCCGCGAATACGGGACATGGCTTTTGGAATTTGGTAGCCGTACCAATTACGGACTGCTGAATAAAGCCGTCCCGCACGTCCTTTTCAAACGCTTTGCGCAATCCTGCTGGAGTGAGTTGTGCGAGATATACGGCATACCTCCCCGCTTCATCAAGACGGACACCCAGGACCCGGAAATGCTCAACCGGGCAGAAGCCATGCTTCGCGATATGGGGTCGGCAGCTTATTTCATCATCGACCGCGAGGAATCCTTTGAATTTGCGAAGGGAGCGGACACAAACGGGGATGTGTACAACAACTTGATTTCATTGTGTAATTCCGAAATATCCCTGCTCATTACGGGTGCCGTTATCGGGCAGGACACGAAAAACGGCAACCGATCCAAGGAGGAAAGCAGCATCAAATTGCTGGACAAGATGGTACAGTCCGATAAAAGAATGCTGGAAAGCTACTGGAACGGGACGGTACTTCCTGCCCTGGTCAGAATCGGCGTCCTTCCGGAAGGGCTGACTTACGAGCTGCAACAGGAAGAGGACATTGAAAAGTTATGGAGTATGACAAAGGAGGCATTGCCTTACATGGACGTGGACACAGAATGGATGAAAGAAAAATTCGGTATCCAGGTGACAGGGAAAAAAGAGGTAACAGGAGGTGTCGGTCTCCGCATCGATACGTCCGATTTTTTCGATTAAGCCCCGCTGATCAGCGCGGGGCTATCGTGAAATTATATGCTTTGGCGGATTGTCGGCTGGCAGTGGATGCGGGGGAATGCGATAACCTGATTGACCCGTATCTGGACAAACTTTATTCCGGGGAATGGGAGAAGGAGAGGCTGATGGAAGAGGTGTATTTCCACAATGTGAAAAGCCTGCTTGCCGGATTCGAGCAGGGATATGGGAAAAAGTTCTTTTCGCCGGAGTGGACGATGGAGGACAACAACCTGCTGAATCGGGTACAGAACAACATATTTGCCTTTTCCGGTGCCAAGTGTTTTGCGGAACTGGAGGAACTGCGCGATGCGGTTTATGAAAACGGAAAGCTGGCGTCTCCGGGAGATTTCCGGCGGAAAGCCCGGCAAATCAATGCCCGGTATAATCTGAACTACCTGGATGCCGAACGGCAGCAGGTGATTGCCGCCGGAACACAGGGAAGCCGTTGGATTGACTTCGAGGAAACGAAGGACACGCACCCTTACCTGGAATATGTGACAGCCAGGGACGAACATGTACGGGAGGAACACCGCAACCTGGACGGTTTGATTTATCCCATTGACGACCCGTTTTGGGACCGGTATTATCCGCCCAATGGCTGGCGGTGCCGTTGTACGGTGCGGAAATGCACGGAAAGGGAGTATGCCCACAAGACGGGCAATTACGAAAGCCGGGCAAAGACACCCATGCCGTCTTCCGAGGACGCGCAAAGAATGGGCGGCAAGGTGGTGGCAAAACCGTTCCGGCACAACGTAGGAAAGTCCCGAATCATATTTGAGGACGGACATCCTTATTTCAAAGCGAACGACGATGCCAGGGCGTTGCAGCTTTCTGCCGTGAAAAACTACGGCATGAAGCCTGTAAAAGAGATTTACGGTCATCCGAAAAAATTGTCCGGCTATAAACAGGAAATCTGCACGGAGGACGATTACCGGGAATACTGGCGTATCCTGGAATCCCACTACGGCAAAGAAGGGGAAGGCTTCACGCTGGTAGACCGGAAAAACAATATCTCCGCCCGGTTTGATTCCGACCTGAAGGAAAAGTTATTCAAACGGGGAAGGTTTGACTATTTTGATGAAGCCATTGACGTGTTCAACGCTCCGGACGAAGTGTGGGCGACACAACAGACCAGTTCAACATTTGATAATGAATTATACAATGTTTACCTGAAGTATTACAAAGATACTCCCATCGTCTTATTGGTAAGCATGGATGGCAGAGTGGATAGTTTCTACAAGTGGGAGAAGAACATTAACGATTTTGAAAAATTCCGGGTAGGACTGTTAAAACAAAAAAGATAATGGTTTTTGTCGCTCACCATTCCGGTTCAGGGAACTGCGGTTTCCATTCCATTATCTATATGACAAAGATAGAACAAAAAACTGAATAAACCAATATGCAGGACATTAGAAAACTGGCAGAAGATTTACGCGGCAAGTCGGATGAAGTCCGGCGGCTGCAAAAAAGGATACCCCGGTATGTGGCAGCCGCAGCCGAGAAAATGAAGGATGCCAACTTTTCCGCCCAGGGATTTGTGGAAAATGGTACCGCCCGTCCCCGATGGAAGAAACGCAAGCGGGAAAATCATCTTACACGGGGACGGCGAATCCTGTACGGTACCGGTAACCTGCAAAACAATGTCAAGGCGAAAACGCTTGCCGACCGGGTAAGTGTCGGTGTCGATTTGTCAAAGGTACCGTATGCCAAGATACACAACGAGGGCGGGCAGTTCGTGCAATATGTAAAAGCCCATACCCGGAAGCATTATAAAACGGGCAAGCGATATCAGGTGCGGGCGTTCAGCCGCAAACTGAACATGCCGCAACGGAAGTTCCTGGGCTACTCCCCGGACATCTTCAAAAGCGCCGAAAAGGATATCCGCTATGAATTTGACAAGATATTCAAACATTAATCACCATTTAAACACCATGAAAGAAGTATTTAAAGACATCCTGGAACGATTGAAGGCAATTCCCGAATTTCGTTACGTCGGGGAAGACTGGGGACAACTCAATTTTGAACAACCGCCGGTTAACTGGCCGTGCGCCCTGATAGACCTCGGCAATGCCGAATTTTCATCGGAAGGCATGAAAGCCCAACAAACAGAAGCCACCGTCAACATCACCATTGCCGATATCCGTTATCACGGTGTTTCGTCTGCCATCCCTCCGGAACAGGAAGCCAAAGCCTTTGAAATATTCGATTTGATTGCCAAGGTAAACAAACTCCTGCACGGATCCGGCGGAGAAAACTATTCCCGCCTTTGCAGGGTATCCCTCAAAAAAATGCTCCGGGAAGATGCCGTCCGGGAGTTTGTCATGACGTACAAATTCGCTTATACGGACGCTACTGCTGTCCCCAAATACCAAAAAAAACTCACCGACATCAAACCGGATATACAGATACAGAAATAAACCACATCAGGGGGAGAAAAGAAAAAGCCCCCGACTATAGAAAGACGCCAATCATTTCTAATAACACGACCAATCGCGCAGCCGAGGGCAAGACCTTGACCGCGATTGGTCGCATTATTTTTAAATGATTGGCACCACAAAAATAGATAAAAAATTGGATTATGACTGTATTTGAAATTTTGAACTTCAATAAAGAACTGCTGAACCGTTTGGTAAGTCTCGGATTCCGTCCGGACGATTGTAAATACATCGATCTGTATGCGGAATATGAAAATTTCCGTCGGAACAATGAAAAAGTAACCTATGCCGTTTCCGTCCTGGCAACCCGATACTCCATTTCGGAGCGCAAAGTATATGACGTCATTAAACGCTTCGGGAAAGACTGCACACCCCCTGCAGTGTAATCACCGGCAAATTTTTCCCAACCTAAAAAGAAACAAAGAGATTTGCACCGAAACAACAAAAACATAAAACACCATGAAAAAATACACATCAGCACCGCTTCCCTTTATGGGACAGAAAAGAATGTTCGTAACCCCATTCAAAGAACTGCTAAAACAATACCCGGACAACGCCATTTACGTTGACCTCTTCGGTGGCTCCGGACTGCTCTCCCATGTGACAAAACAGGAAAAACCCCATGCAACCGTCATATACAACGACTTCGACAACTATCGTGAACGTCTGCAAAACGTAGGGCGCACCAATGCCCTGTTAGCCGATCTGCGTGCCATCGTCAAAGACTATCCCAGGCAAAAACTAATTACCGGAGAAATCCGGAAACAAATCTTCAGCCGGATAGCAGAAGAGGAAAAGACCGGTTTTGTGGATTACATCACCCTGTCCTCATCCTTGCTATTCTCCATGAAATACGTATTGAATTTCCAAGCCCTGCAAAAAGAAAGCCTATACAACACCGTCCGCCGCTCGGATTATTGTTGTGACGGCTATTTGGACGGACTTGAAATAACCTCATGCGACTACAAAGAACTGTTTGCCCGGTATAAAGACACCCCCAACGTTGTGTTCCTGGTCGATCCGCCTTATCTGTCCACCGAAGCCGGGACTTATAAAATGTATTGGAAGCTTTCCGATTACTTGGACGTCCTGACCGTTCTGCAAGGCACATCGTTCATTTATTTCACCTCCAACAAATCTTCCATCCTGGAACTATGCGAGTGGATAGGAGAACACCAACTCATCGGCAACCCTTTTGAAGAGACAACAAAAGTCGAGTTCAATGCCCAAATGAATTACAGCAGTTCCTATACCGATATCATGTTATACAAACAAGCCGCTTAACACAAACCACCCATGAACAAATACTATCTAATCCTGAATAAAATACTAAACACCGGGAAAGTCCAGGACAACAAAAAAGGAAAAATAAAATACCTGCTGAACGAGCAGTTGATTTTAACTCCTGCCAACTTGTTGGACATATTCGAGGGACATCCCATTGCCCGGAAGAAACTCAAAAATGAACTGGAACTATTCATGCAGGGGGAACGCAACGTGGAGAAATACCGGGAGGTCGGTATCAACTGGTGGGATTATTGTGGTTCCTGCTTAGTCAACAGTTATCCCACCTACCTTGAAAAACTCCCGCCATTAATTGCCCGGATAAACAAAGAGAAAAGAAACAGTAAAAATTACGTACTATTTTTGGGTTCTACGGATGCCGAAACCAACCAGTCGCCCTGTCTTAGTCTTATCCAGTTCCAAATCGACAAGGGAAAATTAGTCCTGTCGGCATACCAGCGCAGTTCCGATGCCAACCTGGGACTGCCAGCAGACGTCTATCACCTGTATTTAATCGCCAGACAAATCGACGTACCTTTAAAATCTATCACACTCAACCTCGGAAACGTACACATCTACGAAAACAACATTAAGAAAACCCGGATGCTGATTGCCGGAAAGGAAGATGTAAAATTTGAACTGAACGTATAGAACAGGCACAAAAAAGAGGACTATTTTTCAAGTTAAAAGAAGTAAGTTAATATAACCATATAAAATTATCCGTATATTTGGAATATATAATTTGAAGTTTTAAATTTGCCTAAATGTTGTACAACATGTAAAAATATGTATTATGGGAAAGATGAAAGATTACCAGGAAGAAGTAGCTGAGGACAGTATTGATAAGCAAGTTGAAGAAGAAGAAGAGCAAGAGAGGGCGAAACAAATTCCAGATCCAGACAACTAAAAAAAAGGTGCCTTTTTAGGCAACCTTTTTTTACTAATATTCAATTACTATTTAATACATTAAGAGTTTTTCTAAGAGATATAATATTTGAAAAAATTATTATCTGTGTTATAAGATTGATATAAACTTATATATTATTTTTGAATAATGATTTTATTTTAAAACTCAATCTTTAATTGTCTTATATCTTCATTCAAGATGGGTTCCTTCGCCTTGCAATACTTCAAATAAGTCCGGTAACAGATACCGAATCGGGGATAAATCTGCGTTTTCCACACCTGTTTATGACATTTGGCGTGGTTTTCAGGTTCATAATACCGGGCTGTAATCTCCTGTATTAATCGCGCTCTCAAATAATATCCCTTTTTATTATATGCCATTGGCGAAAAATCCCTATATTTGCAATTGCTACACTGCCTTGTTTGTCGGGATTTCTCGCTTTCAGGGCTTTTTTTATTTCATCCGGTTCACCAGCATACACTCCATCGCTTTAATGATTTGCCCCACTTCCTCCTGCGTGCATTGCTTCAGGGGCTTCTTGGGTGCGCTGTAATATTTCAGCCACCTGCCCAACCTTTCCGGATCAGCCACCGTCCGCCCCAATTGCCGGTGAAACCTTGTCCACCCCAATTGATAACAGACAGAGAGAACCCGGCGGTGTTGCGGATTTTTAAAATCCGCCCAGCCCCAACGTTCATCACTGCTAAGGTCATTCGTTACTTTTCTGAGTTCGTCACTATTCAATTCCGCTATGGAACTCACCGGACGCTTCAGACACTCTGCGCAAACGTCATGGCGCTTTTCCCACAAACCCCGCTCATTCAAGGCAGCAGCAAAACGGCGCTGTTCGGAAATGGTTGGCTTCATCATACTGGTATAAATTAAAATTCATTGCTCCCGGAGGTGGAGTCGGACCACCTCTGCGACCATCCGGGGAAACCACCTCTATGCCTCCGTCATGCCGAGCGGTATGCTTTTCCAGGCTCCATTTTCGTCTTTCGCCTCTGCCCGGATAAACGTTTTGGAAGGCGTCGGTTTATAAGCGTTGGCAATAATGGCAACGCCCTCAATAAAACGCGGGTTTCCGGAACGGTCTGCCATTTGCCGGAGTTGCATCACCCGACTCGGCTTCAGGGAACCTTTCTGGTCCTTTGCCAGCAGCTTCATCACCGTATCGACCAACATCCGGCTGTTATCATCCCGCGCAAGCCCGGAGATATACTCCTTCACAATGGCAATTCCGTCGTTCACCGTGTCATCGTAACTATCCACCATGTAGCAGCCGAGTGTGATCCGGCGTGTGCCGTCCGCATTCATGAAAGCGTGGCTGCCCTGGTTCTCCTTTACATCATACAATTTCCTTTTCATCTCCAGCGCTGTGGCAAATTCGTCATACACCTGTTTCTTTTGTTCTGCCAGCTTCCCGCTGATTTCTTCTAAGAAGGGAAACACCTGGTCTACTTTTTCGCGGACCAGTTCCTTGTATGCCAGTCTCTCTACTTCTTTTTGTCTCAACAACTCTTTTTCTGCCTCTAAGGCTTCCTGAGCCAACGCCTGGCGTTGTTCCGGGGTCAAATCTCTTAATTCCATAATCATTCGCTTTTTTTGTTATCGTAAGGAAAAATACTCACTGTCAATTCTTTCTTTACCATGCCGGAACCTCCGCATATCCGGCAGGGTTCATACTCATATTCATGTTCCACGCTCCGGCCGACATAAACACTCTTTTTGCCGCTTCCTTTGCACTCTTTGCAGACGTCCACTTTGACGTACCGCGCTACCGAGGTAGCCTTTTGCTTGTGTAAAAACTCGTAACTCATATCCTTTATTTTAAATCAGTTAATAACCCGTATTTATAGAAAAACCCTTCCGCCAACGCCCCGGACATTTCCCATTTCAGTATTCCGTCTACTGTCATTTTTGACTTTTGCTTCTTCCGGTTCCATTCCACTGTTACCCGCTCAATCCCGTTTTCTCCGATTTGCCACCGGGTAACACATACCACCTCCCGGAATACCCTTGTTTTCTCATTCATGGCAGACCTCCTTTTCCAACAGTTCATCCTCCAGCCTTGCCGGCAAATAAACCTTTTTAAAATGCTCACACAACATCTCATAATACATCCCGAATAATTTTCTGTTGCCCGGTTTGAGTTCCCGGTTTTCTATCTTCTGCACACAATTTGCATCGACAATATTCCTTTGCTCACGCAGCCACTTCCAATAACCGGCATGGCGTTTCAGTTTCATGGCATCCGCCGGAGTGTATGACGTTTCTGCCGCCAGGCATCCGGCTTCAAACAACGCTGTATTATAATCTTCCGGACTGATGCCTAAAATTTTGCAGGCATCCATATCAAAATAGCGTTAATTGTTTTTCTCTGGCACCGAACAGAACCCGGTCAACAGGAACCGGTAAATAACGGCTGACCACATTTAAGCACCCACCCTTAAAGAAGCATTTCACGTCAGAAGCATGCAGCAAGTCTTTTCCCCAGCTTCCCGCAGGCACACCAAGTTTTTCTCCGAAATTGACCATGACAATAACCAGTTTCCTTTTGGCAAACACTTCCCGCAGTTCTTTCAATTGTTCGTCCGTAAAATCCATATATTTCACCGAATCGATAAACACAGCCCTATATCGGTTCTTCCGGATGACATCCACCATCCGGCCGAACTTCAGTGAATTACCGAAAAACAACTTCGGGGCATTGATATTCCATTCCTTGATCCGGTCCCGGAGCGTTTGGTTTATCTTTTCCTCATGGCTGTTATAAAGTGTTTTCCCGACATGCTTGGCAAAATAATCTGCAAAACGGAGGGCAAAAACAGATTTTCCACTGCCGGAATGCCCGTATAGGGTCATGACAAACCGGCTTTCACATTCCCCCAATAGATGGTTATATTCTCCCAGGTCTAAAGTGTCATATTTCTTTTCCCGGATCGTCTTTACGTTGTATATATCCCTTGCCATATTTAAACAGGTTTTAAACAGAGTTTAACATGCTTTTCCGTATTCGTTTTCATACAACTCACGGGTAATTTTGCATCCCTGTACATCAGCGGAACGTTGCAAGCTGACTAAAGTGTCACTCAAATCCCCGTAATTATCGGATTCTTCACAAACCCGGTTCACCACATAACGGTCACCTATGCCGATTTCCATGCAAATTTCTTTTACAGCCGTTTCGCTGACGGATGAAAGGAACACCGTCTTTGAACCCGACATAAAGCGACGGAAAACCTGCGGAACGATATCCAGTCCATTATCCCGCTGCCGTTTCATTTTCCGGTACCAGTTCGGAGTCCCCATAACCATAAAGGCACACTCACCTTTCACATTATCGTAAATGGCTTTCAGACGTCCCCATGCCGGCAGTTTCAAATTTTCAGCTTCATCGAACACCAGGATAGGACGTTGTCCTCCATCGTTAAGCATTTTAATCCGTTTTTCAATGATTTTCCGGACTCGCGTCTGGGAAAGATTTTCTGCATCTTTTACACCCAATGTTTCGGCAATGTAATACACAAAATCCCGCAGGTTATAATCATTGGCGCAACGCATGACAAACGTGCCTACCGGATACTTTATTTTCATATCTTCCGCAGTGAAAGTTTTTCCGGTACCCGTTTCGCCAATTATCGTTTTTACAGTTGCCCCTGTTTTGGCTTCAACAAAGGCACTTTCAATGTCCAGGTATTGCTCCGTTTCAAACTTTCGCCAATATCCTTGTTTCAACTCCAGACCGATGAAGGTTGCAATCCGTTCAAAATATACATCCTTGATTTGGACTTTATTAAAAACAAAATCTCCGGATTCGCACCCTTTCACCATCGCGTCCAAATACCCCACGTTTACGCGGGTATCACGGGCAAATTTGTTCTGGCTGTACGTCTTGCCGCCTCCAGCCGTATCCTGGCTTAAAATATAAGCCTGCATGCCTTTTATGACCTGCCTTTTTTGTTCTACTGTTAATTCCATAATACTTATTCATTACTATCGGTTAATATTTTACTCATTGCATCACGTTTCCTGCGCAGATAGGCTTTCCTATCTTCTACCGGAGCATCGGAAGCGGCAACGGCTTCCTCCGGTTCTTCGATACCATCGCAATACATGTCCGTTTCCGCCCGATGAAGAGTTTCTTTGTCAAACCATCTGTAGCCCAGTTTCAGCACCTCTTCCGAATCGCCGAAATCGGCGGCAGCCTGACGGCGGGTAATTGCCTGGCGTTTTTGTTCTTTCTTAATCTCCAGCCGCTTGTTGATTTCCTCCCGTTCATTCTCCCGGTAGTCCTGTACGGCATAAGCCATCCTTTCCCGTTCGATCGCCCAGGCAACAAACCGGCGGCTGCCGTCCGCTTCTTCTTTGTACAAGGCTATCCGCCGGCGGTCTGTTGGATCAAACCGTACCCAAAACTCCTGCCGGATATATTTGCACGCAAAGTCCACATCGGGCGTATAGATGCCGGGAATCTCATCGTCTCGGAAATCAAATTCGTAATCTTTGATGACCTCGTAATACTTTTTTACCTTTCCTTCGGTCCAGACCAGTCCATCTTTCGTGTAAGTAGTCGGACGTTCGTTCCATTCCCAAAAAAGGTTTAGCCAGTCCCAGGTCGTAACCGGAGAAATCTCCTTATTAGTGCTCTCGAAATATTTTTCTTTGGGTGTCTTTCCGTCCGTTCCGGGGGTATTATTCATCAGGTGAAAGAAATATTCCTGCATTCGGATGGTTTCTTTCTTGTTTTTCAGACGGTCGCTCTTTTGCAGTTTTTCAATGAAGTCTTTATTGACCTTGCTGTTGATGGAGGTGGCAGTGATGTTCATTCCGGTAAATTCGTCCGCCGACCTCATAAAACCCTCCTGCAATGTCTTGAAGCACCTTTCTATTATCTTGCTCTGTCCGTTATTCGGCATAGCGGGAAAATGCAGGGTGTCCAGCCGTTTGTAATAGTTATTTGAACTGTCACCGTCATATTGCATCTGGAACGGCAGCACATAACCGGAGCGTTGAAGGGCCATCCGGAAAGCCCGTTGAATGCTTCCCGAATCTTCCTTTTCGCAAATATCCCAGCCCAACCAATAACCGGAATACCCGTCCACAATGGCATAAACGTTCAATTTTGCCGCCATTCCTTCCGGTGTCCGGTAATACAGGTTTACTTTCGTACCGTCCCCGCACCACACCGCATCACGCATCGACGGGCGGAACCGGAGTATGGTGTATCCAAAAACATTCTTCCAGGCTTCATAACCATGACGTGCCAAATACCACACCTGTTGTGCTTCTGGTATTTTTAGATTGAACTTTACACAGCTTTCGCTAATAGTGGCGGGTTTGCCGCCTTTGGTTGTCCAACCCATGCGGACAACGGCATCATTATACCAACCTGTCACCCGGTGATAGTCGGGTTTACGGGCATCGCTGTACAAATCAATCAAAACCTGCAATTGTTCGTCGCCTACTTTTTGCGTGCAGATATTTCCATACTTGCCGCTGATGAGCGACAGGATGCCGTCTTTTTCGTATGCCACCTGGTTACGATAACAGGAGGCGGCATTCTTTGGCAACCGGGCACCCTCCGTAAACATGCCCGCCGGGCTGTTGGCAATCCGGATGCAAATGTCCCGGTAGGCTGCCATTCCGGAAATGCCCAGTTTTTTCAACTCCTGTTTATGGTAGTCGTAAACATCTTTTCCCATCAGCCGGTACCATCGGCTTTGATACAACAACAGACTGACATATTCATCCGGCAATCCTGTACGCATTTCCTGGTAAAGTTCCCCGGTTGCGGCATTGAGACGTTCACGGGTAATCACATACCCGGAAAGGGTGTCTTTCTCCGACTGAATCACCGGGGGAAGGTAGGAGTGTATGGTGGCGTATTTCAGCCATTCTTCCACCTCCAGACCGTTGCAGATTTCTTTCCGGATTAATGCCTTGTATTTATCTTTCAAACCCTCATAGTGAATATAGACCGTATTCCCGATCTTGTGGTGTTCCCAGCAATGTACCAAACCTTGACGTTGGCGCAGTAAGCCATCTAAAAGTGTTCTTTTAGATACCCCGCATTTTTCCAATTCCGGGACAGTTACACAAATAATATTTTCACTAATACAAGGCATTAACTTCTTTCTTTTAGTTCCTGCCGGGGAATCGAACCCCGGAATAACCGTTCAGGAAAAATGTTTACATTTGTGAATTGTCTAACTTCAAAACATAAACATCATGAATGATGAAAATTTAAAACTGCTCATTGCCCAGCAGGTAGTCATTTTGAAAAGGTTGGAGAAATTGGAAGATAAAATCAATGGGCGTTTCCGGTCTGCTTCCGTCCAATCTTATGTGGATGAACTCCGGCGGGAGGCTGAAAAAATCATTACTCAAATTCGGAACTGGTAATCTTCCCAACTCTTTATTCCATAACAAGCCGGAGTAAAGAGTTGTTTTTTATAAAGAAGGATGCCAAATAACCGATATTCTACGAGGGTTCCTGCCAGGGTTTCTATGTAAATTGTATTTTCACTTTCTAAAACCGGGGTTTTTCTTATAATGGGGGTAATTGTTTTTGTCAGCATAATTTCAATTTTAAGTATTAACATATTCTTCTCTCATGGCGATCAGTTCCAGAGCGGCATTCTTTACCGGTTCTTTTAGTGTCCGTTCTCCTTTTAATTGGGCGCGAACTGTCCGTTCTGTATACAAGCCTTCCAGTTTCTCAGCTATCAACTGATAATCTTTCGGACGTAATTTTGAATGAATCTCTTGTGCTTCCATTTCTTATTCGTAGATTTGTGTTACTAATTCGACACAAATATAAACTATTGGTTATATATAATCCAAACATTTGGTAATATATTTTTATGGGAGATACTATTTCGGATAGAGTAAGATTGATAATCAAGGCTCTCGGATATAATAAACGAACCTTTTCACAGGCAATAGGACTCAGTAATGATGTTACTATTGGTAGGATTATCAATGAACAAAGAGAACCAAGCTATAAAATACTAAACAGCATAATTCAAACATTTGGTAATATAAATGCCAATTGGTTGCTCACAGGAAAAGGCGAAATGTTGTATGGAAAGAATGGTAACCCGGAGGTAGAGGAAAATGCGTATCTAAATGCGTATCCGGATGCGTACCCCTCCTCTCAAAATTGCTCTTCTAAAACTGATGGGGAAAAAAAATATACACCTGAATATACACCTAAATATACACCTAAATATACACCTATTCAAATAAACTCATCAAAAACATCATCTTTTGCTGTACCGTTTTATGATATTCCAGTCTCTGCTGGTCCGTTAGGAGTTCTTACATACAGCGAGGGGGCGGTGGAGCCTGATGGCTATATTGATATGGAAATCTTCCGGCGGTGCGATGCGATCCTGCCGGTGATAGGGGTTAGTATGGAGCCTGAAATCCATTCCGGTGATTTGGTAGGCATCCGGAAACTGGACTCATACAACTGGGAATACATTGAAACAGGCAAGGTTTACATGATTGTGACCACCGAGGACAGGATGATAAAGTACATCAATAGGGCGGACGATTCCGACTATATTATTTGCTCCAGCCCCAACTACCACGACTTTAAAATCCGCAAGGCTGACATCTTGGAGATATACCGTGTAATAGCAAACATCAGGGCGTTATAAACTTATTCATACAATACAGATTAATGCCCATTTAATCTCCATTTAAACTGTTGGAATTATACCTATCAGGCAATAACGCCATGTAATGAGAAGAGAAAATTATACCAAACTTATACCTTTTTATACTTTTCGTTTTGTCGCCCTCTTTTTCTCAATATTCGGAATCCCCTTTATTTTAAGGCATTCCAGGGACTTTTTACTGAAACAGCATTTATACTTTTCGTTTTGCCCCCCTCAAAAGGTGCCTGTTTCACCATAAAAAAAATAAAATTTCTCCTCCTTTCTTCCATTTCCCCTCCCGTCGGTATTTTAAAAAGTTTATTTTTCAAAAAAAATCGCCTAAAGTTTGTAAATACCATATTTCTCTCTATCTTTGCACCCGCAATCAAGCAAACCCGATTCGCTAGCTCAGTCGGTAGAGCACAACACTTTTAATGTTGGGGTCCTGGGTTCGAATCCCAGGCGGATCACCAAGAAGCTGGACAACACCAGACAAGCAAAGGAGACTCCTGCAATATTTTAATATTGCAGGAGTTTTTCTTTGTATAATGTCTGTGCCCTTAGACACGAAAAGGTCACTGACAGACAAAAATTAGTGCCTTATCCGTACCCCTGACAAAATTCTTCAAAAAGGATAGTGTACCAAAAAGTGTGTATAGCCCTTGTTTTTTCATTTTTGCAAATCTATTCATTTTTAATAAAATAATCTTGATTGTAAAAAATTATAAATGGGGTATTTATAAATATCCTCATTTTGAGCCACGGTTCCCATCAGTAAAATGACAGCCTTTGGATTCGGCATAGCCCCTCTCATATTAATGACCCTTTTATAATCCCTGTTCAGTCTTTCGATCCAGTTCGTAGTATAAATCATCCCCCTGATTTCCCTTTCATATTTAAAGTATGTAAAATAAAACCTGTATCTGTCGTGCTGATATCTCTTTAAAGGCGGATAACTCTTTTGCCACCTTTGTATGAATTCCTTAAATACCCCGAATGCCTTTTCCGGTGTGATGTCCCATTGGTCCGGAGAGCAGATTTGTTTGAGTTCCTCCATAACCTGCTTCTTATCCCTGGGCTTGACCTTATTCACGATATTCCTTTTCAGATGAACGGTACATAACTGCAGATCCGCTTGGGGAAAAGTATCGGCCAGCGTATTTTCAATACCGGATAATCCGTCACATACCAGCAGATCGACGACAGCAACGCCTCTTTCTTTGAGAGCTTCAAAAACATCCTTCCAATTGGTTGCGCTTTCTGTGGGAAAGTTTACTACAGTTAAAACTTCCCTTGTGCGGTCTTCTTTTACTCCCCAAACCGTATAATAGGCTTCGTTGCTCACGTCGTTATGTGCCGCATTATGAACTGCACATTCGCTATGCATTAAACTTTCAAGACCTTGTTTGACCAGACCTTGGAAACCTTAAAGATTCACAATAGAAGTGCAATTCTCCGTCGGCATGCCGACGGAGAATAAA
>CAJURM010000007.1 GCA_910589025.1 uncultured Odoribacter sp. | reverse complement strand
ATTCTCCGTCGGCATGCCGACGGAGAATTGCACTTCTATTGTGAATCTTTAAAAATGTGATGATATACATCGGGACTGTTTTCTTCCCGATAGGGCTTGGACACAGATTTTAAATGAATATTATGGTATTTTACGGATAATAAATAAATTTGGGGCATAAATAAAGGTAAAATGATAAGTAGGTTATTGTATTGCGTTCTCTTACTCTTCGCTGTGATAGCGGAAACGGACGCTCAGGTTGTGCAGGGAAAAATTACAGATGAAAGCGGGATACCTCTTCCCGGTGCCACCTTATACCTGAGAGAGAGGGCTGCCGGAACTGTTGCGGATGAAAACGGAACGTTTCAAATGGATTTGCCGGTTGGAATCTATACCTGTGAAATCAGTGCCTTGGGCTATGAAAAACAGGTCAGGCAACTGAACATCGTCGGAACTGAACGACTCCGTATAGAGGTGCAATTGAAAGAGATGAGCTACATGCTTAAAGAGGTAAAAGTGACAAGGAGCAAGGAAGACCCCGCCTATTACTTCATGCGTCATGCCATTGCTGCAGCCCCTTCCCATTTAAACCAGGTGAAAAGTTACCGGGCGGAAATTTATACGAAGGGGACAATGCAGTTGGAGAAAATGCCGAAACTACTGATGTTGTCCAAAGAGGTGCGGAAAGAAGTCACCCCGTATATCGGGAAATTATTTTTATTGGAATCGGTGACGGATTTGAAATTTGAGGCTCCTGACAAATATGAACGGAACGTTCTGGCCTTTTCCAGTACCATTCCGGACGATATGAAGGCGGAAGACGCCCTGGACGTATTGTCCGCTTCCATCTATGAGCCCAATGTGATCGGCGTGATTTCTCCCTTGTCTCCGGGGGCTTTCTCTTACTACCGTTTTCACTTGGAGAAGTACTATATGGAGGGAGAACGGAGTATTGCCAGAATCAGGGTTATACCCCGGAAAAATAACCGTATGTTGGCAAAAGGATGGATATCCATATCCGAAAAGGACTGGAGTGTGGTGCATTTCGATCTGACAGTAGAGGATGTGGGGCTGGTTCTCGGGATAAAGTGTATGTATCATGAAGTCAAACCTGTGGTATTTTTGCCGACCTCCTATGATATGGACGTGAAACTGAAACTATTGGGGATTCATGCCGTGGGGAAATACTATGCTGCTGTGAAATACAAGGACGTGGATGCGGAAATACAGGAGAAAGAGGCTCCGGTTGCTTCCGTTGGGGAACAAAAGGAAATTCATGCGCTGAAACCAAAAGTATTAGGCAAAGAAGGGAAAGACGAGAAAATGAAAAAACAACTGGAGAGATTGCAGGAAAAAGATAATTTGTCTACCCGGGAGGCATACCGGATGGCGCGCATTTCCCAACAATTGCTCAAACCGGAACGTCCGGACACCGTAGCACCTTTAGAGGTAAGGGAGCAAGCTGCACAAATCCGGACGCAAGTGGATTCGCTTGCCATGAAACGGGATTCGTTATATTGGTTGCGGATGCGCACCATACCTTTGAAAAAAGAAGAACGGGTCAGCTATCAGAAAAAAGACAGCATACGGAAATGGGTGAAGAAAACAGAACAGAAATTCGATACACTTTCCCGGAACTCACAGGTGGGCGGAACAGTTCTTATGGGGGGAAATGTACGTTTGAAACAAGGTGTGTGGTTAAGAGTCGATGGACTATTGAAAGCCGTACCTGAATACAATTTTGTTGACGGCTTCTGGATTGGCCAGAAATTGGACTTGAATATATACACACAACAGAAAACACGCCTGACACTGACACCTTCATTATATTATGCCACGGCCCGGAAAACCTGGCTTTGGCAGGTAAAAGGCAAATATGCCTATGCTCTCTTGAGAAGGGGTGTGCTGGAGGCTGGTGTGGGATATGTGTCTACGGACTATAAAGGAAAAGCAGGAGGGAGCCGCTTTGAAAATACCCTGACTTCATTGGTCTGTGCTGATAATTTTATGAAATTTTACAGCAATCGCTATCTGCACTTCCGGAATGCCGTGGACCTAACCAATGGACTCAGAATGGAGATAACGGGAAAATATGAAAGACGGCGCACCTTGGAGAATCATATTACGTATAATTTTTTCAAAAAGGATGCCGAAGCGAATCAGCCTTCTTGGGAAGGCGGAGTGGATATGCCTGACAATACGGCATTGGTATTGGGCGTGAATATTGATTATACGCCGCGTTATTACTACCGCATCCGGAATGGGGAAAAAGAATACCTGCATTCTGCCTGGCCTACTTTGTCTGTCGGCTATGAACGGGGCGTTTCGTTGAATGACGGACACGACTCTTCTTTCGAACGCCTCCAGCTGGGCATCCGCCAGAGCATAAAAATGGGACATTTTGACCGTCTCTCTTATTGGGGGCAGCTCGGGAAGTTTTTTTCTGTAAAAGAGATTTATTTTCCGGATTACAAACACTTCTATACGACTGGATGGATATTGAATACAAATGGATTTGAAACTGGTTTTTTTGTGGCTGGTTATTACCAATTGCATACCCGGGATAAATGGGGATGCAGCGGAATAAATTATGAATCGGAGTATTTGTTATTGAAGCGGTTACCGTTTTTGCAGCACTCTTTGATAGATGAAGCGGTGCATTTGAGATACTTGTGGACACCCGGGTTACGCAATTATGCGGAAGCAGGATATTCGTTGGGTGCTTTTGATACTTTGCGTGCCGGAGTATTTTTTGGTTGGAACAGGGATGGCTACCAGGGAGCGGGGATGAGGATTTCAATATTATTGGATAAATGAGGAGGATACACCGGAGACAGGAAAGATCGTTCGAAATTATTTTAAATAGATTATAACGTATGAAATATTTAGCTCGTTTTATCATGTGGCTGGGGGGATGGCGTTTCCGGGGAAAATTGCCGGAAGAAAAAAAAGCGGTGATTATCTCCGTACCGCATACTTCAAACTGGGATTTCATATGGGGAGAACTGGCATTTTTGAGCCAGGGGATTCCGGCTTACATTCTGATGAAGAAAGAGTTCTTCTTTTTCCCGTTGGGAATGATTCTGCGGGCTTTGCGGGTGATAGCCGTAGACCGTGGCAAGAAAGACAGTCATTTGGTGGAGCAGATGGTGACAGAGTTCAAAAAACGGGATTCCATGTATTTGTGCATTACACCGGAGGGAAGTCGTAGCCGGCGGAAAAAGTGGAAAAAAGGCTTTTTGGTGATAGCACAGGCTGCCGGTGTTCCCGTTTACTTGGGGCGTATTGATTATAAAGAGAAATTTTGTGAAGTAGGTCCGGTCTTCTGGACGACAGGAGACGTGGAGGCGGATTTGAAAACCATCATGGAGACCTATAAGGATGCTAATCCCCGGCATCCGGAGAAATTTTCCTGGGGAGAATGAATTGAACGAAACTGAATGGCATCGATGTGTTGAAGTTTATCGGTAGCATAGGAGCGGGAACCCTTTTGGTTGTCCTGATGGCCTGTAAAAAACAGGGTGTGCGGGAAGTAACCGGAGGGCGGACGTTAGTGACGGTTGAAGACTCTCTGCTTTTGCCTGATTCGATTTGGAATAGGGGCTGGTTGCTGACGGAATCGGAGCAAAAGATGAAACAGTATGGGTTGGTGGATGTGCAGAGGATAGACCCGACGATTCGGGTGCACTTGCAATATGCAGATTCGTCCAATTTTATGGGCGAAAGATTGTATGCCGATTTACACAGGGCATACTTGCTGCCCGCTGCGGCTCAGGCTTTGAGTGCAGCCCAGCAGGAATTGAAAAAAATACATCCCGGCAAGAGCTTGATTGTTTATGACGCAGCGCGCCCGATAGCTGTGCAACGGAAAATGTGGGACAGGGTAAAGGGTACCTCCTGGCAGAATTTTGTGAGTAATCCGGCGAAAGGAGGTGGTTTGCACAACTATGGCGTGGCAGTAGATGTCTCTGTAGTGGATGATTTCGGGAGAGCATTGGATATGGGATGCGGCTTTGATGAATTTGACAGGAGAGCCCGGGTGGATATAGAACCGGAACTTTTAGAATCCGGCTTACTGACGACGGTGCAGATGGAAAACCGTTTGCTGTTGCGGAAAGTGATGCTAAAAGCCGGATTTAAAGCATTGCCGGGGGAGTGGTGGCATTTTAATTGGATGAGCCGGAAAGAAGCAATGGCATGTTTGAACGTAATAGAGTGAAGCATGGATTTAAAGATAGCATTGATACAATCATCCTTAGTGTGGGGAGATGTCAGCCGGAATTTGAGCGACATCGACAGAAAACTGCGGGAAGCTGGCGAATGGGATATTGTTTTGTTGCCGGAGATGTTCCCGGCAGGAGCGATGATGGTCAAGCGGGAAGCGGAAGAGATGATAGTTGAACGGGAAAGGATTGCGGGCTGTTATGAAGAAGTGAAGCGGAAAATGCAGGAATGGGCTTGCAGGAGCGGAGCTTTGGTAATGGGTTCAACGGTATGCCGGGAGGGAGAACGTTATTATAATCGGTTGATAGCGACCTTTCCGGATGGGGAGACGAAATATTACGACAAACGGCATTGTTTCAGGATGGGAGGGGAAAATGAGTACTTTACTCCGGGACAGGAACGGCTGGTATTTGAGTATAAAGGAGTGACAATAGCGGCTTTTATATGCTACGATTTGCGTTTCCCCGTTTGGAGCCGGAATGTGGAAAAATATGACCTGGCGGTGTATATAGCCAATTGGCCGGCGTCGCGGCGCAATGTGTGGCAAACCTTGTTGCGGGCACGGGCTATTGAAAACCAGTGTTATGTGGCAGGGGTGAATTGTGTCGGTACGGACAACAGCGGGTTGGTATATGCCGGAGATTCCGCTCTGATTGATGCGAAAGGGGAGATTGTCCGGGCTGCTTATGAAGGAAAAGAGGAAATCGTAGTGGCGGGCCTGGACTTGGAAGCCTTGGCCATGTTCCGCAAAAAGTTCGCTGTTCTGGATGATAGGGACAGTTTTGAATTGACATAGATCCCGTGTACAGTCATTTTATCCTCCCCGGAATATTTCGGGCGTTTCTTCTTGATGGTTTTTCAGTTTGAGCAGAGCCAGATTCAATTCGATGGTCGTTTCGCTGTCGTAGACCTCCAGATTATCATACAACAGGTCTTCTATAATTTGTCCGCTTTGTTGCATGATACTTTTTGTTTTTCCGGATTGTTGCGTACGGCTTAATTTATCTTTTTGGTCTCTGTATTGTATAATTCGGTGACATCGCTGTCGATAATAACCTGGTTATTATGAAAAGTGATAATTTTTCGTTGATTTGTTCAAAACGGATAGAAGTCATAGCACAATTATTGATAACATGAGACGCACAGAATTGACTTTTCTCAAGTTACAACAATTGGGGCGAATATCGGATGTTAAAAAGTAAAGAAATAAAATCGGGCGATGGATTATTTGCAGATAATTCACTGCCCGACCTTGCATTAAGGCGTATTTTCAGAGCGTATTGCCGGGTAGTTGTCAATCCACGTATACCACGTAATTCGCCTTGCGTGCTTTGGGAAGCGGAGCTTCCTGTGCGCTGTAACCGAGAATACAGTTTCCGATGCCTTCATAGTCCCCTTCGATACCCCATTCTTTCAGCAGGGCTTTTCCTTCCGGAGAGTCGAAGACCTCTTTTGCCCGGTGTATCCAGCAACTGCCCAGACCTACGGCGTGCGCTGCGTTCAGCAGGTTGCCCATAACCAGCGAACCGTCATATAAATAAGTGGGATATTGCTTGTCCGCTAACACGACCAGCACCACCGGGGCACCGTAAAACGGGTCGGCATTCCTGCCCATGACTTTAGCGTTGAGTTGGGACAAGCGGTCGCGCACTTCCTTATTCGTGATAGCCACAATAACAGGCGATTGCTTCCCCATACCGGTGGGGGCATACGTACCTGCTTCCGTCACTTTTTGAATCAGTTCTTTTGTAGGCATTTTATCCTGATAAGCCCGGATTGCTCGGCGTGTTTTCAACGTTTCTAAAGCCACATCTTCCTTCATGTTGTTTCCTGTTTTAATGTCTGAACAGGAGCTCATAAACGCCAGCAGCAATGCTGATAATAATAAAAGAGTGTATTTTGTTTTCATTCCTTAAAATAGTTATGGATTTTCTTATCGGCAAAGATACATTCTTCCGGCACTCCTTGCAAGCTGTGCAAATTATTTCGTTAAGAATAAAAATTTACCGACAGACAGACGGTCCATAAAAAACTCTGTCTGTCGGTGTCCTTTCGCTCTTTTCAAACCGATACAATTATTGCAGATTTTCTTTAAAGAAAACCTCTAATGTATTAAATGGAATTGCTTGCATATTGTCGTACAAGTCCACATGGCTGGCTCCGGGGATAATCATCAGCTCCTTATTATTGCCTGTCAGCTTTTTAAAAGCATCTTCACTGAAATAGCGGGAGTGTGCCTTTTCACCATGGATAAGAAGGACGGCGCTGCGTATTTCATCGCTGAATGCAAGGAGAGAGGTGTTGAGGAACGGAAGCGCAGAGGTTTTATTCCAGCCCTTGTTGGAATTAAGCGAGCGTTTATGATAGCCGCGTAGTGTTTTGTAATAAGCGTAATAATCTTTCACGAATTGCGGGGCGTCATCGGGCAGTGGGTCGACTACGCCGCCGGCAAGGGCATAACTGCCATTGCGATAGTCTTCCGTACGCTGCGCGTTCAGTTGCTTGCGCAATTCGTAACGCTCCTCGGAAGTCATGCTGTCAAAATAGCCTTTAGAAGTTGCGCGGCTTATGTCGTACATCGTAGAGGCCACGGTAGCTTTGATGCGCGTGTCGATGGCTGCGGCATTGATGGCAAATCCGCCCCAGCCGCAAATCCCGATAAGCCCGATACATTCCGCATTCACGTTGGGGAGTGTGCTAAGGTAATCCACTGCTGCACTGAAATCTTCCGTATTGATGTCGGGCGATGCCACATAGCGCGGTTCGCCGCCGCTTTCACCGGTAAATGAGGGATCAAAAGCCAGCGTGAGAAAACCGCGCTCCGCCATCGTCTGGGCATACCGTCCGGAGGCTTGTTCTTTCACGGCACCGAAAGGACCGCTGACGGCTATGGCCGCAAGTTTGCCCGAAGCATTCCGGGGTTCGTATAAGTCGGCGGCAAGCGTGATGCCGTAACGGTTGCGGAAGGTTACCTTGCGGTGCTTTACCTTCTCGCTTTGCGGAAATGTCTTGTCCCATTCCTGAGTAAGATTCAATGTTTTCATCGTATCACTTGTTTTTTTATTTGTAGTGCAACCTGTCAGTAAAATGACGCTCGTCAGGAGTGCTATGAGCGCGGATTGTAGATTCTTTGTTTTCATCTGTTGTTTATTTAATCGTTAATCAATCGTTTTTCTTTTGTTTGCCATACAAAAGTAGAGCGATAATATCGGACAGGCCTTACTACAAAGCTCAAATCAGATTACTGAAAAGCTCAAATTGAACAACAACAAGTTGCGGAAAAACACATCTTCCGGCTATAGGGGAAAAAAGAAACCGGACGGGTTACATTCATCTCTCCTTTGGTGTTGGAGGTAAAATACAGGTGGATGCCTTAACGGAACGCTTAAAAGTAGACGGTTTTGAAGTGGTGGACGGACCCCGCATGACGGGAGACGGATACTACGAAAGTTGTATAATCGGTATTGAAGGAAATTTGATAGAAATCACTGTTTAGTGTAACCCTCTTTTCCTGCCGTTTTTCACCAATCTATGTAAAAACGGCGGTTGGTGAGATACCATACTGTTTTTTGAAAGCGGTGGAGAAATGCGACGGATTTTTGAAACCCACTTCGGCGTAGACGTCCACCACCTTTTTGCCACCCTCTTTCATTTTGGCATAGGCGACTTCGAGCCGTTTGCGGATAAGCCACCTTTCAGGAGTCAGATCGCTGATTTTCTTGAAATCCCGCTTGAAGGTGGCAAGACTGCGCCCGGTATAATGTGCTATTTCCTCCATCGAAAATTCATACATGTAGTTTTCATTCATGAAATCCAGGATGTCAATTTTCCACGGCTCGTTAAAATCAAAAAGAGTCGGGGCAAACCGTTCATCGATGTGCAACAGGGCGAGCAGCCCCTCTTGCATCTTCAACTGCATAAAGTCACCCTGTGGCTTCACCTCCGGATTGAAATAGGGCGTCATGGAAGAAAAAAGGCTTGCCAATTCTGCCGTTTGGGGCAGTTTCATGACACCGGCATTGACTTTCGAGGTGGAAGCCGAAAAACTCCTTTGTCCGAATTGCCCGTACATCTTACGCAGAAAAGTACGCGTAAACATCAGAAAAATACCGCAATACCGTTCCCCGTTGCAGGTTCGCTTATACATCGTGATATGGTGGTCGCGAGGAATAAAAACACACTCGCCCTTCCCGACATGAATCTGTTCCTCCCCGTTATCCAGCACCATTTCTCCCGAATACACATAATTGAGGGCATACTCGCGCGAACGATGCACACAACCGCTGCGATCGTCATAGATAAAACTGAAAAACACATCATTATAATTGAAAATGATTTTCATCGGGTTCCGTTCGGCGGTATCGTCTTTTTTCATAATGCAGGAATATGGGATATTTTCGTTGGTAAATATACGACTAATTTCATTACTGAGCAGCTCATTTCTTCGTTTACAGACTCATGTGAAGAATAGGAAAAGGTTTGCCGGAGGGGTCGGTGGCTTCCCTGCCCGTGATCTTGAAACCCCTGCTTTGATAAAATCTGAGTGCTTGCGGATTTTGTTCATTGACATCGACCTGACGCATCCCCTTGGCATCGGTGGCATAACGGAGCAAGCGTGTCCCGTAGCCCCTGCCTTTGGCGGACGGATGGACGAAAAGCATCTCTATCATGGTGTCGCTCAGTGCCAGAAACCCGCAAAGTGCATTTTGTTCGTCCGCGATACCGAACACGGTCAGATGAGGCAAATATTCAGCCGGAATCTTTGTCCGGAAAAAAGCGATGTCCTCTTCCGAAAGAAAGTGATGCCTGTCGCGTACGGCGGCTTCCCAGATAGATAAAAGTTCGGGCCATTAACCGGAGTCTGTCACCTCCCGTATGGCGGTGTCTTTCTGAAAACAGATCATGTCTTTTAACACGATACCCTCTTCCCGGATTTCATGGTCGTAATGCTCCGTAAAGAAATCCGTAATCCGGTGGGAAAAAGAGAATCCGCAGGCTTTATAAAAATTCAGGGTCGAAGGAGTCTCCCCGGTACCGAGTCGGATAATTCGCCCGGGGTATTGTTTCTCAATCCACCGCATCATCTCTTTGCCATACCCCTTACCTTGGAAAGAAGGCAACACCGCTATATTATTAATTTCCAATGTTCCATCCTCGTTTTGACTGGTGACGCATACCGCAATGTCCCTGCCGGCAACGCTTCCCACATATAAATTGCCCGCCGGCAGATAACGGTCAATCATCTCCTCCTGTTCATCGCCAATCAGCAGAAGGGGCAGAAACCGCTTTTTATTTCCCGTCTCTGACCTTATCTCCATAAACTCTCAATCATGATGTGTTTGTAAACAATCTCCGAAATATCGGCAATTATCTGCTCTGTCCCATGCATATCGCGAAACGCTGACCGGATAAACACGGCAATGGCATAGTGCCGCCCGTTCGGAAGCCGGACGAAACCGACATCATTGATACCTTGGGGTAATCCCATTAGAGAATTGAACCCGGTACCCGTTTTGTGTCCGATAACACCTCCTCGTGACACTAACGGCTTGGACAGACGATTCTTCCCGGTGGTACACGAAATCAATGTCTCCTTCAAAAAATTCTGGTAAACGGAGTCATACAACGGTTCTGTAAAGAGCTTATTAATCAACAGGGCTGCCGATAACGGGAGATTCCAATTCTTGTATGAGGCTGCATTATTTTCATACATATCTTGCTCATTCACCCGGATAGCGAAATTCTTTATCCCTAAACTTTGGATATATTTCTCTGTGGCTTCAATCCCTACAACGTGGCGGAACAGAATATCACACGCATTGTTATCACTCTCTTGCAAAGAATACTTCAGTAACCGGGCAATGGAAAGCTGAAAATCACCGGAAGGATAATCCTTGCGCATCGGGCTGTAAGTCTTGGAATGTAACTCCTCCTGTTTGATGGGAAGCAACGAATCCAGTCCTCTCCCTTGTGCCTGCAAAGTGGCGGCCACTGCCATCGCCTGATACAGCTTCATCACGCTGTTCATGGGATAGGATGATTCAGCGTTGACACAGATGGTATCCCTTGTGTCGGTCACCACGGCAATCCCGATTTCGGCAGGACAGTAGAAGACATATTCTTTCAGTTCCGCCTGTAGCCACTTGGGGGAGGTATTGATACAGTATAAATACATGCCTGCTGCGATGGTGCAGTATAGTATATTTCTGAAAATCCCGTTTTTCATGGAATTGGAATTTATTTTTATTGTTATTGGCTTGAAACTGCTGTCTGACATCCTCTTCCCTTCACCTTTATATTCTTTACAAAGATAGGTAAAATCTTATACCCAACTCTTTTTCCGAGCCGCCAGTTTCCTCTTTATCCATAAATAGTAACCCGTTAAAGGAAGACTCGCACCAAACAATGCAGCACAAAAAGCAAAAATGCGTGTTAAAAGCCCTCCCCAACTACCCACATGCACCGAATAAATCCAACCCCGAATTTTACTTGAATTTGCAATTTCCTTATACAAAAAAACGTCTGTTATCTCACCGTTTTGAGAATCGAAAGTATATTTATCGGAGGCGCGTTGATTTCCACAATGGTCGAAAAAAATGCTCGCACTACCTTCTGATATTGCAATCTGTTTGAAATCAGGATTATGGGAAGCCAGCTCATCGTACACCTTTTGCCAATGCCGGTACGGCGACTCTTGATTTTTTTTCTCCTTACGGCCACCTCTCTCTTGAACATTTGACTGCCGGCCATGTCCTTCTTCCTGAGGTATTTCAACTCCAAATACCGCATAAAATCCATTTCGATACCATTGGAAAGACCAAGTAAGTCCCGTTAATGCGATTGCCAATAGAAAAACCAACGCATATATTCCACCTGCCACATGCAGGTCGTACCAAAATCTTCTCCAGCCTTTCCTGACATTAATAGAGAACCTGTCTTTCCGAGCCGCCTTATTTCGAGGCCACCATATAACTACTCCGGAAATTAATACAAATACAAACATCAGCGTACTAATGCCGACAATCAGTTTTCCCCAACCGAGGCTTCCGTCTTCGGCACGAGCACGACCCATCATCCAACGGTGCATCTTGAACATTATCGTGAAAAATGGAGCTCGTTGGTATTTCCCTGTCACTTCGCCAGTATAAGGGTCTATATACATCGAGGATCGGCGAGGCCGAGACAGGTTTACCTGACAAGTACGCTTTGGGTCGGAAAAAACTGTCATACCCGTCACTTGTACACTGTCGGGCAGTATTGCATTTGCCTTCTTTGCCAATTCATCAAGCGGCAACATTTCATCACCTACATTCTTTACATAATAAAGTTGCGGATTTGATGCCTCCATAACCTCCTTCTCGAAGACGAGCATTGCGCCCGAGAAACAGACCAAAGTGATGAACACTCCGAAAGGTACGGATAGCCAAAGATGAATCTTATGAAAAACCTTTCGCATCATACCAACTCACTCTTTTGCAATATTCAACTTTCCCACAGTCTGAATAGACTCCGCCTTAACAGTCAAGCCCTTTACCGCATTGCCTGTCGCAGCATCCACTTTATAGAACGCAGGATATCCACCTGTCGTTACATTTATTGGAATATAGACCGAGCCATCTTCAGCATAAGGTTCGCCGCCAATAGACATATCTGTAGGTAGTCCGCTAACCATTTTCAATGTCTGGTTTTCAGCATCGAAAATAGCCAACTCGCTGACATCAGCATTGGTGCCGTCGCTAATCATACTCTCAACACCATTTTTGTATAATTGCAACAAGAAATAATCGCCATCAATGTACCAGCAACGGTAAATCGGATTCTTATTTCCGAGTTTCTCGATATTTACATAATAATCTTTGTCAAAATCGGTTTCTCCTGCCTTGATACGGACTACACCGGAGGGTAGTTTCCCAGTCACCTTTTTCAGTTCATCAGTCGAAACGAATGTACGTCCATAACCAGGGGAGAAGGCATAAACATCTCCTTCATTAGTAGCCCAGATCGTTTGATAATATTGCGAACGGCGCCGGCCACAAGCAAAACCTATTTTATCTGTCTCGGCGATTATTGGTTCATCATTAAAACTATCACCACTGTATATCGCAATATATGCTTTGTCGGGATATTGTGTGCTTGGAATAACGCCTGCCGTGTATGCACCGCTTCCACTTCCACCTGCCTCGGTAGTAATCAAAGTCTCATTCGTAATCTTATCCGGCCACTTGCTAATGCCATACAAACTCATTCCAGCAGGGATTACCGATGTGTATAGTTTGTTATTGGCCTCTATTATTCCGGCAAAATGCACCTTCTCTCCATTTCCCAAGAAATTCTCCGCATTGACAGAAGCCTCTTCATGACTACCATCCTTGGCATTCAAATAATTAAATAACAAGACTTGCGGATAGTAACCATTTTCATCGGCAGCCGATGCATCACCAGTCGAAGCGGTGATTACATTATCACCCCAAGTGCCGTATGTTGTTATACGATTATATGTATAGGCATACTTCTCGACTGGTTTACCGTTAACATTCAAATAATAAGAGGCGCCTGTTCCTGCACCACCTTTGTTATACACCAATGCAAAAACATAGTCATGATCCTTATACACCCAGTACGATGCGTTTAGAACCTCTGTTCCATTTCCCGCCACAGTCACTTCACCTTCGTCAAGTGATTCTGCTGTAATCAGATAACTGGCATCTCCTACCGCTGCAGGAATGACATACTGTGATTCTCCCGCATCCGGTTCCGGGTTTGATACAATGTCTTCATTGTCTTTGTTGCACGCAGTCATAATACTTATGGTCAATAGACCTAACACCATAGCATTTACATAAGAATTCTTTTTCATACATTTTATAATTTGTTATTTCTTTCCATCCAAATATATTCTCAGCTTACCATAAAAAGCACGCCCTGCTTTTTGGAGACTGAAATTATCGTAAAGTTTCTCATTTGTCAGATTTCGACATTCAAAAGAAATGTTGTATTTACCATTCTTAATAGAATAAGTCAAACTGAAATTGTGAGAAAATTGATTGGGCACTTTCGCCTTGCTGTCCGAATCACCGATATTTTCCCAATACAATGGAAATTCGTGCTGCCAAAAATTATCGTAAGTTGCACTGAGGTGATTGCCCTTTGCCAACAGATTTTTGATGGTAAATGTCGCATCCGTATTGGCAAACAGATAAGGAATATTAGGTAATCTCACTTTGTGGTGCATACTCTCCTGTTGCGTACCGCCTGCCACATACCGCTCGTAATCACGAGTGTCAATGCCATTAAACGTACCGCCCACATTGAACCAGTGCGAATAATCATAACGCAAACTTATGTTGTAACCATAAGTCTTGACATGTCCGTGATTCTCAAACACGCCATACTCCAAAACTCCATGCTTACCGATGCCACGCTTAATATAATCCTTTGTATCACGATAAATCAAGCACCCCTCCATATAAATACCATGTTTGCCAAATTGGTGCCCATAATTTAAGTTGAAATTCAGGTTATGGCTGTTCTCTGGCTTCAAATCCGTTTTACCTGCCTCCAAATCCTCATCTCCGAACAACTCTTCATTAGTTGGCAAACGATAAGCTTTCTCATACGAAAGTTTAGCTTGTAAGCCCTCCATTATATGATAAGTTCCTGCCACACCATATCCCCACGCAGTGACGATGTTCGATAAATTTATGTAGTTCCCTATACCGTCCGCACTGGCAGATACCGGACCTCGATTGTACTGGTTGTAATATTTTCCAAATGTTGAAACGTTCCACTTCTCGGAGGAGATAAAACTATATGATAATCCGCTGATATTTTTGCGGGTAATCTTAGGAATATCAAAGTTTGTCAATACCGATTCCGCACCCTCGGTTCTGCGACTGGTACGCTCGAAGTTACTGAATACATGATTCAGGGTAAAGGTGTGGTGTGTGCCAATACGATAGTTTATATTCATCGTTGCATTCCAATTCGTGTTGAGCGATTCGCTTTGCTGATAAGACTGCTCACCTTTGCTCCCTTTATCATATGACTGGCCTGCCCAATTATATGCCAGTGAAGAGACATCTATGTTGTGAGTGATATTACGATTGTAGTTGACTGTCAAAGTCAAATCCAGATTTTTAACGAACAGATTGCGCTTGCCATATTCCAGAGAAGGCATTAAGGAATATCCCTTTCGATGTTTGTCGCCAAAAACCGTTTCTTGATAAACACCCGTCTGAATCTCTTTGTAGAAATTGGAATATGTAAAGCCCAGCAATAAACGGTCAGCCCACGATTTATCGACAAATCCGACTTTTCCGATAACCGCCTCATTGTGATACATATCGTTAAATCGCTTGACTTTGCGAATATCCGACTTGTCAATAGGCGGGAAACGTATGCTGCCATCGTCGCGCACCTCAAACTCGCGCACCCAGTTATGTATGTAATAGTCGTTATCCGAATAATTCTGAAATGCGTTTACCTCATAAGTCAAGCCATTTTTCAATGTCCGGCCGAAATTGACATAACTTTTATGTGTATTGAAAGAGCCATAAGAATATGAAGCATCAAGAAACCACCTACGGCGGCTTTTTTGGGTTACAATGTTCACGACTCCACCCAAAGCATCGGCTCCGAACTTCACAGGAACCACACCTTTATACACTTCAATGCGGTCAGCAAAATTTACCGGTATATTATTCAGATTGAATGCTGTCCCTGCACCTTCTTGGGGGATACCATCAATAAAAACTTTTACATGCTTACCGCTAAAACCATCTAACATCAATTGCATATCCGATCCTACACCTCCACTCTCTCTAAGTTTCATTCCCGGCAGTTTTATAAGCGCGTCACTCAGATTTTTGGTGAAGTTTACCAACTCCTTAGCATCTACCGCCACTGCATTGAATGCCGAGTTCCTCACTCGTTCGACGCCGGATGCAGCAACCACAACTTCATCCAATGCAATTACATCCGTCGGAACAGCAATCTCCAATTCCAGTGTGCTTCCTGCTTCTACAACAACAGATTGTTTCACTGTTTTATAGCCTATTGCAGATACAACTAACGTGTATTGTCCTGCAGGAACTTTTAAATTGAAGAAACCTTTAACATCTGAGAAACAACCATATTGTGTGCCTTCCAAAGCAACGGTCGCAAAGTCTACCGGTTTACCTTCATCAGAAGTAAGTTTACCCGAGATGGAACCATTATCATTCATTCCCATTTCAGTCCGCATATTCTCTATTACTTTGGCACCCAAAACAGGCTGGAAAATCAGTAACAGAATTAATATATCCAACACATGTACTCTTTTCATCATTTTTCGTCTTTTTCCGGGTGCAAAACTAGGACGACATTTTAGTGCGTACAATACTCTGATTTTAGTATTATTCAATACCACAATACACTTTTTCACTATTTTTGGGTATTGCCTATTTATAAACAGGTGTGTAATTTTGCAGTCGCAAACAATGATTTCCAGGAATTAAGAATGAATAACTCTATAGGCTATAAGCCCACCGATAAGATGCGCGATTTGCTCAAAAACAGCAGTGTGTTGATTCTTGTAATGGGGCGTTTTGGTATATCGTTGGGATTTGGAGACAAATCGGTAAGAGAAGTGTGTCGTATACATAATGTAAACGAAAACACATTTTTGGAGGTAGTGAATTTTGTTTCGGATAAAAACTACAATTATGAATCAATATCCTTGCCATCGCTTATCGGCTATTTGAAACAAGCCCACGAATACTATCTGGATTTCAACTTGCCCAATATACGCCGTAAACTCATTGAAGCGATTGATTGTTCAGGCAAGGATGAACTTGCCATGCTTATCTTGAAATTCTACGATGAATATGTGGCGGAAGTGCGCAAACATATGGAATATGAGAATGAAGTAGTATTCTCGTATGTGGAACAATTATCAGGGGGATTCTTGAGTCGCAATTTCAGCATTTCAGCATTTGCCGGTAAGCACGCTCCCATAGGCTACAAACTTAAAGAATTGAAAGACATTATTATTCGCTACTATCCCGAAAAGAATAACTATCAACTTAATCAGGTTCTTTTAGAAATCATTTTAAGTGAACAAGATCTGACTTCTCACTGTATGATTGAGGATAAATTGTTCGTTCCTGCCGTAAGACTTGTAGAACAACAACTAAAAAAGAATGGTCAAATTCTCTATACGGATGAGTCTGATAATGAAATTGCCGATAAGGATAAATTGGAGGTGCTTAGTGACCGCGAGAAAGATGTTATTATTTGCGTTACCAAAGGTATGAATAACAAAGAAATTGCCGATTATCTCTTCCTTTCAGTCCATACTGTAGCCACACATCGCCGCAATATCTCCAATAAATTACAGATTCACACCACTGCCGGATTGATAATCTATGCAATAGCAAATAAGTTAGTGAATATTGAGGATGTACAATGATAATATTGAAAATGAATACTTTGTGTCGCCATGTAATTTGGGGATAAATAAAATTACTTCTTAGTGAATTATCAGAGTGTATGCAAAATGTTGTAATGTTTGAATGTTAAATATTACCAATAAAAATCCTCTTGACCCTTTGGTAACGATATGGAAACTTATCTTGTGCTTAATTTTGCCGAGTGGTCTTTTTCAAACCTTCATAACGCACTAAATCACAAACTTGAATCGCAGACAAGCAGGATGCTTTCACCTTATTGTAATTTTTTGCTTTTATCTTTGGTATTTATTTTAAGGTTTCCCCGAGGTGCGAAATAGTTCCACTGTCGTTGGACTGACTTTATATCGTTGTAAAAAGTTTCATCTTGGCTTATAGATACCTTGGCGAAGCTGGCTATAAGCATACAATAAGTCAGCTGCAACGAAGTTTATATAGCGAACCCTCAGCGAAACTATTGGCTTCCTGAAGCGGGGGTATGTTTGTCGTCCGTCCGGTGTATTTTTCCGGTTTTAATTATCCGGATGGGAAATTTCTGCGACAGATTGATTATATTTGCACGCATAGTAAAATACTTTAACATAAATGAACAGATGAAATACGTATTATTCACTATTTTAAGCATAGGAACCATGATGTCAGCTTTTGCACGGCAAGAAGGAGAAAAAGTGCAGGAGGGTAAAATTCTTACGATGGAAGAAGCTATCCTGGGATATGAACTGCGTCCTCAGTCACGTTATATCCAATGGCAGGGAGACAGGAACATACTGACCTATACCGAAGGAAAAAATTTGATGGCGGAAACAGCCGACGGAGGTGCGAAAAATGTATTGATGTCTTTAGAGGAACTGAATACTCTGTTGAAGAGTGACTTGAAAGGATGGCCGCACTACACTTGGCAAGACGGAAAGACACTGGTGATAACTCGTCAGGGCAAACGGACGGAAATTGATGTGGAAGGAAAGCGGATAGTCCGGGTGATGCCCCTGCCGGAAAAAGTGGCCGACCTGACCTATAACGGCAAAGATGCCTATGCTTTTACCCGCGGAAACAATCTCTATTATTCGGATGAGCGCGGCAATGAATATGCCGTCACCAGAGATGGAGACCCCAATATCGTAAACGGTCAGTCGGTTAGCCGGAACGAAATGGGTATCCACAACGGCATCTTTTGGTCTCCCGACGGGAAAAAACTGGCATTTTACCGCAAAGATGAAAGCCAGGTGAGTACTTTCCCCTTATTGGACATTACCACCCGTACCGGCTCGTTGAGGGAGATTAAATACCCTATGACGGGTATGCCGTCCGAGCAAATCAGTGTGGGGGTATACGATTTGGCATCCCAGCGGACGGTATTTCTGGATGTGACGGATTTCGGACGGGAGCAATACCTGACCAATGTTACGTGGGACCCGGCTTCGGAGATGATCTACTTGCAGGTGGTTGACCGGGCACAGAAACAAGTGCATTTAAATAAATACAATGCCCGCAACGGCAAATTTGTCAAAACCTTGCTGGAAGAGAAAAACGACCGTTGGGTAGAGCCGAGCGATCCGTTGGTATTCTTGAAAAATGATGCCGGGCATTTCCTTTATCGCACGGACAATCGTGACGGTTACCGGAATCTCTATCTCTGTGACACGGAAGGACGGAAAGTGCGCCGCTTGACGGATGTCGATGCCGATGTGGCTTATGCCGGACAGGATGGCCGCTATGTTTACTATACCTCCGCGGAAGTAAGTCCGGTGGATAACCACTTGTTCCGGATAGAGGTGAAAACAGGAAAAAAGACCCGGCTGACGCCTGCGGAAGGCTGGCATGGTGCGACCTTGAGCAAAGACGGCAAATATTTTATAGACAGCTACAGCAGTCTGAACGTGCCGCGCGTCCTCGAACTGCGTCAGACCAACGGTAAGCCTGTGCGTGAATTGCTGCGGGCGGAGAATCCGACGAAAGAGTATAACTACGGTGAAATTACTTTGGGAAGTCTGAAAAGTGCCGACGGGAAATTTGATAACTATTACCGTCTCATTAAACCGATGAATTTCGACCCGGCAAAGAAATATCCCGTGATACTTTACGTATACGGCGGACCTCATTCACAGATGGTGAAAAATACCTGGCAGGCTGAGCTGCGTCGTTGGGAAATGTATATGGCACAACACGGTTATGTCGTGTTTGTGATGGACAACCGGGGCACTTCCAACCAAGGGGCGGAATACGAAAAAGCTATTCACCGCTATTGCGGACAGGCGGAAATGGCCGATCAGATGAAAGGAATTGAATTTCTGAAATCACAGCCATGGGTCGATGCCGACCGGATAGGTGTACACGGATGGAGTTATGGCGGATTTATGACCATATCGCTGATTACCAACTATCCCGATGTATTCAAGGTGGCGGTGGCCGGAGGACCGGTGATTGACTGGAAATGGTATGAAGTAATGTATGGCGAACGCTATATGGAGACCCCCCAAAGCAATCCGGAAGGATATGCCAAAGTGAGCCTGATGAACAAAGCGAAAGAGTTGAAAGGAAAACTGCTGATTTGTCAAGGGGCAATCGACAACACCGTACTATGGGAACATAGCCTGAGTTTTATACGCGAGTGTATCAAAAACCAGGTGCAGGTGGACTATTTCCCTTATCCGTGTGCCGAACACAACGTATTCGGACGCGACCGCATCCATCTGATGCAGAAAGTAACCAACTACTTTGAAGATTATCTGAAATAAGGGGAAAACAGGAAAAAGCAAAAGGGGACTGTCTGGCATGAAAAAGGTCATTCAGTCCCTCTTTTTGTTGGAAATCGGAAACACTTGCAGGCAACATCAACTGATGTGTCACGATGTCCTTTCTATAAGATAAGAACCTTTCCGGAACGAATCTTTTCCCATTCTGCGCCGTTTTGGAACGGAGTTGATTCGGAGTTGAAACGGACTTGTAACGGTAGTATGTATAAGGGATAATAGTGTTAGAGCGAGGAGATAACGGGGTAAATTTCCCTTCTTGAACGAAGGAAAAAAATGCTTATCTTTGACCTTCCGAACGAAAAACGAAAAACCGATGCGTATAGACATACTGAGTGTAGTGCCTGAATTACTCGAGAGCCCGTTGAATCATTCCATCGTAAAACGGGCGCGTGCTAAGGGAGTGGTAGAAATATACATCCATAACATCCGAGATTGGTCGAAAGATAAATTCAGGAAAGTGGATGATTATCCTTTTGGCGGAGAAGCGGGAATGGTGATGATGATACAGCCGGTGTTCGACTGTATCAACGAATTGACATCACAGCGGAAATACGATGAAATCATATACACTTCGCCCGATGCTCCGGTCTTCAACCAGAAAACGGCAAATGAATTGTCGCTGAAAGAGAATATCATGATTCTTTGCGGCCATTATAAAGGTATAGACCACCGGATACGGGAGCACCTCGTCACCCGCGAAATCTCCGTGGGCGATTTTGTATTGACGGGGGGAGAACTGCCGGCTTGCATCATGACGGACGCCATTGTGCGGCTGATACCCGGGGCGATGAGTGACGAGAGTTCGGCGCTGAGCGATTCTTTTCAGGACAACCTGTTGGCGCCACCGGTATATACCCGTCCGGCGGAATTCAACGGCTGGACCGTGCCCGACATCCTTCTTTCAGGTAATCACGCAAAAATTCGGGAATGGCAGGAAGAACAGGCCTACGAGCGCACCCGCCTGTTACGTCCAGACCTGTTGGAATAAGAGGACTTGGGAAAGAGGGGGGAATGTCGTATATTTGCAGGAATAGAAACTTAAATGCTATAGTTATGAAAAAATCTTTTCTTTTTTTGGCAGACGGCTTTGAAGAAACGGAAGCCATAGGCACATTGGACGTTCTGCGGCGCGGCGGCATGGAGGTACAGACGGTCGCCGTCATGGGAAAACAGGAGGTGAAAGGAGCCCACGGGGTGATAATAAAAGCGGATGTCCTGCTGCGTGAAATGCTGAAAGAAGAGGGAGAACTGCTTATATTCCCCGGAGGGATGCCGGGTGCGCAGAATCTGTCCGAATGCGGGGAACTGATGGGCTATTTGCAAGAGCATTTCGCCCGGCAGGGAAATGTGGCGGCGATATGTGCCGCTCCGGCGTTGGTATTGGGTAAACTGCCCTTAAAGAAAGATATCCGGATGACCTGTTATCCGGGATTTGAAAATTATTTGCCGGAAGTAAACGTGCTTGACAAAGGGGTGGTCGTTGACGGGAATGTAATTACCGGACGCGGGCCCGGATACAGCTTCGCCTTTGGCCTGGCCATTGTGGAACATTTGTGCGGCAAGGAAAAAGCAGACGAAGTCGCAGCAGGTATGCTGCTGTAAACAGATAAACAGAGAGAAGATTTCCCCGGCATGAAAACTTGCCGGGGAATTTTTTATTTTTTCAGTGCTTTCACGATTTTTTCCTGCGGAAGGGGTTTGGTACAGAGAAACCAATCGTAGCAAGTAATGGCTTCGTCCGGGTCTTTCTTCTTTTTCTCCATTTCTTCCATAGACTTCGGGGCAGGGACAATTACGTCATCGCCGGGATGCCAGTCTGCCGGTAAGGCCACCTCAAATTTATCGATGGTTTGCAGGCCGATGAGTACCCTTTTAAGTTCGTCGAAATTGCGCCCCAATGCCATCGGATAATAGATGATTGCCCGGATAACGTTGTGGGGGTCGATGAAATAGACGGTGCGCACCGCCTGGGTGGTGCTTTCTCCCGGATGTATCATACCGTATGCCTGTGCAATGTTCATGGACAGGTCTGCAATAAGCGGAAAGTGAAATTCGGTATTGCTCATTCCTTTATAATTCATCTTTTCCATGGTATGCAACCAGGCCATGTGGCTGGGGATACTATCTACGGACAGACCGACGAGCTGACAATTCAACGCTTCAAATTCGCAGGCTAAACGCCCGAAAGTCAGCAGTTCGGACGTGCAGACAGAGGTGAAATCGGAAGGGTGGCTGAAAAACAGGACCCATTTCCCTTCAAAATCTTCCGGAAAACTGATTTCGCCTTCCGTTGTTATCGCTTTAAAAGCGGGAGCTTCGTCCCCGATGCGGAGCATGGTATTTACTTCTTTTTCCATAATAATGTGATGTATTAACTTGTTAAATATACGGGAAATTTACGAAAGATTGGCTTGTTTTGTTCCTGAAAGAAAATAACAGGGAGGGAAAAGGGAAAAAATGTTCGGTAATCCGGCGGGATTCATTAATTTTGTTGCCATCCGGCGTTATCCGGAAAAGGTAGATTATAACGCTGAAAGTAATATAAAGTTGCATTGTGGCACTGCTTGTCCCGGTGAATCCTTTGCAGGTGTAAAATTAACAGATAATGAAAATTCATATTATTAATGAAGGAAATTCCCTGTGCAATCGGTTTTTGGCTGATTTGAGGGACGTTGCGAAACACGCCGACCGCATGCGGTTCCGGCGTAATCTGGAGCGGGTAGGTGAGGTTATCGCCTATGAAATCAGCAAAACATTTCAATATGCTCCCGTGACGGTGCAGACGCCTATTAATAAGGCGACGGTGATGCTGCCTGAACAGGAGGTGGTGATTGCTTCCGTCCTGCGTGCCGGGCTGCCTTTTCATCAGGGATTCCTGAATTATTTTGACGAAGCGGGCAATGCCTTTATTTCCGCCCGCCGCGTGTATGACGGGACACATGGCTTTAAAATACGCTACGACTCCGTATATACCCCTAATCTGGAGGGAAAACAATTGCTTTTAGTCGACCCGATGCTGGCTACCGGGGCTTCGTTGAAAATTGCGTACGACGAATTGTTGCAGCAGGGAGGGTGCCCGCACCATACGCATATCGCCTGTGTGATTGCCAGCCGTCAGGGGTTGGATTATATACAGGAAGCTCTGGAAGGGCAGGAGGTGACGCTCTGGCTGGGGGCCTTGGACGAAGGGCTGACGGAGAAATCTTATATCGACCCGGGCTTGGGAGATGCCGGGGACCTCGCCTTCGGTGAAAAAATATAGCGGCAGGAGATAAATTTTACGCTGGGAAGGGTAACAAAGTTTTTGAAGATTCGTTTTTTTGTTTTTACTTTTTAGCGTACTTTTGCAATTTATGGAAATGAACAAGTATTTGATAGCGGCATTGTATGTCATGGCGGGATGCGTCGCGGCGGTTCCGTTAAAGGCACAGGGGAATGCAGAGCCTTTGCGGGGAGAACGTTGCCGGCTTGTTCTGACGGCTACTGTAAAAATGGCAGCAGGCTATGCTGAAAGCGAGCATACGGAATCGATATGTCTGGATGCAGTCGCTGGGTATGCCGGAGCGCCTGTCCCCGCAGATTCTGGCAGAACTTTTGCTGCTGACTGTAACCAGGCGGATAAAAGAAAATGCATTTATTTTACTTCTCATAAAATCCGGGCACCCGGTCGGAATTGAAAATTGCTAAAGGATTAGATTTTCAATTTTTAGTTACAATTTATAATTTGTTTATATGGGTTTTAATGATGTTTTAAAGAAACTGTTCGGAAACAAATCCGACCGGGATATGAAAGAATTGCTTCCTATTGTCGGCAAAGTGAACGCCGAATGGGAGAAACTGAAAGGATTGAGCCACGACGAACTGCGCGAAGTGGCAAACGGATTGAAGGCAAAAATCAAGGCCCACATCCGGGAAGAAGAGGAGGAGATTGTGGCGTTGAAAAAACGGGTGGAAGAAGAGAAACCCACCATTGAGGAGAGGGAAGAGATTTACAACCGTGTGGATAAACTGGAAGAGGAGATAGACAAAAAGGTGGAGGACATCCTCACGGAGTTGTTACCGGTGGCTTTCGCTGTGATGAAAGATACGGCGCGCCGCTTCAAGGAGAATGAAGAGATAGAGGTGACGGCTACCCAGTTCGACCGGGATTTGGCCGTAAACCATGATTTTGTTGAAATAGAAGGTGACAAAGCCGTCTGGTTTAATTCGTGGATTGCCGGAGGAAATGAAGTGACCTGGGATATGGTGCACTATGACGTGCAGTTGATTGGAGGAGCCGTTTTGCATCAGGGCAAGATTGCCGAGATGGCGACGGGAGAAGGAAAAACATTGGTTGCCACATTGCCCGTATTCCTGAATGCTTTGACAGGACGCGGGGTCCACATGGTAACCGTGAATGATTATCTGGCAAAACGTGACTCGGAGTGGATGGGACCGTTGTATATGTTTCACGGGCTGTCGGTGGATTGTATCGACAAACACCAGCCCAATTCCCCAGACAGGCGCAAGGCTTACATGGCAGATATTACTTTCGGTACCAACAATGAGTTCGGTTTCGACTACCTGCGCGATAATATGGCAATCAATCCGGAGGACCTGGTACAGCGCAAACATAATTATGCTATTGTCGATGAGGTCGATTCCGTATTGATTGACGATGCCCGTACGCCATTGATTATTTCCGGTCCGGTGCCCAAAGGAGACGACCAGATGTTTGACGAATACAAGCCCCGTGTCGACAGGTTGGTACGGATGCAGAGGGATTTGGTGGCCAAGATATTCAACGATGCCAAGGCGTTGTTGGAAAGCGATGATCCGAAGAAGAGGAAGGAAGGAAGTATCCTCCTGTTACGTGCCCATAAGGGCTTGCCCAAATACAAGCCGTTGATTAAATTCCTGAGCGAACAGGGAAATAAAGCGATTTTGATTAAGACGGAAAATGAATACATGCAGGAGAATAACCGCCGTATGCCGGAGATTACCGACCCGCTGTATTTTGTCATTGACGAAAAGCAGAATTCTATCGACCTGACAGACAAGGGACACGATACCATTACGGCTGCCGGGGAAGACCCGAAATTTTTCATTCTGCCCAATATCGGAGAAGAGGTTGCGGAGATTGAAAAGACGGTAAAGGACGAAAAAGAGAAACTGCGGCAAAAGGACGAGATGATTCAGAACTATGCCGTGAAATCGGAGCGGGTACACACGGTCAATCAGTTATTGAAAGCATACACCCTGTTTGAGAAAGATGTGGAATATGTGGTCATAGATAATAAGGTGAAGATTGTGGATGAGCAGACGGGACGTATTATGGAAGGACGCCGCTATTCGGACGGTCTGCACCAGGCGATAGAGGCGAAAGAGGGTGTAAAGGTGGAAGCCGCCACCCAGACGTTTGCCACGATTACGTTGCAGAATTATTTCCGTATGTACCACAAGCTGGCAGGTATGACGGGTACCGCCGAGACGGAAGCCGGGGAGCTTTGGGACATTTATAAACTGGATGTGGTGGTTATCCCGACCAACAAACCGATTATCCGGAAGGATGCGAATGACTTGGTATACAAGACGAAACGCGAGAAATACAATGCCGTCATTGATGAGATTGTCCGTTTGGTGGAAGCCGGACGTCCGGTGCTGGTGGGTACGACTTCCGTGGAAGTGTCTGAGTTGCTGAACCGGATGCTGAAATTGCGGAATATCCCTCACAATGTATTGAATGCGAAATTACACCATAAAGAAGCCGACATCGTGGCGGAAGCCGGTAAATCGCGTACGGTGACGATTGCCACGAACATGGCGGGTCGTGGTACGGATATTAAGCTGAGTCCTGAAGTACGGGCTGCCGGAGGTTTGGCGATTATCGGTACGGAACGCCATGACTCGCGGCGGGTAGACCGTCAGTTGCGCGGACGTGCCGGACGTCAGGGAGACCCGGGTTCATCCCAGTTCTTCGTGTCGCTGGAAGATGATTTGATGCGTCTGTTCAGCTCCGAGCGTATCATCCGGGTGATGGACCGCTTGGGACACAAAGAGGGGGATGTGATCCAGCATTCCATGATTACCCGCTCCATCGAACGCGCCCAGAAGAAAGTCGAGGAAAACAATTTCGGCATACGGAAGCGGTTGCTGGAATATGACGACGTGATGAACTCCCAGCGTACCATTATCTACAAGCAGAGACGCAATGCGCTGTTGGGAGAGCGTATCGGCGTGGCGGTTGCCAACAATATGTATGATGTTTGTGAAACCGTAGTGAATGAATTCCAGGCCGACAATGATTGGGAAGGATTCAAACTGGAGGTGTTACGTCTGCTCTCCATCGATTTTGAAATAACTCCGGAGGAATTCCAACAGTTAAAACCGGAAGAGTTGACGGAAAAATTGTATGCCCAGGTGCGGGAAGTATACACCCGCAAGGTGGAACATATTGCACAACAGGCCTATCCCGTGATTAAGGATGTGTTTGAAAACCGGGGAGACGTATTCAAGAATATTGTAGTGCCTTTTACCGACGGACAGAAAATGTACAGCGTCGTGACCAATCTTGAAAAGGCTTACCGTACACAGGGAGAAGATCTGATGCGTTCTTACGAGAAAGCGATTATCCTGGCTCAGATTGACGAGGCGTGGAAAGAACAGTTGCGCGAAATGGACGATTTGAAACAGTCCGTACAGAATGCAGCCTACGAACAGAAAGACCCGTTGTTGATTTATAAATTCGAGTCGTACAATCTGTTTAAGACGATGGTCGAAAAGATCAACAAAGGAACGGTTTCTACCTTGATGAAAGGCCAGATACCGATGCAGGAACCCGAACGGGTGAAAGAAGCTGAGGAGAAGCGTACCGATTTGAGCAAGATGAAGACCGGACGTACGGAGGCTTCCGCCCCCATGGCAAACCGTCAGCCGCCGAAGCACGAACCGGTGCACGTAGGTCCCAAGGTGGGAAGAAATGACCCGTGTCCCTGCGGCAGCGGATTGAAATACAAGAATTGCCACGGCAAGAACGAGTAATTGGAAAAGCTTATGTTATTACCGTTTTTTATCAACTGGGAGGTTGACCCGGAAATTTTTAATCTGGGCGGCTTTTCCCTGCGTTATTACGGATTGTTGTTCGTGCTGGCGTTTATTTGCGGTTACAAGATAGAGGAAAAGATATTCCGGGCCGAAGGATTGAGCATGGAGTGGCTGGACAAGTTGTGGATATATGTGGCGGTGGCGACGGTTGTCGGTGCCCGTTTGGGACATTGCCTTTTTTATGACTGGGCTTATTTCAGCCAGCATCCGCTGGAAATGATTTTGCCTTTCCGCTTTCAGCCGGAATTTAAATTTACGGGCTTTCAGGGGCTGGCAAGCCACGGCGCTGCGATAGGTATTATTGCCGGATTGTGGTACTATTCTAAGAAAGTCAGTAAAAAATCCATTTTTTGGATTTTGGACCGGGCAGTGATTCCGATTGCTTTGGCGGGTGTGTTCATCCGGTTGGGCAATCTGATGAATTCGGAGATTGTGGGAGAGGTGACCACGTTGCCGTGGGGATTCCGCTTTGTGAATGCTTACGGCATTGACAATCCTTCGGCTCCCCGCCATCCGGCACAGTTGTATGAAGCTTTTTGTTATCTGGTGAGTTTCGTCGTGCTGATGTACCTTTATTGGCGGACGAATGTGAAAGAGAGACAGGGATTTATTTTCGGCATGTTTCTGATCTTGATTTTTACCGCCCGTTTCCTGATAGAGTTTGTGAAGGAGAATCAGGTGGATTTTGAGGAGGCTATGACGCTGAATATGGGACAGTGGCTGAGTATACCTTTTGTGTTGGCGGGATGTTTTAGGCTGTGGTACAGCGGAAAGCACAAAGTTGTTCCGCCTCACGCAGGAAATACTTCAAAGAAAAAGTAGGACGGTAGCCATGTACGAAAAGAGATTTATGGAGGAAGCCATTCGTTTGGCGGTAGAGAATGTGAAAAACGGGACGGGCGGACCGTTCGGTGCGGTGGTTGTTAAGGATGGCAAGGTGATTGCTGCCAGTGCCAATACTGTTACACCCGATAACGATCCGACAGCCCATGCGGAAGTGAACGCTATCCGGGAGGCGTGCAGGCAATTGAAGAGTTTTCAATTGACAGGCTGTGAGATTTATTGCAGTTGCGAGCCTTGTCCGATGTGTTTGGGAGCGATCTACTGGGCACGCCCGGAAAAAGTGTATTATGCCTGTACGAAAGAAGATGCGGCGGGAGGGGGCTTTGACGATTCCTTTATTTACCGGGAAATCGCTTTGCCCCAGACCGAAAGAAGCATCCCTTTTCTTCACCGGCAGGAAAAAGAGGCCGGCGAGGAGTTCCGTTTGTGGGTAAAGAAAACCGATAAGACGGCCTATTAAACGCGTACAATGCAAGATAAAACGGGGTTATGTGTAAAGGACACGTAACCCCGTTTTTCGTAAATTCGGATGACGTGTGAAAAAGTGTTGTGATTTTAATTATTTTTTATATATGTTTGTAAATCAGAATCAAAATTAGCGACGATGAAAAAGATGTTTAAATTCTTAATGTTGCCCCTTTTGCTTGCATTGGCGGCTGCATGCGGTACAGGTTCTCAGTACAAATACGAGACGGTGCCCAACGATCCTTTAAACGCGCGCATCTATACGTTAGATAACGGCTTGAAGGTGTATTTGACGGTGAATACCGAAAAACCCCGTATCCAGACTTACATAGCCGTGCGGGTGGGAGGAAAGAACGATCCGGCGGAAACGACGGGGCTGGCTCATTATTTTGAACATTTGATGTTTAAGGGAACGGAGTCTTTCGGCACCCAGAATTATGAGCAGGAAAAGCCGATGTTGGATGAGATAGAGGCGTTGTTTGAAGTGTATCGTAAGACGACGGACGAGGCGGAGCGTGTGGCTTTGTATAAGAAAATCGACAGCATTTCCTATGAGGCGTCCAAGTTGTCCATTCCGAATGAATACGACAAATTGATGGCGGCTATCGGGGCAAACGGTACGAATGCCTATACCGGTTATGATATGACGGTGTATGTGGAGGATATTCCTTCCAATGAGGTGGAAAACTGGGCCAAGATACAGGCCGACCGTTTCCAGCATAATGTGATTCGCGGTTTCCACACCGAACTGGAAACGGTGTATGAGGAGAAGAATATGTCCCTGACCAAGGACAACCGCAAGGTGTATGAGCAGATTATGACCGCCCTGTTCCCGAATCACCCGTATGGAACGCAGACGGTGCTGGGAACGCAGGAACATTTGAAAAATCCCTCTATCACCAATATCAAAAATTATTACAAACAGTGGTATGTGCCCAACAATATGGCCGTCTGCATGTCGGGAGATTTCGATCCGGACAAGGTGATTGCTACGATTGACCGCTATTTCGGCGGCATGAAACCGAATGAAAATCTGCCGGAGTTGGAGTTTAAACCCGAAGCTCCGTTGGAACAGCCGGTTGTGAAAGAGGTGCTGGGACTGGAAGCTGCCAATGTGTCGCTGGCATGGCGGTTCCCGGGGGCCGCTTCTGAAGATGCCGAGTTGTTGGAACTGGTGGGACAGGTATTGTATAACGGAAAAGCCGGATTGATTGACCTGGATGTCAATCAGCAGCAGAAGCTGTTGTCGGCCTATGCTTATCCTTCCGCTATGGCGGATTACAGCTTCTTTATGATGAATGCCCGTCCGAAACAGGGACAGACGCTTGAAGAAGCCAAGGATATTTTGCTGGCAGAGGTGGAAAAGCTGAAAAACGGAGAGTTCGATGAAAGCCTGATACAGGCAACAATCAATAATTACAAGCGTTACCAGCAATCGCAGATGGAAAATAACAGTGCGCGTGCCGATATGTTTGTGAATGCCTTTATCAACCGGATAGATTGGAAAGACCAGGTGGCCTCGCTGGATAAGATGAGCAAGATTACCAAGCAGCAAATTGTCGATTTTGCAAAGGCTAATTTCAAAGACAATTATGCTTTGGTTTACAAACGGGAAGGCAAGGATCCGAATGAAAAGAAAATATCCAAACCGGCGATTACTCCGATTTTTATGAACCGGGATACGGCCAGTGCTTTCCTGCGTGAGATACAGGCTTCTAATGCGGAACCGATAGAACCGGTGTTCCTCGACTATTCCAAAGATATGGGGAAAACCACGGCTAAATCCGGTATACCTGTTCTCTACAAACAGAACACGACGAACGATTTGTTTTCGTTGATGTATGTCTTTGATATGGGCACGAACGAGGACAAGGCTTTGGGGACGGCTGTGCAGTATCTGGATTATCTGGGCACCAGCAAAATGACGCCGGAACAGATTAAACAGGAGTTTTATAATCTGGCTTGTGATTATTATGTTTCTCCGGGCAGCGAGAGAGTATATGTCGGCTTGTCGGGACTGAACGAGAATATGGGTAAAGCGATGGAGTTGTTTGAAGCTCTGTTGGCGGATGCGCAACCGAATCCGGCAGTGCTGGAAAATATGAAAGCGGATATCCAGAAATCCCGTACAAACGCGAAGTTGAATCAGTCGTCCAATTTCAGCAAATTGCTGCAATATGCCTATTACGGTCCGAAGTCACCTGCCCGGAATATCCTTTCCGCAGCAGAGTTGAAACAATTGAAACCGAAAGACCTGATTGACCGGTTGAAACGCCTGAATGGGTATGAGCATACTATTTTGTACTACGGACCGCAGAGCATGGAGAAAGTGGTGGCTGAAATCAATGAAAAACACCGCATTCCCGAGAAGTTGACTCCGGTACCCGATAACAAGGTGTTTGTTTATCAGCAGACGCCATCGAGCAAGGTGCTGATTGCTCCTTATGATGCCAAACAGGTGTACATGGCTTCCGTGTCTAACCGGGGGGATAAATTCAATGCGGCATTGTCGCCTGTCCTGAATATGTACAATGAGTATTTCGGAGGAGGTATGAATGCCATTGTGTTCCAGGAAATGCGGGAAGCCAGAGGATTGGCTTATTCGGCAGGTGCCGGATTGAGTGAGCCGGGCAAGCTGGATGAACCTTATGTGTTTACAACGTTTATTGCCTGCCAGAATGATAAGATGCTGGATGCGATGAAGGCTTTTGATGAGATTGTCAACAATATGCCCGAATCGGAAAATGCTTTCCGTTTGGCGAAAGAAGCCTTATTGACGCGTTTGCGCACACAGCGTATTACGAAGTCTTCCGTGTTATGGAATTATATGAGTGCGCAGGATTTGGGATTGAAGGAAGACCGCAGACGCGAACTGTTCAGCCGGATACAGAACATGACACTGGCGGATGTGAAGAAATTCCAGGAAGAGTGGATCAAAGGACGCACCTATACCTACTGTATTTTGGGAGATGAAAAGGAACTGGATATGAAGAGTTTGAAAAAGTATGGTCCGGTGACCCGTCTGACGAGGGAAGAAATATTCGGTTATTAGTCCGGTGAACTGTGAATTGCTTTTGCAGTTTGTGATAAAGAAAGAGCGTGTTCCGAAAGGAACACGCTCTTTTGTGTATAAAAGATTATTATTCTTTCAGATTGTTGTAAAATTCTTTCCAGAGTGTGTCGTGTAGGGGAGGTGTGGCGGTGATGGTGACCATTTCCTGGCTGACGGGATGCCGGAAGGTGATTTCCCGGGCATGCAGGCTGATGCCGCCTCCTTCGTTGGAACGGGCAAAGCCGTATTTCAGGTCGCCCTTGATGGGACAGCCTATTTTAGCCAACTGGCAGCGGATTTGGTGGTGCCGTCCGGTCAGCAGTTTGATTTCCAGTAAATAGTAGCGTTGGGAACGTCCGATGAGTTTGTATTCGAGGATGGCTTTTTTGCTGCCCTTTTTTTCTTTTTCGTAGGCATACGATTTGTTTTTCTCGCTGTCCCGGATCATATAGTGTTCCAAATGTCCGCTGTCTTCCGGAGGAAGAGTGCCCACGATGGCCCAATAGGTTTTCTGTATCTCCTCATCGTGTTCCTGAAACATCTTATTCAGCCGTGTCAAGGCTTTGCTGGTACGGGCAAATAACACGACGCCGCTCACCGGACGGTCGATGCGGTGAGGGACGCCCAGGAATACGTCTCCCGGTTTGTTGTATTTTTTCTTGATGTAAGCCTTGACCTCTTCGCTCAGTGGCTGGTCGCCCGTTTTGTCCGCCTGTACGATGTCAGAGATCTTTTTGTTGACGGCAATAATGTGGTTGTCTTCGTATAATACTTCAAGCATGCTTGTATGTCAGTGTGTCGGAACGCTGCTGTTCCGGATTAATATTGTTCTTTTTCGTTCGGAAAATCCCGGTTTTTCACATCGTCGATGTAATGTCCGACCGCTTCTGTCATGATGGTGTATAAATCGGCATACCGGCGCAGGAAACGGGGGGAAAATTCTTTGTTGATGCCCAGCATGTCATGAATTACCAGCACTTGGCCGTCTGTGCTTCCCCCCGCACCGATACCGATGGTCGGGATGGTCAGTTCGCGGGAGACTTTTTCTGCCAAGACTGCCGGGATTTTTTCCAGCACAAGGGCAAAACAGCCGGCCTCTTCCAAAAGGCGGGCATCTTCTATCAGTTTTTGCGCTTCTGCCTCTTCTTTCGCTCTTACGGTGTAGGTACCGAATTTGTGGATGCTCTGAGGGGTCAGTCCTAAGTGCCCCATGACTGGAATGCCGGCGGAGAGGATGCGTTTTATCGATTCTACGATTTCGATGCCTCCTTCGAGTTTGACGGCATCGGCTGCCGTTTCTTTCATGATGCGGATGGCGGAAGACAAGGCTTCCTTACTGTTGCCCTGATAACTTCCGAAAGGCATATCCACGACGACAAGGGCGCGTTTCACCCCTCTCACTACGGAAGCACCGTGGTAAATCATCTGGTCTAAGGTAATGGGAAGCGTCGTTTCGTTTCCCGCCATAACGTTGGAGGCGGAGTCTCCGACTAATATGACGTCTATTCCTGCAGCATCCACGATGCGTGCCATAGAATAGTCATAAGCTGTCAGCATGCTGATTTTTTCACCTCTCAGTTTCATTTCGGACAAAACATGAGTGGTAACCACTTTAACTGTTGATTGTGTTGACATGGTTTTAGTTTTGGTTCAGATAAAAAGTTGTATCCGGAATTAGTTAAAGGTTCCGATGACGGTTTGTGAGCCTGTTGTTTTTTGCCCCAGTTTCACCTGGATATTTGTCCCGAGAGGGAGATACAGGTCGACCCGTGAACCGAGTTTGATAAATCCGGCATGTTTGTCCTGCCGGGCTTCTTCTCCTTCCGGAGCGTAAGAGACAATACGTTTGGCCATGGCTCCGGCAATTTGGCGCATGAGAATGGTTTGTCCGTTTTTGCATTCCATAACGATGGTTGTTCGTTCGTTTTCGGTAGAGGATTTCGGCAGGTAAGCCGCGGAAAATTTCCCCTTGTGGTATTTGAAATACCGGACAATCCCATTGACCGGGAACCAGTTGATGTGCACGTTGAAAATGTTCATGAAAATGGACACCTGGATGCGGCGGTCCTTGAAATATTCCGTTTCTTCCGTTTCTTCAATGACCACGATTTTACCGTCGGCAGGAGCCAATATAGTGTTGTCGTCCAAGCTAATCTGACGGTTCGGAAACCGGAAGAAATTGACGACCAGAAGATAGAAAATCACGGATACAATCAGGATGGTATACGCGGTTGCCGGAGTGTGTATGAAATAAAACGATATGCCATTTAATACGACAACTCCCGCCAATAACTTGATTAACAAAGAATATCCTGCTTTATGTAAGGTCATTTCCAGTGATTTTTAGAATTATCAGCTGACAAAGGTACGATAAAAACTTTAAACTCAAAGATTGAGTACTAAAGATTAAACGCAGAGAAAGGAAGTCTTCTTTTTTTAGTAGACAAATTTTAAGTAGACAAAGATGGCCGGAATGACGAAGATGACGGCGTCGAAGCGGTCGAGGATGCCGCCGTGGCCGGGCATGATGTTACCGGAGTCTTTGATTTCAATGCTTCTTTTGAACATGGATTCCAGCAGGTCGCCGAAAATACCGAATATGACGACAATGCAGGAAATAATAATGTCATTGACGATGGTTAAGCCCTCAATGTAAGGAGCTATGAGAAGGGCAACCAAGATGGTGACAACACCGCCTCCAACGGCACCTTCCCAGGATTTTTTTGGGGATATGCGGGGAAAGAGTTTGTGGCGTCCGAACCGGGAACCGCACAGGTAGGCAAATGTGTCGTTCAGCCAGACCAGCAGAAAAGGGAAAAAGATGATTTCCGGTTTCCACGCTCCGGTGGTCATGTAAGGCAGATAGATTAATAAGGTGAAGGGCAGACTCAGGTAGAGCAGACCGTAATATGCAAAGGCAATGTTTTGGAAAGCGTTTCCTTTTTTCCGGTAAAGTTCCCAGATGCCGAGCATGAAAGAGGTGATGAAACACCATAGGTAACCGTCGCGGTAGCCCCAATAAGCGTGGAGGAATCCGGCTGTGAACAGCATACTTCCGCAGAGCACGTAAACGGGAATATTGATGAAGACATGCATCCTTTTTGCCATGTGTGAAAATTCAAACAGACCAAGGATATTGATAGCAAAGAAGAGAATGAAAAAGGCAATGGGGTGTATGAAAATACATCCGGTCAGTATGACAACGAACATGAGTCCGCTGACAGCTCGTTTGACAAAATTATTCACAATGGATTGATTTTACGATTTTTGCTGCTTTTTCCCTGTCTTCCGGAGGAACCATGACCTGAATACTGCCGAAATGGTAAGATGAATCTTTGCGGTTTAGAATCACGGCATCTACTTCTTCGTTATTCAGGATGTCTTTGATTAATTCCGCTCTGTACAATAGGTCTGTTTCGTACACCGAAATCCAGTGGTCCATATATTCGGGTTTTATGGAGATGCTTTTTGCGGAATGAGTCGGTTCCGCAAAAGGCAGGTCTTGATGTTATTGTTGTTCTTCCGCAGGAGGTGTTTCCGTTTGGGGAGTTTCCTCTTCCTCTTCTTCTTTCCAGGGCCGTTTGCCTAATATTCGTTCGAGATCGTCACTGAATATCACTTCTCTTTCCAGAAGGAGTTCCGCCACCTGTTTGTGTTGTCCCTGGTGTTGTTTCAGTAGTGCTTTAGCTTGGGTGTAAGCATTTTCCACCAGTTCTTTGACTTCACTGTCGATGAGTTCCGCCGTTTTTTCAGAATAGGGTTTGGTGAAACTGAAATCACTTTGTCCGCTTGAATCGTAGTAGCTTAGGTTACCGATTTTTTCGCTCATACCGAAAATGGTCACCATGGCGTACGCCTGTTTGGTTGCCTTTTCCAGGTCGTTTTGGGCTCCCGTGGAGATTTGTCCGAAAGTCAGTTCTTCCGCAGCGCGTCCGCCTAGTACGGAACACATCTGATCGAGCAGTTGTTCTTTGGTGGTGATTTGCCGCTCTTGTGGCAGATACCAGGCGGCTCCCAAGGCTTTCCCCCGGGGGACGATGGTGACTTTCAACAGAGGATGAGCGTGTTGCAATAACCACGATACCGTTGCATGTCCTGCTTCATGATAGGCAATGGTTTTCTTTTCGTTTACTTTGATGACTTTGTTCCGGTTTTCCAGTCCACCGACAATCCGGTCGATGGCGTCGAGGAAATCTTGTTTTTCTACGGCGTTTTTATCTTTGCGGGCAGCTATCAGAGCTGCTTCATTGGCTACGTTGGCGATGTCCGCACCGGAAAATCCGGGAGTCTGTTTGGCCAGAAAGGAGATGTCTACGTCTTCGGCCAATTTCAGCGGTTTGACGTGTACTTTGAAGATGTCTTCCCGGTCTTTCAGTTCGGGGAGGTCTACATATATCTGACGGTCGAAACGACCGGCCCGCAACAAGGCGCTGTCGAGTATATCCGCGCGGTTGGTGGCGGCAAGGATGATAACGCCTGAATTGGTTTCAAAGCCGTCCATCTCCGTCAGCAGCTGGTTGAGTGTGTTTTCCCGTTCGTCGTTGGAACCCATATTGGGGTTCTTGCCCCGGGCACGTCCGATAGCGTCTATTTCATCAATGAAGATGATACAGGGGGCTTTTTCTTTTGCCTGTTTGAACAAGTCGCGCACACGGGAAGCTCCCACGCCTACGAACATTTCGACGAAATCCGAACCCGACATGGAGAAAAAAGGTACGTTGGCTTCTCCCGCCATGGCTTTTGCCATCAGGGTTTTTCCCGTTCCCGGAGGACCTACCAACAGAGCGCCTTTGGGGATTTTCCCGCCTAATTTTGTGTATTTGTCCGGGCTTTTCAGGAAAGAGACGATTTCTTCCACTTCCTGTTTGGCTTCGGCAAGTCCCGCTACGTCTTTGAAGGTGATTTTGATGTTGGATTCTTTGTCAAATAGTTTGGCCTGCGATTTCCCTACGTTGAAAATACCGCTTCCGCCTCCAGCGCCTCTGCTCATTTTTCGGAAAAAGAAAATCCAGATAAAGAGAATTAACACAATGGGGAAAAGGAAGTTTATCAAACTTCCCCAGCCGTCGTATTCTTTTTCATATTCGAGGGTGATCCCGGCAGCTCCCGGAATGTTTTGCTGAGCGTCAGCAACGTTTTTTTCAAAGCCTTCCAATGAGCCGATGGCAAAAGTGAACTGGGGCCCCCGGTCGTAATTCTTGAATCCTTTTGAAATGAGTTGGGAATAATCCTGTATTTTTTCGGGCTTGATAAATACATTTACTTGTCCCGTGTTGGTGACAACAATGAATTTTTCAACATTTCCTTTTGCCAGCATTTTGGTCTTGACCTCCTGCCAGTTGGTTTTTACCGGTTCGGTTTTCATTCCGAAAAAGTTGAATCCGATGATAATCAGTGCTGACAGTAAGAATATCCAATAACCGTTGAATCGGGGTGTTTTTATGTTTTTCCCTCCGCCGATGGGAGGGAAATTAAAGTTGTCTTTTTTGTTTTCCTTGTTTTCTGCCATATTTATTTTTTGCGTAAAAACAGCCTCTGGCTGTATGCTTAATGAATTGATTCGATTTCTTTTTTTATCCCGTCTCCCCAAAAGTCTTCCAGTTGGTAGTAATCTCTCTGCTCTTTTGGGAAAACATGTACCACGACATTGCCATAGTCCAGAATAATCCATTGCGCGGTATCTTTTCCTTCGACGTGTATGGGCTTTTCTTTTATTCCGTCTAATTTCTCTTCGACAGAGTCGGCAAGGCTTGCTACATGGGTATTGGACGTGCCATGACATATTACGAAGAAACTGCAAAAACAGTTCTCTATTTTCCGCAGGTCAATGGTGACGATCCGGAGGCCTTTGTTGTCTTCTAATGCTTCGACTATCTTGTTGACTATTGCCGGTGTTTTTGCCATGCTTGTCTTTCCCTCGTTTTTTGAAGTTACAAATATACATTTTTATACTCAAATAACGGAGGTTAATTTTTAGAATTTTGATTTGACGCTTTTTCTTTCTGAATGAATAGTTGTTTGATGATGAATTTTGGGTATGGGAAAGGAAATTAAGAGAAAATAGTTAATTTTGCACTTCTCGATTTGGACAGCTATGAGAAAGATGGCAGGCGGTATGTTAAAGCTCTTGCTTCCGGTGATTTTTGCCGGATATATCGGTGCGCTTTCTTTTTATGTGCATGTCCATGTGGTGGACGGAGAGGCGATGTTGCATTCGCATCCGTTCAAAAATCTTCCCGGACAGCCTTTTCACGGTCACACGACCGCTGATTTCTGGTTGGTTCACCATGTCACTTCTTATAGTGTGACACCGGATGTGGTGTCTCATTTTGAATGGGAGGCTCGTTGGACAGAAGTTTCTGCTGTTGCCTGTCATTGGACTGTTGACCGCTTGTCGGCGGTGATTTCCGGAGCATTGTATCTGCGTGCTCCGCCTGTGGTAGCCTGACTTTTTTATGTATTGTTTCCGGCAGGAAGAATTGCCGGAATGCTTGCAAGGACGTCAGCTCCTTCAAGGGGTGTGTCGTGTGGTATTGTCGCGGTATACCGTCAGGTTATTTCTATGTTTTATTCAAAGAGTATTATCATGTATAAATATGTTATCTTATTGTTGTTGGTAGTAAAAACAATGGTGTGCGGAGCAATGCCGGAGGGTTTGGATCCGACGGATGCGAATGTATACGGTCATGTGGTGGATAAGCATACCCGCGAGCATTTGCCTTTTATGACAGTAGCTTTGAAAGGGACGACCATCGGAGCGGCGACGGACGCTACGGGACACTATTTCTTGCGGAATTTGCCGGAGGGAAAGTTTACGGTGGTGGTGACGGCTGTCGGCTATAAAAGGCAGGAGCGGGAAGTGGTGCTGAAAAAAGGGCTTACCCTGGAACTCAATTTTGAAGTGGAAGAGGATCAGGTGGCGCTGGATGAAGTGGTGGTGTCGGCAAACCGTAATGAGACGACCCGCCGGCAGGCACCTGCCATTGTGAAAGTGCTGGATACGAAATTGTTTGAAGCTACAGGCGCATCCTGTTTGGCGGAAGGATTGGGCTTCCAGCCGGGAGTTCGGGTGGAGAACAATTGCCAGAATTGCGGATTCCAGCAGGTGCGGATTAACGGTCTGGATGGGCCTTATACGCAGATACTGATTGATTCGCGTCCGGTGTTCAGTGCGTTGAGCGGGGTATATGGGCTGGAACAGATTCCGGCGAATATGATTGAACGGGTGGAAGTGGTGAGAGGAGGAGGCAGTGCATTGTTCGGTTCTTCGGCAATAGCCGGAACGATAAATGTGATTACCAAAGAGCCGCAGCGTAATTCCGCACAAGTGGCTCACATGACGGATATGATTGGAGGAAAGTCCGTTTTTGATCATGCGACCTCGTTGAATGCTTCTTTGGTGAGCGATAACCATAAAGGCGGGGTTTATGTTTTTGCCCAGTCGCGTTTCCGCTCCGAATATGACCATGACGGTGACGGGTACAGCGAGTTGCCCAAGTTGAAAAGCAAGACTGCCGGGATGAGGTCGTTTCTGAAAACCGGTACGTATAGTCGTTTGATGGTGGAATATCATACGATTCATGAGTTCCGCCGCGGGGGCAATTCGATGAACCTTCCTCCCCACGAAGCGGATATTGCCGAACAGGTGGAACATGATATTAATACGGGTGGAGTGAAGTTTGATTATTTTTCCCCCAATGAGCGGTCCCGTTTCAGTCTGTTTTCTTCGATGCAACACATTGACCGGGAAAGTTATTACGGGGTGAAACGGGATCCGAATGCCTACGGGAATACTGCCGATTTGACCTATGTGGGGGGCGGGCAGTTTTTTTATCATTTCAACCGTTTGGTGTTTATGCCTTCTGATCTGACGTTGGGGGCGGAGTTTAATTATGACGAGCTGGCCGACCGGATTAAGGGGTATGGACGTGATTTGACCCAGAGAACCCGTATTTACAGCGTTTTTCTGCAGAATGAGTGGAAAGATAACAGGTGGAGCATTCTGTTGGGAGGGCGGTTGGATAAACACAATATGCTTGACCATGTGGTGTTTAGTCCGCGGGTAAATCTGCGTTTTAATCCGACTCCGGATCTGAATTTTCGGGCGAGTTATTCTGGTGGTTTCCGGGCGCCTCAGGCGTTTGATGAGGACTTGCATATTGCGGCTGTCGGGGGGGATGTTGCCATTATCCGGTTGGCTCCGGGATTGAAGGAGGAAAAATCGCGTAGCGTGAGTGTATCGGCAGATTGGTATCACCGTTTCGGACAGGTGCGGGTGAATCTGTTGGCAGAGGGTTTTTATACTAATCTGAAAGATGTATTTGTGTTGGAAGACATCAGCAAGGAAGACGGTATCCTTACCAAAGAGCGGCGCAACGGTTCGGGAGCTGAGGTGATGGGGGTAAATTTGGAGGCCCGGGCGGTATTTACTCGTTGGTTGGAGTTGCAGGCAGGGGCGACATTGCAGCGGAGCCATTACAAGGAACCGGAAGTGTGGAGCCAGAATCCGGAGGTCCCGGTAGAAAAGCGGCTGTTCCGGACACCGGATGTATACGGATATTTTACGGCGTTGCTGAATCCTTTGAAGCGTTTTTCGGCTTCTTTGGCTGGAACGTATACGGGGCGTATGCTGGTGCAGCACATGGCAGGAGTGATAGTGGCCGACCGGGTGGAAAAAACGCCGGATTTTTTTGATATGGAACTGAAATTGGCATACGATATGCCGCTTTATAAGGAGGTTACTTTGCAGTGGAGTGCTGGCGTGCGCAATATATTCGATGCCTATCAGAAGGATTTTGACCAGGGGGCTGACCGGGATTCCGGCTATATGTATGGTCCCGGCATACCCCGGAGTTATTATGCCGGTGTGAAAATTGTGTTCTGATGAACTGAAATGCCGCTGTGTTATGGGGGAATGGCCCTGAATGTAGTTTTATGAAAAGGAAGGCTAAGTGCTGGGTGCGTCCTGTTTCGGACATGTTTCAGCACTTAGCTCTTACCGGATTATTTGGTCTTTTTTTGTGTTTTCCGGTGATCGGAGGAGTAGTTGCACCATTGCAGGTTTGTGTCGGGAGTAGCGGAGTCCACCTCTTTGTGGCGTTGTTTGCTCAACTCTTTGTCGGCTTTTTCCATGGATTCCAGTGTCCGGGGTGTGCCCTGGGGATTGACATCCCGGAGTCCGTTGGTTGCTGTTACGTATTCCACGGGGTCTTCAATGTATTGCCAGGTTTCGTCCAACTGTGTGCTTTGGCCTTCATTCCAAGGGCCGCGGGCATCTTTGCCTTTTGACAGGTTAAAATACAGGTTGCTGTATTGAGGGGATGTTTGAAATATTCCCGGTGGAAAATTGGGCCGGATGGTTTCCAGAGCAGCCTCAAACTGCTGGTAATGTGTCACCTCACGCGTCATAAGAAAAACGAGTGTTTCTTTTACCAAAGGGTCATCTGTCAGCTGGAGTAGGTTTTCGTAACCTATTTTGGCACGGGCTTCTCCCGCCATGTTGGAACGTAGGTCCACTGTCAGTTCCGCCGTGGCCGATACGTAAGTGGCACACCAGGGGTTTCCGTTGCTGTCGGTCAAGGCCGGACTGCCGGGAGCACCTACCAGGAATTGCGGATTGGTGAACGCCTGATGAATCAACTCTTCTTTGGCTGATTTGCCGCTCATCATCGTGTGGAGCGGGCTATTTTCAAGTACGTCTTTCATTTCCCCGTTTACTTTTCCCAGAAGCATCTGGATAGTAGCCCCCACGATTTCCAGGTGTCCGAACTCTTCGGTGGCAATGTCCATCAGCATGTCATATTTGTCAGGAAATGGATTATGGCAACTGAAAGCCTGTACAAAATATTGCAAGGCAGATTTCAACTCTCCATTCGCACCGCCGAAGGCCTCAAGCATTACACGTGCAAAACGCGGGTCCGGTTGTGAGACACGTGCATTAAATTGTAATTCTTTTACATGGTAAAACATAGTATTGGTTTTTATTGGTTAGTATTTGTTTCTCTTGTTTCCGAGGTCGTTTTTATGGCATTTTAATTTTTTCTCGCTATATGTTTTACGGTACAGAAGGCAGGGAGTTACAGATGTTTTTTGTATAAGGTGTTGATAATGAGAAAAGAATGTTATACTCTATTGCGGAATGTTACGTTTCGGAAAAGAGATGAAAATTCGGTTATCTTTTAAACCATTTTTCTGCTGATTACGTTATGCAGGGGGGGAGCGGGCTATCGGAGTGGAGGTGAACGCAAAAAAAGTAGGCATATGTCAATAAAAGAACAGTATTGGAAGTATTCGCTGATAGTCATTATTTTGCTGTTGGGCACGCTGATATTTTTGAAGATCACACCTTTTTTAGGCGGGATCCTGGGGGCATTGACCGTCTATATCCTGTTGCGTCCCCAGATGTTCTGGCTTACGGACCGGAAGCGCATGAGGCGGAGTATTATGGCTATTTTGCTGCTCTGTGAAACGTTGCTTATTTTTCTGATTCCGTTGTCTTTTGTGGTGTGGATGATGATTTCCAAATTGCAGGCGATAAACCTGGATCCCCGCAATCTGATGGACGGGATAGAGCATGTGGCGGGGCTGATTCAGCAGAAGACCGGCTATGAATTGTTGAGCAAAGGGAATGTCAATACGATTGTGTCGGCTTTGCCGCGGGTTGGGCAGATGCTGATGGAGGGAATCACCAATTTCGCCATCAATGTGCTGGTGTTGCTTTTTGTGTTGTATTTTATGCTGATCGGAGGTAAGAAGATGGAGAGGTATATTAACGGAATCCTGCCTTTTAATCGGGAGAACAAAAAGGATATACTGCGTGAGTTCCACATGGTCGTGCGCTCCAACGCTATCGGGGTGCCTCTCTTGGCAATAATACAGGGCGTGGCAGCTTTTTTAGGTTACTGGCTTTTCGGAGTGTCCGGGGCATTTTTCTGGGGCGTGCTCTCCTGCTTTGCGACGATTATTCCGATTATAGGTACGGGACTGGTTTGGATTCCTTTGGTCTTGTATCTGGGAGCAACGGGACATTGGGGAAATGGCATCGGCCTGGCAGTCTATGCGCTTGTCGTGATTGGAAATGTGGATAATCTGGTGCGCGGATTGCTTCAGAAGAAAATGGCGGATACGCATCCGTTGATTACCATTTTCGGGGTGGTTATCGGTTTGTCCCTGTTCGGTTTTATGGGCGTGATATTCGGACCTTTGATGCTGGCCCTCTTTATTCTGTGTGTCGAAATTTTCCGGGAAGATTATCTGGAACACTGATTTTTATTGCCGTTTCTTTATTGATGTTTCGATTTTCTGTTTTTTATAAAGCGGTTCGGTAGTGCGGCGGCTGCTACTTTCGGGGAATGCGGATGGTGAAGTGAATGGAGCCATCGTTTTTCGGGTATTTTATTTTATCTTTGTTATGTGTTAATGTGTGTCATAAGGATATGGAAAAAAATGCCCAATGGGAACTTGCGCATCATTTCCTGTGCTATACCGGTACGAATTTGTTTTTGACAGGTAAAGCGGGAACCGGTAAAACCACTTTTCTGCGCAGGTTGAAAACAATGTCCCCCAAGCGCATGATTGTTGTCGCCCCCACAGGGGTGGCTGCTATCAATGCCGGAGGGGTGACCATCCACTCGTTTTTTCAATTGCCTTTCGGGCCCTATGTTCCGGGAAAGAGTACGGCTGTGCGGAAAAATGCCGGAGGATTCAGCAACAAATTCAGCCGGGAGAAAATCAACATCATCAGGAGCCTCGATTTGCTGGTGATTGACGAAATCAGTATGGTGAGGGCGGATTTGCTGGATGCGGTGAGTGACTTACTGTGCCGCTACCGGGGAGAAGACAGGCCTTTCGGTGGGGTGCAGTTATTGTTGATAGGGGATTTGCAACAGCTGGCACCGGTGGTAAAAGAAGAAGAATGGGAACTGCTGAAAGAGGTTTATACATCGCCCTTTTTCTTTGATAGCGTGGCATTACGGCAAACCCGTTATGTGAGTATTGAGTTGACTCATGTTTATCGGCAGACTGACGAGGCGTTTATTCATTTGCTGAATAAAATCCGGGACAATCGGGTCGATGAGACTGTCATATCAGCCTTGAACCGGCGGTATATACCGGATTTCAAACCTTCGGAGGAGGAGGGCTATATTGTTCTGACTACCCATAATGCGCAGGCTCAGTTGATTAATACCCGGAAACTGGAGGAGATAGCCGAAAAGGCTTATACATTCCCGTCGCAGGTCGAAGGTGACTTCCCCGCTTATTTATTTCCTACCGAGGAGAGGCTCGTGCTGAAAAAAGGAGCCCAGGTGATGTTTGTAAAAAATGATTCCTCGGCGGAAAAAAGGTATTACAATGGAAAAATAGGCCGCGTCGTTTCTATCGGTACGGACAGTATTCAGGTGCACTGTAGCGGAGATTCGAAACCTATTTCGGTAAACCGGGAGGAATGGCTGAATACCCGTTATGCTATTCATCCGGAAACAAAAGAAATCCGAGAGACCGTAGAAGGAAAGTTTGTACAATATCCCTTGAAAACGGCCTGGGCGATTACGATACATAAAAGCCAGGGACTTACCTTCGAACGGGCAGTCATTGATGTGGGGGCTGCCTTTACCCACGGGCAGGTATATGTTGCCTTGAGTCGTTGCAAATCACTGGAGGGTTTGGTGCTCAGTTCTCCCTTGAAGAGCGGGGCGGTGATTCATGACCGGATGGTGCGGAGTTTTATTCGGCAGGTGGAGCAGAATCAACCGGGAAAGGAGGAGCTGGAGGAGGAGAAAAAGAGGTATTATATTCAGTTGGTGACCGAATTATTTGATTTTGTTGCTGTGTGGAAAAGCATGCAGCGGGTGGCCTGGATTTATGGGAAGCATCTGTATCGGTTGTATCCGGAATTGAGCCGTTTTTATCGGGAGATGCGTGAAGAAATTCAGGAGAAGCTGGCAGAGGTGGGGGAACGTTTTAAGATGCAGTTGCAACGCTTGTTGCTCGCTTCTGATAATTATGAAAAAGATGAGGTGGTTAAGGAAAGAATAGGCAAGGGCGTAATCTATTTCCGAGAAGAGACGGAGAAACTCCATAGGGCTGTGTGTGGGGCGGCATATCCGGAGATAGACAACAAAGAAGTTCGGAAACAGCTTGAGGAGGCAATGACGCGTTTGTTGCAGGAAATACATGTTAAGATACGGATACTTGAATCGGCAGGTGAGGGCTTTTCGTCGGTCGCTTATTTGAAAAGCCGTGCGGAAGCTGTGTTGGACAAGGCGGTTCTGCCGGGACAGAAGCATCAGGAGAAAATAAACGTATCGGCGGATATCCTGCATCCCGCATTGTACAGGAAATTGTGTGAATGGCGCAAAAAACAGGCAGACAGACTGAAACTGCCTGTATATACGGTATTGCAGCAGAAAGCCCTGCTGGGGATTTGCAACACGCTGCCTGTCGATAGCAGGGAGTTGCTGAAAATACCGGGCATCGGGAAGAAAGTAATTGAAAAATACGGAAGCTCTTTATTGGAAATTGTGGACGGATTCAGGGGAATGAAGTTGAAATGATAGCTCGGACAGAGAAACATGAAAAGTTTATTCTTTTAGTTTTTGAATGTCCTGCTCTAACTTCCATTTTAAATACTTATTTTTGTCGAAGATAAGGATTTTTTATTATGGAAAACAAACCTTTGGCAGAGCGGATGCGTCCGAAGACGCTGGATGATTACATCGGGCAGAAGCATTTGGTGGGAACGGGAAAGGTACTCCGGAAAATGATTGAGTCGGGCAATGTGTCGTCGTTTATCCTGTGGGGACCTCCGGGAGTGGGGAAGACCACGCTGGCGATGATTGTTGCCGAACAGTTGAAGCGTCCTTTTTATGTGCTGAGTGCGGTGAGTTCGGGGGTGAAGGATGTGCGGGAGGTGATTCAGAAAGCGGAGAGCCAGCGTTTTTTCAATACGCCGAATCCGATTCTGTTTATCGATGAAATTCACCGTTTCTCCAAGGCTCAGCAGGACTCCCTGTTGGCTGCCGTCGAGAAGGGAACGGTGACGTTGATAGGGGCGACGACGGAAAACCCCTCTTTTGAGGTGATTTCTCCGTTGCTGTCGCGTTGTCAGGTGTATGTATTGAAAGCCTTGGAAAAGGCGGATTTGGAGGAGCTGGTAGACCATGCCGTGACCCGTGATTTTTATTTGAAGGAGAAGAAGATTACGGTAAAAGAAAAAGAGGCGCTGATTTCGTTTAGTGGGGGGGATGCGCGTAAACTTCTGAATATATTGGACTTGGTGGTGAGTGCCCAGCGCTCGGAGGAGATTGTGATAGATAATGAGACGGTGAGAAAAGAGTTGCAGGAAAATCCGCTGATGTATGATAAGGACGGGGAGCAGCACTATGATATTATTTCGGCGATGATTAAGTCTGTCCGAGGCAGTGACCCGAATGCGGCTCTTTATTATATGGCGCGGATGCTGGAGGGGGGAGAAGACCCGAAGTTCATTGCCCGGCGGTTGATTATATCGGCGTCGGAGGATATAGGGCTTGCAAATCCCAATGCCATGCTGATAGCCAATGCCTGTTTTGAGGCGGTGCATAAAATCGGTATGCCGGAAGCGCGTATCCCTTTGGCAGAGTGCCTCATTTATCTGGCGACCTCCCCGAAAAGCAATTCGGCTTATCTGGCGATAGGCGAGGCGATGGCTTTGGTGAGGCAGACGGGGAATATCCAGGTGCCTCTGTATTTGCGTAACGCTCCCACGAAGTTGATGAAGGAGCTGAATTATGGTAAGGATTACAAATATGCACATGATTTTCCCGGTAATTTTGTGGACCAGGAGTATATGCCGGAGGAGGTGAAGGATAAGGTGTTTTATCGTCCGCAGAACAATGCCCAGGAGTTGAAGATCTCAGAGCGGTTGAAGTTGTGGTGGAAAAGAAAATATAAGTAGTGGTGATGATTTTTAATAAATAGACAATGAATATAATAGAAAAGATTAAAGATTCGGATATGTTTTTCTTGCTGGCAGGTCCCTGTGTGATTGAAGGTGAGGAAATGGCGCTTAAGATTGCGGAACATGTGTCGGAATTGACGAATAGATGGGGTATCCCTTATGTGTTTAAAGGGTCGTTTAAGAAGGCCAATCGTTCCCGTTTGGATTCTTTTACTGGAATCGGGGATGTGAAGGCTTTGGAAATATTGGCTAAAGTCAGAAAGGAGTTTCAGATACCGGTGGTGACTGATGTCCATAGTCCGGAGGATGCTGTTCTGGCGGCAGAGTATGTGGATGTGTTGCAGATACCGGCTTTCTTATGCCGACAGACAGATTTGTTGGTGGCGGCAGCCCGTACGGGGCGTGTTGTGAATGTGAAGAAAGGGCAGTTTCTTTCTCCGGAGGCGATGCGTTTTGCTGTGGAGAAGGTGCGGGAATCGAATAATCCGGATGTGATGGTAACGGAACGGGGGACGACTTTCGGGTACCAGGATTTGGTGGTGGATTACCGGGGGATAAAGATTATGCAGCAGGAATGTCACTGTCCGGTGGTGATTGATGCCACGCATTCTTTGCAGCAGCCCAACCAGGCTTGCGGGGTGACCGGGGGACAACCGGCGTTGATTGAGACTATCGCTAAGGCGGGGATAGCGGTCGGGGCGGATGGATTGTTTATTGAGACCCACATGGACCCGCCTCATGCCAAATCAGACGGTGCCAATATGCTGCGCTTGGATTTGATGGAGGGGTTGTTGGAGAAATTGGTACGGATTCGGGAGGCGGTGAGAGAAAGTTGAATGGGGTAAAAAAATTGAAAAGTTGAAAAGGGGATGGAGGGAACTCCGTCCCTTTTATATATCTAAGCGGACAACGGTAATGCCGGCACCTCCCAATTGAATCTGTTCGTCGCTATAGGAGCTGATGACAGGATTGGTGCTCAGGTATTGGCGGATCAATTGCCGCAGGGCTCCGGTACCTGTGCCGTGCAGGATGCGGAGGTCTTTGGAGTCGAGCATGACGGCTTCGTCAATGAAGGCCGTTACTTTTTGCAGGGCTTCGTCTCCGCGCATGCCCCGGACGTCGATTTCGGGTTTGAATAGCAGGCGTTTCTGACTTAGGTTTTCCCTGAATCCGGACCAGTTGGAGGCCGGGACGGATGGTTTGCCCAGTTTTTTGGCCTGGTTGGCTGATATTTTTTGTAATTGGCCGAGGGGAACTGTGGTTTGTATGTTTCCCAAAGCAACGATTGCCTTTTTGTCTTTGATTTCCATGACTTCTCCCGTGGCCTGGTTGGGCAGTTTTACGCAATCGCCTTTTTGTATGGCGGTAGGAGGTGCAGCTTGCGTGTCGCCGGATCGGTTTCCGGCAGGATTGTTTCGGGATTTGCGGTTCTCTCTGCTTTTTATTTTTTCGATTTTCCGACGCAGGCGTTCTTCTTCCTCCTCTTCCGGAATGATTTTCTTTTGTTGTTCTTCCAGTTTCTGCCGGGCAACTTTGGTTTTTTCTTTTTCCGCCTGGCTTTCTTTGATTTCCCGGATGGTGTTTTCTATGGTTTTGTTGGCTGCGGTTATCAATGCCCGGGCCTTTTCCTGCGCTTCGCGGATGATTTCTTTTCTGAGCCGGGAGGCTTCGTTGAGTTCTTGGCTGTAGCGTTCCACGACATTATCAAGCCGCTTTTCGTTTTCATGTATTTTTTTCCGCTTTTCTTCCCAATAGCGTTTGTCGCGGGCAATGTCTTTGAGGTGTTTGTCGTAATTGATGTGGTCGGTACCTATTTTTCTGGCGGCGTCTTCCAGAATCTCTTTGGGAAGTCCTATTTTTTTGGCTATTTCGAAAGCGAAGGAGGAGCCCGGTTTTCCAATTTGCAGCTCGAACAAGGGCATCATCCGGTGATTGTCGTAGAGCATGGCTCCGTTTTCAATTCCGGGAGTGGCTGAGGCGTAATGTTTCAGATTGGTATAGTGGGTGGTAATGACTCCTTTTACGTTGTTTTGGTTCAGGGCATGCAGGATGGCTTCGGCGATGGCTCCCCCCAGCATGGGTTCTGTTCCCGTCCCGAATTCGTCAATGAGTATGAGTGTGTCCCTGTCTCCGTGCCGCACAAAGTTTTTCATGTTAATCAGATGGGAGCTGTAGGTACTCAGGTCGTTTTCAATCGACTGTTCGTCGCCGATGTCTATCAGGATATGGCGGAAGATTCCGAAGCGGCTGGCTTCATTGACGGGAACGGGCAAGCCGCACTGGAACATGTATTGCAGCAGACCGGAAGTTTGCAGGCAGACGGATTTTCCTCCGGCGTTGGGACCGGAAATCAGGATGATGCGTTGTTCTTCGTTGATTTCTATGTTCAGAGGAATTAAATTCTTGTCTGTATTTTTGAGTGCCAGGTAGAGGAGAGGGTGGCGGGCTTCATACCAGAGTATTTCCGGTTGGTCGGAAAATACGGGTGTGATGGCTTCGATGGACAGGGAAAAGGCGGCTTTGGCTTTTACGAAGTCGACAAAGGCCATGAAGTCGTAGGCGGGTATGAGGTCGTCTATATAGGGGCGGATGTCATCGGCAAATTTCCGCAGGATGCGGGTGATTTCCCTTTTTTCTTCGAGTTGCAATTCCCGGATTTCGTTGTTGGTTTCGATGATTTCCGCCGGTTCGATGTAGGAGGTTTTGCCGGTGGCGGATTCGTCGTGTACGATACCGTTGATTCTTCGTTTGTAAGCTGCCGGGACGGGAATGACCATCCGTCCGTCCCGGATGGATATGGAGCTCTCTTTTTCCGCCCATCCTTCGGATTGGGCTTGTTGCAGGAGGGTCTGCATCCTTCTGGAGATGCCGGCTTGTTTTTTTACCAACTGGTGCCGGATGTCTGCCAGTTCGGGAGAGGCGTTGTCTTTGATATTGCCGTGTTTGGAGACGATGGCGTCCAGGCGTTGCAGTACGTAAGGAAAGAGTCGGATTAATCCGGCTCTGTCGGTGAGGCGGGGATATTGCTCCTGTTTGCCATGAAAAAAGCGTACGATGGCCGAAAGGGATTCCAGGGAGTTTTTCAGCGTAACGAGTTCGTGCAATTCTAAAAACAGTCCCTCTATCCGGATTTTATTCAGGAAGGGACGGGCGTCGGCATACGTATTGCCCGGAAATTCTTCTTCTTGCAGGATACGCATGAATTCACCGGTTTCTTCCTGCTGCCGGCGGATGTAGTCTGCCTGGTCTGAAAATTGCATTTTTTCAGTCAGTTCTTTGCCCATTTCACTTTGGCAGTGGCTTTTAATCAACTGCCGGATTCGGTCGAATTTTATTTTGCTTTCAAAGTTGTCCGGGTAGATCATGGGGCACTTTTCAACTTTTATTCTTCACATTTCCGGAGATAGTCAGATGGGTTTCCGGAGTTTTTGGGTCGTTGGTAATGACGGTGATGGATTTGTATTGCCGTCCGGATTTGCCGGCGGAGTTGAAGGTAGTCCGTATGACTGTCTTTTGTCCGGGGGCAACGGTGGTTTCTCCCAGTGTAACAGCGGTGCATCCGCAACTGGCTTTGGTCTTCCGGATAATCAGTGCGGTGTTGCCTTTGTTTTCGAGGGTGAAGTCACAGTTTGCCTTTTCGCCCTGAATAAGGTCGCCGAATTCGATGGCGGTTTTTTCAAAATGGACTACCGGAGCGTTTTCCAGCTCTTTTTTGCTCAGCTTGCTGAAATCTTCTGCGATGTTGGCTGTTACCGTAAGTCGGTTGTTATAGGAATTATCATCATCGAATTTCAGTATGACGGAGTCAAAGATGTATCCATAGTCATTTTTTGCAACGGCATCATACGTAAGTACCAGCATACCCCGTTCTCCCGGTTGTACGGTTTGCGGATAGACTTCGGCTTTGATGTGGGAAGGGGTGTAACGGGTGGAAACGGTTACGGCTTTTTCCCGAGTGTTGTAAAAGTAAACGGTGTCTTTGGCGACCTGTTGGATGAATATTTTGCCGAAGCTGATGTTATTGGTCTTGAATTTTACACCAGACAGGTCGGTTTTATAGAGCAGAGTCGGTTTTTCTGGGTTGTCGGTGATGTTTCCGCTGATCCGGAGCTGTTCGCGCGGATTTTGAGCGTTGGAGTTCACGTTGACGATGTAGTTGAATTGTTCCGGTAAGTCCTGCGGTGTGAATGAAATGCGTATTTCTGCGGATTTCCCCGGCAGGACGGGCGATTTGTCCCAATCGGCATTCATGCGCGGGAACATCGGGATCACTTTGGAGATGAGCACCGGTTGTTTTCCAGTGTTTTTTACCTGGAAGGTCACTGTTGTCGGTGTGTCGTCGGCTTTTAGTCCGGCTAATTGGATTTCTTTCTTCTTAAATGTCAACACTCCGGATTGTGCCACGAGGTTGCCGGTGAAAAGTGAGAACAGGAGGATTAAAATCAGCTTCATAAGATGATTGTTTTCTTTTCATAGTCAAAATGAAACCTCCGCAGGTAATGGTCCTGCCGGAGGTTTCGGGATTCGGCTTATTGAATTTCTCCGCTCAGTTTATAGGAGACAATGGTATTTTTCGGATCGTTAAGGGTGAATGAAATGATTTTTACTTTTTTACCCGGCTGTTCGTCGGTTTTCAGTGTGATGTTCACTTTTGTTTTTTTGCCCGGTTTGATGACAGTACGTGCCGGATGTGCCGTGACGGTGTTGTCGGAAGTCTTGATTTTGTGGATAATCAAGTCTGATTTTCCGTCGTTTTGAATGTAAAATTCATGTTTGTGGGTCGTGTTCTTGGTTAATACGCCCAATTCGGCAGAAGTTTCGGAGAATTTGGCTGCGGGAGCTTCTTCAGGCTTTACGTTTGAAAAATCTTCTTTGATGTTGGCTACGACGCTGATTTCCCCTTTGGCATCGGGAGAGACGGTAACGTTGATTTTATCAGAAACGAATCCCCAGTCTTTTTTGGCGGTAGCGTTGTATTTTACGGTTATTTTTCCTTTTTCTCCTTTTTTCAAGGTTGCCGGATTTACCGTTACGGTCATGAATGAGGGGGTAGCAGTAGTCGTTACGGTAACGGGTTCTTCCCCGGTATTGATGATATCCAGGGCTTTTTCTACTGTAGCCGTGTTGTTAATGCTTCCTAAGTTCAGGCTGTTGGCTGTGATTTTCAGTTTTCCCACCGTATAGCGGTAAGCTGCATAAGGGTCGGCGGGTTTGGAGCTGACCATGCCGTGGATGCTGAGTGAGCTTACTGCGTTTGAAGCATTGGAGTTTACGGTAATGCTTTTGTTGAAGCGTCCCGGACGGTGGCGAGGATCAAAACTTACCTTTACAGAACCGGTTTGTCCCGGTGCAATCGGTTGGCGGCTCCAGGAAGGGGTGGTGCAGCCGCAACTGGCACGTACACTGTTCAGGATAAGGGGGGCATCGCCTGTATTTTTAAAAACGAAGTCGTAAACTGCGGGGCCTCCCGTTTCACTGATTGTTCCGAAGTCATGGGAAGTTTTCTCAAATTCGATTTTAGCTTTCTGGCTGAATGTCAGCAAGGGAATGAGTGTCAAAAATAAAAACAATAGTCTTTTCATCGTTAAAAATTTATATTGTTAATGTTATGAATGAAATCAGTTATACCATAAAATCCAACAAAAATAAAAAATATATGGCAAAAATAATCAAGGATTGCCGTTTTTTCATTTTTTTAGGACAATTGCTTGTTTATTGGGGAATAAACCGTATCTTTGCGCCGTTTAAAGAATATTTTAATTTAAAAGATTAGTAATTATGTATTTAACAGCTGAAAAGAAAGAAGAGCTTTTTTCACAGTACGGGAAGTCTAATAAAGATACTGGGTCCGCAGAGTCTCAGATTTCTTTGTTTTCCTACCGTATTAATCATTTGACAGAGCATTTGAAGAAAAACCACAAGGATTTTGCTACACAGAGAGCATTGATCAAGTTGGTAGGAAAGCGTAGAGCATTATTGGATTACCTGAAAAGAAAAGATATCGAAAGATACCGTTCTATTATTAAGGCGTTGAATTTACGTAAATAATCATACGTTACCAACCGGCCCGGAGTTCTCCGGGCTGGTTTTTATTATTATCTCCCCTCCACACCTCCAATAAAGCAGTACGGTCATTGCCGGACTGTCTGTCAAAGAAAGAATTCCGTTAAAATGAATTTATTTTAACAGTAAAATTATGAATGTTATCGAAAAGAACATTACTCTGCCTGACGGGCGGGTGATTACGCTTGAAACAGGAAAGTTGGCCAAACAGGCTGACGGAGCTGTTATGTTGAAAATGGGTAATACCATGTTGCTGGCAACCGTTGTCTCTGCTCAGGAGGCAGGTCCGGATGTGGATTTTATGCCTTTGTCAGTGGATTACAAAGAGAAATTTGCTTCCGTGGGACGTTTCCCCGGCGGATTTACCAAGAGAGAAGGAAAGGCTTCCGATTATGAAATCCTGGTGTCCCGTTTGATTGACCGGGCCCTGCGGCCTTTGTTTCCGGATGATTATCATGCAGAGACTTTTGTGCAGGTGACATTGTATTCCGGTGACGAGGAATCTATGCCGGATTCGTTAGCTGGACTGGCTGCTTCTGCTGCCATTGCCGTGAGTGATATTCCTTTTCATGGTCCGATTTCTGAAGTGAGGGTGGCTCGTGTTAACGGTGAATTTGTTATAAATCCGACTTGTTCCCAGTTGAAGGAAGCTGATTTGGATATTATGGTCGGAGCTACCTATGAAAATATCATGATGGTGGAAGGTGAAATGGATGAAGTTTCTGAGCAGGAAATGCTTGATGCTATCAAGTGTGCCCATGCTGCCATCAAAGAACAGTGTCTGGTACAGGAAGAGCTGGCAAAGGCTGTCGGAAAGGCGAAACGTACCTATTGCCATGAAGTGAATGATGAGGAATTGCGTAAAGATGTATGGGACAAGTGTTACCAGAAGGCTTACGATGTGGCTCGTCAGTGTAATGCCGATAAGCATCTGAGAAGTGAGTTGTTGCATAAAGTGGAGGAAGAATACCTGGAAACTATTCCGGAAGAGGAGAGGGAGGCTAAAAAAGCGATGGTGGGCCGCTATTATCACGATGTAGAAAAAGAGGCCATGAGAAGGATGATTCTGGATGAAGGTGTGCGTCTGGATGGACGTAATACTGAGCAGATTCGTCCGATCTGGTGTGAAGTCGGTTACCTGCCCGGTCCTCACGGTTCATCAGTGTTTACCCGGGGGGAGACGCAGTCGCTTTCAACCGTGACTTTGGGTACGAAGCTGGATGAGAAGATTGTGGATGAAGCTACGGAGCAAGGAAGAGAGCGTTTTTTATTGCATTATAATTTTCCGCCGTTCTCTACCGGTGAAGCGAAAGCTACCAGAGGGGTGGGACGTCGTGAAATCGGTCATGGAAATCTGGCACACCGTGCATTGAAGAGAATGATTCCTGCTGATTATCCTTATACGGTACGTGTGGTTTCCGATATTCTCGAATCTAACGGTTCGTCTTCTATGGCAACAGTATGTGCCGGAACGTTGGCTTTGATGGATGCCGGGGTGCCCATTAGAAAACCGGTGACCGGTATTGCTATGGGATTGATTACTGATAAAGGATGTGCAAAATATGCTGTGTTGTCTGATATTTTAGGAGATGAGGATCACTTGGGAGACATGGACTTCAAGGTGACCGGAACGGTAGATGGTATTACCGCTACACAGATGGATATCAAGGTGGACGGACTGCCTTATGAGATTCTTGAAAAAGCATTGGAGCAGGCAAGACGTGGCCGTATGCATATCATGAATATTATTTTACAGACGTTGCCTGCACCTCGTCCGGAGTTGAAGCCGCATGCTCCGCGTATTGAGACGTTGATTGTCGATAAAGACCAGATTGGTGCTATCATTGGCCCCGGTGGTAAGATTATCCAGGATATTCAGGAGAAATCCGGAGCAACGGTGACGATTGAGGAGGTAGACAATAAGGGTATTGTAAATATTTCCGCTACCAATGCCGAGTCTATTCATATTGCGATCAGCCGTATCAAGGCTATTGCTTCCAAACCTGAAGAAGGGGAGGTGTATGACGGAGTTGTGAAGTCCATTATGCCTTTCGGCGCTTTCATTGAGATTCTGCCTGGTAAGGACGGATTGTTGCATATTTCGGAAATTGACTACAAACGGATTGAGAAGGTGGAAGATGTACTGAAAGAAGGGGATAAGATTCAGGTGAAGTTGCTGGAAATCGACAAGAAGACCGGTAAGCTGCGTCTTTCTCGGAAAGCTTTGTTGCCAAGACCTGAACGGAAAGATCCGGAGAAACAGCAATAATACAAAATAGCAATAAATGGAAAAAAGAGGCTCCGGCCTCTTTTTTTATGTCCATAATGTCTTATCTTTGTGTGACGAAAAATAGTTAACAAAATGGAAAATAGATTGAAAGTCGGAATCACCCACGGGGATATAAACGGAGTGGCCTATGAACTGGTCATAAAGATGATGGCAGAAAACCGGATTTGTGAGGTTTGTACGCCGGTGTTTTATGGTTCGCCCAAGGTTGCTGCCTATTATCGTAAGAATCTGAGTGTGGAGAATTTCAATTTAAACAGTATACAGAGTGCTCAGGATGCCAATTCAAAGCGGTGTAATGTAATCAATTGTGTGGATGATGCGGTGAAGGTGGAAGCCGGTAAAGAAACACCGGAATCCGACGGAGCGGCGATGTCGGTATTGAAGAAGGCACTGGACGATTTGGATCAGAGGATGTTGGATGTGGTTGTTGCTGCTCCCCAGGGAATTAATTCGTTTAAACTGGAAAATGCGAACGGATGTGTTGAGTTTTTGAACAGGAGGTATGATTCAAAATTCGGTATGCCTTTGCTGGTCGGTGAAAAAATGAAGATGGGTTTTGTTACCACTCATATGCCTTTCCGGGAGATTGCGGAAAATCTGACGGCAGCGCATGTTTTCAACAAATTAAAAACGCTTGATTATTGCCTGAAACGGGATTTTACGATTCGGAAGCCCCGCATTGCAGTGTTAGGTTTGAATCCGCATGCCGGTGAGAACTGCACTTTCGGAGAAGAAGAAAAAACTTGTCTGATTCCTGCCATAGAAAAGGCCCGCGAAAACGGGATCATGGCTCTCGGCCCTTATGCAGCCGATAGCTTGTTCAGCGGTATGGAGTATGAAAAGTTTGATGCCATTCTGGCTTTGTATCATGATCAGGGAATGATTCCTTTTAAAGCCATAGAGGGTGTGGAGGGAGCTGTTTTGGTGGCTGGATTGCCGATAGTATATACTTCTACTGTCAGTGGTATGGCTTACGATATTGCGGGGCAGGGTGTGGCAAATGAACAGGGATTGAGAAAAGCTGTTTATCTGGCAATTGACGTATTTAATACCCGTATGCAGAATGTGGCTTTGGGACGCAATCCGCTGCCTCATTACGATGTGGCAGGCAATGCGAATGAAAGCGATATGAATGTGGAACAGATTGCAGGAGTGAAGGGAGAAGAGGAAGACAAATAAAGAGATTTCTGCCGGTGGTTTTCTGCCGGGAGAGAAAAGGGAAAAAGTGGAATGCAAATATTTTGGGATTTGCTTTCCACTTTTCACTTTTTATTGTACCTTTGCGCCCGAGTTTAATATAATGTCTAACTTATTAGATAAGAAACGATTAAAATTATTATGACAGAAGAACAAAAGGACTTGCAGGCCGTAGCTGCTAAAGCTGCTCAGACGACCAGTGCTGAGGCTGACGAAAATTTTGATTGGGAAGCTTATGCTAACGATGATGTAACCCCTGCATCAGAAAAAGATGCTTTGGCACAGAAGTATGCTGATACGTTGTCCAAAGTGGTTGAAAAAGAAGTGGTGGAAGGAACCGTTATCTCCATGAACAAGAGAGAAGTGGTGGTGAATATCGGTTATAAATCAGACGGTATCATCTCTTTGAACGAATTCCGTTACAATCCGGAGTTGAAGGTAGGTGATAAAGTGGAAGTGTATGTGGAAACACAGGAAGACAAAAAAGGTCAGTTGACCCTTTCTCACAAACAGGCCCGTGCATTGCGCAGCTGGGATCGAGTAAACGAGGCATTGGAGAAAGATGAAATTATCAAAGGTTTTGTAAAATGCCGCACGAAGGGTGGTATGATTGTGGATGTATTCGGTATTGAAGCATTCTTGCCGGGTTCCCAGATTGATGTGAAACCGATTCGTGACTACGATATTTATGTAGGTAAAACCATGGAATTCAAAGTGGTTAAGATTAATCAGGAATTCAAAAATGTGGTGGTATCTCACAAAGCTCTTATCGAAGCTGAACTTGAACAGCAGAAGAAAGACATTATCTCCAAACTGGAAAAAGGTCAGGTATTGGAAGGAACCGTTAAGAATATCACTTCTTACGGAGTATTTATTGACTTGGGTGGTGTAGACGGTTTGATTCACATTACGGATCTTTCCTGGGGTCGCGTAAATCATCCGAATGAAATCGTTCAGTTAGACCAGAAGTTGAATGTGGTTATTCTGGATTTCGACGATGAGAAGAAACGTATCGCTTTAGGTTTGAAACAGTTGACTCCTCATCCGTGGGATGCATTGAATGCAGACCTGAAAGTGGGTGATAAAGTGACGGGTAAGGTTGTGGTGATGGCTGATTACGGTGCATTTGTTGAAATTGCTCCGGGCGTAGAAGGCTTGATTCACGTGTCTGAAATGTCGTGGTCACAGCACTTGCGTTCTGCACAGGATTTCATGAAAGTGGGAGACGAAGTGGAGGCTGTTATTTTGACGCTGGATCGTGACGAAAGAAAGATGTCTTTGGGTATCAAACAATTGAAGTCTGACCCCTGGCAGAATATTGAAGAGAAATATGGCGTGGGCAGCAAGCACAAAGCTACCGTACGTAATTTCACCAACTTCGGTGTATTTGTAGAGATTGAAGAAGGGGTAGACGGATTGATTCACATTTCTGATCTGTCCTGGACGAAGAAAGTAAAACACCCGGCTGAATTTACTCAGATTGGTGCTGAAATCGAAGTGGTTGTATTGGAAATTGATAAGGAAAACCGTCGTCTGAGTCTGGGACACAAGCAGTTGGAAGAAAATCCCTGGGATGTGTTTGAGACTATCTTTACGGTAGATTCTGTACACGAAGGTACGATTACCGAGATTTTTGACAAGGGTGCTGTGATTGCTTTGCCTTATGGTGTGGAAGGTTTCGCAACTCCTCGTCATCTGGTGAAAGAAGACGGTTCACAGGCTAAGGTGGATGAAAAACTTTCATTCAAGGTAATTGAATTCAACAAAGCTGCTAAACGGATCATCCTTTCTCATTCACGCATTTTCGAAGACGAACAGAAGTCTGATGAAAAAGCAAAGAAGAGTGCGGAAGAGAAGTCTACCAAGAAAGCTGTTAAACAGGTAAAAGAGAAGTTGGAAAAAACAACGTTGGGAGATATTACCGAGTTAGCTGCTCTGAAAGAACAGATGTCTGCAACGAAGGCTGAAAAAGCTCCGAAGGCTAAGAAAGAGGAAGCGAAAGCTGAGGAAAGCGAAGCCAAGGAAGATTAATCGGTGACGATTGGAAGTAAGAGGTTACAGTGAAGTTTGAACTGACCATATTGGGGGCGGGTTCTGCCGTCCCCACCTTACAAAGAAACTCTGCCGCTCAGGTACTCCATGTACTTGAGCGGTACTTTCTTATAGATTGTGCTGAAGCTACGCAGCATCAGTTGCGTCGTTTCCGGATTCCTTATAATCGGATTAATCATATTTTTATTTCTCATCTTCACGGAGACCATTATTTTGGTCTTATGGGCTTTTTGTCAAGTCTTTCGATGCAGGGCAGAAGGGGGGAGATGCATCTCTATGCTGACCTGCGTCTGCAAGAGCTTATAGAGAGTCAGTTGAAGATTATGAATACGCGGTTGGGCTATCCGTTGTGCTTTCATCCGCTGTCGCGTAATCCGGAAGTTATTCTTGATGACAAGGTTTTGACCGTTACTTCCTTTCCTTTGTTGCATCGGTATGATGCACCGGTGTGTGGTTTTTTGTTTCGGGAGAAGGAGCGGAGCAGGACCATACGGAAAGATATGGCGGCTGCATGGCAGGTGCCTGTCGCTTTTATGCAACATTTGAAAGCTGGGGCAGATTTTGTGACTCCCGAAGGGAAAGTTGTTCCGAATCGAATGCTTACTGTGGCGCCTCCTCCGGCACGTTCTTACGCCTATATGACCGATACTCTTTTTCGGGAGCGTTTTGCTGAATATGTGAGAGGGGTGGATTTGCTGTATCATGAAGCTACTTATGGACGGGAATTGGAGGCCGTGGCGAAAGAGAATTATCACAGTACGTCGGAGCAGGCTGCCCGAATGGCGGTTTTAGCCGGTGCCGGTAAATTGTTGTTGGGGCATTTTTCAGCCCGTTATTCGGATCCTTCCTGTTTGTTGCCGGAAGCTCGTGCTATTTTTCCCGAAACCTATGTGTGTACAGATGGCGATGTATACGATATACCCGTACAAAAGCGGTTGGGCATATGACCGGGGGTAAGAACAGATGTGCTTTATGGAAACGGTTATAAAAAATATAAATGCTTTGTATCCGTTGTCGGAGGATACGGTACGGATGCTGAGAAAAAAGGTGGAACTGTGCTGTTTCCCGAAGAAATATTGTTTGATAGAAGCGGATAAATATTGTAAGTCGGCTTATTTTATAGAGAAGGGAATGACCCGTTCTTTCTGGTTAGTGAACGGGGAGGAGATAACGACGTCTTTTTCGTGTGAGGGAGGGATTGTTTTTAGTATGGATGAGCTGTATTATGATCGGGTGAGTGAGGAATTTGTGGAGACGCTTGAAGAGGTGGTCGCTTATAAGATAGCATTGACCGATTTGTTACAGCTTTTTCAGACGAATATCGAGTTGGCTAATTGGGGACGGATTATTCATCAGAATGAGTACAGGCGTTTACATCGTTCTCACAAAGAGCGTCTTACTCTGGCGGCAAAAGAGAGGTATGAAGCATTTAAACAGCAGTTTCCTCTGGTGTGTCAGCGGGTGCAGTTGGGCTATATCGCTTCTTATCTGGGAATAACGCTTTCCACTTTAAGCCGGCTTAGGGCTCAGAAATAGTGTCCGGAGGATGAAAATTTTGATGTAGGACAATTTTTAGCGTCTTTAGGTTCTGTAATTTTACTGCACTATTGGTGAATAATAATCTGAATGTCTTATGCAAAATATTTCATCTTCTGCGTTTGCAGACACGAAACCTCATTACGAACTGTTGGACGGTTTGAGAGGGGTAGCGGCTCTTTTGGTGATATGGTACCATGTGTTTGAAGGCTTTGCTACGAGTCCGGTAGACCAGTGGTTAAACCACGGGTATTTGGCTGTCGATTTCTTTTTTATCCTTTCGGGCTTTGTTATCGGGTATGCTTATGATGATCGCTGGAAGAGTACCATGCATGTGAAAGGGTTCTTTAAACGCCGCTTGATTCGTTTGCATCCGATGGTGGTTATGGGAGCTGTTTTAGGGGCCGTGACGTTTTGCATACAAGGATGCGAGCAGTGGGACGGTATGCAGGTGGCGGTTTCTTCGGTCCTGCTTGCTATCTTTTTGAATTTTTTTATGATACCCGTTTTACCGGGGGCGGCACCGGAGGTGCGGGGTAACGGGGAGATGTTTCCTTTGAATGGTCCTGCCTGGTCGCTTTTTTTTGAATACATCGGTAATGTATTGTATGCCTTGTTGCTTCGCCGTTTGTCTACTAAGGCGTTGGCGTTGCTTGTTGTATTGGCAGGTGTGGGGCTGGCTTTGTTTGCGGTATTCAATTTTTCCGGTTACGGGCATTTGGGGGTGGGATGGACTTTAGCAGATTATAATCTGTTGGGCGGTTTTCTGCGCCTGTTGTTTTCTTTCTCCGTTGGACTACTGATGTCGCGCGTTTTCAAACCGCTTCCTATTCGTGGCGCTTTTGGAATATGTAGCCTGGCGATAGCCGTTTTGCTTTCCGTGCCGCATGTCGGTGGAGGAGAGGCTTTATGGATGAATGGTATTTATGATGCTGTGTGTGTTGTTGTTATTTTCCCGCTATTGGTTTGGTTGGGAGCTTCCGGGAAAACGACGGACAGAATAAGTTACGGAGTCTGTAAGTTCTTAGGGGATATATCCTATCCCATGTATATTATTCATTATCCTTTCATGTATCTGTTTTATGCCTGGTTGTGGCGGGAGAAGCTCACTTTTGCTGAGACGTGGCCGGTAGCTTGGCTATTGTTTTTCGGAAATGTTCTGCTGGCGTATCTTTGCCTGAAGCTGTATGATGAGCCGGTTAGAAAATGGTTGAGCCGACGGTTTTTAGTTGACAACCGGAAGTCTTAATCCGGTTTTGCTGTTCCTGGTGTTTCTGGAATGGGAAATTGTTCAAACAGTTGTCGGCGTACAGTCTGTAGGTTGAGCTGGTAGCCTTTGTCGGCACGTCCCCGTCCGGAAAAGCCGTTGAAGCCGTTGATGTAGTTGTCCGGATAGTAGGTTTTTTCGCTGTTTTCTTGGAATTGTTGTTCGATTTCCTTGAATCGGTTTAAGTCGGCTGTCGCTTTTGTATTGTCCAGCAGGATAGGAAGTGTGCGGAATATCTCCGGTTCATACTTGCCTGTGGGGTTGCGTTGGATAACGTGTATTTTGGTCAGAACGCTTTGTGTTTGCAGGCTTTCTTTTACAGGCAGGTATTCATAACAGTAGAAAGCTTCTTTTTCAATTAGTTTCCCAGAAGCCGGATGCATGCGGGAGGGTTGTTCAATCAGGATAAAATCTTTACCCAGGTCGTGTTTCCATCGTGTTTCCTGCTTGCAGCTCCGGATATAAATTTGTCCTTCGGGAGTATAGCCGAATGTCAGTGTAGCTTGAGTGGAAAAAGGCGAAGCTGTTTTGCGGCGGTCTGTTAGAATGACCTGTCGGAAAAGCTGGTAATCGATATAATCGAATGTCATGCTTTTAAGCCTGTAGGTTTGGTAGTCGAGAGTAAAAGTTCCTTTGCATGAGATTCTGATGTCGTCTGGATAATGGGAGGGTTTGGTTTGGAAGTTGAAGACGTAATCCAGGCTGTCAGATTCCCTGGGATGAATTTCGTAAAAGCGGAGAGAGTTGAAAAGGGGTGCATAGAGTTGTATGGTGCGCATCAGGGTGAAAATCTTGCGTGTACCGGCGTCGAACCGGGTTTCTGCGGTTGTGATATATAAAGGGGACAGGGTGTCACTTCCGTCGTTGGTGAGATTGAAACTGCGGGCGGAATGTGTCGGAACGAAGTATGAACGGAACGCTTTGTCCCAGACGTTTTTACATCGGACATTGCCGGAGGTGAAATAGTAGCCGAATTCCCGTCTGCTTTCCAGAGCCAGGTTACGGTATTCCGTAATTTTTTCATATTGGCTCCGGCCATAAAAGCGGCATAAAGGCACTTGGTTGCGAATGGGTTTGCTCATCTGGTTCATGGCTTTGTTGAGCAGCTCTTCCATGGAAATGCTTGTTACGATTGTTTCGTCCAGTAAGAAGTTGAGGTCTTCCAGTTGGATTTTCCGGAGGTGTTTTAATTCGGCAATGGTGTATGTTATCACTTTGTATCCCATGCCTTGGAATTGGATGGTGTCTTCCGGGGAGAACCAGTCTGTCCGGAATTCACATTCTCCGTCGATGTCGGTGGTGGTAATCAGCCAGCTTTGGGACTTATGAATGACGTATACTCCAAAGATCGGATTAGAACGGGTATCCGTGATGTGCAGTTTCTGGGTAATTTGGCCGGAGTTGGCCTGTGCATGGAGTGAGGGGGAAAATCCATAGCACCAGAGGCAGCAAAGCAAGAGATATCTGACCATAACATTCTGATTGTGGTGAAACACGAATATAAGAACAAAATCCGGAAATGGATGGATTTTTTTCTCTACTTTTGCAAAAATACAAAAGATATGGCAGGAAAGAATCATTTAGTTATCATGGCGGGTGGAATCGGTAGCCGTTTCTGGCCTGTCAGTACGCCGGAGAAGCCGAAACAGTTTATCGATATTCTGGGAACGGGGAGTTCCTTGCTGCAATTAACAGTGAAGCGTTTTGAGCATGTATGTGACATGGATCATGTGTGGGTCGTTACTTCTGCCCGTTATAAAGAGCTTGTCCGTGAGCAGTTGCCTTTGCTTCCGGAGTCGAATATTTTGCTGGAGCCTTGTATGCGTAATACGGCGCCTTGCATTGCTTATGCTGCCTGGAAGATTAAAAAGAAGGATGCTTCCGCTAATATTATTGTTTCTCCTGCCGACCATATTGTGACTGATGTGGAGGAGTTTCGGCGGGTGATGGAAGAGGGGTTGCTTTTCACTGCCGGGGAGGATCGGATTCTTACCGTGGGAATGCGTCCTTTTCGTCCGGAGACGGGCTATGGGTATATAAAAGTGAAGGAGGGAAGTGGTGAGGGAGAAATCCGGGAGGTGGAAGGGTTTAAGGAAAAGCCTGACCGGGAGACGGCGGAGGAGTATCTGAGGGCAGGCGGGTATTTGTGGAATTCCGGTATTTTTATCTGGAATGTGGCGACGGTAGAAAAGGCTTTCCGGAAGGAACAGCCGGAGATTGCGCGTATTTTTGATGAGTTGGAGGAGTGTTTTTATACTCCGGGAGAGCAGGAGGTGGTGAATCGGTGTTTTCCCGAATGTAAGAATATATCAATTGATTATGCCGTGATGGAGCATGCGCATAATATTTATGTTTTCCCGGCTGATTTCGGTTGGTCGGATTTGGGTACCTGGGGGTCTTTGCATGAGTTGTCGGGGAAAGATGCGAACCGGAATGCCGTTGTGGGGGAAGGGGTGCGTTTGGTAGAATGCAGGGATTGTGTGGTTCGGGTATCTCCGGATAAACCGATGGTGTTGCAGGGTTTGGAAGGTTATATTGTGGCGGAACATGACGGAGTATTTTTAATCTGTAAGGCCGTGGAGGAGCAACGCATTAAAGAGTTTTCTGCCCAATTGCAGGAGTAAAATCGATGATATTTATGGATCTTTCTGTATATGAGTTGGCAGTAGAATTCCGTCGTCATTTTCACCGTTATCCAGAAGTGTCTATGCAGGAAACGGGTACACGGGACTATATCTGTGGCGTATTGAAGCGGTATGGAATTGCTTATCAGGTGTTTGGTACAGGAATAATAGCCCGGATAGGGCAGGGAGAGAGATGTGTGGCTATCCGGGGGGAGATGGATGCTTTGAAGGTGACGGAAGAGACCGGTTTGTCGTATGCTTCAGCTCATGAAGGCGTGATGCATGCTTGTGGGCATGATATGCACTTGGGAATGGTGTTGGCGGTTGCTGTAGCTTTGAAGGAGCAGGAGATGCATTTGAAAGGGGTGGTAAAGGTGGTATTTCAGCCCAGTGAGGAAAAGCGTCCGGGAGGTGCTCGTCTGTTGTTGCCGGAGTTGTTGAAGGCTCCTCGGCCTCAGGCTATTTTTGCACAGCATGTGTATCCGGGGTTGAAATCGGGCGTGGTTGGGTTGCGTCCTGGAGCGTTCTTTGCTTCTTCGGATAATGTTATATGTAGTGTGGAAGGAAAAGGTACTCATGCTGCTATGCCTCAGAATGGTTCGGACACCATATTGGCTACGGCTTGTCTGATTCAGTTTTACCAGACGTTGGTCACTAAGTTCCGGAATCCTTTGACTCCGGCAGTGGTGTCTGTTACTTCTGTTCATGGAGGGACGGCGAATAATGTGATTCCCGACCGTGTGGAGATGCTGGGAACAGTGCGTACGCATGATAATGTGCTTCGCGACCGGATTTTTGAGTGGATGGATAAAAAGTCGGAGGCGATTTGTTCGTTGTATGGATGTCATTATTGTCGGAATAAGGCGACTGACGGGTTGCCGGTATTGATGAACGATAGGAAATTGACAGAAGAGCTAAGGAGCAGCTCTGCGGAGTGGTTAGGGGCAGAGCAGGTTGTGGATATGGAGCCGTTGATGTTGGGTGAAGATTTTGCTATCTATTTGCAAGAGATTCCTGGCGTGATGTGGGTGTTGGGTGTGTGTCCACCCGAACAGGAGATAATGCCTCCTTTGCATAGTCCGAAGTTTGCTCCGGATGAAAGGGCGATGGAGAACGGAATCCGGATGTTGAGAAAATGTATAGATTGGGTGCTGGATGATGGAATGTGTTGAATTATAATTTTATAAATGATGAATACAAAGTTTTATTTTCCTGTAATAGCCCTGGCTTTATTATCGGCAGGGTGTGAGAACAAAAAGGAAGCGGAAGCTGCTTCGGTGGGAATAAGAGTGGTCAATATGGATACGACAGTGTCGCCTCGAGCTGATTTTTTTCGTTATGCCTGTGGCGGGTGGATGGACAACCATCCTTTGACGGGGGAATATGCCCGGTTTGGGATGTTTGACCAGTTGGCTGAAAATAATCGGAAGCAGTTAAGGAGCCTGATAGAGGAGTTGGCGGCTAAGAAGTCGGAGCCAGGGAGTGTTGCCCAAAAAATCGGAGATCTTTATAATATGGCCATGGATAGCGTAAAACTGAACGCTGACGGGATGAAGCCTATACAGGCGGATTTGGAAGGTATTGTCGGACTGAAGGATAAGAAGGAATTGATGGCATTGGTGGCAGAGATGCATCGTCGGGGATATGGTCCTTATTTCGGAATTTATGTCTCTTCTGATGATAAGAACAGTGCTATGAATATTGTGCATATTTGTCAGGGAGGGTTGAGTCTGGGGGAACGGGAGTATTATCTGGAAGATGATGAACATACACGGAAAATCAGACAGAAGTTTGAGCAGCATGTGGCAAAGATGTTCTGTTTGGCAGGATATAATAAGGTCCGGGCTAAAAAGGCAGCAAGTGATGTGATGAAGGTGGAGATTCGTATTGCCAAGGCTTCTTATGATAATGTGAAATTGCGTAATCCGCATGCGAATTACCATAAGATGGCGGTGACTGAACTGAAGAAGGAGGTTTCGGGGATAGCATGGGATGTGTATTTTTCTGCAGTCGGTTTGAAAGGATTGAAGGAATTGAATGTGGGGCAACCGGAGCCGATTAAGGAGGTGGCTGCTATATTGAAGGAGATGCCTCTGGATGTTCAGAAATCATATCTGAGTTGGTATGTCATAGATGCTGCTGCCGATTATCTGAGTGATGATTTTGTGGCACAGAATTTTGATTTTTACGACAAAACGCTTTCTGGAAAGCAGGAAATGCAACCTCGTTGGAAGCGTGCTGTGAGTACGGTTGACGGTGTTTTGGGGGAAGCTGTCGGACAGATGTATTCTGAAAAGTATTTTCCTGCAGCAGCTAAAGAACGGATGGTGGCTTTAGTCGGTAATCTGAAAGGGGCTTTAGGCGACCGTATCCGGGAATTGGAGTGGATGAGTGAGGGGACGAAAGAAAAGGCGTTGGAAAAGTTATCCGCTATTACGGTAAAAGTGGGCTATCCCGATAAATGGAAAGATTATTCCGCATTGGAAATCCAAAATGATTCTTATTGGGAAAATATTGTGCGTTCCAATGTGTTTGAGTATGATGATATGATTGCCAAAGCCGGTAAACCCGTAGACCGTTCCAAGTGGTATATGACACCCCAGACTGTGAATGCTTATTATAGTCCTTCTATGAATGAGATTTGTTTTCCGGCAGGTATCTTGCAATATCCTTTTTTTGATATGAATGCGGATGATGCTTTTAACTACGGGGCTATAGGGGTAGTTATCGGTCATGAAATGACCCATGGTTTTGATGATCAGGGGCGTTTGTATGATAAGGATGGAAACCTGGAGGATTGGTGGACGGAGGCTGATGCCAAGAGTTTTCAGGACCGTGCTCAGAAGTTGGTGACTTATTTTGATAGGATTGAGGTGTTGCCGGGCTTGCATGCTAACGGGAAACTTACTTTGGGTGAGAATATTGCTGATCATGGCGGTTTGCAGGTGGCTTACACCGCTTTCAAAAAGGCTGTCGCCAATCAACCGTTGCCATTGAAGGAGGGTTTTACTCCTGAACAGCGTTTCTTTTTGGCTTATGCTAATGTTTGGGCTGGAAATATCAGGGATGAACAGATTCGGGTATTAACGAAGGCAGATCCGCATTCACTGGGACGTTGGAGAGTGAACGGAGCTTTGCCTCATATTAATGCCTGGTATGAAGCTTTTGGTATTAATAAAAACGATCCGATGTATCTGTCTCCGGAGGAACGGGCTGTAATTTGGTAAGTGGAATGAATAGGAAAAGAGCTGTCTGGCATATTGTCAGACAGCTTTTTTAGTGCTTTATTTCTGTGGGGATAATTGTTGCAAGGCGTGGGCTAGAAAAACCGAAGTAACGGCTGCGGAGATTATGTCGGAGAGGGGATTGGCGAACCATACTCCGTTTAATCCGGTGAATTCGGGCAATATGAATAACACCGGGATAAGAACGATTACTTGTCTGAGTAGGGAGAGGAAAGCCGCGATACCTGCTTTGCCGATGGATTGGTAATAGCTTCCGGTGATTATCTGAAAACCTACCAAAGGAAAAAGCAGGGTGAATTTTCGTAGTCCTTCTTTGCCCAGTTCAAATAATTCGGGACTATCCGTATTGAATATCCGTACAATGGTTCCCGGGAATAATTGGGTAACGGCAAATCCGGCTATGGCTATTAAGGTAGCGGCTTTCAGGCAGGTGATGAGGGTTTTGCGTACCCGGCACAGGTTTTGCGCGCCGTAGTTGAAGCCGATGATGGGCTGGGAGGCTATGTTTATGGCAATGATGCTCATAACCAGTAATTGGGCGATGCTGTTGATGATCCCCATTGCACCGACGGCCAGTTCGCCTCCGTAACGGATAAGCTGGGTGTTTAAGACTGCTTGTACGCCACTTGCCGCAAGCTGCATGGAGAATGGTGCAAAGCCTATCGTAATAATGTGGTAGATGATTTGTTTGTTCAGTCGCAGGTTGTTCAGATGAAGTTTTAGAACAGACCGTTTGCTGTAGAAATGGGAAATAACCCAAATGCACAGTACAAACTGGGCAATGATGGTGGCAATGGCAGCACCTTTTACGCCCATATCAAAACCGAAAATCAGAATCGGGTCCAGTACGGTGTTTGTCCCTGCTGAGATAAAGAGGGAATACATGGCTGTTTTCGGGTTGCCTTCCGCCCGGCAGACATTGTTTAGGATGAAACCCATGGTGGCGAACAGGTTGGCGAACAGGATGTATTCGAAATATTCCAGAGCGTATGGCATGGCACCTTCACCTGCACCGAACATTTGCAGGAGCGGGTAGCGGTATATGTAGCCGAACAGGGTCAGTAAGGCGGAAATAATGATTCCCAGGGTGACGGCATTGCCCAATACCTGTTCGGCCTGTTTGTAGTCTTTTTTCCCCATGTTGATGGAGATGCGGACATTTGCTCCGATGGCAACTAACATGCCAAAGGCAAAGATAATCAGCATGAGAGGGAAAACGGCGCTCAGTCCGGAGAGAGCAAGAGCGTCAACTCCGCGGCCAATAAAGATGCGGTCAACAATGTTGTATAAAGCGTTTACGACAACTCCCGTAAATGCAGGAAGAAAATATTTCCACAATAGGGAGCGGATATCAAGTTCTTCTAATTCTTTTATATTTTTATGCAATTCATTCATGGTCCACAAAGGTAATAAAAAGATGGGAGACGGGGTATGCTGATTTTATTTGAGTTTAAAAATTAGTACAGTTGGAGAGGAAAGACGGATGTACGGAGGCTTTTGGCATTGTTTTTGTATACTGTTGGAAGATTTTAATTAAATAGAAAGGCTTGAATGATGAGAGCGATGTATGGGGGTAAATTTTTGTTGTGGGCGGGTGTTTTGTTTGGGAGTTGGGGCGCTTCTTTGTATGCCCAAAAACGGCATGTGGAGATGTTTAAATATGCGGATATGGATCGGTGGATGGTTCGCGAGGTCAAGGAGTCCTTTGTTATCGGCGGGGAGGTTAGGTATCTGTATGAGATTGCACAAGGGGACACATTGAAGCGGAATACGCCTTATAAAAATACGGACTCTCCTTGGGCGACTTCGTCGGTAATGGCTCGGGTGAGCGGAGTGGTAAAAACCAGTCTCACGGTGTTTCCGGAAAAGCGTGGAGAAGGTTATTGTGCCCGTTTGGAGACTCGTATGGAGCATTGTAAGGTATTGGGATTGTTTAATATCCGGGTTTTGGCGAGTGGTACTATTTTTTTAGGAGAGATGGTTGAACCGGTTACGGATACTAAAACTCCTCAGTCTAAGTTGGTTTCTGGTATTCCTTTTACCGGACGTCCCGTGGCGCTTGTATACGATTATAAAGTGAAAACAGGCGGGCAGTGTGTTTACGAACCGGGATTCGGGCATTCGGAAGTGAGGCCAGAGTCGGATATGGCGGAGACTTCGGTGTTGTTACAGTATCGTTGGGAAGATGAGGAAGGAAATGTATATGCCCGGCGGGTGGCTACGGGTTGGGAGCGTTTTGAGAAATCGGAAGAAGAGTGGCAAAATGGACATCGTTTGCCTTTTCATTACGGTAATATTGTTTCGAAACCGTTTTATCAGTCCTATATGGCTTTGCTACAGGGGGAAAGAGCATATTATACCCGTAATAGCAAAGGCAAGGTGGTGCCTATTCAGGAAATGGGATGGGCGGAGCTTGGAGAAGAGGTTACCCACATTGTATTGCGGATGTCTTCGAGCAATGGAGGGGCGTATATCGGGAATACGGAAAGTCGTTTTTGGGTAGATAATGTGGGGTTGGAATACGAAGAACAGGAATGAAAAACTAAAGAGAGAATAAGATGCATGCTGTAATTATTACCATAGGAGATGAAATTTTGTTGGGACAGATTTTGGATACGAATTCCCGTTATATGGCTCGTCAGTTGGGAAATATGGGGGTGGAAGTTGTGAAAATGCTTACCGTCCGCGATGATCGGAATGAAATCAGTAAAGCTGTTGGCGAGGCGATGAGTAGGGCGGAATTGGTGTTAGTGACCGGAGGGTTGGGACCAACGAAAGATGATGTAACGAAAAAGGTGCTGGCGGATTATTTTGGCATGCGGTTGGTGTATAATGAAGAAGTGATGGGTTGGTTGAAAGAGTTGCTGGCGGGACGGGGTATTGCAATGAATGAAAATAATAAAAGCCAGGCTTGGTTACCGGAGAACTGCCGGATTTTGCGGAATTTCAAGGGTACGGCTTCGGGTATGTGGTTTGAACAAGGCGAAAAAGATTTAATTTCTATGCCGGGTGTGCCTTTTGAGATGGAGCATCTGATGGAGACCTATGTGTTGCCGGATTTGCAGAAAAAATATCCCCGTCTGCAACTTGCTTACAAAATGCTGAAAGTGTATGATATTCCGGAGTCTGAATTGGCTGAACGCCTGGAGGCATGGGAGAATCATTTGCCGGCGGGAGTCGGTTTGGCTTATCTGCCCTCACCGGGTTTGGTGAAGTTAAGGGTAACGGCTAAGGGGGAAGCTATTACTTGTTTGGAGACTTGTTATATGACCTTAAAGGAGGCTTTGGAAGGCCTGCACTATACAGAAGGGGAGGAGGATACGGTGGAGAAACAGTTTGGAGGTATGCTTCGCAGTTGTGGCAAGACGGTTGCGACAGCAGAAAGTTGTACGGGAGGGTATATTGCTCATTTGATAACCTCGGTGGCAGGGTGTTCGGAGTATTATAAAGGAGGTGTGGTAGCATATACTAATGAGATGAAAGTGAATTTTCTGGGTGTGGATGCTGCCGATATAGAACAATTTGGTGCTGTGAGTGAACCGGTGGTCAGACAAATGGCTGATGGGGTGATGAAGCTGACTGGTGCAGATTATGCTATTGCCACGACCGGGGTGGCTGGACCGGGGGGAACAGAGGAAAAGCCGGTGGGGACAGTGTGGATTGGCATTGCTACTCCTAAAAGAACCATAGCCCGTAGGTTTGTCTTTTCATATACCCGGGAAAGGAATATTGCCAAGGCCGCGGTGAAAGCGATGGAACTACTCATGGAAGAATTGTAACGAATCTGCCAGAAAAATATTCTTTTTGTCATATTGTCAGTATTTATGTTTTGGCACAACAATTGCCGTGAAATAAGCGTTGAATGAAAAACGTAATTAAAAACGTAAAAATACAAGTGATATGACAACAGGTAAAATTGGTGTTTCTACAAAGGATTTGTTTCCGATTATCAAAAAATTTCTTTATTCCGATCATGATATTTTCTTGCGTGAAATTGTGTCGAATGCGGTGGATGCCACGCAGAAACTGAAAGTGCTGGCTTCTTCGGGTGAGTATTCCGGAGAGTTGGGGGAGGTGAAAATTCGGGTGAAGGCTGATAAAGAGGCAGGTACGTTGACGGTTTCTGACCGGGGTATCGGTATGACGCGTGATGAAGTGGAGAAGTATATCAATCAGATTGCTTTTTCTGGGGCAGAGGAGTTTTTGGAAAAACATAAGGATGATGCGGCAACGATTATCGGACATTTCGGTTTGGGCTTCTATTCTGCATTTATGGTGAGCAGTCGGGTGGATATTGTGACCCGCTCATATAAGGAGGGGGCGCAGGCAGTGAAATGGAGTTGCAACGGTGACCCCGAATATACGCTGGAAGATGTAGAAAAGGAGGAGCGGGGAACGGATATTGTAATGCATATCAATGAGGAAGACAAGGATTTCCTGGAGGAGAACAAAATCAGCGAGTTGCTGAACAAATACTGTAAGTTCTTGCCGGTGGAGATTGTTTTCGGCAAGAAGAAAGAGTGGAAGGAGGGCAAACAGGTGGATACGGACGAGGACAATGTGATAAATGATGTTAATCCTGCATGGACTCGTAAGCCTTCTGACCTGAAAGAGGAAGATTATCTGAATTTTTATCACCAATTGTATCCGATGGCGGAGGATCCGTTGTTCCACATCCACTTGAATGTGGACTATCCCTTCAATCTGACCGGTATTCTCTATTTTCCGAAAATCAACAATAAGTTTGAAATTCAGAAGAATAAAATCCAGTTGTACAGCAATCAGGTGTATGTGACTGATTCAGTAGAAGGAATTGTGCCGGAATACCTGACTTTGTTGCATGGAGTGATCGACTCTCCGGATATTCCTTTGAATGTGTCGCGTTCGTATTTACAGAGCGACCGGAATGTGAAGAAAATATCCAATCATATTACCAAAAAGGTTGCGGATAGTCTGAGCGATATTTTTACGAATAACCGGGTTGATTATGAGAAGAAATGGGATGATTTGAAAGTTTTTATCCAATACGGTATGCTCACAGATGAGAAATTTGCAGAACGGGCTGACAGTATCTTCCTCTTTAAGGATACGGATGGCAAGTATTTTACTTTCGAGGAATATGACAATTTGGTGAATACAAACCAGACGGATAAGGATAAGAATTTGGTTTCTCTGTATGCAACGGATGCAACAGAGCAGTTCAGTTATATTGAAAGAGCTAAGGCAAAAGGATATAATGTTTTATTGATGGACGGACAACTGGATACGCATTTCATCAATTACCTGGAGCAGAAGCATACCGATCACAAATATTTGCGGGTGGACGCGGATGTGTTGGAGAAACTGATACAGAAAGAGGATGTGCGTAAAACGGAGCTGAGTGAAGCAGAACAGGAGGAATTGAGACCTGTTTTCACCTCTCAATTGCCTAAGGATAATGGCATGTTTTTCGTTAATTTTGAAGCATTAGGAGAAGATGGCGATCCGGTGGTTGTGACCCGTTCTGAATTTATGCGTCGAATGAAGGAGATGGCAGCGATGAATCCAGGAATGGGCTTCTATGGTGCAATGGGTGATCAGTATACTTTGGTGGTGAATACAGACCATAAGTTGGTGAAAGGTGTGTTGGAAAGTGAGAGACATGAAATGACATCCAAACTGGAGCCGATTAATTTTGAAATTCGTGAAATTGAAGGCAAGAAAACAGAGCTGGAAGAGCTGAATAAGGGCAGGAAGGATGAGGAGATTCCGCAAGTGGACAAGGATCGCCTGAAAGAGTTTAACGAGAAGCTGGACAGCATGAGAAAACAGAAAGAAAGCTTGTTGGAAGAGTATGGAAAAGAGAATAAAATTGTTGGTCAGTTAATCGATTTGGCTCTGTTGGCGAACGGTCTGTTGAAAGGTGAGGCCTTAAATAACTTTGTGAAGAGAAGCGTGGAGTTGATTAAATAAAAAAAGTCACTTATATAATAATAAAAATACGGAACTCGTACCGGGTTCCGTATTTTTTGTTGTTAGGGATGTTCGTCGTGTGAGACGGGAAACTATTTTTTATCGGATTTCAGCTCCTAATTGGTGTTGGTAGCTGCCGATGAGTTTGTTCATGATTTTTTCGATTTGCTTGTCTGTCAGGGTTTTTTCATCGTCCTGGAGGGTGAAGCTGACGGCATAGGATTTTTTGCCGGCGCCTAATTTCTCTCCTTCGTAGACGTCGAAGAGGGTAACGGCTTTCAGTAGCGTTTTTTCCGTTCTTAGCGCGAGTTCCTTTACTTCCTTGAAAGAAACTTTTTTATCCAGCAGCAGTGCTAAGTCCCGTTTTACGGAAGGATATTTGGGAAGTGGGGTGAAAACCGTTGTGTGGTTTTTGAGGGTTTTCAGCAGGTTTTCCCAGGAGAAGTCGGCGTAACAGACTTCCTGGTCGATGTCGAAATGTTTCAGCAATTTCGGGCTTACCGTTCCGATGGTGAGCAGGTGTTTGCCGTTTTGGGTATAGTCCAAGCCTTCCCGTAATATATCCTGTGTATTTTCTTCCACGTTCAGTGTGTCGGTTTTGAAGCCTAAGCGGGTGAGCACTATTTCGGCATAGGCTTTCAGGGTGAAGAAATCGCTGCGGGCTTCCTTGGTGTTCCAGGATGCTGTGGTTTTGCTGCCCGTGAGGAAGAGCGCCAGGTGGTTTTCTTCCCGGTACTGTTTCAGGTGGTCTTCTCCTTCTTTTTTGTGGAAGGTGTAGGCTTTACCGAATTCGTATAATTTTAAACTGTTGTTTTTCCGGTTGATGTTGTAGGCGATGGTCTCCAGTCCGCCGAACAGCAGGCTTTGGCGCATGGCGTTAAGGTCGGAACTGAGCGGGTTGTACAGCATGACGGTGTTTTCTGGTTTGTAGGTTTCCAGTCCTTCAAAATAGGAGGCTTTGGTCAGCGAGTTGTTCATGATTTCGTTGAATCCGTTACCGGTCAGCAGGTCGGCGATTACGTTTTTCAGTCGGTAGTCGTCCGGTTTCGGGGAGTAGCTCAGCGTCGAGTTGACTTTGGAGGGTACTTCGATGTTGTTGAATCCGTAGATGCGCAGGATGTCTTCTATCACATCAGCTTCGCGGCGTACGTCCACGCGGTAGGGCGGGACGTGCAGCAACAGTGTCGTTTCGCTTTCGTTGACGATTTTTATTTCCAGGGCGGTAAGGATTTTTTTGATGTTCTCCTTTCCGATGGCTTTTCCAATCAGCCGGTCGATGTGGCTGTATTTCACTTCTACTTCAAAATCCTTAACCGGAGCTGGGTAGATGTCGATGATATCAGAGGTGATTTTGCCTCCGGCGAGTTCTTTAATCAGCAGTGCAGCCCGTTTCAGCGCATAAATCACAATGTTGGGATCCGTTCCCCGTTCAAAGCGGAAGGAAGCGTCGGTGCTCAGACCGTGGCGCCGGGCTGTTTTGCGTACGAATACGGGGTCGAAACAGGCGCTTTCCAGGAATACGTTTTGTGTATTTTCTGTGATGCCGCTCTCAATTCCGCCGAATACGCCTGCAATACACATGGGAGCCTCTTCGTTGCACACCATCAGGTCGTTTTCGTTCAGTTCCCGTTCCATGCCGTCGAGGGTCACGAATTTCGTTCCGGTAGGGAAACTGCGGAGAATGACTTTGTTGCCTTTTATTTTGTCTTTGTCAAATGCGTGAAGCGGTTGGCCCAGTTCAAACAGAATGTAGTTGGTAATATCCACTACGTTGTTTATTGGGTTGAGTCCGATGGCTTTCAGTCGGTTGCGGAGCCATTCGGGCGATTCTTTCACGGTGACGCCTTCAATGCAGACTCCGGCATAGCGGATACAGGCTTCCGGGCGTTTCACCTCAATGGAGAGGATGGCGTCCGTCGAATCGGCTTTGTATTGTTCTACGGACGGCAGGGTGTAGTCGATATTGCCGTTTTGTTTCAGATAGGCGGCCAGGTCTCTGGCAACTCCTAAGTGGGAGGCTCCATCTACACGGTTGGGGGTGATGTCTATTTCAATAACGTAGTCGGTAGTAATCCGATAGTATTCGGAGGCAGGGGTACCTGCTTTGACGTCTGCTGGCAGAACGATGATGCCGGCATGGTCGGTACCGATACCGATTTCGTCTTCGGCACAAATCATGCCTTCGGATTCTTGTCCGCGGATTTTTGATTTTTTGATGACAAATTCTTTGTCTCCGTCATAGAGTACGGTGCCGATAGTAGCTACCACAACTTTTTGCCCTGCCGCTACGTTAGGAGCACCGCATACAATGGGAGTGAGGCGACCATCTCCTAAATCTACCGTAGTGATGTGCAGGTGGTCGGAGTCCGGATGGGGTTCGCAGGTTTTCACTTCCCCGATGACCAGGCCTTTGAGTCCTCCTTTGACGGATTCGAATTTTTCGTATCCACCGACTTCCAAGCCGATGCTTGTCAATATTTTACAGATTTCTTCGACCGGGAGTCCGGTTTTCAGATAGTCATTCAGCCAGTTTAAAGATATATTCATTTTATTACGGATTAACGTGTTTTCTATTTGGGTTTATCGTATTTGCAACATTCTTTCTATGGGAATCCAGGCTTTTTGCCTGATTTCTTCGGGTACTTTCACTTCGTACTGTTCCTTTTCCAGGGCAGCCAGCACGCTTTCCAAGGTCACTTTTTTCATTTGTCCGCATATGGTGGCGGGGTGTATGGGGATAAATTCTTTGTCCGGGTTGTCTTGTCGGAGTTTGTGAATGGTCTCTATCTCCGTGGCGATGATGAATTGTTTTTTAGTGGAGGACGCTACGTGTTTAATCATGCCGGCGGTGGAGTAGAGGAAGGCCTGCGGAAGATTCAGTACGGCGTCGTCGTGAGAGCAGTTGGATTCGGGATGTATCAGCACATCCGCTTCGGGATAGGCGTGGCTCTTTTCCAGTATCATGGCGGTGGTGATGCGTTCGTGCACGCAACAGTCGCCGTTCCATAGTTCCATTTGCCTTCCCGTTTTGCGTTGAATCCATGCCCCTAAGTTTTTGTCGGGGACAAACAATATTTTTTTGTCTTTCGGGAGGCTTTCTACTACTTGTAGTGCATTGGCGGAAGTGCAACAGACGTCTGTCCACGCTTTCACTTCCGCTGTTGTATTGACGTAGCTGACGATGATGCCGTCGGGGTTGGCTTTTTTCCATTCCCGGAGTTCATAGCCCGTAATGCTTTCAGCAAGGGAACATCCGGCGCCCAATGCGGGGATGAGTACTTTTTTATTGGGAGAGATGATGGATGCAGTTTCCGCCATGAAATGCACGCCGCAGAAGACGATGATGTCGGCATTGGTTTTCCCGGCTTCTTGCGAAAGCCCCAGCGAATCGCCCAGATAGTCGGCTGCATCCTGTACTTCGGGACGGGTGTAATAGTGAGCCAGGATGATGGCGTTTTTCTCTTTTTTGAGCCGGTTTATTTTATCGGTGATCTCCTGATTTGTCATTGCGTTGTGTTTTGGTTGCCAAAGATACTAAAGAAAGCCGGAAGGTGAAAACGGGGCTTATTTTAATTTGATGGTTTTGTTTCGCACTTTTCTTAAAATCTGTTCCAGTTCAAATACTTTTTGGGGGTATTTTGCCGCTACATTTTCCTGTTCACCTGTTTGCTTCATGTCATAGAGTTGCGGTGTGCCCAGGTAGCCCGTTTCAATCTTTGGACCCCAAGTAATCATGGGGGCACCTTCACTTCCTTCGATGTATTTCCAGTTTTTGGTACGTACGGAAAGCGTATGGTTGGCAGCTTGTTCTATGACCCATGGGCGGTCTGTATGGTCTTGTCCCAACAGGGTGGCAAGATGGTTGTAGCTGTCGGGAGCGCTTCCTTTAGGTATCCGTACATTCAGTAGAGAGGCAAACGACGCCAGCCAGTCTATCTGTGAAATCAAAGCGTCCGATACCACAGGTTTGTGGATGACTTCCGGCCAGTGGACAATCACCGGGATACGGGTACCTCCTTCGAATGCGCTGTATTTTCCTCCGCGCAGCTTGCCTGTCGGTGTGTGTCCGTTCAGCAGTTCTTCCGCCTGGTCGGCATATCCGTCGTCAACGACAGGGCCGTTGTCGCTGGATAGGAGGATGAGCGTGTTTTGGGTTAGTCCCAGTTCATCCAGGGTTTTCAGCAGTTGTCCTACACTCCAGTCAAATTGTACGATGGCATTGCCGCGTAATCCCATTTTGTTTTTATTCCGGAAACGTTTGTGCGGGAAGCGGGGAACGTGTATGTCATTGGTGGCAAAGTACATGAAGAATGGTCCGTCTTTGTGCTTTTTGATAAAGTCAATGGCATGCACGGTGATGGAATCTGCAATATTTTCGTCTTTCCAGAGCGCTTTGCCTCCTCCTTTCATATAGCCGATACGGCTGATGCCGTTTACAATGGACTGGTCGTGTCCGTGGCTCGGTTTCAGGTTATATAACAATTCTGGATTGTCTTTTCCCGTCGGTTCGCCCGGGAAGTTTTTGACATAGCTGACTTCAATAGGAGCCGACGGGTCGTAGTTGGCAACCTGGCCGTTTTCGATGAATACACAGGGGACGCGGTCGGCAGTAGCTGCCATGATGTAGGAGTAGTCAAATCCTAAATCGCCTAATGCGGCGGAAAGCGGGGCATTCCAGTCCTGGCAGGCGGTTTGGTTACCCAGTCCTAAGTGCCATTTCCCGAATGCTCCGGTGGCGTAACCTGCGCTTTTGAACAGGTCTGCCATGGTAAACTGGGCGGGACTGATAATCATGCCTGCGTTTCCGGCGGCAACGTCCGTGTCCGGTTTGCGCCAGGCATATTCACCCGTCAGTAGGGAATAACGGGACGGTGTGCTGGTGGATGCCGTGGAGTGTCCGTTGGTGAAGCGGATGCCGTTAGCGGCTAATCTGTTGACATTGGGTGTATGGATATTTTTGGCGTCGTAGCATTCCAAGTCCCCGTATCCCAAATCGTCGGCGTAGATGAAAATAACGTTGGGCGAGCCGGAATTTTTTTCTTTATTTTCAGCCTGGGTTATCAGGCAGGAAGATAAAGCCAAAGACAGGAGGCCGCATTGTTTTTTTTTCATGGTATCGCTTCGGTAAGTTCTTAATGGGTTTTGATGTTCATGCTGATGTCAAGTGCCGTAACCGAGTGGGTCAGGGCTCCGACGCTGATGTAGTCCACTCCGGTGGCAGCTACTTCTTTCAGACGGGGAATGCTCATGTTCCCGGAGGCTTCGGTTTTGGCTTTTCCGTTGATGATTTTTACGGCTTCCGCCATTTCCTGTGTGTTCATGTTGTCCAACATGATGATGTCGGCCTGGGTTGCCAAGGCTTCCCGTACTTCGTCCAGATTGGTGGTTTCCACTTCGATTTTGATGCCGGCAGGAACGTTTTTACGGACGGCGTTTACGGCGTTGGTGATGTTGCCTGCTACTTTGATGTGGTTGTCTTTAATCATGACCATATCGTACAGTCCCATCCGGTGGTTGGTGCCTCCTCCTTGCTTTACGGCGAGTTTGTCGAGCACTCTTAGACCGGGGGCTGTTTTGCGCGTGTCAAGTAGTTGGGTGTGCGTACCTGCCAGTTCTTTGACGTACCTGGCGGTTTCCGTAGCGATTCCGGACATGCGCTGGAGGATGTTCAGCGATAGGCGTTCGCCCAGCAGCAGAGAGCGGTAGCTGGCTTCTATGCGGAGGATGATGTCTCCTTTTTTTACGGTGTCTCCGTCTTTCACTTTAGGTTCCCAGACGATGTCTTTTTCAAAGCGTTCGTACACCCGTCTGGCGATTTCCAGTCCGGAAATGACGCCGTCCGCTTTCATCTTCATTTCGGCTACAGCTTTGGAATGTGCCGGTATGATAGAGTCGGTCGTCACATCGCCGGTGGCGATATCTTCTTCGATAGCGAGGTCTATCAGTCGGTCGGTTAGTTTGTCGTGTTGCATATCTTAGTTTTTAGTTTTTTCTGTGTTTATCGGAATTGTGCGGATGGGTTCCCCTTTTTGCTGCACAATGTGATGCAGGTAAGCATCGTTTGCTTCGGGATGGTCTTCTCGGTAATGGCCTCCGCGGCTTTCTCTGCGGTATAGGGCAGAGCGGATAATCAGCCGGGCAACTTCTATCAGGTTGCGGCTGATTAAGGTGTAATATTCGTATGTATCGTCCGGGAGTTGTTTTTCCAGGGCGTCCAATTTCTGCAATCCTTCTTCCAGTCCTTTTTCGTTTCGGATGATGCCTGCGTGGATGCTCATCAGTGCGGCAATCTCTTTTTTCAGCCGAATATAGGTTTCGTCTCGTCCTGGGTTGCAATGATAGAGGCTTGGGAAGTTCGGCAGATTTTCCATCGGGGTATTATGGCGGGAGGATTCGATGGCGCGTTTCCCGAATACTAGGCATTCGATGAGGGAGTTGGATGCCAGGCGGTTGGCTCCCATGATGCCGGAAGATGCCAGTTCCCCGCAGATGAATAGGTTGGGGATGTTGGTCTGACCGTTGAGGTCAGTGCGGACACCGCCGACGGTGTAGTGGGCTGCGGGAGCGACAGGAATGCGGTCGGACATGTCGATACCCAGTTCCCGGCATTTTTCGTAGATGTTCGGGAATCGGTGTCGGACGATTTGCGGATCCAGGTGTTTGAGCGAGAGCCAGACGAATTCCTGGTTGTATCGTGTCAGCTGGCGGTAGATGGACTGGGCGACAATGTCGCGGGGTGCCAGTTCCGCCAGTTCGTGAATGGCGGGCATAAAGCGTTCGCCGTTCTGGTTAATCAGGTGGGCGCCTTCTCCCCGGACGGCTTCGCTGATGAGGAAGGCTTCTTCCGAGTCCGTGTAGATAGCGGAGGGGTGGAACTGGATGAATTCCATGTCAGCGATTTCACAGCCGGCATTGTACGCCAGAGCCAACCCGTCGCCGATGGTGGTGTGGGGGTTGGTGGTCCGCTTGTAGATAGCGGATGTGCCTCCTAAAGTAAGGAATGTGTTGGTACCGATGAAGAGTTCTTCCCTCTCCGTGGTTAGGTTCCAGGAGCGTACGCCACAACAGCGTCCTTCTGCTTTCAGCAGACCGATGACCGAATGGTTTTCGTAGATATCGATGTTTGGGTTATTGATGACTTTGCTAATCATGAAGCTGGTCACCATTCTGCCCGTAGCGTCTCCGCCGGCATGCAGGATTCTCTTCTTGTGGTGTCCACCTTCCAGGCCGAGGGCGAGGCTGCCGTCTTCCATGTCGAAGTGCATGCCTTCATTGATGAGTTCCTGTATGCGTTGTGGTCCTTCGTTAACCAGGATGTGGACGGCGGGATAATCGCATAGTCCCCTGCCTGCGATAATCGTATCCTCAAAGTGGAGTGCCGGGGCGTCGTCTTCGTCTGTTACCGCGGCAATTCCGCCCTGTGCAAAATAGGAGTTGCTTTCTGTGATTCCGCATTTTGTCAATAAGGCAACTTTGCCGTATGCAGCAGCATGGTATGCCGTATATAGTCCGGCTAATCCGCTACCTGCAATGATATATTCGTAATGGCGCATCTTCTCATCGAGTGTAAATTAGTGCGAAAGTACCATTTTTTTGTAAAAGGCGGGCAGATTCCGGGATTTTTTTTGGTAGAGCGGGAGAATTGTCCTATTTTTGTCAACGGCTCGGAAAAGGGGGAGTGTAGCTGTCGGTAAGAACGGCTTTACGGCTCTGGAAAAGGGCATGAAATCTGATTATTAATATTAAATCAATAAACGATGATTACAAAAAATAAAGTGGTATCGGTAAGCTATGAGTTGAAGACCGAACCGGACGGAAGTGTGTTGGAAACGGCAGACCGGGAACGGCCTTTGGAATTCATTTGCGGGCAGGGGCAGACGCTGGAATATTTTGAGATGAATCTGTTGGAGAAGAAGGTGGGTGAGAAGTTTGATTTTAAAATTCCTGCAGCCAATGCCTACGGGGAAGTGAATGACGAGATGATTGTGGACTTGCCCAAGGAGATATTCAAGGAGGTGGAAGCCGGGGAGATGAAGGTGGGGAATGTTTTACCGATGATGGACAGTATGGGACGGCATTTGCAGGGAAAAATCCTTTCTATCGGGGAAGAGGAGGTCAAAATCGATTTTAATCATCAGTTGGCTGGCAAAGACCTGTATTTCAAGGGAGAAGTGTTGTCGGTGAGGGATGCTACTGATGAAGAGCTGGAAGCGCTTCATTCGCATAAATGCGGCGGATGTAGTGGTTGTGGCTCGGAAGGCGGTTGCGGTTCTCATGAAGATAGCTGCGGTTGCGGCGGATGTCATTAATACGCCGCCTATGGCAGGGAATGTATTCGGTAAGTTGTTTCGGCTGAGTTCTTTTGGCGAATCGCACGGAGCAGCTATCGGGGGAATGGTGGACGGCTGCCCCGCGGGCATTGCTTTAACGGCGGAGATGATTCAGTATGAATTGGACCGCCGGCGTCCCGGGCAGTCGGATATTTCGACTCCTCGCAGTGAAGCGGACCGGGTGGAAATTTTGTCGGGTGTGTTTGAGGGCAGGACGACGGGTATGCCTATTGGTTTTGTTGTACGCAATACCAATCAGAACAGTAAGGATTATACTCTTCTGAAAGATATATTCCGTCCTTCGCATGCGGATTATACGTGGTATAAGAAGTATGGCATCCGGGATTACCGGGGCGGGGGACGTTCTTCGGCGCGGGAGCATATTGCTCGGGTGGTTGGTGGGGCGATAGCGAAGCAGGTGCTTTCCCGTTACGGAATAAGTGTGAATGCCTATACTTCTCAAGTCGGGGAAGTTGTGCTTGCCGGAAGTTGTTCTGATTATGATTTGACGCAAGCAGAGGCGAATGCGGTACGTTGTCCGGACGACCGGATGGCGGCGCAGATGATTGCCTTGATTCGGGAAGTGAAAGAGGCGGGTGACAGTATAGGCGGGTGTGTGACCGGGGTGATTCGGGGGGTGATGCCTGGATTGGGAGAACCTGTTTTCGACCGTTTTCAAGCCCGCTTGGCGTGTGCGATGATGAGCATCAATGCGGCCAAAGGTTTTGAGTATGGTTCTGGCTTTGCGGCAGCCTCCATGCGGGGAAGTCAGCATAATGATTCTTTTTTGATGAAAGAAGGACAGGTACACACGGCAACCAATCGTTCCGGAGGGGTGCAGGGAGGTGTGACGAATGGCGAGGATATCTGTTTCCGGGTGGCTTTCAAGCCGGTGGCAACCATTATGACAGAGCAGGACACTGTAAGTACGGACGGGGAGGAGGTGCGTTTTCGGGCGCAAGGCCGTCATGACCCTTGTGTTGTACCGCGTGCCGTTCCGGTGGTGGAAGCCATGGCTGCCATGACCGTGTTGGATTTATTGTTGGAAAGCGGGCAAGGAAGATAAGTTTATTGGGGAAATGCACATCGGAATGTATTTTCTGTATAAAAATTTGTTCGGACGGGAGGATTTGTATACTTTTGGTGAAAATTAAATAATAGAGTTATGGCAAGTGTTAAAAGATTGAAGAAAGATATCGATTATCTGACATTTTCAGTGATTGCGGACTGTTTCAATTACAGCTTTGTTTCCGGAAAGAGTAATGATGAAGTGAGCGGGATTGTGAAAGAGGTTATCGCTGTCCGTAATAGTTTGCTTGACCGTGTTCGCGGAGCGAAGAAACTGGAGGATAAAAAGGAGATTAAGAATTATTTCAAGGCTATTTACAACGATTTGATGAGCAACGTGGATGCTGCTTTCACCAAATTGAGTGAGATAGTTAAAGCGAATTGATTTTTCTTTTTCATTGTAAACCTGCCTGGAAGTTTTGTAGCCATACAGCTTTGGGCAGGTTTTTTTGTTGGATTTCTATGGTGTCCGGGAGGTTTTATGGAAAGTTTTGAATTGGACGGTATCGGGGAAATCAAAGTGAGGCGCAGTGCCAATATCAAGTATCTGTCGATACGAATGTCGCCGGGACGGGGGGTGTGGGTGAATGTTCCTTATGGGGTGAGCGGGCGGCAGATGATTCGGTTTGTGGAAGAGAAGAAGGAGTGGATAGCCCGGAACCTGCCGAAAGTGAAATCTTATGAAAAAGAGACCGGGGTAGGGTTGGGCATTGGAGCGGAAATCCGGACCCGGTTGCATTGGTTGGTCATTATGGAAGGGGATTGCCGTGTACCCTCTTATACGATTGAAGGGAAGAAAGTTACGTTATGGATTCCTCGGGGAACGGCTTATGAGAAGATAGACCCGTTGGCAAAGAATTTTTTGGCGGAGATTTACAAAAAGGAATGCAGGCAGTTGTTGCCCGGCAGGGTGAGGCAATATGCCGAGAAGTTTCGTTTCCGTTTTACCCGCCTCTCTTTCCGGAATAATATCTCCAATTGGGGCAGTTGCTCCCATGACGATAAAATCAGTCTGAATATCAAGTTGATGAAATTGCCGGATGAATTGATTGATTATGTCATTCTGCATGAGTTGTGCCATACGGTAGAGAAAAACCATTCTGCCCGTTTCTGGGCGTTGGTGAAGGAGGTGTGTCCGGATTATGAGGCCTGTCGTCGCCGTTTGCGCACATATAATACCCGGTTGTGATTCAGTTCTTTCTTTGGAGTTCGTAGGTGATGTCGGCGGATAACAGTTGATTCCGGAATGGCGGTTGAACGTAATCCAATATGCTGAGGTAGGATGTCGGGGTAAGTTTAAAGCGCATGAAGTCACCGGAGATTTCAGCATACCCTTGTATCAGAAAAGGCAAGTCGTAGGGAGTGCGTATCGTCACGACCTGCCGGTGGTAGGTGTAGAGTAATGAGAGGGGCACGGTGGTGGTCAGGCGGATGCTGTCGTCGGTGAATATGAGGGTCGAATTTTCTGTAAGAAAGGTATAGTTGAGCAGGGAATCCGCCAGAGCTTCGGTGCTCAGGTCGCTTCCCTCCACGGGCATGGCTTTCGGGATGGTGTTGACAAGGGTCCAGTCTCCGTTTAAAAAGTTGTGTGGGGTATCGTCGTCGTTGCAGGACAGGCACAATGAACCTGTCAGGAGCAGCAGGGGAAGCAGGTAGTTTTTCATAAGCATGGTTTGTTTATGGAATATGTCAGAATTTCCTTTTCATACGTTAATTTTTCTCTTTCGTTGGTAAATCCGTGTTTTTTAACTTAGATTACAATTTAAAAAGTTTTATCTTTGTTTCTTTAAGAAGTAAAACAGAATAAGAGACGAGACGGGGCAAAGGGATTTGCTCCAGATATGAAACAGATGTAAGATATTATGCAACAGAATGAAGCGAAAGAAATCCGGGATATATTGATGGATGTGAAATATCCCGGCAGTTCACAGAATATTGTGGCTTTGGATATGGTACAACAGGTACGGACGGAAGGGAAAAAGGTCTCTTTCCGTCTGGTTTTTCAGCGTAAGGATGACCCTTTTGCTGCTGCGGTGAAGAAGAAGTGCGAGACCGTTATCCGGGAAAAGACGGCTTTTCAGGAGGTCGAGATTGAAACGGTATATATGCAGGAGCTGGAGCGTCCTTTTTCTTTGGAGCGGGTGCGTAATGTGGTGGCGGTTTCTTCAGGAAAGGGGGGGGTCGGCAAATCGACTGTGGCTGCCAATCTGGCTGTTGCTCTGGCTATGCAGGGATATAAGGTAGGACTGGTGGATGCGGATATTTTCGGACCTTCCATACCGAAAATGTTCGGTTGTGAGGAAGAACGTCCGTATATGACGGAAGCAGACGGAAAAGAATACATTGTGCCGGTGGAAAAATACGGCGTGAAGCTTTTGTCTATCGGTTTTTTTGTTGATCCGGCTTCCGCTACGGTGTGGCGGGGTCCCATGGCTTCCAATGCTTTGAAGCAGATGGTGGAGCAGGGGTATTGGGAAGAGCTGGACTATCTGCTCATCGACCTGCCGCCGGGAACCAGTGATATTCACCTGACGCTGGTGCAGACGGTGGCATTGACGGGAGCGATTGTGGTGAGTACGCCCCAACAGGTAGCATTGGCCGATGCAATTAAGGGAATCAATATGTTTGAGTCTCCGGGTATTGGTGTGCCTGTCTTAGGACTGGTGGAAAATATGGCCTGGTTTACTCCTGCCGAATTACCGGAAAACAAGTATTACATCTTCGGGAAAGAGGGGGCGAAACAGTTGGCGGAAGAAAAGGGATTGCGGTTGCTGGGGCAAATTCCGGTGGTGCAGAGCATCTGCGACTCCGGTGATGCTGGAAAACCGGTGGCACTGAACGCCGATTCCATTACGGGTCGGGCATTTGCGGCTTTGGCATTCCAGGTGGCGGAGGCTGTAGAGGAACAGCAGGAAACGGCTCGGAGGGTAAGGGTATCCAAGAAGTAAAAGGTGATTTTGTCGGTAGGGTGTAAGCTGAATATTGAATGAAACTGAGGGGTGTAATTTATATCGGGATTGTGCTTTTGTTGGCAGGTTGTTCGACGAAGAAGAATACGTTGTTTTCGCGGCAGTATCACCAGTTGACGACCCGTTACAATATTCATTTTAACGGGAATGAGGCACTGAAATCGGGGATGAAGAAAATGGAACAGAACCACAAGGAGGATTATACCAACTTGCTGCCCGTGTTTGTTTCCAACAATCCCTGGACTCGTGCGCTCTGTACGTCGGATATGGATTATGCCATTGAGAAAGCTGTCAAGGCGATTGACAAGCATTCGATTACGGCAAAACCGAAGCGGAGAAAGAATAAGAATTCGAAAAGTTACGAGACTTTCCGGAAGAAGAAGGAATTCAACAATCAGATTTCCAAGTGTTACCTGCTTTTGGGCAAGGCTTATTTCCTGAAAGGGAAGTATGTCCTCGCTAATAATACATTCCGTTATATCCAACGGCAGTATGCGGACGATGAGAAGTTACAGGCGGAGGTGCGTTTATGGTTTTTCAGAAGTTTGACGGAGATGGGGCGCTATGATGAAGCTGTAAAACTGATGCCTGCCATTGAGTCGTCGGAGTTGAAGCGGAGCCAGCGGGAGATGTATGCGGCGGCAAAGACCGATTTTTATGTCCGTCAGCGAAACTATGCTCAGGCTGTCACGACGGGAGAAGAGTTGCTGAAAGTGTGTAAGAGCATGAAGAGAAAGCCCCGCTATTATTTTATGTTATCGCAGCTTTATTTACAGGAACAGCAGGATGCCCAGGCAATGCAGGCATTGAAAAAAGCGATACAGTTCAACTTCGACTATGAGATGGTATTTAATGCCAAGATTAATATGGCGCTTGCTTATCAGGCGGGAGATGAGGCGGTGCAGAAAAAACTGAAAAAAATGCTGAAAGACCGGAAAAATACGGATTTTCAGGATCGGATTTATTATGCTCTGGCTAACATAGAGGAGAAAAAAGGGCATCAGCAAGAGGCCGTGGACTTGTATTGGAAATCAGTAAAAGCCAGCATCGATAATGATAATCAAAAAGCTTTGTCTTTTTTGAGATTGGGGGATTACTATTTTGCCGGGAAAGATTTTGTACCTGCCCATGCCTGTTATGATTCCTGTGTGTATTTTATGGATTCCCGGGTTGAAAACTATGACCAGATAAAGAATAAGGTGTCGGATTTGACCGAATTGGTTTCGAATTTGAACATGATACAGTTGCAGGATAGTTTGCAGCAGATTGCACAACTACCCGAATCTGAGCGTTTACAGTGGGCGGATGGAATGATTCAGGAAGTGAAGGATGAGGAGGCGCGGATAAAAGAACAGGAACGACGGGAGCAGCAGGAGCGGAATTTCTTTATGCGGAATAATATGATCAGCCGGGGGGATGCCTTTTCACAAGGCAACAGTGGAAGCGGAGGTTGGTATTTCTATAATCCGGTGACAGTTTCTTTGGGTAAAAATGATTTTAAACGAAAATGGGGGCGCCGGAAACTGGAAGACAACTGGCGGCGCACCAATAAATCCATGATTGAACTGACGGCAGAAACAGAGGAAGTTGCTGGAGAGGAACTACAGAAACAAGAAAAGCTGGACAACAAGAGCCGTGATTTTTATTTGAAAGATGTTCCTCTGACTGCGGAAAAGATGGCGGAATCGGAGAAAAAGATGGAAGAAGCTTATTATCGGGCCGGAGAATTGTATCTGTATAAATTTGATGATCCGGATAAAGCTTTAGCATGTTTCGGAGAATTCATAAAACGTTATCCGGAAAGCCATAATGTTGCTTTAGTGTACTATCTGGCTTATAAATCGGCACTGCAGGCGGATAAAACGGAGATTGCAGATGCATATAGAAAAGAATTGATCGGCAAATTTCCGGAGAGTGATTTTGCCAAGGGATTACAAGATCCGGAGTATTTCCGTAAGGTAGATAACGAAGTAAAAGTGATAGAGAAACTGTATGCGGAGGCCTATGATCGTTATCAGCAGGTATATTATCAGGATGCATTGCGGATATGTGAAGACGTTATGGAACGCTATCCGGAAAATAAGCTGAGTGCTTATATATTGTTTTTAAAAGCCATGTGTATGGTAAATCTGCATTCGCCACAGGAAGCCCGGGTAGCCTTGAATGCCGTATTGGAAGCTAAGCCGAACAAAAATATCCGTGATGTGGTGAGTGCTGTGCTGGCCTCTATGGACGTAGGAAATAATCCCGTGCAATATACCGGAGAGGAGATGTCAAATGCCCGCTATCTGAAAGCAAACCGCAATTGGGTGTTTGATGAAAACGGAAGTGTAGAAACGGAGGAGGATGAAGAGATGCCCTTTGAAATGGAGAAATCTGAAAAGCATGATATTTTCATATTCCTGCCGCAGGAACTGAAAACGGCACAATTGCTGCAAATGCAGCTTCGCTTGGAGTTTATCAATGCCATAGAAGCTGCCGAAGGACGCAAATATGAGCTGAAAAAGGAAGATGTGTGGTATAAGACCCCGGTTTTGCGTATTACTTCTTTTGAAGATTACGAACAGTCGTTTGATTATCTGAACCGGATTGCCACAGATAAAAAATTGTTGAAGCACTTGTCGGGGAAGAATTACCGTATTGTTGCCATCCATGAGAAAAATTTGACGGCCTTGAAGCGGTTGAAGAAAACGGATGATTATGTGGAATTTTTTATTGCCAATTATGTCGGTGACCGTGCTACCGGAGAGTTATTGACAGGTCGGCAGGGGGCTTCGGCACATATTTTCAAATATCAGGAAGATGAACAGCACGATTATGTGTTATGCCTGCCTTTCCGAAAAGTGAATATGAAAAGAATTGCGGAGATGCTGCATGCTACGGAGCCTGCATTTTCCGTTGAAAAGGAGAATTATAACGATGAATACGAATTGATTGTGGTGAGGAAAATCGGGAAAAAGGGGCTGGCTCTTGATTATATGAATACCGTAATGAAAAACAATGAATTGTTTGAACGCCTTTCCAAGGTGAATTATTCTCATTTTATTATTACGGAGAGCAATCTGGCTATTCTGTTGGAAAACCAATATATCGAAGAGTATCGGAAGTTTTTCGCGGATAATTATATGCGGAATACGTCGGAAATCGGTGTGGAGGACGGGGATTTTGTGTATAACAAAAGTGTTCCCCATCGGTTTGTGTTGTTTTATTCCAATGAGATAGATCCTTTTAAGCTGAAAACCGTTTTTGAGGAATTTAACTTTGCTGGGCTGACGCTGAATAATTACAAGTATGACGAAAATCACGATTGCCTGACCGTTTCGGGATTCAGCAACCGGGAGGAAGCCATGCGTTATTTCAATACGGCCATTCGCAACCGGAAATTGTTTAAACCGTTGAGAAATACGGACTACCGAAATTTTGTGATTTCGGATTCAAATCTGGAGGTGTTGCGTGAGAAGAAAATCCTGGAAGCATATTTGCAATTCTTTAAGAAGTATTATTTGGAATAATCTATATGATGTGTATACCCATGAAATGGACAATAAACGGTTTGACAGATATCCATCGGGTGGCAAAAGAATTTTTGGATTTTGCAGGAGATAAAAAGATTTTTGCCCTCTATGGGCCGATGGGAGTCGGTAAGACGACTTTTGTAAAAGCGGTGGCGGCATGTGAAGGGGTGGTGGATGATGTGAGTTCGCCGACCTTTGCCATTGTGAACGAATATCAGACAGCGCAAGGCAAAGCGATGTATCATTTTGATTTTTATCGCGTAAAAGATGCAATGGAAGCCATGGATTTCGGGTATGAAGAGTATTTTTTCGGGGGCGATAGGTGTTTTATTGAATGGCCGGAAAAGGTGGAAGAGCTGATACCGGAGGAGGCTGTTTCGTGTTATTTTTCCGAATTGCCTGACGGGCGTAGAGAATTGGAGGTGAAGATTGATGACTGAGATTTTTTCGTAGTGTGAGCCGGATAACCCTTAATCATTTAATTTCAGTACTATGGGAAATAGTGGTAAAATATCGGTTCCGATAAAAAAAGAGTGGATATTTTGTCAGGAAAAGGAGTTTTTCTGTGCCAGGCGTCCTAAACGTTTGGTGATAGGGATTCCGAATGAAGTGGCAAAAGGGGAAAACCGCATTTGCCTGACTCCGGAATCGGTGCGGGTATTTGTGGACATGGGGCATGAAATTATTTTACAGCGAGGAGCGGGTAACGGAGCTCATTATGCTGATTCGGAATACAGTGATTGCGGAGCACGGATTGTGGAGACTCAGGAGGAAGTGTATGCGGCGGATATTGTTCTGAAAGTGACTTCCGTTTCTTTGCACGAAACTGAGTATATGCACGAACATCAGGTGATTCTTTCTTCCATGAAGATGTTTGACTTGAAAAAAGAGGCTGTCATGGCTATGATGCAGAAAAAAGTGACAGCTTTGGGCTTTGATATTATCAAGGATAGGGACGGATTTTATCCGGTAGTGCGGATTATGAGTGAAATAGCCGGAAATGCTGCAATAATGATAGCCGGGGAATATCTTAGTAATTCCCGGGGCGGAAAGGGAATTATCCTGGGGGGAATTAGTGGGATTACGCCTACCGAAGTGATGATTCTGGGGGCTGGTACCTTGGGCGAATATGCTGCCCGGGCAGCGATGGGATTAGGAGCTACAGTGAAAATCTTTGACGCTTCGGTGAACCGTCTTCGCCAGGTGAGGGAACGTTTGGGTGAGCGCGTGTTTACATCCGTTTTTCATGAACCGGTTGTGTCGAGAGCATTGAAAACAGCGGATGTGCTTATTGGGGCAGTACGTTGCTTGGAACCGGACAATATGATGATGATCCAGGAGGAACAGGTGAAATTATTGAAGCAGGGAGCCGTGATTGTTGATTTATCCGTAGACCAGGGTGGTTGTATTGAAACTTCAGCTTTGGCTACTCGGGAAAAATCGGTATATACGCATGAAGGGGTGATTCATTATTGCGTGCCGAATGTCCTTTCGCGAGTTGCCCGTACAGCTTCCATTGCATATAGTAATGTTTTCCTGCCCTTGTTGCAGGAAGCGGCCCGGCAGGGCGGATTTGCGCGTGCCCTTAAGGCGGATGCCGGACTGCGTAATGGGGTATATATTTATAACGGCATATTGACAAAAAATGTATTGGCCGACCGTTTCGGTCTGATTTCAAGAAATATTGATTTATTACTGGCTGCATTGTAAGCTGAAAGGTTTATAAAATTTGATTTCTTATGAAGAAATTTTTCAGATGGTCATGTATCGTGATGTGTGCATGGGTTGGTGTGTCCTGTTCGGCGCGTTATTATATGAAAAGGGGGAATGTCATCCGTGAAACGGGACGTTTCTATAAAGCGGGAACAAAATATGAAAAGGCTTATGATAAATCGAAGAGGCCCGAAGTTCAAGCTGTGGCAGCTATGCACATTGCCCGGTGTTATGAAGATGTGAACAAGCTTACCGATGCCTATAACTGGTACCGGAAAGCGCTGCGGGCAGACAAGGAATTGCCGGAAGCCTATCTGAAACTGGCGGAAGTCTCGATAGCTCGCGGCGAACTTGAAACGGCGGAGGAAAATTACACGCGTTTCGATGAATTGTTTCCCGATGACGAGCGAGGTAAAAACGGGCTTTACAATGTCGGGATTCTGAAAATCGAGATTGAAAAACCGGGGCGTTATCAGGTACAGATAGAAAAGGAATTTAATTCCCGCTATAATGATTTTTCCCCGGTGTATTATCCCGAAGACAACAATATCGTTTATTTCACTTCTGCCCGTAAAGCCAACAATAAGAAAAAGGGCAAGCCGGACCCGGTGACGGGCGATGGCTATAATCATATTTATGTCACGGAATTTACTCAGGAAGTCCGCACGACGGACAAACGGGGCAATTTGAAAATACGGCGTTTCCCGGAACCCCGCTGGTTAAAACCGGCCTTGGTGAGGGATTCCATTTATTCGGGTAGGGACGATGGAAGTCTTTGTTTTTCTCTTGACGGTAGGACGTTGTTTTTCACCTCCGCCCGGATGGTAAAAGGGAATAATGTGGGAACCCGTATTTATAAATCCACCGCCCACGAGGACAAGGAGGGGAAAAAGGGATGGACTACCCTTATCCCGGCGGGAGTATGCAGGGATTCTGTTTCCATTGGACATCCGGCAGTGACGCGCGACGGTTCCCGGCTGTATTTTTCTACTGACAAACTGCCCGGAGGTATGGGCGGAAAAGATATTTGGTATGTAGAACTGGAAGACGGGAAGTGGAGTGATCCTCAGAATGCCGGAGAGCTTATCAATACAGCGGGAGATGAAATGTTTCCGGTGATCCGAGATAACGGGGAGCTTTATTTTGCTTCCGACGGGCATGGTGGATTCGGAGGATTGGATATATACCGGGTAAAAGTGACCGAGGACGGGGAGCGACTGGAACATTTGCCTTATCCGATCAACTCTTTTGCCGATGATTTCGGGATAACTTTTAAGAATGGAAAGGAAGAGGGGTTGTTTTCTTCTTCCCGGTCGAACCGCAGCGACAATATTTATTCTTTTGCTTTCATTCCTCAGCAGCTGCGGGTGCGTTTACTGGCTAAGAACAATGTAACGGATGTGCCTGTTCCGCAGGTGAATGTGACAGTGACGGCAGATGACGGAGAAGTGGTTTATTTAGAGACCGATAGTGCTGGAATTGCAGAAATGCCGGTGAAACCCCAGCATGAATATGTATTTGTAACGGATAATCCCCGTTTTCTGAAAGGAAAAGGACTGCTCTCTACCTACAAGGAAAAAGGCGATCGCATTTACGACTTGGTCGTGGAGATGCAACCGATAGAAAAGCCGATAGTCATTCCGAACATCTATTTTGATGTGGCGAAATGGGATTTGCGGGAGGATGCAATGGAAAATTTGAAAGAGTTATTAACGGTATTGGAAGAAAATCCTAATATTACAATTGAACTGTCTGCTCATACTGATATGGTGGGAAATGATCAGGCAAATCTGATTCTTTCCGACCGCAGGGCTAACTCTGTAGTGAATTATCTGATTGAAAAGGGGGTATATTGGGATCGGTTAGTGGCAAAAGGCTACGGGGAAACCAGGCCCCGGCAGATTAATGAGAAAGATGCCCAGTTCTACCCGTTTCTGAAAGTGGGGGATGTGCTGACTGAACCATTTGTACGCCGTCTGAGAGGCCAGGAAAAGGAAACGGCGATGCAGCTCAATAGGCGCATTGAATTTAAAGTGCTGAATACGAATTATAAACCTGGACCCAATTCTCTGCATAATCCGAACCAAGTGGCAAAATCGGCTCAGGAAACCGAGAAAGTGGGAGAAGTCCGCCTGAAAGATCTGAACAGTATAAAAGGCAAATTCTATACTTTGCAATTGGGAGTATTCCGTACAGTTCCCCCTGTAATCAATAATTTTCGTGTAGTTTTCACAGAGAAAACAGCCAATGGAGCTGTGCGCTATTGTGCCGGCATCTACGAAACCAGGGAGGAAGCTGCCAAAGCTGCCTCAGATCTCAAAAAGAAAGGCGTTGAATGTTTCATAAAAGAATACAACCGATAACGGTTATACTCTTTTGTTTTACCAAGGAAAATAAAAAAACGTTGCAACTTGTTTTGTTACAACGTTTTTATTTGAATTTCTCTGTGGTAGCACCTGGAATCGAACCAGGGACACAAGGATTTTCAGTCCTTTGCTCTACCGACTGAGCTATGCCACCCTTTTCCGATTGCAAATGTAGGAATAATATTCACATTGGCAAATAACATGGAGTGTTTTTTATTTCATATTGCTGCTGTGTGTTTTTTGTTTCAGTCTGCGTGATAGATAAATCATCAGAACAAGCAGGGGGATGGAAGCGTAGGGAACGGAGGGTTGCAGAAAGAACCACATCGGTAACCCCAGGGTTAAAATCCAGACGTACAGTGTAAGGTATTTTTTTACTCCGCGGGGAAGTTGGCTGCGCCAGAGCCAGGGAAGAACCAGGAGGTTCAACGGGTTCGCCCATATCAGGTTATAGTTGGGAGCGGTCATGGGGTGCTGGGTGAATCCGCCTAAAAAGACCAGCAGGCATCCGATAACGCCTGAAATGAAAAAAAGCGGAAAAGCTATGGAAACCAAAAAACGGCGGGAGCGGAAGCGTTGCAGGAGGCAAATTATTGCTGTGCTCGCCAGCGTGAAAATGAAAAGCGGGCTGGCATACCAGGGATTTGTTAGTGCCACGTCTTCCGCTTCAAACAGGGTTTGCACGGGGGCTGCTAAAAGTGTTTCATTTATGGTGGCAGACTCCAAACCTTCCAGTAGGTAATCGGGCAGAAACATATACTGATAGCGTGTAGCCGTCTGGTTTCCCGGTTGTCCTAAAATAGTATGAATGCCCCATTTCACCCAGGGCATGCGTACCAGGTATTTATCCAATAGATTCCAGAAGCTCTTGTGTTCGTCCGGCATGTGCCACCGGATTGTTTTGCCGCAACTTGTTTCTATGATGTCGCGTACTCGCGTGGAACAGTTGTCATATAGGAAATTATACAGATACGTCCGGTTTTCCGGTTTGTAATTATTGGTCAGTAAATCCAGCAGGCGCTGTTTTTGCTGGAGGTCTAATTGAAGCGTCTGTGACCACACGCTTCGATTGTCGAATATGTAGGAACGGATGAAATTTTCGTACGAGGTGACGCTCAGTTGGTAAGGAAGTAATCCCCGGGCGTATTTCAGGTAAAAATGATCGGTGTGAAAATCGAAGGTGCCGTAATTGAATACCGCGTCCAATGCGTTTTCCGGGCTTTGAATCCGGATTGCCGTGTGCCCGAAAAGCGAATAGAGTTCATTGCCTGGAGCGCAAGTCAGCACACTGATTTGTGTATTGTCCGTGGCAATAAGAGCTCTCCCCGGCAGACTGAAAAGGCAGAGGAGCAGAAAGGTGCAGAGGTTATATCGTATCGTTTTCATAGTCTACATGGCATAAAAACAGGGCGTGTCCCGGTACGGAGGTCCCGGCATTGCAGCGGTTCCTGGATTCTATAATCCGCCTGAAATCCGCCAGTGTCAGTTTTCCTTGTCCGATTTCCACCATCGTGCCTACGATGGCGCGCACCATGTTCCGCAGAAAACGGTCGGCTTTGATGGTGAAGACCAGTTGCTTCCCGGTATCCTTCCAATGAGCATCCATAATGATACAATTGTTGGTTTTAACATCGGTGTGCAGTTTGGAAAAACTGGTGAAGTCCCTGTATTCAAACAATGCCTGGCAGGCTTCGTTCATGAGGCGGATGTCGGGGAGAGGGTACACTTTCCACGCATACTCGCAGGTAAACGGATTCTTATTTTTGTCAATAAAATATTGATAGGTACGTGATACCGCCGAGAAACGGGCATGTTTGTCGGTGGCTACCGGATAGATTCTGCTGACGGCAATGTCTTTGCCGAGAATCCGGTTCAGTTTATAAACGGTCTGTTCGGGATACTCCAGGGATTGGCAGGTATCAAAATGGGCGACGTAAAAGGAGGCATGTACCCCCGTATCCGTCCGTCCGGCACCGACCACCTGAATCTCTTCCCGCAGCAGCGTACTTAAAGCCCGGTTCAGGGCTTCCTGGACAGTCGGGGTACCCGGCTGTATCTGCCAGCCGTGGTAATTCCTGCCGTTGTATGCTAATTCTATAAAGTAGCGTGCCATGTTACCGGATAGCTTGTGTCATACGGTTTGAGGACGTAAAATTAGAGAATTAAATAAGAAAAAGCCTCTAAAATCAAGAAAATTGTAATTGCTTGTTTTTAAACGGAATAAATGACCTTAAAAATCTCTGTTAAAATGGTCAAGGATTTTGACAAATTTCATACGACAACGTATTGTTGCATTTCCTTGTAGCTGTTATGACTTTGGGCATGTTGTGATGTTTCTATTTGATTTTTGTGGTACATGTACCGGAAATTTCCGGTACAAAAGTGGCGGTTATTTTTGAATCCGCTAACAATGCGGGGAACTACTGGACGGAAGAAATGGGGGAGGGAGCGGAGAAAAGGATGAAAATGGGAGAACATTCGGTCGGGAAATTCGTTTATTTTAGTATATCTTTGCAAATTATGCCGAGGAAAGGACAGTTACGATAATGGATATTAAAGAAAATATACAACGGATTGCAGCCACGCTGCCTGCCGGGGTGCAGCTCATCGCGGTGTCGAAGACGAAGCCGGCGGAAGCTATCGAAGAGGCGTATGTGTGGGGACAGCGGGCTTTCGGCGAAAACCGCCCGCAGGAGATGGCTGCCAAATATCAGAGGCTGCCTAAAGACATAGAATGGCACATGATAGGGCAGTTGCAGGAGAAAAATGTCAAGTATATCGCCCCGTTTGTGCGCCTGATACATTCCGTAGACAGTTTGAAGCTGTTGATGAAGATTGACCGTGAGGCTGCCAAGTGCTGCCGCACGATAGACTGTTTGCTGGAATTTCATATCGCGGAGGAAACTACGAAGTCCGGTTTGACGTATGAACAAGCGGTCGGTATCGTGGAGAGCGAGGAATACCGGGAACTGAAGAACGTCCGGATTGCCGGGGTGATGGGCATTGCGACCTATACGGAGGACGCGGAACAGGTGAGACGGGAATTTCGGCAGTTGAAACAGATGTTTGACCGGCTGAAGGAGCTCTATTTTACCGGGAAGCCGGAGTTTAAAGAGATTTCCATGGGCATGTCGGGCGACTACCGGATAGCCGTCGAGGAGGGATGTACGATGGTAAGAATCGGCAGTTCCATTTTCGGCAGGAGAGAATACATGAATACGAAATAAAAAAGGCATGGCAGACATAAGGACAAATTTTGCAGGTTTGATGCTACAAAGTCCGGTGATTGCCGGAAGTTGCGGTCTGACGGCAGACGCCGGGAAGTTGCGGGAGATAGAGGAAAACGGGGCAGGAGCCGTGATTCTGAAATCCGTTTTTGAGGAGCAGATGCGCATGGATGTCCGGGAAATGACCGGAAACAGTGATTCGCCGGAGGAGGAGGACTATCTCCAGAATTATGTGCGGGCAAATACGTTGCAGCACTATATCGGTTTGGTGAAAGCTGCCAAGGCGCAGGTAAGCATCCCGGTGATAGCCAGTATCAACTGCATTGCCGACGGCGAGTGGGTGAGTTTTGCCAAGGAGTTGGAGCAGGCGGGGGCGGATGCCTTGGAACTGAATATATTTGCGCTGCCGTTGGATGAGTTTAAGGAAAGCGGGGAGACGGAGAATGTGTATTATTCCATCGTGAAGCACCTCCGGTCGCAGGTCCGGCTGCCGCTCATCGTGAAAATCAGCCACTATTTTACGAACCTGGTCACGTTCGTGTCTAAGCTCAAAGCCTACGGAGCGGATGCCGTCACGTTGTTCAATCGCTTTTACGAGCCGGATATTGATATAGAACGGCTTTCGGTCGGAGTGGCTTCCGTATTCAGCAACCCGTCCGATTTGCGGGCAACTTTGCGCTGGACGGGAATCTTGGCGGGAAAAAACCTGCAATTGCAGATTTCTGCCTCTACCGGCGTGCATAGCGGCGAGGCGGTGGTGAAAATGCTGCTGGCTGGTGCCACAACCGTGCAGGTATGTTCCGCTCTGTATGAAAACGGAATGGAAGTGCTTGGGGAGATGAACCGTTTTCTTGCTTCTTGGATGGAGAGCCATGCTTTCTGCAATATCGGGCAGTTCAGGGGCAAGCTGTCGTATGCGAATGTAGAAAATGCCGCCCGTTACGAGAGGGCGCAGTTTATGAAATATTTCAGTGACCGGAAGTAAATGTGTGCAAAATGAAAATTTGGTGTGTTTTATTCGTGGTGTGTCTGTATGCGTGTACCTCCTCCTATGAAGGGGTGCCGAAGGCCTATTATCCTTTGTTGGATGCTGCCTTCTCAAAAGCTGGAAATCATGCGGCGGAATTGAAGAAAGCGCTGGAAAACTGTCCTGCGGAACAAAAGGAAGGCATGGCGTTTTTGATTGCCTATATGCCTGAACGGGACTTGAAGAGCCTGAGCGCTTCATTTTTGCTGGAAAACGTCGGTTATGCCTACCGGGCAAAAGAGCGGTTCGTGTGGGCAAAGGAACTGCCGGATTCGGTATTTTTCAATGAAGTGTTGCCTTATGTGTCCATGAATGAAACCCGCGACAACTGGCGGGAGGATTTTTATAACCGTTTTTCTCGTTATGTGGAGAACTGCTGCACGTTGGAGGAAGCTATCGACTCTGTCAACCGGAACATCCGGGACGAGGTAGTGGTGGATTACAATACCAAGCGTGAAAAACCCGACCAGAGCCCCTACGAGTCCATGCGCCAGAATATGGCGTCGTGCAGTGGGTTGTCCATCCTGCTGGTGGATGCTTTCCGGGCGGTAGGTATTCCTGCTCGCGTAGCTGGCACGGCAAATTGGCATGACAATCGGGGAAACCACAATTGGTGTGAGGTATGGATAGACGGGAAATGGTATTTCACCGAGTATTACCCCAATCGCCTGAATGAAGCGTGGTTTTTTGCCGACGCCGGAAAGGCGGACAAGAACGACCGCCAGCATGCCATTTTTGCGACTTCTTTTGCTTCGACGAAGGACTATTTTCCTTTGGTGTGGGATTCGACGATTCACTATGTACATGCCCGAAATGTGACCGATCGTTATGTGGAGTTATACAAGGCGTATGAGTCGGCGTTGCTCGATGACGGAAATCATGTGAGCGTAAAAGTGTGCATGTTCAAAAAGCCTGTTTGTACGCTGAATTCCGACGACCGGGTGGCTGCCAACGTCGATGTCTTTTGCGGAGCGGACCAGATGGGAGGGGGACGTACTGCCGGACCTCATCGGGACATGAATGAAACCCTTGAATTCCTGCTCGAAAAGAACAAGGTTTATACCTTTAAGTATGCCGATGCTGCCGGACAGGACAAAGCCGTGGACGTGAAGGTCGGAGAGAAACCCCGGGAGATAAAATTGTACATGCAGGAATAATACCCGGAGACATCATGCTGCAATTGTTGAAAAACTGGATGCTTCCGGTGGCGATGCTTACCGGAGCTTTGTTCCACACCTATATCGGGGTGTTGGGGTTCTTGACGCCGACGCTGATTTTTTGTATGTTGTTTCTGACCTTCTGCAAAATCTCTCCCCGGCACATGAAGTTTTCTCGCCTGCACATCTGGCTCTTATTGATACAGTTGTGCGGCAGTCTGCTGGTTTATGTCGTTATCGTTCCTTTCAATGCCGAACTGGCGCAGGGGATATTGATTTGTGTGCTGGCACCGACGGCAACGGCTGCTGCTGTCATTACCGGCATGTTGGGCGGAAATATAGCCTTTCTTGCCAGTTTTGTTTTTCTGAGCAATGTATTGGTGGCTGTGGCAGCTCCGGTGATATTCTCTTTCTTAGGCACCAACAGTGATTTGCCTTTTTGGGAATCGTTCGGCTACATTTGCCGTCAGGTAGTACCCTTACTGATACTCCCGTTGTTGGGGGCCTGGCTGGTGCAGTGGCTTTTGCCCCGCGTGCATCAGTGGCTGCTTTCCGTTCAGATTCTGTCATTTTATATGTGGTCGCTGGCACTGACTATCGTCACGGGTCGCACAGTCACTTTCCTGTTGGAACAGCCTGATCCGCATTATGAGGACGAAGTGATGCTGGCACTCCTGTCCCTGGGAATCTGCGTGATGCAGTTTTACGTCGGGCGGCGTTTGGGAAGCCGCTATGACAATACGGTTGCCGGCGGACAGGGACTGGGACAAAAAAACACGATACTCGCCATCTGGATGGCTCAGATATACCTGTGCCCGACGGCTGCTGTCGGACCTGCCGCATACGTGCTGTGGCAAAATATCATCAACAGCTGGCAACTGTGGAAAAAGAGAAAAGTGAAACAAAATACTGAATCGGAATGATATGAAACACATGAGCAAAATTTTAGCAGAAATCATAATCTGTTGCATCGGTGAAAGCGGTTGGCTTTACGGAGGTCCCGTTGTTCCAGTATGACTGGAGCTCCACGTTCCAGTTGAACGGTTTCGACGACCTGGTTTCGACGATCAATTTCGGGACAGGTGCCAATATCGACACCCAGTTCAGGAAGCGGAAAGAGGCACGCCCCGATGCGCCGCTCCCTTTTCTTTGGGATAAGTTTATAAATCGTTGGTGTAGAAAAAATATATGTTCGCTTTTTTATAAAAACACAATTCATGGAAGAGCTATTCGATAAAAATCCTCGTATCGAGGTCGTAGATGCCTTGCGGGGATTTGCGGTACTGGCTATTCTCCTGGTTCATAGCCTGGAACATTTTATATATCCGGTCTATCCGCAGAACACTTTGGAGTGGATGCACATCTTGGACCAGGGTATATTTCATACTGTATTCAGTCTTTTTGCCGGAAAAGCCTATGCCATCTTTGCCCTTTTATTCGGATTCACATTCTATATTCAGGCAAACAACCAGAAAAAGGCAGGCAAAGACTTCGGCTATCGTTTCTTGTGGCGGTTGCTTCTCTTGGCTGGCTTTGCGACAATAAATGCCGCTTTTTTTCCGGCTGGTGATGTCCTTCTGCTATTTGCCGTTGTCGGCCTTGTACTCTTCCTGACGCGGAACTGGAGTGAAAAAGCCATCCTGATAACTGCCGTCCTGTTTCTGCTGCAACCGGTGGAATGGTGTCACTACGTAGCCTATCTGCTGAATCCGGCATACCAGTTGCCCGATTTTCAGGTGGTGGAAATGTATGAAGACGTGGCTGCCTGTACGGAAGACGGAAATATAGGTGATTTTATCTTGTGTAACGTCACTATGGGGCAGCAGGCCAGTTTACTGTGGGCGGTAAATGCCGGACGATTCTCCCAGACGGCCGGACTTTTTCTCTTGGGATTCTACATCGGGAAAAAACAATTCTTTGTTTCTTCTGAAAAAAATCTCCCTTTCTGGACCAAGGTATTGGCAATTTCTGCGATACTCTTTGCTCCTTTATACACACTGAAAGAGGTTATTATGGATGGCGACACAATCATACGCCAAACGGCGGGGACAGCCTTCGACATGTGGCAGAAACTGGCTTTTACCGGAGTCTTGGTCGCTTCCTTCATACTTCTTTACCAAAACAGGAGATTCAGGAGCACCGTCGATTGCCTGCATTATTACGGCAGAATGAGTCTTACAAACTACCTCTCTCAGTCCGTCATCGGAGCTTTTATCTATTTCCCGGTCGGTCTCGGCCTGGCCTCTCTTTGCGGATACACGACCAGCTTGCTGGTCGGAATTGTCATCTTCCTTATGCAGATAATATTTTCTGACTGGTGGTTATGGAAACACCGGCAAGGCCCCTTGGAACGCCTTTGGCACAAATGGACATGGTGGGGGGCAAATAAATAGATACTCCCCGGCTTCTGATATTGCCGGAAAATAGATTCTCATAAAATTGCACAAACCATCAAAAAATGTGCAACAATCTTTTTGTTTTAAATAAAATCGGCTATTTTTGTTTCATATTACAATATAACATCCGAAAATAGCTATGAAAATTCAAAAAATGTGTGATATTTACGAGGTGTTGAAAAACAATACCCGTAAAAAACGGATTGCGGTGGCTTATGCCAATGATGGCCATTCCATAGAAGCGGTATACAAAGCGGTAAAATTGGAATTGGTAGAAGCCGTCTTAATCGGCGATCGCGACCAGATAGCCAAAGTATGCCAAGCGGAAGGATACGATAGGTCGGTTTTTGAAATAGAGCAGGAAACGTCCGACGTCGGCGCGGCTGCCAAAGCCGTGGAAATGGCAAGGGAAGGGGCTGTGGATGTCATTATGAAAGGCCTGGTGAGTACAGATAAATACATGCGGGCCATTCTGAATAAAGAAAAAGGATTGGTTACCCCTAATGCAATACTGTCACACGTAACCGTAATGGAATGTCCGAACTATCACAAATTGTTGGTTTTGAGTGATGTGGCTGTAATTCCATCGCCGGATTTGAATCAGAAAATAGCTATGATTAAATATGTGACCTCAACAGCCAAAGCCTTGGGCGTTGAGTGTCCCAAAGTAGCGCTGATAGCTCCGACCGAACAGGTATTACCCAAAATACAGTCCACCGTAGACGCTGCCGTCCTCTCTAAAATGGCAGAGCGGAATCAGATAACTTCCGGTCTCATCGTAGACGGTCCAATGGCACTGGATGTTGCGATTGACAAAGAAGCAGCTGAAATCAAGAAAGTAAACTCGGTAGTGGCGGGCGATGCGGATTGCCTGGTATTTCCCAATCTGGAATCGGGAAACGTTTTCTACAAAACCAACACCAAAATCTGCAAATCCAACCAGGGAGCCATTATGGTCGGTGCAAAAGTGCCCAGTGTCCTCTCTTCAAGAGGTGACAGTGTGGAAACCAAATTAAATTCCATAGCCTTAGCGGCTTTATTGGCATAAGAAAAAACAGGGGCTGCCACAATGGACAAGCCCCTGTTCTCTTTTAATTCAACGTTCCGTTTTCTGCTTTCCGGATCATATTTTCATTGGCGGTAATATAGACTTCCACCCGGCGGTTTTTAGCTCTTCCTTCTGCCGTACTGTTGTCAGCCACAGGTTGGTCATAAGCAAGACCTTCCGTCGTGATGCGGGCGCGGCTCACTCCGTTTCCGACTAAGAAATTCGCAACGGCTTCCGCTCTCTCTTTCGATAACTTTTCATTGATAGCCCGGCTTCCGGTATTGTCCGTATGACCGTAAATCGTAACATCCGTATCCGGTGAATTTTTCAGTGAAGCGGCAAACTTCTGCAAAGACGCTCTCGCAGCGGGGCTCAGCTCACTTTTATTCGTAGCAAATAAAATACCGTTATCAAAAGTCACTTTGATGGCCTGGAGATTGTTCACATCCGTCACCGTCTCTACTTGTGCGTTCTGTATTTGTTCCAGCTCTTTTTTCTGCTTGTCCATTCTCCGACCGATCAGGGCACCTGTTCCCGAACCGACAGCAGCACCGATGGCAGCACCGATGGCTGCTCCTTTGCCTTTACCGGCAAGAGCTCCGATACCGGCACCCACGGCTGCGCCGCTACCTGCTCCGATAGCAGCCCCTTTGCCTGTATAGCTCATACTGGCACATCCTGGGAAAACAAAACCCGAAACAAGGATACTTCCTCCCGTAAAAAGAGTAATAAAAAGTTTTTTTGTAGTCATAGTTTTATTGTTTAATGGTTTTACTTCCTACAAAAATAAGAACTATTGTGCAAACGTCGGTGGGATTCCGCTTGATTTTTATAATTTTGTATACGCTTATCCTGGATAACAGGAACAAAAAATGAAAAACTTATTGAAAATGTCTGTGTATTTTATCAGTGGCATTGATACCGATGCCGGAAAGTCTATAGCGACAGGAGTAATTGCCGCTACCTTGCAAAATCAGGGGAGAAAAGTCATTACCCAGAAATTTATTCAGACCGGTTGCCGGGAAATATCGGAAGATATCCAAAAACACCGTGAAATTATGGGAATCCCGTTACAGGAAGTAGACCTCGACCGAACTACTTGTCCCTACATCATGAGCTATCCGGCTTCCCCTCATTTGGCTGCGGAAATCGACGGGATCACAGTGGACAAGGACCTCATTCATCATGCGACAGAGAAACTGAGCCGTCAATACGACATCGTACTGCTGGAAGGGGCGGGAGGATTGTACGTACCGGTGAACCGCCACTACTTGACCATTGACTACATCAGTGAATACGGCTACCCCCTGATACTGGTCACCTCCTCCAAACTGGGAAGCATCAATCACACCCTCATGAGTTTGGAACTGTGCCGGATAAGAGGCATACGGGTCAGCCATGTCATCTACAACGATTTTCCGGATAACAGTGAATTTATCAAGGCTGACTCCATCCGGGTGATAGGAGAGTACCTCAAAAACTATTTTCCCGATACCCCTTTAATTGAATTGCCGGTGATTGAAAAAAACACCTGTCCCCGGTTAGACATTAAGCTATAACAGAGCGGTATGGGGGAAATAACACGCAAACTTGAACTGCTGGCACCTGCCCGCGACCTGTTTATTGGAAAAACAGCCATAGATAACGGAGCGGATGCCGTCTACATCGGCGGACCTGCATTTGGAGCCCGGAAGTCGGCAGGAAACAGTCTGGAGGACATTGTAGCATTGGTGGAATATGCCCATCGCTACTATTGCCGGGTATTTGTGACACTTAACACCATCCTGTTTGACTCGGAACTGGCAGAGGCGGAACGGATGATAAAACACCTCTATCGCATCGGTGCGGATGCTTTGATTATACAGGATCCTGGAATCCTGAAACTCGACATTCCCCCCATATCCCTGCATGCCAGTACCCAGATGCACAACTACGATCTGGAGCGCATCCGTTTTCTGGACCGCCTCGGATTTCAACGGATAGTATTGGCACGCGAACTCTCTTTGGAACAAATCAAAGCCATCCGCAAAGAAATTAAAGCGGAACTCGAAGTATTTATCCACGGAGCATTGTGCGTAAGCCTGAGCGGTCAATGCTATCTGTCTCAATACATGTTTGGCCGTTCGGCAAACCGCGGCGAATGTGCCCAGCCCTGCCGGATGAAATGGTACTTAAAAGACCGCCAGGGGAAAGTAGTGGTGAAAGACCGCTACTTGATGTCCCTCCGGGATTTAAACCTGTCAGACTACATACCCGATTTGATAGCTGCCGGAGTAGACTCCTTCAAGATAGAAGGACGCTTGAAAGAAGAAAACTATGTGGCAAATGTGACGAACCATTATCACCGCTTGATAAAGAAAGCATTAGAAGACTGCCCGGAGGCCGGACGTGTCGGCTCCGGAATAGTGGCAGCGGGATTTGAGCCTGATCCGGAGCGTAGTTTTAATCGGGGCTCCTCTTCCTATTTTTTTGCCGGGCGACCGAAAACATTAGCCAACATGGATACCCCCAAATCGATGGGAAAACCGATAGGAAAAGTATTGGAAGCGAAAGGAAACCGGGTGCTCATAGATACCTGTGAACCGATAGCCAACGGAGACGGATTGTGTTATCTCAAAGACGGTGAATTGCAAGGACTGCGGGTGAATGTGGCAGAAGGTAACCGGGTGCAGACCAACGAATCCGTAAAAATTCCTGTGGGAACCATGCTTTTCCGGAACTACGACCGGCGCTTTGTGACAGACATAGAGAAAAGAAAATCCGTACGCAAAATCCGTATCCGCATAGAAATTGAAGAACACCACGGAAAACTGAAACTTACTGCCGAAGATGAAGACGCCGTGAAAGCCGTGACGGAATCTGAAAACTATTATGAAAAGGCAAACAATCCGCAGCAACGGGAGCGCATCATACAGCAATTGAAAAAATGCGGCGACACCTCTTTTGTATGTGAAGAACTACACTGTTCGGGCGATACACTCTTTATTCCTTCCGCCGAATTGAATACACTGAAAAGAAAACTGCTTGACAAGCTGATGACAGAACGGGAAGCTGCAAGGAAAACCGTTTACCAAAAGCCTTTTGATAATAAAGTCGTATACAAGGAAACCATCGACTGGCACGGCAACGTCGTCAATCGGAAAGCAAAAGATTTTTACATGGACCACGGGGCTCAGCAAGTAGCTGATGGATTTGAAAAAACGGGCGCCTCCGGAGAGCGTGATTTAATGCACACCCGCTATTGCCTCCTGCACGAACTGGGACGCTGCCGGAAGCAACAGGCAAACAAAGACTTAGAACTCCCGCTATATCTCTATAACGACAAACATTGTTTCCGGCTCGAATTTGACTGCGCCGGGTGTTGCATGAAAGTGATAGGCACCCTCTGACAAAATAAACTCTATTGCATCAATGCTCCATCGGGAAAATGGGCCGACAACACATTTAAGGAAAGAAAAACAGGGTGTATTATTTTGAATCGACCTTGAGCCCCGACATATTTTGGATTGATTTCAAAGGACTGGATTTCAATCCGGGGGCGAAAATAAAAAAACTGAACCTGACGGATGGGGAAATATATGCCGGGAATGCCGCGTCCCACTTTAAAGATGACAAAGGACTGGACTTCCTGTTTGGTATATAATCCCGCGATAATTCTTCTTATCCCTTTTGTCCCGGTGAAAATGCTTTTCTATTTTTGCACAAAAAATAAAAATGCCGAAATACCGCCGTCTTTTTCTGTTCAATCCGGAGAACGAAATGGCGATAGCCAATGGAAATCCGTACTACACTCCGCCTGCCACCATACTCAAAATGGCGGAAGACCTGGCATATCTGCCCGCTTATTATGCCGGAGAAGAAGATGCCGTGTGGGTAAAAAAATGGCCTGAAAGAAAATTCCTGGAAGAAAGAAAAACATGGTTTCATCTTTCACCTGCATTAGTTACGGGAGAAAACTTGGAACAATGGGAAGCCGGAGAATATTGCCCTTGGGGATGGAGCCCCCGCATGTATTTCTTATTGCGCGAAAAACACATCGGGGAATGGAAACCGGAATGGAAAGAACTATACGGCAGACGCACGGCGGCAACCTGTTTGCAAACCCTCTGCCGGAAACTCGGTTTCGTGGAAAAAGAAACCTTACCGGTCGTGTGTGAAACCATCCGGGACATAGAAAACGCTGCGAAGGGCGGGCGATATTTGGCAAAGGCCCCCTGGTCTTCATCCGGAAGAGGATTATTGAAAATCAGCGGCGAAGAAATCCCCTCCAAAAACCGGGAATGGCTGGGCGGAATATTGAAAAAACAAGGCTTTGTCATGCTGGAAAAAGAACAGGAGAGAGTAGCGGATTTTGCTATGGAATTTCATACCTGCGGGGGAAAAGTGGAATTTAGGGGATTATCCTGCTTCATGACAGGAGAAGCAGGTGAATACATAGGCAACTATGTCGGGGACCAGCAGACAATGGAAGAACGGTTGACAGCCTGGGTGGAAAAAGAAAAACTGGAACACATCAAAACCGCATTAATACAGCTCTTGACGGAGGAAATAGCTCCCCGCTACAACGGCTACATGGGAGTAGACATGATGATATACCGCAACCCCCAAGGGAAAATTTGCATACAGCCTTGCTTGGAAATCAACTTGCGCTATACCATGGGTATACTCGCTCTTTTCCTGAGCGAAAGATTCGTCGCAGAAGGGGCAGAAGGCACATTTTCCATTGTCCATTATAATTCCGACGGCGAAGCGCTTCGCTTTCATGACACCTCTGTCCGGCAATATCCTATACATTTGCATAGGGAAAAAATCACAGAAGGATACGCCGCCTTAACGCCTGTCCGGCAGGACACCCGTTTTGCTGCTTATTTACAAGTCAGGAAAAAATAAACAGACACAACCCTGTCAGAACTCGGACTCATCCAGATTCATATTCCTGACCGGAGAGGCAACCCCTAAAATTCGGTCAATAACAGGAGTAAGGTCCTGATTCTTATGAATCTTGATAGATTTGATGCCGGCAGCTTCCGCTGCTTTGATATCGCGGCTGCCATCGCCGATAAGCCAGGACCGTTTCTTGTCCACATGAAACTCTTCTACCGCCAGATTAATCATATACGGAGAAGGCTTGCGGCAGACGCAACTTTTGATGCTTTCATGATGCGGACAATAGTAAATCTTATCAATTGAAATCCCGTATGCGGCAAACTCGGCACACATATAATCATGTACTTTCTTTACATCTTCGTGAGTATAAATTCCCTTGGCAATCCCCCCCTGATTCGTTACGATAAAAAGCAGGAACCCGGCCTCTTTCAGCCGCTTCAAACCCTCCATCACGCCCGGATTGAAGACAACATCCTCCGGTTTATAAACATAATAATGGCCCTCATCGCTGTTCAGCGTACCGTCCCGGTCCAGGAAAACGGCTTTGTGTAAGAGGGCAGGCTCTGCGGCATACGGCTTCTCGGTCTTTTTGTAACTCATCATCCCGAACAGTTTTAATGCATGATTTTAAAAATTAACTCTTTCAGAAGCTGCCCGTCCGATATATTGGCATTCCCCACGCCCTTGGATTTCATATCATACTCCCGCAACAGGGAAATAATATGAGCGCACTTCATTGCGCTGTACATCCGGGCCCCTTCCAGATAATCCTTCATAAAAAACGCATTTATACCCAACAGACGGGCCATCTCCTGCGTATTGGGCGTCAGCTTTTTCTGATAATGGTACGTCAGCAGATTCAGAAAATACTTAAACAACGTGGCAATCGTTAATACGAGCGGATTATTCTTCGGGTTTCCTTCAAAATAATTGACAATCCGGTTGACCTTCAGAAAATCCTTCCGGATAATCGCCGCCTGAAGCTCAAACGTATTGAAATCCTTACTTATACCGGTGTGCTCCTCTACCAGACTCTCCTTAATTTCACCCCCTGCCGGCAACAACAGCGTGAGCTTGTCAATCTCATTGGCTACCCGGCTGAGGTCCGTACCTAAACTCTCTGCAAGAATACCGGCAGCTTGGGGCGTAATGGAATAAGACTTCGATTTGCAATAGCCCATAATCCAGTCCGGAATCTTATTATCGTAAAGTTTGTTAGACTCAAAATAAACGCAGTTCGGCGAACTGCTCAGCTTCTTGAACACATTCTTCCGCTTGTCCGCCTTCTTGTTCTTATAAGCAAACAACAAAATCGTAGTCGGTTGAAAATGGTCGATATAGGGTAGAAGATTATCAAAATCGCGGATATTCTGAGCCTCTTTCACCACCACCACCTGATACTGCGACATCATCGGAAAACGCCGGGCCGTGTCCGTAACCGTAGTCATACTTATGTCATTGCCGTATAACACACTCTGATTGAAAGCCTTCTCCTCCTCCGGAAGCACCTCATTCTCTATCAAATCCGTAATCCGGTCAATAAAAAAAGGCTCTTCTCCGTTCAGAAAATAAATCGACTTAAACCGTCTGGCCTTAATATCCTTTACAATTTCCTCAAAAGTCATACACTGCCCTATTTGTCACAAAAATACTCTTTTCCTTTTATTTTCCGCCATTTTTCCTTACCTCTTCCTCCGATTTAATTTTCAGCACTATCTTTTCAATTTCAGCATCTTTCCCCTTGGGATCATAGCCGGCTTTCAGATTGTTGCCGAAAACAAGGGCGACAGATTGCCAGAAATAGGCATTCAATCCGCCTTTGTATTCCCGGATATGTGAAAATGCCGTATTATCGGTTTCCCGGTATATCAACTTCAGTAATATCCGTCCCTGCGTAAAACTAAGTCGCATCAGAGGTTTCCTGAACGTCTTCATCAGTCCCTGGTATTCCCGGCGGATAATTTCTTTGCCTTCCTTAGGCGTGGAAACAAGAGCAAGCTGGCGGTCTATCTCTTCGGTTTTCCGCGCAGCCATGCAGGCGTAGGGATACACCTTTCTTACGTGATATTCCAAACGCGATTGCCTGCGGATATATTTGCGCGGAGATTTGCCCTTCACCTTCACTTCATCCAGCAGGAAATGAGGAAGCGTATCTCCGGCAACCGTTCTTTGTGGAACAACACCATCCCGGGCATAAGAAGACATACAAAACAAAGATAGTAACAATACCATCCCGATCTTCCGAACCACCCGGACACTCCAAAGCATTTCTCTATCCAACTGAAAATCTTTACTCTTTTCCTGCAAAAATACAAAGTAGCTTCCAAAAACGGGCACAATACTCACAGAAATAAAAACCACCCTTTATTTTTACAAAAACGGGAGTTTTCCGGCACACTTCCACAATCCGCCGGCTTCATATTTCATTATTCGGCGAAAAGTCCTTATCTTTGCCAATAACAAAATTACGGATAGTGGTGGACGAACTGTTTCAGGATTTATTTAAAATACGACCGAACCGGAAAAACATAAAAACGGGAGAGATCCTCATTGCCGAGCCTTTTCTGGAGGGTAAATATTTTTCCCGTTCAGTCGTTTACATCACGGAACACGATGAAAAAGGAAGCATCGGTTTCGTGATGAACAAGCCGATGTATTACGACGTATGCGACGTAGTAAGCGAACTGGAAGGAATTCATATACCGGTATACATCGGCGGCCCCGTAGAGCAGGAGCAGTTATATTATCTGCATAACCATCCGGAACTCCTACACGCCCAGCCTGTGGCAGACGGGATATATTGGGGAGGAGATTTCAGACACTTGGTATACTTGTTGAGAGAAGGGGACATCCTGCCGGGGGAAATTCGTTTTTTTGCAGGGTACAGCGGCTGGGAAGCCGGACAGCTCAAAAAAGAGCTGAGTGAAAGTTCGTGGATGGTTGGACGTATTCCGATGGAGCGTTTCTTCGAAGATTTTGAGAACGACTTGTGGGGAAAATCAATGGAAGAACTGGGCGGAATACACAGAATCTGGGCGAATTTTCCGGAAAATCCGAAAATGAATTGAAAACAAAAACAATAGCAGGCCGTTCTATCGCTGTCCCGAAAGGGAGAGAGGAAAGTCCGGGCAACACAGGGAATCGTACTTCCTAACGGGAAGATATCCGCGAGGGTATAGTAACGTAGCAGAAAATAACCGTTCCGCAGACTTGTCTGCGGAATAAGGGTGAAAAGGCGGGGTAAGAGCCCACCGGTATGTCGGGCAACCGATGTAGCCGTACGTCTTACGAGTTGCAAGACCATGTATACCGACGTTTTAAGCTTTCCCGGCTGAGTCGGGGGGTAGGTTGCTGGAGCTGCCGGGTGACCGGCAGAGTAGATAAATGATAGAAACCGTAAAAGGTACAGAACCCGGCTTACAGGCCTGCTATTTTTTTATAAAATACAACATAGCGTAAAACATGAAATCAATCAGGGAAATATTCAGAATGGGATACGGACCTTCCTCCAGTCACACAATGGGACCCAGCCGCGCAGCGGAATTTTTTAAAACAAAACATCCGGATGCGGAAAAATACCGGGTTACCTTATACGGCAGCTTGGCCTTAACCGGACGCGGACACGGAACAGATAGTGTGATTCATAAAGTAATCGGTCGCCCGGAAGCGACAGAGATTGTTTGGCAGGATGAAATCACCCTGCCGCGCCATCCCAACGGAATGCTTTTTGAAGCCCTGAAAGGAGGACAAATCATCGACACCTGGGAAGTATACAGCGTCGGAGGGGGAGCTCTCTGGGACGAAAAAGGGACCTTTGACTCCGAAGAAGTCTATCCCGCCACCACCATGTCCGAAATACTGGGATGGTGCAAACACGAAGGATGCACCTTGGTGGACTACGTAGCGGCCCACGAAAAAGAAGATATCTTTGACTACCTGGCCGAAGTATGGGAACAGATGCAGCAGACCATAAAAAACGGATTGGAGAACGAAGGCGTATTGCCCGGCACCTTGAAACTGGCACGCAAGGCAAGCTCCTACAACATCAAAGCCCAACAATCGGCAGGCTCCTCCCGGCCTATGGGTATGTTGTTTGCTGCGGCATTGGCGACCTCTGAAGAAAATGCGGGAGGAGGAAGAGTGACGACAGCTCCCACCTGCGGGGCTTCGGGGGTAGTACCTGCGGTCATGTATTTCCTGAAACATGACCAGAACATGACTGACTACCGCATCATCCGCGGATTGGCGACTGCCGGCTTAATCGGAAACATTGTCAAAAGCAACGGCTCCATATCCGGAGCGGAAGTGGGGTGCCAGGGAGAACTGGGAACAGCCTGTGCAATGGCTGCCGGTGCGGCGACACAGATATTGGGAGGCACTCCCCGGCAAGTCGAATATGCGGCGGAAATGGGATTTGAGCACAACCTGGGACTCACGTGCGACCCCGTATGCGGATATGTGCAGATACCCTGTATCGAACGGAATGCCTTTGTGGCGCAAAAAGCCCGCGAAAGTGCCATCTATGCCCTCTTCTCCGACGGACGCCACATGGTATCCTTTGACGACGTAGTCAAAACCATGATGGAAACAGGTCGCGACATGCAGGCCAAATACCGGGAAACCAGCCTGGGAGGCTTAGCACGTGTATGCCTCAAAAGAATACAGGACCAGCAGAAGAAAAGACAGGAAAACCTGAATATGTAAACTTTGGTGAAACCAAAACAGACTGCGAACGTTATTAACATAGCCGGAACCCTGAAAGACCATTGAACTCAGAGAGAGCAGGGGAACGACGGAGATACAACAAAAACGGGATTATGGACAGGGTAAAACTGAAAGTCTTAGGATTATCATACAGCATGGCTCAGAACGGAGCCTATGCCTTGATTCTGGCCGATGAACAGGACATTCACCGGATGCCCATCGTCATCGGTATGCCGGAAGCCCAGTCCATCGCCATTCAGTTGGAAAAATTGCAGACCCAGCGTCCCCTGACCCACGACCTGATAAAAAAACTGACTGACGAGTTACACGTGAAGCTGAAAGAGGTAATGATATACCGTTTGGATGCCGGCATATTTTATTCCGAACTGCTGTTTGAGGCCTCCGGAGAGGAAATCCGCATAGACTCAAGAACATCGGATGCCGTGGCCCTGGCACTGCGCTACGGAAGCGAACTATACACAACGCCCGAAATCATACAAAAAGCCGGGGTATTGGTCAGCCAGGAAATACGCGAACAGCAGAGCATACACAACAACGTGGTGAACGTCGAAAAAAACGGTTTCGACGACTATTCCGTACAGGAATTACAAAAAATGATGAACGAAGCCATCCAGAAGGAAGATTACGAAACAGCGTCAAAATTCAGGGATTTATTGAAAGACAAGGAAAAATAAACACTTTCGTCCGGGAAAAAAAACGACGGAAAGGATAAAAATATTTATGTGCTATAATTATAAAACGTATGAACAGAATCAAATTTGATTACAGCCAGGTCTGTAATTTCGTGAAAAAAGAAGAAATCAATACCTTATTTCCTCAGGCCGCAGAAGCCTTGAAAAGCCTGAAAAACGGTACATCCAAAGGTAACGACTTCCTCGGATGGCTGGACTTGCCTGCTGCCATAACCGAAGCAGAATTGAATGATATAGAAAAGACAGCTGCCGAATTACGGAGCAGAACCCAGGTACTGGTCGTGATTGGTATCGGTGGTTCCTATCTGGGTGCCCGTGCCGTCATTGAAGCCCTGGCAGGAAGTTTTGACAACTTCGGGCAGAGCGCCATGAAAGTCATCTTTGCCGGACACAACATCGGTGAAGACTACTACCACGAACTCATGGCCTACCTGGCGGACAAAGAATTCGGAATCTGCGTGATTTCCAAATCCGGAACCACCACCGAACCCGCCATTGCTTTCCGTTTGCTGAAAGAAATGCTCGAAAGCAAAGTCGGGAAAGCCGAAGCCGGAAAACGCATTGTCGCCATCACCGATGCCAGCAAAGGGGCCTTGCGTACCCTGGCAGACCAGGAAGGATACAAAACCTTTATTATTCCCGATAACGTAGGAGGCCGTTTTTCCGTACTGACACCTGTAGGATTACTGCCCATCGCCGTAGCCGGATTCGACATCAAGGCACTGGTGAAAGGAGCCGTTGAAATGCGTAAAGACTGCCTGGAAAATGAGCAATCCGTCGCTCTCGAATATGCTGCCGCCCGTACTGCTCTCTACCGGAAAGGATATGCCGTTGAATTGCTGGCCAATTTCAACCCCAAACTCCACTACATCACCGAATGGTGGAAACAGCTCTACGGGGAAAGCGAAGGAAAAGAACACAAAGGCATCTTCCCCGCAGGCGTGGACTTCACCACCGACCTCCACTCTATGGGGCAATACATTCAGCAGGGACCCCGCATGATGATGGAAACCGTCATCAGCGTTGAAAAGACAAAATACAAAGTGGAAATCCCCTCGGACAAAGACAACCTGGATAAACTCAACTTCCTGGCCGGAAAACGCGTGGACTTCGTCAATAAAATGGCGGAACTGGGAACCCGCATCGCCCACGTCGACGGTGGAGTGCCCAACATGCTGGTACAGATGCCGGAACTGACGGCGGAATACATCGGACAGTTGTTCTACTTCTTTGAACTTGCCTGCGGTATATCCGGTTGCATGCTGGGCGTCAACCCCTTTGACCAGCCGGGAGTGGAGGCATACAAGAACAATATGTTTGCCCTGCTGGACAAACCGGGATACGAAGAGGCTTCCAAAGCCATAAAATCCAGAATTTAAATCTAATCATCGCTTATTCGAAATGGGAAACAGGCACCGCCTTTTCCCATTTTCCTATTCTGTTTATGAGAACTATTGCAATATTATGCGGAGGAGGACCGGCTCCGGGAATCAATACGGTCGTGGCTACCGTGACAAAAGTCTTTCTGAAAGCAGGATTCCGGGTGCTGGGAATCCATGAAGGCTATAAGGGATTGTTGAATGCCAATCCGGATATAGAAGAACTCACCTTTGAAAAAGCGGACCGGATGTTCACCCGTGGCGGCTCCCTGATCCGGATGAGCCGTTTCAAACCGCGGGATACGGATTTCAATACGGAACTGTTTGTCAAATATGGCATCGAATTACTGGTGACGGTGGGGGGAGACGATACCGCTTCCACCGCCAACCGGCTGACAAAATTCCTGGCCGCCCATCAGATACAGGTTCGCAACATCCATGTGCCCAAGACCATTGACAACGATTTGCCCCTTCCGGAAGGTGTACCCACCTTTGGCTTCATGTCTGCCAAAGAGATGGGGATTCACATCGGGAAAGTAATCAAAGCCGAAGCCGCAACCACGCAAAACTGGTATGTGCTCATGTCCATGGGACGGGAAGCCGGACACCTGGCCTTTGAAATAGGGAAAGGTATACAATCCGCCATGATTGTCATTCCGGAGATGTTTGAGAAAACGGAAATCACCGTCGACAAAGTGGTGCGTCTGGTGATTTCGGCCATGGTCAAACGACGCCTGCTGGGACAAAAATCAGGCGTTGCCGTTATCAGCGAAGGCATATTCCATTTCCTGAAAGATGAAGATATTGCCGCTTCGGGCATCGTTTTTGAATACGATGCCCACGGACATCCCGAACTGAGCGACATCAGCAAAGCACATATCCTCAATAAAATCATCCGCACCCGCTTGCGGCAACTGGGGCTGGAGATAATCAGCCGTCCTGTGGAAGTGGGCTATTCCCTGCGCTGTGTCGACCCCTGTGCCTACGACCTGACCTATTGCACTACGCTTGGAATGGGAGTGAAGACCCTTTTTGAGGCCGGATGCAGCGGCTGCATGGTGGCTGTTGATATAGACCAAAACATTATACCGGTATACCTTTCCGATGTCGAAGACGAACAGGGAAAAATCCGTACCCGACTGGTCAATATGAACCGCGAAGAAGTACGGCATACCTTTACCGATATGCTCTACTATCTGACGCCTGCCGACCGCGAAGCGGCCCGGGCTTATCTGCCTTCACCGCAGGAATACGAGTGGGAAACGATAATGGAAAACAATTAACGGAAACAATATGCTGTTGCAAGAATTAAAACCGGAACCCCTGTGGCACTATTTCGAAGAAATATGCCGCATTCCGCGCCCCTCGAAAAAAGAAGGGAAAATAGCTGCCTATCTGATGGACTTTGCGCAAAAACAAGGCCTGGAAGCCCGGCAGGATGAAGCGGGAAATGTATTGATAAAAAAGCCGGCTGTGGAAGGTATGGAAAAAGCACCCATTGTGGTGCTTCAATCCCACATGGATATGGTATGTGAGAAAAATGCCGATACCCGTCACGATTTCGAGCGCGACCCCATTCAGCCCTATGTGGACGGAGAATGGGTGAAAGCCCGGGGAACTACCCTTGGAGCTGACGACGGAATCGGTATGGCTGCCCAGTTGGCTTTATTAGCCTCTGACGACGTCAAACACGGTCCGCTGGAATGCCTCTTTACCGTAGATGAAGAAACCGGACTGACGGGAGCTTTTGCCTTGAAACCCGGATTCTTTGAAGGACGCATCCTGCTTAATCTGGATTCGGAAGACGAAGGCGAACTCTTTATCGGATGTGCCGGAGGAATAGACACCGTCATCGAAATGCCCGTAGAGACACGGAAGACAGACGGCGGAGCCTTTGCCTTAAAAGTGACAGTAAAAGGGTTGCAGGGTGGACATTCCGGAGATGACATCAACAAAGGACGAGGGAATGCCATTAAAATACTGAACCGCTTCCTGTGGGAAATAAATGAGAAATACGGAGTTGCTCTTGCCGGCATGGATGGCGGGAATTTACGCAATGCCATTGCCCGCGAAGCCTTTGCAACAATTGTGATTCCCGAAAAAGAGAAAGAAAGTATACGGGTAGACTTCAATCTATACCTGGCCGGAATGGAGGAAGTGTGGAAGATAACCGAACCGGGATTGAAAATGGAACTGGAATCGGCAGACCTTCCCGACCGGACCCTGACGGCAGAGTCGACAACAAGACTGTTGAATGCTCTATATGCCTGTTCCCACGGTGTTTTTTCCATGAGCTACCGCATGCCGGGAATGGTGGAAACCTCCACCAATCTGGCTTCCGTGAAGTTCAAGGGAGAAAATACGGTCGTAGTGACCACCTCCCAGCGCAGTGACATCACTTCCGAGAAGATGAACATCGCCCAAATGGTTGCCTCCGTATTTAAACTGGCCCGGGCTAAAGTCGTGCATGGGGAAGGCTATCCGGGGTGGACGCCCGACCCGGATTCCGCCATACTGAAAATAGCGGTCGCTTCCTACAAAAAACTCTTCGGGAAAGAACCCGTCGTTCGCTCCATCCATGCCGGACTGGAATGCGGTCTCTTTCTGGAAAAATATCCGGGCATGGACATGATTTCCTTTGGGCCTACCCTGCGGGGAGTACACTCACCCGACGAAAAAGTGAACATCCGGACGGTAGAAATGTGGTGGCGGCATTTGGTAGATATTCTGGGACAGGTATGAACTTCGGAAGGGGAAGAGAGATTCAGCCAAATAGTGTCAAACCTCCGTATATAGTGTTAAAAAAATCGGGGTTGGTTTTGAATTTCCGTCATACATTACTATTTTAGTCGCCTCAAACGATATAAATAAATTTTACTTGAATAAAAACACACAGATTATGAAAAAAATCGCATTGCTTATTTTTATGGGTTTGTTAGCGGGAACTCTTTGGGCTCAGGATCCGGGTGCCGCAGAGAAAAATGCAGGAAATGCCGCTTGGAAAGCAAAAAACTATGCCGAGGCATTTACAAATTTTGAGAAATACTTGCAGGCAAACGGATTTAAAGACAAGGCATACATCTACAATACTGCGGTAGCGGCTACGAAAGCAAAAAACTACCAGGCTGCTGAAAAGTATTTTGAAATGGCCATCAAAAACAATTACAAAATCGGAAGTTCTTACTTGGGAAAGGCCAAAGCGGAAGAAGAACTGCATAAAAATGCGGAAATGATTGCTACGCTCGAAGCCGGACTGAAAGCTGTTCCGGGGAATGCCAAGCTGGAAAACGAATACGGTACCTATTTCCTGAAAAAAGGAATGGATGCACAGAAAGCAAACAAAATAGAGAGTGCTGTGGAAAACTATACCAAAGTGACCTCACTGAACTCCAAACCGTTGAAAGTACAGGCTTTCACCGCGTTGGCTCAGTTGTATTTCAACAACGGTGCCGGAATTCTTCAGAAAGCAACTCCGTTTGCCAACAGCGATAAAGAAAAATACGCTGCCGAAAAAGCCAAAGCGGAAACTTCTTTCAAAAAAGCCGAAGAGTATGTCGGACAACTGAAAGCAACAGACCCGGAAAACTCCGTTGTGAAAGAGCTGGCGGCTCAGATTAAAGCGGCTATGAAATAATAACCGGAACCTATATAGTCCGGAACGCTTCCCTCAGACGAGGGAAGCGTTTTTTTTGCGCCCTGTCGGACAATCCCCTCTTATCTTGCCCTTTCATTCCGTGATACCGTTCTCCGACACTTCTGTTGTTTTGCTTTATTCTTGCTTTTCGCTACCCCGTTCCATACAAAAAAGCTCTTTTTCTCCCGTATAACTCCTCTGTATGTAGTCTATAAAGTGCTTATAAAGCGCTTACAAAGTGCTTACAAAGTGCATTGAAAAGCACTTTATAAGGTCTTTATTTGGTTTTTTAATACTTTTTGTTGTATTTTTATAGAGTGGATATAGCGGAGTAATATAAGCTGTGTGTATAGGGATAAAAAGGGATGGGGCTTTGGTTTGTTAAAGGCTGTATACTGAATGACGTGGAATATTCTCTCAAAGCAAAGGAGGGGCTATATGCGCTTTGACGCCGCGCAAGGTATTAATATAACGGAGGAAGAATTATGAGTATGGAACATAAGGCGTTTGTGTTCGACACAAAGAAATTTCACGCCGAGATCGAGCCTGTCATGAGAGACTGCATCAAGGACACCGAGGTGGCACACCGGTATATTTGCGGGCATCTCGAAGAGTTGCAATCCCCTTATACGGGCGATACGTTGGAGGAAGGCTGGGAAGAGGAGTTCGGCGAATTGACGCTCCAGGTCTATTTCGACATCCTGCTAACCGCCTGCTATGAGGTGGAGGACGATTGTGGCTTGGGGGAAATGTGGGATGCGGTAAATGAGGTGATAGGGCAACTGGATATCTTCGAAGAGCCGCAGATTGCTGTTCTGGGCAGGGAGGTGGACATTGAAGAGGTTCAGGTTGATCCCGGTATGATGGGATTGGGAATTGTTGAGCACGATGAAGTTTCGGAGATTCGGAACAGATTGTTGGAAAACAGAGAGGAAGCGGAACACGCGGAACCGGAGGATTTGTTATATGATGCGGAACCGGAGGAATGGATGGAAGCCTATGACGACCTGTGCAGCATCTATGAAGAGGCTGCCCGGCAAGGGAAAGGGCTGTTGTTTACTTTTTAACGGGAAAGCGTGAATTTAAGACATTTCGGGATAGATTTTTCGTCGGCTTGCGATTCCTCGTCGTCATTGTGATACACTCCCCGGATATAAAATGTATTGCCGTCTCCCCAGCAGACTTGTTCCCAGCTGCTTATCTCTACATCAGGATACCGGGTAATTAACTGGATGCCGCTGTCTTGCAGCCGGTAGACGGATATGTCCGCTTTCGAATCATAGCCTCGATCCTGCCAGGTGGCCATATACCCCTCTTTGGATACGCAATGGTGCATTCCGTTTATTTCGGGTAATGTGCCGGTCTCGGCAGCAAATCGATAATCGGCTTCATTGAAAAACCAATATTCGCGATTCTCGAATGCGGCATGTACAATTGCGGCGAGCCAACCGAAAGGAAATTTTACTATGGTGCATGCATCGGATTTGAAATCCTCCGGATTATACATCATGGCATCGCTTTCATCCATGCTGCCCAATCTCTCTATTATTTTGTCGCAGATGATTTTGCATATTTGAGGGGAGGTAACGGTGTCGACATGTACCTGATACTTGCTTCGCTGGGAAAAAGCCTCGGAAAATTCATTTTCAGATATCTCAGATAGTTGAAACACGGGTTCCGCTGCATTAGCCGTATAATGATGCAAGGAAAATACCACCGAAACGATTGTAGCATATATCCGGATTCTTTTCATATTCGATTTTATCATTTTGTTGTTATTTTATACAAAAATAACTTCCTGATTTTAATGATGCAAAATACACACACTCTTTTTTCTGAATTTTCCGGGAAATGTTCATACTCCTTTACGGAAATGATTTTTGCAAATTAATTTGTATTTTAATATTATAAAATTTCGCAACAAACGGAATACGAAAGGACGGAAGTGAGTGTGTGGTGTGCGGTGTATAAATAATACTTTGAAAAATATATGAAACGTTATAGTTGTTAAAAAGTATTTATTTAACTTTGCGATGGTGGTGAGACTTAATAAATGTCAACAAGTGGTGAAATGTAAATTTTGTTGATGTGTAACCAATTGTATAAAAGAGGGTTGTTTTGAAGTCTGAAAGCCTGTAGTTGTGTGGTTGCCGGTCGGGTGTGCCGGGTTGTTTGAATGTATATGGGAAAAGTGGTTCAAGGTTTCTTTATGCTCCTTATTTCGGGAGTGTGGGTTTCTTGTTTTAAAGAAACCCCGGTACCTGTCGTGCCTGATTTCGAGGTTGAAATTGTTGATGACGACTATTCCGTACCCGTGACCCTTCGTTTTTTGAACAAATCGACGGGAGCCGATTTGTACGAATGGACGTTTGAGGGTGGCGAGCCAGAACATTCGACTCAAGTTCACCCGGATGATGTCGTTTATAAAAATGCGGGTACACATACGGTTCGTTTGGAAGCGTGGAATACGACGGAACGGAAGGTGAAGGAATGGTCCGTATGTTTCGATTCGGCTATTCACGCCGGGTTTACTTATGATGTGCAGGTGAATCGTTTTTCACCCGTTGAGATTGTGTTGCTGAATACCGGTTACGGCGGCAGCCGGTATGATTGGGAATTTGAGGGAGGTGTGCCGCAAACGTATGAGGGCCGGACGCCGCCGCCTGTTGTTTTTACCGGGCCGGGATTACACAAGATTCGTTTGCAGGTATCCAATGCAAGGGAGACGGTGGAGTTTACGGATACCCTTTTTGTTCTGCCCGCCTTGTCGGTGGATTTTGCCTGGCAGCCGGGCAAAGACGATTATGACATGGAAGCTCCGTTGCAAGCGGAAGTCTCCGCCCGATGCGAGAGTGCTTTGTCCTATTCCTGGAAAGCGGCGGGAGCACGGATTGAAAATGACACATCGGCCCATACCCGGATTTATTTTGATAAGGCGGGAGTGTATGATGTGGTTTTGGAAGCCGCAAACGGCAAAGAGACGAAACGGGTCACCAGGTCGATACACGTGTTGGAAAACTCCAATTTATATAAGATGACCGATTTGCAATTCGGTATTACGACGGCATTGAATACGGTAGGCGGATATTATTTTTCCAAGGACCGGAGTGTTTTAACCGCAGGAGAGATTACCTCCCGGAATGGTCCGGATATTGACCTGGTATTTTGGGGGCTGGTGGATTTTATTCAATGCAGTTTTTTGTCACCTGATGCTGTTTCTTCCAAAGCGCTGCCGGCTATCCCCGGTGCCCGGCGTACCTGGGTTATCAATAATCCGGAAATACTTACTCCGGAGCAGTTTGACGGGATGGAAAATGATGCTTTGCTAAGGCAGTTTGCGATAAAGGAAATGGGTGAAGGCGATACGGACGTTTATTTTTCAGGGACTGATGTGCCGCATATTATTTTGTTTGAAACCGGGGACCATCGTAAAGGGGCTGTAAAAATAAAGGAGGTGGTGTATGCCGGAAACGGCTCGTATGTCCTTGCTGATATGAAAATACAGAAAGAGGCGGTCGGGTATTGAGAGGGAATGTTATGAAAAAAGAAAAGGGGTTTAAACGGATATTGGGTGGTTGTTTGTTCGGCCTGTGTCTACTTTTTGCTTTTTCGGCGAAAAGTCAGCAGATCCGTTTGGACAATCTGAAGGAACAGTTTTCCGTGAAGAATCTGGTCCGGGTAAATGGAGGAATAGCTGCAAATAGTGTCTTTTATACCGGAGACAATGCTGCTCGCCAGCCTTTTATGTGGGTGTTGACCGGAAATATCAATATTCATTTATTGAATCAGTTTAATATCCCTTTTTCTTATAATCTGAATAATCTGGGGAGTAATTATACTTATCCGACGCTTCCCAACCGGTTAAGTCTGCATCCGACTTATAAATGGGTGACGGCCCACGTCGGGGATGTGTCGATGAGTTTTTCCCCTTATACGCTTAGCGGGCATCAGTTTACAGGGGGAGGGGTGGAATTGAAACCCGGTAATTTCCCGTTAAAGGCTCAGTTTATGTGTGGGCGCTTGCTGAAAGAAACGGAGTATGACGCCCGGAATGGAGGGATTGTTGCATACAGGAGGTTGGGTTATGGGGGCGGAATACGGTATGAAAAAGAAAATTATCAGCTCGGGACGACACTTTTTCATGCACATGATGATGAGAATTCTTTGCTTTGGAAACCGGACAGTTTGCAGGTGTATCCTCAAAGTAATCTGGCTTTCAGCTGGGATGTTCTTTTGCGTCTTTTTTCGGGAATGACACTGAAAGCGGAATATGGGATGAGTATACTGACCCGGGACCGGCGCTTGCCTTCCGGAAAGAGAAGCAACAGTCTTTGGTTTTTAGAAAAGAATGCTTCGTCCGTGTATTATCATGCGTTAAAAGTGAATCTTGATTTTCTGTGGAAGAAAAATACGTTCGGTTTGGGATATGAACGGGTTGATCCGGATTACCGTTCCTTGGGTGGATATTATTTTACGAATGATTTGGAAAATTTTACTTTCAATTATGCCCGCCCATTTTGGCAGGATAAGATTACGCTGGCCTTGAATCTGGGCATACAACGCGATAACCTGGATCATACGAAGCGGGAACAAACCAGCCGCTGGGTGGTCGCCGGCAACTTAAATATTGTGCCGAATGAGCAATGGAATGTTTCCGTTGCGTATTCCGGATTCCAATCTTATACGAATATCCGTTCACAGTTCGATTATATCAATGCCACCCATCAGTATGAGAATCTGGATACGCTCGATTTTACACAGCTTTCGCAAAATCTGAGCATGACAGTCAATTATACGGTTTCCGAAAATGACCGGAAAAGCCAAAATTTAAATCTGGCTTTCAGTTTTCAGGAAGCGGCTGATAAAAGGGGCGGAATGATCCATCCCGGAAGTGTTTCGCGGTTTTATAACGGTTCGGTGTCCTATGCTTTGTTGTTTCTCCCGTCGTCTGTGAGAGTGACTTTGTCGGCGAATACCACTTACAATACGGCGGGATCCGGAGATATGCTTACGTACGGTCCGAATGCGGGAGTCTCTTCCAAATTTTTTGATAAAAAAGTTTCGGCGGGCATTTCTTCTTCTTACAATATTTCTTCTGTTGACGGGAAGGTGAAAGGGAAGGTGCTTAATGTCAGAGGTTCTTCTGCCTGGCGTTTTCTGAAAAAACACAGTACGAATCTTTCGTTGGTTTATCAGAACCGCTCCGGAACTTCCGGAAGGTCTTCTTCGGATTTTACCACAACCCTTAATTATACATATAGTTTTTAATTCTGTATACCATGAAACAATTGATGAAGTTAGAAATAGTATATTTTTTGGTATGGGGATTTACGCTGCTTCCTTTATCGGCAATGGCTGACGGAGGAGAGGGGTTGAGAAGGGCCAGACAGCAGGCGGAGGAGGTGTTTGCTTTTGTCGAGTCGGCAAACAGTTATATCGAAAATCTTCTGGAGGTAAATCATCTGCCTGTAGGCATTAAGCGCACTATCAGTAATATAGAATATTCCCTGGCGGTGAGTAATATCCGTTTTTATCCGGAGTATGCGGAGTTGACGGTTTGGGGAAAGGTGAGGACTTCCCTGTCGGACCGTCTCCTTTTTTTCGGGGCACAAGAGGTCAAACTTTCCTATACGGGGGATATTATCGGGGATGCACGCTTGGTTTTGCTGACCGACGAAGTTATTCCCATAAGCGGAGGAAAGGCGGTTTTGACCCTGAAGGGGGGAATGGATACGGGTAGCGGGCAGGGCATCTCGCAAACGTATATGGCAATTGATTGCAGCGGATATAAGGAGTTGGGCATTGCAGCCGATGTTACGTTGTCCGAGCGGATGGTGGTGAAGGTTAATGGAGATGGCAGGTGTAATGAAGCGGATAAACGGGTGACGACTTCTTTTTCAACAGTGATAAGCGATTGGAATGACATATTGATTTCGGTGTCGTTGCCTCCTTTTATGTTGGTGGGATTGGACGGTTTTGTTTTTGAAGCGCAGGAGACGGTATTCGATTTCAGTGACACCCGGAATGCCGCCAATGTTCGTTTTCCGGAGGGATATGAAATGGAGTATATGATTCCGGGCAGTCCCAATTTGTGGCGCGGTATTTATATCAATACGCTTACCGTTACCTTGCCGCCTCAGTTTGCCCGTCGTTCTTCCGCTTCCCGGCGGGTGAGCTTTTCTGCGCAACATCTGCTTTTTGATGAGAACGGGGTTTCGGGGCGGTTGTCGGCGAGCAACCTTTTGTCTTATGAAGAGGGGGTGGCAGGTCTCTGGCCCTTTTCTGTGGAGACTTTTTATTTGGATTTATTGGCAAATCATTTGCGGGGGGCCGGATTTACAGGGGAGCTGGGGTTGCCGTTGTCGAGTGAAAAACCGTTGGGATATGAAGCCTATATCTCCCCCGGCAATGAGTATCTGATGAAAGTGATACTTACGGAGGCTGTGGATTTTCCGGTTTGGGCGGCGACAGCTCATTTGTTGCCTAATTCTTATATCCAGATGGAGGTGAAGGACGGAAAGTTCCGTCCGGAAGCGATGTTGAACGGTTGGATGGGGATACAGGCCGGAAATGGCGGGGCGCCGATTGCCGATTTGAAGAAAATCACTTTCAGACGTCTGAACCTTAAAACGGAGGCGCCCTATTTTATGGTGGATTATATGGGGTATGACGGGGAAATGTCGTTGAACGGTTTTCCCATATCGTTGAGTCATATTGCTTTGCAGACCAATGAACGGGAGGCCGGTTTGGGCTTTGACATACATCTGAAGTTGTCGAAAGCGCCTTTTGCCTTGAAAGCGGATACGCGGCTTTGTGTCGTGGGGGCGATAAATGAGGACAGGGGGTTGCAGTCCTGGAAATACAAGCGTCTGGACATCGGGACGATCGGTATTGATACCGAAATGGCGGGAAGTTTCAGTCTGAAAGGTCAGATCGGTCTTAACCGTGACGATCCGACGTATGGAAACGGCTTTGCAGGCAATATTGAAATGATATTGACGTGTTGTAATTCCCTTGCCGTGAAATCGAGAGTCATATTCGGACGGAAGGATTTCCGTTACTGGCTGGTGGACGGGAGTGCGATGTTCGGTGTAGCGGGCGTACCTGTTTTTCCTCCGGTTTCTATTAATGGAATCGGGGGCGGGGCTTATTATAAGATGTCCCAGCAAAGTGCGGGCGAGTCGGTATTGCCTTCCGGGGCGGTGTATGTGCCTGACAATAAGCGGGGATTGGAACTGAAAACATCGGTGTTGTTAAGTGTCGGTTCGCCGGGGATGATGAATGGGGAGGCCTCGTTTGAGATAGCTTTTACAAACAAGGGCGGTCTTGCTTACATGGGCTTTTTCGGACAGGCCAGGGTGTTGTGTGATAATCCTGTTTTGGAGCGGGCCCAAGAGGCTGTAAGGGATAAATTGGCATCGATACTCCGGGAGGAATCGGAATATTTGTCCCGGAATACAAAGCAGGTTGCCGGTCTGGATGAATTGCAGCTTTTAAAAATGAGTCAGCCGACCGAGGCGGCCCGGGCAGTGACACCTGCCGGGGCATTGGACCACCCCGGTTTGATGGCGGCTTTGGGGATACAGTATGATTTTAGCAACCGGGTTTTGCATTCTACGTTTGATATTTATGTGAATGTATTGGGTATATTGAAAGGGCGGGGGGAACATAATTGTGCCGGTCATTGTGTGTTGCATGTTGCTCCTGACGAATGGTATATGCACATGGGGACTCCTCAAAACAGGTTGGGTGTGGAGCTGGATCTGGCGGGACTGGTGAAGATGAAGTCGGGAGCGTATTTTATGACGGGCTCCCGTCTTGAAGGTTCCCCGCCTCCTCCTCGCCAGGTGGCTGATATATTGGGTGTGGAACTGGATAAATTGGATTACATGCGTGATTTCAATGTTTTGGGGAAGGGCGGAGGATTTGCTTTCGGGACGGATTTCAGCGTGGGAACGGGGGATATAACTTTCCTTATCCTGTATGCCAATTTTGAAACCGGACTGGGGTTCGACATCATGTTGCGCGATTATGGGGAGCTTCAATGTAAAGGGAGAAACGGTCCGGTGGGAATCAACGGTTGGTATGCCAACGGTCAGGCCTATGCTTATTTGCAAGGGGAGTGCGGAGTGAATCTGAAATTGTTTTTTGTCAAGAAGAAAATCCCTATTATAAAAGCCGGGGCGGCTACCCTTTTTCAGGCAAAACTCCCGAATCCTTCGTGGTTTAAGGGGTATCTGGGTGTGAAATTTAATTTGCTCGGCGGGTTGGTGAAGGGAAATATCCGGTTGAAACTGACTTTTGGGGAGGAGTGTGAGTTGATGATGCCGGGGGGAAGTCCTTTGGGATTTCCGGTCATCGGGGATATTTCACCGGAAGACGGCAGTACGGAGGTGGATGTGTTTGCAGCTCCCCAGGTGGCTTTTAATATGGCTGTAGGTAAGAATTTCGAATTGGAGGAAGATAAAGGACCGAAGCAGTACCGCCTTACGTTGGATCGTTTCAGTGTGACGGACGGTGGGGTGGAATTGCCCGGGGAGGTGAGGTGGAATACGAACCGGGATGCGGCTTCTTTTTATTCTCATGATGTACTGCCTCCGCAAAAGGAGCTGAAAGTGAGCGTACGTGTGGGATTTGAGGAGTATCGCAACGGACAGTGGGAAATCGTGTATAGCAGCGGACAGAAGGCTTATGAAGAGAAGGAAATCACCCTGACCACCGGTACGGCTCCGGATAATATTCCCTTACAGAATGTTGACTATGCCTATCCCGTTGTCGGACAGCGTTTTTATTTGCCCGGCGAAGGATCCCGGGGGTATGTCTGTCTGAAAAGGGGACAGCCTTATCTCTTTACGCCGGAGTTTGAGCATAAGATATGTTTCCGTACGGGAGATGCCGCTCCCGTTGATGCTTCCCTGAATTATGACGCTTCGGCCAGGACATTGAGGTATGTGACGCCGTCGCTGGATTTGTCAACGGCCTATTCTTTTTCAGTCGTTACGCTTTCCAAGGGGGAGGACGGTAAGAAGGGAGGGGTTTCTTACAAAGAGCAGCAGTTGGGCGGAGACGGGAATGAGATTACGGTGAAGCAGGCGCAGGCGGAGGGGGAAATCCGGACGGATGTCGGCAAAGTGTTGTTGGAGTATGAGTTTTCCACCAGTGCCTATCGTACGTTGGCGGAAAAAATACGTGCCGGGAAGTCCTACGGTTCTTCCGGTTGGCGGGATGGGGAGTATTTTCATTTAAACGCGAATGTAACGGGAATGGAGCCTTTTGATCAGGCTGATTTGGCCGGAAATGAGTATACGGCGGGGCGTCCGTTGCTGACGAAAGAAGCGGTGTTGGACGATTATTTTTACCGGCAGGTTATCTATCCGATGATATACGAGCATTATCCGTATGGAGATGTCGGTCTTGCTTATCGCGATCCGGAAGAGTGGGGCGTTCCCCCTGTGCGGGCGCTTCGGCTTATGCCCTCCTATCTGGAGGAGGTGGAAGCCGGTAATTTCAACGGGGTGGCCCGCAGGGCGTTCCCGGTGACCTATGATTTGTATGAAGCATACATAAAAGACCATTCCGATTTGCGCAACCGGGTGGTGAACCGGTATCTTTATCAGACATCGGTTTTGCGTGGCTATGAGAAATTGGTGGAAGGATATGTGCCGGTTTTCCCGGAGGGGAAATACCATGTGCGTGTGGGCTTCCGTCAGCCGGACGGTACTCCGGGCAGCAGTGCCGTGTTTGAATATATTTATTAGGAGACAATGAAAAAAATCGTTTTTTTCCTCTTTTTATGTATGGCATTGCCTGGGAGGTCGCAGTCGCCTGATTCGTCCTTCCTTTATCTTCGGGTAAGTGCACAGAAAGAGGCTGTTTTGTTGCGTTGGGCTGCCGCCACTCCGTTGGTCTGGAAGCAGACGAACCGTTGCGGTTTCCGGCTGGAACGCTATACGGTGGTCCGGGATAAGAAGATATTGGACACCCCTGAGAGAAAAATTCTGGGTGAGGGCATAATTCGTCCCCGTCCGTTGGAGGCGTGGAAAGACCGGATTGAAGAGAATGATAATGCGGCCATTGTGGCCCAGGCGTTGTATGGGGAGGATTTTCAATTGACGGGCGAGGATTCGGAAGGGTTGGCGCGGATTGTGAATCTGGCTCAGGAGTTGGAGCAGCGTTTTACGTTTTCCCTGTATGCTGCCGATTTGGATTTTGAGGTGGCTTGTATGGCGGGTTGGGGATGGCGTGACACCACGGTACGTCCGGGTGAGTATTATCTTTACAGGGTGATTCCGGCGACGCAGGCAGATAGCCTGCGTTACGGGATGGCTTCCGTTTATACCTCGCCGGACGAGTATAAGCCTCTGCCTTTGCCGGTGGGGCTGGCTGCCGAGTGGGGAAATAAAGCGGCGGTGCTTACCTGGGATTACGGTCGTTTGGTGGATTATTACAATTCCTATTATATCGAGAAATCGACGGACGGGGTGCATTTCAGCCGTTTGCCGGGGCGTCCCGTTTCGAGTTTGGATAACGGTTCGGGGAAGATGGTGTATGTCGATTCGTTGGCGGATAATTATACGGTGACTTATTACCGGGTCCGGGGCATCAGTCCGTTCGGGGAAACCGGGCCGGCTTCGGAAGCGGTTTCCGGAAAAGGGATGAATGTCTTGTCGTATGTGCCTGTTATGCGGCGGGTTGTTGTCAATGCGCAGGGAGGAGTGGAGATGGAATGGGAGTTTGACGAGGAGGGTAATGATTTTATTGCCGGTTTTGAGCTTTTGAGGGCTTCTGTTGCCGGAGGGGATTATACATCCGTTTCGGGACTGATTCCTCCCCGGGAACGCAGATTTGTTTGGGAGGAGCCGGAGGCGGTCAATTATCTGGCGGTCAGGGCGGTGGCTTTGGAGGGGAAATCAACCGTATCGCATCCGGTGTTGGTGCAGCCGCTGGATACCGTGCCTCCCGATGTGCCCCGGGGGCTGGCGGGGGAAGTGGATACCAACGGTATTGTCCGTTTGCATTGGCATCCCAATACGGAGGGGGATTTGCAGGGCTATTTCCTCTACCGGGCGGAGTTGCCGGAGGAGGAGCCTTACCCTCTTTCGGACCGGGTGATTGCCGATACGCTGTTTGTCGATACGGTGGAAGTGGCTACGCTGAACAGCAAGGTCTATTATTATTTGTCGGCTGTAGACAAACGCTACAACCAGTCTGCTTTTTCCGAACGGCTTGAGTTGCGTAAACCCGATGTGATACCTCCGCTTTCTCCCCTGATAAGCGATTACCGGGTGGAGAAAGCGGGGGTCATGGTCAGCTGGATTCCCTCTCCTGATGAAGATGTCCGGTGGCATTTGCTTTACCGTCAACGGAAAAATGCCGACGGGGAGCCTCAATTGCTGGCGCGTTTTGCCGATACGTTGACGACTTCGTATACGGATACGGCTTGTGAGGCGGGGGCTGCCTATACCTATTCGGTTTTTGCCGAGGACCGTTCGGGGTGGAAGTCTGCTCCCTCTCCTGTGCTGACTGTCGTTTTACCGGCTTCTTTCGGTAAGGAAAAGGGGATTGGACGTTTTGACGCGATTGTGGACAAACGGAATCTGCTGATCAAATTGCAGTGGACCGGCAATCTTGCAAACGTGAGAAGCTATCAGGTTTACCGGAGTGAAAACGGACAACCGCTTACCCTTTGGCGGACATTACCCGGTTGGCAGACCGAAATCGTGGACGAAAACATAGGGGTCAGCATGACTTACTCTTATCTCCTGCGTGCTTTATTGGAGGGGGGTGGGGCTTCCGGTGTGAAAAAATTGGATATAGATTTGGACAAATAGATGATTATATGAAAAGAGCGTGTGTCTTGTTTACCGGCTTGTTTTTGATTTTTACCCGTCTTGCCGCCATGGAACCACCGGAGGGACGGTATCGCTACGAATTGAATGCGAGGGTAAGAACCGATAATAATTATAGTCACCGATGCAGTAATTATTTTATGTTTTATGTAACTTTTTCGGGAGAATCGGAACAAGAGTTACTTAAGCAGGATTTGAATGCTATCGGTGTGGATAAGAACTGGCGGGATTGTCCGGCATTTGTGTTTTACAAGCAGGCTTCTTCGCGGTTGGTGAATTACCGTTTTTATGGAAAACGGAAATGGAGAAATAGGTTTGGTTGTGTTGATAAAAAGAAGGGGTCAAGCGACGTTTTTTCGTTTCCTGTTTCCGCTTATCCGTGTGAAACGGTTGTTATTGATGATAAAATACCGTTTTGGAGTTCTTATGTTACTTTGAGTATTTTTCCCGAAAAGATAGACCTTTATTATCACGATTACAAAGGGACTTACAGGACGACGGATCTGGTGCTGCTCGATAAGAAGAAGATAATGCTGAAAGCCACGAAGGGATTTGCCGCTGCCGCTTATGCCTGGCAATATGCCGTGAAGGGCCGTTCCGCTTCCGAAGCGTGGACGGATGTCGAATGGAAGGCGGTGCCTTCCTCTTTGTATAACGGTTCGGTGGCCTCTTTTTCCGGCAATGACCTGATGGGGGAAGAGGCTTTCCGGACGGTGCTGAAGGAGAAGAAACTGATTGCCGTGAAAATAGCCGGTTGTACGGAGTCTCCGTTGATGATCCTTGACCCCCGGCTTTATGCACCGAAGTTGGTCAGGACTGAAATCGAAACACCCTCCTGTTCCTACGGCAGTGACGGAAAAATAAAAGTGTATTTTGACCGTGCGTTGTTAACAGGAGAAACGGTTGAAATAGCCCTCCGGAAGTGGGAGGAATATAAACCCGATCAAATTCCCTCTCCTTCGCAGAGCAGTACTTTTGCTACAGGCCATTGGGTCGGAGCCGGCAGTGTACGGCTGAAACAGGAAGAGGCGTCGTGTGTCATTCCGGGACTCTCTTCCGGTAGGTATAAAATACAGATCAGCCAGGGCGCTTATCCCGACGATTATCCCGGTTATGTGGCGGACGGAACGGATCATGAACTGAACGACATAGAAGTGGCAATGGTGGCGGATCCGGATTTGGAGTCGGTTGTTGCTGTCGGAGCGGATTGTTACGGGGGAAAAAACGGTAGGATAACCCTCCGGGCGACAGGCGGTAAAGGCAATCTCTATCTTTTGTACACGCCGACGGATTCTATGCCCCTGTCCCGGGGACGGCTGGAGAGTGTTTCCGGGTTGAAGGCGGGGGAATATGCTTTGCGTTTGCATGGAGCCAACGGCTGTACCGCCCGGGAGAATAATGCGGAAAAAGTATGGAAGATAAAAGTCGGACAACCGGGAACTCCGGTGAAAGTGCAACAATTGTCCGAACCGGTGAATCCTTCCGGTTACGGGCTTTCAAACGGCAGTATCGCGGTGGTGGCAAGCGGAGGCAGCGGAGGCTATGTGTATGAATGGAAAAAAGACAATAGCCTGCTCTCTTCCCTTACGGGTAGTAGTCACTCTTCTTTGGGAAAAGGAACATATTCCATTACGGTCCGCGACGGACGCTATAGGGGCGTACAGCCTTCTACCGCCGAAAACACTGCCGGATGTGTGGCTTCTGTCAATATAACCCTGACACAGCCGGATTTGTTGTTGGCGGTTGTTACCCAGACAAAGGAGGTGACTTGTTATGGTACGCTGACAGCAGCAATGGAGGCTTCGGGGACAGGAGGGGTTTCCCCTTACACATACCAGTGGCAAAAACAGAATGGCAGTACGTGGGGCAATCTGAATTGCACGACCCGTTCCTGTCCGGATATAGGAGCCGGCACTTACCGGGTCCGGATTCGGGATAAAAATAACAATGAGGCTTATTCCTCCGCTTTGGTTGTGAAAGAACCGGCGGAGCTGACGATTGATTTCTCAACGGTTCTTCCGAGTTGCAACGGAGATGCGGACGGGCAGGTGACGGCTATGGGGCGCGGAGGTACTTCTCCTTATTCTTATTTCTGGCCTTTGAGTGGAGAGACGACGGAGCGTATTGTTGCCGAAGCCGGGGAATATTATGTGCGGGTCACCGATGCTAACGGTTGCCAGACGGCAGGCAGTGTTACTTTATCGGAGCCGGATGTTTTGCAGGTTCGTCTTGTTCCCCGTCATTTGCTTTGCAAATACGATACGGACGGGGAGATTACCGCTTGTTTGAGCGGAGGTACGGAACCTTATTTTTACCGATGGTCGGGTAATCAGACTACTTCTCGGATCACTCATTTGCCGGAAGGTTTTTACCGTGTTGATGTCAGCGACAGCCATGGGTGTCGGGCGTGGGATACGGTGAGTATTCTTTCGCCTGAGGAGTTGGTGGTTACTCCCGGTTTTCTCCCTCCTTTGGGGCATGGGCGGAGTGATGGAGCTGTGTGGACGGAGGTTGCCGGGGGTGTGCAGCCCTATCGTTACCAATGGCTTGGGAGTCTGGACGATACAACGGGTCGTGTCGACGGTGTTCCGGCGGGGGTGTATGAAGTGGAGGTGACGGATGAGCATGAATGTAAAAAAAGGGCTACAGTAACGGTGACTCAACCTCCGTTATTGGAGGCTTTTATTACACAAACGGCAATCGTGTCTTGCAAGGGGCGTCATGATGCCCGGTTGGAGGCTTCCGCCCGGGGCGGAGTAAGCGATGTTTACCGTTTTACGTGGTATGCGGTCAGGGAAGGACGGGGTACGGAACTTTGCAGGGGTGTTGTCGCCGATGGATTGCCTGCCGGTATGTATCGTCTGAAAGTGACCGATGAGAATGGAATTGAAGCCTGGGCGGAGGAGTATGAGGTGACGGAGCCCGACGTGCTGGCTGTAAAAGTGCAGGGGAATGAGATAGCCTGTAACGGGGAGAAAAGCGGTGAGATGAGGGCATTCGTGTCCGGAGGCACACCGCCTTACCGTTATTTCTGGACGAGCGGGGATACGACGGCGGTTGTAAAAGGTTTGGCGGACGGTGCGTATCTGGTGTTGGTGAGTGATGCGCACGATTGCCGGGAAGAGGCGTTGGGGGAGGTTGTTGTGCCGGGAGGTTTGGAGGCGGATGCAGAGGTGATTTTCCCTGTCTGTTACGGAGACAGGAACGGTGCGATCCGGATAGAGGTGAGCGGAGGTGTCGCCCCTTATGCGGTTCGGTGGCAAGACACGGGACATGCTGCTTTGTCGCGGGATGCTTTGCCGGCGGGAGAGTATACAGTGAATGTTACGGATGCTTACGGATGTTTTAAGCATTTCACCTATCGTCTTTCGGAGCCTTTGCCTTTGGAGGTTGAGTTGGGAAGTGACCGTACCCTTTGCAGGGGGCAATTGCACGAACTCCGTAATTTGAAAGAAACGAAGGAGGCTGTTTCCTGGCATTGGTATCGTGACGGTGTGTTGGTGGATTCGCGCTCTCCGGTTCTCACAGCGGAGCGGGAAGGGCACTATCGGCTGGAAATCAGGGATGCAGACGGATGCAGCGGTAGCGGGGAGGTCAGCATCTGGCATCAGGAAACGGATATTGCCGTTAATTTTGCCATGGCTTCGGAAGTGGGTCCGGGAGATGTGTTGAAACTGGTGAATACGACGGTTCCGGCTCCGGAGCGCTGGGAATGGCTGATCCCGGATATGCCGGAAATAGAGGTTTTGAATGAGGGGGTTACGGCTGAAATGATGATTCACGTTCCGGGCCGGTACACCCTTGGGCTGCGTTCGGTGGTGGGTGAGTGTGAAGCTGTTTTATATAAGGAGGTGACGGTTGCGGAATACAGTGCAGGCGAAGGGGAAAAGCGTGTTGCGGAGCGGCGGATTCGTGACGTGAAGTTGTGGCCCAATCCGAACAAGGGGCAATTCAGGGTACGGGTGGAGCTGAACGAGACGGCACCGGTCCGTTTTTTCCTTTATACCCAGCACGGGGTGTTGGTGAAACAGGAGGCTTTCGAGGGGCTGGATACGTATGAGTGGTTGCAGGAATCTTTTTTGCCGTTGGGGTTGTATATCGTTCAGGTGATATGCGGCAAAGAGCGTGAAACGGTCAAAGTAATGGTGGAACCTTAAGACAGAATGATGCGGTTAATAGTTGTTTTCATATTTCTTTTTTGGGGCGTTTCTTCTTTCGCCCAGACGTATCCGGTTCATGTACAGGTGAATGTATCGCCTCCGTATAGTTTTTACCTGAGCGATTATGTGAGCGGCAGCCGGGAGCGTGTATCCGTGACGTTGTTAAACCGGGATGTGCAGTACAGTTCGATGCCGGTGCGTCTGCGTCTGACGGTGAAGGGCAGTGGCTATACACTTCTGTCGTTGCCCTATGCTTCGGTGGCTCCGTTGATATTGGAACCCAACGTTCCTTATCGTTTGTCAATGGAAGAGCTCCGGCCTTATTTCGATCCGCGTAATTTATCGGGTCAGGGATTGGGCGCTTCGGGTTATCTGAAAGGGAGCCGGTTGCCGGAGGGACCGGTAGAGTTTTCGGTGGAGGTATTGGAGTATCAAACCAACCGGTTGTTGTCGCGTGCAGGGAGTGCGATGATATTCCTTTCTTTGCAAAAGCCACCCCAGTTGGGTTTGCCTTTTGACGGGGCAATTCTTGCCTGGCAGGAGCCTTTGCATTTTCAGTTTCAGTGGACGCCCCGGCATAGCGGTGTGGCGCGGGTGGAATATGAGTTGGTCATCAAAGAGCTTTGGGATACGGGCATGGATCCTTCTTCCGCTTTTTCTTTTGCCCCCGAGATTTTCCGTGAGCGTGTTGTATCGACGAGTTACACCTACGGTCCGATGTGTCCGCCGTTGGAGCCTGGCCATGTTTATGCCTGGTGTGTCCGTGTCGTAGCCAAGGACGGAATCGATGATGTCCGTGTTTTTGAAAACGACGGTCTGAGTGTCATCCGTACATTCCGAATCGGGAGTTATTGTCCGTCGCCGTTATCGTTGCAGTTATTGCCTGATCGGGGAAATCTCGAAGCGAGTTGGGAGAGTGCTCCGGAGCACCGGGAATACCGGGTAACCTATCGCTTGAAGGATGCTTCGAATTGGCATGAACAGCGTGCTTACAGCTCTCCCTGTCAGCTTTTCGGTGTGCGTTCGGGTCAGACTTACGAGTGCAAGGTAGACGGAGTATGTGA